>NZ_JAGGJE010000002.1:0-250869 GCF_030466375.1 Pseudidiomarina terrestris
GCTAATCTCACTTGGGCCCATCTTTAGGCGTGAGGTCCGAAGATCCCCCACTTTGGTCCGTAGACATTATGCGGTATTAGCCACAGTTTCCCGTGGTTGTCCCCCGCCTAAAGGCAAGTTCCCAAGTTTTACTCACCCGTCCGCCGCTCGTCAGCAAAGAAGCAAGCTTCTTCCTGTTACCGCTCGACTTGCATGTGTTAGGCCTGCCGCCAGCGTTCAATCTGAGCCATGATCAAACTCTTCAGTTTAAAGTGTTTAATCGACCCATTGAATCAATGACTTAATAAATCTTAATTTGTTAAGCACTTTTCCAATCAGTCAGGTGTATTCTCTTCGTTATACGAAAGAATACTCGCATCCGAAGATGCTTTTCTCTGCCTGAATCCGGTAAGTGCCCACACAGTTTGCTTGGCTTGGTATATTGTTAAAGAACGTTCTGCTTTCCTAAAAAGCAGGCTTGCGTTGCAGCAAGCAAGGCGGCGTATTCTACAGCCTCGGCGTTTAGTGTCAAGCCTTTCGGCTAAATTTTTTAAGACTCTAAACTGCTACTTTCGGCGGCTTCGTTGCCTGCCTCAAGCGTGGAGCGCATTTTAGAGATTTAAGTCGCCACGTCAAGCGCCTAAATCAAGTTTTTGCATGTTTTTATGCTGACTGCTGGTTTGTTGTTCAGATCGCTGCTTTTTTGTATCAACTCGCGCCTTATAAGGGTTTCTGCTAGTCTAAAGCAGTAGCGCTTAGATCAAAAAGATAACAATTTGAGAGGTAAGAAGCATGAATGGAGATATTCGTAGTTATCAGGGTGTCGAACCCACTATCGGCGAACACGTCTACATTGACCAGAGTGCCGTGATTGTCGGTGACGTAACCTTAGGCGAAAACAGTAGCATCTGGCCGTTCGTTTCCGCCCGTGGTGATGTGAACTTCATTAGTATCGGTGCGCGCACGAATATACAGGACAACTGTGTGTTGCATGTAAGCCGCAAAAGTAATCGTAACCCTGACGGCCATCCGCTTATTATTGGTGAGGACGTTACCGTCGGTCATCACGTTATGCTACATGGGTGCACCATCGGTGCCCGCGTATTAATAGGAATGTCGGCGGTGATCATGGACGGTGTCGTGGTCGAAGACGACGTTATCATTGGTGCAGGGAGCCTGGTTCCGCCAGGTAAAGTACTGCGCAGTGGCTATTTATATGTCGGCAGCCCAGTGCAAGAGCAACGTAAGCTTAATGAAGAAGAGTTGGCCTTTTTGCCAGAGTCCGCAGCGAACTACGTGATGCTCAAAGACGAATACGCCTTGAACGTACACTCGGTGTAAACAGAACTTAGTGAAAGTCGCGCGAACGGTTGGCCTGTAGCTCAAGCTCGGCCAATAACGGCGCGCCGTCTTCTAAACGCCCGGCAATCACATGAATCACATCGCCGTGAATTTCAACTTTGCCATACACTTTTAGGAGTTGCGCCGTAAGGTAGGCTTCGCGTTGGGCCCGTGCTGTCGCTTGCCAGACCACCACGTTCACCATACCGGTTTCATCTTCAAGAGTAATAAAAGTAACCCCACCTGCGGTGCCAGGCCGTTGCCGGCAGGTGACCAGCCCCGCCACGCAAACCACCTGCTGATGACGACAGCCGGCGAGCTCCGCAGCCGTACGCACACCGCGTAACAATCGCCGCTCACGTAATAAGGCAAGCGGGTGACGCCGCACTGAAGCGCCTAAACTACGATAATCCGCTGCTATATCACTTACCTCTGTAGGTGTTGGCAATTGCGCTAAGGTTGCGCGGTCTGAGCCGGTATCGTCGATGGTGCTAAACAAGGGTAGCTGCTCAGCCTTTACCGCCAATGCCTGCCACTGACTTTGAAAACGATGGCCGCTGACTTTATGTAATGCATCGGCGGCGGCCAGGCGCTGCAAAAGAGCAGGGGAGGCACCGAGTTGGCGCAGCTCCTGCAGCGAGGCAAAGCCCTGTTGCGGCCGGCGGGCAAGCAGCGCCTCGACGTGTTGTGCGGCCAGCCCTTTGATCAAACGTAAACCTAAGCGGATCGCATAACCATTTTGCATGGCAACCAACTGATGTGCCCAGGTACTGGTTTGAATATCTACAGGAAGCACCGTCAGATGATGGCGCCGGGCATCTTGCAACAATTGTTCAGCTGAGTAAAAACCCATAGGTAAGCTATTCAGTAATGCACAGTAAAAGGCCGCCGGGTAATGGTACTTAAACCACGCCGAGGCATAGGCTAAGTTAGCAAAACTGGCCGAATGGGACTCAGGGAAGCCGTACTCGCCAAAACCACAAATTTGCTGATAGATGCGCTGGGCAAAATCTAAACTGTAACCGCGCTCGCGCATACCGCTAATCAGCTTCGTCTCAAACTGCTGTAACTCACCGGTACTGCGCCAGTTCGCCATAGCGCGCCGCAGCTGATCGGCTTCACCACCGCTAAAGCCAGCGGCAACCATCGCCAGCTTGATCACTTGCTCCTGAAAGATCGGTACCCCCAGGGTACGCTCGGTGACTTGCCGTACCGCTTCACTTGGATAGGTCACCGCTTCTTCACCGGCACGCCGGCGTAAATAGGGATGCACCATGTCGCCCTGAATAGGCCCGGGCCGCACGATAGCAATCTGCACCACCAAATCATAAAACGTAGCAGGGCGCAGGCGGGGTAACATACTCATCTGCGCACGTGATTCGATTTGAAACACACCAACGGAGTCTGCACGCTGCAGCATCGCATAAACTTTAGCGTCTTCGGTGGGAATGCTCGCCAGATCAAGCGGGCGCTGATAATGTTTGCACACCAGTTGCAGCATTTTCTGCAACGCGCTCAGCATGCCCAACGCCAGCACATCCACTTTGATCAGCTTAAGGGTTTCGAGATCATCTTTGTCCCATTGGATAACGGTCCGGTCCGCCATACTGGCATGTTCAACGGGCACTAAATCGGCTAACTCCCCAGCCGCAATAACGAAGCCGCCGACATGCTGCGACAAATGCCGCGGAAACTTCAGCAGTTGCTCCGTCAGTGACACTAACCAACGGCCACGCTCCGTAGTCGCCAGGCCCGACTGCAACTGCACTAACTGTTGCTGCCAGGGGGTATCCTGATCCCGGCGGTCGATCTGGCGCAGATAATGCGCCAGTTCCTGCTCGCTGAATCCCAGCACCTTGCCAACATCACGAAACGCACTACGCAACCGGTAGCGGATAACGGTTGCCGCTAATGCGGCGCGCTTACGGCCGTACTTCTGGTAAATGTACTGAATCACCTCTTCACGACGTTGATGCTCAAAATCTACATCAATGTCTGGCGGCTCATCGCGCTCTTTGGAAATAAAGCGCTCAAAGAGTACATCAATTTGATCCGGGTTCACTGCGGTGATCTGCAGGCAATAGCAAACCACCGAGTTTGCAGCGGAACCGCGCCCCTGGTAAAGAATGTCGCGCTGCTGAGCAAATTGCACAATGTCGTGGATGGTTAAAAAGAAATACTCGTAGCGAAGCTCGGCAATTAACGCGAGCTCTTTTTCCAGCTTGGCCTGCACATCAGCCCGTAAACCATTCGGAAAGCGCTCTTTGGCTCCGGCATAAGCGAGTTGCCGTAAATAGGCGGTGGCGGTTAGCCCGGCCGGCACCAGCTCCGCCGGATACTCATAACTCAATTCACTGAGCTGAAAGCTGCACTGCTGCGCGACCTGTTGAGTAGCGGCAAGCCAGTCCTGTGGATAACTGCGCTGTAATTGTGCCGCATCACGTAAATAATGCTCCGCATTTGGCCGCAGTTGCGTGCGCACTTCCGTGACCCTTTGTCGCAAGCGAATGGCAGTGACGACATCATGTAACGGCTGCCGTCCGGGCTCAGGGTAGAGTACCTCGTCAGCAGCGACCACCGGCAACCGACTTTGCTGGTGATAGTTGTTATAGCGGCGGTACTGGCTGGCATCATCAACGCAAAAATGACGCGAGAACGCCAGCCAGAGACGCTCAGGAAAAGCTTCGCCCAGCGCCTGGTGATAAGCACTAAAGGCAAGGTCGTTAAGCGGGCGCCACAGCAACAGGCAATCATCCAGCCCGCTAAGGAAATCGTCCGCAAACACCTGATAACTGCCTTTTTCACAGCGCTCCCGGCCACGACTAATCAACCGGCAGAGCTGACCGTAA
The DNA here is from genome assembly GCF_030466375.1 of Pseudidiomarina terrestris. Taxonomy (NCBI): domain Bacteria; kingdom Pseudomonadati; phylum Pseudomonadota; class Gammaproteobacteria; order Alteromonadales; family Idiomarinaceae; genus Pseudidiomarina; species Pseudidiomarina terrestris. Next base: position 4,170 of record NZ_JAGGJE010000002.1, read on the forward strand.
CCTTGCCGGTTTCGCGCCAGAACAATCAGCACGCCCAGCTGTTCAACCTGAAAAAAGCTGCCAATCAACAACTGCAATGATGCGGCGACATCTTTTTGCGCTACATAAGCACGCACCACGCCGGCAACTGAACATTCATCGGTGATGGCAATGGCCTGGTAGCCCAGCGTCAATGCCCGTTCGACATACTCATGAGGATGCGCAGCGCCATATAAAAAGCTGTAATTACTGACACAGTTCAGCGCAATAGGGCGCCAGTCCGGGAGGCTTTTCTCAGCTGAACCAGCCATGTAAGTACCACTCCTCATGACTACGAAATATCCAGCCTTGCCGGTCAAGTGCATCCACCGCAATAAAGTAATCGCGGAGCACGCCTTCCCCATCCCACCAGCCGGTTTGGATCCGCTCCGGGCCCCATTGCAACTGCCATTCGTGAACGGCAATGGCCTCAGGTTCAGGCAGCAGCCAAAGCGGGCGGGGTAATCCCTGACTCGGCCCCTTCGCGGTCTGTAAGTCGGTTTGCCATTGTTGTGCAGCTTCCGGGCGCCAGTCATTTTGCGCCTGCGCCTGCTGCACTGCAGCGGTGCCTAAACGCGCCTGCAACTTGCCTAACAAAGCTTGCAATTGCTGTTGCTCAGCCCGCTGCGCCGTCGCATCTTGCTGTGCGGGTAACCAACTCGTCGCTGTGACTTCACGTGCCTGAAACGCATCGGCCCGCAAACTTAATTCCAGCGCTGGCGTGGCGAGTTGCTGACGCTCTAACTGCAACTGCACCAACTGCTGCATCTCACGCTGACGCCATAAAGGTAAGGCAAAGGCAATGCGTACCGGGGTCTGACTTTGATCCCGATGGTGTGCCAGCAAAGTAAAACAGCTCACACTCAATTGACGGCTTTGCAAAAAAGCTTCTAATTGCTGTAGCAACCGTCGCAACGGGAATAACAACTGTTGCCAGGACGCTACCTCGGTCATTAAATCGAGACGCTCGGAGAACTTCAGTGGTGGCCGGTAGTAACGCTGCGGGGGCAACAGTTCGCCCTGCAACTCTGCCACATAGGCCACCATGGCGCGGCCAAACCGTGCACCTAATTCGCCCACCGGCAGCTGCAACAGATCGCCCAGACACTGAATGCCGACATTCTCAAGTTGCTGCTGTTGCGCAGCAGGGAGCAAAGCAAACCGCAAAGGAACCTGTCGCAGCTTTTCTAGTAGCTCGCTTTTTGCAGCGCGCATAGGTTCAAAGCGGAGCTGCGGGACCTGCGCCAAAATGCGGGCAACTAAAGGACTGTACCCCGCAGCGATTTGGTAGCCTACCGCAACCCGGGCTAAGCGCCGCGCTAATTGACGCTGCACACCAGCATAGTCGCCATACAACCGTTGCAAATCATCGACTTCAAGTAGTAAGCCTTGCGGTGGATATAGCGCAATTTGCGCAATGTCCTGATGCAGCCACTGAGCGAGCCGTTGCAATACCTGCTCTTCACGTTGTTCATCATAGGTTCGCTGCTGCAGTTCAGGCACTAATGTACTGGCGGTAACTTCAGCCATGCCGAGTTTGACCCCAGCATGACGAGCCGCAGTATTGGCTTGCACGACAGTTCGCGCGCGCTGCCCATCGCTACGGCACAGCACTTGCGGCTGTTGCCGCTGGATTTCGCTCTGCAGGCTTAACTGCTCATCCAGCAGCAACTGCGGCAGCGCTAAATACCACCAAAGTTTGTCGCGACTCATGCTAACCGCCGACGCCGCTCCGGCAGATGCCCTGTCACCGGGCAAGGAAACGGAGGTAATGGCCAGCCGGCTCGCCGCTTTACTACCGCCACCTGCAATTGCTGTTGTTGCCACTGCAGTTGCAAACGATTCACGTAAGCACGAGCTTCCTGTTGCTGCTGCCAGGGGGTCAAAATAAATGCCAGTTGTTGATGGCGGGAGGCCGCTTGCTGCAAACGTCGCACTGCACTCGCATCAACCGTCGGAAACCAGGCGACAATCACCCCTAAACTTGCACTTTGTAATGCTTGTTCAAATGCCCAAAGGGCGCGCTTAGGCTCGCTTTCCTGCAACCATAACGGCGCCTGCTGCAACTGCTGATAATGCAGTCCAGGCCAATAAGGCTGAGCCGGAGGGTTTATCCATAAGCAAGGCTTCTGCTGAGCACTGAGTACCGGCATTAAAAATGCCAGTTCGCCCTGGAAGTTGTGCTGCACTTGCAGCTCATGCAATGCGCCGCGCAGCCAACCGCCACCAAGGCGACGGTTAAGCTCAGGCCAGCCGGTATCAACCAGCTGATCACTGGCCAACTGTTCCGCCGCATCATGCCCCTGCCAGACCCATCCCTTATGTACCAGCTCTTGTAATGGATGTGCCATAACAACCTCGCAATACTGTATATTTATACAGTACAACTTTAGCTGTTTTTTTCGTCTCCTGCAATACGCAACTCGCAAATTCCGTTGCTAGGATACACGCACGAATCGATGCCTTAGCTTTGAATTCAAAAGCTGATGGCTGCATCAAGGTGGCTGGGCAGAATAATTGTAAGCGTAACGTCAGTACCACTAATTCTGTAAGTGTAGTGGTCAACAAAATCCTGACACCTTTTTAGTTAATTTCTCGGCTTTTGCCGGGGGCAGTCCATCGTTAAATTGATGCGGTCGTTCCCAGTTGTAATAGTTCATCAGGAAATAACTCACATCGCGCTTTGCTTCAATTGCTGAACGGTAGCCAGTCGCTGGCATCCGTTCAGACTTTCCAGGATAGTACTTACTTACCAAATTCTTCCTGTGACACCGGCGTGACAAGTCTGTGCCAAAAATTTCCAGCGCGTACTTGCATTCATGGTAGTTGCACGATGTTATTGAGCTTAAACAGTTTGATAAGTAACAAATATACGTCGATTATCGACGTGTTTAATCTTTTTATCAAACCAGTTGAGTTTGATTAATATTAAATACACGTCAATAATTAACGTATATAGCTAATCTAGTAAACTAAAAAGAGCATCACATGCTAAATCACGAAGCAGGCAAAACGCTAAAGCAAAAACTTCCGCTTGGTATGATAGCGACGAAACGTTGGCTACAAGAGCAAGGGTTGAGTTTGCACTACATCGACAACTCCGTCCGAAGGGGGGCCTTAGTCGTAGCCGCTCCCGGTGTTTACTATCGAGAAGAATCTCACCCGACTTGGCAGGGCGTGGTCGCTTCCCTGCAGCGAATGGCGACGCTCCCGATCCATGTGGGCAGTCTAACCGCGCTGGAATTAAATGATGTAAGCCACTACATAAACCAAAGTAGAAACCCTATAGTTGCTCTTTATTCGCCTCAAAAGCTCCCTGTATGGGTTAATAAGATAGATGTGGGAGCTACTTTTGCATGGCATGGCACGAAGCGCCTGTGGCCTGAGTCATTGCTGCTCGACCAAAGTGTGTTCCGCCATTATGAATGGAAAAAAGGTTTGCCTGAAATAACGTATTCTTGTGTTGAAAAAGCTTATCTGGAAGTGCTCAACGATGTACCTAAACATATCAGTTTTGAGCATGCTGATGCGCTGCTTCAGGGGTTGCATAACTTATCACCCCGGAAATTAGATACGCTGCTAAAGAACTGCCTTAATGTAAAAGTAAAACGGTTATTCTTTTGGCTAGCGGAGCGCAATCAACAGCCCTGGTTTAAACGTTTAGTGCCAACAGACTACGATCTAGGCTCAGGTAAAAGAGCTATCGCGGTAAATGGTCGCCTGGAAAGCAAATGGCAAATTACGGTTCCCAAGGAGATGTAAATTATCATGGATAGAAATAGTATTGATTATCGCCAGGTTCAGTTGCTTATGCAGGTGCTACCATTTGTTGCGGCTCATGACTGTTTTGCGCTCAAAGGCGGTACAGCGATTAACCTATTTGTCAGAGATTTTCCAAGGCTGTCGGTTGATATTGACCTCGTCTTTTTACCTATGATGGATCGGGGTGAGGCACTTCAAACGATCACAAGTCACCTAGAGCAAATAGCAAAGAATCTTACCGCAGCGCTGCAAGATGTGACTGTCATACGCTCATTTGAAGTTAAAAAGGACGCGCTCCGTTTATTGGTGGAGCGTGATGTTGGCGGTAGAAAGGTTCAGATAAAGATAGAACTGTCACCTGTTCTTCGAGGAACGGTCTACGAATCAAAGGCTTTGAGTGTTACTGAAGCGGTTGAAAATGAATTCGGATTCGCGGAAATTTCAGTGGTCAGTTTTGCCGACCTCTATGCTGGTAAAATTTGCGCCGCACTCGATCGGCAACACCCTAGGGACTTGTTTGACGTCAAACTACTCTTGGATAATGAAGGCCTCACTGATGATATTCGTAAAGCGTTAATTGTTTATATGATCAGCCACCCGCGTACTATATCGGAATTATTACGACCCAATTTCAAAGATATTACTGCCCTTTATGAGGGGGAATTTAAGTCGATGGCGGACATTGATGTCCCGCTAGTGGAGCTTATGGCTGCGCGTGAGGAAATTGTAAAACGTATGCATGCAACATTTACTGACGAGGAGAGGTCGTTTCTTTTGACGTTTAAGTCACGCAAACCGGATTGGTCATTACTCGGAATTGCGAATATTGAGCAATTGCCCGCTGTTCGTTGGAAACTGAATAACCTTGAAAAAATGAGTGAGGAAAGGCATCGGATAGCTTATAACAAACTTAAGGAAGCTCTCAATTCATAACGCGTGTCGTGTTCTTCCCAAACCTCTTTACCCCGTATCCCCTTCCTTAAGCCGCGGCACACCTGATAACACCACTTTCGTAGGTATGGGTACTACTTAGCAACTTTTCGTGGCCCTAGACTCCGGAGGCCAAGACCATTAAAGCCTTAGTGATTAAAGTTGAGCAAGGCTTAATTATTTACGTATGATGGGATAACTGTAGATTGACTCGGGCGTGCTTATGCTAACGTTGCTACTGACTCCTTTTCGCGTACTCATTAATTTCACTTTCGGTGCGGTGGTGACGGCGATTATTGGCGCACTGATTATCATCCTCGGTTTGCCTAAATTGCTATTGCCGATCCCTGCAGTGCAGCGTGGACTGTCGACGCTGGCAAACGCGCTGTTCCGGGTCTGGGGCTATGCGATGTCGATGATGTTTCGGCTGACGCAGCCCATGCACTGGCATATTCATGGTGACGCTGAATTGCACCGTGACCGCTGGTACATGATTCTGTGTAATCATCGCAGCTGGGTGGATATTCTGGTGTTGATGCATCTGGCGTCGCGCAATATGCCGATGCCGCGATTTTTCCTGAAACAGCAATTGTTTTGGGTACCGATTATTGGGCTGGGGTGCTGGACACTCGATATGCCTTTTATGAAGCGGTACAGTCGCGCGCAAATCGCCCGCAAGCCTCATTTAAAGGGCAAAGATATCACCACTACGCGAAAGAAGTGCGGCAAATTCCGGCATATTCCAACCACCGTTATTAACTTTTGTGAAGGCACCCGTTTTACGCCGGAAAAGCATCAACAAAAACGCAGTCCCTATCGTCACCTGTTACCGCCAAAAGCCGGTGGCACGGCGTTCACGCTGCAAACGATGGGTAAGCAATTCGATGCGATACTGGATATCACCATCGTCTACCCATCGCATAAGCGCCCAGCGGTTTGGCTGCTGCTTAGTGGGCAACTTCGGGATATCTATGTGAATGTCGAGACATTACCGATGCGGGAGGATTTGATCGGTGATTATTTTAACGATGAGGCATTTAAAGAACGCTTCCAACGCTGGCTAAACCAGCGCTGGAAACGTAAAGATGAAGTCATTGAGAAGCTTACTTCTCGAGCAGATAACCCGCCGCAGCAATAAAGTCATCGGCGAAATTTTCGCTTTCGCTGAAGCCTTGTGGCAGCAGACGATACTTACCGTTGACGATAAAGGTAGGGGTTGAGTTCACGCCATAGTTCGCGGCTTCACGATCCATTTTGTTGGCCATGCCACGCACCGCAAAGCTGTTGATCATCTTATTGAAGTCTTCTTTGCTGACGCCATTGGTGGCGAAGACCGCTTCGAAGTCTTCCATGCTACCGATCATGTTATTTTGCACGAAGTTGCGCTGGAAAATCGCCGCCGCAATTTCTTTATCTTTATCGAGCTGCTCAGCCAGTGCCCAGGCTTGATTCATCATCATGCCCTGACCTTTGTAATTGATGAACGAAACATGAGATTTCTCAAAGGCTTCTGGATATTCAGCTGACATTGCTTGCGCAATAGGCTCAAAACGATAGCAAGCGCCGCAGAAAAACGAGAAGAATTCTTTAATCTCTGGCTTTTCCGTACCCTGTTCAGCGATCACTTCATAGTGTACGCCTTCTTCGAACTGCTGCGCAGCTGCGGGAAACATCATCAACGCCAGTACGGCAAACAACATCTTTTTCATGGTGGATTCCTGTTGGTTCCAATTAACAATTAAAATTCGGACGTAACTCTAACGGAGCTTCCTGCAAGGCTGCAAGCTGTTCTTTCATCGCCAGCACCTGCTGCTCCCAATAACGCTGCTCAGCAAACCACGGAAACGCCCGTTGAAATGCTGTATCTTGCCAGCGTCGTGCCAGCCAAGCCATGTAGTGTATGATGCGAAAACCGCGTAAGGGTTCAATCAATGCGGTCTCGCGCGCGTCAAAATCACAGAATTCTTCGTAGCCGCTGACCAGCGCATCCAGCTGCATCCAGCGTTCCTGGCGATCATCACCGGCCAGCATCATCCACAAATCCTGGATGGCAGGGCCAGTTAATGCATCATCAAAGTCAACGAAAGTCAGCTCGTCCTCACGCAACAGCATATTGCCAAGGTGGCAATCACCATGCAAACGTTGCTGATCATAGGCAGCTAAATCTGTTTTCAGCAACTGCTCGGCCAAGGGTTCAGCAATCGCCCAAAAGGCGTTTTGTAAACCGTCCGGAATAAGCTCGGTTTGTCGCAAGGTCTGCAACGACTGCGTGACAAAATAGTCGGCGTTGATGGTGCCGCGGTGCTTAAACTCACCTTGCCGCGCCACCGCGTGCAAGCGTCCAATTTGGCGGCCAATGCGCTCCAGCTCATTCATGTCGCCGGGTTCGACCGCGCGTCCACCCACACTTGGAAAGACGCTAAAGCGATAGCCTTCAAAGTAGTGCAGCGTTGCCCCGTCTAACTCCAGCGGCGCTACCGCCGGTACATCTTCGGCCAGCAACTCTGCAGTGAAGGCATGCTCTTCCAGAATTTGTTCGTCGCGCCAGCGCGCCGGACGATAAAATTTCGCCACGTAGCGTTTGTCATCATCGGCAATAAACTGGTAAACACGGTTTTCATAGCTGTTGAGTGCCAGTAGACCGGAGCGCGGGTCTACGCCCACACTGGCCAGAGCATTGGCAATCACATCCGGCGTTAAACCGGTAAAGCTAAAATCCGTTGCCGCGTCCGTGGCATTACTCATAAAGAAAACTCGTTTGGTGTTGTTCCGTCACTGTACCATCGGTGCTGGTCACAACGAAGTAAATGTCCTGTACCCGCTCGGTGACTTCGTCCGGATGCACGGCGAGGGTCACTGGCACTGTGGCAATTGAGCCGCCGTCAATGGTGACCTCGGTGGTACCGAGTAACTGCGTTCGCTCAAAGCCTTGCGCCTCGATAGTAAAGGTTTGCGGCAACTGTGACTTATTCAGTATTTTCAGGGTATACACGTTCTGTACCCAACCTTCCATGCTGATACTGTACAGCTGGTTGCGATCGCGCAGAATGTCGACTTCAAGGGGCTTGCGGGTGGAGATATCCCATACCAGCAAGGTCGCCATAATCACCATCACAACAAAATAGCCCACCGCTTTGAAGCGTGTTTTCCGGGTTCTTCCGCCTTCCAGATTGCGCTCAGTGGTAAAGCGAATGAGGCCGCGTGGGTAGTTCATTTTATCCATGACATCGTTACAGGCGTCCACGCACGCACCGCAGTTAATGCACTCGTACTGCAAGCCGTTGCGGATATCGATACCTGTAGGACAAACCTGCACACACATATTACAGTCAATACAGGTGCCTAGGCCTTTGGCTTTGTAATCCGTACGTTTGGAGCGTGGCCCCCGCGGCTCACCCATATTCGGATCGTAAGATACGGTCACCGTATCTTTATCGAACATGGCTGATTGGAAGCGCGCATAAGGACACATGTGGGTACACATGATTTCACGCATCCAACCTGCGTTACCGTAGGTACAAAAGGTAAAGAACAAGACCGAGAAAGTGGCCCAGAAGCCGGTGTCGAACGTCCAAAAGTCGGTAAATAATTCCCGAACATTGGTGAAGTAACCGACAAATATCATTGCCGTGAGTAATGCTACGAGAAGCCAGGAGGCATGCTTGGCGGTCTTTCGCCAAAGCTTATCGAAATCCCAGGGACGCCGATCCAGCGCAATACGCTTGTTGCGCGGACCCTCGATCTTTTTCTCGAACCACATGAAAATAAAGGTCCAGGTGGTTTGCGGACACATAAAGCCGCACCACACTCGCCCGTACAAGGTGGTCACAAAGAACAGGGCAAATGCAGCCACAATCGACACCCAGGCCAAAATCGTCAGATCCTGCGGCCACAGGGTCATACCAAAAATACGAAAGCGTTGGTTGGCAATATCCAGCAGTACGGCCTGGTCACCGTTCCACTGCAGCCAGGGGATGAGGGCAAAGACGAACAACAGTAAAAAGCCGAAGCCGCGGCGGAACCATTCCAGCTTCCCTTTCACGTCGCGCACGTAAATTCGGCTGCGCGGCGAGTAATCGTTGCTGCGCTTATCGGGGTCAGGACGCTGGATCTTCACTTGATCCGCCGCCATTACTTTCACTTTCTGCTCCATAACCGTACGCCACCCTCAGCTATTTCCACAAGATCTGAAGGGATTATACGCTTATTTGTCACTAATTTTCAGGCTAAACCTTAAAAAATACATTTCGCTTGTTGGTTTAAAAAATTGACACCGCTAGCCCACAAATAGGGGGATTACCCCTATATCACTTCAGCTCCCCCTCGACCACGATAGTTGTGCAGAAAAAATCAACAGAACAACCAGAGGAATGAAACGATGAAGAAATTTGCTCTCACCACTATTGCGGCATTAACCCTTGCCGCCGCGCCAGGCCAGGCCATGGCCGAGGCCGTTATCGGCGACCAGCTGAAAGCGAAGCTTCCGGTACTTAGCGCTTCTGAACAAATCATGGCTGTGGTTACTTACGATCAACTCGAGCCCGTGACCGAATCACAGATCCAGCAATTATTGGATCTTGGCTTAGCCCAAGGCGTGCAATTCTCGTCACTGCCGATCATTGGCGTACTTGCCACCCGTCAGCAAATCGAGAGCCTGGCGCAACAATCGGACGTCCGCTCAATCTGGCTGAACCGTCAACTGCAGTACTTCAATGCTGACCAACGCAAAATAACCGGCGTTGAACAGCTGCAAAGCAACGAGTTTATCCAACGCAACAACACCTCGTTCACTGGTAAAGGTGTGACCATTATGGTCAACGATTCAGGCATCGATGCCGCGCATCAGGATCTCCTCTACGGCGATACGGTGGTTGAAAATGTGCAAGCCATTACCAGTGCCGAAGCCATCAGCCTGGTGGCTCCCACCGACGGCTTTGTGCTGGAAGGACAGATTAATACTGACTTGAACGTCGGTCACGGCACCCATTGTGCAGGCACTATCGCCGGCTCTGGCGTCATGTCTGATGGCAAGTACATGGGCGCAGCGCCGGACGCGGACCTGGTGGGTTATGGTTCTGGTGCCGGGGTATCAATTCTCGATGCCGTCGGTGGTTATGACTACGCCATCAATAATGTCTACGCCTTTAATTCGCCGATTCGCATCATGAGTAACTCGTGGGGTTCAAGCGGTAAATTCAGCCCTGACAGCCCGGTAAGTATCGCTTCTTATAAAGCTTACAAGCTTGGTATCCTTTCCGTATTTGCGGCCGGTAACTCAGGCCCTGGCGAAGACAGCCATAACCCTTACGCGCAAATTCCGTGGGGTATTTCCGTGGGTGCGGGCGATAAATTCGGCCACTTGGCAGGATTTTCATCACGCGGTTTAAAAGGTGAGTCGGATACATTCCAAATGCCCGACAACAGCACCTGGACCTATAACAACGAAGTGACCATCGTTGCACCAGGCGTTGATATTATCTCCACCCGTGCCAGTACCAATCTGGTTTCTAATGGCGGCGATGCTGACCTTGACGCAATTGAAACCGAGTACGTACCTTTTTATACCATGATCTCTGGCACCTCTATGGCGACGCCACATGTTTCAGGCATTATCGCTTTGATGATGGAAGCAAATCCGAGCTTGTCGCTACTTGACATCAAACGCCTCCTGCAAGAAACCGCGACCAACATGCCAGGTTACCAAAAATGGGAAGTCGGCGCCGGTTATGTGAATGCCAAAGCCGCGGTTTCTGCTGCACTTGATTATGATTTGGATTACGTAGCAAGTGTCAACAACCTCAATACGTTCAATGCCAATGCACTGATCACGACCAGTGACCGTGTTGAGCCATTTGAAGTGTTATACGCACCGGTCGGTGAGCCGGAAACCCACAGTTTCCAGGTGGGGGAAGATGTCGCCTGGGTCAAAGCCAGCGCTGATACTCTAGCCAATACCACCAAGCTGGTCCTTGTAGCACCCGATGGTACCGAATACTTCGGTAATCTCACGCTGCCCGTACTGGAGACAGGTATGCGAGTTTCTGCGCCAGGTCAGGCGGGCACGTGGCAGGTCTATGTGTATGGCTTAACCTCACTATCTGGTGTTGACCCTGATCCGCTTGATGTGACCAACGGTCCTGGCGTCCCTGAGGTGATTTCAGGCACGGTGACCTTTGAGCTTAACGGCGGCTACGACGGTGTCGATGATATTGAAAGTCATCCACAGCAAAATGCGATTGAATTTGCGGTTTCTGAACGCCTCGTCGATGGCTTCACCAACGGTAAATTCCGACCTGACCGCAACCTGGAGCGTAAGGATCTTGCCCAGTACTTAGTCATGGGTGGTGCGATTCGTCAGTATCGTGATTTACTCAACGAGCCGCAGCCAAACCTAAACAATGTGAATGGTGATTTTGTCGCCTACGCGGAAGCCGTATCTGTTACCGGTGCAGCATTGAAAGACAGCGACCAGGTACAAGCTCCGGTCATGCTTTCCAACAACGGTAATTTTGACCCAAGAGGAGAGGTCAGCAAACTCGACCTGGCTTACACTCTGGTTCAGGTACTTGGCCTGGAAGCTACGGCTAAAGCCTTCGATAGCAGCCAGGATATTCTGGTGGATTATCGCGGACAGACTGTAGTGCTTTCTGATCAGGATAGCATCCCTGCGCAAATGAAAGGCTACGTACAGACCGCCATCAACTATGGCTTGCTGAATGTACAGTTTGGTATCGAACAGGGACCTTTCGATCTCGAACCCCAGCTGACCGCGCATTTTGCGCCGGCGACCAACATTACCCGCGCACACTATGCGTTGCTGACCGGTCGCTTATACAGCAACTATTACGAACTCTTTTAAGCGTTGAGTCACCCTGACTGTTTGGGGCTCGGTTCGAGCCCCCTTTTTTTATTCGGGATGACAAAATCAGAAAGAAGGAGTACATTTAATTTGTTAACTGTAACAAATTGTAACAAGAGAGGTACCACCTATGTTGATAAGCAACTGTTTCAGTAAGTTTTCTTCGGTGGCTGCAGCAGCTTTGCTTTTGTTTAGCGTGCCTGCAAGTCAAGCCGATCCACTGACTTTGGACATCAATCATCGTGCCAACACGATTGAAACCAGTGTCGAGTTGACTCAGCTTGTTAGCTTCGATCTGAAGATTAAATTTGATAATGCCGTGGGCCTTTCGGCGGAAAATTTTACCGTCGACGCCCAGCTACTGAGTGTGACCGACCCGTCGCTCGTTTCACGTTTACCCGATAATTTACTGACCGCGCTGCCTACTGCGTTTCCGGTGCAGATTTCGATTACCCCGGATCCCAATAAAGGCTTTTCCTTTAGTGGTGCGTATGAAATCGAGATTTACACAAAATCGCTGCATTACACAGAAGGCTCACCGTTGCGCTTATTCCACTCGCATGCCAATGGTACTTTTGAAGACATGACCACCATGACTGGTGCTGGCAGCATGCGTGTTCGCGGCAATGGCGGCCAGTTCTCTGACTTCGTTATCCTGGCTGACCTGCGCAGCAAGAGCAGTGTTATTGCGACCAAATTCGCGCGCATGCAAAATTTCGTCAGTGCGCAACAAAGCAACTTAGATTATTCCGCGCTGAATGCATTGGCTACCGCTCTAAACGCGATCGAAACCGCCTTAAACGCCAACCAGACCGGGCAGGCATTAGCTGAGACACAGCAGCTTATTAACCTACTTGAAGCGGACGATGGCACGTTGTTTCCAAACGTCTGGCGCTCAGCGGGTGACTTAGTGAACGTGCAAGGCCGCATGTTAGGTATGGCGACCACCTTACGCTACAGCTTGCGGACGCTATAGGACATTAACGATGCCAGCGATTGTCGATATCGTTTACCAGGACCGTTTCGCGCCTCAGCACCAACTGTTTGAGGCGCAATCCTACGTGGTCGGCCGCAGCGCCAGCTGCGATATCCAGGTTGACCACCCGACGGTATCGCGCCGCCATTGTTTACTTCACTTTCAGAATGAACAGTGGCAGGTCAGAGATCTAAACAGCACCAACGGCCTGTCCGTAAATAACCAGCGGTGTTCATCCAGTGCCTTAACCGCTGAGACGGTGCTGCAGGTGGGGCATTTGAACCTGGTCTTTGCGCCAAAATCAGCACACCAACTGGCCATTAGCCTGAATCGCAAAACCTGGGCTAAGCAAGTTTTTGCCTCGCTGCAGAGTGCCTGGCAGCAAACGCACACCATCGACACCTTGCTACCGATGCTGCAAGAAAGCGTGGCGCAACTCTTAAACAGCGACCGCACCGCATTAGTCCTGCTCGATGCCCGCGGCCAGCTCAGTGCTTGTCGCGGCTATCCGCAATGGCAGGAACCTGCAGGCTTCACCGGCACCACTACTTTAATCCGGCAGGCCGTAGAGACACAAAAACCGGCGATAGCGAACAACGCTATTTTGCATCAGCAACTCGGCGCAGCAGCCAGTGTGCAACGGGCTAATATCAAAGCTGCCATGGCTTTTCCTATTGTCGTCAATCAAGTCGTCAGTGCAGTGCTGTACGCCGACAGCACAGAACATCACCATTATTTTACCGAACAGGATATTGCCTTAATTGAAAGCTTCACCAAGATGTGGGCAATGGAGCTGAGCCTGGCGACCATTGATTCTCAGATTAATTTCGCCGAACAGCAACTCAGCCAACTCGCCGGATAAAGAATCCAGTATTAGACCTTTACCAATTCTGTGATAAGTTGAGGTAGACCTTAGCAGCCTATAGTCGACCTGCATGACTGATGTAACAGAGCCAGACCAGCCAAACGACCCGGCGGAGACCAAGCGCGCTTCGCAACACTTGCTTGTGCCCGGGCAAGAGCTTGCCCATCGCTTTAAGATCGTCAAGTTACTCGGTCGGGGTGGACAGGCAAGTGTTTATCAAGCTTTTGACACCGTGCTTGAAGAAGAGTGCGCGGTCAAACTGTTAGCGGCCGACGCCCCTGTTACCGCAGAATCCATTGAACAGTTGCGCAACGAAGTTATTCTGGCGCGGCAGCTGCAACATCCAAACATCGTTCGCGTCCACGAGTTTTATGCGACGGACGACTTTGTCTTTTTCACGATGTCGTTGATTGAAGGCAAATCCCTGCAGGAAGTGCTGGAACAGCAGCTTTCTGCGGAACAATGTCTGGGCTGGTTTAAAGCTTTAGTGTCCGCGCTGCAAAGCTGCCATGAAAATGGCATTATTCATGGCGATATCAAACCCGCAAACATCGTCGTTACCGATGATAATGAAGTTAAAATTGTCGATTTTGGTATTGGCACCACCACCAGAGACGCTATCACTCATCATTTTTCAGAGGGTTATACCGCACCTGAAGTCGCACGCTCACACGTACCTACGACAGCAGGCGACCGCTACGCGCTTGGCAAGGTGTTAGAACAGCTGCTTGCCGCAATCACACCAAAAAGCTGGCAAAATGTCACGGTAAAACGTCGGGCACTGCAGCAACTGGCTGCGGCCTTGCAGGCAGATGAGCCTGGACGGCGACCTTCTCTGGCCACTTGTTTGGCTACGCTCGAACCACAGTCACCCCGGCGCTTTATTATGCCTGCCGCATTGCTGTTACTTATTGCTGCGGTCATCGGATTCTGGCTATGGCGTGCTGCGCCCCCGGCGGTCGATGCCACCACCGCGCCGGATGCACCTATCGCAACCCTTGGTATATACAGTAACGAGGACTATGTCGCTATTGCGCAACTGGTTCATCTTACCCTGCAGACCGAGCCCGACCTTTATTCCATTGAGCCGAGTACCATTCAACGTCTGGTGGAGCGCTTAGGTATTCAACCTGAACGCGCTGAGCGTGAGCGCTCGCGCCTGGCACAAATCACTGAGGCCGACTACTTACTGACGCTGAGTAACAAAACAGTAGGTACAGCGTCACAATTGCACGCCTTGTTGACGGTCTATCCCGGTGAGCAAGTGCTCATGAGCTCGACCTATACGGTCTCCGATCAGACCGCACAGCAGCTCGCTACGCAAGTCAGTAGCCAGGTTAAAGACTATTTGCTGACGGCGGAACGTTCGAGCTCAACCACAACCTCTACGAGCGAACTCGCATTACTGGAGCAACTGCAAGCGGCGCGCTCGCAAGACGACCCGGACGCGCTGTATGCGCAACTGCAGTCGATTGTCGATGCCGATGTCAGTGGCTACTGGAAGCTACAGGCGCGGGCGGAACTGGCACAACTCGATCAACAGTTTGAGGCCGCTGCAGAGATCCTCGATGAACTGCTCGTGCGTTATCCACAGCGCGCCGATATTGCTGCACAACGCGCGCAGGTTGCGAGTCAGCTCGGTCACCTGGAGACGGCGCGGGAATACTATCAAAAAGCTCTGGCATTGGATCCACAGCAACCTTATTGGTGGTTTGAGCTGGCGCGACTGAAAATTATTCAGGGGGAGACACAATCAGCCTTGCAGCAAGAGCTGACACAGGCCCTCATCATTTTTGGACAGCGCGAGAGCGATGCGGGCCAAGGCCTGGTGCTGAATGCTTTTGGCGTGGGTCACTTGCGCTTAGCGCAATACCAACAAGCACTACGTTACTTTTCGCAAGCGCTGGAGTATCGAAGCGCGGAGAAGTATCCTCAAGATCGCATTACCACCTTGGGCAACTATGCGACTGTGGCTGCAATCTTGCGCGATTTCGCGGCGGCTGACGCGGCACTAAAAGAAGCGACCACTCTGGCTAAAGCTCAGGATGACCCGCTGGCGGTTGCTCACATTGAAAACGAGCGAGGTCTGCTCAATGAAGAACAGGGCTTTTACCAGCAGGCTCTGGTGCATTATAAACGGGCACTGGATCTGCGCCTCAGAGAAGGCTCCCCCTATGTGCAAAGTCAAAGCATAAACAACGTCGCTTTCATTAATTTCCTGCTCGGGGACTACAGCCTTGCCGAAGTGTACTGGCGGCAAGCGCTGCAAATTGTCACCGAGCTGAATGAAACATCGACCTTGCATAGCATCCAGGTGAGTCTGGCACACCTGCTTGGCCTGCAAGGACAGTTCAGACAGGCTGAGCAACTGCTGGCAGAGCTATTTACCGCCGCAGACATCAGTCCGGAAGCCAGTATGGCCGCGCACATACAAGCAAGTCGGCTGAATTTCGCGCAAAGCCGCATGGCAGCGGCAGCAGAGAGTATCGATGAAGCCATCCGTATCGCCGATGAGATTGGCGATACCCGGGGGTTAACTGAAAGTTTGCTATGGGAGGCGGAGATTGCGTTTCACCTGCATCAGACGCAGGCTCTGGAAAATAACCTTGAACGGTTAAGTAAACTCAGCGAGTCCTTTAACCGTGAGCAAGCTCTGACGTTCCACTGGCTGCAGGAAATGCTGCGCTACCGCCTGACTCAGAATAACGACTTTACCACGCTTGCCGACACTGTTCTTGCGCAGAACTGGTCACAGTTATTAGAGGCCAAAATACTGACGGAAGTGGCATTTTATGGTGATTTTTCATCCTCGCATCCCATTTGGCAACGCCTGGACGAGCTTAATAATGAAACCATTTATGCCTCGCACCTTCTCTATCTGGCCGCACAGGACACCCCAACTGCACAGCAGCAGTTACAGTCGAGACTGCAACGTTTTCCTGATTACTGGCGAAACTTTGAGCTCTATCGGGTACTATCATCAGATAGTGCTAAACAACACGCACAAGAAGCCTTAGAGCAACTATTAGATAAAATGAATGAAGCGCAACGAGAAGCCTATCAACGATTCGCTCAACTTTGATGAACTGCTGACACTGTTACAGCAATTACGCGAACAACAGCATAGCCTACAGCAGCAACTCAGAAGCGAGCAGACGAACCTGCAACAGCTTGCCAAACGCCTGTGGCTGCAGCAAGAGCACGATCGTGCGCGCTTCGCCCGGGATTTGCATGACGACCTGGGGCAGCAATTGACCGGTATCGCCACTCAGTTAGCCGCAGCCGACGACAACCCCTTGTGCCGTGAACTCCACCAGCAGGTGAAACATGCGATCGCGAGCACGCGTACACTGGCACGTCTGATGCACCCGACACTGGTGCATGACTTAGGTTTACAGGCCGGGATCCAGTGGTTGAACCGCCAGTTGTTGCAACCTGCCGGAATCACTCTTGAACTTGATTATGGGCTGAGTTCGCGACTGGATACCGATGCTGAACTGTTCTTGTTCAGGATTGTGCAGGAAGCGATGGTGAATACGGTAAATTACGCGCAAGCCGACCGCTTTGAGCTTTTGTTAGAACGCTCACAAAGTGCTTTGCTATTGATAGCGCGCGATAACGGTCAGGGCTTTGACAGCGAGCAGGTTGAAGCTGGGGTCGGTTTACAAGGTATGCAAGACAGAGCCTCGGCGTTCGGTGCTGAGTTCACGCTGCGCAGCGCCCCCGGCAAAGGTTGTGAAATTCAGATCCAACTTCCTTTACACCAGGCAATCACTCCGGAGGAGCCATGATACGCCTGATTCTTGCAGACGATCACACCATGGTTCGGCAAGCGATAGCGGCAACCTTAACCGCGCAGGGGAATGTTGACGTGGTCGCGCAATGCGCTGATGGGCTGGAGCTGGTGGACGCTGTGTTACGCCAGCAAGCGGATGTCGTTTTGATGGATATCTCGATGCCCAAAATGAACGGCTTTACTGCGCTGGAGAAGATACTGCACCACCGTCCCCAGACCCGGGTTATCGCACTCAGCATGCATGACGAGCCTGAATACATCGAAGCCATTCGACTTGCCGGAGCTTGTGGCTACGTCTTCAAAGATGCTGCCACCGACCAGCTTTTGCAGGCAATTGAACGTGTCATGCAAGGAAAGCAGTGTTTTCCTGATGTTGCCAGTGACGGTGAATCGCGCGCAACGCCCACGCAGCCGTTAGCAAATTTGACCCGCCGCGAAAAGGAAGTCTTTCATCTGGTGGTTGCCGGGCGCTCAAATAAAGAAGTCGCACAACTGCTCGCGATGTCCGCCAAAACCGCAGAAAATCACCGCGGCCGGTTATTCAAGAAACTGCACGTTAAAAACACCGTTGAACTCATCCATTTCGCGGCAAAACACGGCCTGCTTGAAGCTTAGTCGTCCAATAATTCTTGCACAGTATCCAGCAGCACATTAGTACCCGCTTCTACATCATGCCAATGGGACCATTCGTCCGGAGCGTGGCTGACGCCGTTGACTGAGGGGATGAAAATTAAGCCTGCTTCAGTAATTTCCGACAAAAACTGCGTGTCATGTCCGGCACCGCTTGGCATCCGCGTGAAGCTGTAACCGCGTTTTTTAACCTGCTTCTCGATGAGGTCGCTGATGGGTTTCGAGCAAGGTTTTGGCCCCAGCCAGCTCGATTGCTCATACTCAAAGCGCAAGTGATGTCTGCGGGCAATTGCCGAGAGGGTTTTATTACAGGCGTTAGCAAGCTCTTTCATGACCTCTTCATCCATGTCCCGGCCAACAATAGTGAACACTGCCTCGCCTGGCACAGTGTGCGGGTTGCCCGGTTTTAACTCGACTTTACCGACGGTAATCCGCGTTTTATCGGTGCCGTTTTCGGCGATGATACGGTCAATTTCATGGGCAAAATCTGCCAGCCCCATAAAGGCGTCACTGCGCTTATCCATGGGTGCGGTGCCAGCATGATCGGCTTTACCTTTGAGGTGCACAATCCATTTAAAGACCCCGGAAATACCATCGACCACACCAATTTGCAGGTTATCCTGAAAGAGCACGGGGCCCTGCTCAATATGCAATTCAAGGAAGGCTTTTAGCTGCTCTGGCCGCCAGGCAGCATCAAGCGCAGCCATAGCATCCAGCCCCTGGGCGGACATAGCATCTTTCAAATACACTTCATCAGCATCATGGGCTGACAGCACCCAGTCAGGATTAAGCTTTCCCGCAATCGCCTGCGCACCAAACATGCCGCCGAAGCGGCCTTCTTCTTCTGCGGTGGCGACAGCCCAGATGGGGGTCTCCGACTGTACATCGTTTTCATCCAGTGTCTGCATGACCTCTAGCGCTGCGATAACCCCGAGGGTGCCGTCGAAGATACCGCCGGCGGGCACGGAGTCGATGTGCGACCCCATCAGCACCGTCGGTTTGTTGCGATCACCACGGCCAAAGAAGACGTTTCCCGCACCGTCCATGTAGGTTTCATAACCGGCTGCTTTGGCTTTGTCCTGCAGCCAGGAACGGGCTTGCATATCGGCATCACTAAAGCCCGGCCGGTACACCCCGCGGTCGTCTTCGTTATAGCCGATTCTTGAGAGTTCGAGTAGGTTCGCTTTTAGTCGTTCGCAGTTGATCTGCATGAGACTCCTTATTCGCTGTTTTATCATTAAAGCTTAGATACTGTGCCGGAATAGGGCAAATCAGCGTAGCGTGGCATTTTATTGACAGTTCCCTAAATCTCGACTTGACTGCTAATGCTGTCCCTTGCGCTGTAAACCGCTTCTCTGGAGGATCTTATGAACTACGTGACTATTCCACTTGCCGCTTTATTGCTGCTTTTCGGTGCTTGCAACTCAGCTACTGCTTCAGCGTCTGAGCGGCCCGTTTATAACTATGTTTCCGGCTACTATCAACTGCTCGACTTCGATGAAACCGAAACGGGTATAGACGCCGAACCAGACGGGTTCGGGTTGGAATTTTCCAAGCAACTTAATGATTTTATGTACGTTATCGCCAGTTACGATGACATCAGCGGCGATTATGAAATTGGCAACTTCGTATTCAGTGGGGATACCTCGGTTCTCATGGCTGGTGTCGGCTTCAAGCACAGCACATCACGGGTATCCGATGTGTTTTTTGAGCCTTCCATCGTGTACGTGGATGACAACTTCAACGGTGACTCTGAAGATGATACGGGATTTGCCGCCAGGATCGGCTTTACTCATGTGTTCAACACGGCTTTCCATTTGAAAGGGTTTCTGCGCCACGTTAGCGTGATGGATGCACATACCAACAGTTATGGCGCAGAAGGCCGTATTCTGTTTAGCGACTCAGTACATGGCATTCTTGCTGCGGAGGCCAACTCTGACGGAAAACTCTTCAAAGCTGGCGTAAGTTTCCGATTCTAATCCAGCGGTACCATAAGCAACGTAAAAAAAAGCCCGGCGTGGGGCCGGGCTAAAAGGGTTATAACAACCAGATCTCAGGGAATTCGATGGCTACTTTAGCTAGCCATCATGACAAACATGTGACAACTGCCGAATAATTTTTAAGCGACCCGGCGCGCTGTTGTAGCGGCGTTCAATACTGCCGCCATTTTAATCGAGTTTTGAATCACCTGCGCTGAAATATCATGCTTCAACAGCACGCCAACGTGGGAATCAATACACATACCACAGCCGTTTAGTGCAGAAACGGCCAGCGAGTACAACTCGAAATCTGCTTTATCAACACCAGGGTTTGCCATGCCATTCATGCGCAGACCTGCTGGCATTTTGCTGAACTGCTTATCGCTGCTTAAATGCAAGAAGCGATAGTAAATATTGTTCATCGCCATCAAGGTCGCCGCTAATTTCGCCGCGCCGACTACGTTGGCTTCGATTTTGCCTTCCGCTTCAGCTTCAACAGCGGCGGTCAGCGCGTCATCGCCAATCGTATAAGCTAACGATAGGGCGGTGCCATAGAATTGGGTCGGGGTCATGCCAGAGGTATCGACATTGCCGAAGATATTCGACAAATTCAGTTTGGTATCTTTACCGTGCTCGCCCAAGCCTTGTTTGTAATCTGCAATGCTCATAAATCTTCCTCTTTAAAAAGAGTGCCGCCGAAGCGGCACTTAACAGGACATCACTCAATGTGGGGGGAGTGATGCCGCTTACAGGGTGTCACCGCCAAGTGCGCGGTTACATGGGCACAGCTCGTCAGTCTGCAGGCCATCAAGGATACGCACGATTTCAGCTGGGTTACGGCCGACGTTCAGGTTGTTTACCGACACGTGCTGAATCACGTTATGTGGGTCAACAATGAAAGTGGCGCGCAGGGCTACATTTTCAACCTGGTCACGTACGCCAAGACCATCAACTAATGAACCGTTATCGGCAAACGAGTATTGGTTCAGGCTCTTCAGATCCGGGTGCTCACGGCGCCATGCCAATTTCACGAATTCGTTGTCAGTGCTACCGCCTAATACCACCGCGTCACGGTCAGCAAAATCTTCGCCTAATTTGGCGAATTCAACGATTTCTGTTGGGCAAACGAAAGTGAAATCTTTCGGATAGAAGAAGATGATCTTCCACTTACCTTCAAAGCTATCGTTGGTAATGGTTTCAAATGCGCTCTCGCCGTTTTCTTCCGGCATGTTGAAGCCTGGCTTTGCTGCTACAACTGAAAATTCTGGTAATTTATCGCCTACTGTTAACATATTGAATGTCTCCTGGGTTCTTCATTTAAAAACGGATTTAGAAAGTCTTCGAGGTTGCAAAATCGGCTGCCGCCTCGGTACGGGGAGAATAATAGGGGGGATGGCTGATTTGTTAAAACGAATAAAAGGGATTATGATAATCGGAAAACATGATTAAACCTTTTTAAGGGACACCCAATGAGTAAGCTTCCTAGTTTAAAAAATCTCAGCTACCTGCTTGCCCTGCACCAGCATCAGAATTTTAACCGAGCTGCACAGGCCTGCCATGTCAGTCAGTCCACCTTGAGCAGTGGTATTCAAAATCTTGAGGAACAACTGGGCTGTCAGCTCATTGAACGCGATCACAAGTCTTTTCTGTTTACCGGTATGGGCGAAGAAATCGTTGATCAGGCACGCAAGATCATTACCGAAACGGAAGAGCTGCTGCTGTTCGCTCAGAGTCAGGGCAAAACCATGGAAGGGCCTTTGCGATTGGGTTGTATTCCAACCATTGCACCTTTCCTGCTAGGCGACTTAAGCAAATTTGTGCATCAGCATCATCCGGCCTTGCAGCTGAACATTCGTGAGGACACCACGCATAATTTATTGCAGCTGCTGCGTAATGGTGAGCTTGATGTGTTGATTTTGGCTTTGCCGATGGATATTCAGGGTAACCAGAGTTACATGCTGGGCCGGGACCCGTTTAAACTGGTCATGCACAAGTCGTTGGCAGAAAAAATCGAAGAACCCGTCGCTTACAATCAGCTGCCTGATGCGTCGATTTTTTTACTGGAGAAAGAACATTGTCTTACCGGCCACGCGGTAGCCGCCTGTGAACTCGCTGATTCCAGCAAGATTAATCCGTTTACCGCGACCAGCCTGCACAGCTTGGTACAAATGGCCGATGCTGGCTTCGGTGCCACTTTCATCCCGCAAATGGCGATTGACCGGGGCATTTTAAACGGCACTGATTTAATCGCACTCCAGCCCAAAGGTCAGCAAGCGTCGCGGGACATTGGCCTGATCTATCGCTCGACGACCAATCGTCGGCAAACGTTCCGAAAATTAGCGGAAATCATCGCTGATTTGTTACCTGAACGCACTTTACGGTGAGAAAATCGCAAACCTAGCAATCCAATTTCGAACTTCGTCTATAGTAAAGAGAGTCGAAACTAAAAGGAGCACATGATGTTGCAGAAGATTTTTAAGACCTCGACACTAGCACTTATTAGCACTGCTGCACTTTGCAGCACTCTGGTGACCACTTCTTATGCGGCTGAAGGCCAGAGCGAGCGGCATAAGTTTGAGGTGACCACCGTTGCTGAGGGGCTAAGCTTTCCCTGGGGCATCGCTTTTTTGCCCAACGGCGAAGCACTCATCACTGAAAAATCCGGTTCATTACGTCGCGTCGGACTTAATGGCGTCATCAGTGAGCCGATCACAGGTGTTCCCGATGTCGTTTACAAAAGTCAGGGCGGCCTGCTTGATGTGGCATTAGATCCTGACTTTGCCGATAACAGCTGGGTCTATCTCAGCTACTCAGAAGCCGATCCCGAAGGCGGTGAGGGTAACAGTACCGCAGTTGCGCGGGGCAAGCTTTTCGGCAATAACTTACAGGATGTCGAAGTGATTTTCCGCGGCGCACCCAAGTACAAAAGCAACGCGCACTTCGGTTCACGCCTGGCATTTTCTGCCGACGGTTACTTGTTCATCACCCTTGGTGACCGCTATTCCGCTATGGATGACGCACAGACCCTGGATAACCATCACGGCAAAATCGTCCGTATCTGGCCCGATGGCGCGATACCCGAAGATAATCCTTTTGTGAACACAGAAGGGGCCTTGCCGGAGATCTGGTCCTATGGTCACCGTAATGTTCAGGGCGCCGCAATGAACCCCATGACCGATGAGCTGTGGACCATCGAGCATGGTCCTAAAGGCGGTGATGAAGTGAACATCCCTGTGGCTGGCGGTAATTATGGTTGGCCGGTCGCGACCTATGGCGTCGACTACGACGGCAGCATTATCAGCGAAAAGACTCATGTTGAAGGTACGCTGCAGCCGTTCTACTACTGGGTGCCATCCATCGCGACCTCAAACGCAATTTTCTACACCGGTAGCGAATTCCCGGCATGGCAGGGAGACCTGCTGGTTTCGGCGTTGAAAGCGTCCAAGGTTGCTCGTCTGGATCTACAGGACGGCCGCATGATGCACGAGGAAGCCCTGTTTGGAGATGTTGTTGAGCAACGGATTCGTGATATCGAACAAGGTCCCGACGGTGCGATTTATCTGATCACCGACGACCGTAACGGTAAGTTACTTCGCATCACTAACGCAGACGACTAAATTCGGACAACCCTTATGTTTCAACCATCGAAGTTGGCACTGGCTCTCGCAGCCAGTGCCAGTATGGGCTTTTGCCTTAGCGGAACCACCCACGCACAAGAACAGGTCGAGCGTATTGAAATTACCGCTACCCAGCGGGTGAGCGCGCAGACCACACCAGCGGCAGTGACGAACCTGGCAACCTCAGAACAGCTTCCCGGCATGCGTATTGATGCTGCCGAGCTGCTGGGCGGCATCGCAGGTGTGCAGAGCGATTCGCGAGCCAATTATGCACAAGATACGCGCATCACGCTGCGCGGCTTTGGTGCCCGCTCAGCTTTTGGTGTGCGCGGCGTCTTGCTGCGGCTGGACGGCGTCCCCTTAAGTATGCCTGATGGTCAGGCCCAGACCTCAAGTATTTTGCTTGATGAGCCTGACAACGTGCAGGTGATTCGTGGTCCTCTGGCCGCAATTTACGGTAATGCTGCAGGAGGTGTCATCCATTGGCGCAGCCGTTCGCCCCGCACAACTGCCACCCAGGTTGATCTCATGGCAGGCGGCAATGATGCCCAACGGGCGTTCGTGCAGCACGACTGGGTCAATGAAGACAAGGCTTTACGCCTGGCTGGCGCAACCTTTACCACCGATGGTCCGCGTCCGCACAACCGTGCCGAACGACATCAGGTGGCGGCCCGCTGGTACCAGGACCTTGACGAGAATACACGGGTAGTGGTGCGCCTGGATAACAACAATGCGCCGTTTTTACAGGATCCAAGCTCGCTCACGCCTGCTGCCTGGCGCGAGGACCCGACGCAAACCGTCGGCCGGGCGTTCACTTTTAATACGCGCAAACGTATTCATCACCAGCAAGCCTCTGTCACGGTTGAGCATGAAACCCAATCACAGGCCGCCGACATTTCTGCCTGGCGCGGCTGGCGCAATGTGGAACAATACCTGCCGTTTCCCGGCAGCGACCTGAATGGCGACGGTGCCGTGATTGATCTGCGCCGTGACTTCACTGGCGTTGATGCGAACTACCACCTGCGTTTACCGGCACTGCCACAGTGGCAACTGAGCACCGGCGTGCAGCTGGCTGAGCAAAACGACCGTCGCTACGGCTATGTAAACAACTTTGGTGAACGTGGTGAAGTTCGCCGTAATGATGATGGTGAGGTCAGCACGCAATCCGCCTATGCCCTGCTGCAATGGCAACCGCTGTCAGCCTGGCAACTGATGAGTGGTGTGCGGTACAACGCGGTTGATTTTGCCGTCGACGATTATTTTATTATTCCCGAAAATCCCGATGACAGCGGTTCGGCTTCCATGCAACAGCTCAGCTGGATGCTCGGAGCAAACTATGCGGTGTCGGAGCAGTGGTCGGTGTTTGTCAGCCGCGGCAATGGCTTTGAGACACCCACCCTGACCGAACTCGCCTATCGGAATAATGGTACCGGCTTAAATACCCAACTTGGGCCATCGACAAACCAGCAATGGGAAGTCGGCAGTAAGTGGCGCTCAGATGCCTTAGAAGCTGCAATCACCTGGTTCCATATTGCGACGGCCAACGAGATTGTCGTCGACCAGAGCAATGACGGTCGTACCACCTACACCAATGCGGAACAGACGCAGCGGGAAGGGCTCGAGTTGAGCTTTGCCGCGGATCTGAGTCGCACCTGGTCAACCCGAGCAAGTGCCACTTACACTGACGCTAAGTACAGTAATGGTGCCCGCTTGCCCGGCGTAGCAAGGCAACAGGCCTATTGGCAGCTGCGCTGGCAGCCCGGGGCTGATACTCAGGTGCAGCTGGTAGGCGACTACCGGGGTGAAGTGGCGGCGAACGATGGCAACACTGTGTTTGCCCCGGCACACACCTTGTGGCATGTCGCAGTACAAACCCAGTGGCTGTGGCAGGACCTGAAACTGCAACCCTGGCTGAAAGTGCATAACCTGACCGATCGTGACTACGTCGGCTCAGTGGTGGTGAACCAGGGCAGCGGTCGCGCGTTCGAACCCGGTATTGGCCGTGAAGTACAGGCGGGTCTGCGCTTTAACTATCGCTGGTAAGCCAGCGGTACAGCGTGCGGCGGGTGACGCCAAGGATTTTTGCCGCACGCTGTTTATTACCTTCAGTCTCCGCCAGAACCTGACGCACATAACGCTCCTGCACCTCTTGTAAGCTGGGCCAGGCTTCGCCCTCAGCCGGAGCAGCTGCAACAACTGGTCCGCGCTCGCGCAACCGTGCAGGAAAATGTTCGGGCAGGATCCACTCCCCTTCGCAAAAGGTGTAGGCGCGTTCGACAGCGTTTCTCAGCTCGCGAACATTGCCCGGGAAATCATACTGTTGCAGAAGCGCTTTCGCCTCGGCCGAGAAACCAAGAATGGGCTTGTCATTATGGCTACGTTGCTCACCCAGAAACTGCTGTGCAAGGAGCAGCACGTCCTGCTCCCGCGCTCTTAGTGGCGGCACCTCAAGACGAAAAGTCTCAAGCCGATAGAATAAATCCTCGCGAAACTGCTGATGGCGGACCCGCTCTTCGAGATCCTGATGGGTGGCAGCAATGATACGTACATTGACGACCACTTCGGCATCACTACCCACCGGACGCAAGGTACCTTCCTGCAATACCCGCAGCAACTTGGCTTGCAGTGCCATCGGCATCTCACCAATTTCATCCAGCAATAAAGTGCCGCCATCAGCTTCTTTTAACAAGCCCGGCCGGGCTCCTCTGGCCCCGGTAAAGGCGCCAGCGGCGTGACCAAAGAATTCACTCTCCATCAGCTCCGCCGGAATTCCTGCACAGTTAACCGCGAGGAAGGGGCCCGCGGCGCGCTTACTCTGCTGATGCAGCGCTCGCGCCACTAGCTCTTTGCCAGTGCCGCTCTCGCCCTGAATCAGCACCGCACCGTCCGCCTGCGAGATTTGCTTAATGCTCTGAAACAACCGCTGCATGGCCGTGCTCGCGCCCGTCAGTCCACCAGGCCCCGAGGTGGCCTCCTGCGACGAGCGGTAATGTTCGACCTCGCGTTGCAGTTGGTGGTAGTCCAGGACGCGCGCAACACTTACCAACAAATGCTCAAGGTCGAGTGGCTTGGTGAGAAAGTCATCGGCACCACGTTTCAGTGCGTCCACTGCTTGTGCGACCGTGCCAAACGCGGTAATGAGAATAAAGGCTGGAGGATGGGTACGTGTTTTCAACCGTTCCAGCAACTCCATTCCTGAGCACCCAGGCAGGCGGATGTCACTGATCACCAGTTGCGGCTCAAGCTCAGCTGTGGTCAGATAGTCTTCCGCTGAGTCAAAAGCGGAGACCCGATAGCCTGCGCTTTCGAGCTCTTCTTGCAATAATTCTCTGAGCCCCGGGTCATCTTCAACCACGGCAATAGTGATAACAGCCATTAGCTCTCCTTGGTGATTTCACAGGGCAGCAGCACCCGTGCTTCGCAGCCACCCTCAGGGCGGTTTTGCAGGGTAAAACGCCCGGCATGGGCATCAATAATATGGGCAACGATGGCCAGCCCCAGGCCAGTGCCCTCACCGATAGGTTTAGTGGTAGTAAAGGGCTCGACCAACTGTTCAGTTGTGCTCGACCGAGGTAAGCCCGGACCGTCGTCACTGACGACAATGACACAACGATCAGAGCCCGTTGTTTTCACATCGACGCGGACTTGAGCAGCTGCCGCCTGTAGCGCATTTCGCAATAAATTCACCAGCGCCAGCTCCAACCGTGAACCATCAGCATGCACCCGCAATTCTGGCGTGGGTAAGTCCAGGATAAGGTCTGGCGCGCGGTCCGTTTGTTCATGCTGCACGGCGTTGGCCGCCTGCTGTATCAGTGCCGCAAGCGACACCGGCTGCGGCTGGCTGATGGGCGTTCGGCTAAAATCGAGCAGCTGCTGTACCAGCTTGGTCAAACGCTCAACCTGTCCGCGAATGGCGCTCAGCTGACGCTGACTCTCAGCATCAGTATGGCGCTCCTGTAAGCGTTTGGCGCGACCAGCAATGACCGTTAATGGCGCACCGAGCTCGTGCGCCACCCCTCGCGAAAGCTGACCTATCGCTGCCATTTTTTCGTGCTCGCGTAAGCGAGTACTGATTTCCAGTTGCTGCTGTCGCCGGGTGCGGTAGTAACCCAGCCCAAGAATCGATACCAGCGCCAGCGCGACAATACTCCAGGAGACCCAGGCGATGCGCTCCAGTTGCGAAAAACTTTGCTCGAAATCTTCGGCGCGGCGGTTCAGCTGCATAAAACCGATCAGCCGACCGGCGCGATCATTGACCGGGATAAACTGTGAGAACACATCACGCCCGGCCACCTCACGGTAACTATCGCGCTGCTCACCGGTCAGCACCACCTGCTCGGCCAACAGGCTCTCAGATAAATCCCGTTCGGTAACGCCCGCGGCGGCGACCAGCTCACCGTTAGTATCGTAAACCGAAGCCCCATACACTCGACCAATTTCAAACACCGCGTCAAGATGTGCCTGTACCCTCGCAATATCGTCGCTTAACAGAGCATCGCTCAACGGCAATCGAATGGCGCGCCCTACCAACTCCAGATCGTCGCGCAGGCGCTCATCCTGAAACTCGCGCGCCTGTTCAAGAGCCACACCTATAGCAGCCCCCGACAATGCCAGCAGGGGCAACACCAAATAAAACAGAAAGGCACGCTGCCAGCTGGGACTGGCAACACGCTGTAATATGTATCTTTTTGTCACAGTGCTACCTCAAGTAAACGTGACATAAGTATACAGTTTCATGTGCCGGATCTCTAATGGACGATAAAAACACTAATTTTCATAGCCTTATAAATCAATCAAAGTTGGCATAGCTCTTGCTCCCTTACTACTGAGCAAAAAATATAAGTTCATCCGAATCAACAAGGAGCTGATTATGAAAACATTACTACCCACGTTAATTGCCAGTGCAATCTTTGCCACCACGGCAGTGACCGCAGCGCCAATGCAACAGCAAAGCGCACAACAAGGTCCAGCCATGCAGCAACAAGCACAAATCGAAATGACCGATGCGCTGTTGGAGAAATTTTTGGCGGCTATGAGCGACGTACAACAAGTCAGCCAGAAGTACTCGCAGCAATTCCAGAACGCTGAGAATGCAGAAGAAGCGCAAGCGATTCAGCAAAAAGCTCAGGAAGAGATGATTGCGGCAGTGAACGCTGCGGGCCTCAGCCCAGATGAGTACAATGCGGTGATTCAGCAAGTACAGCAAGATCCGCAGTTGCAGAAGCGTTTACAGGAAATGACGCAGTAACACGTTGTGAATACTTCAACACTTGCAGCACGTGTTACAAAGAAAACGCCGGCAATTGCCGGCGTTTTTGATCGAGGTTGACCGGTTAGGGTCAGACGTTATCCAGCGCTTAACTGGCGTTAATTCTTTTCACCAGTGCGCGCGCAACGGCTTCGGACGAAGCGGGATTCTGACCGGTGATCAGTTGCCCATCGGTCACCACAAAGGGTTCCCAGTCACCGGCTTTTTGAAAGTCTGCGCCTAACTCAATCAGCTTGTCTTCAAGTAAGAAAGGCACCACTTCAGTTAAGCCCACCGCGGCTTCTTCGCTATTGGTAAAACCGCTCACTTTACGGCCTTTAACCAGGCTCTCGCCATGCTGATCTTTCGCATTGACCAGCACTGCTGGTGCGTGGCACACGGCAGCCACCGGCTTACCCTGACGCCAGAATCGCTCAATCAGCTGTAATGATAATTCGTCATTGACCAGGTCAAACATCGGTCCATGACCGCCCGGATAAAAAACAGCGTCGTAATCCTCTGCTTTGACTTCAGAAAGCTTCAGTGAGGTTGCCAGCTGATCCTTTGCATCGCGGTCATCAAACAACCGAATCGTTGCCGGCGTTTGCGCGTCAGCCTGTTCGCTATTGGGATCGATCGGAGGCTGACCACCATTTGGTGTGGCAATTGCTACCTCGGCACCACTATCTTTGAAGAAGTAGTAGGGCGCAGCAAACTCCTCTGCCCAGAAGCCGGTTTTCTGACCACTTTCACCAAGTTCATCATGTGAGGTCAAAACCATTAAAATTTTCATGGGCTTACTCCTGTCTTTTTTCGAATGTATCTAGTTTAATGGGGATCATTCATCACCAATTCAACCAAAGGTGTCATCAGATGTCGATTGCGTGGCTCGCTCCAGAACCTTCTTATCGTTCGTACTTACAGGTACGGTCGCTTATCTCCATGCTGATCATCGCAGCTATTCTGATCACAAGTTACTTTACCGGGGTTTATCCTAAAAACGTGGTGCCCCTCTGGATCGCAGGCCTGGCATGGACCTTGCTAACCCTGTTTTTTAGCCTGTTCTTCGCCTCGCGTCGTTTTCTATTTACCGCTTATGCGCGCACCAACGAAGGTGTGCACCTGAAACAGGGTGCGCTGTTTCGTCGAATTCGCGCCGTACCCCTGAACCGTATTCAGCACGTTGAGTACAAGCAGTCGTTCCTCGAGCGGCTATTCGGCATTGCGCGTCTGGCTATGTACACTGCCGGCAGTGGCGGTGCTGATTTAACTATTCCAGGCCTATTGCCGGATACCGCCATGCAACTCAAAACCGAACTGCTGACCACTATCGCTAACGAGCCAGATAAAGGCGAAAGCAATCATGAGTGAGTTAACCTGGCAACGCACCCCGCTGATCACCATTGCGTTCTTCCTCTTTAAACAATTGAAGCAGCTGGTGACCAATATTTCGAATTTAATTCCGGCTTTTGCTGCAATTTTCGTCATTGGTAAGGATTCGGTGTGGGTTCTGTTTGGCTTAGCTGGCGCTTACTTACTGTATGTCATCATTAGCGCGGTTCTTACTCAGCGCTTCTTCCTGTATGCCATCGCCGATGATGCGGTGCATTTGCGAACAGGGATTTTTAACCGTAAACACCTCACCCTCAACTACGAGCGCATACAACAAGCCGAGATTCATCAGGTCTGGTACTTCAGACCCTTTAAGCTGACGGTGTTAAGTGTCGACAGCGCGGGTTCGGCAGGTAAGGAAGTGCAAATCCCGGGGCTCAAAATGGAGCTGGCGCAAGACTTACGCCAACGCATGCTGGCGGAGAGCGTCAGCCCCTCCGGCCAACGACAAGAGAGTGCAGCTGCAGACACCAAAGAAGATGCAGCCCGAATCACCAAACATTTCCCAGTGGCAGAGATCATCCGCGCCGGTATCATCGATAACAAATTATTTGTGTTGCTCGCCGTACTGATTTACCCCATCAGCCAGCTCGATTTACTGGAAGACTATGTGGTGCCCTGGGTGCAACAACATCTTGCCTGGTTCAACTCAGAGTCGGCATGGATCATTGGCGCAGGGATTGCCGTAGGCAGTCTGGCGGTGCTTTTTCTGGCTGCTATTGCCGTCAGTCTGCTGACCTACCACGATTTAACCCTAACCATCGAAGGTGAGCGTTTCCAGGCGAAATCCGGCGCATTATCGATTCGCACCTTGAGCTTTCGCTACCCGAAGCTGCAGGCCGTGTATGTTCGCCGTAATTTACGTGCCCGCCTGCTGCAGCGCAGTGTCGTCACGGTAAGTCAGTTACAACCCCGCGCGGCACAGGGCGGCAACCCAGCCGCTCAGCAATTTACCTTACCCGTGGTGGATGCAGCGTTTTTTGCTGAGTTTCGCGAGCAACTGCGACTGCCGCCCGCCGCCGAGGTCAACTGGCAACGACTTTCGCCGCTGGCGCTACTCGGCTCGAGCCTGTGGCTCGCCTTGCTCGCTCCTGTTATTGCCACCCTGTTGTTCTTCGCAGCCGAAAGCGGCTGGCCGGGCATCGCTGCTACCTTGGCCGGATGGATTTTAATGCAGACAATGGTAGTACTAAGCTGGCGCAATTACGGTTATAGCTTCGTTAGTCGCACCACCACGCCAGCTGAACAATGGTTTGTGGTCAGACGCGGGATCTTCAGTCGTAATGAAAACTGGTACCCACGCCGTAAAGTACAACAGATTGATGTCCAGCAAGGGCCCTGGTTACGTTTACTAGGTTTTTCGCATTTGATTTTGCACACTGCGGCGGGTAGCGAAACACTTCGTTATCTGCCAAGTGAAAACGCGCAGTCTCTGCAACAGCAGTGGGTCGACGAAATCGCCAAAAATTCACACAGGTGGATGTAGACGAAACAGTTTGTAACGCTTAAAAAGTGCACATATACTCTAAATTTGCCAAACTTTACCTCGGTCAACGTTTAGCAACAGACCCCAATTTGAGGATATCCTCATGTACAGTGATGAAGACTTAAACTCAGCCGTCAACGACGGTGTGTTGCAAGAACAAGATGTAACCGCATTTCGAAATTATATGCAAAAACAGCGCAGCACTCAGTTTCAGGACGAAGAACACTTTCGTCTGGTCAACGGCTTCAACGACATTTTCGTGGTTATCGCTGCAGTTTTAGCGTTAGCTGCGCTATGGACTCTCGGCAACATTGTTGCTCCATGGTTCGGCGGCGCATTGGTCGCTGTGGCCAGTTGGTTACTTGCTGAATATTTCACTCGCAATCGACACATGGCGCTGCCTTCCATCGTTCTACTTCTCAGTTGTCTGACGGGCGTCTTCGCCGGAGTTTTAGTGACCGGACTAGAAACCTGGGGCGATGTGGCTATAGTTCCGATAGTCGCTTGCCTGCTAACGGCTGTTGTCGCGACCCTTCATTGGTTCCGGTTTCGAGTCCCCATCACATTGACGGCGTTAGCCGCGGCCGGTATTGGAAGCGTAATTATGCTTGGCATGTGGGCATTCGACTTCTCCGAGGTTGCCACTAAAATCATCACTTTAGTGTCCGGACTGGCGGTATTCTCATTGGCTTTAAGCTGGGATCGCAGTGATCGTAAACGCCAGACCCGTCGCTCAGATGTCGCGTTCTGGCTGCATTTATTGGCAGCGCCACTTATTGTACACCCAATTTTTGTCACCCTTGCCCAAGGGGACTTTAGTGTGGGCCTAACTCAGGCCGGTCTAACGATTGTGCTATATGTTGTTCTGGCTCTGGTATCCCTCATTATCGACCGCCGCGCACTTATGGTATCAGCTTTGTCCTATGTGATTTACGTCTTCAGTGCATTACTCGATAGCGTCGGGCTAGTTGATATCAGCACCGCTGTTATCGGATTAGTGATTGGTAGCGGGTTATTGCTGATGTCGGTGTTTTGGCATCCATTGCGAGGCGCACTGATGAAGTTTATCCCGCAGGGCATAGCCCAGCAGCTGCCTGCATAATCATTCATCGGTGCTTTTCGCAACTTGCAGAGACGTACTTAGTTGGTCGACCCAATAGTCAACGGGTTGTGGTCGGCCAAAGTAAAAGCCCTGGAATTTTTCGCAGCCTAAGTCGCGCAATGCTTCCGCCTGGGCTGCGGTTTCTACACCTTCAGCAACGACTTCAAGTCTCAGGCTTTGGCCGAGTCCGACAATGGTTTCAATAATCACCGCATCATTCATATCAGTGAGTACATCGCGGACAAATGACTGATCAATTTTTAACTGGTAAATCGGCAGACGTTTAAGATAGGCGAGGGACGCATAGCCCGTGCCAAAGTCATCCAGCGAGAACCTGACGCCAATTTCCCCCAGCTTAGACATGCGCTTGACGGTCATATCGATGTTATCAATGAGCATATTCTCGGTAATTTCGAGTTCCAGTTTGCCATGGGGCACCTGATGTCTGGCCATGCAGGACTCCACATATTCAACAAAAGTAGCCTGGCGAAACTGGCGCGGACTGATATTGATGGCCAGTTGCAGCTTACTCAGCTGCCCATCAGCCGACCACTTTTGCAACAGCTGGCAGGCTTGCTCTATAACCCAGTTACCAAGGGGAACGATGAGACCGCTGCTTTCCGCGACTGGGATGAACTCTGCCGGCGGCACCTGACCAAATTCCTCATCCTGCCAGCGCAACAATAACTCCCCACCCGTCACCACGCCGTTGACATCCACCTGAGGCTGCAGATAAAGCTGCAAGGCAGACTCCTCGATGGCGGAGCGTAAAGCGTCTTCCAGATGCAGTCTGCGGCTGATGCTTTGCTGCATCTCCGGGTTGAACAAACGAACAGAGCCACTGCCCAGCGCCTTGGCCTCTGTCAATGCCAAATCGGCGTTTTTGATTAACTCCGCCGCGCCATTGTCGCTATCAGAAAACATACTGATACCTATACAGGCCGCAGTCGTATGAAAACGAGACCCCAAATCGACAGGCTGTTCAATCAGGCGAACCACCTCGGTGGCCAGCCTGCGCGCCGATAGAATAGCTTCATTTCGATCCGGCCCCAGATCTTCGAGCACCAGCACAAAATCATCCGAACCAAGTCGCGCCGCACAGTCGGTTTCATCAATAATGGCTTCCAGCCGTTCGGCAATCGTCGCTAATAACTTATCGCCAAAAGCGTGCCCTAAAGTATCGTTGATTAGGGTGAAGTCAATCAGATCGATGGCGAGCACCGCGCCCTCATAACCCGTGCGGCGATAGCTGGCGACGGCATGCTCAAGCTGTTGCATCACCAGTTTACGATTTGCCAGCCCCGTCACACTGTCATAATAAGCCAGCTGATTCAGCTGCTCCTGTATTTCAATGTGCTCGGTAATATCGGTGGCAATACCGCACAAGCCATAAATGCGTTCGTCGGCGTCGCGCAGCGGTATTTTGACCGAAAGAAACTGCCGTTGTTCACCCTTTATGGTGCGGCTGGATTCTTCATCAACAACCCGCTCGCCAAATTTTATGACGCGCAGGTCACGTTCGCGGAGATGCTCTGCGGTCTTCGTCTCAAAGACGTCGAAGTCTGACTTGCCGATAATTGATTGCTCTGTTTCTCCGACCAGTTCACACACCTTCTTATTGGCATAGCGGTACTTCAGTTGCTCGTCTTTAATGAAAATAAAAGCTTCGACAGAGTTCAAAATCGTATTGGACCGCTGTTCACTTTCCAGCAGCGCACGGGATTTCTTTTTCACCTGATGCCGCAGCGCAGCAACACTCAGTATGGCTAACAACAGGACGGCTAATAGTCCTGGCAGCAGCCACTTGGAAAGTGCTTCTTCCTGATCCGGGGCGTAAACGCCCCAGTTTTTCATGACTTCTTGATAGGGCGAGTCGCTCGCCTCCCGCCAGTCTGCCAGCCAGCGATCGATGCGACCCACCAGTTGTGCCGCTTCTGGGTTAGGTGCTGCGGCAAAAAACAAGCGACTCGGCTGAAACATCACTGGTGTGGCCTCAAAGCCAAGCTCTCTGGAACGCTTGTCGCCGTAAAAATGGTTCACTGCGACGACATCAGCGCGTTTCCCCAGCACCGCCGCAAAGCCTTCATCGAAGGTCCCAACGGGCACGAGCTCAACGTGGATACCAAAGTTAAGAGCAATAGTATTTAAATAGTTTTCCTGCACTGAGTCACGCAGCACGGCAACCCGCAGGCCATCTAGCTCGAGTAAGGTTTTCAGTACCTTAGCGTCTTTGGAGTAAAGTTGCGACCAGCTATACAGCACCGGCAACTCGTTAAACACCAGCTCCTGGTTACGCGACTCGGTGAGTGCGACATCGGGCATCAGATCGATCTGGCCAGCGGCCAGCAAGGTTAGGCAATCACTCCAGCGACAGGGAACAACTTGGATCTCCCAGCCTTCTCTTTCGGCGATTTCATAGAGGAGATCACCGAAAATACCGGAAATTTTACCATTTTCGCCGATTTGGACTTTAGGAGTGTTCTCGTATGCGCCAACTCTGACCGTCGTTGTTTGCGCGTGTGCGCCCACACTCAACCCGAACCAGCAAAAGATGCCGATCAAGCCTGCGCGAAGCGCCTTCGAGTTTATTAACATTTAATGTCCATAACTGAATCCCTGACTACCCTAGGTATAGCAGATCGAGTGATTTTTGCGTATTAAAACCAGCGACGTACCTGTTTTAAATACTTTTTGTACGGTGTACCAAATTTGGCGCTCAGGATGCGTTCTTCGGGCACAATCTGAAAACGATTCATGTACAGCACATAGACGATCAGCCAGGGGACGACGGCCAGGTTGCCCCACTTTGTCGCAAAGCCCGCCAGTACCAATAAAAAGCCAAGGTACATCGGGTTACGCGTCCACCGATAAATGCCACCGGTGACCAACTGTGAACTCGCCTGCGGTGCACGCGGATCAACTGTGGTGTGCGCCCGACGGAACTGCCAGACACCAAGTACCGCAACCGCAAGCCCTATTACAGATAATGCGGTAGCGAATTGCGGGTAAGAAACCAGTGGCCATTGCACCAGCTTATCGGTCAGATACATCGCCAATGTGATAAGCAAAACAACGACGACGGGCGGAATCTTTAGTTCAAGTCGATTCATGTTTTTATCCGTTTTTTGATACACTACGGTTATGTCACACAACACCATTGCCATTAATCAACAACAACAGCCGCTGGACCACCTTGAGTCGGTCTGGCTGTTCGGCTATGGCTCCCTCATCTATAAAGCAGACTTTCCTTACCTGCAACGTCGTCCGGCACGAATTCATGGTTGGCAGCGACGGTTCTGGCAGGGCTCTCACGACCACCGCGGCACTCCTGAAGCGCCGGGCCGGGTCGCTACTTTGATTGCGGCGCCCGAACACAGCTGTGATGGTATGGCTTATGAAGTCACACCTGATGTTTTTGCTCATCTCGACCATCGCGAGAAAAATGGCTACCTGCGCATCTTTACCACCTTTGACTGGCTCGATGGCAGTGGTCAGGTCGAGGGGCTGGTGTATATTGCAGGCCCTGATAACGATGCCTTCCTTGGTGAAGCATCACCGCTGGCTATTGCCGAGCAGATTGCGGCTTCGCATGGGCCTAGTGGCCCAAACAGTGAGTATCTAATGCGCCTTGCAGAAGCCCTACGCGAGCTTGGTGAACAAGACGAACATGTATTCGCCATCGAAACCGAACTGAAAAGAATGCTCGCTTAAGCCTTTTTCACAAACTACGGCGACTGGCACTTCGGACAAGCAGGTAACTGACTCATACAACTAGTTCCTATCGGGTTTCGCGGAAATATAAATCGTAATAGTGCCTTCAATCACGACAGTGCCATCGTTACGAAAGCCTTGCACCTGAACATCCAAATCGCCGGGTTGCCAGGCATCTGCTGGCGTCTGTGCGGTAATACGGATATCACTGTTGGCTTTTGCCGTGTAGTTCACTGTCATGCCTTTTGGAATCCAGCGTAAGTGCTTCGGAATAGTGGCTTCCGCGAGCGCCCCCATCGCCATCTCCAGACCATTGCAGAGTGCTATGGCATGGACTGTACCTATATGATTCTGAACAGCTTTACGCTTGGCAAAGGTTAATTCACAAAAATTAGGCTGCAGTTGCTGAATGCGCGGCTTGATGGTTTTGAAGTAGGGTGCCTTGCGGGCAAAAACGGCGGAAAAAAGCTGTCGGCCAAAAGGCAGCCGCAGACATTTCGAGTAAAGCTTAAGCAGGTAGTTATCAGCCATGTTGCGCACTTAAATATTGAGTAGCAAGAAACCAAAACCGATGCGGTTCTGGCGATGATTGTAATCAATTAAGGTTTCGCCATAGCCCGAAAAAAACTGAATATAAAATCTTAAGCCATCAGGTTTCTGCGAGTTGATCGGGTGAGTAAAATCAAACTGCCAGGAGCCACGATCCCAGGATAATTCGCGGGTGATTCTGGTCAGGCTATAGGTACTGAGATCGTTGCGCCACGAGATCTGGTTTTCAAAATTCCCCCGGAAACGCACCAGATCAGGATTATCGTCCTCATCGCCCACTTCGTTCACGCGCTGTTTCCAGGTGGTCTCCCAGTAAACGTCGCCCCACTCAACCGCGCCACCGAAGTGGAAATAGTTCCAGCTGCGTGAATCTGGCTTGGTCTGGCCATTGGATTCGTGGGCAAAGCCGACCTTGGCAAAGCGCACACGAGCATCACCGGGGATAAAATCGAACTCCTCGGCCCACGGCAAAACGTAAAACACATCAGGATTGTAGTTGGTGCTGCGAAAAGGCGAGGAATCATCAGAATTCCACGCCTGCCATAAAGACACCTGGGTGTAGGACACCCAGAGATCGCCGTTGGGCAGCAGTAAGTCTTCAAACAGCTTAGTGCGCAACGAGATTTGAAGTTTCACCTCGTTCGGTTTGTAGCTTTCCAGTGGCGCCGATGGTCCGCGCGACGGGGATTGCGGCTGGGTATTAATATCGGAACTATGGTGGACCGGCAGCACGAAATTGGGATGATAGGTGCGCAGTTGGAAAACACCACGTTTCTGCTCTTCATCTAACTCCCAGAAGCGACCAATGAGATCTTCTTCCAAAAACTCTCTTGAGCTTAAGCCGTCGCTATCCGCCTGTGCTGGGGTGAAGAAAAAACTCCCCGCCAACACGGTTGCAACTGTCCGGGCACGCCACATATTCAATTCCTAACTATTCGGCGCCCATGGGCGCTCGCTTTAACTTACTCGATAACGCTCGATCAAATCAGCGCCACATAATTTCGCTGGCGTATAATAACCGCCCTCGGGCTTTTCCGCTAATACATGCTGAGCGATATCTACTGCGCCCTGGCTGGTCAACTTATAACCGTTCATAACCTTCTCACGTAGCGTCACGACATCGCCTTGCGCATTTTTTGCTTCACCCCAGACATAGGTGAAAGCTTCTTCCAGTTGTTTCTCGTCAGGTCCTGCAGGCTGTTCCTCGATCTTTTTCTCGAGCCATTTTTTCACCCACTCAAAGCGCAGTAGCCAGCGAAACTTGTTCAATCGCTGCAACTTTTTCACCAGGTTCGGGGAGGCAGGGATAAAGACTTCGATCGACGGAATGCCGGTGGTGTAATACGCCGTCGAAACGTCGCCCCAGGGAATGGTCATGGCAAACTTCTCACCATTGCCGAAATCAATTTCGCGGGTTTTGTAGGCCAAGGGCACGGTTTCAATCTTACCTTCACGGCGCACCGCACCGCCTTCACCTAAACGTCGTACGCTGGTCTTTGCTGTGCCGCGACTCATCCGCGACGCGGAATCAAATCCGAGAGTGAGATGGTTTGCATCAGGTAGTTGCTGCTTAAGTTGCGCAGCGATACAGTCCGTCGGGATCACATCAAAACCAACCCCTGGGCAGATAACAATACCGGCCCGTTTAGCTTCTTCATCTTTGCTGTGCGCATATTCGAAAACTGCGAGCTCACCGGTAATATCAAGGTAGTGCGTTCGCGTTGCAATACAGCTATCGATCATGGGTTCTGCGGTGACTTCGAAGGGGCCGGCACAGTGCACAACCAGATCCATTTCACCCAATGCTTGCCGCAAGGCCACGGTATCGTCGAGATTCACAACTTCGTAGGGAAGCTCCAAACGTTCCGCTACGGCTATTAGCTTTTTCTCATTACGTCCAGCAAGAACCGGCTTCAGGCCCTGGCTTTTCGCATAGTTGGCGACCAACTCTCCGGTATAGCCATAAGCTCCATATATCATCCACGTCATGCTGAACACTCCATCTGTTGTTGTCTCATTTTAAGCACTACTTGAAGCACTACTTGTTACGTAACTTATCCACGTGGTCATGTGCGTTCTTTTCCCGCGCAGCGCGCGCCACCTCTTTAGGCACGACTGTCTGACCAATGGGCATTAACGCAATCGCGGCAAGTTTCAGGTGCTGAATACCAAAGGGGATGCCGATAATAATAATAAAAAAGGCGATTGCCGAGATCAGATGACCCAACGCCAGCCACCAGCCAAAGAAGATGAGCCACAAGATATTACCGAGTGTACCAAAAGCACTGGTGCCAATGTCGTCTTTCTGCTGCAGTTCCCGACGATTTATCGCTTCGTAACCAAATGGCAGAAATGCAAAGCGGCCAATAACAAAGCAGGACTTCGCCCATGGAATCCCGATGATACTTATAAAGGCGATGATACCCGCCAGCCACCATCCCAGCCCCATCACAAAGCCGCCGAAAATAAACCAAATAATATTCCCTAAAAGCGCCATAGCGTCCCCTATTTTGTTCAGTCTAACCGCTTAATACTTTGGCACAGATCCGTTATTACGCAAAACTCCTGTAAACAGTCTCGCAAATTTACAATTTAAAGCTAAGCTTAATGGCGGAAGATAATTGTAAAAACAGGGGGTTAATCTATGAATACTACGAATCGTTTGGCGATCATCGCGTTGCTTTCGTCCTTATCACTTGCTGCATGCAGTCAAGCCGAGCAGGAGCAGGCAGAAGATCAGAGTCAGGAAGCCATGCAACAAGCTGATGAAGCTGCGAATGACGCCGGTAATGCAATGGAAGAAGCTGCTGAAGAAACCAAAGAAGCCGCTAATGAAGCTATGGCCTATGCCGAAGATAAGTCAGCTGAAGCTAGTGACTTCTTAAGCGATGCAGCCATCACCGCGCGCGTCAAAGCCGCTTTTGTTGAAGCCGGTCAGGTGGATGCCATGGCCATTAACGTCGAGACGATCGATGGTCAGGTGGTGTTAAGCGGCGTGGTGCCAACAGCAGACATGGCGGATCTTGCCGAACAGCTCGCTGAAGGTATTGAAGGTGTCAGTTCGGTTGAAAACGATATTGAAGTCCAAAGTTACTAGTTACTCGTAATGAAGCTAGGATACAAAGGTGGCCATGTGCCACCTTTGTGGTTTTTTACACTCATCACTGTGCGGAGAATCTGTTATGTCGTCAGACTATACCCCACCAAAAGTTTGGCAGTGGGACCAGGAAAGCGGCGGTAAATTTGCCAAGATTAATCGCCCAGTCGCCGGCGCCACCCATAAACAAGAGCTGCCCAAGGGCGAGCATCCCTTGCAGTTGTATTCCCTTGCCACACCAAACGGTGTCAAAGTGACCATCATGCTGGAAGAGCTATTGGCAGCAGGCCATAAAGGGGCTGAATACGATGCGTTTCTTATCGATATCAGTGAGGGTGACCAGTTCGGCAGTGGCTTTGTAGATATTAATCCTAACTCCAAAATTCCAGCCTTAGTGGATCACAGCACGACCCCGCCGACCCGAGTTTTCGAATCGGGTTCGATTTTGCTCTACCTTGCGGAAAAGTTTAACGCGTTCTTGCCAAGCAACCATGGGGCGCGAACGGAGACCTTGAACTGGCTATTCTGGCAAATGGGAGCAGGTCCATTTCTCGGCGGTGGCTTTGGCCATTTCTACGCTTATGCCCCGGAAAAATATGAATACCCAATCAACCGTTACACTATGGAAGTGAAGCGCCAGTTTGACGTACTTAACCGCCAGCTCGCTGAGCACAGCTTTATTGCCGGTGACGAATATACCATTGCCGATATGGCGATTTGGCCTTGGTACAGCGCGGTGGTAAATAACGAAGCCTATGATGCTGCCGAGTTTCTGCAAGTTCAAGAATATGAGCATGTTGTTCGCTGGGTTGAACAGGTAGGCCAACGAGCCGCAGTGCGGCGCGGGCGCGTGGTCAATCGGGCCTGGGGCGACGAAGACGAGCAGGTCAGAGAGCGACATAGCGCCGATGACTTTGAAGGAAAACTATAAGAGAGTAGTGTATGAGCACCGGCTGGGACGAACGTTACAGTACTGAGGAGTATGTTTATGGCACTGCGCCTAACGACTTCTTACTCGAGCATGCTGCCGATCTGCTGGCGACTTATGAGCAGCCGCACGTGCTGTGCCTCGCTGATGGTGAGGGCCGCAACTCAGTCTATCTGGCCGAGCTCGGAGCTGAGGTTTGCGCGATGGACATCTCGCAAGTTGGCCTGGATAAGGCACAAAAGCTAGCGGCCACTCGTGGTGTTAGCGTTCAGACCGAGCAGGTCGATCTGACAGAAGCTCAATTGCCCAAAGCTCATTACGAGGGCATCGTAGCCATTTTCTGTCATTTACCCAGCGCAGGTCGTGCACATCTGTATGAAGAAATCGATGCCAGCTTGAAACCTGGCGGTTTCTTTTTACTCGAGGCTTATACCGTGGCACAGCTCAATTACGCGACCGGCGGTCCCAGCGACGAGGGACTTATGGTGAGCTTAGAGGAGCTAAAACGGGCCTTTAAGGGATATGAGGTACAGGTTAGCCAGGAGGTTGAGCGCAACATCCAGGAAGGTGAGCGGCACAACGGCGTCGGTGCCGTTTGCCAGTTTATCGCCCGCAAACCGACAACTCGTTCGCAGCGCTTTCAGTTTACCGCCAATCGCGGCAAAGCCTCGCATAAGCTTCGTTATGTCGAAGGCTCTGCCAATTCCGATGGCGACTGCACTCTTTGCAAGGGCCCATTAACAGACGATGATTAAATCCTAATCACTTTTGTTCATCAGGGC
The DNA here is from genome assembly GCF_030466375.1 of Pseudidiomarina terrestris. Taxonomy (NCBI): domain Bacteria; kingdom Pseudomonadati; phylum Pseudomonadota; class Gammaproteobacteria; order Alteromonadales; family Idiomarinaceae; genus Pseudidiomarina; species Pseudidiomarina terrestris. The sequence continues at coordinate 45,897 of NZ_JAGGJE010000002.1, forward strand.
AGAAAGCGTACAAGTATCGTACTCGCGCAGGTAGAACAGCGCAAAACACGCCGCCCACATAGGCCAGGCAGCAAAAAACAGCATGTTGTTAAAGGCATCCAGATACTGCGGAAAAGACGATAGCGTCGACACCCCGTGTAAGATGAAAATGAGGCCATAGCTAAAGAATTTCCAGAGCCCCGCAACGAATATCAGACACAACGCCACCTGCAATCCACCCAGGATCGCGGCAAAGGTTGCAGATAAGCCACCAATACCGTAAAAGCCCTCAAAGACCGCAGCGGTGTGAGCGGGATTCACAAACTTATCGAGGGCCCAGATAAACATCACGATAAAAATACCAAGGCGCAAAGCCAGCAGGCTCCACGCGAGTTTTTTCTCTAACTTAGCTGGTGCAGTTGTGGCTTGAGTCATTGGATCCTCACTCGAATTTTTTGAAGGGATCATCCACCGGTGTTTCGGCCAGATGATTGGTGTAATTACTCATGGTCTTGTGAGCAATGCCAAGCACCACTGCAAGTACATGACGGTGTTCATAACCGGCCTCTAGAAACTTACTTACGGTGTCATCATCAACTCCGCCGCGCTGCTTCAGCATGGCTTTGGTAAACTGATGCAAGGCCTGAAGTTTGTCGTCCGCGAGATCATCGCCGGCTTTGATCGACTTGGTAATCTCATCGTCAGCGCCCATATTTTTGGCGATGGCTGTGTGTGCCGGTATGCAATAATGGCAGTCATGGAAGACGTTAATGGTTTGCCATACTGTGGTGATCTCGTTTTTGTTAAAACCGGATTTCTGAAACAGCCCATCAAGGGTTTGGTAAGCTTCAAGCAGTTCCGGCGATTCTGCCATCACGGCAAAAAGGTTCGGCACCATACCCATTTCTTCTTTAGCACTTTTCAGTCGCTCCTGACTTCCTTCAGGCGCAGAATCAATTGAATGAAGTGTAAATTTCGCCATAGCTTACTCCTCGGTTGCTTATAAAAGTTACCTTTAACTATAGCAACCTGAAGAGAAAAGACGATTGCAGCAGCAGAGAACCGGTGTTTTGATGGAGAGATACGTTGTTTTGAATGTCAGCAAGAGCTGCGAAACTCTTGTGCAGATTGATCAGCATATTTTTTAAAGAAACGACCGAAAGCTGTCGCCGACTGATAGCCGATGCGCGATGCGATGACTTCAACCGGAAGACTCGACGTCGAGAGTAAATATTTGGCGCGGTGGAAACGCAACTGATCAAGTAACTTTTTCGGCGTTAGACCGGTTTTGCGCAGACAACGATCCGCAAACGCACTGGTGGACAAGCAGGCCAGATTTGCCATTTGTTCGACTGTCCAATCCTGTTCCGGTGCCTCGATCAGATCATTCAGCACAGTTGTCAACGCGCTGTCATGCAGCGCTGCGAAGACACCAGTCAATTCATCCTGATTAACGAGTAGCTGGCGTAGCAAATGCAACGTTAAGACATCACTGAGGCGCTGTATGACCGTCCGATAACCGGGGTGATGGGCTAAAACCTCACTGCGGATCATTGCCAGTATGCTGCCTAACTGCTGGGTTTGCTCAGCATTTCGAAGTACCAGCCAAGGTGGCAGCAAGGAAAACACTAAAGTAGAGGCTGAGTTAACTTCGTCAAGTTCATAGCAAACTATGCCGTTCTCACTATGCTCAGGAGTGCAATAGTTCTCCAGCTCGGAAAGGCTGATCTGAGCAGGCACCTGTCGCCGACTAAGGAAATGTGACACGCCTCGATTAACGAACACCGCATCCCCCGCCTTAAGCCGCTGGGTCATTTGCTGATTATCAGGAAAGCCAAGCCAACACTCACCACTCGTCACAATATGAAAGCCTACTTTTTGCGGCTGATCAGCTAAGAGTGACCAGTCGCCGCATAGTCCGGACTCAAAGTGCAATTCTGTACCCTGAGCTACGGTAATGAGCAGATTTTCAAGTGAATCCGTTGTTTTGGTTGTCTGCTTCGGCGTTTTTGTCATTTACTAACTACCCTTAAACCAACCATACTAGAGGTATAGTATAGTAAACCAAATCGCAATTAGGCGCGTAAGTGTTTGATCTTATTTATGTGAGGGAGTAACACCTTTTGAAGATTTTGACCCTAGTAGCGCTGATGCCCGTGAGCATCGTTTTAGCACAGGATAAAATTGAACCCGATGAAATCATTCTGGTTCACGGCTCCGAGCAAGAACTGGTATTGCCGAGCGAGGAACCGATAGAAGGTATTTTTGGCGCCTCCGACACCTTGCGCGAGATCCCACGCGCTGCCACTGTGATTACCGAGTCGCTGATGCAATCGGCGAACATCGATGACCTCCATGATATTGCCCGCTTTGCTCCAAACAGCCACGCTGCTGCGGGCTTTGGCAATCCTTCACTACCAAGTTTACGCGGGCAACTCGGTGAATTGTTTGAGGGCGGTATGCGCCGCCAGGCGGGTAACAATGGCCTTGGCGTGCCGCTTACATTGAATGCCATCGAATCCATTGCCGTCGTCAAAGGCGCACCACCTGTGATGCTGGGCACGACCCAACGCGTCGGTGGTTTTGTGCACCTGCAGCCGAAGCGCGCAAAACTTGATGCCTCGGGGACCCTGGTACGTGGACGTATCGGTGAGTGGCAACAGTACCGCTTGCAGGTCGACCACAATCAGGTGCTGGATGAGGATACCGCAGCATTGCGTGTCAGTGCCGAAGTCATCGACGAAGACAGTTTTTATGATTATACCCAGCACCGCAGCAACGATCTGTTTGTTGCTTACGAGTGGCAACCCAATAAGGCAACACGCTGGTCACTTGGCGTTGAATACTATGATGTGTCGTGGACAGATAACGCTGGTATCAACCGGCCTACCCAGGCGCTGATTGACGATAACCTCTACATCACCGGGCAAGGGCAGCAACCCAACGGTTCGTTTGTGCCCGGAGCTTTTGCAGTCATCAGCCCAACCGGCCAGGTTGAAATAGACCGCGGCCGGGTGCTGACCGACCCATTAGATACCAACACCGCCGAGACCTTATTGTTGCATTCAAGTCTTGAATATCAGCTCAACAATGAGTGGTTGATGGTCAATCGCAGTTATTACCAACACCTTGACCGCGAAGGTATCAATCAGAACAGTTTCGTCGAAATCATTGACGGTGCGCAGACCTTTGAGCACCGTTTGGAACTGCATTACACCGACCAGTCGGTGGTCGGGGTCAATGTGCGCTACAACGATGTGCTCGGCTACAGCCAGTTCACCACCGAAGCTGATCTACCCATCGATTTAACTGGCAGCCTTGAGCAGCGCCGTATTCCGCTGACTGCAGCGCAACGGGCAAGGCTGGTTGAACTGCGCCCAGGGGTGTGGGTTTCCCCGGGTACTCAATACGACCGCAACAATGATGGTTCCGGTGACTTTAATCTTTCTGATACCACGGACTCGACCAGCTATCAGTGGGGCATCTTTGCCCAGCATAAATGGCAAGTTACCGAGCGTTTGCTGGCAACCTTCGGCGCCCGTGCTGACTACTACGATGTGGAGGCGCGTGACCCGATTCCACCAGTTGGAGTGACTCCAGGTCGTGACACTCATAACGAATGGCTAAGCGCCGCCAGTTTTGCCCTGCAGTATGACATCAACAATGAACTGATGCTGTACGCCACTGCTTATGCCAGTGACTCAACGTCAAATTCCATGGCTGGCGGCACTGTACTCAATGCCAATCAGGAAATTGACCCGCAAAATTTTGCCACCGAAAATCGGTTATATGAGCTTGGCGTGAAATATGCACCAGCTGGTTCCCGTTGGTTTGCTGATGCGGTGCTATTTGATCAACAACGCAGCCTGCGCAACCGCGATGGTTCCAACAGTGGCATTCGCACTGAAGGGTTCGAAGCGCAATGGCATTATGACCATGGCAATGGCTTCTGGGCGACTGTCGCGGCCAGCTACATTGACGCTTATTACGATAATTCCGCAGCCTTCCAGGGAACCCGCCAGGTGGCAGATGCTTTTGATGACTCGCGCCCGGATATCATCGAGGGTACCGGTGTTGGCGCACCTAACTTTGCTGCTTTTCCACCGTCTTACCAGCAGTTGCAAGGCGTTCCCGAGGTACAGGCTTCGGGCGTGGTTGGCTGGCGCATTGACGAGCAGTGGACCCTCGGCGGTGACCTTAGCTACACCAAAGCCTATCCACTGGATTATCTGCAGACGGTCTTTATTCGTGATCAACATCAGTTGAACCTCTATACCGAGTACCGTTTCAATGATCGCCTGCGGGCACGTCTGGATGTAATAAATGTCACCGATCAGGATAATTGGTCACCGGTATTCGAAGGCGGCTATTTCGGTGCAACATTGGCGTTTCCTTCGCTGCCTCGCCACGCGCAACTGAGCTTCAGTTACAACTTCTAAACTATGTGGAGTCTCCATGTCGTATAAAAAACTACTGTTCATCACCTTAATCATTGTGCTGGTGGGCAGTGTTTTTGCGTTTGACCTGACCCAATACCTGACGCTCGAGCAGCTAAAACAGCAGCAACAAGCGCTGAATCAGCTGTTTGCCGAACGGCCTTTGTTCTTGTTTGGTCTATATTTCCTTATCTACGTGATCAGTGCCGCGCTGTCGATTCCAGGTGCGACCGTGCTGACCATCGGCGCTGGCGCGATTTTTGGATTGGGTTGGGGCTTATTGTTAGCTTCCTTTGCCAGCTCTGTTGGCGCATTGCTAGCTTTTCTTAGTGCCCGATGGCTATTGCATGACTGGGTGCAGAAGAAATTTGGTAACCGGCTCAAAGCCATCAATGCTGGTATTGAGCGTGATGGCGCGTTTTACCTACTGAGCTTACGTTTAGTGCCACTGTTCCCGTTTTTCGTTATCAACCTGGTCATGGGACTGACAAAAATTAAGGCCTGGACCTACTACTGGGTCAGTCAGGTCGGCATGCTGCTGGCCACCGCGGTCTACGTCAATGCCGGCACACAACTGGCCGAGATCACCAGTTTGGGCGATGTGCTGTCGTTTGATTTACTTAGTGCGTTGGTGTTACTCGGCTTGGTGCCTATTCTGGCGAAATTCATTCTCAGTTTTCTCAAGCGCCGCCGAGCTTACGGTAGTTACACCAAACCCAAGTCGTTCGATAACAATCTTGTGGTCATTGGTGCGGGCTCCGCTGGGTTGGTGAGTGCTTACATTGCGGCCGCTGTAAAGGCAAAAGTCACCTTAATCGAAAAGCATAAAATGGGGGGTGACTGTCTGAATACCGGCTGTGTGCCGTCTAAAGCGTTGCTGCATGTCGCCAAGAGCATTCGTCAGACCCGCGACGCCGAGCGTCTGGGCGTGAAAAGCACCATTGAGACTATAGATTTCGCCAAGATCATGGACAGCGTTCAGGACGTCATCGCCCGGATAGCCCCGCATGATTCAGTCGAGCGCTATACGGAACTTGGTGTCGACGTCGAGTGCGGTGATGCCACTATTGTCTCTCCCTGGGAGGTGCAGGTGCAAAATGGTGAAGAGCAAAAGACCATCACCACTCGCAGCATCGTCATCGCCACAGGGGCGCGCCCGATGGTTCCGGATTTTCCCGGACTCAGCGAGGTCGACTATCTGACCTCAGACAACCTCTGGCAGCTGCGTGAGCTGCCGCGGCGCTTATTGGTGCTTGGCGGTGGCCCGATCGGCTGTGAGCTGGCACAGGCGTTTCAGCTGCTTGGCAGCCAGGTCACCGTTGTGGAAATGGGCCCGCGCTTGCTGAGCAATGACGATACTGATGCAGCTGCGCTGGTACAAAAGCAGTTACGTGACGATGGTCTGGAACTTCGCCTGAACCACAAAGCTATCGAATTTACCGAGCGTGATGGCGAGCGGGTGTTGCTGGCCGAGCACGAGGACGAAACCGTCGCGCTGCCGTTTGACCGCGTGCTGATTGCCCTTGGCCGGCAAGCCAACCTGGAAGGTTTTGGTCTGCAAGAGCTGGGGATTGAAGCGGGTAAAACGCTAAAACTGAACGAGTTGCTGCAAACCAACTTCCCGAATATCTACGCCTGTGGCGATGTTGCAGGGCCGTATCAGTTCACTCATGTAGCTTCCCATCAGGCCTGGTACGCAGCAGTAAACGCCCTGTTTGATCCCTATAAAAACTTTCGTGTCGATTACAGTGTGATCCCTTGGGTCACCTATACCACCCCTGAAGTTGCCAACGTCGGCTTAACCGAGCAAACAGCGGCAGAGCGAGGTGTCGACTACGAAGTCACTGAGTACGACATCAGTGATCTGGACCGTGCTATTGCTGATCAGCAAGCTTATGGTCGTATTAAAGTTCTGACCGTACCTGGTAAGGATAAGATTCTTGGGGTCAACATTGTCAGTGCACAAGCCGGTGAGCTGCTGGCTGAATATGTGCTGGCAATGAAGCAGGGCATTGGTCTGAATAAAATTCTGGGCACGATTCATAGCTATCCGACCATGGCTGAGGCCAACAAATATGTTGCGGGCAACTGGAAGCGTGCGAACGCGCCAGAGAAGCTGCTTGGCTGGGTGCAGAAGTTTCATCGCTGGCGCCGCGGGTAAACTTTATGGCGCTCGATCTGTTACTTAAACAAATCCGGTCTTGCCACGAGTGCGAGCCGGATTTGCCCTGTGGCGCCCGACCAGTCGTGCAGGCATCTACCACAGCGCCGATCCTGATTGCCGGACAAGCACCTGGCCGGCGCGTGCATGCGTCTGGCTTACCCTTCGATGATCCCAGCGGTGACCGCTTGCGCAGCTGGTTAGGGGTGGATCGTGAGACCTTCTATGATGCGCAGTATTTTGCCATCGCGCCAATGGGGTTTTGCTATCCGGGCACCGGCAAAAGCGGTGATTTACCACCGCGTAAAGAGTGCGCTCCGTTGTGGCGGCAACCTTTACTGAACGAGCTACCGAATCTAAGGCTGACGTTGGCCATTGGCAAGTACGCCATCGACTGGCACCTTGCTCAGCTCGAGAGCGTGCCGCGTTACAAGAACCTCACAGAAACCGTTGCCAACTGGGAGGAATACTGGCCCGCAGTCTTACCTATGCCGCATCCAAGCCCCAGAAATAACATCTGGCTAAAACGTCATCCCTGGTTTGAGCAGGAGGTTGTCCCGCAGCTACAGAGGCGCGTAAGAGCCTTGCTTAAGCTTAAATCACCAGTACCAGGACCACTTGAGCGCGACAATTGACGCCTGTTGGTGGGCGAGACTCACGCGAATATCCTGATCGTCAGCAACATGAAAAGCAATCTCACAGCCTATGAACCAGGGCTTTTCAAGACGCTCGCTGAGGTCGTACTCGTAACGTGTCTGGCACTGACTGCGGCTGCCGCGCCAGTCGGCGAGCCAGGTCAATTGCGGACTTACTACCATGGCGCCAAGCTCTGCTGACGGGTCACGTAGCTCCGCCCGTATGGCGACATCAAACCATTGCCGCGGATTTAATTGATAGGCCTGACCGTAGCTACCACGTAATTGCGGACTGAGGACGTCAGTGGATTGCCGCAGATGATCCCGTTGCCAGCCGACATCGAGCCCCCAGGAAGCGCCCCCATCGCCGGGCATACCCGAGGCACTGTAGTTCAAGGTGTGTAAGCGCAATAACCAGAGCTGTTCCAGCTGCAGCTCCTGCTCCAGCACATGAATACCCAGCTCGCCCATGGTCAATGTCGCATTTGCTAAGCGCCCTTGCTGGGGTTGCAAGACATCATAGTAGGCAGGACGAAAAGCCACCGCGAGCGCGTTCTCATGGCGCTGCCCGGTGCTGCTGTGATGCCAGCCGAGCCGCAACATGCTGGGATCCTGACCCGATTCAGGCGCCGAGCTTTCGTGTTCAAGCCAGTCGGGATTCGAGCCCATGGGCAGCAGCATGCGGCTGCGCAATAATGTAGTTCTTTCCTGCTCAAGCTGATGTTTTAACGCATCGTTGTCATGCTCCTGGCTGAGACGATAGGCGTAAAAATCCGCCAGTACCGCAATGACGCGCCGTTGCTGTTCTGCAGATGCCGAGGTTAGCGTCGCAGGTTGTGGACGAGCAAGCCAGGCGCGCGCAAGTATGATTTCACTGGCACTGAGTTGCTGCCATTTTTGCTGAAAGCGATGTAACCGTGACGGATGTAAACTACGGCTTTTGACCGCAGGCTGGCCGTTGATGGTAGCTTGCGTAAGGCGTTGGATAATATCTGCAGGCAACACAAAGGGGTCGCCTCGCTCAACCAGTTCCCCGTCCGTCACTAGCTCAAGGGCACGTGCCATATGGTAGGCACAATTGCGGCTGGTAAAAAAATAGGTGTAATCGGTTTCCAGCAACTCCCACAAGTGCCAAATCAACAGCCGACTTTGCGCAGCATCTGTCGCCAGCTCATAACTCCACAAATCACGTAACTCGGCCTCGGCATAATTTATGTCGTAGCGATAGAAGTGACTGGTGGAATAGGCCGCTGTGTACCCGCCGAAAATTCCTTTGGTAATGTAAACCACGGGATTTTCATCGTCAGGCACGCGCGCGCCAAAATTAAAACTGGTTGCCAATAATTTCTGCGCGTCATCGGCATTGCGATCGCCGACGCGTATCAGCATGTGCCCGTAAAAGCTCGCCGGATTATCTAAAAAGCCATCGGCAAAAATGACGCTGACCTGATCCGCCGCTTGTCCTGCTAACCACTCTTGTAATGCAGTACATTGTTGCGGGTCAAAATTGCTCAGTTGCTGCTGTTGCGCTAGCCAGGCGGCTCTGGCGGGATAGCGGCACATAAGTTCTGGTTGAGCGGTAAATGCATTAAGGGTAGCCCGCAGTTCAGCGGCAGGGTTGCCGGCTCCGTTTTCGGCGAGGAAAAACGCGGGGGTTTCGATTTCGCTTTGCTCGCTACCAGCAGGCATGTGCAACAATGCACGCCAATCTTTATGGCCGGCAAGAGCGTCTAGGTTGGCGCCGTGCGCACTAAAACTGGCCCAGCCGACAAAGAGGATTAAACAGCGAAGCACCATCGAATTTTTAACTCATTAAAAATGCCATAAAAAAACCCCGCTATGGAAAGCGGGGCTCACGTTCTACTTCGTTACTTAGCTCGCTGAGCAGTTCGCTACAGCGTCAGCTGCTGTGTAGTACAGAGCTTCTGCTTTTTGCGCCTGATCCTTGTCATTGAAATCTACCGCAGCCATATTTTCGGCATAATCTGCGCGCAGTTTTGCAATAACCGCCGGACGCTGTTCCGCAGCACAACCCATCAGATGCAGCATGGCATTCAGATGCTCACCTTCACCATAGGCCAGTTGCTCTTCGATCTGCGCATAAGATTCAGTGACGAAAATCGCAGTAAACGTGCCTGAGCCTTCACAAGCTTCGGCCGATACTGTCGCAGAGGTTACCGCTGTGGTACCTAAGTCCCAGATAATGTTAGAAATTGCCGCTGCTAAACCGTGATTAGGGAAGATCATGGCGCCGATACCGCACTGCTGCCATGGGTTCAAACCATTGAACGCTTCTGCTTTTGCTGCAGGAGCAGCCACCATATTTGCAGCCAGCAGAGTTCCTGCCGCTGCTAAAACAAATTTACGTGCCATCGCGTTGTTCCTTTTTTTTGTTTTTAACATCTTTGTTATTTAACCATGACCTTACCACCGACCATTTTGTAAGCTGGAGTACCGCGCATCATGGTTTCCCGCGCAAACTCCTGCCCACAATTCGGGCAAATACCAACAGCTTCGGTGTGATCTTCCACAATTCGCTCGACGAAACATTTTACCAGCGCGCCCTTGCCGCCTTTACGATACTTGTAAAGTGGAGTGCGACATTTGCTGCAACTGATCTGGACCGTTCGGAGCGGCTGTTTTTTTCGAGGTTTAGCCATGCCACATCATGTTACTGAGTGGCATGGCGAATGCAATGATCCTATTAAAATTTAAATGTAAACCTTCGCGTCAGGCGCGCTTCAATGCTCTGACAATGATTAACAGAACAATGGCACCTATGGTAGCGACGATAATACTGCCAATCAGGCCGCCGTCACTTGATAAGCCGAGCAAACCAAATAAAAAACCACCCAGCATTGCGCCAATGATACCGATAACAATGTTGCCTAACAGGCCAAAACCACCACCTTTCACCAAGGTTCCGGCTAACCAGCCGGCAATCAAACCTACCAATAAAAACCATAGAAAGCTCATTGAAAACTCCTTCTTTTCATTTTGCCTTAGTAAAGTAAAGCGTGACATAAACCACTCTTAACCATAGCAAAGAACTGAGATTTTGGTAGGAGTTACACCAGTTAAGGGTTAGTCGGGTTGTTGCGCAAAATAATCAGCGACACGTTGGATATCTTCTTCAAGGGTAGCACGCAGCTCGGTCATTTTTTTCCGGTCCTCTTCACTGAGGTCCGCATAGGTGAGTAATAGCTCAATTTGACGTGCGCGGCGCTCATGCATGAGAGTGAGCATATGTTGCACGCGGGCACGTTCTTCTGGTTGCGTTTGCTCGTAAAGCTCACTCATGCGCTCATCGCTGATGCTTTGCTGGGTCAAGATCTGGCGCTGGATATTCGTTGTCATAGCGCCGGTAAAGGTGAGTTGATCGAACTTACCGTTCTTATTTTCAAGGATAAAATCAACAAACGCCATATTACCTGTACGCAGGCCTTCGTTGAATAACTCCTGGTGCCGTTCCGGGCCAAGGCCAGCCGCATCATACCAGAGGTCCAACACCTCTGCGTCGGTTACATTCGACATCATTCGCTGCCAGTTATCGCTGCTATCAACCCGCGCGCCTAATGCCAGAAAACGAGAGAATACCTCAGCGGTGACGTCCCATTCTGCGGCAACGGCCAAAAATAATGGCGAGAAAAACTCAAGACCTGCACGGTTCGCAATCGAGCCGTTGATATCCAGATAACCAGCCTCCACCATTGCCAGCAGAATCCTGGACTGAATCCCTTCCGCCAGCGGATCTTGTGATAAGGCATTGATCAGCGCTCGACCACGTAACTCTTTAAACTTTTCCATCGCCACCGCGATACGTTGCTGGTCTGCTGATAGCGCATGTGAGCCACCCTCGGAACTCTCAGCTGATGATATCTCAGTGTGGGAAGGCTTGGCAGCGGCTGTGACAGCCGTTAGGGGGGATGCGTGATCTGCTAAGCTATCGCTTTCCAGCGCGCGAAATTCAGGTGCCGGAGAGTCTGCCTGCGTGTACTGATACCCCAGAAAGACGAAAAATAGGACTGCTAACCCCAGCAGCGAAATGCCGAGGTAGAGAGATTTCATCTGGGACTCCTTGCTGTTACTTTTATGTAATAATCAACCTTTTTACTGATTTAAACAGCGCCTGTCAAACCCGACACGTTACGCTGCAGCCGGACATCGGGTTAAAAACCGCAGGTGTTGAAAACTTTATCCACAGCACCCAGAGATATCGGTTTTCTCACCGGCTTTTACCGCGCGAGCATCACGGATGATGCGCATTGCTGAGCGCAGAACAACTAATGCAATTACCGTCGCTATCACTAAGTCTGGCCATGCCATACCCAGTTGCGCGACCAACAACGCAGAGCCAATGACACCGATATTCATCAGCATGTCATTACGGGAACAGATCCAACTGGCGCGGATATTAATATCGCCATTTCGAGAACTGTAGAGAAGTGCAAAACACGCGATATTTACCACAAGCGCTAAACCGGCGATCCACAACATCATGCCCGCATCAGGCTGACTGCCAAAGACCAAGCGTTGCGCTACGTCTGCCAATACCAATAACGCTAACAGTGTTTGTAATGTGCCGTTGAAGATTGCGGCATTTGCCTTGTACTTGATGGCTTTACCCACCGCGTAAAGGCTTACACCATAAACCAAAGTATCGGCCAGCATGTCGAGTGAATCGGCAATAAGACCGCTGGATTCCGCCAGCCAGCCAGCGATAAACTCCACGAAAAACATGATTCCGTTAAGCACCAGCACAGTCCACAGGAGTCGTCGTTGTGCCTTATCGATGTCGTCTTGGTCGGTGCTGCATGAGCTGCCACAGCAGGAGGACATTCTACTTCCTTCAGGTAGGTAAACTAAGAGCGGCATACTAACAAATTATGGGGGAACTCTCACCTGTCCTGGAGTCTCTCAGGGGGTTCCAGCTTAAGATCAACCGGGCGATCAGATCCAAACATCGTTTGGAGCGGTTTGGCTGCTTCCTGCCTCACCGGTATTTACCACACCACGCGGTTCTATCAGCAAAACCTTTACTTCAGATTCCGCATAGGGCTTGTGCTCCACGCCTTTGGGGACCACGTACATTTCGCCTGCCGCCAAATCCACATGCCCATCGCGGAAGTCAATTCTGAGATGCCCCTCGAGAACAATAAAGGTTTCGTCGGTGTCTTTGTGCTCATGCCAGACAAACTCGCCCTCCAGCTTAACCACCTTAAACTGGTAGTCGTTCATCTCAGCGATGACTTTTGGCGACCACTGCTCGTCAAAGAGGCCAAGCTTGTCGTTAAAGTTTATTGCCTTATAGGTCATGGGAACTCACTTTTTATGAAACGCGCTATGATGGAAAATTGCTAGTTCTTGCGTGAATGTTTTACGGCATACATGCGTTGATCCGCTACTTCCAGCACCTCATGAGCTTCGGTGCCATCCTCAGGCAAAATTGCGCTACCGATACTGGCTTTCAACTGATAGCTTTCGCCGTTAAAGGTAAAGATGGGTTCAAGTTCTGAGTGAATTCTGGAAATCAAGGTCGTCAACGCTTGCGGAGTCTCCGGCGACGTCAAAATGACACCAAATTCGTCGCCGCCCAAGCGCGCCAGGGTGTCGGTCTCGCGGATCGTTTTCGTTAACCGGTTGGCCAATTCAATGATCAATGCGTCTCCCACCCGGTGGCCGTGAGTATCATTAATTTGTTTTAGGCCGTCCATATCGATCATCAATACGCCGACGAAATCTTTTCTGTTACGTTCTATTCGCGCGACATTGCTTTTCAAGCGGTCCATGAATAGCTTACGGTTCGCCAGGCCCGTCATACTATCGTGGGTCGCCCTGTAGAACAGTCTGTCACCACCATACTCGGCGGAAAAATGCATAGTTGCTGCGACCACATTTGAAAGCATGCCTAACAGAGCGCTGTCGTGCTGCTGAAAGTTGTCCTGTTTGTTCGACATGGCTTTGAGAACACCGACAATTTCATTGTCGTGCTTAATGGGGATGACAATCATAGAGCGTAACCCGATCTTCCTGCAGGCAACACGGTCGACCCGCGGATCCGTCTCTGAGTCAGCACAAATCAAAATTTCGCCGCTGGTGACACATAAGCCAGACAGGCTGCTATCGAGACGCACGCGCAGGCCAAGATAAGGCGCGGCCGTTCCCGAAACGGCCCGATAAACCAGTTCGTCACCGTCAGCGAGTTCAATGACCGCGGCATCCGCGTCCACGAGTGCCAGCGTTTCATCTACGATACACTGCATCACTCCATTCAGATCCATGCCTTGCTTAGCGATTTCGGCCTGGATTTTGATGACTTTCAGCAACTGTTGCTGCGACGGCATCGACACTCCTTGTGCGCGCTCTGAGCAACGCCCTTATTGTTGTTACAACTTCACGATTTCGCTTCCAACATTTCGCGTAATGGCGCAGGAAGTAATAAGCGTGATTTCTTGGTAATCGTTTTTTCGTGCTTTTGCCAAAGAATACCAAGATAAATAATCCCGAGTCCAACGGCAGTTAATGCAATGGGGAACAGCCAGCTATCTTCAAACACATCAAAGGCTAAATAACCAAGATAACAAGCACTACCAATAGCGCCAAATACCACAAAAACCCTACGAACCAATAAGGCACCCACGCCTATCATCAACAGGTTAATACAGAAATAGATGAACTTAGATAACTCACTGTCAGAGTACTGTAATGATAGACCGCCCCAGAACGCGAGTACCCCAAAAATATAAATCCAGAAGGCATAATCGGCTTTTTTATGTGATCGGATATCAACCCAAAAGGCTAATCCGATCATTAACAGTCCGGAGAACAAGGACACAAGCTTTCTCAGCTCCCAGGAGACGTCTCCTCCTGAAATCATAGCTGTAATATCCATTGTCATATACCAAAGCGTCACCGCGATAGGCATGATCAAAAACGGGTATTTGTACTTCCAGGCAATAATGATTCCCACTGCTAAGGTGCCCAACTCCATATATAGCCAATGCCACTTTATATATCTGTGGTAATCCCTATAAACGCTTTCATCCGGCCAGACGCCGAGCCACTGCTGGAAACCATAAATCGCCAATGGCGTTAAGCAAACGACAAACGCTGCGCAAATGCCTGCTGGAATAACCAGATTTTTTGCCGCGAAGGAGTTCGTTACTTTTAAGCCAATAACCGCATAAACAATAGCGATTGCTACGATTCCGGGACCGCCGAATGACTCCCAGCCTAAATTCATAAATACGGTCATCGCGCCAATAGCGATAAGGCCACCCAGGTAATAAAGAACATGCGTGAAAGTAAATCTCGGTACGTCTTGCGACTGAGCAGCTAGAAACTCGTAAAGCCTTTCCGCTTGCTGATTAGAAATAATATTCTTATCCGCTGCTTCGGCTAATTTCTTCTTTGTCACATCCATGATGGTTCTCTGTATTTGGTTAACCTGCTGTCACAGAATGCCCACTGCATTGCCGTTTGGACAGTGCTCATGAATTTGAGCTGAGCCGCTTTGGCTTGCAATTATTCAGGCAATAAAGACTGCTCGTCTTGTTTGATTCGACTGTCTGAAGCAGCTGAAGAACTTTTTCCGTCATGATTCTTCGCTGTTCAGCAGCTGCCACTTTTGCCCATAGATCCAGCGGCTGAAAGCCATACCAGCCAAACTGCGAATGATTTCCGCCTTCCACCCAAACCCAGCGCGTTCTGTCGGGCAGGAGAAAAGCGTTTTGTTCCACTTCTTCCGGCGAAGCGAGTCCATCGCGCGTACCCACGATCTTTGTCACGGGTACCTCAAGCTTACTGAGGTCTACATCGCGAGGGTGAGAGGTGCCGATAAGAATCAGCCCGTCCGGTTCCGGAGCCTGCGCTGCTAACGTCGAAGCCACCACGCCACCCCGTGAGTGACCGCCAACGACCACCGCATGGTCACTGGGTATTAACGCAAGCGCGGACGAAATCCGAGCCCAAAGCTCAGCTGACTCTGCACCACCGAACGCACCGCGATAAGGGAGTTCGACCAACAGCACAGGATAGCCTGCCGCTGCTACGGAACGTGCGAGGGGTGCGTAGGCAATGGGATCTACTAGCGCGCCGGGAAAGAATATCAAGGTTGCCGATTTCGAAGGTCTGGTAGGACTAAACTGCCAGATACCCTGGGTAGCGCTGACGGCGACGACGTCATCGGAAATCGTTGCCGCTTCAGCCTCGGCGTCTGCTCGGTACGCGATAAGCGACCAGCCCACGAAGACCACCGTCACGCTGATGCCGACTGTTATCCAAATACGTCGAATTCGCGGCCAATAGTTGCGGATTCCCAATGATGATTCCTTCGCCGTCAGCTATAAATTAACTTGGTAGGATCCAGCTGTTACCGACTATAGCGATAATCGACAACAACACCTAAGATGTTTGAATTATGTAATACAAGATAAGTTAATATTATCGGCGGGGCAAGAGCAACTTAGATGCTATTGTGAGGAGCTAGCTGCTTGTTTCGAGAGGTTCATTTTAAGAGACAGCCACAAAAAAAGGGCTCCGAAGAGCCCTTTTTCTAAAACCAGCTAACCCTTACTCAACCGTCACCGATTTCGCCAAGTTCCGTGGCTGGTCAACGTCGGTGCCTTTGATGATGGCAACGAAGTACGACAACAGTTGAAGCGGGATGGTGTAGACGATAGGCGCGATGAGTTCGTCGCAGTGGCTGACGTTGATCACGCGCATGCTGGCGTCGCCCTGGAAGTGGGCGTCTTTGTCAGCGAACACGTACATGATGCCGCCACGGGCACGAACTTCTTCAACATTCGACTTCAGCTTCTCGAGCAACTCGTCATTCGGCGCGACCACGATCACGGGCATTTCCGCGTCAATCAGCGCTAGCGGGCCATGTTTAAGCTCGCCAGCGGCGTAGGCTTCCGCGTGAATGTACGAGATTTCTTTCAGCTTCAGCGCGCCTTCCATCGCAATCGGATATTGCGAACCGCGGCCTAAGAACAGACTGTGAAACTTGTCGGCAAACTCCGGGGCCAGGGCTTCAATTTCATCACTTAATAACAGCGCTTCTTCCAGTTTCGCCGGTAACGCTTTCAGGGCACCGACAATGTGCTGCTGCTTGTCACCCGACAGGCCGCGTGACTGACCTAAGGCCAGCACCAGCATCATCAGGCCAACGAGCTGCGTGGTGAACGCTTTGGTTGACGCCACACCTATTTCTGTCCCCGCACGGGTCATATAAGCCAGATCCGACTCACGCACCATCGAAGAGGTCGAAACGTTACAGATGGTCAGCGAGCCTTTATAACCAAGCTCTTTAGACAGACGCAATGCAGCAAGGGTATCCGCAGTTTCACCGGACTGTGAAATAGTCACCAGCAAGCTGTTCGGATGCACATGCGACTGCCGATAGCGGAACTCTGAGGCAATCTCGACATTGCAAGACACGCCGGCGAGGGCTTCGAGCCAGTAACGCGCGACCATACCGGCGTGGTAAGAGGTACCACAGGCCACAATCTGTACGTGCTCTATGTCTTTCAGTACGTCCATTGAGCCTTCTCCAAAGGCGTTACCGGAGACTTTGCCGTCGACCAGACGTCCTTCCAGCGCATTACGCACTGCACTTGGCTGTTCATGAATTTCTTTCAACATAAAGTGACGGTAGTTACCTTTCCCGCCCGCGTCGTACTGACCGTCTGATTCGTGGATGGCGCGCTCAATGCGGCTTCCCGAATTGTCGTATACCTTCACCTCGGTGCGGGTGATATCGGCCATGTCGCCTTCTTCGAGGTACATGAATTTGCGGGTGACCGGCAATAATGCGAGCTGGTCCGATGCAATAAAGTTTTCGCCGATGCCCAGTCCAATCACCAGCGGACTGCCGGAGCGAGCCACCACCAAGCGGCCGGGATCCTGACAATCCATGACCACAGTGCCATAAGCGCCATCAAGCTGCTTTACTGCAGCCTGTACCGCATCGAAAAGGTCAGCGTGCTGCTGCTTCTCATGATGCACCAAGTGACAAATCACTTCGGTATCGGTGTCTGAACGAAACTCATAGCCGAGTTCACGCAGCTTTTCCCGCAGTTTCGAATGATTTTCGATAATGCCGTTATGCACAACTGCGATGCAGTCGTTAGAAATATGGGGGTGCGCATTGGCTTCCGTGACGCCGCCATGCGTTGCCCAGCGGGTATGCGCAATACCAGTGGTGCCGCCAAGCGGATGCTCGCCGACCGCATCTTTCAGTTCCTGCACCTTGCCGGTGCGCCGTAGGCTTTCAATCTGGCCATTCTCGGACATCACCGCCAAACCCGCTGAATCATAACCACGGTACTCAAGGCGCTTTAAGCCCTCGAGCAAAATTTCGCTAATACGGCGCTCTGAAGTCGCGCCAACAATACCGCACATACTGCTTATCCCTTTTTCTGGGGCCGTTGCCAGCCCGTAATGTTGCGTTGTTTACCGCGAGCTATCCCAAGCTCGCCGTCTTCAATGGTTTTGGTGACGGTTGAGCCCGCACCGACAGTTGCCTGTTTACCAATGCGCACCGGTGCCACCAACGAACTGTTGGAGCCAATAAAGGCACCGTCGTCGATCTCTGTGGTAAATTTGTTGACGCCGTCGTAGTTGCAGGTGATGGTTCCCGCGCCAATATTAACACCGTCACCGATCACTGCATCGCCTAAGTAGGTCAGGTGGTTGGCTTTCGAGCCTTTGCCTAAGCGGGTCTTTTTCATCTCGACGAAGTTGCCGACTTTGGCGCCTTGCTCAAGCACCGAGCCCGGCCGCAATCGAGCGTAAGGTCCTACCTCACAATCTTCGCCTACCTGAGCGTCTTCGACGATACTGTGCGACTTTATGCGGGCACCTGCCGCAATGCTACAGTTGCGCAAAATGCAGTTGCTTTCAATCACGACACCTTCGCCAAGCTCAACCTGGCCCTCGAAAATGACATTCACGTCCACCACCACATCGTTGGCAATACGCACCGTACCACGCACATCCACCCGTGCCGGATCGAGCAGGGTGGCGCCGTCGAGCATCAGCTGCTCCGCCTGACGTTGTTGATAGGCCCGTTCAAGTGCTGCGAGTTGGACGCGGTTATTGGCACCTTCAACTTCGTGAATGTCCCGCGGCTGGGTCGATGCGATAGCAACGCCTTCCTGGGCGGCCATGGCGACGATGTCCGTCAGATAGTATTCACCCTGGGCGTTGTCATTGGAAAGCTGTCCGAGCCAGCGCTTCAGGGCTTTGCCGTGAACCAGCATCATTCCGGTGTTAGCTTCAGTGACAGCCAGCTGCTCCGGAGTAGCATCTTTTTGCTCGACAATGCCCGTCACATGCCCGTTAGTGTCACGCATAATACGGCCGTAGCCGGTCGGATCGGGAAGGGTAACCGTCAGTAGTGCAAGGTCGGTTCCACTGCCGGCTCTCACCAGATCCTGCAGGGTTTCAACGCGGGTCAAAGGCACATCGCCGTATAAAATGAGTACGTGCTCGTCGTCGTTTATGTGTGGCACGATTTGCTGAACCGCATGTCCGGTACCAAGCTGCTCTGCCTGTTCTACAAAATTTAACTGTTGCCCACCAAGACGTTCAAGTAACGTCTCAGCACCGTGGCCGTAAATCACATGAATGGCGTCCGTATCTAATTGCCGTGCACTGTCGATCACATGTTGCACCATAGCTTTATGGGCAACTGGATGAAGCACCTTTGGCAATGCTGAACGCATGCGGGTGCCCTTACCAGCGGCAAGAACCACTACACTCAATGCCATGAATCCTTCCATTTGTCGGTTGGTTAATCTGAAAGCCCTATTCTAGCTAGATTACAGGAAATTAACAGGTGGAAAATTGTTTTGTAGGGCACGCGCTTAGCTACTTTGCAGAATTTTTGCACAAGTGCTTCCTTGCGGAGCTCATACCGGGTTCACGGCATAGCTCTGGAACGGGAACACCGGTCTCGTTTTGTTTCAGAATCGCTACGACCTGACTGTTTGTGTACCGTGATTTGCGCATAGAAAATTCCTTCGTTTTAGTTCGACGGAGTTTTCTACTTATAACTGCTGCGATTTTTCGGGGGGATTACATAACTGCATTTGCTATACTTATGGCTCAGCAACTCAAGAGCCAGAGATATGCCTTATTGCCACACTTTATTTCAGACAGTAAAGCCCGAGCAAGTTGAAAACGTGCTGTCGAGGTTTGCCCAAGAGTGCTTCGTCGGCGGACAAGCAGCGTATCGGCTAGACGACGGATCATTTTCCATTGATGCGGGAGAAAATGATATTCGGGCAATCTATGATGAATCCAACACGGTCATCAGATTTTTTTGCCGTTACAAACGCGATGCAGGCTTTTACGATAGGAAACTCCAGACTTTTGCCGCCAAGCATGGCATTACTTCATCACTAACAATGGCGAGCAAACTAGGAACCGATGGGAGCAGAATATGACTAGTCAATTTGATGTGCTTACCTTATCTGAAACGGTTGCTCATGACAGCCGATCCGAGAAATTAAGCCATGACTTGCTAGCTCAGGGACAAACGCTTTATGGAAAAAATATAGAGTTCCCAGATTTCTTCGAACGCATCACGCCTGATGGCAAGAAATCCCTCGGCCATTGGCGCAATGGAGAATTTCAACACGTCATCAGCCTCCTGTAAAAACAAAGCCCCGCACGAGCGAGGCTTTGGATTCAAAAACTGAGTTAAATCTTAAATTTAAAAAATAGCCAGCTAAGAATCTTAAAGGATAATCCATATAACAGGATAAACGATAGAAGCATTAATCCAAACCCGCTTAAGACAGTAAGCTTGTCATATTCCCTTAGTGGCCTATTAACATCAATACCAAGCTCCGCTCCGACTTTATGAACTAACAGTACATAGAGAAAAGAAACAACACATACATTTATCAAATGTATCCATAGTCGAAGCTTTTTACCTCTTTCCGATACTGAATCAGAAAACTTAATAGACCTCATTATTAACAACCTGAACTTTGTTCGCAAACCTTACCCGCAGCGGCTGTACCTGCTGCGGCACCCGCTGCGTAGCCAGTCCCGACTTGGGCTTCCGCCGCAGAAGATTTGCTGGCTGCTTTAGTCAAGGATTGGGAATCAGCTAAAACCCTCTGTGAGCTAGATTGTGTCATATTGTGCGATGCATTACTTACACTATTATTCGGTAACCCCTTGGTAAGAACACCTTTTACAATATTAGCGGTCTGCTTAGCTGCCGCACCACCAACTAAACCCGTCACTCCTGCCGTAGCAACTTTTGCTCCATTAATATCTCCTGTCGCTATCTGATTGGCCATTTCACCAGCAGCACTCGCACCTCCTCCAAGTAAAGCCGATGATACAACTCCGCCACCAAGTGAGCTAGCTAATCCAACAGCACCACCTACTACTGATGCTCGTGCAACAGAGGAGAAAGTTGCATTATCGTTCGTTAAATATTCCGCTGCTCCACCAATAACCGCGCCTCCAACGGTCGCGACTAGTTGAACAATCCATTTACCGCTCGGATCCACCATATTAACCGGATCATTCCCCACATAAGCATAAAGATTCATCTGGTCTTCATAACCCACAGGGTCAGTTTGCAGGAATCGACCTAGCTTTGGATGATAAATCCGTGCTTTGTAGTAGTACAGCTCGGTGCCGGGGATGAGAATTTGCCCGGTAAAACGAAAGCGTGCATCGCTGCTGTGCTTCGGGTTGCCGTAGGCATCGTACTGATGCGCTTGCAGCAGGCCGCCATTGGCGGTCATCTCGGCGATGATGCTACCGCGCTCATCCGCCAGCAGATAACGGCGGGCGTTTACCCCAGCACCTTCGTAGCGAATGACCGGGTCATCGTTACCAAGGCCATGAATAAAGCGCCGCAACAGCGTGCCGTTGCTGTGATACTCCGCCACCAGCTCATCGCCGTCGTACAGATAATCGATGCTTTCGCCGTTGTGTACCGTGCGCGATAAGCGACCGGTAGCATCGTAGCTAAGGGTGACCGTATCGTCAGGACCGTTCGCTGCCACCAGGCGATTATGGGCATCGTAAACATAACTCCACCCATCAAAACCAGCCAGATTGCCCGCACTGGTGTAGTTCGCGTACTCTGGCAGGCCATCGACCGTAACTTGCGTATACTGGTTGAGGTTATTCACGCTGTAAAATTCAGTGCTTAGCGTCGGCACCTGAATTTGATAATCCGCGTTGCTGACCGTTTTGCTCTGCAACTGACTGGCCGGATTATAGCTGTAACTGCTGTCGTTGAATCCCTGGTGATCGAAATCAAGCACCCGGCTCATACCGTCGTAGCTGAACGTGGTGATGGTGCTGCCAGCACGCTCAATGCGGCTAACCCGACCCGGGCGGTCGTAACTAAAATCAATAACGCCCGTCGTGCCATTTTCAAAAATATCCGTCAGCCGCCCACCCGCATCATGACTGTAGGTCACATAGAAGCCATCCGGGAAGGTCGTGCGGGTCCGACGGCTTGCGCTGTCGTAACTGTAGAGCAGGGTACGATTATTCGTACGTTCCGAGATACGTCGGCCCAGGCCATCATAAACGTAAGCCACCACTTGCGCTCCACGGGTGACCTGAGTTTCACGGCCCAGACTGTCATAGCTAAAGTAAATGGTGTTTTCGTTCGGTATGACTGAGCTTGTACGCTGATCCCGGCTATCGTAGCTATGGATCAACGTCACCCCATCACGCTTGCGAAACGATGTCAGATTACCGTTCGCGTCATAACCATTTTGCTCATAGCTCACATCCGGGAAGGTCGTGCGGTACAGACGGTCATGCCCATCGTAACTGTACGTTGTACTATTGCCATTACCGTCCTCACGCCTGCTGACTTCGCCATTCGCGGTATAGGCCGTGAACTGCTCAATACCCTCGGCGGCGGTACCGAGCCCCGTCAGGGTACTTTTAAGATTTGAGTTCGCATCATAGCTATAGCTGGTAATGCGGTCAGGTCCGGCACTACCTTCACTGCCTAAGGTACATGCCGAAGCTGGCAAAGCACCAAAACTTGCAGCATTCATGCGTGCCGCTTCGCACAACAACCGCCCTCTGGTGTCGTAAGTATATTGCGTCACTTTCGTTAAAGCCGACGGTGCCGCCACTGTCGATTTGCTGACACGACTGCTATAACCAAAGATCTTAGGGATTCGGCACCGAAACGAGAGCGGTGTGGCCGTAGCAGAGCTTAGCGGTGAGCATGGGCACGAGCCCTTAAGCGAAAACGGGTGACAATCGGACGACTTTGCAGAATTTTTGCACAAAAAAGCCCAGCACGAGGCTGGGCTTTTAAATCAGTAGGCTGGTGCAAATTACTTGCGAATTTTACGAATAATCTGCAATTGTGCCAACGCCCGCGACAACTCTGCTGCAGCTTCAGCGTAGCTGAGGTCAGAGCTAGAATCTGCGATTGCTTCTTCAGCGCGTTTTTTCGCATCAAGAGCTTGTTGTTCATCAAGCTCTTCACCGCGAACGGCTGTATCAGCCAGAACCGTGACGTTGTGAGGCTGCACTTCCAGCACACCACCAGCAACGTAGATGATTTCTTCGTCACCGCCTTCTTTCACGACGCGAACCATACCTGGTTTGATTTTCGTGATAAGTGGCGCGTGACCTGGGTAAATACCCAGCTCACCTTCGCTACCGGTCACTTGCACGGTCTCTACGGCGCCGCTATATAAGCTATCTTCGGCGCTGACCACGTCAAGGTGTACAGTTTTTGCTGCCATTTAAACCTCCCGGTTCTTACATTTTCTTGGCTTTTTCGGCCGCTTCTTCGATGCTGCCAACCATGTAAAACGCTTGTTCTGGAAGGTCGTCGTAATCACCGTCTAAGATGCCTTTAAAGCCAGCAATGGTGTCTTTCAATGCAACGTATTTACCAGGCGCGCCGGTGAATACTTCTGCTACGAAGAACGGCTGTGACAAGAAGCGCTGAATCTTACGGGCACGAGATACGGTCTGCTTGTCTTCTTCTGACAACTCGTCCATACCCAGGATTGCGATAATGTCTTTCAGTTCTTTGTAGCGTTGCAGTACTGACTGCACACCACGTGCTACGTCATAGTGCTCTTTACCGATAACTTGCGGGTCAAGCTGACGTGAAGTTGAATCCAATGGATCAACTGCAGGGTAGATACCCAAAGACGCGATATCACGTGACAATACAACGGTCGCATCCAAGTGAGCGAAGGTTGTTGCTGGTGATGGGTCAGTCAAGTCATCCGCAGGTACGTATACCGCTTGGATTGAAGTGATTGAACCGGTCTTGGTTGAAGTAATACGTTCCTGCAATACACCCATCTCTTCAGCAAGTGTAGGCTGATAACCTACCGCTGATGGCATACGACCCAACAATGCTGATACTTCGGTACCGGCCAGGGTGTAACGATAGATGTTATCAACGAAGAACAGTACGTCACGACCTTCGTCACGGAACTTCTCTGCCATGGTCAAACCGGTTAACGCAACGCGCAAACGGTTACCTGGAGGCTCGTTCATCTGACCGTAGACCAAGGCTACTTTGTCGAGTACGTTTGAATCTTTCATCTCGTGATAGAAGTCATTACCCTCACGCGTACGCTCACCAACACCAGCGAATACTGAGTAGCCGCTGTGCTCGATTGCGATGTTACGGATAAGCTCCATCATGTTGACGGTTTTACCAACACCGGCACCACCGAACAGACCGACTTTACCACCTTTAGCAAACGGGCAAATCAAGTCGATAACTTTGATACCAGTTTCTAAAAGCTCGGTAGAGCTTGACTGTTCTTCGTACGAAGGTGCTGCACGGTGAATTGACATGCGCTCTTCTGCGCCAACGTCACCGGCTTCATCAATTGGCTCACCCAATACGTTCATGATACGGCCAAGGGTCTTTTTACCCACTGGCACCATGATTGGTTCGCCTGTATTTTCTGCTGTAATTCCACGACGCAGGCCGTCAGTAGTACCCATTGCGATTGTCCGCACGATACCACCACCAAGCTGCTGCTGCACTTCGAGGGTCAAACCCTTGAGGTCACCGTCGGTCACCTTCAGCGCGTCGTAGACCTTTGGCACGCTTGATTGTGGAAATTCGAAATCCACAACCGCGCCAATTATTTGCACGACCTTACCTTGACTCATGACATTTCCTCTAACTCTAAAATTCTTGCAAGCTTCGCCTTAAACCGCTTCGGCGCCCGATACAATTTCCGAAATTTCCTGCGTAATCGCTGCCTGGCGTGCTTTGTTGTACACCAACTGCAACTGATCGATGAGGTCTTCGGCGTTGTCGGTAGCGGCTTTCATTGCCACCATCCGCGCAGCCTGTTCACTCGCGATATTATCAACCACACCTTGGTATACCGTTGATTCAACGAAACGACGAATCAACATATCAAGGATTGATTGTGGCTCAGGCTCATACAAGTAGTCCCAGCTACCTGATTGCACACGATCCCGCTCTTCTTCGTCCGCCTTCGGCAACGGTAGCATCTGCGCTATCGTTGGCTCCTGCGTCATGGTGTTGACAAACTTGTTGTACACCAGGAACAAGCGGTCGATTTTGCCTTCGTCGAAAGCATCGAGCATCACTTGCACGGTTCCAAGCACATCGCTCACACTTGGCTTATCGCCAAGGCCTGATTTTTGCGCCAGTAAACGGCCTCCAAAGCGTTTAAAGAAACCCGTTGCCTTGCTGCCAATCGCAGCGAAATCAACCTCAACACCGTTGTCTTGCTGTGCTTTAGCGTGCTTGACCACCTGCTTAAATTCATTGGTGTTCAAACCGCCACACAGACCACGGTCAGTTGAAATCACGATGTAACCAACTCGTTTAACATCACGTTCTTCTAAGTACGGATGCTTGTATTCGAGGTTGGCATGGGCAACATGGCCGATCACTTTGCGAATGCTGTCGGCATACGGACGGCTTGCAGCCATACGTTCCTGCGCCTTTTTCATTTTGGACGCAGCCACCATTTCCATCGCACTAGTGATCTTCTGAGTATTGTTAATACTCCCGATCTTGGTTTTTATCTCTTTACCGCTGGCCATGATAATCTCCTGTTAACTCAACGACGTGTGGCCACTCTTTGGAAGTGGCCACGTTGCTTACCAAGACTGCGTTTTTTTGAAGGTCTTCAGACCTTCGTGCAGCTTGGCGTCGATGTCGTCGTTATAGTTGCCAGTTTTATCAATATCAGCCATCAGATCGGCGTACTCGCTCTTCATGTACGAAATTAACGCACTTTCAAAGTCGAGGATTTTGTCCTGCGCCACATCTTTGAGGTAGCCTTTTTCAGCTGAGAAAATGGACACAGCCATTTCTGCAACGCTCATTGGCTCATATTGGTTCTGTTTCATTAGTTCGGTGACACGCTGACCGTGCTCCAACTGCGAACGCGTTGCTTCATCAAGATCCGAAGCAAACTGTGCAAACGCTGCAAGCTCACGATACTGCGCCAATGCCAGACGAATACCACCACCAAGCTTCTTGATGATCTTGGTCTGTGCTGAACCACCTACACGCGATACCGAGACACCAGCGTTAACAGCAGGGCGGATACCAGCGTTGAACAAGTCAGTTTCTAAGAAGATCTGACCGTCCGTGATTGAAATCACGTTGGTAGGTACGAAGGCGGATACGTCACCGGCTTGAGTTTCAATGATTGGCAGAGCGGTCAATGAACCGGTTTTGCCTTTCACTTCACCATTCGTGTATTTTTCAACGTAGTCGGCGTTCACTCGCGCTGCACGCTCAAGTAGGCGTGAGTGCAAGTAGAATACGTCACCAGGATAAGCTTCTCGACCCGGCGGACGACGTAACAACAATGAAATTTGACGGTAGGCTACAGCCTGCTTCGACAAGTCATCGTACACGATCAAAGCGTCTTCACCGCGGTCACGGAAGAATTCACCCATGGTACAACCTGAGTAGGCTGCCAGGTATTGCAACGCTGCTGATTCAGAAGCAGAGGCTGCAACAACAATGGTGTTTTCCAAGGCGCCATGTTCTTCAAGTTTGCGTACCACGGAAGCAATGGTCGAAGATTTCTGACCGATAGCTACGTACACACACTTAATACCAGAGTCTTTCTGGTTGATGACGGCATCAACTGCCAATGCAGTTTTACCTGTTTGGCGGTCACCGATGATCAGCTCACGCTGGCCACGACCGATTGGAATCATCGCATCGATAGACTTGTAACCCGTTTGTACTGGCTGGTCTACTGATTGACGTTCGATAACGCCAGGTGCGATTTTTTCAACAGGCTCAAAGCCGTCAGCTTCGATAGGACCTTTACCGTCGATAGGTTCACCTAAGGTGTTCACTACGCGGCCCAGCAGTTTATTACCTACTGGAACTTCCAGGATACGGCCTGTTGATTTTACTTTAACGCCTTCTTGCAGATCCGCGTACGGACCCATAACAACGGCGCCGACAGAATCACGTTCTAAGTTCAACGCGATTGCGTAACGATTGCCAGGAAGCTCAATCATCTCACCTTGCATACAGTCAGCAAGGCCATGAATACGGATGATACCATCGGTTACAGAGATGATAGTACCTTCGTTACGAGCTTCACTGACCACTTCGAACTGTTCAATTCGTTTTTTGATCAGTTCTGCGATTTCATTTGAATTCAGTTGCATGCTCAAGTCCCCAATTAGGATTGCAGTGCATGGGCAAGCCGATCGAGCTTGCCTCGCACAGTACCGTCAATCACGGTGTCACCAGCTTTAATGTATAGGCCGCTGACAATCGCTGCATCGACACTGCAATTCAGCTTAACTTTGCGTGAAAAACGTTTCTCCAACGTTTGCGCTAGATTGTCCTGCTGCTTCTTCGTCAATTTGACCGCTGAGGTCACATCGACAGTGATTTCTTTTTCATGTTCTGAACGGAAACCACTATAAAGTTTTTCCACAGCTGTTAATGCTTTCAAACGACCATTTTCGGCCATAAGCCGTACGAAGTTCTGGCCATTCTCGTCCAGTTGTTCGCCGCACACATTAATGAAAACATCTACTTTCTTTTCTAGCGTTTCAGCGCTACTCAAAAACGTGGCCATCGCTTCGTCGTTCGCAACAGCGGCCGCAAAAGCAATCATATCGTGCCATTTTTCGATAGCGCCGTTCTCTAGTGCAAAATCAAAAGCTGCTTTTGCATAGGGGCGAGCAACCGTAGTCAATTCTGACATTTGCACAAACCCCTTTGGTTAGAGTTCAGCGACCAGTTTTTCAACAATGTCACTGTGAGCGTCTTTATCAATTTCACGCTCGATGATTTTACTTGCACCAGCAACAGCCAATACAGCTACTTGCTTGCGCAATTCTTCGCGTAAGCGGTTGCGCTCAGCCTCGACTTCAGAGTGACCAGCAGCAACGATTTTCTCGCGCTCTTGCTCGCCACGCTTTTTGCCGTCTTCGACGGTTTCGTCCGCACGTTTTTTCGCTTGGGCGATAATCTCAGCAGCCTGCGCTTTCGCGTCTTTCAGTTCGTCAGCAACTTTTGCTTGCGCTTCTTCAAGACTCTTCTCAGCTTTTTCACCTGCTGCAAGGCCATCGGCAATCTTTTTCTGACGAGCTTCAATCGCATTGTTCAGCGGCGGCCAAACAAACTTCATGCAGAACAGCACGAAGACGATAAACGCGATTAATTCACCAATCAGGGTCATATTTAAACTCATAGACCCACCCTCCTATTCGTTCAGTTGTTCGAGAAAGTTAATCGAGCCTTACAGAACGAACAACAGAACCATGGCGATACCAACACCGATCATTGCTACCGCATCGATCAGACCCGCCAAGATGAACATTTTAACTTGCAGAGAAGGCGCTAATTCTGGCTGACGTGCACACGCTTCCAGGAATTTACCACCCATGTTACCGAAACCGACTGCAGTACCGATTGCACCGAAACCGATCAATAGTGCTACAGCGATATACTTAAGACCTAACATTAGTTCCATTGTTTTCTCCGATATTTCAAAGGTTGAAGTTAAAGTTAAATTAAAAAGTTAATACTAAAAACTAGTGACTCTCAGAGCTGGCCATACTCAGATA
The DNA here is from genome assembly GCF_030466375.1 of Pseudidiomarina terrestris. Classification (NCBI taxonomy): domain Bacteria; kingdom Pseudomonadati; phylum Pseudomonadota; class Gammaproteobacteria; order Alteromonadales; family Idiomarinaceae; genus Pseudidiomarina; species Pseudidiomarina terrestris. The sequence goes on from NZ_JAGGJE010000002.1 coordinate 74,195, forward strand.
AACAATGGTCAGCATCATGAACACGAACGCCTGCAGCACGATAACCAGGATGTGGAACACAGCCCACACAAAGTGTAACGGCAACTGCATTAAGCCAACCGCACCAATCAGAATGAAGATTAGCTCACCGGCATACAGGTTACCGAACAAACGTAACGCAAGTGAGAACGGCTTCGCGACAAGTGCGATAGTCTCGAGCAACAGGTTAAATGGAATCAGAATAATCTGAACCACTGTGTTGCTTGAATTAAATGGGTGCAGAGTCAGCTCTTTAATAAAGCCAACGATGCCTTTCATGCGGATGCCGTAACCAATCATCAACAGGAATACGCCAAGCGCCAGGGCTGCGGTCATGTTGATATCGGTCGTTGGCACGATCTTCATGTAAACATCATGAGAATCCACGCCGAAGGCTGTTTCGCCAACATAGCCAGCAAACGCCGGCAGGAAGTCCACAGGAATAAGATCCATCAAGTTCATCAGGAACACCCAGACGAAGATCGTCAACGCCAGTGGTGCTATGAGCTTGCTCTTACCATGGAAGGTATCGCGCACGTTATCAGAAACGAACTCAACGATCATTTCGATAAAGCACTGAAACTTACCGGGAATACCCGTATGCGCTTTTTTCGCCGCGCTACGGAATATCATTAAGAACAGAATGCCTAATCCGATCGACCAGGCGAGTGTGTCAATGTGCCACGTCCAGAACCCTGCTTCACTACACGCTTTGTTGAATGCAAAACCATTTTCGGTTGAGCACATCTTGGCGTTAGTTAAGTGGTGCTGAATGTGGCTCTGGAGCGTTAACTCTTCTGCAGCCATCTTAATTCCCACAATTTTAAGTTGATTTTAAAAACAAAATTGGTGCCAGCCACTGGATGAACAACACTGTGATGTAGCCGCTACAAACCGCTACGAGCGGGAGCGAAGTCAGCATCAACAGTGCGACCAAAAGGACTACAGTAAGGCTCACTTTCAGCGCCTCACCGGCAAAAAAATTACTGACGACTTGTTGCGCCGAGCGCGCGCCACCTTGGGCAAAAGCGCGCCATGCAAAGAGTGCTGTTGGAATCATGACGACGACTCCGCCACCAACAACACCCCAAAAGTATTCGTACGATGTCACTAACGAAAACGTGCAGGCCAGTAAAAATATGGCGCCTGCCTGAACCCGCAACAGTTTGGCTGCGAGTTGTTTTCCGGACTGTGTTAACGTCTCACTCAAGGGCTAAAAACCTCGTTAAAAAGCCCGCGCTAGTATAAAGATTTGCGCCCTAATTGCAAACAAATTGCAACTCGACGCCATAGCTTTACGACTCATCGCTGAGTTGGAAATGCGTAAGGATTCCGTCGAGCTCGTCTAAGCTACTGTAATTAATGACCACTTTTCCTTTGCCTTTGCGACCATGATTAATAGCTACTGCAGCACCAAGACTTTCGCTCAAACGCTGCTCCAGCCGCTGAATATCAGCATCAGGTTGCTTCGGTGCGGACTCTTTTTTCGGTTCCAACGCATTGCGAACCAATTTTTCCGCTTCCCGTACCGTCATAGCTTTTGCTGCAATAGTACGGGCAATTTCGCTTTGTTGTTCACCCTGCAGGGCTAATAATAATTTCGCGTGGCCAAGTTCGATATCGCCTCGTTCCAGCAAGGTTTTGGATTCCTGTTCGAGGTTGTTCAGACGTAACAAGTTGGTCACCGTTGCCCGCGATTTACCAACGGCATCGGCCACCTCCTGATGGGTCAACTGGAATTCGTCCAACAAGCGTTGCAACGCCGTGGCTTCTTCCATGGAGTTTAAATCTTCGCGTTGAATGTTTTCGATGAGCGCGATAGCAACCGCTGCTTCATCTGGCACGTCTTTGACCAGACAAGGGACTTCGCTGAGCCGCGCCATCTGCGCAGCACGCCAGCGGCGCTCACCGGCAATAATCTCGTAGCGATCGGTATCGACTTCACGTACCACGATGGGCTGAATAATACCCTGAGCTTTTACCGAGGCAGCCAGATCTTCCAGCGCTTCTGGTGACATATCTTTGCGTGGCTGATATTTACCTGGCTGTAAGAACTCGATAGGGAGCTTTTGCAATTCTCCCTTGCTCAGGTCATGCATTGGCTCACTTTCGGGTTGTTCATGATCACGGGCATTTTTGCTCGTGGTGAGTAACGCATCTAAACCGCGTCCTAGTCCTCGTTTCTTGACAGACATAAAGCTCAGGTTCCTCAGGCTTCAGCCGCTGCTTCGGCTTTTTTTTGTTGTTCTGCACGACGAATCAGCTCACCCGCAAGCGATAAATATGCTTTCGCGCCGGTGGAGGATTTATCGTAATACATGGCAGGTGCGCCAAAACTTGGCGCTTCAGCAAGTCGTACATTGCGGGGAATAACCGTACGGTAAACTTTGCTACCAAAATGTGCTTTCAGTTGCTCAGATACATCATTAGCCAGGCGATTACGCGGGTCATACATGGTGCGTAAAATACCTTCAATCGCAAGTTTAGGGTTCACTGCTTCAGCCAGCCGCTCGATGGTATCCATCAAGGCGGTTAACCCCTCCAGGGCGTAATATTCACACTGCATAGGGACTAAAACAGAGTCAGCCGCCGCCATCGCATTAACGGTCAGCATGCTCAGCGAAGGAGGACAGTCGATAAAAATGTAATCGTAATTATCACGCACCGGCTGCAGGGCGTTTGCCAGACGTTGTTCGCGGGCAAAAGCTTCCATTAATTTGATATCTGCGGCGGTCACATCACTGTTTGCCGCCACCAGGTGATACTTACCGTTGGTTTCGGTAACAATCACTTCTTGCGCAGGTTTCTGATCCACTAGGAGCTCGTAGGCGGTATTCTCAACATCGTATTTGTCGATGCCACTGCCCATGGTCGCATTGCCTTGAGGATCGAGATCAATCAATAAGACTTTACGTCGGGTCGCGGCCATTGAAGCAGCCAAATTCACTGCGGTCGTGGTTTTACCGACCCCACCTTTTTGATTTGCAATGGCTATTATTCTACCCACGTGAAGCTAACCTCTTGTTGAGATGATGACCAAATGCCGCTCTGCATCGACCCCTGGAACTTTGAGTTCAACTACTTTCTCGACGTTATAGTGCGCCGGTAAAGTGTCTAGTTCCGCTTGCGGATAAACGCCCTTGAGGGCATAAAACTGTCCGTCTGCTGTTGGCAAGTGCCGACACCAGTTGAGCATATCATTAAGCGACGCAAAGGCTCTACTGATGACACCATCAAATTTAGTTTCTGGATCATAGTTCTCCACCCGACTTTGCACAGCATTTACATTGTTGATGCCGAGTTCATGGCAGACCTGGCGAATAAAACGAATCCGTTTTCCTAAGCTGTCCAACAACACAAACTCTTTCTCTGGCTGCACAATGGCTAACGGTAAACCTGGTAGGCCAGGCCCGGTACCCACGTCAATAAAGCGATGACCTGAGAGGAAAGGTAACACTACCAAACTATCCACAATATGGCGACTGAGCATTTGCTCCGGGTCGCGCACAGAAGTCAAATTGTAAGCCTTATTCCATTTTGCCAGCAATTCTACCAAACGCACCAGTTGTTGCTGTTGCGAAACAGGGATTGTCAGCCCTGCTTCAGTAAGTAGTCCATTAAGTTTCGTTTGCATAATACCTATGCGCTTTTGCGCAGCAATCCTTGTTTTTTCAGATGGACCAGCAGCATGGAGATCGCCGCTGGGGTCACGCCCGAAATACGCGCTGCTTTACCAACGGTTTCCGGTTGATGCTCATTCAATTTGGCAATGACTTCGTACGATAATCCTTTGATGCCTGCATAATCAAAGCCCATCGGAAGCAACGTATTTTCGTGCCGCAATTGCTTAGCAATCTCATCTTTTTGCCGCTCAATGTAACCGGCATACTTGGTTTGGATCTCAACCTGTTCAGCCGCTTGCGCATCAGCAAGCGCAGGGCCTAATTCAGGAATTGCCATCATCGCGTTGTAAGTGATTTCCGGACGACGCAAGAGATCTTCACCGCTAACCTCTTTGGTGATCGGCGTTTTCACCAGCTCATTCACCGCATTTACTGCCGGATGATCTTTGTGGATCCAAGTACTGCGTAAACGCTGCTGCTCTTGCGCGATAGCTTCCATTTTTTCGTTAAAACGAGCCCAGCGTGCATCGTCCACCAACCCGAGTTCGCGACCTGTTTCGGTCAATCGCATGTCAGCGTTATCTTCGCGTAATAACAAGCGGTATTCGGCGCGCGAAGTGAACATGCGATAGGGTTCTTTGGTGCCAAGTGTCGACAGATCATCGATCAACACGCCCATGTAGGAGTTGTCGCGGCGCGGCGCCCAGCCGTCTTTGTCCTGAGCTTGGCGAGCCGCGTTAAGACCAGCTACCAGCCCTTGCGCACCAGCTTCTTCATAGCCTGTTGTGCCGTTAATCTGACCAGCGAAGAATAGACCCTGGATGTATTTGGTTTCCAAAGTTTGTTGCAGATCACGTGGATCAAAATAATCGTATTCGATGGCATAGCCTGGTCGCGTGATATGCGCGTTCTCGAAGCCCTTAATTGACCGGACCAATTGCACCTGAACATCAAAGGGTAAACTGGTAGAAATGCCGTTTGGATACACCTCATGGGTGTTCAAACCCTCAGGTTCGACAAAGATCTGGTGGGAATTTTTATCAGCAAAGCGCATCACTTTGTCTTCGATCGACGGGCAGTAGCGTGGTCCAACACCCTCGATGACGCCTGAGTACATGGGTGAACGATCCAATCCACCACGAATTACCTCATGGGTTTGATCGTTGGTATGGGTGATGTAACAGCTAATTTGCTGCGGATGATCTTCAGCTTTGCCCATAAACGAGAACAACGGCGTAGGGCTATCTCCAGGTTGCTCCTGCATGACTGAAAAATCGATCGTTTTGGCATCAATACGTGGTGGTGTACCCGTTTTCAGGCGATCAACCCGTAATGGCAGTTCGCGTAAGCGTTTGGCTAATGCGTTTGCCGGTGGATCGCCAGCTCGGCCACCCTGGTAGTTTTCTAACCCAATATGGATCTGACCACCAAGAAAAGTACCTACGGTTAACACCACTGTTTTCGCAGCGAACTTCAAGCCCATCTGGGTCACAACACCGACAACGCGATCATTTTCAACGATCAGATCGTCACAGGCTTGTTGAAATAAACTCAAATTTGGTTGGTTTTCCAGTGTACTGCGAATGGCAGCTTTGTAGAGTTCACGATCGGCTTGAGCACGTGTCGCACGTACTGCGGGACCTTTGGATGAATTTAGGGTACGGAACTGGATACCTGCGCGATCTGCTGCGTGCGCCATAGCACCGCCAAGCGCATCGATCTCTTTAACCAAATGTCCTTTACCGATGCCGCCAATAGCCGGATTACATGACATTTGTCCTAGTGTTTCGATGTTATGCGTCAACAAGAGGGTTTGACATCCCATACGTGCTGCAGCAAGCGCTGCTTCAGTACCGGCATGTCCACCACCAATGACAATAACGTCATAACGCTGATGGTAGTTTGAAGTGTTCGACATAAACGTAATCCTAGAAAAAATGTAGCCCAATAGTTTAACGGTTTTTTGCCTGGATCGAAACGGTTAAATTTCGCTCAAAAAGGCTTTAAAGATCTTAAGAGTATTTAAAGATCTTTTGTTTTGATCTTTTATTACTATTACTACTAGGATCGGAAAATCTGTGGATAAGGCTTTGCAGCCCATAAGGATCAAGGATCACAACGATCTGTAAAGATGTGTTCAGAGCATGATCCTTGTTCTGATCAACCGGTGGATAACTAGGGTGCTTATCCACAGGCCAAGTTATACACAGAGTTGTACAGTGGGTATATACAGATCTCAGGGGATCTTATACAAGCGTTACTCACAGCAGTTGTGTAAAAGATCCTAGCCATGTTGATGCTTTTTTCTCCGGATCATCCCGCGACATATCTATTTCGAGGCGTTCAGTAAGCCGTTTTGCACCAAGATCTTTGAGCGTTCGATCAAAATCGCGTCCCGCTTCGCAATAGGTATCATAGCAACTGTCGCCAACGGCAATAACGGCGTAATGAAGAGGATCTAGTGGAGGTTTCTTCGCGTGCAGATCGTCGGCAAAGGCGAGCATGCTGTCGCCGTACTCACCGGCGCCATGACTGGCAATACACGCCAGCCAATAGGTGTCAGTTGTCACAGCGTTCACCAGCTCTGTGTAATCAGGTTCGTAATGCATACGCGTGGTGAAGCCCTGCTCTGTGAGTTGATCGTTAAGTTGATCGGCCAGATATTCCGTGTTTCCAGAAGTGGTGGCAACAAGGATATCGATGGTAGGTCGTGTGCTTTGCATAACTGGTGGTGCCCTAGTCAAAACTCAGAGAATGTTTAGATAAATGATACCACCTGATCGCGGCCATTGCGCTTCGCTTTCAATAAGGCTTTGTCAGCGCGTTGCAGAGCTTCGTTCACATCCTCATCAGCTTTAATCTCAACAATACCAAAGCTTGCTTTAATCTGAATCATACCAGTTGCGACAGGAATTGCCGGCAATTTGGAACGTAATCGTTCGGCGGTACGATGGGCGTCTTCGAGATTTTGGTCGGGTAGCAACAGTAGGAATTCATCGCCACCGAACCGACCAATGACATCGCATTGTCGGATGTGCGCCCGAATACTCTGGGCGGCCATGATCAAGGCCTGATCGCCGACCAGATGGCCGAAGTCATCGTTGATTGCTTTGAATTCATCCAGATCAAATACCATCAGCGAGATGGGGAAGTCTCGACTCCGGCGCCCACTCAGCTGACGTTCGGCACAGGCGAGGAAGTAATTGCGGCTCGCGACCTGGGTCAGGCTATCGATCTGAGTCTGCTGGTGAAGCTGTTTGTTCTGTTGTAACAGCGACGGTACCGAAAGCCCGAAATAGGTATTGGCAGCAATGACACAAAGTGCAAACTGATAGGTGAGGGCATGGTCGTCAACGCCAACAAAACCGAACCAGGCGGCGATAAAGAAGCTGGTCAGGGCCAGGCTTAGCAATGACCTTTCGATAGACTCTGTATAGACGATCCATAACTGTGGAACGCTCAGGAAGAAGATAAAATAGGCGATCGCAGGGTGACCAAATAGGTAATCAGCACCAAGCACCACCATCACTAACGCCAACATGAGGACGAGGCGTTTGCTCCATAACTGTCGATAGAGTGGCGCTGAAGAAACTTTTACGTTTAATGGGCGTAGCCAACTGGTGTCCAGCTGCCATATACGGCCTAATACCAACATGAAAAATGGTGTTAGTACGAGTGCGCCCGCCAGATCGCCAATCCACCAGGCTAACCAGCTATTGAGAACATCGGCTGGGGTCATAGTGTCTATCAGATAGAAGGCGATGAGTCCCAACCAGGCACCGAGTAAAGTGGTCAGGAATATAATGATAAGAAAATAAAGAACGCGCTGGGGGATATGCTGAATATCCCAGGAACCGACGAAACGGCGAAAGTAGAACCCGCCTAGGGCAAAGGCAATGGTGTGTGCGCTACCGAGTAGTAATGAGTGCTGAGCTTGTTGCAAGATTGAGAGTTGCGAATTCTCCTGCCAGTACATCCAGAAACCGACCAGAGTTGCCGCAGCCAGAACCGGCAAAAATGCTCGCCGGCCAATTAAGATAAATGCAGCGAGAGATAATCCTGCAGGCGGATACCAGAGACTGATATACGGTTGATATTCCAGCAGCATCGCCGCCCACCACACCAGCAGCCAGAGGCTAATGAGTGCCAGATAACGGAATGACGATAAGGATAGATTCTCTAGGCTTCGCGAGTTCAACATTAAGTCCTTTCGGTTACACAATGACTAATGTAAAGCATCTAATGCGACAAATGGAAATTTTTTACGACCAGTGAAATGGCCTATTCAGGCCAATTTTGGTAACGTCTCCGGATCCTTTATGAAACAATGAGTAAGACTATGCAACGTACTAGTTTTTGGCTTGCTTTTGCAGCCATTGCAGCGGTGAGCTTTGGCGCAAATGGAAGTGCATCTGCTTCGGCAATCAAGCAAACCAAGGGTGACTTTGAAGATAAGTTTCGTCAGTTAGACGAAGTATTGCCAACCCCTAACGTTTACCGCAGTGCGGCTGGCGAACCCGGTGAGCAGTATTGGCAGCAACAAGCCGACTATCAAATCAATGTACGTTTAGACGAAGAAAAGCGTCGTATCGATGCCAAAGAGACCATCGGCTATCAGAACAACTCTCCATATACCCTGAAATACATCTGGATCCAGCTGGACCAGAACATTTTCCGTAACGATTCCAGAGCAGAGCGCAGTGCAACCTTCGGTAGTCATCCGGACACTGACCTGCGCGGCATTGATAAGCCGGCGCGTATCTCTCTGGGCGAGCTTCGTCGTCAGCAGTTTATGACTGACAACGAATTAGGTTTTGCGATTAACAATGTCGAAAATGGTGAAGGCCAATCACTGAGTTTCACCATTGTTGGCACCAACATGCGGGTCGACCTGGCAGAGCCATTGGCACCAGGCGCACGTACCTCACTTGCCATAGACTTTGGCTTTAACATCGTTGAAGAAGATGCAGTGGGTGCACGCTCAGGTTATGAGCACTTCCCTGACGATGCGCGTGAAGGTGGTAATGATATCTTCTTACTGGCGCAATGGTATCCGCGGGTTGCTGCTTTTACCGATTACGAAGCCTGGACCAATAAAGAGTTTCTAGGCCGTGGTGAGTTCACCATGGAATTTGGTGATTTTGAAGTCAATATTGATGTACCAGCGGATCATATTGTCTCTGCAACAGGTGTTTTGCAAAACCCGAAGCAGGTATTAAGCAAAGAACAGCAGCGTCGCCTGGAAAAGGCAAAAACTGCTGATCGCCCCGTATTTGTGGTGACTGAAGAAGAAGCCCTTGAGAACGAAAAAGAGGGCACCAGTAAGCGCAAAGTTTGGCGTTTTGCGGCAGAGAATGTCCGCGATTTTGCCTGGGCTTCGTCACGTAAGTTCATGTGGGATGCAAAAGGCTACCAGCAAGGCGGTGACGTACAACCGCTGGTTATGGCCATGTCCTTTTTCCCGAAAGAAGGTGGCGACTTGTGGAAGAAATACTCGACTGAGTCCGTCATTCACACCATGGAAGTTTACAGCCGGTTCTCGTTTGATTACCCGTATCCGACCTCACAGTCGGTTAACGGTCCGGTGGGTGGCATGGAATACCCAATGATTACCTTCAACGGTCCGCGTACTGAGCTGCAGGAAGATGGTACACGCACCTATTCACTAGCTGAGAAGCGCTTCTTAATTGGTGTTGTGATTCACGAGATTGGGCACATCTACTTTCCTATGATCGTGAACTCAGACGAACGTCAGTGGACCTGGATGGACGAGGGACTGAACAGTTTCCTTGACGGCGTTGCCGGCCGTGAGTGGGATCCTTCGATTCCATGGGGCGTTGAGCCACGTGGTATCGTTGATTACATGAAGTCATCGGTGCAGGTTCCTATCATGACGCAGTCAGATAGCGTGTTGCGCCTGGGCCCTAACGCCTACAGTAAACCTGCGGCCGCACTGAATATTCTGCGTGAAGTTATTCTCGGCCGTGAGTTGTTTGATTTTGCCTTCCGTGAGTACGCGCAGCGTTGGATGTTCAAGCGTCCGACCCCCGCTGATTTCTTCCGGACCATGGAAGAAGCGTCAGGTGTTGATCTGGACTGGTTCTGGCGGGGTTGGTTCTACAGTACCGATCATGTCGACATCAGCCTTGATCGTGTTTACAAGTTACGTTTGGATACACAAGATCCGGACATCGACTGGGAACGCCGTCGGCAGGAGCAAGCGGATAAGCCGGTGTCGTTTTTCGTACGCCGCAATGAGATAGAAGGTCGTAAGACGTGGGTCGAAATGAACCCTGATGTGCGCGACTTTTATGACGAAAACGATCGCTTCACCGTGACCAACAAGCAACGCAACGCTTATCAAAGTTTCCTTGAAAAGCTCGATCCATGGGAGCGTCGGGTATTCGATCGCGCCATTGCGGAAGATAAGAACTACTATGTTTTGGATTTCTCCAATCTGGGTGGTCTGGTGATGCCAATCTTACTGCAGATGACCTATGCAGATGGCACGACGGAAGATTATCGCATCCCTGCTGAAATCTGGCGTCGCAACACGAAAGATGTCAGTAAGTTGATTGTTACTGACAAAGAAGTGGTGAGTTTTGCAGTAGATCCAAACTGGGAAACCGCAGATGTGGATATCGAGAATAACTACTATCCGCGGAAAATCATCCCTTCACGTATCGAAGCCTATAAATCAGAGCGCGGCACCGACCATATCAGTCGTGACCTGATGCAGGAAGCGAAGAGCAAGCTAAAAGGCGATGAGGACAGCGACAACGATGAAAACTAAGTCGTTGATCGTTGGTTTACTGGCCTGTTTGTGGGTGGGTAGCGTAGCTGCCCACCAACTAAAATCTGCTGTTACAACGATTCTCTTTAACGAACGCACCGGTAATATCGAGATCATGCACCGCTTCAATTTGCATGATGCTGAACACGCCGTTGGAGAGTTGTTTCAAAAGCAGCAGGTGGATATTCACACCGATGAAAAAACCCGTGCGCTGTTTGCAGCCTATGTGCTGGATAAGTTTAAGTTAGCGACCGCGGAAGGCGAACCCTTGCCGTTATCGAGTGTGGGGTATCAGGTTGATGGCCGTGATTTCTGGGTTTATCAGGAAACCCCTGTGCCAAAGAAGGTGACCGGTCTTGAGGTCAGCCACAAAGCATTACAGGAGTTATGGTCGGAGCAGCAAAACCTGGTCAATATTGAAGGCAAAGGTGAAATTAAGAGTCTACAATTTAATGCAAATGACGATAGACTGACCGTACAGTTCGACTAATTTTTGCCACTGGAGGCGGTATGGTTCGAATGATAATTGCCTTTGTTCTGGCCATGGTCGCTGCGGCGATAGTGGGTAGTATCATCCAGACACAGTTTAATCTTGCCGCCTTAGTTGAGCTTTCCGTTCCTATTTCCTTCGATACCCGAATTTCTACGATAATTCATGATCTTCTCCATTTTTCGCCGACGTTCGCAGTAATTATTGCCGCGGTAATGGTCGTTGCGCTGCCGGTGGCCTATGCCATTTCACGCTGGCTGGACCACGGTGAACGTTGGTGGTTTACGCTGGCGGGTTTCGTTGGCTTGCTGGTTGGCTTCTACGTGGTTAACGAGTTGGCACCCATGCCCACGCTTATAGCGGCAACCCGCAGTTGGCCGGGGCTTGTCAGTATGTCGTTAACCGGCGCCTTAGCCGGGTGGTTGTTTGATCGCCTGTGGCATCCGACCGAGCAAGAACTTAAGGAGCCTGTGGTATGAGTACTTGGCGGAAGAAAGTAAAAAAAATCCTGCTGTGGCTGAGTCTTGAGTTGGTCATCGTGGTGGCGGCTGTGCTGCTTATTCCTCAGGCTCAAGCGTCTCAGTCACACGTGCCAGATGTGGAAGCGGAGCCGACAAATGGGTTTGGGGTCATGGTGATTGCGAATGAACTCAAGCATCCCTGGTCGTTGGTCGAACTTCCCGGACACCCTCTTCATTTCTTGGTGACCGAGCGCGATGGCGGGTTTAAGCGTATTTCTGAGTTGGGATTTATTGATGACATCCCATTGGTACTTCCCGATCTCTTTGTATCTGGTCAGGCAGGCTTATTCGCGGTGAGTCTGGCACCTGATTTTGCGACCTCAAGAGCTGTGTTTTTCAGCTACGCCTGTGGCACAGCAACAGCAAACTCGACCTGTGTGGTGCGAGGGAAGTTAAGTGGTAGCTTGCCGCTAAAAGTCACTGGGCTGACCAAGATCTTCACTGCTCAACCGCTTCGGGAGGGGGCTGCACATTACGGTGGACGCATGGTATGGCTTCCCGATGGCACCTTACTGCTAACCTTAGGCGATGGCTTTGACTATCGTGAGCAGGCACAGAATCTTGATAACCATATCGGCAAAATCGTGCGCATGAGTCCCACCGGCGATGCGGTTGCCGGGAACCCTTTCCCGAATAAGGCTGGCGGCTATATTTTCAGTTATGGCCATAGGAACAGTCAGGGATTGGTTTATGATGCAGAACAGAATGTGATTTGGCAGCATGAGCATGGTCCGCGCGGTGGCGATGAACTCAACCGCTTGCAGGCAGGCAAGAATTACGGCTGGCCCATGACCAGCTACGGCGTCGACTATACCGGTGCACTGGTCACGCCTTATAAAGATTTGCCGGGTGTCACGGCACCCGAGTATCAATGGACGCCTTCCCTGGCACCAGCCGATATGGTGATCTATCAAGGTGACCTGTTTTCGCAGTGGGAAGGCGCTTTACTGGTCGCGCAGTTAGCCGGGCGCCGTCTGCAAGTTCTGCAAACTAGTGAAAACGGTTGGCAGGTTGCCCATGAGTTATCCTTTACCGATTCTGCAGCCGATGCGGAACCGAATAAACAGCGGATCCGCGCGGTGACCGTTGCCAGTGATGGCGCAATTTATGTGTTAACCGATAGCAGTTCAGGGCAGTTGCTAAGAGTCACTCCGGCAGGCCATTCATCCTTCTGAGCTGAGAATAGGATTCCTACACAGCTAAAGTACGCAGCTAAAGTTTGTGTAAAGCAACCTCGCGATTTTGCAGCGATGTGCTACTTTGTAAAGACGAACAAAGTAAGTACGTCCACCAAAATTAGGGAGGTTACCTATGAAGAAATGGATTCCATTGGTTGTCGCTGCGGCCGTCGCAGTTGCGGGCTGTCAAAGCCAGATGAGTAACACTCAAAAAGGCGCTGCTATCGGTGCAGTTGCCGGGGCATTGCTGGGTAAAGGTACGGGCGATCACGATAAAAGCCGTTATGTCTGGGGTGCCGCCGTGGGCGCGCTGGCGGGTAGTGCAATTGGCGCCTACATGGACCGCCAGGAGCAGCAATTCCGCGAAGAATTGCAAGGCAGCGGTGTCGAGGTGATCCGCGACGGCGATACGATTCGTCTGCAGTTGCCGAGTAATATCACCTTTGCCTCAGATAGCGCAGTCATAGCTTCGAATTTTAATCCGGTATTAAATGATGTGGCACGTGTGCTGAATAAGTACGAGAAGACCACTATGGTGGTTGAAGGACATACGGACAGCACTGGCTCTGAAGAATACAATCAACGCTTGTCAGAGCGCCGTGCATTAGCAGTAAGCAATCACCTCAACTCGAATGGGGTCGATTCGCGTCGTATTACTGCGTTAGGTTTCGGTGAGTCGCAGCCAGTGGCTAGCAACGACACTGAAAGTGGTCGTCAGATGAACCGACGGGTTGAACTGCGGATTGTGCCAAATCGTGCACAATAGCCACGAATAGTTAGTTGGAGAACAAACCAAGCGAGCTTCGGCTCGCTTTTTTGTGTCCGCTAACTGGGTTCGTGTTTATTTAAGTCTTGTTGCACCCTTAATAACCACCGCGCGGCCGTCAACTTGGCGTTGAAATCGAGTTTGTCGGCAATTTGATAGAGCTTAAACAGGCGGTGATAAAATCGCGCCCGATAACGCTCGAGCTGCTGAAGTGTGAGTTTACGTTGCTCGATATCCTGCAATTCACGCTCCAGCGCCTGCAACAAATGACGCTGCCGGCTGCGCAGGTTGGTGGGGAATACCAGTTTGTAGCTGGCCATAGCGAGTAGTGGTGCGGCAGTGACCGCTAGCGCAATACTAATCGATTGCACCGCATCGAACTGATAGTGCAGGTTCGGCTGCATGAGTAGCAAAAATACCAAGACAAAGTCCATAGAACCCGGCGAAGTGCGGTTGTGGGACATCGGGATCCCCGCCAGTAGCACCACGGGTACCAGGCAGAGCAACATGGTAAAAATGCTGTCGGTGTGAGGCCAAAGAAAGGCTTGGATCGAGACGGCGATAAAGGCGCCTGCGGCCTGCCCTACGAATACGTAGTACATGGTTTTTGCGGGGTTTTCAGCGGTTGAGAATAAGGTCAGCATCACGGACGCACCGAGCAATAGAAAGACCAGTGGCATCCAGCCGGTGATGGCCCAGAGTATACTGATGAGCCCCATCACCGCTAAGGTACGCAAGGCCGACTCTTTGGCGCCGCGCCAGTCGCGATGAAGCAACAGTGAGGGCGAACGAACGGACTGCGCGACCGCGCCACTTTCGCGAAATGAGAGCCGCTCGGTAGCAGCTTGCTCAAACTCAAAAAACGCATCAGCTATAGGAGTTTTAGCCACAAAGGGGCGTAACGCGATGACGGTGGCGCGCATACGTTTGGTATCGTTGTCGATGATGGCCTGGGCACAGCTCTTTAATGCCTCACTTAATTCCGGGTAGGGCGTTAAGCTCTTGCCGCTGAAATGAAGGGTTTCCAGTTGCGCGAAAATACCAAGTTGGGCGTTCAGGAGCCGTCGAAAGAGTTTCGCTGACAGGTGCGCCGAGGGTGATCCGCTGCCGTGGTCGTTCAGCTGTGTTTCAAGGTGAGCGAGCTGAGTGATGTGATCATGGACCGGCAGCTTCTCAATGCTGCCTTGGTCGAAGGCCTTGGCCAGGAGCTGCAGGTTGGCTGCGGTCTGCCGGCGAACTTTGTTCACCAGGGTTTGCTCGGCGCGTTTGTAGGTAAACAACCAGCCGATGATAAGGGCCGTAAGTATACCCAGCATCACGGTTACCAGGCGGTCGACACCAATATAAACCAGCGCGTCCGTGGTACGCGTTAACAACACCACCATTGAGGCTGAGTAACCCGCCAGTACAGCGCCGTACGAGATAAGCCCGTGTAAGAGGGTTGAGGCGTACACACAGGCCACCACCCAAAAGGTCAGCATCAGGCCAGCAAGCAGGTTGATGTCCTGAGTCATCAGTACGATCAAAATGCCGACGCTGGTGCCAATGATGGTGCCCAGCGCCCGAAAGCCGGCTTTTTCCAGCAGCAAGCCGCGGGTAGGTTGGGATACCGACCAAACGGTCATGGCGGCCCACTGAGGATGTTCCAGGCCTAGCGCCCAGGCTAAAAAAAGTGCCAGACAGGCGGCGCTTCCGGTCCGTAAGCCGAACCGGAAACGGGTGTAATCAAAACCAAATTGCGCGAACTTAGTTGTTGTTGCGTTCATCCACCAATAACGCGATTGCGCCGTCTCCTGTAACATTGCATGCGGTGCCAAAACTATCTTGCGCCATATACAGCGCGATCATCAAAGCGACCGCTGTCTCACCAAAGCCCAGCATTGAGCCTAACAGACCTACCGCCGACATCACAGCGCCGCCTGGTACACCTGGCGCAGCGAGCATCACCACGCCTAACATCATGATAAACGGCAAAATGGTGAAAAACGAGGGAAGTGCCAGTGAATCATGTAAAAACATCACGGCCAGCGCACAGCTGACGATGGTAATGGTCGAGCCGGCAAGGTGTGTGGTAGCGCACAACGGAATGACAAAGTCGGCAACGTCATCCGTAACCTTGTTCGCTTTCGCACAGCGTAAGCTGACCGGGATAGTAGCGGCGCTCGACATCGTACCTAACGCGGTAAAGTAGGCCGGCAACATGGTTTTCAATAGACCAAAGGGGCTGCGACCATGACGCAGTCCGGCAAGCACATACATGGTCGTCAGATAAACCCAGTGCAACGCCACCGCCATCAGCAACACGATACCGAAGGTTTGCAAGGTTTGAAAAACCGTGCCTGCATGTGCCATACCAGCGAACACGCCAGCAATGTAGAACGGCAACAACGGAATAATAACGTTAGCCAACAGGCGTTCGATAATATCGCGACCTTGGTCCGACAACTGTTTCAGCTGCAGCGCTTGGGTTGCGGCTATTCCCAGGCCGAAAATAAAGGCCAACACGAGCGCCGTCATAATGCCGAACACGGGCGGCACATCGACAGTGATAAAGGGCTCCAGCACTTCAGTCGCAGTGGTGCCATCGGTTCCTGCGGCGGTCAATAAAGGCACCACCAGACGGGCGATGAAATACGCCGCGATGCCCGCCAAAATTGTCGATAAATAGGCGATGACCAGCGTACGTCCGAGTAGTCTGCCTGATTTTTGTGGTAAGCCAGCAATACCGCTGGTGATGAAAAACAGAATCAGTAATGGAATGGTAAAAAACAGCAACTCGCCGAACAAAACCTTAAAGGTCAGCAAAAGCTGCGTAAACCAATCTGGCATGTACAAGCCAATCAAGGTACCGAAGACAATACCAAGTACCAGTTTAAGAATGAGTCCCATATTTTTTGCTCTCGTTGTTGGGGCTGCTGTCAGCTTGTGCTGACAGTGCGGAAATACTGGAAAGTGCGCCTATTCTTGCTGATTTGGCGGTGGATTGCCAGGTGTATGTGGCGGCGGGAAAGTCGCAATTAGCTGATGGAGAGATGCGGCTGAGACAGAATATTGAACGTCCTCTTAGATTCAACTTATTGCGGCTGAAACAAGTCGTCAGAAACTTCTTTTTCAACAACATTAACGGCGGTGTAGGTGACCTTCCAAGTGTCGTGAATTCGCTCATGCTGAAGATAAGGTGACTTGGCAATTTCCCAATACCTATCATAGTAAGCGAATTTCAAATTTTCATAAGGCTCTGGGTTGATATACAGGCTTGGCGCGTACCAATACCTTGAAATACTTCCATCTTCATAAGCTATCTCAATTAACTTCGTATTGCGCCCGAGCACTTTGAGTTCCGCGTCCTTAACCGTCAAATGCTTTAAGACTCGGTTTTCCTCTGATGCATCAAAAACTTCTATTTCAGCGTTCGGTTTCGTCTTAATATATTGTTTGTTTTCGTCCGCTCGGTAAATTTCCCAGTTACCGACAGTGCTGTTAGTTTCTATCCTGAAATGACCACCCTTTCCGTAGTAAATTGTTTGCGAGTTACCATAGGTTGAGTCCAGAAGTTCTTGTGGTATTTCCGGTATTAACGCTTTGCTTTGGATCTTATATTCGATAACGCCTTCGAAAGAGTCATTAGCACAAACATCAGCACTCAAATACACCATCAACATTGCCAAAATGGTTGCAGCTTTACTCATTCTCTTTCCTTATTTTTTTCAGTAGTGCCTTCACCGGCGCTTCGAGTATTAAGTAAGTAAAAAATAAAACGCCGAGAGCCCAAAAGCTAAGCTGAACGTAATATGCTTCAAAATTATCCTTTATATGAACTTCATTGCTTCTTACATAAATCGTATCTGAAACAAGGCCATCGTAAAATGTATACCCGCAAAATGATGCACAAATAAGATAAAAAACGATTTTCAGTAATAGATTGTTTCTGTTCATAGTGCTTGGTCTATTTCTTCGTTCACTAATTCATCAACCTTTTCAGTGCCTTTTTTTAGCGCCTCTCCACTAATTTGTTCAATCCCGAATTTCAGCACCCTTGCTCGAATACTTCCACCAGAACCTATATCCCGTTGTATCTGCCCGGTAATTCCGCCCGCACCTGCCTCACCCGCTTCACCAGCAGCCTCGTTTATTGGCACCTCACCGTCAGCCAACGCCTCCGCCACATCCATAACTATCCCCATAGGGGTAGCGATTCCAATAATAGTTTTTGCAACCTCACCACCTGCAAGCTCTGCTACGTTTTTTGTAGCTTCCTCCCTGCTGCTCTCGCCACTAGTGAACTTTTTAAGGCTGGCATCTTGCTGAATAGCCAGTTTGGATTCTTTACCCGTGGGATCCGTCCCATTCAGCGGGTTATTCCCCACATAAGCATACCAGTTCATGCCATCTTTGTAGCCGATGGGGTCGGTTTGCATAAACCGGCCCAGCCGCGGATGGTAAACCCGTGCTTTGTAGTAGTACAGCTCGGTGCCGGGGATGAGGATTTGCCCGGTGAAACGAAAGCGTGCATCGCTGCTGTTCTTCGGGTTGCCGTAGGCATCGTACTGATGCGCTTGCAGCAGGGCGCCATTGTCGGTCATCTCGGCGATGATGCTGCCGCGCTCATCGGCCAGCAGATAACGGCGGGCGTTTACGCCAGCACCTTCATAACGAATGACCGGGTCATCGTTGCCAAGGCCATGAATAAAGCGCCGCAACAGCGTGCCTGAGCTGCTGTACTCCGCCACCAGCTCATCGCCGTCGTAAAGATAATCGATGCTTTCGCCGTTGTGTACCGTGCGCGTTAAGCGACCCGTGGCATCGTAGCTAAGCGCTACCGCATCGTCAGAGCCGTTCGCTGCAACTGACTTACCGGACTATAGCTGTAACTGCGGTCGTTAAATTCCTGGTAGTCGCAATCAAGCAACCGGCTCATGTCGTCGTAGCTGACACAGAATCTTGAATACACTCATTCAATCCGCTCAGCTATCAAGTACCACTTGGTTAATCAAACTCTTTATCTAAACGTTCCTTTAACAATTCCCACTTTCTTTTTGAACTCAATTCCCCATCAACTAGCGTTTGATAAAAAAAGCGTTCTAGCATTTCTTCACAAGCAAGCATCGCAGACCTAGAGCTGGATTTGGGGGTTCTAGTTAGAGGGTTTGAATATTTCCAATAACTTGAAACCTTATTATCAATGATCTCCACCTCTTTAGCTGATACAAAAAATGGAAATGAAAAAACATCTTCATCCTCAACTAGAAACTTAACATCTTCGTCAAATAAAATTGCGTATACAATGTACGTTTTACTTTCCTTCAACAGGTTCGCATCTTGACATAAAGAGCTAGCTAATTTTTTAACGATCATTTTTATTTTCCATATAGCAGATGCGGTTACTGATTGTTTTTACGACTAAATCTACCATCCTGCTTGATTTTAGCACTATCGACCCTTTGAGTTTCTCTATGTCGTTCTGTATGTAATTCAGTCTTAGTACCATCCGCATTTGGACGATTTTTAACTACCTTATCATGCGTTCCTGTGTCTTTATCAAACTTTGGATCTCCCATACCGTCTAATACTGTTCCTTCGCCAGCTTCTATTTCACCAATTAACTCCTTACCTGCCAAATCGTCAACAAGATCAGCCGCATCTTCGATGTCAATTGAGCCATCGTCATCAGACATTTCATTGTAGGCCTCTGAAGCGCCATAAGCCACAACCCCTGCGCTACCAGTAAACAACGCAGCTTTGATTGCAGCAGCAGCCCAAGGGATAGCAGGTATAACAAAAGCAATTTCCCCCGTCGGGTCCGTCCCATTCAGCGGGTCATTCCCAACATAAGCGTACCAGTTCATGCCATCTTTGTAGCCGATGGGGTCGGTTTGCATAAACCGGCCCAGCCGCGGATGGTAAACCCGTGCTTTGTAGTAGTACAGCTCGGTGCCGGGGATGAGGATTTGTCCGGTAAAACGAAAGCGTGCGTCGCTGCTGTGCTTCGGGTTGCCGTAGGCATCGTACTGATGCGCTTGCAGCAGGGCACCGGAGCTTGTCATTTCGGCGATGATGCTGCCACGCTCATCGGCCAGCAGATAACGGCGGGCGTTGACCCCAGCACCTTCATAACGAATGACCGGGTCATCGTTGCCAAGTCCATGAATAAAGCGGCGTAACAGCGTGCCGTTGCTGTGATACTCCGCCACCAGCTCATCGCCGTCGTACAGATAATCGATGACTTCGCCGTTGTGTACCGTGCGCGTTAAGCGACCGGTAGCATCGTAGCTAAGCGCTACCGTATCGTCAGGGCCGTTCGCTGCAACTGACTGGCCGGATTATAGCTGTAACTGCGGTCGTTAAATCCCCTGGTAGTCGCAATCAAGCACCCAGCCCATGTCGTCGTAGCTGACACAGAATGTTGAACACACTCGTATGCCACTACAAAAGCCCCGCACGAGTGTAGTTTTTGATTCAAACTATTGAAGACGATATACAAATAACCAATCCTATACAAAAGTGCCAAACTCTTAAATATTTGTACTTACCGCTGTTTGCATATAATGGTTCACCAACATATAAAGTGTACATGTTTTTATTCAAGATAAATAAATGAACCCATTGATAACCAATCAAAAACAAAATTCCTGCCCAGAGCCAGTCTTCTAACATCGCTCTTTCAGCTATATATACGCCAGCCAAGACGAAGAGTAACAACGAGAATGAGAATAGCGCTAGTGCCTTCAACTTAATTACCCTCTTCTTTCTTATCTTGATACGTTTGCGTACCACTAACAGCCTGATTTGTTAATACATTTGCAGCCGCACCTCGTTTGGCCGATTCTGCGACATTAACAACTGCCTTAGTAGTTTTATGAGCTACCGAAGCAGCTTCACCAGTTGCGCCCGGTAACATTGTCAAAGCGGCACTGTTAATATCTCCTTGGCTTAAATGATCTACGGCAACAGCTGCATCAATAGCTAACGATGCTCCCGCGCATAAACCTGTGCACGGTGTTGTTGCAGCAGCCACCGCCAGCGTAAGAGACGCACTGTTTGCAACCGTATGAACGGTTTCCCTTGATGGCAAAGCGTGGACTACTGTCTGGCGAACTGACTCCATAGAATCATTTATCTTTGAAGTAGCTTCAGAAGAAGATTTGAATCCAAGCATATTTGCCCACAAGTTCGCTTCTTCGGAGTTTTTACCAGTTGGATCAGCTAAGTTTATTGGGTCATTCCTCACATAAGCATACCAGTTCATGCCATCTTTGTAGCCGATGGGGTCGGTTTGCATAAACCGGCCCAGCCGCGGATGGTAAACCCGTGCTTTGTAGTAGTACAGCTCGGTGCCGGGGATGAGGATTTGTCCGGTAAAACGAAAGCGTGCATCGCTGCTGTGCTTCGGGTTGCCGTAGGCATCGTACTGATGCGCTTGCAGCAGGGCACCGGAGCTTGTCATTTCGGCGATGATGCTGCCGCGCTCATCGGCCAGCAGATAACGGCGGGCGTTTACGCCAGCACCTTCATAACGAATGACCGGGTCATCGTTACCAAGGCCATGAATAAAGCGCCGCAACAGCGTGCCTGAGCTGCTGTACTCCGCCACCAGTTCATCACCGTCGTACAGATAATCAATGACTTCGCCGTTGTGTACCGTACGCGTTAAGCGACCCGTGGCATCGTAGCTAAGCGCTACCGTATCGTCAGGACCGTTCGCTGCCACCAGGCGATTATGGGCATCGTAAACATAGCTCCAACCGTCAAAACCAGCCAGATTGCCCGCACTGGTGTAGTTCGCGTACTCCGGCGCACCATCTACAGTGACTTGCGTATACTGGTTGAGGTTATTCACGCTGTAAAATTCAGTGCTTAGCGTCGGCACCTGAATTTGATAATCCGCGTTGCTGACCGTTTTGCTCTGCAACTGACTGGCCGGATTATAGCTGTAACTGCTGTCGTTGAATCCCTGGTGGTCGAAATCAAGCACCCGGCCCATGCCGTCGTAGCTGAACGTGGTGATGGTGCTGCCAGCACGCTCAATGCGGCTGACCCGACCCGGGCGGTCGTAACTAAAATCAATAACGCCCGTCGTGCCATTTTCAAAAATATCCGTCAGCCGCCCACCCGCGTCATGACTGTAGGTCACAAAGAAGCCATCCGGGAAGGTCGTGCGGGTCCGACGGCTTGCACTATCGTAACTGTAGACCAGGGTACGATTGTTCGTACGTTCCGAGATACGTCGGCCCAGGCCATCATAACCGTAAGCCACCACTTGTGCTCCACGGGTGACCTGAGTTTCACGGCCCAGGCTGTCATAGCTAAAGTAAATGGTGTTTTCGTTTGGTATGAGCGAGCTTGTACGCTGATCCCGGCTATCGTAGCTATGGATCAACGTCACCCCATCACGCTTGCGAAACGCTGTCAGATTACCGTTCGCGTCATAACCATTTTGCTCGTAGCTCGCATCCGGGAAGGTGGTGCGGTACAGACGGTCATGCCCATCATAACTGTACGTTGTACTATTGCCATTACCGTCCTCACGCCTGCTGACCTCACCGTTCGCCGTATACACCGTGAACTGCTCAAGACCTTCAGCGGCGGTACCGAGCCCCGTCAGGGTACTTTTAAGATTCGAGTTCGCATCATAGCTATAGCTGGTAATGCGGTCAGGTCCGGCACTACCTTCACTGCCTAAGGTACATGCCGAAGCTGGCAAAGCACCAAAACTTGCAGCATTCATGCGTGTCGCTTCGCACAACAACCGCCCTCTGGTGTCATAAGTAAATTGCGTCACTTTCGTTAAAGCCGACGGTGCCGCCACTGTCGATTTGCTGACACGGTTGTTCGCATCCAGATAGTCTGTCTGAACCGTATCCATTGTCAGGCTGGTACTGCCGCGCGAGGCAACGGTGCCACTTTGTACCAGTGTTCTGCGGGCACTCACCGTTGGGTACGTGGTTTTCTGCGCCGGGTAAAATCCGGCGGCGTTGCGCGCACCGATTTCCCACGTTGGTCGGCCGGATAAATCATAACGGTACGATGTTGCATCATCACTGCCGCTTAACGGCCCGTCTTCAATGAGTGGCCGACCCGCTGCATCATAGGTGTAGGTCGTGGTTTGGCTCAATGTACCACTGGCATTGGAAAGTGTTTTGGTTTGTATCAGTCCTGTCGAGCCCGAGTACGTATACGTCGTGATCTGGGTCTGTGAACCACCGCATTGGCCGATGGCGCATACCGTGGTCCTGGTGAGGCGATAAATGCCATCAATCAGGGTATAGGAATGTGTGGTACGGCGCTGGAAGCCGCTGGCATCCGCAGGCTCCGTGCGGGTTAATAAGCCGCCATGCCCGGCATCAAAGGTATAATCTGTTCGATTGCCCTTCGCATCGAGGGTGTAAAGTGGCCGGTAACACAAGATCCCCGTACATGATGCCGCCGATGGGTAAATTGCCCGCTCAACGATGTCGGCAAGTCCTGAGCCAGCTTTTGCAATCGCGCGCTTGCTGGTGATATTACCCATGGTGTCATAGGTAAACTGGACTTTATTTCCTTCGGGAAAGGTGACCGTATCAATACGATTGCCTACGTAGGTGTAGTGTGTTGTATTGCCAATTGAGTCTGTATCACTTTTTATCAGCTGATGCGGGTAGGGGGTGTCTTTCAGATAGTACTCTAACGTGCGCTGATACCCCGCCGGTCCTGTGATAACCAAACGTGAAAAGCGTCGTGCGGTACTGAAGCCCACCTCGGCATGACCGGTATAGGTGTAATCATAAACGTGCCCGGCATTGACCACACGGGTCACAAAATCGTTATGATAACTGCCTGCATAATTTCTCGTCGCGCTTGAGATTGAAAGTTGATCTTGGGTATCCGCTGGCCCCCGCATGGTGAACGTTTTTGCTGATTCACTCGCACCAAGCGCATTGGTAAAGCCACTAAAATGCCAGTCTCTGCCGCCAAGATCGGTCGCATTACTGTCGGTTGGGTAGTCTAGTTCTGCGAGGGTCACCGTCGGTGCGGAGGTTTTCACAATAGAAGCGCGCTTTAATTTCGACCAGCCAGACGCACCTGTGGCGCTGTCATTGGAAAAATAACTGAATGACATTTCGTAACCCGTGCTCGAAACCATCTTCGCAGGCCGGTGAAGAATGACCGAGTTCTGTAGCGTTGCTTTGTCATAGGTGATGGAAACAGTTTCACCGTCAGGGTAGTCAATGAGGCTGGCGTAATAGGTACTTTGCGAAGGCACCGTGGAACCCGTAACGCCGCTGTAGTCGAAATAGGAACTTTTTGATGCGTAGGTTACGCGAATACCGGTTTTACCCTGCACGTAGCGGAAAATGTTATTGCCGACCTGTCCGTCGAAGGTTGAGCCGGTGTTGTTTTGTGCCATACAGCCATTGGAGGTGCATTTGAACGCCTCTGAAACCTCAGCGCCAAAAGTCAGGGAAAAGCTCTCACTGCGCTCACCCGTATTGCTGTAAAGCTGGCCGACGACTTTACTGTCGAACTGTTGCAAGGTGCTTAGCGTCAATCGTGGCGCCGCAGGAACCTCGAGTACGGGAAGGTCCGGATTAAATTTACCGCTTAACAAGTCAACGTTGTTCGGGTCAGGCGCCACTTGCAGCGGCTTGATATTGTACTGCTCTTCCTGAGCGATTGCTGGCTCGGCGAAAAACGCGCAAACAATGACGATTGCGGTGTAAAACTGAGTACGAATGTGCATAACAAAGATCCTATATTTTAATCAGTAAGGGTTGGTGTGGTACGACATCGGCGATTAAATTCCGATAGGTCCTCCGCCCCCTGATTGATAAAATATGTAGCTTGAGGATTCAGCACTTTCGCTGCCATCCACGCATTGCAGGAATACAGCGCCGGATGCAAATACGCGAATATAAAGGTATCCCGAGCTCGGCAAATCAGGATACGAGTTCACCTGATTCTCGAACGTTATGGCGCAGGATGTGGTGTTCGTGGAAGCCCAGGTAACATAAGTATTGTCGCCCAGTCCAGATGCCATCATGGGCACCTCGAACTCAGTAATGACTGGACCCATTATTTGATCCAGGCGTTCATTCCCGACAGCGATGCGATTGCCGGCCTTGTCATAGGCGTACTCGATGAACGTGGTGCCGTTATCGACCTCAACGAGGCGTCCTTTTGCGTCGTAGTTAAAGATTGAGGATGAAGTCGTTTGCGCAACGACAGCGGGCGATACGAATAACAGAGAAATGAAAATTAAAAGTTGTTGACGATGATTCATGCCTGACACTCCATTGTGATCTGTCAGGCACCTACCAATGCAACCGACTAACAGCTCGATAATTATCCCAGACGAGCTACTACCCGACCAAAATTCGTTGGCACCGATTCAATAACATATGAAACGACAAGTCAACAATATTTTGATATTAAAATATCGTATTTGTCTGAGTCTTGCCGCTTATTACATATCTACATAAAGTGTGGGTGTTTAATATCCTTTGGGAGCTACGATGGCATGGCCCGGGTTTGGCAACTGGCGCTATGCTTACGATGCTTAAGGCAATCCGAAGAACAGTAGCGACGCCTGCGTTCGCTTTACGGGACAAATCCTCATCCCCGGCACCGAGCTGTACTACAACAAAGCACGGATTTGGTTGAGCATTACAGGTGTATATAAAATGTTGACATAGTGGAGTGGGTTCGTTAGCGTTACAAACCGTGGATCACACATGGAAACTAACCACATGGAAACTAACCACATAGCGCCTCCTAAGCGCCGGTCTGTTGCTCTTCTGAAGACCCTCATTGTTGCTGCTGGCTTAACCTGTTCGGGTGCTGCTCTTGCTGTCGATAAGATCTATTCCTGCGATACTTGTGATGCGCAAAAAGCAGAGTGGGTAGCAGCACAACATGTCCCGGAGCCGAATTGTTACTCTACTAATACCGGCACTTCAGCACCGACACCAGATGACGTTGTTTGTGACCCAGTGTTCAGCACCTTTATCGTTGCAAACCCTATCTCTGAAGAAGCTTATAAATTTCGAGTGAGTTATCCGTGTACCGGTTCCTTTTGTAACCGTTCTGCTCCGGTCATTACCACGTTGACGATAAATGACCATGAGCTTTCTGATCTGCAACTGTTTTATCAGACCGACCAGGATTTTCGCGAAATGATGCGTGCTGCGCCTACTGTAACGGATATTAGCAGCGATGATATTTCCGTTGCCTTGAGTGCTGACGAACAAAAATCGAGTTCAGACCCGAACAGTGGCGGAGAGGACTGTAGTGTAAGCCCAGTACGTTATTTCACGAGTACGAGTTATCGAGCGGAGCTCGAGGATATTATGGCCGATGTATTAGCGAATGCGGCAGGTTCTCAATCGTTCCAATCGGTCACTAGAGACACGGATTTGACCGGCTTCTCTGTGGGAAGGGGAGGTATTTCTCTCAGTGTCGAGCATAACCAGAACAATTTGCATCATATTGTGTCGTTTAATGGAGACCCGACGGAGGACAGATTGGCCTTTCGCGTAAATTATGTAGGCGACGCGACTGCTCCTGAGCTCGAAAGAATCTATCTTGAATTTCATCTCGTCTATCCAAGTTCGCGTATCGAGGGAGTCAATTTAGAACAATTACTTCAAGGACCCGTTAGCCTTCTCGATGAGGATGATATCGGATGTCTAAGTACCTTATTCGATGACCCGGAAATTTCGGAAACTCTTAGCCAAGGCTCGCCGCAGTGGTTCCCAGCGGATACTGGCGAAGGTGCTGGCCCGGATTTAGGATATTTCCGTTGCGCAACGACGACTGAAACGGAGACTTGCTCAACCCTTGAGGATGGCAGTCGCCAGTGCATTGTGTCGACCGTAACGCATTGGGATGTATGTGAGTCGCAACCTTAACACCGAGAACCGCTCCGGAAATTTCGGAGGGTTAGCGATTTTACTTCCCGATACAGAATCTATAAAATCATTTAAAAACATATCGTTATGAAATTCTCGGAGCACCATTGGAGTGCTGAAATTTGCGAAAAAAATGTAAATATTGGCAAATTTCCTCTGCGTCGGCTCCTGACGACCCATTTTAAACTGGGATAAGTGGGAGCCTTGTATACGATTTTATCTCTATGAAATCAGCGCCTTGAAGTTGCTCGATAGTCCCTTTCTGTCAGACCAAATTATAGTAATATCGTTTTCTAAACGGATCCGTTCGCATTTTGAACGGACTTGACGCACAACGCTGTTGTGCATAAAATGAGTAAAAAGTGATCAGGCAATCATGGCGGTTAAATTCAGGGATACGTGGCTAGAGGTTTTTTACGAACAAGACCAAAGTCATAAGAAAATACCCAGCACTATTGAAAGCGCCCTCTTTAGGAAGATTCAGATTCTGGATGCCGCGACGCAGGAGTCAGACTTGAGGATTCCACCAGGTAATCGTTTTGAACATTTGCAGGGAAACCTGTCTGGATGGTGTTCCATCCGGGTTAATAAGCAGTATCGCCTGATCTTTCGCTGGGAAGACGGCATCGCCCTGGATACGTATCTAGATCCGCATGTTTACAAGGGCTAGAGGAGGTTATGGTAATGAGGAATACAAAACGTCGTCCAGTGACCGTTGGCCAAATGCTGGTCACGGAGTTTCTGGAGCCGATGAACATAGCGATCAGTGAACTTGCCGAAGCAATGGGTGTGCACAGAAATACACTCAGCCGGATTGCGCATGACAAAGGCACGCTGACAGCACCCATGGCAATCAAACTTGCAGCGGCTTTGGGGAATACGCCGGAGTTCTGGTTGAATATTCAGCATGCAGTTGAGTTATGGGACGTCCGTCATCGTGCTTATGAACAAGAAGCTAAGAACGTGAGACGCGTAAAGCCCCACGGTGCTGCCTCTGAAGCAGGCCTGAAAAATATTTCAGTTTACTGATGTTTCCCGGTTACGACGATAGCCTGAGCTTCGTGTAGCGGCGAGCACGCAACCATAAACATAATTTCTGGTGGCCATCCACGCGGTCAGGCGTTGCGGAATAGCTCGTTTGTAGTTAGCTAGTACCTTTCGATCTTTTTGGCCGTTTTACTTGCCGATGCAAAACGAACTAAAAATCTTGCCAAGCAGATCATCGGAGGTAAATTCTCCGGTGATTTCGTTCAGGTGCTGCTGCGCAAGGCGCAGCTCTTCCGCGAGGATTTCGCCAGCAACATGCTGCTCCAATGCGTCCTGACCAGTAAGTA
Source organism: Pseudidiomarina terrestris (assembly GCF_030466375.1). NCBI lineage: Bacteria > Pseudomonadati > Pseudomonadota > Gammaproteobacteria > Alteromonadales > Idiomarinaceae > Pseudidiomarina > Pseudidiomarina terrestris. The sequence continues at coordinate 101,802 of NZ_JAGGJE010000002.1, forward strand.
AGTGCTCACGTGCTTTGGTCAGCGCATCGAGGTGACGGCGTCGTGCCATGAAGCTGCCTTCACTGGTGGCCTGGTAGCCAACGCAGTGTTTCAGGTGTTCACGTAGCAGCTCCACGCCGCTTCCGGTTTTTGCGGACAGGTGTAACACAGGAACGCCGCCGATATCTTCAAGTTCTACCGATTCAGCGTTTAAATCAACTTTGTTGCGTATTACCGTGAAAGGTAATTCGGCAGGCAACTGCTCGAAAAACTCCGGCCAGATATCAGCAGGATGCACGGCGTTGGTTTCGGTGGCATCGACCATGAAAAGTACCCGGTCGGCACCGCGGATTTCATCCCAGGCGCGTTGAATGCCTATTCTTTCGACTTCATCCGGGCTTTCGCGTAAGCCAGCGGTGTCGATGATATGTAGTGGCATACCGTCAATCTGAATGTGCTCGCGCAAGACATCGCGGGTAGTGCCGGCAATGGCCGTCACAATGGCAGACTCGCGGCCAGCGAGCGCGTTCAACAGGCTTGATTTACCTGCGTTTGGCCGGCCAGCGATAACGACCTTCATCCCTTCACGTAATAAGGAGCCCTGTTTCGCTTGCACCATCACCTGCTGCATATGGTCGAGGATGGCTTCCAGATCAGCGGTGACTTTGCCGTCACTAAGGAAATCAATTTCTTCTTCTGGAAAGTCGATTGCGGCTTCAACGTACATGCGCAGAGAAATCACCGCATCAACAAGCTGGTCGATTTCGTGCGAGAAGCCGCCCTGTAAGCTCTGTAAGGCGGCTTTGGCAGCTTGCTCTGAGGTCGTGTCGATAAGGTCGGCAATGGCTTCAGCCTGGGTTAAATCAAGCTTATCGTTGAGGAACGCGCGTTCACTAAACTCGCCGGGACGCGCAGGGCGGACATTGGGTAAGTCCAGGATCGCCTTGACGATCATATCGATAAGTACTGGACCGCCGTGGCCTTGCAGTTCAAGCACGTCTTCACCGGTAAACGAGTTGGGACCAGCGAAGAATAAGGCTATACCCTCATCGAGAAACTGGCCTTGTGTGTCTCTGAAGGGAAGGTATTCGGCTTTACGTGGAGGTGGACAGTGGCCCAACATTGTCTCAGCAATAGCTTTGGCTGCGGGACCACTGACACGAACGATACCAACCCCACCACGGCCGGGCGGGGTGGCCTGTGCGACGATGGTATCGTTACTTAGCTCGAAGCTCATTTTTTCTTACGGCGCTCCATCATGCCTTTTTTCTCTAAGCCGCGGTAAATCCACTGCATCTGGGCGATGGTGATCAAGTTGTTACTCAACCAGTACAGCACCAGACCTGATGGGAACCACAGGAAGAATACGGTAAAGATCACCGGCATGTACTGCATCAGCTTCTGCTGCATCGGATCGGTACCCGGTGCTGGCTGCAAGCGCTGCATGTACCACATCGATACACCCATCAGTAATGGCAGGATGTAATACGGGTCTTTCGCTGACAAATCTTCAATCCAGAGGAACAGCGGAGCGTGTCGAAGTTCGACACTTTCCAGCAATACCCAGTACAACGACAAGAAGATCGGAAGCTGCAGGAGCATAGGCAAACAACCACCCAGCGGATTTACTTTCTCTTCTTTATACAGCTTCATCATCGCCTGAGACATTTTCTGACGGTCGTCGCCATGACGCTCGCGTAGTGCCTTCATTTTTGGCTGGATCATCCGCATTTTCGCCATCGACACATACTGTGCTTTGGTCAGCGGATAGAGCAAGGCTTTGATAATGACGGTAACTGCAATAATCGACAGACCCCAGTTGATCAGGAAGCTTTGCAGGAACTGTAGTAATTTAAATATTGGCTGTGCTAACCACCATAAGAAACCATAATCGACCGTCAGATCGAGGTTTTCCGCTACAGCGGCCATAGCATCCTGGTCTTTTGGACCGACAAACAGGGTCGAGCGGATTTCCGCCTGGCTGTTAGGCGCGATTGTTGCGGTGGGATAAATCACGCGCATCAACGCCTGATTGCCGCTCAATACACTAGAAGAAAGCTGCTTGGTACCTTCGCTGCGAGGAATCCAGGCACTGACAAAGTAGTGCTCTAGCATGCCAATCCAGCCGTCTTCGGTAGCAATACTTAACGGCTTGTCACGCATGTCGTCGAAGTCGTATTTTTCGTAACGATCTTCGTCCCATGAATAGGCACCGCCTTTGTAGGTTGGCATCATCATGCTGCCACCGGCATCAGAGATGATTTGCTTCAGCTGCGCGTAGAATTGGACTTCTTTATGCTGACCTGCTGCGTTCTCGATAGTGTAAACCACATCGATGGCGTATGAACCTTGCGTGAACACGAAGGTTTTGGTGATCTTTGAGCCATCATCGAGGGTGTAGGTCATAGGAACACGAAGGGTATCCCCCGTCATGGTGTAGCTATCACGTTCCACGTAGAACACTGGACGGCCACTGGCGGAATCCGTTCCGTCTTTACCCACTAAACCTGATTGAGCGATGTAAAGTTGGTTCGGGTCGTCGTGTAAGAGCTCAAAACGCGCTTCTGAATCTTGTGTACGAGCGAACTCGCGCAGCTTAGCGTTAACGACATCACCACCACGCAACGCGATCTCAACGTCCAGGACGTCCGTCGTTACGTTAACCCGGGCGCCTTGGGTGCTTGCTACCGTGGCAGGTGTTTCGCCAGTTGCGGTAGGAACACTGGCATCGGAGCCAAGACTTGGAGTTGCCTCTGGTACGCCCGCGTCGGTAGTAGAAGTCGGTGTGGTTTGCGTCTGTGTTTGCGTTGCTTTTTGTGTGCCTGGCGCTGTATCAACTACCCAGTTCTGGTAGAGGAAGAAGCTCACTACCAAAAAAGCAATAAACAATATGGAACGTGGCGAATTCATAAGTCCTTCGTCTCTTTTGTACTTTCGTTCGTTGATTCCGATGCTTTTGCGTCTGGCACCGGGTCGTAGCCGCCCGGATGACCGGGATGACATTTACTAATGCGTTTACTGGCAAGCCAGAAGCCCCGCATCATACCATGCTTTTGAATCGCTTCGATGGCGTATTGCGAGCAAGTCGGTTGGAACCTACAGCGCGGACCAATCAGCGGGCTTATGAACCACTGGTAGAATCGGATGCAGCCGATAGGTATTGCACGCACCGCTTGCTTAATGTTCGCCATAAATAATCGAGCCGTTGTTGCAAAGCATCACTGTCGAGATCGACGATACCGCTTTTCGCTATAACGATGATGTCGAATGCCGGTATTTTATGCTGTTTTAGCCTAAAATTCTCGCGAATCTTGCGTTTTATTCGATTTCGATCAACAGCGCGTTTCGCACGTTTTTTAGAAATCGTTACGCCGATGCGTGGATGGCTTAGCTGATTGGGAGTTGCGAGCATGGTGAGCTCAGCCGTAACGGCCTTCACCGGGGGGGCATTAAAGACTTGCTGAAATTGAGCGGGAGTTAACAGACGTAACTCCCGGCCATAGGAATACTGCTTCAATTACGCAGACAGGACTTTGCGGCCCTTGGCACGACGACGAGCCAAAACCTGGCGGCCGTTTTTAGTTGCCATACGAGCACGGAAACCGTGGCTACGCTTGCGCTTTAATACGCTTGGTTGAAATGTTCTTTTCATGACGTTACTTCCGTAATCGGGTTACCAAAAATTTAGAGCGCGAATTCTATCGATAAAAAGGATCAAAGTCAACGACAAAAGCTATCCACAATCATGAAAAAACAGCGATCATTATTGTGGATAACCTTAATGCAATTGGTCGCATAAATGGCCTTTCAGGGTGGCGATTTTAGCGTGACTTCAGTACAATCGAAGGATTCTAATTATACAATATTTTGCGGTCGATTTTCGCGTCTTTGGTGACAAAGTGGTGCAAGAGTGGGGCACTCAGCGAGGATCGCCGTCGCGATAAAAAATGCAGGGAGTCGAGTGTGAATAAATCGCTGTGGGAGCAATGTACTGAACGCCTACAGAGCGAGCTGTCGACGCAACATTTCAATACGTGGATCCGTCCTCTTCAAGCAGACCTGGCAGACCAAACGCTGACATTGTACGCGCCAAATATGTACGTGGTTGATTGGGTAAAAGATAAATATCTTAACCTGATCAACGACTACTTGGGTGAAGCCGCAAAAGAGAAAGGTGGGGACACTCCCAATGTCTCGTTCGCCGTGGGTGGTATCGAACGTAAAACCAATGGCAGCGAACCGCCGGCTGCTAAAAAAGCAGAACCTCGTCGTGCCGCAGAGCGACCAAGTCGCCGCCAGAGCCCCTGGGATGACGATGGTCCGGCTCCTGCATTTGAATGCAATATCCATCCTGAATATACCTTCGATAACTTCGTTGAAGGTAAGTCCAATCAACTGGCACGGGCGGCAGCATCACAGGTTGCTGAAAACCCGGGTGGCGTCTACAACCCTTTGTTTGTGTACGGTGGCACCGGGTTAGGTAAAACTCACCTGCTGCATGCGGTAGGTAATGCCATCATGGCCAATAAAAAGGGCGCGAAAGTGTTCTATATGCGCGCCGAGCGTTTTGTCCAGGACATGGTTAACGCACTGAAAAATAACTCAATTAATGAATTTAAGCGTTACTACCGTTCGGTTGATGCATTGCTTATTGATGACATCCATTTCTTTGCTAATAAGAAAGGCTCGCAAGAAGAGTTTTTCCATACTTTTAATGCCTTACTTGAAGGTAATCAGCAGATTATAATGACCAGTGATCTCTACCCAAAAGAAATTCAAGGGGTCGAGGACCGTTTGCGTTCGCGATTTGGCTGGGGACTTACTATTGCTATTGAGCCCCCGGAGCTGGAAACGCGGGTTGCGATTTTAATTCGTAAAGCGCAAGAACGGGGAATTAGTTTGCCCCATGAGGTTGCGTTTTTTATCGCAAAACGGTTGCGCTCAAACGTGCGCGAGCTCGAAGGTTCGCTGAATCGTCTGGCGGCCAATGTAAATCTGACCGGACGGCAGATCACTATTGATTTCGTGCGTGAGGCGCTGTCCGACTTGATTGCGGCGCAAGAAAAATTAGTGACCATAGAAAATATACAAAAGACTGTGGCCGAATATTACAACATCAAAATGTCGGATTTACTGTCGAAGCGTCGCAGCCGCTCGGTCGCGCGGCCACGACAGCTGGCCATGGCTTTAGCTAAAGAGCTAACTAACCACAGCTTACCGGAAATCGGTGATGCCTTTGGTGGCCGTGACCACACAACTGTTTTATATGGGTGTCGAAAAATTCAAGAATTAAAAGACGCGCAACATGATATAAAAGAAGACTATAGAAACTTAATCCGCACGTTATCAGCCTAAGAGAAGGTGGTAGAAAGGCCGGTGCTGCAGGGATACGACTACAGGGGACTAACGGGATGAAATTTACCATCAATCGCGATGCTTTCTTAAAGCCGCTGCAAGTGGTCAGTGGCGCTGTTGAACGGCGTCATACGATTCCAATTTTATCGAATGTATTGATACAGGTCGCGTCTGACCATGTACGCCTGACCGGAACCGACCTTGAAGTCGAGTTGGTTTCTGTATGTGATATCGAAGGTGGCGAAGAAGGGCAACTGACCGTCCCAGCGAAAAAGCTGGTGGATATCGTCCGCAGCTTACCCGACGGCGCACAAGTTGAAGTGAGTGCCAGCGGCGAAAAGGCGACGATTCGCTCAGGGCGTAGTAAGTTCACCTTAGCAACGCTGCCTGCAGAAGATTTTCCCAATATTGACGATTGGGATAGTGATATCCAGTTGGTCACCTCACAGAGTGTCCTGCGCGAGCTGATGGAGCGTACTCACTTCTCAATGGCGAACCAGGATGTGCGCTACTACCTCAACGGTATGTTGTTTGAGACCGATGCGAACACATTGCGCACGGTCGCAACGGATGGTCACCGCCTGGCGATGAGTGCAGTTGAAATCCCTCAGCCTAACCTGACAGGCCGTCAGGTGATCGTACCGCGCAAAGGCATCACTGAGTTGATGCGCTTGTTGGATGACGCTGATAACGAAGTGAAAGTCGCCATTGGTGCAAATCATATCCGTGTTGAAACTAATGGTATGTCGTTCACCAGTAAGCTGGTAGACGGTCGCTTCCCGGACTACCGTCGCGTACTTCCACAAGGTGGTGATAAGTTTGTCGTCGCTGATCGTAATGTGCTTAAGCAAGCCTGCTCGCGCGCAGCGATTTTGTCCAATGAAAAATACCGGGGTGTGCGTGTAACCCTGAGTAGTGGTGAAATGTGCCTGACCGCGAACAACCCTGAGCAGGAAACCGCAGAAGAAGTCATCGAAGTCGAGTACGAGGGCGATAGCCTGGAGATCGGTTTTAACGTCAGTTATCTGATCGATGTACTGAACACCATTCATGGCGAGAAGATTAAAATGACCCTTTCGGGTCCGGACGCGAGCGGATTAATTGAAGATAACGAAGACGACTCGTCGCTCTATGTCGTTATGCCGATGCGTCTGTAGGTGGAGACCGTTGTAGCCCGTTATGCATATTGACGCACTGACGCTCACGGATTTTCGAAATTTCGAAGAGGCAAAACTCTTACCCGGGCGTCAGATCAATTTAATCGTTGGTCACAATGGCAGCGGTAAAACCAGTTTACTTGAGTCGATCTATTGTTTGGGGTCGGGGCGTTCGTTCCGCCCTGGAACCCATAAACAGATTATCCGACATGAGCAATCGAGTTTTACGATTTTTGCCCGAGGTACGGATGAGCAGGGCGATAAACATGCTCTCGGATTCCAACGCGATCGCGAGGGATTGGTAAAGATAAGGGTGGATGGTGAGCTGGTTCGGCGATTCGGGCAAATGGCCCAATTAGTGCCAGTTCAGTTGATGACACCAGAGACTGTCGAGCTTGTTTTAGGTGGTCCCAGAGTCCGACGACAATTCCTCGATTGGGGAGTGTTCCACGTGGAACATCGCTATATCGGTGAAATTACCAGTTTCAATCACGTACTGAAACAACGTAACAGCTTGTTAAAGCAACGCCGCGTGGGTCAGGAAGGGGACTATTGGGATACAAAGTTTGCGGAACTTGGCGAGCAAGTGGCGGCTGAACGGCAAAAGTATTGGTCGGGCTTTGAGCCGGTCTTACTTGATAGGCTGAAGCACTTTTTGCCGGAATATGATTTTAAAATCATTTTAAAGCAGGGTTGGGATGGCGATTTGTCGTTGCGGGACGCTATGGCTAAAAACAAATCCGCCGAAGACCGTTACGGTCATGCTATTGTAGGACCTCATAAAGCCGAGCTTAAAATGTTGGCAAATGGGGAGGACGTGAAATCTATCCTCTCGCGAGGTCAGCTTAAGCTCTTTGTTGCAGCGATAAAAGTGGTGCAAGGCGAGTACCTCTTCGCGAAAACAGGAGTACAATGTATTTATTTGGTCGACGATATTACGGCAGAACTAGATGCCGGTAGCCAGCAGAAGTTCTGCGAGGCATTGGTCGCGACTAAAGCACAGTTATTCGTTTCAGCGATTAATAAGGGCGAACTGCCTGAGATAATTCGAAGCGCTGATACCAGAATGTTCCACGTGGAACATGGAACCGTCAAGGAACTATAGAGAAACCGTTATGGCAGAAAATAACTACGATTCGTCCAGTATTAAAGTTTTAAAAGGACTTGATGCCGTTCGTAAACGCCCAGGCATGTACATCGGAGACACCGATGATGGCACGGGTTTGCACCACATGGTGTTTGAGGTCGTCGATAACTCGATAGACGAAGCACTTGCTGGACACTGTAAAGATATCGTTGTCACGATTCACTCCGACGGCTCTGTTTCGGTTAAAGATGATGGACGGGGTATTCCTGTCGACTTGCACGAGGAAGAGGGCGTTTCCGCGGCTCAGGTCATCATGACCGTATTGCATGCGGGTGGTAAATTCGATGATAACTCTTACAAGGTTTCAGGCGGCTTACACGGTGTAGGTGTGTCTGTTGTAAACGCGCTATCCGATACGTTGCAATTAACTATCCGTCGCCAAGGTCACGTTTACGAGCAGTTCTATAAACTTGGTGATCCGGTTGAACCACTAAAACAAATCGGCGACACAGAGCGGAGCGGTACCGAGCTACGTTTTTGGCCGAGCCCTAAGATCTTCGCTGACGTAGAATTTCACTACGATATCTTGGCGAAAAGACTTCGTGAGCTTTCGTTCTTGAACTCGGGCGTTTCGATTATTTTGCAAGACGAACGTAACGACCGTAAAGACCACTTCAAATATGAAGGTGGTATTGCTGCATTCATCGAATATTTGAACGATAAGAAAACCCCAATACACCAGAGCGTGTTCCACTTTACCTTAGATCGTGATGACGGTATTGCGGTTGAAGTGGCTATGCAATGGAATGATTCGTTTCAGGAAAATATTTATTGTTACACCAATAACATTCCTCAACGGGATGGCGGAACACACTTAGCTGGCTTCCGTGCTGCATTGACGCGCACCCTTAATTCCTACATGGAAAAAGAGGGGCTGAATAAAAAATACAAGACCAATGCAACGGGTGATGATGCGCGAGAGGGTCTAACGGCAGTGATCTCGGTGAAAGTACCGGACCCGAAATTTTCATCACAAACCAAGGAAAAGCTCGTTTCATCTGAGGTGAAAACTGCAGTCGAGCAGTCGATGAATGCACAGCTAGCGGACTACCTGCTTGAGCAACCGAACGAAGCAAAGATAATCGTAGGTAAGATTATCGATGCTGCACGTGCTCGTGAAGCGGCGCGTAAAGCTCGCGACATGACTCGCCGTAAAGGCGCGCTTGACTTAGCTGGCTTGCCGGGTAAGTTAGCGGACTGTCAGGAAAAAGACCCAGCACTTTCCGAACTCTATATAGTGGAGGGTGACTCTGCAGGCGGTTCGGCAAAACAAGGGCGGAATCGTAAGTTCCAAGCCATTTTGCCACTGAAAGGTAAAATCCTGAACGTCGAAAAAGCGCGTTTCGATAAGATGCTCGCGTCTCAAGAAGTCGCAACTCTGATCACAGCCCTAGGTTGTGGTATCGGTCGAGACGAATACAATCCAGACAAAACACGTTACCACCGTATCATCATTATGACGGATGCTGACGTCGACGGCTCGCACATTCGTACGCTGCTGTTGACCTTTTTCTATCGTCAAATGCCTGAACTGATCGAACGTGGCTATATGTATATTGCTCAGCCGCCATTGTACAAAGTGAAGAAGGGCAAGCAAGAAACCTATATCAAAGATGATCCGGGTTTGATTGCCTATCTAACCAGTATGGCGCTAGAGAACGCGTCCTTGCACGTCAACGCTGACGCACCAGGCATCTCTGGTCCACACCTGGAGAGTCTGGTAAATGATTACCAGCTAGTGCAGAACGCTATCAAAGTACGGTTGTCACGTCGTATGCCTGAGACGTTTTTACAACGTCTGGTTTATGCGCCACGGTTAACCGAAGAGCTGATGAAAGATGAGTCCGGTATGCAGAACTGGATTGCAACGCTGCAGAACGATTTGACCACTCGTGAAATCAACTCAGCTACGTACACTATGTCGACCCAGTTTGACGAAGAGCGTAAATTGCATTTGCCTGTAGTGATTGTGCGTCAGCATGGTATCGATACCAACTATCCGTTAAATTTCGAGTTTTTAATGTCTCGCGACTATGACCAGTTGGTCAGTATCGGTGAGAAGATTAATGGCTTGGTAGAGCCGGGCGGTTATGTCCGTCGCGGCGACAAAGAGAAACCTGTTGATGACTTTGTTGAAGCTGTTGAATGGTTGATCAGTGAGTCCAAGCGGGGCGTTTATATTCAGCGCTACAAAGGTCTTGGTGAGATGAACCCTGAGCAGCTTTGGGAAACGACGATGGATCCTGAAACTCGCCGCATGTTGCGAGTTACCATTGAAGATGCGATTGCTGCTGATCAGTTATTTACTACACTGATGGGCGATGATGTAGAGCCGCGTCGCGACTTTATCGAAACCAATGCACTGAAAGTGGCCAACCTGGACGTTTAACCAAGGGTTGCAGTTATCAAAGCAAAAAAAAGGAGCCACTTGGCTCCTTTTTTATTTCTTATCAATGCTTTAGCTACTTAAAGTGCTGAAGATCAATTTAGTACTGAAATGTCAGCGATCTGCAAAAAGAGTTCGCGTAGCCTTTGTAAAATTGCCTGCCGGTTAGTGCGCACGGCGTCATCCTCTGCATTAACCATGACATTGTCGAAGAACGCATCTACGGGCTTCTGTAAGGCCGCCAGAGCCTTTAAAGCTCCAGTATAGTTGTTGTGCTTGAGTGCATCGTTTGCGCGTAGCTCAGCCTCTTCCAGAGCCTTAACCAGTGCTATCTCTTCACTGGCGCTTAACAGCCCGCTGTCGATTTTCGTTGCAACAGGGCTATCAAGCTTGGCTAAGATATTTGCTACCCGTTTGTTGGCAGCGGCCAGGGCCTGGGCTTCTTCCAGCTTACGGAAGGCTGCAACAGCGTGCACCCGCTGGTCGAAATCGACCGGCGCCGTTGGGCGACGGGCGAGAACCGCTTGAATCACATCGACACTAATTCCCTGGTCCTGATACCACGGACGGAAGCGGCCTAGCAAAAACTCCACCACATCGTCGTGAACGCTCTCACTGGTTAGCAGGTCGCCAAAGCTTTTCCGCGACAGCTGCACCAAATCGTTCAGATCGAGCGGCAGGTCTTTTTCGACGATGATACGCAGTAAACCTATGGCGGCGCGACGCAGCGCAAACGGATCGCGATCGCCTTTCGGAACCTGGCCAATCCCAAAGATGCCTACCAGTGAGTCCAGCTTGTCAGCCAGAGCTACCGCACAGCCTGGAATGGTCTGGGGCAGGGCATCACCACTAAACCGTGGCAGGTAGTGCTCGTAAATGGCCTCAGCAACGCCTTCAGCTTCATTATCATTGCGCGCATAATGCATCCCCATCACACCTTGTGTTTCGGGGAATTCCAGCACCATCTGTGACACCAGGTCGGCTTTACATAAGAAACCTGCGCGTTGCGCAATCTCTTTGTCGCTACCCAGCATATCTGCAATGCCAGCTGCGACTTGTGCAATGCGATCAGATTTGTCCTTGATGCTGCCAAGCTTCTTCTGAAACAGAACATTATCAAGGGCATTGACGCGCTCTTCGAGAGCGGTCTTTTTGTCTGTTTCATAGAAAAATTGGGCATCTGCCAGGCGCGGGCGAACGACTCGCTCATTACCCAAAATGACCTGTTCGGGATCTTTGCTATCGATGTTGGTAATGAACACGAAGTGGGGCAGTAGCTGGCCTTGCTGGTCTTCCAACGGGAAGTAACGCTGATCGTCCTTCATGGTGACAATCAGTGGCTCTTTAGGTACGTCCAAAAAGCCTTTGTCAAAGCTGGCTGTCAGCGCGACCGGCCACTCAACCAGAGCCGTCACCTCATCAAGTAGCGCCTCGTCAGCACGGACCTGACCTCCGGCTTGCTGCGCCTGGACACGGATGCCATCTTCAATTCGAGCGCGGCGCTTTGCGAAGTCGGCAATAACCCAGGCCGACTCCAGAGTTTCCTCGTATTCGTCGGCATGCATCAGCTGCGTGCCTTGCGGGCAATGGAATCGGTGGCCCAGCAATTTATTTGCCGAGGCAATTCCTAATACTTCACCGGCAATGAGTTCATCGCCATACATCAGCGTCACTGTGTGAACAGGGCGGATGAAGTGAACGTTACCATTACCCCAGCGCATAGGTTTTGCGACAGGCAACTGCTCAAGCGCCCGCTGCACGAAATCTGCTAGCAGGGCGCTTAAGGGCTGCCCTTTGACTTCAGCTTTGTAGAGTAACCATTCGCCCTTGTCTGTTTTAAGGCGCTCGGCCTGGTCGACGCTAATGCCATTTGAGCGTGCCCAGCCTTGGGCTGCCTTAGTGGGGTTACCGTCGCCATCGAAAGCTACATCAACTGAAGGGCCGCGCTTCTCAACCACTTGGTCTTCTTGTTGCGCCGCAACATCCTGGATTTGAATCGCCAGCCGACGCGGGGTGGCGAAGCACTGCACGGCGCCATGCTTCAGCGTGTTATCCGTAAGCTGTTGGGCAAGGTTCTGCGCAAAGGTTTCGCTTAAGCCTTTCAGCGCTTTTGGAGGTAACTCTTCGGTACCGATTTCAACTAAGAGAGTAGCGTATTGCACGTCTTAAGCTCCTTGCTCTGCCAGTGGAAAACCAAGCGCTTCACGCGCCGCATAGTAGGCTTCAGCGCAGCCTTTCGCCATGGTACGAACACGCAGGATATACCGCTGACGTTCGGTTACCGATATTGCGTGGCGGGCATCGAGCAGGTTAAATGCGTGTGAGGCACGCATCACCTGTTCGTATGCCGGCAGCGGCAAATTATGCTCAAGTAAGTGCTTACACTCGCGCTCGCAGGCGTCAAATCGGTCAAACAAGACATCTACCGCCGCATGTTCGAAGTTATAGGTGGACTGTTCTACTTCGTTCTGGTGGAACACGTCACGGTAGAAAATCGTACCGCGCGGACCATCGGTCCAGACCAGATCATAAATACTATCAACGCCCTGGATGTACATCGCCAGGCGCTCCAGACCATAAGTAATCTCACCGGCAACCGGCCGACACTCCAGGCCGCCGACCTGCTGGAAGTAGGTGAACTGGGTCACCTCCATACCATTAAGCCAGACTTCCCAGCCCAGGCCCCAGGCGCCAAGCGTGGGGGATTCCCAGTTGTCTTCGACGAAGCGAATATCGTGAACCAGGGGGTCAAATCCAAGCAGCTCTAATGAACCCAGATAAAGTTCCTGAATATTCTTCGGAGAGGGCTTCAAAATAACCTGAAACTGATAATAGTGCTGTAGCCGGTTGGGGTTTTCGCCGTAACGGCCATCAGTAGGACGGCGACAAGGCTGCACATAGGCAAAGTTGGCTGGTTCAGGGCCAACGGCGCGTAAAAACGTCATTGGATGAAAAGTGCCTGCGCCTACTTCCATATCGAGGGGTTGCACAATCGCACACCCCTGTTGCGCCCAGTAATCCTGGAGCGCGAGGATGAGACCTTGAAAGGTTTTTACATCGTAGCTGGCCATGTGTTCTTCTCGTGCTGATTTTTAATCAAAAGTGGCGTAAATTATACCCTTTGTTGAGCAAGGGTTACAGGAGCGCGGCTAAAAATGCAGACATCTGTGCAACGATGCAGTTGGTGTGGCACTGCGCCAGACTATGTACGCTACCACGATGAGGTGTGGGGGCGCCCGGTGGCCGACAGTCAGGAGCTGTTTGCAAAGCTGTGTCTGGACGGTCAGCAAGCAGGTTTAAGTTGGCTGACGATTTTGCGAAAACAAGCGAATTACGAGGCTGCCTTTTGTGACTTTAATCCTGATGCAATCCTGCAACTTCCAGAAAGCTACAAAGCGGAATTGATGGAAAATGCGGGCATAGTACGCAACCGGCTTAAAATTGAGTCCATTTTCAAGAACGCCCGGGCCTATGTGGACTTGCGTGAGCAAGGGCAGCCCTTTGCTGAATTTCTCTGGCAGTTTAGCGATGGAACGCCGCGGATCTTCGCCCGACAGGGTGATGACATCCCCACCTCTGATGAAGTTTCTGATACTATGGCCAAAGCCCTGAAGAAAGCAGGCTTTAGCTTTGTAGGCACAACGATTTGTTACGCATTCATGCAGGCTGTCGGCATGGTCAACGACCATGTGGTCGACTGTCATTGTTATGATGAGGTTTGTCGGGAAATGCGTAATTTTTCCTTAACATCACGAGAGCATCATGGTTGAGATTACTTTAGCTGACTATCAAAATCCGAAGCATCGCCAGGCGGTGGTCGCTATGTTAAATGATTACGCGCAAGATCCGATGGGTGGTGGCGAGGCGTTACCTGACGAGACCCGGCAGAATTTGGTCGACGAAATGGCAAAACGCGATTATGTATTCTCGTTATTGGCCTTCGTTGACGATGAGCCTGTCGGTTTGGCGAACTGCGTAGAAGGTTTCTCAACCTTTGCCGCGAAGCCGGTGATGAACATCCACGATATCGCGGTGATCAAAGATTTTCGCGGTCAGGGCATTGCCAAACGCTTGCTGCAGGAGGTAGAAACTCTGGCGCAATTCCGCGGCTGCGTGAAACTGACGCTCGAGGTGCTGGAAGGCAACGAGCCAGCCAAGCTGGCGTACGACAAATTCGGTTTCAAGCCCTACCAACTCGACGAAGCCACCGGCAAAGCGGAGTTCTGGCAAAAGTACATCTAGCTCGGCTTCGGCCTTCAGTGCAAGGGTGGCGGGGTATCTCCAAGGGCCGCCGTAAACCCTTCCCTGGGGGCTTGGCGGCCGCATCCATGCGGCCGACACCCTTGGAAATCCCCCGCCACCCTCGCACACGGCCTTCGCCAGCGGCGCACACCTTTACCTTTAGGGCGGGAGACACACGCAGGGCCAGCGGCGCACACCCTTGACAACGAAGCATCAACCCACCCGCGCCGTCGCTCGCCACGCGCGCGCCTTTAGCTCCCTTTGCGAATGACATACCGATACGGTGCTGAAGTCGTTTCAGCAATGACGAGCTGATGATCCATGAAGCGGCAAAAGCTTGGGATGTCGCGGGTGGTGGCGGGGTCGTCGGCGATGACTTCGAGTAAGTCGCCCTGTTCCAGTTTACGGATGGTGGCGCGGATCAGCATCACTGGCTCGGGGCAGCGTAGCCCAAGGGTGTCGAGGGTTTGTGTTATCGCTTGTGTCACGCGGGTTCCTTTTAGCAGGGCAACTACTTTCTAATAAAAAAGCCGTAGCAGTTCACTGCTACGGCTTTTATTTTACGGTAAAATCGCGTGCGGAAAAAGCGCAGGTTAGCTCATGCGCTCGTATACGGTGGCGATGCCCTGGCCAAGCCCGATACACATGGTGGCTACACCAAAGGTCGCGTCTTTCTCTTCCATCAGGTTGATCAGCGTGGTCGAAATACGCGCGCCAGAACAGCCCAGCGGGTGACCCAGTGCAATTGCACCGCCGTTTAAGTTGACTTTGTCGTCCATTTTCTCCAGCAAACCAAGACCTTTCAGCACGGGTAGTGATTGTGCAGCGAAAGCTTCGTTGAGCTCGAACAGGTCGATATCATCAATGCTTAAGCCTGCACGCTGCAGCGCTTTCTTGGTCGCAGGAACCGGGCCAAAGCCCATAATGGACGGATCGCAGCCGGCGACCGCCATGGCACGAATTTTTACTCGTGGCGTCAGGCCCAAGGCTTTGGCTTTCTCGGCAGACATGATCAAGGTCGCGGCAGCACCGTCGGACAATGCCGACGAGGTACCCGCGGTCACTGTACCGTTAGCCGGATCAAAGACCGGGCGTAACTGAGCGAGACCTTCTACGGAGGTTTCCGGACGAATGGTCTCGTCGGTTCTGATCAAGCGCAGGACGCCATCAGCATCATGTCCTTGAATAGGAAGAATTTCCTTGGCAAAACGGCCTTCAGTAGTCGCGGCATGAGCGCGTTGGTGCGAACGGGCACCAAAGGCGTCTTGCGCAGCACGGTCCACTTCAAATTTTCGCGCCAGCAACTCAGCGGTCATACCCATGGAGCCAGAGGCGCGGGCAACTGACTTATTCATGCCGGGGTGGAAATCGATGCCGTGAGTCATAGGTACGTGCCCCATGTGCTCAACGCCGCCGGCGATAAAGATTTCACCGTCGCCGGCCATAATGGCACGGGTGGCATCGTGGATGGCCTGCATGGATGAGCCACACAGGCGGTTCACGGTAACACCAGCTACGTGGTGCGGAATACCTGCGATTAACGCAGAGTTCCGTGCGATATTGAAGCCTTGTTCCAGGGTCTGCTGTACGCAGCCCCAGTAAATATCTTCCAATTCGTTTACGTCGACCTGCGGATTTCTTTCCAACAGGCCTTTCATAAGTTCTGCAGAGAGGTCTTCAGCGCGAACGTTACGGAACACGCCGTTTTTTGAGCGCCCCATAGGGGTGCGAATACAGTCGACTATAACTACGTCTTTCATAATTTCCTCCGTTAGCCCGCAAAGTACGATTTATTGGCTTTTGCCATTTCGCGCAGGCCATCGGTGACTTGATACATCTCACCCAGATGCGCGTATTTATCAGCAATTTCGACGAACTTAGCTAAGCCCAATGTTTCCAGGTAACGGAACGGGCCTCCACGGAACGGTGGGAAGCCAAGACCGTAAAGCAACGAAATGTCGCATTCGGCGGCTGAGCTGACGATACCTTCTTCCAGGCAACGTACACACTCGTTGACCATTGGCACCATAGTGCGATGAATGATTTCATCGGCGCTAAACTCTTTGCCTGTAATACCAAGCATTTCATAAACCTCTGGGGCTTTTTCTTTGCTTGGGCGGCCTTTTTTGTCGACGCCGTAGTTGTAGAAGCCTTTACCGTTCTTCTGGCCATAGCGCTCGGCGGCGGCAAGCCTGGCAATCGCGCTGTTGGTGTCACGAGGCATGCGTGATGGGAAGCCATCAGCCATGACTTCGGTGCAATGGTCGGCAGTATCAATACCAACGACATCGGACAAGTAAGCAGGACCCATGGGCCAGCCGAATTGACGTTCCATCACCTTATCGATGGCGGCAAAGTCAGCGCCTTCATCGACCATGCCAGCAAAACCAGCCAGGTACGGGAAGAGTACTCGGTTGACGAGGAAGCCCGGGCAGTCGTTTACGACAATTGCCGTTTTACCCATACGCGATGCGTAGGCAACGACCGCAGCGACGGTTTCATCAGAGGTCTTTTCACCACGAATAACTTCTACCAATGGCATTTTGTGCACCGGGTTAAAGAAGTGCATGCCGCAGAAGCGTGACGGATCTTTCAGGTTTTTCGCCAGTCGGTCGATGGAAATGGTTGAGGTGTTCGATACGATAATCGCATCATCAGCGACGACATCCTCCATTTGCGCAAGAACCTTGCCTTTCACGTCTGGGTTCTCGACCACGGCCTCGACGACGATATCGACATTTTTCACGGCATCGTCAAGTAAAGTTGGCGTGATGGAGGACAAAACTTTAGCCATTTTCTTATGGTCAATCTTGCCGCGTTCGACCATTTTGCCAAGGATCTTGCTCGCTTCGCCCATACCTTGGTCCAGCGCTTCCTGGCGAATGTCTTTCATGACGACCGGTACGCCTTTGTAGGCAGATTGATAGGCAATACCGCCACCCATGATGCCAGCACCTAAAACCGCTGCTGTCTTAATCTCTTTAGAGGCCTGTTTCGCGGCTTTCTTTGCCTTGCCTTTAACAAACTGGTCCGCCATGAAAATACCGACCTGGGCATGACAGGCGTCGGTTTGGGTCAGGCCAACGAAAGCTTCATTCTCTGCATTCAGAGCTTCTTCACGATGGCTACGGGCACCGTCTTCAATGGCCTTGATAGCCGCATGTGGCGCAGGGTAGTGTTTGCCTGCTTTGGCCGCAACCATACCTTTTGCCGTGACCATGGTCATGGTTAGCTCGGTATCGTTAGCTTGTAACGGATCCAGCTTTGGCTGGCGCTTGGCGCGCCAATCTAAATCGCCATCGATGGCTTGTTGGACCATGTCCAGAGCCGCATCACGCAATTTTTCAGGAGCAACAACGGCGTCTACCAAGCCAACTTTCTGCGCATCTACAGCAGAATTGTTCTTACCTGTGGTGATCCACTCCAAGGCGTTATCCGGCCCGATAATGCGTGGTAAGCGCATGGTTCCGCCAAAGCCAGGAATCAGACCCAGTTTAACTTCAGGAAGACCAATGGTGGCTGTGGTATCTGCAACCCGGTAGTCACACGCAAGCGTTGCTTCACACCCGCCACCTAAAGCAAAGCCAGTGACTGCAGCAACGGTAGGTACGGGCAGGTCTTCTAACTGGTCGAAAACGCGCGATGCTTTATGCACCCACTGCTTGGTGTGTTCGACATCGGCGAAGAGAGTTTGGAATTCAGTGATGTCTGCGCCTACAATGAACGTAGGCTTGCTACTGGTGACGATAACGCCACTGAGGTCTTTGGTTTCAGCGAGTTTCGCTAAAGCCTGACTGAATTCTTCCAAGGTTTTCTGGTCAAATTTGTTGACAGAACCAGCGGCTGCAAACTGCAGCTCGGCAATGCCGTCAGAGACAAATTCGACCCGAATGCTATCACCCTGATAAATCATATATGGTCTCCTGATTTTCAGATTGCGTTCGGTTAGCGTATGATTCGTAGTCAGCTATGATGTGACACTAGGTTATGACACATTAATTTGTGACAAGCGTTTAGTGACAAGAGTTTGGCCCGATTAGGTCAATTTTTCAATGATTATTTAAACGAGCGTTTGAAATTATGTGGTTAATTCGAACGACAGTATGTGCGCTTCTGTTTACAGCGGTTCTTTCCACCGACACTCGAGCTGAGCCTAAAATTCATGATCCCGATCTAAATGGGGGCGAACAACGCGAAAAGCAACGGCAGCTGTTTGTGAAGGCTGAATATGCGGCAAAACGCGGGCGGCTGAATGAGTACAATCAGCTGTTGGACGAGTTGCGCGACTATCCATTAACTCCTTATCTGGAGTTGGAGCGCTTACTGCAAGTCGGCTACGTGGCCAACGAAGAGCGGGTGCTGGACTTTTTTGAGGTTCTGAGCAACACGCCGCTGGACTGGCAGCTACGCTACCCCTGGCTTGACTATCTGGCGCAAAACAATGAACAGCAACGTTTTTTACGCGACTTCATTTATCCGGGACGGGTCGAACATCGTTGTTATTTCTGGCGTTTCTCACTGAGTCAGGAAACTCAACCGCGCGACGCTGTTATGCGCGCCGTCGATCAACTTTGGTTGACCGGAGAATCCTTGCCGAAAGCCTGTGACCCGTTGCTGGCGACGTGGGCCCAGGCCGGACGTCGCACCGATGACATGGTTTGGCAACGGGCTAAGTTAGCGGCCGAAGATGGCAAGCATACCTTGTTACCGTATCTGGCAGGACTGGTGGAAGCGCCTACCAGCGAATTGATTAAAAGTTACCGTCAGGTTCGCCGCAATCCGGCGAATCTTGTGCGTGAAATGGATGAGCTGGCGCGACAGCAGGGCACTGCAGCTGAGCGCGCTGCCAGTATTGTTACCTATGCGCTGGGCCGGCTGATTTGGCGCGACCCTGATGTTGCTATTCGTACGTTCGAAGATTTGCCCGAAGGAATCGTTCTGAGCCAGAGTCAACGCACCGAGCTTGAGCAAAACTTCGCAGTCGCCCTAAGCGCCAAAGATCACTCCCAGGCCCATGACTGGCTGGCCCGGCTGGAGCCGCGTGAGCATAATGCGGCGACTTTGCAGTGGCAGCTGGCCGAGTGGGTGCGGGAAGGCGATTGGCAGGCGCTGCTTGAAGATCCTGCTGCAGAAGTGGGACTTGCCACCGAAAAAGCCCAATGGTTCTACTGGCGTGGACGGGCCTACGAAGAGC
Organism: Pseudidiomarina terrestris; assembly: GCF_030466375.1. Lineage (NCBI taxonomy): Bacteria > Pseudomonadati > Pseudomonadota > Gammaproteobacteria > Alteromonadales > Idiomarinaceae > Pseudidiomarina > Pseudidiomarina terrestris. Next base: position 121,262 of record NZ_JAGGJE010000002.1, read on the forward strand.
TGGGCGACCAGCAACAGGCGGCGACCTTTTTTGCGCAAATCGCCGACCAGCGCAGTTACTACGGTTTCTTAGCTGCGAGTAAACTTGAGCTGCCGTTGCAACTGGCGCAAGAGGATATCCGCTACTTACCACAAGAATTACAAGCGGTACGCGCGCTACCGGCCGTACAAAGAGCTTACGAGTTCTTACAGCTTGAGCGTTATATCGATGCCCGCAGGGAGTGGTATCAGTTGTTGCAGGGCGCTGAGCCGCGCCGACAAGAACTGTTGGCGGTGCTGGCGTCACAGTGGGGCTGGCATGATCAGGCTATTTATACACTGGGTCAGCTTGGCGAATTCGGTGCTATAGAACAGCGCTTCCCTCTTGCTTACGCAGAAGAGCATCGGGAGAATGCCGAGGCGGCAGGTATTGCCGCGGACTGGGCTTTTGCGATTTCACGGCGCGAAAGTGCGTTTCGTTTCGATGCTTATTCCCACGCCGGAGCGCACGGCCTGATGCAGCTGTTACCTAGCACTGCGCGCTATGTAGGACGACGCGATTATGGCCGCCATGATTTGCAAAACACCAGCGTCAACATTCGTTTAGGTACGCGCTATCTCGCCGATCTAAAGCGGCGTCTCGGTGACAACTGGGTTGTGGCTACCGCAGCTTATAATGGCGGCATCTACCGGGTTATTGACTGGATTCCGACCAGTCCCATTGCGATTGATCGTTGGATTGAGACCATCCCTTACCGGGAAACCCGGGACTATGTAAAAAATGTGCTTGCTTACCAGCAAATCTACCTGCTTCTTGAGCAACCAAAGGAAACACGGAATCGCTTTGCTGAGCTGGTGGATATGAAAATTAGTAAAGCAGCGCTGGACTTGTAGGGGCTATGACACAGTATTTGATTCCGGCGGCGCCATGCACCCACGAGATTGAGATTAAACACAGTCGCTTCATTACCTCGGTCCAGCAGGTAACGTCTGCGAGCCAGCATCAGGCGCATATTCGCTTTTGTCAGCAGCAATGGCCGGGCGCGAACCATTATTGCAGTGCTGCTATCTATGCGGCTCCCGACCACAGTCAGAGTTACGCCATGAGCGACGATGGCGAGCCCAGCGGTACAGCCGGGCGGCCAATGTTGCAAGTGTTACTGAACAGTGGACTGGGCGAGGTGTCGGTGGTCGTAGTGCGTTACTTTGGCGGTATCAAGTTAGGCACAGGTGGGCTCCAGCGCGCCTATACGCAGGCGACTCTGGAGGCATTGAAGATGACGTCGCAAAGTCAGAAAATAGTGCGCAAAACTGCCTATTTACACTACGATTATGCAGATCAAAAAGTTGTCACGCATTGTCTGGCGCAGTACGATGCCATAACAGAACAACACAATTTCGCGGCAACTATCGAACAGCAGGTCGCTTTGCCTGAACAGCTGTTTGAAGATCTCGCTACGGCCTTAAAAAACGCAACACAAGGGCGTGTTGCACTAAAAAAACGTCAAACTGGGGATAATTCGTGCGCCTAAGAGGAATTCTTCGTGTTCTGGGGCTGTTAATTTGCGTATTCAGCTTAAGCTTGCTGCCGCCAGCTGCTGTTGCTCTGATCTACGGCGATGGCGGGGGGAGCGCATTTACTTTAGCGTTTGCCATTAGCCTGATCATTGGTTTTCTGGTTTGGTACCCGAACCGAAACGAACATGCTGACCTGAAGGTTCGCGATGGCTTCCTGCTCACGGTCCTGTTCTGGACGGTGTTGGGCATGGTCGGGGTGATGCCGTTATGGTTCGCGCAGGAGTTACCCCTGTCATTTACCGATGCGGTATTTGAGTCTTTCTCCGGGCTGACCACAACCGGAGCGACGGTCATTCAGGGCCTGGAAACGCTGCCACACAGTATTTTATTCTACCGTCAACAGCTGCAGTGGCTCGGCGGTATGGGTATCATCGTGTTAGCGGTGGCAATTCTGCCTATGCTTGGAATCGGTGGTATGCAGCTCTACCGCGCCGAAATCCCCGGACCGCAGAAAGATGCCAAAATGACACCGCGTATCGCGGATACCGCTAAGCACCTGTGGTACATCTATGTCGCCCTGACTGCGGCCTGCGCGACGGCCTATCATTTGGCCGGGATGAACTGGTTTGATGCTATCGGCCATGCGTTTTCAACGATCGCAGTGGGGGGCTTCAGTACCTATGACGCCAGCATGGGCTACTTCGATAGCAGCACGATTAACACCATTTGTGTGGTGTTCTTGTTGTTGTCCTCGGTAAACTTCGCCATTCACTATGCGGCCATTACCGGCCGCTCGCTCATGAGTTACGTGCGTGACCCCGAAGTGAAAGCCTTTCTTGGCATTCAGCTGGCGTTGCTGTTGGTGGTATTTGCTACGGTGCTGGTCCATAAAGAGTTTGCTGATACTGGCACAGCCTTCAACCAGGCCATGTTCCAGTCGGTATCGATAAGCACCACCGCAGGATTTGCCACCACAGACTTCTCCGCCTGGCCTTTATTTCTGCCGTTACTGCTTGTTTTTGCAAGTTTCATAGGCGGTTGCGCAAGTTCAACCGCAGGTGGCTTGAAAGTGGTGCGGGTTGTGCTTCTGTTCCGACAAGGCGTACGTGAACTCAACCGGCTGGTGCATCCGGCGGGGGTTTACACCGTGAAGCTAGGTAACCGCATATTGCCACAGCGTGTGGTTGAGGCCGTATGGGGCTTCTTTGCCGCGTATGCTCTGGTGTTTGTGGTGGTGATGCTGGGCTTACTGGCGACCGGATTGGATGATATTACTGCCTTTTCGGCAACGGCGGCCTGTTTAAATAATCTGGGTCCGGGCCTGGGGGATGTTGCTGCAAACTACGCGACCATTCCCGATGCTGCGAAATGGCTGCTGGTGATCGCGATGTTGTTCGGCCGGCTTGAAATTTTTACCATCCTGGTGCTGCTCACGCCGACCTTCTGGCGCTCTTAGAAGAACAGAGCGCTTGGCTGGAACAGGCGCTCAACTTCGCGCACGTATTTCTTATCCACTAAAAAGAGAATGACATGGTCGTCAGCGTGCAACACCGTGTCATCATGGGCAATCATGACCTCATGCCCACGCACAATCGCGCCAATGGTTGTGCCCGGCGGCAGCTTGATTTCACTGATCGATTTACCCACCACTTTTGAAGTTTTCTCATCACCATGAGCGATAGCTTCGATGGCCTCAGCGGCACCTTTACGCAGCGAGTAGGCATTGACGATATCGCCTTTGCGGATCAGTGACAGCAACGCAGATACTGTGGCTCGTTGTGGCGAGATTGCGATATCAATAACGTCATCCTGCACCAAATCCACATAGGCCTGGCGCTGGATCAGCACCATGGTTTTCTTTGCACCCATTTTTTTCGCCAGCATAGCGGACATGATGTTGGCTTCGTCGTCATTGGTGACGGCAATGAAGACATCAACGTCTTCAATATGCTCGTCACTCAGCAGCCGGCTCTCTGAGGCGTCGCCCTCAAGAATTGTGGTGTGGCGCAGACTCTCGTTGAGAATTTCGCCACGCGCCGGGTTTCGTTCGATGAGTTTAACGTGGTGGTTGTCTTCCAGCAGTCGAGCCAGGCCTGCGCCAATATTACCACCGCCGGCAATCATGATGCGGCGATACTGATGCTCAAGCTTCTGCATTTCTTCCATGACCATGCGCACGTAACGAGTGTCGGTGATGAAGAAAACTTCGTCGCCGGCTTCAATAATGGTGGTCCCCATGGGACGGATAGGTTTGCCCTGACGGAAAATAGCTGCCACCCGGGTTTCAACGTTCGGCATGTGTTCTTTCAGTGAGGAAATCGCATGCCCCACCAGCTTACCGCCGTAATAGGCTTTGACCGCAACCAGGCTGGCGCGGCCGCCGGCGAACTCCATCACCTGCAGGGCGCCAGGGTAATCGACCAGCCGTTTTATGTAGTGCGTTACCTGTTGCTCTGGAGAGATGGTATGGTCAACGGGAACATCATCTTTATGGAACAGCTGGTCTTTGAAATCGATGTATTCTTCGGAACGGATCCGGGCAATACGTTTCGGCGTACGGAACAGGGTATAGGCAATTTGGCATGCCATCATATTGGTTTCGTCACTTGGCGTAACTGCGATGAGCATGTCAGCGTCTTCGCAGCCCGCGTTGCGCAGAACTCTTGGATGCGCACCATGACCTTGTACCGTACGAATGTCGTTGCGGTCCGAGAGTTCTCCTAAGCGAGCCATGTCGGTATCGACAATGGTAATGTCATTGTCTTCACCGACCAGGTTTTCGGCGAGCGTACCACCCACTTGGCCACCGCCCAGAATCACTATTTTCATTGTTGCTTTTCCACAATTGCGTAAAAGAAGCCGTCGCCATCCTGTTCCCCAGGCAGCCGCTGCCAGCTGGTCGCCCCGTCGGGCGCTGTAGGAATTGGCAGGGCATCGTGCTGGCGCTGACAAAAAGCTTTCACCTGCTCCGAATTTTCTTCAGATACTATAGAGCAGGTTGCATAAACTAACCTACCACCGGGGCGTAATAATGGCCAGAGGGCATCGAGCAATGCCGCTTGAGTCTGCGCCAGCGCACTAATATCTTTGGCACGGCGTAACCATTTAATATCCGGATGGCGGCGGATGACGCCGGTTGCTGAGCAGGGCGCATCGAGCAGGATTCGATCGTACAGTTCACCATCCCACCATTGCTCGGGACGTGCCGCATCGCCGGTAAGGATCTGCGCACTGTGCTGCAGTCGCGTCAGATTTTCTTCGACCCGCTGCAGGCGCTCGGCATCTACGTCCAGGGCATGCACGGTAGCCGAGGGTGACTGTTCGAGAATATGCGCCGTTTTACCGCCTGGTGCAGCGCAGCAATCGAGTACTCGTTGTCCGGGCTGGGGAGCAAGCAAATACGCAGCGTACTGGGCCGAGCAATCCTGCACCGAAAACCAGCCGTCGGCAAAGCCGGGCAGCTGACGAACATCGACCGCTTTTTGTAACTTTAAGGCTGTGGGCAATGCAGGTATGGACTCCGGCTGCAGGAGCTCAGGGTCATAATCCTCAAGTGCCTGGCGGAATTCAGCGACGCTGATTTGTTGCGTGTTCACCCTCAGCCACATGGGCGCCTGAACATTATTAGCCGCAAAGATCGCCTCAGCTTGCTCCGGGTAAGCCGCCCGGATCGTGTCGGCAAGCCAGCGCGGGTGACCGTGTCGTAACTCCGGGTCATCATTAAGTGCGTTCCAGAGGGACTGCCGTTGCCGTTGTAGATTACGCAAGACAGCGTTGATGAGTCCTTTCTGACGGCGTTTTTTCAGCAGCTCGGTGGCGTCAACGGTGGCTGAAACGGCAGCGTGATCCGAGGTGCCCATAAACAGAAGTTGGTAAGCGCCCACTAACAGCAGGTAGTGCAGAATGAACAGGTCTTTCTTTAAAGGCTTGTCCAGAAATCTTGCGAGGGCTGCGTTTAAAAGAGGCAGGTTACGGAGTACGCCAAAACACAATGATTGCACCATGGCGCGGTCTCGCGATTCGAGATTACCAGTATGTTCGGGCAGCGCTTGTGACATTGAGCGCCCATGTTCAAGTACCTGTGCCAGTACTTTTGCGGCTGCGGCGCGCGAGTTTGCACCTTTACTCATGTGCGGATCCCTGCAGCTTAGCGCCGGGTGGCAGCCAATCCGCCCGGCCATTTAAAAAGTCGCCGGCCGCCATGGCTTTTTTGCCCGGTGGTTGCAACTGGGTAATTGCCAACGCTTGTTCACCTGTTTGAATGACGATGCCTTGTTTGTCCGCTGCAACCACGGTACCGGGTTCTGCCTTGGGGTCGCCGTTCACGACGTGTGCCTGCCACACCTTAACCGGTCCCCCAGCTGTGGCAAACCAAGCCATTGGCCAAGGATTAAAAGCCCGGATCCAGCGTTCCAGCGCAACTGCGGGTACCTGCCAGTCCAGCTCCGCTTCTTCTTTACTGAGTTTATGTGCATAGGTGACCTGAGTTTCGTCCTGATTTTGCGCTTTACTTAAGCAAGCGGGTAAATCTTTTAAGGTTTCCAATAAAGCTTCAGGTCCGAGTTCGGCAAGCTTGTGATAAAGCGATGCCGAGGTGTCATCTGCGGTAATGGGTAGTTCTTTACTGAGCAAAACCGGGCCGGTGTCGAGACCGGCTTCCATTTGCATGATGGCTACACCGGTGTGATTGTCGCCAGCCCAGAGCGCACGTTGAATAGGCGCCGCACCGCGCCAGCGTGGCAGCAATGAGCCGTGCACATTGATGCAGCCAAACTGCGGAATACGCAACACCGCTGCAGGTAAAATCAAGCCGTAGGCGACCACCACCATCACGTCTGCGTGATAACTGGCTAACTGCGCCTGGGCATCCGGGTCCTTCAGCGATAACGGCTGCTCGACAGGGATGTTATGGGCCATGGCGACTTGCTTGACGGCACTGGCTTGCAGCTTCTTACCCCGACCGGCAGGGCGGTCAGGCTGAGTATAAACCGCCACCACCTCGTGCGCCTTGCTGTCGAGCAGAGCAGTGAGATGGCCGGCCGCAAACTCAGGGGTCCCCGCAAAAATAATACGCATTAAACAGCGCCCAGGCGTGCTTCTTTCTCAAGCTTCTTGCGAATACGGTCACGCTTTAACGGCGATAAGTAATCAACGAACAGCTTGCCGTTCAGATGATCAATCTCGTGTTGAATGCAGATCGCCAGCAAACCTTCCGCGTTCATGGTAAAGGTCTCACCGTTGCGATCGAGCGCAGTCACCGTTATTTTTTCCGCACGTTCGACCTTCGCGTACACGCCAGGGAAGGACAGGCAGCCCTCCTCATTTGCGAACAAGCCATCTTTTTCTGTAATCTCCGGATTGATAAAGACCAGAGGTTCATTCTGATCTTCACTACAATCCGAAATAAAAAGTCTTTTATGAACATTGACTTGTGTCGCGGCAAGGCCTACACCATTAGAGTCGTACATAGTTTCGAACATCGCGTCGATTGTTTCGCGCAAACTATCATCTACACTAGTAATGGGTTCTGCGACGGTGCGTAAACGCTCGTCTGGATATTTTAAAATAGTTAAATTAGTCATAACTCGTCATTCGTTAGTTTCATCTTTGCCAATTTTAACGTAATTTGGGGATGAAAACACGAGTTTACAATGGAGCTCCACATGGCTACCTGGCGATACCAAGCGATTGCGGTCATCGGTTTTTTGCTTATCCCTTCAGCAACGGCATCTGCGCCGCTGCAAAATGAGACGTCAGCGACTTCGATGACCAGCGGGGATGTGATTCAATTGCGTGAAGATGCACCGCGCGAATATGTTGTGAAGAAAGGCGACACATTATGGGATATCTCTGCGCTGTTTTTAAACGATCCATGGCATTGGCCGGAACTCTGGCGCTTGAATGATGATATTGAGAACCCACATCTCATTTATCCTGGTGACCGACTTTATTTATCCTGGGTGAACGGCCGACCTCAACTGAGCCGAAAAGAATTCAAGTCGCTAACGCCGGAGGGCGTGTTAGCGGCAAAAGGTAATCCGGTACCGACTTTCGATCGAGCAGCGCTGGCGCCCTTTATTGATGGTCATCATATTGTCAGTGCGACTGAGCTCGCCGGCATGCCGCGCATTCTGGGCGACAATCGCGGAGCTCCCCGGATCAATGGCATGGCGCCAGTTTATATTGATGGCGCGGTTGAGCTAAATGAAAAATACCGCGTCTTCACGCCGGTAGATGAGATCGGAAACTCCTTCTTGCTGCGCGATGTGGCGGGGGTACGTGTTACCTACCAGCACGCAGACACAATTGAGGGTGATTTAATTAAACCCAAGCGGGAGATCCGTCGGGGCGATGTGGTGTTGCCGCCACAGGAAACCAAACTGCCGGAGATTATCGTTGCCAGTTCAGGCGCACCCGTAGACGGCTTTGTGGTTGGCTCGCTGGGTGATGCAGAGAAACATGGTAAGTACGATATTGTCGTGCTTGATAAGGGCAGCATGCATGGTGTCGCTGTCGGTCAGATGTTCCAGGCGCTACGCCCGGGAGTGGATGTCTTCACCGAGGGGCTGAAGCCAGAAGCCGCAAACCTTTACAAACCTTATGATGATATTTCGCGCAAATGGCGCGACACGCAGCGGTTGCCGCCGCGGGCGACCTCAGAGCTGCTGGTGATCAAGACCTATTCGGAGATGAGTATGGCCATCGTAGTGGACGCGCATGAGTGGTTCGAAGTGGGCGTGTACTTTATGCCGCTACAGCTGGCCTCTGACCGATAGTTAACACCTAATTCCGGCACAAGGATGTGCGATGCAACCCTCTTTAACAGAAGTGCTGGCGCTGGCGCGGCTGACCGGCCACCCACGACGCCAGGCTCAACAATGCAGCAGTTTTTCTGCAGCTTCTAAACTATTGGTAAAGCAAGCAGGCACCCAGGAGCTAGAGCTTACCGAACACTGGTTAAGTCAAGGACAGCGGCGCGTCATCCATTGGTTTGAAGCAGATTATCCAGACCAGCTGCGGGGTATCTCGCAGCCACCTTTAGTTCTGTTTTGCGCTGGCAATAGTCAACTTCTGAATGCTCCGCAGGTCGCGGTGATCGGCAGTAGAAAGGGCAGCCCTCCCGCGCAGCATACGGCGCGGTTTTTGGCTGAGCATTTAACCCGCGCAGGGCTACTGGTCAGTAGCGGCATGGCGCAAGGAATAGACCGCGCTGCGCACGAGGCAGCACTATCGGTCGGCCCCACATTAGCCGTGCTCGGCACCGGACCTGATAAGGTTTTCCCAAGGCAGCACCGGCAATTACAACAACGTATCGAGCAAGGCGGCGTGCTGGTCTCTGAATTTGTTCCCGGCACCACCGCCCGGCGTGATCACTTTCCCAGGCGCAACCGTATCCTAAGTGGCCTAGCAAAAGGCGTGCTGGTGATCGAAGCGCAGCTGCGTAGTGGGACCTTATCCACAGCGCGCCTTGCGCTCGAGCAAAACCGGTCCCTCATGGCGATTCCCGGTTCGATTTGGGATGAGGGCATGACCGGTAACCTGCGCATATTGCAACAGGGCGCGGCCTTAGTGACGTGCGTAGACGATGTTTGTAACGAGTTGAATTTTAAACGACAAGCCCCAACTTCTGAAAATGAGCCGGAAAATAAATATGGGCGAAGCTTGGCAAACCCCGGATTGTTGGCTAATGTGGGCAATGAGGCTACATCGATAGACACTATCGTAGCGCGCAGCGGACTACCGGTCGCTGTGGTTTCCGAGCAGTTGGTGTTATTAGAATTAGAGGGGCGAGTGGCTTCAGTCGCCGGTGGTTACATAAAAGTGGGGAGGCGCTAAAGATGTTTGATATCCTCATGTATCTGTTCGAGAACTTCATCCATTCGGATGTTGAGGTAGAGGTAAACCATGACGAGCTCACTGATGAACTCACGCGAGCGGGTTTCCGCCAGCAAGAGATTCATAAGGCGCTGGCATGGCTTGAACGTTTGGCCGATCTCCAGGACAGCCAGGCTAAGCCCTATCTGAACCGTTCTCACGAAAGAACGACACGGGTGTTCACAGCGGAAGAAACGGCACGGTTAGATTGTGCGAGCCGCGGCTTTCTGATGTATCTCGAGAATCTTGGCGTGCTCGATTTCGCGACTCGCGAAATGGTCATGGACCGCGTTATGGAACTCGATATGCCGGAAGTAACACTCGATGATCTGAAGTGGGTTGTACTTATGGTGCTGTTTAACGTACCTGGGTGTGAAGATGCCTACAATCAGATGGAAGGGTTATTGTTCGAGGAACCAGAAGGTCTGCTGCATTAAATGACCGACAACTTTCTTGAACCGCAATCATTGGGCGTACCTTGCCCCCGATGCCAGAAAGAGCTGCAGTTGAAAAAGGGGCGTTTTGGTCTCTTTGTTGGCTGCAGTGGCTACCCCGATTGTGATTATATGACCTCCGCTGATTTCGATCCGGGCACCGATGTAAGCTGTCCGGAGTGTGGCACGGGCAAACTTGTTCAGAAAACCAGCCGCTTTGGTCATTCCTTTTATGCCTGTGACCATTTTCCTGATTGTAAGTTTTCCGTTCCGTTGCCACCTGTGGCAGAATCTTGTCCAGACTGTGCATATCCGATCTTGCTGCGCAAGAAAACGACCGCAGGCGAGCGGTATATTTGTGGCAATAGTGAGTGTGACTACAAATCAAAGATCCGTTAATGGACAGAGGATTCCGGCATGAACTGGCAAGCAGCACGAGATGCTTTTGCACAAGGTGAGTTACTCGCGTACCCGACCGAGGCTGTGTTCGGACTGGGTTGCGACCCCCGCAATGAAGCGGCAGTGAAGAAGCTGCTGACATTAAAGCAGCGCCCGCTGAATAAGGGACTGATTCTGGTCGCCGCTGATTACAGCCAGCTCGTACGCTTTGTCGCAGATTCTAAGATTCCTCAGGATAAACGTTTCACGGTATTTTCGAGCTGGCCCGGTCATATCACTTTATTACTGCCGGCAGCCCCGGAAACACCTGAGTGGCTGACGGGCGGGCGCCCGCAGATCGCGGTTCGGGTTACCGCTCATGAGCCGACCCGGCAGCTATGCAAAGCCTTAGGCAGCGCCATTGTATCGACCAGCGCAAATCTCGCCGGACAGCCCTCATTGACCAGCGCAGCAGAAGTAGAAGCTGCTTTTGGTGACCAGCTTGGCTGGGTGATGGATGCCGAAGTCGGTCGCGCAGACAGCCCATCAAAGATTATTGATCCACTCACCCAAGAGGTTTTCCGAGCTTAGTATGAGTCATCAATCTTTAGACGAAGTTATTCATTACCTGAAACAATTGCAGGACCGTATTTCTGAGGCATTAGAAGAAGCCGATGGCGGTGCGGTGTTTGCCGAAGAGGAATGGCAGCGGGAAGGTGGCGGTGGCGGTCGCTCCCGGGTGCTGCGCGACGGCCAGGTGCTGGAGCAGGGTGGCGTAGGTTTCTCGCATGTTTTTGGTGAACAAATGCCGGCTTCTGCGACCGCGCACCGTCCGGAACTTGCCGGACGTAACTTTAATGCCTGCGGGGTGTCACTGGTGATGCATCCGCGAAATCCCTATATTCCGACCAGCCATGCCAATGTGCGGTTTTTTATTGCTGAGAAAGAAGGCGCGGACCCGGTCTGGTGGTTTGGGGGAGGTTTCGACCTCACGCCGTTTTATCCCTTTGACGAAGATATTAAACACTGGCACCAGGTGGCGAAAGCGGCGTTAGATCCCTTTGGCAAAGAACTTTATCCAAAGTTTAAGGCCTGGTGCGATGACTACTTTTGGCTCAAGCACCGTGATGAAACGCGAGGTGTTGGCGGGCTATTCTTTGACGATCTGAATGACCGCAGCTTTGCGGAGAGCTTCGCGATTATGCGCGCCGTTGGCGACGCCTACCTTGATGCGTACTTACCGATTATCGAACGACGTAAAACCACGCCTTACGGCGAGCGTGAGCGCGAGTTTCAGCTGTACCGCCGGGGCCGTTACGTGGAATTCAATCTGGTTTGGGACCGCGGCACCTTGTTTGGCCTGCAAACCGGCGGGCGCACCGAGTCCATCTTGATGTCGATGCCGCCGTTAGTACGTTGGGAGTACGGTTATCAACCCGAACCCGGTACGCCTGAAGCGCGCCTGTACAGTGACTATTTGCGGCCGCGCGACTGGTTAAACGAGCTTTAATCGGTGTTGATCATATGATGCGCTAAAGCCGTGAAACGTTGCTTTAGCTGCATGTGGAGCAGCTCGTCATGAACCTGCTCGTCCAGCACCTGATACATGCAAAGTAACCATTGATCACGCATGCGCACGTTAATCTTGAAAGGTAAATGGCGGGCGCGCAAGCGTGGATGACCATACTTTTCGGTAAACAATTGCGGTCCACCGAGCCAGCCGCTCAGGAATTCAAAAAACTTTTGGCGAATCCCAGTTAACGGCTGGGCATGCAAGGCCAACAATTCCTTTGCCCGCGGGTCGCTTTCCATGACATCATAAAAACGTTCGGCGATGGCCCGAACGCCTTGTTCTCCGCCAAGCTGCTGATAAAGGGAAGGCGGCGTTTCATTGCTACTTTTTGATTTAAGAAAAGACAACATGACTCAGTTCACGGTATTTGGAAATCCTATAGCGCACAGTGTATCACCGAAGATTCATCAGCTTTTTGCTGAGCAATTCGGGTTAGCGCTGACGTACAGCCGCAGTTTATCATCGTCTGCGACTTTTGCCGCGGCAGTGGCAAAGTTTTTTCGCCACGGTGGAGCTGGCGCTAACGTCACCGTGCCTTTTAAAGAAAGCGCGGCGGCACTGGTGACCCATCTTACTCCGCGGGCGGAGCGTGCAGCCTCGGTCAATACTCTTATCCCGCTTGGTCTTGGCCAGCTAGCCGGCGACACCACCGATGGTCTGGGTCTTTGCCGTGATCTGCAACGGCTAACCCAACAAAAAACGCCTGCGGCCCGGGTGCTGGTTATTGGCGGCGGAGGGGCCGCGCGCAGCGTGATAGAACCCTTGCAGGAACTTGGTTGTGAAGTCGTCATAAGTAATCGTAGCCGCGACCGGGTGCAACCCCTAACGACGGTTTTTGAAGGCTTGGAAATTCTTGATTTCGCCGAACTTGAGCGACCTCCGACGGACGTCTTTAAAGGTTCTCAGTGGCTTGTTATCAATGCGACGTCGGCATCGTTACAGGGTGCGGAACTACCGATCCATCCGCACTGGTTTGCCAATGCGAATTTGGTTTACGACATGATGTATGCGGCGCAGACGACGCCATTTTTACAACAGGCAAGAAAAGGTGGAGCAGTACAGGTCGCTGATGGATTAGGGATGTTAGTGGAGCAGGCCGCTTTGTCCTTTGCGCTTTGGCACGATGGGTTACAACCGTCGACAGAGCCGGTGCTGGATGCACTGAGAAAAGGACTACGCTAAGCAGCGGCAGCGACCGCCTAGTCGCGAATCGTGATCTGCGGTTTCATGTTGACTTCACCGGCGTGATTTACGGTCGCGTAATCACGTTGGCGTCGCACAACAGCGAGGGGACCGGCGTCAGCCAGGTTGCGGATGAAGGCAAGCTCAAAACCAAACTTGCTCAGCTGATAGACACCGAACTTTTGGTCCATGGAGAGGCGTTCCCACCACTGCGTAGGCTCAAAAGCACCGCGCCGACGTTCTGGCGTCCGCTTTGTTACTGAACTCATGTCATTAATATTCATGGTCTGTGTGTCCATAGCTATTTAATGGCTGTGCAAGTGTTCAATGGATGTCGGTTATACAAAACCTAATATGACGATCTATATAGAAAACATCAACCACTATTTTTTGATTACCAATTGATCTAATGGTCGTCCGAGATCGACTCAAAAGAATCTAAAAAAAAAGAATACGCTGCTGGTAATAAGATTACTTTATGGTAGTCTTATTTCTCGGTTGAAAATTTGACCGAATCCTATCTCAGATACGTAAGTGGCACATGATTCTTCTACGCAATCTTCTTGCAACTGGATCAGAGATACAGATCAGTTTCCACAACTGACACAACATAAAAAAACAAAGCTGTCAGGGAATGGTGAGAAGTTAAATTCCTTGTTTTTCAAAGTGTTACGTTACCGTTGCTACAGGGCCTAAGTGTCTTTCCGTGGCAGGATAGATTATTGTCAACAGACTTATCCACAGCATACCCACATAGACCGCCCGTGCTGATGCTGGCTTGATTCCGCGCCCTGTGGCATTCTTAGCACATCATTCAAAACGACGGCGTGACCGACAGTATGGCAGCAACTAACCCACCGCAAGTCCCCGAGAATCCATTCATTCTGGTGGATGGCTCGTCTTATCTTTTTCGTGCTTTTTATGCTCCTCCACACCTGACCAATTCCGCCGGCGAACCGACGGGTGCGATTTATGGCGTGGTCAACATGCTGCGCAGCTTAATCAAAAAGTACCAGCCCTCGCACATGGCGGTGGTGTTTGATGCGAAGGGCAAGACATTCCGTAACGATATGTACGACGCCTACAAAGCCAACCGTCCGCCGATGCCGGATGATTTACGGACTCAAATCGCGCCGTTGCACGCAATCGTTAAGGCGTTGGGACTACCGCTTTTGTGTATTGATAATGTGGAAGCCGATGATGTCATCGGTACCCTGGCGCAGCAGGCTGGCGATCAGGGGCGGTTTACCCTGATCAGCACCGGTGATAAGGACATGGCACAGCTGGTCAACGAACATGTGATGCTGATCAACACCATGACGGATAGCTTACTCAACGAGGAAGGGGTGGTCGAGAAGTACGGCGTACAACCGCAACAAATCATCGATTATCTGGCGTTGATGGGCGATAGCTCAGACAACATCCCGGGCCTGCCAAAAGTTGGCGAGAAGACCGCGTTGGCAATGCTACAGGGGGTAGGCTCAATCGATGCTATGTACGAGGATCCGGACGCCCTGGCAGAGCTTTCTTTTCGGGGCGCCAAAACAATGCCTGCAAAACTGCGTGAGCACGAGGACATATTGCGGCTTTCCAAAGAGCTGGCGACCATCAAATTAGACGTGGACCTCGACGGTATTAAGCCTGAACTGCTGGAAATTAAAGATGCGGATCGCGAAGAGCTCATTCGTCTTTATAAAGAGTGTGAGTTCCGGCGCTGGCTTGACGAGGTGCTGCAAGAGGGCGCTGTCACCGAGCAGGCGGCAGGAAAAGCACCACCGGCAGCCGCCGAAACAGCGCTGTCTGCGGATAACTACCAGGTGATTACCGCGGCTGAGGACTTTGAGCAATGGCTTGAGCGCTTAAAGAACGCCGACGCTTTTGCGTTTGATACGGAAACAACCAGTCTGAACTACATGGAAGCAGAGCTTGTTGGTGTTTCCTTTGCGATAGCGGCCGGTGAGGCGGCTTACGTGCCCGTGGCCCATGACTACCCGGGGGCACCAGAGCAGCTGGAGCGTGAGCATGTACTTAGCGCCCTGAAGCCACTATTAGAGAGCGAGAAGATCGGTAAAATCGGACAGAACCTTAAATACGATGCGCATATTCTCCGCCGTTACGACATTCGGCTTGCCGGTATAAAAGATGACACCATGCTTGCCTCTTATGTCTATAACAGTGTCGCTTCACGCCACGATATGGATAGCCTTAGTCTGCAATATCTTGGCCACCGCCCAGTTGCCTTCCAGGATATCGCCGGGAAGGGCGCAAAACAGCTCACGTTTAATCAGATCGGTCTGGAAGAAGCAGCGCCTTACGCAGCAGAAGACGCCGATGTGACCTTGCGCTTGCATGATAAGTTGTGGGCTGCTGTCGGCGAGGTTCCGTCGCTGTTGAAGGTGTTAACGGAGATCGAGTTACCTTTGGTTCCCATCCTGGTCGATATGGAGCAGCGCGGCGTGCAAATTGACGCACAGTTACTGGCCAAACAGAGTAACGAAATTGCGCTTGAGCTCGCCAAACTGGAAGAACAAGCTTACATCATAGCTGGCGAAGAGTTTAATCTTGGCTCGCCCAAGCAGTTACAAACAATTTTGTTTGAGAAGCTGGAATTACCCATTCGTAAAAAGACTCCGAAGGGCGCCCCATCGACTGCAGAAGAAGTATTGCAGGAGCTGGCTCTGGACTACCCGCTGCCGGATGTGATTATGCGTCATCGCGGGCTTAGTAAGTTGAAGTCAACCTACACCGATAAGCTGCCGAAAATGGTGAATCCGCGCACCCATCGTATTCACACGTCCTATCATCAGGCCGTTACGGCCACTGGGCGGTTATCCTCAAGTGACCCCAACCTGCAGAATATCCCGATCAGGACTGAAGCGGGGCGACGTGTTCGCAAAGCCTTCACTGCACCTGAGGGTTATCGGATTATGGCTATCGATTACAGCCAGATTGAGCTGCGCATAATGGCGCACTTGTCCCAGGATAAAAATCTTGTCGAAGCGTTCTCGAAAGGCCGCGACATCCACAAGGCAACGGCATCTGAGGTCTTTGGTGTGTCTTTAGAAGAGGTCTCCAGTGAACAAAGACGCCGTGCCAAAGCGGTAAACTTTGGCCTGATCTATGGTATGTCAGCCTTTGGCCTGGCGCGGCAGCTGGATATCCCGCGGCACGAGGCACAAGACTACATGGACAAGTATTTTGAGCGCTTCCCGGGAGTACAGAGGTACATGGAAGAGACTCGCGAGCAAGCCAAACGAGATGGCTACGTTGAAACCTTGTTTGGGCGTCGTCTGCACCTGCCGGAGATTCGCGCACAAAATGGTGCCCGGCGTAAGGCTGCAGAGCGCGCTGCAATCAATGCTCCGATGCAAGGCACCGCCGCAGATATTATTAAGTATGCGATGATCAAAGTCGCTGATTACATGCAGCGTGAGGTTTCAGACAAGCAGGCGTGGATGATCATGCAGGTACACGATGAACTGGTCTTTGAAGTTCATCAGGACCATATTGAACAGCTGCAGAAAGAGCTGGTCAATATCATGGAAGATGCCGTGAAGCTTGATGTTCCTTTAATTGCCGAAGCAGGTGTTGGCGACAATTGGGATGAGGCACATTAAAAAATTAGGACAATTAAAATTTTTTTTGAACTATTTGAATAAGGGTAAGTCAGAATTATTGAAAGGCGCATTAAACGAGAGATTATGGCTCCGTTTGCGAAGTCCTTTCAGAGATGTTCTCTCCCTGGATTGTAAGTTTTTTACCCGGCCTTGTGCCGGGTTTTTTCTTTTCTGGCCTCAAGTCTTGCTGGCGCTAACGCTGATAATTGAGCGGTTGCCGCTTACGTCGGTTGGCGATCCATACACCGGATAAAATTGCCGCCATACCGATACCCTGCTGGATGAAGAAGGGTTCGCCATCAATGATGCCAAGTATCAGAGCGACAATAGGGATCAGGTAAGTGACTGAACTGGTGAAGGTAGTATCGGTGAGTTTCACCACAGTATTGAAAATAATCAGCGCCATGGCGGTACCGACAATTCCCAGCACCAGGATGGCACTCAATGGAAACCATAATTCAGGCTCTGCGACCTGACTGACAAAGGGCGTCGCCAGCACTAAATAGGTGAGTGCAGGAGGCGCCACCAAGAACAGCGAGACACCGGTAATAGTAAGCGCACCCAGATCGGGAATATGATGCTTGATAAGGTTCAGATTCAGCCCGTAGCAGATGGTTGCAGCGATAATAAGCAACGCATAGCGGTTGAACTCAAGCTCGCCAGACGCGGAAGCGGTGATCAATAAAATCGTGCCCAGTAAACCAATCACTACGCCCACCCATTGTTGCAGGCGCGAGGGCTGGCGAAAGATCAGTACGCCGATGATTAAGGTTGCTAACGGGGTAAAGGTATTGAGTACACCAGTGACTCCGGAAGGAAGTTCCGTTTGTGCAAAGGCAAACAAAAAGGCTGGGATGAAGCTCCCCACCAGACCCACACAGATGAGTTTCAGCCAATGATGGGGACGCACAGTTTTAAAACGGCGCAGAATAAACGGGAGCAGGACAAAACCTGCTGAAGCAATACGGATCGCTGCGAGTTGATCAGGGCTGAAGCCGAGCAATCCCTTTTTAATCAGCAAAAACGAGCTGCCCCAAATCAGTGCGAGTAAACCTAATAATAACCAAGCTTTGAGGGGCGGCGTCTCAGTCTGCATCTTGCTCAGTATCTTGCTCGATATCTTCCTCTGTATCGCGGGTCAACCACTCCGTAAGCTTCTTTTCAGCTTCAGGTAGACCGATCTTGGTTAATGAGGAAAACATTTCTACGGTCACGTCGCCGCCAAACACCATCGCGGCTTCGCGCGCTTTTAATAGTGTCGACTTACGCGGACCGGGCTTTAATTTATCGGCTTTGGTAAGCAGCACTAACACGGGGATCTCACAGTCTGTTGCCCAATGCAGCAGATCCTGGTCAACATCGCGATAAGGATGACGGATGTCCATCAGTAGCACCAGCCCGCGGAGGGATTCGCGCTTTTGCAAATACTCACTGAGCGCCAGTTGCCATTTTTCTTTTACAGGCAGAGGTACTTTCGCATAGCCGTAGCCAGGCAAGTCGATTAAGCGTTTCCCTGGTAATACCTCAAACACATTAATCAGCTGCGTCCGGCCCGGAGTCTTACTCGTGCGGGCAAGGTTGCGCTGTCGCGTCAGGGTATTAAGCGCACTGGACTTACCGGCATTAGAGCGGCCGGCGAACGCAATTTCGACACCCGTGTCTTCGGGTAACTGGCGAATATCTGGAGCGCTGGTGATGAACACCGTGGGCTGAAAGTTAAGGGTTGTAGATTCCATGATGTCTTTGATGCTTCGAAGGAATGCGTATCCTATCACGATTAGGCGTTTAATCCTTAGAAGTTTTGTGTAAAATAGCGTCTGTAACTACATCCAGAGCAGAGAAATCGATCATGAAAAAACTCGCATTGTTCGTTGGGTTGTACCTTGGGTTAACTGGCGTTACTTTCGCCGCCACGGGCGACGCTGAAGCCGGTAAGGCGAAGTCACAAGTCTGTGCAGCCTGCCACGGTCCAACAGGCAGCTCGCCATCTGATATGTACCCTAAGCTCAATGGCCAGCATGCATCCTATATCGCTAAGCAATTGCACGACTATAAACTTGCTGCTGAAACCGGCGGTGAAGAAGGGCGCGCTAATGCCATTATGCAAGGACAAGTGGCGGCATTGAATGATCAGGACATCGCCGATCTGGCGGCGTACTTCGCCAGTCAGGACCCGATGCAGGGTACCGCACCAGAAGACGTTGTCGAAGCCGGTCAAGCTTTTTACATGGGTGGTGACGAAGAACGTAAGATTGCGGCTTGCGTTGCCTGTCATGGTCCACGCGGTGATGGCATGGGCTTAGCGACCTTTCCCGATATCTCCGGACAACATACCGCTTATCTCATCACGCAGCTGGAAATGTTCCGCAGTGGTGAGCGTGCCAACGATATGAACGGCATGATGCGCGACGTTGCAAGTAAGCTGACGGATGAAGACATCGAGCTTCTGTCGCAATACATCTCCGGGTTGTATTAAAAAAACAGACTTCGGAATGGCGAAAAAAGCAGCGTTCAAACGCTGCTTTTTTATTTTTATGTTATAGGAAATACAGAGAAAGCCTTTAAAAACCAAGCTATAAAACCAAAGGGAATAAGAAAGCGGTTTTTTAGATCATAAAAATCATTGATAAAAAATCTCGATTCAGTAGTCTGAATGCCATTCCAGATTAAGGGAACCCGCTGCGGAAGCGACACCCAAGGGGTTGAGAAATCAACTTATCGATTTAATCCAGGGAATAAGAATAGGCCAGGAGGCCTTGCTAACCTAGCAAATAATAATAAAAGCAAAGCTTGGTTATTGCGCGAAAAAATAACAATAATAATAAAAATACTCACGGAAGTTATAATTGATAACATGGATGAATTTGACAACCGTTCTCATAAATCGCACGTGCGCTGTGTGACAAAGAGAGAATACACTAGGCGATGCTTCGGCATCGCCTTTTTATTTCCCGCCATACTCAGGTAAACTAAGCGTCATCTCTCTTAATGGAAATTGAGTTCAAGCTATGACGCGCAAAAAGAAGACTCGTAAGACTGGCCCTTTGGCTGCGGCAAAAACGCCCAAGGCTGACGTACAGCGCAAAGCCCACGAGGCCAGCAAGCACAAAGGCAAGGGTCAGAAACCTGGTTCGCGATTTAACGTGGCTCAAGACAAAGCCAGACACAGCGGTTCGACCGCTCCGGCAACAGATCCGCGACTCGGCAGTAAAAAACCTATTCAACTTGTGAACTCGCAAGCGCCAACCCCCGTAAGCACAACACCAAGCTTTGATAGCGCGGCGGCTCACGCTGAACTGCAAGCGCTCGAGCAAGATACCAAACTACAGTCGTTACTCGAGCGTATGGAGCAAGGCGAAGACCTGACCGTCGCCGAAGAAGCTTATGTTGACGAACGCACAGAGCGTTTCGAGCAACTTGCCGAGCAATTAGGCATTGCTTTGGATGATGACGAGGATTGGGAGGACGATAATGAGTGATATACCTCTGTGGGCATGGCTAATTCTGATTGCAGCGGTTCTTATTGTGGCTGTGCTGGCGTTTGTTGCCGGGCGTTTGTTGAGCCGTTTACAGGCGCAGAATAAGCGTCGCGACCAAGCCATTGAGAAGCGTAATGAGCGGTTGTACGAAAGCATTGTTACCATTGCCAAGTCTATGGATCAGGGTCAGTGCCCGTTATCAGAAGGCGCGCTGCGCTTAGTGGTATTGTTGGACTTAAGGGTCGATCCAGGCAAGCCTGATTACGCAGAACGCTACGAAGGCTTGCACACCATGTATGAGCGGATTAAACATATGCCGACGCATGAAGCCCGGAAGAAGTACCCTAAGGCCGAGATTCGCAAATATGATGACGAGCGGGAAGGTTATGAGAAAGAACTGGAAGACGCCATCCTAGCTGACGTCCGCCAGTTATTAAAAGACTTTAGTTAGGGCTGTTCTTCACCACAACTCCGTCTTTTATGACAAGGTCAATTTCGGCAAGGACATTAATGTTTTCCAGCGGGTCACCCTGAACGGCAACGATGTCGGCCCGCTTGCCTACACTCAGCGTACCAAAGTCATCAATCTGACCCAGTAAGGTCGCAGCTTCGTGAGTTGCGGCTTTGATGGCTTCCAGTGGTGGCATGCCAGCTTCTACCATGTAACCGAACTCGCGATAGTTCTCGCCATGATCAAAGACACCGGCATCGGTTCCAAAGGCAATATTGACGCCTGCTTTGTAAGCCGCGGCAAAGGTGCTTTGGATCTTCGGACC
The DNA here is from genome assembly GCF_030466375.1 of Pseudidiomarina terrestris. Classification (NCBI taxonomy): domain Bacteria; kingdom Pseudomonadati; phylum Pseudomonadota; class Gammaproteobacteria; order Alteromonadales; family Idiomarinaceae; genus Pseudidiomarina; species Pseudidiomarina terrestris. Next base: position 142,072 of record NZ_JAGGJE010000002.1, read on the forward strand.
AATAGCTTTTGCTTTAGGCTGCACCAAGGCTGGGAAAAAACCGGGTATTTCGGCACGTTCCGCAACAGACTTGCCAGCGGTGATGGTGGGTACGTAATAGACGCCTTTGGCTTTCATTGCGTCCATCACTTCTTCATCCATGTAAGTACCATGCTCAATTGAATCGACTCCTGCGGCAATAGCGCGAAGCATTCCTTCTTTACCGTGCGCGTGCACCGTGACTTTCATTCCGTAATCACGAGCCGTTTCCACGATACCTTCAATTTCGTCCATCATGAACTGTGGGTTCTGACCGCTTTTAGCCACGCTAAGAACACCGCCGGTGACCGTCAGTTTAATCAGGTCAGAACCGTCCTGATAACGTGCGCGAACCGCTTCACGAGCTTCATAGGGGCCATTAATAACGCCGTCAGCTGGAGTTGGGCTGGGGTAGAGGCCTTCTCTGGCACCATTGGTCGGGTCAGCATGGCCGCCGGTCGTGGCGATCGATTTACCTGCTGTGAACACGCGTGGACCGGCAACCTTACCGGCCGCGATCGCGTCGCGTAAGGCAATACTTGCATTATAAGAGTCGCCCAGGTCGCGCACGGTGGTAAAACCGGCCATGAGCGTTTTATTGGCAAAGGTTACGGCATCGAGGGTGACATCTGGGGCGCTTTTGGTAAATTTATGAATATAGCTACCCGGGGCCAGCTGTGAGGTCAGGTGCGTATGCATGTCAATAAAGCCGGGCATCACGGTACCATTGCGGCGGTCAATCACCGTATCGTCGCTATCAGCCTTCTGGAAGCCGTCCACAATGCTAGTAATGCGGCCGTTATCGACCACGATGGTTTTGTTGCTCTGCGCCGCTGCGCCGGTGCCGTCAATAAGCTGACCCGCATAAATCAGTGTTTCTGCCTGAGCTGCACTCATTGCCAGCAAAATACCGGTACTCAATGTCGTTACTATCATGGATTTTTTTATTCGAGCCATAGGGTCCTCTGCTTGGTTGTCTGGATACACCTCCACCTTACGCCCTGCATTGCTGCTAAATCAAGCAATAGCAGGCTCAGGTGTCGCAGAAACCAGCGCAATTAACGCAAGCCGTGGGAAATTGATATACTAGTCACGATACACGCATCAATCTGGATTGAAGTTTCATGTTTAAACGTTTACGCGAAGACATCAATAGCGTCTACACCCGCGACCCTGCGGCTCGTAACTGGTTTGAGGTCCTGACGACCTATCCCGGCTTACATGCGATCTGGTGGCATCGGATGAATCATCGGCTGTGGACATGGCGCTGTTTCTGGCTGGCGCGTTTTTTGTCGACCCTTGCGCGCTGGTTCACGGGGATAGAAATTCACCCTGGTGCAAAAATTGGTCACAGATTTTTCATCGATCATGGCATGGGTGTGGTCATTGGTGAAACAGCTGAGATCGGCGATGATGTGACCATTTACCATGGCGTGACGCTCGGTGGCACAAGCTGGGAGCAGGGCAAACGGCATCCAACCCTTCGCGATGGTGTTGTGATTGGTGCTGGCGCGAAACTTTTGGGTCCGCTCACTGTTGGAAAAAACGCACGAATTGGCTCAAACGCGGTCGTAGTTAAAGACGTTCCGGATGAAACGACAGTGGTGGGCATACCCGCACGAGTCGCTCGCTCCCCGGAAAATGCTGAAGTGAGCAAACGGCGGGCGGCCATGGCCAAGCAATATGGCTTTGATGCATATGCTATTTCTGCGGATAACCCAGACCCGGTCGCGACCGCTATTGGCCGCATGCTTGATCATGTTCAGGTACTGGATAAAAAAGTCAGTGATTTATGTAGTGCGGTGAATCAACTAGGCGGCAGTGTCTGTGGGGAGCTCCCGGAAGTGCAGGTGGATGACGTGGATTTCCTCAGCGCTGAGCAGGAGGCTGCTCAACGCCGCAAACAGGAAGATGCACCGCAGCAAGAGGAGTCTACCTCAAAGGACTGAGCAACCGGTAAAGTAAACCAACGCGAGGGCCTTAATGATGTACAGCCGACAATTTAGCTTACTTACGCCAATTTTGACGTTGTTTTTGATCAGCTGTGCCGTGCAAGCGCCGCAGGCCCCGCAAGTAGTGCAAATCGAACAGCAGCCGCAAACTCAAGCGCCGATCGTACGGCCGGCATTTAACGCATCACTGTTCCCGGCGGAGATACCGGTGATCACTGTCAATCAGCTGTTTGCGCTTACCGACGCACAAAAAAACGATTTTTTGCAGGACTTTGAGCAAGGCTCAGCTCAAAGTCCTGCCCACGAGCGTATTGCCGAATATTTGCACGGCATTACTTACGGTTTTAACTACAAAGAGCAAACCTACACCGCAAGCGAAGCCCTGGCTCGTAATGCTGGTAACTGTATGGCTCTGGCAATTGTCACTAAGGCTCTGGCCGACTTAGTCGACGTCGATTTACGATTTCAACGCGTCACGAACGCCCCCGTTTACGATCGCTCCGCCAATGTCGTCATGGTCTCAGATCATGTGCGGGCGCGGCTTTATCTGCCCGGCCTGCCCGGCGAACCTCGCTCGTGGGTGACCATCGATTATTTCCCATCCCGGGGAAGCCGTAATAGTGGCCTGATTGGTACGGACGAATTTTTAGCATTGTACTACCGTAATCGAGCGGCTGAACTTATGCTTGATGGCAAGGAAAACAGCGCGTTTGCCTACGCGCAGGAGGCACTCCGGTATCAACCCGACGCTAGCGATACGTTGAACATCATTGCGTTGTTGCACCGCCGGGCGGGCGACCAAGCGACCGCTGAAGCGATTTATGCTTATGTTCTGGCGCAGGACACCACGAATCTGAACGTTCTTTATAATTACCTTGAGCTAGCAAAACAACAACAGCGAGAGGGGCTGATCAGCGAACTACAGGCCCAGATTGACGCGCTACCGGACTACAACCCTTATACCTGGATCGCACTTGCTGAGCGCGCTTATGCCGAAGACGACATTGACAGAGCCATCGCAATGTATGAGAAAGCTGCATCCTATGCACCTTACTTGCATGAAGTTTATTGGGGGCAGGCGAAGCTTTACCTGGAGCTTGGGCGTCCGCTAACAGCTAAACGGATATTACGGCAAGGGCTTGAGGAAGCGCGACGTTCGGCGACCAAGAAGAGTTTTAAGGCAGGCTGGTACAGTTTTGAAAACACCCGGAGCAGGCATTAACCGCGAGCATTGGCATAGTAGAAGTGAAGAGCAGACATAAAAAAAGCCGCACTAAGTGCGGCTTTTCAGAATTTGTTTTGCTAGTACAAGTTGCGTGAGCAACTCATTACATAGGAACAACGTTTTCAGCTTGTGGACCTTTAGGGCCTTGAGCGATAGTGAACTGAACAGTTTGACCTTCAGCTAAGGTTTTGAAACCGTCTGATTGGATAGCGCTGAAATGTACGAATACGTCTGCGCCTTGTTCTTGCTCGATGAAACCGAAACCTTTAGCTTCGTTAAAGAATTTTACTTTACCAGTTACTGTTGACATGCTGATATTCCTCGTAGTGCATGTGAAAATCTAGGGTCTTGCTAATAAAAATACGTGTAATACTTGGGACTTACAAAACGAGGTACAGCAATAGACTTCGTAACAGGCCACAATTAGACAGCCGAATTTTTCTAGCGACGATTAGTATACGCCGATATTAAGCCTTGTCAAATGTACTTTCGTAAACTACTGAGAAACCTAGCCGCGAATCCAGTTTTTGGTGATGTGCCGGAAGGTATCTGTGCCGCTGCGATGCATCCATTCGTAAGCGACCATTTCACTGGTGACGATTTGCACACCCAGCTGTCGCAAGCGGGCCAGCGCACTTTGCTTATCAGAATCACGACGCGAACCCACCGCGTCTTCTACCACAAACACGTCATAGCCGGCCTCTTTGAGATCGCTGGCGGTTTGCAAGATACAGACATGACCTTCCATTCCCATGAGTACCACTTGCCGTTTGTTCTGTTGTTGAACCACGTCGGCAAAATTGGGTTCCTGCCAGGCACTGAAATGCAGCTTCTCAATCACCCGGGCATTTTCGATGACCCCGGATAAATCGTCTACACTGATCCCCAGACCTTTGGAATATTGTTCTGTCACCACGATGGGTACGTCGAGCTCATTAGCGATTTCGCCCAGCCAGCGCATGCGAGCGATTAACTGGTCACGTTGGTGAATTACGGGAGCTAATTTTTCCTGTACATCGACGATGACAACAAGGGAATCGGCAGCATTTAGCAACATAAGTTTAGCCTCGGCTCATAATCAAAAGTAGGGATATTGTGCCGCAAACCACTTGCTATTCCTATAGGTTGGTTATAGCTTTGCAAACAAAGGACTGGAAATTTCAGCATGGCTCAGACGCAAAAGAAATTCATGAATAGTTCTGCAGATGACTTACTGCGGGCCTTCAAAATAAAAGTCACCGGCAACATTATCTGGGCGGGCGGGATCACTGAATTGATCTTATCTGTCGCCCAGTTTTTGCTGGGTAATACTGGGCAGGCTGTGGCCATTTTATGTGCGGGAGTATTTTTTACTGGTGCCGCATGGTTTTATCAGGGAAGACGCGTGCCCATACTGGTGCGAGTCATGTTTATTGGCTTGCTGACCATCATTTCCGTTATTTCGATCTATAAAAACGGCACTATTGGGGTGTACTGGACCTATCCCTTATTGGTGGCGTGCTTCTTTGTGTTTAGTGGCTTCCTGGGGATTATTGCGGCAGCGCTGCTGACCTTGATTTTTGGGATAACGGCTATTTATGCCATGCCGCTTGACGATGGTTGGCGGATCGCCACGACGCTGGCGATTATCTGCGCGCTGGGTTCGGTATTTGTGGTGTTACTGAGTGAGCTGCAAAAGTTGCTGCGCAAGCTGGTCGTGACAGACACGTTAACCGGTTTACACAATCGGCACCTGGTCACTGGTGTGTTAGAGGACGCAATTTATCGCTTTCGCCGCTATCAGCGTCCGGCCACCATCATGATGGCTGACTTGGATCACTTTAAGCAACTCAATGACACCCATGGCCATCTGTTTGGCGATCAGATCCTCAAACAGGTTGCAGAGCGGTTGCAAAGTGTATTGCGCCGTAACGATCAGGTGTTCCGTGTCGGTGGCGAAGAATTTCTGGTGGTGTTGCCGGAGACCGGAAATGCCGAAGCTCAGGTGGTTGCTGAGAAGCTAAGATCATTAGTGTCAGAGCACAGTTTTAATGGCAAAGATGCAAACGTCGATGTCACATTATCTTTAGGGGTCGCGCAATATGCTGAAAACCAGACTTGGGTCGAGTGGCTGAACGCTGCTGACTCAGCCTTAATGGAAGCAAAGCGCAAAGGACGCAATCAGGTACAAGTCGCAGAGGCCCCAGCAGAACGTACTGCTGAACCGGCATGACTGGTCACTTTGAAAAGAACAGCGTAAAGTAGCACTAACAGCTAAAGTAGGTGGAACTATGAACCAAGCAACAGCAACGCAATTTTCCGGAACATTTGATCTGTGGCAGCATTTTCGATTGCTGGCAATGCGGACGATTTACTTCGGTTCTGGAATCGTGATTGCCGGTGCAGCAATCTATTCCGCCGTGCAAGGGAATTGGCCAGCGGGTGCGGCGTTGTTCTTTGTTGCCCTCGGCTTCGTCTTAATCGGTTATCTATACCGTAACGAGTTGGCCCCCCAATGGATTAACTTTCTGGTCATTTGCTGCCTTGGCACCCTGGTCAGTGTGTCGATGAAATCTGCCGGTATTCTTGGGGTTTACTGGATGTACCCGATCCTGGCGATGGTGTTTTTCATGTTTGATAAGACCATCTTTGTACTGGTCATCATGCTGATTTATGCACTATTTGCCGCGGTAATTTATCAGGTTCTTCCGTTCGATTACGCCTGGCGTGTGGCGCTTTCCATGTTGGTGCTCATCGGGGTGGGCGCAGCCTTTCTGGTGATGATGGCGAGCATGCAGCGCAAGCTCTATTCAGCGGCCGCGACCGACTCTTTAACAGGGTGCATTAAGCGTGAATACCTGAGCGAAATGGTACAACACGCCGTGGATAAAGCCTCGAAATCAAAACAACCATTTGCTCTTGTGCAAATTGATATGGACTCTTTTCAAAGCGTCAATGACCGCTATGGTTACTTGTTTGGCGACAAGGTATTAGAAGAGGTGGCCCGGCGGATTCGTAGTGTCGCGCGCCCGTCAGATACGGTGATACGCTCCAGTGGTGCTGAATTCGTGGTTATTTTCCCGAATACCGACCGCAAAGAGGCTGCTGATCTTGCCACTCATATGCTGGATCGCATCCGACACGACCCATTTTCGGTAAAATCCCTCACTGTCACCATTACTGCCAGCGGCGGTTTGGCGGAATACGGGCAGGGACAACATTGGGGTGAGTGGTTAGGTGCTGCAGACTCGGCACTGTATCAGGCGAAGAGTCAGGGGCGTAACCGCCTAAAAGTCGCACAATAAATTTGCACCCGGCGGTTCAGCTAGCTACAATTCGCCCCTTTCAAAAAGGAGCAGCTCATGGCACCCGTACTCATTCTAATGGGCTCGCAGTCCGACTGGCCCGTCATGCAACACGCCGCAAAGATGCTGAAAGATCTGGGTGTTGAGTGGCGTGCTGAGGTTGTCTCTGCCCACCGAACGCCCGATCTTTTAAAGTCATCAATGGAAAATGCCGAGCAAGAAGGCATTCCTGTAGTTATTGCTGGCGCTGGTGGCGCAGCACATTTACCTGGCATGCTCGCCGCGTATACCGCCATCCCAGTGTTGGGCGTGCCGGTTCCCAGCAAGCAACTGAAAGGCTTAGATAGCCTGCTGTCGATTGTACAAATGCCAAAAGGCGTTGCCGTGGGCACCCTGGCGATTGGCCAGGCAGGGGCAGCCAATGCGGGTTTGCTGGCAGCACAAATTATCGGTACCACTGATGCTGATGTGCGTAAACGTGTGCAAGAGTTCCGCGCTGCTCAGCGTGACAAAGTTATGAACGGTCCAAAACTGGAGCTATCCGAAGAATGAAGGTGTTGTTTGTCGGTGATGGTCAACTCGGGCAGATGCTTGGCGCCAGTGGTATCAGTCACGGCCATGAATGCCTGCTATACAGTACCCGTAGTCACGAAGTGAAGCCTCTCTCGGCGCAAGTCAGTTTGTCCTGGACGCTGGCCGAGGCTATTGGCTGGGCGGACGTGGTGAGTTGGGAGCATGAAGCGATTCCCGCCGACATCATTGCCGCTGCTCACGATAAGTTTCTTATGGATCCGGCTCGCATCAAGAGCCTGACGGACCGTCGAGCCGAGAAAAAACTGTTTGATGATTGCCGCGTGGGAACCTCTCCCTGGCAAAGTTTCGGTACCCCTGCCGAGCTTGAAAAGATCCTGCAGCAGACCACTCAACCGCTGGTAATTAAAGCGGCGCGGGGCGGATACGACGGTAAAGGCCAGTGGCGTTTTCGGCCGGGTGATGCAATTGCAGACTGCGTTGCTGAAGCAGGCAAAGAGCCTGGGATCGCCGAACACTTGATTCCTTTTGAAAAAGAAGTGTCGATGGTCGGTGCCCGCGGAAAAGATGGCAGCGTATGTTGTTATCCGTTAATCACCAATGTCCATACCCAGGGGATTTTGAGCTACAGCCTGGCGGGCATTGAGGCTGTGCCAGACACCTTGCAGCGCCAGGCTGAGGAAGCCTTTCATCGACTGACCGATGCCCTGAACTATGTCGGCGTGTTTGCCATCGAGTTCTTTGTGGTAGGCGAAGGTGAGCAGGCGCAGTTACTGATCAATGAAGTCGCTCCGCGGGTGCATAACTCCGGGCACTGGAGCATGAGCGGAGCAAATTGCAGTCAATTCGATTTGCATATGCGCGCACTGACCGGCATGCCGTTTCCGGAGCTGCGAATTGAACCCACGCTGATGTTGAACGTGATCGGCGCCAAGCAGATCCCCGTTGGACTGTGGCATCACCAGGATGCCCAATGCCATTGGTACAACAAAGAACCGCGGCCCGGACGCAAAGTGGGCCACGTGAACATTCGCACTGCGAATCTTGACACGGCCCAGACCTGGGTCCAGCAGTGGGCTGAAAAACTACAGTTTTTAGGCTAACGGTTAACGGAACACGTGTTGTAGCCATTGATTAATGGCTACAATTTGTTCCGGGCAAACCTGATGTTGCATGGCAAAACTCTGATAGTCCGCTGCATATCCCGCATCACATAACCAATTGTAGGCAAGTTTACCGAGCGCTTCGGGGACCACTGGATCCTGACTGCCATGTTGGATGAGGATGGGGAGCTGCCGATTCTCGGCGCTTAGTTTGATGCTATCGTGGGTGGCAAGGTAGGTCGACAACGCCAGTAAGCCTCCCAGCCGCTGCGGGGAGGTAAGTGCCGCTTCATAGGCGACCGCCCCCCCTTGCGAAAAGCCGGCAACGACGATGTGCTTTGCTTTAACGCCGCGTTCCAGCTCCCGCTGGATGAGCTCGCCAACGGCTTTGGCAGAGGCCCGTAACTGTTCACTATCGACCTGACGCTCTATCGACATGGACAGAATGTCGTACCAGGCCGGCATCCGCATGCCGCCATTGATGGTGACTGGAATCTGCGGAGCGTGCGGAAAAACATAGCGCACAAAGGCGCCCTCGGGCGCTTGCAAATGAGGAACGATAGGCGCGAAATCGTTGCCATCAGCCCCCAGGCCATGCAACCAGATGACACTGCGGTTGGCGGACTGTTCAGGTTCGATTTCAACGCAGGGCAAGTAAGCCATTTACTACTCCTTGGCGGTCGAGCTTTTTTTACCGAGTCCGCCGCTGATGGTCAATTGCAGTGCGTCAGCGGGACTCATATCGAGGTGTTCAATACAACTACGAGGCACCATCACCATGTAGCCGCCGACATTGTAACTCATTGGCAAAAACACTGCGACGTAGTCCTCATCCAGACATTCGGATAAGCGATCACCGGGCTCACCACTTTTCTTGGTAATAATGCCAATAAGTTTTACGTCACCGCCAGGTAAAGTCACCATGACCACCGACTCTCTGGCAAAGTTCTTACCCGACATCATTTCAAATACATCGTTTACCGTGCCATAGAGGCTGCTAAGTAATGGCAGCTTATTGATGATGACTCCGGGCAAGGTCCAGATCCTATTGATAAATCGCCAGCGCGCGCTGAAACCGATAAAAACGGCGATACCAAGAAAGCTGATAAAGGCGAGTCCCGGGAAATAAAAAGATTCGCCCAGAACAGCCAGCCAGATCGGGCTTAACCAAGTCTCAACTGTGACCAGCAACCAGCGTACCAGCGCGATGGTGACGATGATCGGCAACAATATTGCGAGACCTTTAAGTAAATACTGTATGGCGTTTTTCATTATGCTACTCTCTTGTGAGTTTGCCCTAGCTTAGCGTTTTCAGGAACCAAGATGAAATTATTTGGCAGTTATACCTCTCCTTTTGTGCGCCACTGCCGCATTGTGCTGGCGCAGCATGAACAGAAATTTGAATTTGTGCCGACGGACTATGCGCAGAGCGCACAGCACTCACCAGCTAAACGCGTGCCATTCTTTAGCCATAACGGTCTGCAATTACATGATTCGTCCTCTATTTTGCGTTATCTTCGCACGTTGGCAGGTGAGCCTTTCTGTGCCGATGATGAGCAGTTTGACTTGTATTGTCTGGTCAATACCGCATTGGACACGGCGGTGAATTTATTTTTACTTGAACGCGATGGTGTCACGGCTGCCCAGGTACCTTACCTGCAACGTCAGCAAGCCCGCGTACAGAGTATTTTGGACGAACTCAATCAACGTGAGTGGCCTGTAGCCGATGCCGGTAACGATGCGCACCTACGCCTGGCTTGTTTCCTCAGCTGGGCACAGTTCCGCGAACGTCTGGATATCCATCAATGGCCAGAGTTACAAAATTTCCTGGCGTCCATGAACCAACAGGCGTGGTTTGCGAATACGCATCCAGCATTAAGTTAAGTATTACTATTACGGAGCAACTTTATGAAGCAGTGGATTACTTTGCTGAGCGTAGCAGCGTTAGCGGCATGCTCACCACAACAAGAATCGGGTAAAGACGACGTGGCAGAGAAAACGACAACTGTGAATACCCAGATCACGTATCCGATGACGTTCCGTGGCAACGTCACGGATAACTATTTTGGTAACGTGGTCGCGGACCCTTATCGCTGGTTGGAAGATGACCGCAGCGAAGAGACGGAAGCCTGGGTGAAAGCACAAAACCTGGTGACTTTTGCGTATCTGGAGCAGATCCCTTACCGTCAGGAATTAGAAGATCGCTTAAGTTCTATGTGGAACTACGAAAAGGTAAGCGCCCCTTTCAAAGAAGGTGACTATACCTATTTCTATAAAAATGACGGGCTCCAAAATCAGTACGTCGTTTACCGCACTGACGCTGACGGCAATACGGAAGTTTTCCTCGACCCAAATACCTTCAGTGAAGATGGCACAACCTCGTTGGCGAGCTTAAGCTTTTCTAAAGATGGTTCGCTCGCTGCCTACGCCATTTCCGAAGGCGGTAGCGACTGGCGCAAAATCATCGTGATTGACGCAGAAACCAAAGAACAACTGGAGCCGGCTTTAGTCGACGTCAAGTTTAGCGGGATCTCATGGTTCGGCAACGAAGGTTTCTACTACTCAAGCTACGATAAACCTGACGGCAGCGAATTATCTGCCAAAACCGATCAACATAAGCTGTATTACCATGAACTGGGTACAGCGCAAGCTAATGACCCGGTGGTCTTTGGTGCAACTGAAGAGCAGAAACACCGTTATGTAGGTGGTCAGGTTTCCGAAGACAACAATTACCTGTTTATCAGCGCAGCAGTGTCAACTTCCGGCAATAAGTTGTTCATGAAAGATTTGACCGACCCAGATAGTGAGCTGGTGACGATTCAGGGACATACTGATGCCGATACTGCGCTATTAGATAACAAGGGGTCTAAGCTTTATCTGGTTACCGATCTTGATGCACCAAATAAGCGCGTGGTCACGGTGGATGCAAGCGCTCCGCAAACAGAGAATTGGCAGGACTTTATTGCTGAAACTGAAAATGTTCTTAGCGTAGGTACAGGTGCGGGCTACATTTTTGCTGAGTACATGGTCGATGCCATTGCTAAAGTCGAGCAGTACGATTATGACGGCAACAAGGTGCGCGACGTGAGCCTGCCAGGTGTTGGCAGCATCGGCGGTTTTAGTGGCAAGGATGATGCAGATACCTTGTATTACACCTTCACCAATTACAACACGCCAGGCACCATTTATGCCTACACTCCGGAAACGGGTGAGTCTACGGTTTACGAGAAATCAAAAGCCGACTTCAATAGTGACAATTATGAATCCAAGCAGGTGTTCTATACCTCCAAGGATGGTACCAAGGTACCTATGATTATCACGCACAAGAAAGGACTGGAGCTTGATGGTAGCAACCCGACCATGCTCTATGGCTATGGCGGCTTTAACGTTAGCTTGACGCCATCTTTTAGCATCACCAATGCGCTTTGGCTGGAGTTAGGTGGTGTGTATGCGGTGCCTAATCTGCGCGGTGGGGGTGAGTATGGTAAGGCATGGCATGACGCCGGCACGCAGCTGAAAAAGCAAAACGTATTTGATGACTTCATCGCGGCAGGTGAATACCTGATCAGCGAAGGCTACACCTCGAATGAACGTCTCGCAGTGCGCGGTGGCTCCAACGGCGGCTTGCTGGTCGGTGCGGTGATGACTCAACGTCCTGATTTAATGCAAGTGGCGTTGCCAGCTGTGGGTGTGTTGGACATGTTGCGTTACCACACCTTTACTGCAGGCGCAGGTTGGGCGTATGACTACGGTACCGCTGAAGATAGCAAAGAAATGTTCGAGTATCTTTACGCGTACTCACCGGTGCATAACGTCAAAGAAGGTGAGAGCTACCCGGCGACGCTGATCACCACCGGTGATCACGATGACCGCGTAGTTCCGGCGCACTCTTTCAAGTTTGCCGCCGAGTTACAGGCCAAAAACACAGGGCCAAATCCACAGCTGATTCGCATTGAAACCAATGCCGGTCATGGTGCCGGAACGCCGGTTTCAAAAACCATCGAACAGTACGCTGATATCTATGGATTCACCCTGTATAACATGGGAATTGATGAGCTGAACGAGATCCAATAAGCAGCTCTAGCTGAACGGGGAAAGCCGGCGCAGAAAAATGCGCCGGTTTTTTTTGTTTTAAATCATCTATTTAATATTCCTTAAGAAGCCTTAAGTAAAGCTTCAGGAGCTTTAAGAAACGATCGACCATAGTGCTACTCGTGCAACCACCAGCAGGTTGCAGCGGGAGGAAAAACTATGCGTTTGATTCAATTAAGTCACTATAACCCCTTTGCGACAGTCATCGCTTTTTTGATTGTTACCATCATTGGCTTTGCCAGCATGACCAAGATGCCTGTGCAATTGACGCCAAATCTCAATCGTCCGCAAATTGCTATCATCAATAGTTGGCGCGCGGCGGCTCCGGCGGAAATCGAAGCCGAAATCGTTGAACCCCAGGAAAACATTTTGACGGGTATCGCCGGCGTCGAGCGACTGTACTCATCGGTGCGGGCCGGTATGAGCATCACCATGCTGGAGTTCTCGATCGGTACCGATATGCAACAGGCTTTCATTAATGTGGTGAATGCCTTAAACCAGGCGCCAGCACGACCACGCGAAGCCAACGAGCCGACCGTGATGCTGGGCGGACTCGAGGAAAGCATTGCCTCACTGCTGATTACCAAGATCGACGCCAGTGAAGATGCCGATTTCACGGCCTATCAGGATTTAATTGAAGCCAGCGTAAAGCCCGAGCTGCAAAAAATTCCTGGCATCGCCCGGGTTGATCTGAATAGTGGGTTAAGCCATCAGCTGCATGTTGAGATCGACCCGTATAAGATGGCCGCGCTGGGCGTGCAGCTGAGTACTGTCACTCAGAGCATTCAACGTTCGGCAAATATGTCAGGCGGTTTTGCTGAAGTAGGGCGGCGTGAGTACACGGTGCGCTACAATGGCCAGTACACGCCCGAGACCTTTGGCGACATGATTGTCACCTACAATGATGGTCGACCGGTCTACTTGCGCGAAATTGCAACAGTCGAAAACGGCTTCTCCGAACGTCGTAGCTTCGCATTTCGCACTGGCCGACCGGCATTTTACATTTCGTTAAATGGCACCAACGATGCAAACACTGTTGAGGTCATGGACAACTTAAAGCGTGTGACTGAGGACCTCAACGAGCGCCTGCTGAATAAGCATGGCTTACAGATTGAGCTTAGTTTCGATTCATCGGTGCATATCAAACGTGCCATTGATCTGGTGCAGAGCAGTCTGGGCATTGGTATTCTGCTGGCGCTTGGTATGTTGTACTGGATGATCCGCGGCTTTCGCGCAACGCTTTTAATTGGCCTGACGATTCCTATAAGCCTGGCCGCAGCGCTTTTGGTGATGGCTATGTTAGGCCGTAGCCTGAATATCATTTCTCTGGCGGGGCTCGCCTTTGCGGTGGGGCTGGTGCTTGATGCGGCGATAGTTGTACAGGAAAACTTTTTACGCCTGCGCCAGCAAGGGCTAGGACTGCTGACCGCGGCAAAGCAAGGAGCCAGTGATGTGGCGCCTGCTCTGTTCGCATCAACGGCAACGACCGTTGCTATTTTCACTCCCGTGATTTTTATGGAAGGTGTGGCCGGCCAACTGTTCTTTGATCTGGCGGTAACTATGTCGGTGGCCGTCATCGCCTCAATGCTGGCGGCGATGCTACTGATCCCTGTAGTGGCTGTTAAAGTTCTGAAGCAAGAATCATCAGCACATGACCCGTTGCCACTGTGGTCCAAATTAGCGAATTGGTATGGTCGTGCAACCCGCACAACGACCCGCGCCACGTTATGGGTTACGACGTTACTGGGCGCTTCAATTGTGGCCATGATGGTGCTGTTACCACGTCCGGACTTTCTCCCCGAGGCAAAGTGGGAAGGGATTTTTGTCGCCTTTATGGTGCCACCGGGCGCGAACTATTCAGTGTTGGAAAATGAAATCGCGCGCACCATTATGCGCCGCCTGGAACCTTATGTGGAAGGTGACCAGTTACCGCAAATCAAAGACTACAATATTGCCTCCAGCTCGGGTGGGTCGATTCTCTTTGTCTACCCTGAAGAGGCAGACAGTGCAACGGAAGTCCTGACCTTACTGCGCGAAAAGATTTTGGTGGACTTACCGGAAACCAAAGCTTATGCGCAACAATCATCACTGTTAAATATCAGTGTGGGTAGCACCAATCGTGCGATTCGACTCAACTTTAATGGTGAGCTTGACGATGCCTCACGATTGGTGATCGAGCGGACCATCGAACTGTTGCGCGATCGTTTACCCAATACTGCGGTGCGTGCTATCCCCAATATCTATGATGCTAAACCAGAATTGTTGGTGACGCCGCGAGATCACAAACTTGCTCAGGCAGGGATCGATCGCACCAGTGTCGCACAGATGGTACGAGCGGTGACCAGCGGTCTCTACAGCGGCGAGTACTTCGATGGGCATAACCGGCGCGATATCATCGTAAAGTCCGCGCCCTGGCGTAACCCAGAAGAGCTCGAAGCCATGCCGATGTACACCAACAACGGTGGCGTGCAGACGATTGGCCAGCTGACTGAAACCAAACGCATCACCGGCCCCGTTCGCCTGCAGCGCTTGAATGGTAAACGCACATTGACCTTGTTGATTGCACCGCCACCCACGGTGACCCTTGATGAGACCATTGAAGTCACGCGTACTGTCATGGAGGAGATTGGGAATGAGCTTAGTCCGGGTGTCTACATGAGTCTGACAGGTGGCGCTGATGACCTGGCGGATACCATAGGTACGATGCAGGAGAATTTCATCTACGCGGTGGTGATCTTGTTCCTCATCATGGCTGCGGTGTTCCGCTCAATGCGCGATAGTTTGTTAGTACTCACTACCGTTCCGGTCGCTATGGCTGGGGGTGTTGTTGGCCTTACCGTGCTGAACATGTTTACCTTCCAGGCGCTCGACTTATTGACCATGATTGGTTTTGTCATCTTGCTTGGACTGATGGTGAACAATGCCATTCTGCTGGTTGATCAGACGCGCAAAGCGCAAGCCGAGGGAATGTCTATCGCGGCCGCAACCCAATATGCCATTGCCACACGCGTGCGTCCGGTCTACATGAGCTCACTGACCTCGGTGGTCGGTATGTTGCCGCTTGTTCTGATCCCTGGCGCTGGTAGTGAAATCTATCGCGGCCTTGCAGTTGTTATTGTCGGCGGCATGCTGATGAGTACTATTTTCATGCTTATCTATATGCCTGCCTTAATGCGCTTAATAGCGCGTCCAGCTTCACAGGAGACTGATCATGTTTCTGACTAAATTAATTCTACCTTCGTTTGTACTTAGCCTTGCACTTATCAGCTTTGCCGGGTACGCACAGCAAGCCCCGGCAGTCTCGGTCGTGCCAGTATCGATGAAAACCCTAAGCCCGACAGTTATGGTAAGTGGGCAGGTACAAAGTCGCCACAGCAGTGAATTAAGTGCTGGCGTGGTTGGCAAAATCACCTGGATTGCGGAGCCTGGCACTCAGGTTACAGCCGGCGACATTTTAGTACAGCTGGACCAACGGCCTTTCGAGTTACAGGTGCGCCAACTGCAGGCGCAAATTCAACGCAAAGAGATTGAAATCAAGCGTGCCGAGCAAGATCTGACGCGGTTACAGGAGCTTCATCACCAGCAGGCTGTATCGACTCGTGATGTCGATGACTTAACTGCAGAACTTGGCTTACTAAAGTCTGACCGCGAGCTCTTACAGTTACAGCTTGAACAGGCCCAGGACGATCTCGATAAAACTACCGTGAAGGCTCCTTATAGCGGCGTTGTGATTAAGCGTCTGCAACGCAGTGGTGAAGACGTCGTCGGCACTGCACCTTTGATTGAGCTGGTCGACATTGAGAACCTCGAGATCCGTTTTCACGGACCACTGGCTTATAGCGAGTTTGCACGCGCTGCTGAGAGCATCCAGGTGTTCTTCTCCGGCGGAACTCGTGAAATGCAGCTACGCCAACTGATCCCGGTCAGTGACGCGCGCTCGCAAACATTCACCGGTCTGCTGACAATTCCAACCGCGTTATACGGTAATTTCCGCGTCGGTGAGCTGGTGACCATCGCGGTTCCCGCAGCGTTTCCGGCTGAGCACTTCGTGGTGCCAAGAGATGCGCTGGTGATCGGTAAAAATGGAACCCGTGTCTTTGTGGTCGATAAGGCAGGCAAAGCGACGGAAATTAAGGTGACTATTGCCGGCGGCTCCGGCAATTACGTCAACGTCAAAGGCAAACTTCACAATGGACAGTCCGTGGTCGTGCGCGGTGCCGATTTACTGCGTAACGGGCAAGTGGTTAAAGTCCTCAGTGCTGAGGATTTTCCGTTGACCACATTGGGCAGTTAGGAGGGAGAGCATGATGTTATCGCGCGTTGGTTTAAGTGTCTTGCTGCTGCTGTTTAGCGCAGTGGTGCAGGGCGCAGATGCTTATCGCAATGGTTACTGGTGGAACGGTAGCGAGTTTGTTCAGGGCACGCGATTTGTCGAGGCTGGGAAATTTGTTGCTGCGCACCGTGTTAAGCAGGTTTCCAACAGTTATGACTTGGAAGGTGCCTACATGTTGCCGCCGCTGGCTGATGCCCACAACCATAATCTCCAGACCCCCTGGCTAGTGGACAATTTTCACAGTAGCTATATTGATAGAGGCATTTTATACGGTGCCATGCTATGTGGCAGTCACCTCAACGCAGGGGAGGCACGTGAGGGTCTGCGACGGGCTCGACTTGCTTCGATAAAGGTTGCAGGAGCGTGCATTTCCAGCTCTGATGGCCACCCGTTAGCGATGGCTTTAGCGTCGCGTGGCGGGCGTTCCGAAACGGCACCCGCTAGCCTTTACGATCACAGCTACATCGTGGTCGATGCGGTCGGTGACATCGAGCGCAAATGGCCCTTAATCGCTGCCGGAGCGGAGGATCTCGTTAAAATCATCCTGGTGCATCATGAAGATCAGACACGGCGCGGCGCGCCGGAGTATTTTGGCCTGAATGGCCTGACCGTCAAGGTCGTCATGGCGCTGGTTCCTTATCTACAAGAACGGGGATTGCGCGTCGTCGCCCACACCGAATCGGCGGCCGATTTTTCCTTAGCGGTGGCTGCCGGAGTTGACTGGGTCGGACATCTGCCAGGGTACCATTGGGCCGAGGGTAAGATAGCTGAGGATTATCGGATTGCGGAAGCTACCGCCAGACTTGCTGCGGCTAAAGGAATTAAAGTGGTGGCAACCGCGGGCGTTGTTGAACTGTTCAAGAATGTCTCAGCAGCTGAAAAAAAGCGGGTGCAGAATCTGCAAAAGGAAAACCTGGAGCTCTTGCGTACAGCCGGCGTGGAACTGCTAAGTCGTTCGGACCAGTTTCAGGGCTCTGTTATCGATGAATTGATTTATTTACGGGAACACATGCATCTTGATGCGGTTGCTTTACTTAATACCGCGACCCGGGTGACGCCTAAAGCGCTATTTCCCGAGCGCCAAGTCGGTGAGCTTGGTCCCGGCTTTGAGGCTAGTTTTAATGCTTACCCGGGTAATCCGTTGGCGGATTTTGCGGTATTACGCAAACCTATAGCAGTGGTGCAGCAGGGCGAAGTCTTACGCCCGTTAGCAAAGCAGCGCGATTAGTTCGGCAGCTGCGCCAGCAGCTGCTGGAATTCCTCAGATTGTCGCAGCGGGTCATAATGGGGATCACTATGTAATATCAGTGCCTGCGGTTGTTTGCGTTTTATCGCGTCCTGTATATGGCGCAGCGCAATGTCGTATTCACCGATCACAATAGCGTAGCGGGCCCACGAAAGCGGTGGAATATATTGACCCAGGTTATCTTCGTTGCGCTCCTCCAGCAGCTGACCGTATACCGCAGCAATGCCGCCTTCAGCAAAGAGCTCTCGGTAGGCTGCGATACGCTGATCGTTATAACCTTCTTCACGCATCAAAACTTCAAGGTGTTCCATCGCCATCGCGTCGTCATGGGTGAGGACACCGATGCGAGTCAGAATATGGTTATGCTGGCGCGAAGGCACCTCGGAGTTAATCAGACGCTGAGTTTCCGCGATAGCGCGCGGGTAATCACCTTTAAACATATAAACCAGAGACAGGTTCATGTAGCGATAAAAATCCGGGTTTTTTACCCGTAGCTGATTGAGGAGTTTATCGGCTTCCTGATAACGTCCCCGAATTAAAAGGAGTTCAGAATAGCCTAAGTAAACGCCGGGATCGTTGGGCATTGCCTCGATGGCTTTTTCATAATAGATCTTTGCGGTCTCGAGATCCCATTCGCCGAGAAATGCCAGCTTGGCCTTTAACTCCAGCGCATCACCATTGGCAGGATCCTGAGCGAGCGCAAGAGCGACGATGGAATTAATCTCATCGAGGTAGAGCTGCAAATCGCGATACCCTCGCAGACCGCTCATTTCAAATTTTGCTTCGGCAATACCCACGTGAGCAGGGGTAAAGTCAGGGTACTCCTGCAAAACCTCCCGGAATAGCTCAATCGCGCGGCGGTAGTTTGCTGGCGTTGACTCATAGTAAACGGCGGGCGCGATGAGTTTTTGCGCTTCCTGGAATTTAGCTTGTGCTGGCGCGGTCAGCAAAGCTGCCGCCGCGGGCTGGTCGCTGGCTGTGCTGGAGGGCTCTGCCGCAGGATGTAGGTAACCCTGACTCTGCAGCAAGTAAATGACAGCAACAAGAATGAGTAGTACCGCGCTAAGCAATCCCCAGCGATAGCGATCGCGCCTTTGCACCGTGCTGGCCGACACGCGTTGAGTGTCAACATTTTGTGCAGCTGCGGGGGTGGAGGATGCTTTTAGCGTGGTGTCAGGTAGCCAGTAATAGCCAACGCCAGGAATAGTTTTAATAAATTGGGGTTCACCGCGACTGTCGTGCAGGAGTTTTCGTAGTTTGCTGACGGCAACGGAAAGACTGTCTTCGTTAACAATGCGCCCGGCCCAAACGGCATCCAGGAGCGCTTCTTTGGTAAGCGCTTGCTGCGGATGCTGACAAAAATAATCCAGCAAAGAAGCAATTCGGTGCTCAAGGCTAATTTCATCGGTAGGCGAGCGCAGTAACGCATGCACGGGGTCGAATTCGTAACCACTGAAGCAATAGATGCGTACAGCCATGTCAGGTTCTCCAAAACACAATCGCTTAAGCTTAGCGAGTTAAGCTAGCTATGTAAACGCGGAAGACCTTGGCTGATTAGTCAGATAACCCTTCTGATTTGGGCCCGTGCAGTGTTATTGCCGTGACAACTTTCTGTTCGATCGCTTCAACAAGGTCGCTATCAAGAGCTGCTCTGGCTTTATCGAGGGGGACATTGAGTTGGGTAATTCCCCATGCCTGATTGCGACCATGGACCTTACCTGCATAGAGTGCATTATCGATGAGCTGTAGCGTCGCTTCCCAATCCATCTGTTGCTCGTCCAACCCGGCAAAGGGGTAACTGATGAAACCAGCTGTGGCGGTAATCGCGATGTCGCCTGAACACTTGGTGGTAATCGGTTGTTCAGCGATGGTCTGCAAGAGTCGGCGCACAAAACGCGGAAGTGCATCGGCATCGGCATTAGAGAGGTAAATCAGGAACTCTTCACCCCCCCAGCGGATCACCTTGTCATTTTCGCGGCAAATGGCGACCAAGCGCCTGGCCACCTCACAAATCACATCATCACCGGCGGCGTGTCCATGCTTATCGTTGATGCGTTTAAAATGATCGATATCCAGCAGCACCATCGCATCATTGTGTGCGGAGCCTTCGCGCTGCTGACGCTGCAGCTCTTGCTGCATGGCACGACGGTTAAGTAAACCGGTTAAAGGATCGCGCACGGACTGGTCGGCCAACTTGGCATTAGCATCTTTTAGCGCTAAGTTCGATCGACGTGCGGCGCGATAGAGATAGAGCGCTAAAATAGAGAACAAGAGGGCGACAATAATTCCTAATGCCAGTATCAGTTGATGCTGGCGCTCGTTTTTGAGCATTTGTTCGTTGAGGCCGTTTTGCTGTTCGAGCAGTTCAATCTGCTGGGCCTTGTCTTTCGATTCATAAAGGTTCTGCAATTCGGTAACGTTCTTTTGCATTTCCGTGTTAAAAACTTCGGCTCGAAGCTCACGTTGCTCCAGTAGGACCTCATTTGCTTCCTGATAGCGGCCAGTCATGCTCAGAGCTTGCGCATACTCACCAAGCAAGCCTTCGAATTCACTACTGATCCACTCGCCCCGGACCTCTTCGACGATAGCCTTCATAGCCTCCAGGCCCCTGTCGTGATTACCAAGGTGGACCTGGATGAAGCCTAGATTAAAGCGGATGATTTGCTCGGTGATGGTAGCGTTTTGCTGTTGCGCAATGGCCAATGCTTCTTCTAGCGTCGCAATACCAGATTCGAAGCGCTTGGTGCGAATAGCGAGGTCGCCAAGGTTATTTAAAACAGTGGGTTGCATCGCGACCCACTGCGGGTCGTCTTTAATCTGGTCTTCAAGTTCCTCATAAATGTCAAAAGCCGCGTCGAAATTTTCCATTTCAGTGGCGATGTAAGCCCGCTGAAATTGGATTTCCGGAGCGAAAGTTGACTCCAATCCATTGGACTGGACCGTATCCTCAGCCTCGTTAAGTTGCAGTAACGCCTGCTCATACTGAGTTTGTTGACTGTAGATTTCGGCGATACGAAGCTTTAAATAGATACGGCGCACGGGAGTACGCTCAGAATCTGTTTCGTTGACCGCGTCTGAAGCATAAATCAGGTGCTCTAAGGCCCGCT
Source organism: Pseudidiomarina terrestris (assembly GCF_030466375.1). NCBI lineage: Bacteria > Pseudomonadati > Pseudomonadota > Gammaproteobacteria > Alteromonadales > Idiomarinaceae > Pseudidiomarina > Pseudidiomarina terrestris. The sequence continues at coordinate 162,963 of NZ_JAGGJE010000002.1, forward strand.
CCGTCTGATTCTTCTGCATGTAAATGCTGGCAACCAGGTTATGGGCAAAGTAGCGAACGCGCGGCAAACTAGCTTTTTCTGCAGGCACAATGACCGCATTAATCAAACTGTAAGCTTCGGTGATTTTGCCTTCGAGGGTCTTGAGTAAAACCCGGGTGGCGGCTGCTTCGGTGATGGCGTCCGGGAAGCCACTTTTTAGCGCTTGCTGTTCGATTTCATCTAACAAATCATAAGCTTTTGTAAAATCGCCCTCATAGCCGTAGGACATCGCCAGATAGGATTTTATCCGAATTTGTGTCATATCCGGGGTATCAGCAGGCAGCGTCTCGACGAGTGCAAGCAGTTGCTTGCCCATTTCGGCTTCGCTCAAATTGCTGTTGAGCATGTCATCAAGTTGCTGCTCAACAGCAGGGGCCATGGGCGGCGGCGCAACAGTCTCTTGCGCCTGCGCAACAGCCATGGCAAACACGAGCGCGCAGGCCATGACCACCTGCATCAGGTAAGACGACAAAGCTTTGTTTGCTTGAGTGGTCTGCACGAAAACCCCTGCTGATGAAAAATTAGTCGCATAATTTACACTGTCTGGTCGGACGAGTTCAACTAATAAGCGATAAAATACGTATATAAGCGTTGACTAGTTTAAAAGTTACAATAAGTTTAATGTGGTTTCTGTACCCTTGACTCGGTACCTAAAATGACTAAAAGTCGTACAGACCTAGTCGACCCTATCAGAAAAGGACACCCCATGTTGAGTTTTGCTTCAGGCGTTCGCAGTACCTTGTCGTTGACGGCTTTGCTTCTACTGACAGCCTGTCAGCCGCAATCGACACCGGCAGAGAGTAAGGAGTCGGATGCTCCGGTAGCTAAGCGTGAGCCCTACACTATAGTTTCGCCGCATGGAGAGCGCGTCGATTACTATTACTGGCTGCGCGACGATGAACGCCAAGATCCGGAAGTGCTTGGCTATTTAAACGCAGAAAATACCTACTACGATAGTTACCGTGCGGATTATCAGCAGCTGACAGACAAAATCGAGTCAGAACTCATGGCCCGGGTAAAGCAGGACGATGAAAGCGTGCCCTATCAGCGCGGAGATTACACTTATCAGACCGAGTACGAGGAAGGGCAAGAGTATGCGATTTACACGCGCACGCACATTGAAAGCGGTCAAAAAGAAATCCTGCTCGATGTGAACGAGCTTGCCGAAGGCGAAGCCTTTATGCAGGTTTCAAATCTTCAGGTCAGCCCCGATCAGACCAAGCTGGCTTATATGGTGGATGCGATCGGCCGTCGCCAGTACGAGCTGCACGTGAAAGACCTGACCTCCGCAACCACAACTGCGACGGGGCTCAACGGACTCTCAGCTGCGCTTGCCTGGGCACAGGACAATGAGACATTGTTTCTGGTCGAAAAGGATCCTCAAACCTTGTTATCCAAACGGGTGTTGAAATATCGAACAGGAGCACCCGTTGAAACCGCCGAAGTCATCTACGAAGAGCAAGATGAAAGCTTCTACATGTGGGTGAGTAATACCACGGATCGCGAGTATGTGGTGATTACCCTGCAGTCGACGGTCTCCAACGAAATGCATGTGCTCGACGCCGAGACCCCGGATGCCGCACTACAGGTGATTGCGCCGCGGGAGCGGGACCTGCAGTATTCAGCAGACCATATTGACGGGCGCTGGATTATCCTGACCGACTACAATGCCCCCAATTTCCAGGTCATGGAGGTCACGGCAGATAACCTTGGCGACAAGGCGAGCTGGCGACCGGTGGTGCCTCACGACGAGCAAGTGTTTATTCATGATATTGCGGTTTTCAGCAACCATCTGGCCTTGAATGAGCGTCGGGATGGTCTGCGTCAGGTCCGTGTTGTGCCCTGGAGTGATCCAAGCCAAAGCCACGTGATCAGTGCTGACGAGCCAACCTATGTCATGACTTTTGAAACCAACGTTGAACAAGACACTGCCGTGGTGCGTTACAACTACACCTCGCTTGTCACGCCCACAGTGACCTACGCGTACAATATGGCAACCCGAGAGAGCGAGGTGTTAAAAGCTACTGAGGTGCCCAATTATGATGCCTCCAACTATGCCACTGAGCGCACCTGGGCAACCGCAGATGACGGTACTCGTATCCCGGTCTCTTTGCTCTATAGCAACGATTTCCAACAAGACGGTAGCGCTCCTCTGTATCAGTATGCCTACGGCTCCTACGGTGCAACCTCCGAACCCTGGTTCCGTCAATCCGTGTTTTCACTGGTTGATCGCGGTTTCGTCTATGCTATCGCCCATATTCGCGGTGGACAGGAAATGGGTCGACACTGGTATGAGCAGGGTAAACTTGAAAATAAAAAGAATACCTTTACCGATTATATCGATGTGACGGAACACCTGGTCGCAGAAGAGTACGCACACCCGGGTAAAGTCTTTGGTATGGGCGGCAGTGCCGGGGGCTTGCTAATGGGCGCTGTGGCGAACATGGCTCCCGCAAAGTATCGGGGGCTGGTGGCACACGTGCCCTTTGTCGATGTGGTTACCACTATGCTGGATGAAACCATTCCGTTAACCACCAATGAGTTTGATGAATGGGGGAATCCGCAGGATCAGCCTTACTACGATTATATGTTGTCGTATTCGCCTTATGATCAGGTGATGAAACAGGCCTATCCGGCCATGTTGGTGACGACGGGGCTACATGATTCGCAGGTCCAATACTTTGAGCCAGCGAAGTGGGTGGCAAAATTACGCCATCTTAAAACGGACGATAATCCATTGTTGTTTAAAACTGATATGGAAGCAGGCCATGGTGGTTCCTCAGGTCGTTTCGCGCGGCTGAAACAAACCGCAGAGGAGTATGCCTTTATCCTGAACTTACTTGGAGAAGAAGCGCGCCCGCAGTAACTCTGCGGGCTGTCGCTCAGGCGTCAGAGTTGTGGTAGACGTTTTGCACGTCGTCACAGTCGTTCAGCATGTCGAGGAATTTTTCCATCATGGCAATATCATCATCGCCACTGATGGTGGTCATGACTTGCGGCAGGTATTGAACTTCATCAACGTCAAAATCGATGTCAGGGAATGCGTCCTGTAGCGCGGTTTTTGCTTTATGCCACTCGGTATGGGGAGCAAAAACCGTGATTTTCCCGTCTTCAGCTTCAATGTCAGTGACATCAACGTCAGCCATCATCAAGGCTTCCAGCACAGCGTCTTCGTCATCGCCAGCAAAGGCGAGAATCATGCAGTGGTCGAACATGTGAGACACGCTGCCGGGGGCACCGATTTTCGATTTTGTTTTAGTGAAACAGTTACGAACCTCGCCAAAGGTGCGGGCCGGATTGTCGGTCAGACACTCCACCATCACCATACAGTTGCCAGGACCAAAGCCCTCGTAAACCGCAGGCGCGTAGTCTTCGCCGGCGCCACCCTTGGCCTTTTCAATGGCTTTTTCGATGACATGTGCGGGAACCTGGTCCTTCTTAGCTCGATCGATCAGACCACGAAGTTGCAGATTGGCATCGGGTTCGACACCACCTTGTTTGGCCACGACGTAAATTTCGCGGCCGTATTTACTGTAAACTTTGCTCTTCGCCGCCGCGGTTTTCGCGATCGACTCTTTGCGGTTCTGGAAGGCGCGACCCATAGTAAGTTCTCACTTGTTTTGTACGAAAGGCGCAATTTTATACATACATTGACGTCTGATCCAGTTTAAACCTTTGCCAGAATGAAGTAGTTTAAAAGGAGCGAATGGAATTAGGAGCAAGTGGTCATGAGTCAGGCAGCGAAACCTCATGTTGAAGCATTTTTGGATAGTGATAGCGAAACCTTCAGCTATGTGGTCTGTGATCCAACAAGTAAGAAAGCGGTTATCATCGACCCTGTTCTTGATTTCGACTATAAATCAGGGCGCACCAGCACAGAAGGTGCCCAGCGTCTGGTGGACTACGTCCGCGCTCACGAGCTGGAACTTGAGTGGGTACTAGAAACGCACGCTCATGCTGATCATCTTTCAGCGGCGCCCTATATTAAGGACGCTTTGGGCGGCAAAATTGCGATTGGCGAGCACATTCGCGATGTACAGAAACTGTTTAAAGAGGTCTTTGACCTGGAAAAAGAGTTTTTGCCCAATGGTGCCCAATTCGACCAATTGTTCAGTGACGGTGATACCTTCTCGGTAGGCAGTATGGAATTTCGTGTGCTGCATACCCCCGGTCACACCCCGGCTGACGTTGCCTATATTATTAACGAACAAATGGCATTTGTCGGTGACACACTTTTTATGCCGGACGTTGGCACGGCACGATGTGACTTCCCCGGCGGCAGTGCGGCTACTCTGTATCAGTCGATTAAAAAACTGCTGGCGCTACCAGCAGCAACGGACATCTATATTTGCCATGACTACCCACCCGCCGGCCGCTCACATGAGTGTCGAACCACCGTTGCAGACCAGCGAGCTCACAGCAAACACGTTCACGACGGCGTCAGCGAAGCTGAGTTTGTAACCATGCGCGAACAGCGTGACGCCAGTTTGGCAATGCCGCGGCTCATCCTGCCCTCGATTCAGGTGAATATCCGGGCGGGAGAAATGCCCCCGGCAGATGCACAGGGTAAGGTCTACTTAAAATTACCCATTAACCAGCTTTGATGGCGACTGTGCTTCCTTACCTTGCCTTCTTAATCGGCGGCGGACTGGCACTGGCCGGCTTCATCTCTTCGCCGCTGGCGCTGGTACTTGGCTTTATTCTGGCTGGCTTCGGGTTGGTTCCACGGCAGCTTAACCCCGGCCAACTCGCCAAACGTTTACTGGCGGTGGCGATTGTCTTATTAGGGTTTGGTATCCAGCTGGACGTTGCCCTTGCCATTACCGGTGACGCCCTGGGACTCATCGTGGTCTCCATTGTGCTAACCCTGGTGCTCGGGCTGCTGTTGGGCAAATGGCTTGGCCTGGAAACCGCTACAGCGCACCTTATTGGTTCGGGAACGGCGATTTGCGGCGGCAGCGCGATCGCTGCTGTGGGGCCAGCGATACGGGCGCGCAGTGATCAGATGGCGCTGGCGTTGGCAGTGGTGTTTATTCTCAACGCCATAGCATTACTTGTATTTCCCATCATAGGTCGTTTGCTTGAGCTTGATCAGGTGACCTTTGGGCTTTGGTCTGCTATCGCTATTCACGACACGTCATCGGTGGTCGGCGCAGCTGAGGCTTATGGCGATGAAGCTTTGGTGGTAGCGACGACAGCCAAGCTGGCGCGGGCGCTGTGGATTGTACCCGTGGCACTTGTTTCGGCCTGGGTATTCGCGCGCTCGCAGAAACACAAAAGCACAACCAAGATGGTGGTGCCATGGTTTATCGGCGGCTTCATCGCGAGCGCTGGGATCGCATCCTATTGGCCTGAACAGGAAGCGTTGTTCAGCCTGCTTTTTGCGATGGGTAAACAACTGCTTGTTTTTTGTTTGTTTCTAATTGGGCTAAGCTTAACACTTCAACGAATTCGTGCAGCGGGGTTAAAGCCATTATTATTAGCAGTCATGCTCTGGTTGATCATTGCCGTTGGGAGTCTCGTTTGGTTAACTACAAATGTCTAAAGGAAAAAACGGAGCTTCCATGACGATACCCGCATCGATACGTCAGCAGACGTGCAAAGATTGCCTGGCAGGGAAGGATTTAGGTTTCGAAATCACCATGGCTTTTCAGCCAATTATCGACTGTCAGGAGCAACGTATTTGTGGTTACGAGGCACTGGTTCGAGGTACAGAAGGTCAGGGCGCCGGCTGGGTGTTTGAGCAAATTAACCACGACAACCGCTATTATTTCGATCAGGCCTGTCGCGTAAAAGCGATTGAAACCGCAGCTCGCCTTGGCATCGATTGCTACTTGCACATTAACTTTTTACCCAATGCTGTCTACAGTCCCGAAACCTGCATTCGGGCAACCATTGAAGCTGCTGATTTATACGGTTTTGATTTGACCAAGCTGGTTTTCGAAGTCACTGAAGGTGAAGAGATCGTTGATAAGTCTCACTTGCAGCGTATTTTCAGTAGCTACTCCGCACGCGGCTTTCAGACGGCAATTGATGATTACGGTGCAGGCTACACCAGCCTGAGCTGGCTGGTCGAGATAAGACCGCACATTCTAAAACTGGATCGAAGCCTGATACAGGACATCGATCAATCCCCGGAAAAGCAAAAGCAGGTAAAAGAGGTGATTCAGCAATGTGAGCTGCAGGGAACCAAAGTGCTTGCTGAAGGTGTTGAAACCGAAGCTGAACTCAATGTGCTGACGAAGCTGGGTATACGCTTTATGCAGGGGTACTACTTCGCGAAGCCGGGCTTTGAAAGCCTGCCGGAAGTTGATTTTTCTCCCCTCTGTTAGAGAGTTCACGCAAAACGCTAGCCTGTTAACTTATTTTTCCCCTTCCAGAAAAAACATTAACAATGTTATAGAGCCATTTTCAGCTTTTTCGCCGGATAAATGGCTTAATCTGCTGCCCGTACTAGAATTAAACATGAAATCAGATGTGTTGACAGAACCCTTGCGGTCAACTAATTAAACACATTAGTTGCAAATAGTTTATTTCACCGTCATGGACGGGAGCATTTCGTATGACGTGGTTCGATGTCTTTGTTTTTTACCTCTATGGTTTAAAGTGGCTGGCGATAGCCGTGATGGTGATTCTGTTCATCTTCGGTTTAGATGATCTGTTTATCGATACGTATTACTGGATCCGGCATCTCTACCGTAAGCTCACGGTTTACCGTAAATACGATTATTCGGATCCTGACAAGTTACTTGCCGAGCCGGAAAAACCGCTCGCCATTATGATTCCAGCCTGGCAGGAAGTCGGCGTAGTCGACAAGATGGTCGCCAAAGCAGCGGCATCGCTGGATTATGAAAACTACCAGATTTTCGTCGGCACCTATCCCAACGACCCGGAAACCCAGGCTGAAGTTGATCACGTCGTCGAGCATTACCCCAATGTTCACAAAGTTATTTGCGCTGAGCCCGGGCCTACCAGCAAAGCGGATTGTCTAAATAACATTATCGCTTCGATTATTGAGTTCGAGAAGAAGACCAAAATCGAGTTCTCCGGCTATATTCTGCACGACGCCGAAGATGTTATCTCAAGTATGGAGCTGAGATTATTTAATTATCTTGTCGCCCGCAAAGACATGATTCAGTTGCCCGTTTATCCTTTTCCACAACATTGGTATGAGTTCACTGCTGCCCATTATCTGGATGAGTTTGCGGAGTTGCATGGTAAAGATATTGTGGTGCGTGAGTCGCTCGCCGGGCAGGTGCCAAGTGCTGGTGTAGGCACGTGTTTCAGCCGTCGGGCTATTTTAAGGCTGTTGAAAGAAGGTGACGGGCTGCCCTTTGATGTGCGCTCCCTGACCGAAGACTATGATATTGGTTTTCGTTTAAAAAGCTGGGGTATGGACGAGATCTTCGTGCGTTATCCAGTCAAGCTAGAGCAAGCGCAACTGCGTGAGAAGCATGCTGGTGTTGACGAGCGCGATGGCAATGTGGTCTGTGTGCGCGAATACTTTCCAACCACGTTTTCAACTTCCGTGCGGCAAAAGACCCGGTGGATCATCGGGATTATTTTTCAGGGCTCACGTAAACTCAAATGGACCCGCAGCTGGCCGATCAATTACTTCCTGTGGCGCGACCGTCGCGGAGCCATCGCCAATATCGTGAGTTTCTTTGCTATGGCGGTGTTTATTCAGTTGCTGGTCATATGGATTATTGAGCAATTTGTGCCCAGCTCCTATCGGGTCCTCTCTATTTTCGAAGATCAGCCTGTGGTGATTTTCCTGCTGTATGCGAACTTATTTTTCCTGGCCAATCGCTTATTTCAACGTTTCTATTTTGCCAAACAGTACTACGGTTGGTTTCAGGGATTTATGTCCCTGGTTCGAATCTTCTGGGGTACGATCATAAATTTCACGGCCAGTCTGCGAGCCATCAAACAGGTTTTGCAGCATGGTGATCCGCGCAAAGTTGCCTGGGATAAAACCTCTCATGTATTTCCCATCGTGGCACCGCCACGCAAACAGCCTATTGGCGCGATTCTAATCCGTAACGGGAAGTTGACCGAAGCCGAACTTGAGCGCGCGCTGCTTGAACGGCCGAAAGGGATTCGTTTAGGCGTTTATCTGGTCACCGCGGGCTTTGTCAGCCTTGACGATCTGAGTGAAGCTATTGCGGTACAAGAATACAGTTCATTTCAGGCCTGCGACCCTTTTGAGTTGGATCCAGAGTTGATTAAAAAACTGCCGGCGGATATTGCCTTCAAATACTCTATTATCCCCCTTGTTGAAGAGGGGAAAACCTTGATTGTTGGCCGTGAATCCGCTCTGAGTCCGGTAGCAGAAGCGGCCATAAGTCGTAAATTAAAACGACCTGTGCGCGGCTGTGTTACGACACAAGGCGCCGTGACCTTGGGGCTGCGTTATTGGTACATGAACGATGAGGAGGCGGATCCGCGTGAATTTCTTGCGCAAGCCAGGGAAAAAAGCAACCTGTCCGATGCCTCGGTTCAACTCTTACGCGACGCATACTTCATCCGTCAGATACCTTTTGGTTCAGCCCTTATTCAGTCAGGAGTGCTAGATCCCGCGGTGATGGGACAAGTCATGATGGCCTATGCGCGGAAAAGTGAAAGCCGGCTGGGTGACTTTTTGGTGAGCGAGGGAATTATTTCGGACGAGGAGCGCGATGAAGCACTGGCCTATCAGAAGCGGCATCAAATTGAAATGAAAGAACTACTAGCTGAGGCGGTTGCGGGTCAACCGGGAATCACATGCGTGTTTTAGGTTTAATCGCTACTTTATCGGCGCTAGCGCCACAGACCATAGGTGACACGATCTTCGTGGGCTTATCCGACTACCAAGAGTTTCGGACCTATCCTTATGTGGATAAAGCCTATCGGCTGCAGCAAGACGAGAAGTATCTGGCCGCGTTGAACGAGCTTGATCGGGCCATTGCGATTGCGCCGGAGCATACAGCGTTCTACGAGTACGCATTTGAGCTGGCCATGCTTAGTGACGATACGACACGAGCGCAGACGTATCTGGCGGCGATCCCGGCGCAGCGACGGGTTGAGCTTAAACAGCGGTTATTACGCACGCAAATGTCAGAAAATGTCCCTTCTGCCGCTGCCATGGCGGATTTTTTAGCAGGGGTCGATGCCGACCAGCGTCTGGAATTGATCCAGCAAGGGCTTTATCAATTGGAACAACGTGAGTCCAAAGAGACTGCCTGGGCCTGGTTAAATGCCTTGCCTGAGTCGCTATGGACCCATGAATTACATCTGATTGCTGCAAGAGTGGCTGCGGATGTAGGACAGTTTAGCGCAGCGGCGCATCACTTCGGTAAGTTCTCCACGCAGGTTGAGTTGGCCCCAGCGCAAATCGCTGAATATGGTTACCTGCTGATCGAAGCAAATGACACGAAAGGCGCGTTTGCTCTTGCACAACGCTACCCGAAAGCGGCCGGTGGCGTGATTCGGGAATTGGCCTATCAGGCCCTGGGGCGCGCTGATAGCAGCAGCGCCATGAAGTATTTTGCCTGGCTGCAGGAACGTGACCTGCTCTCGGCTGCCGATGCAAAGCAGTATTACTTTTTGCTAGAACAAGATGGGCAACTGGAAGCGGCCATGGCACTTGCCGACGCTGCCCAGACCAGCTGTTTAGAGCAGGTCCAGTTGCTGGTAAAACTGGACAAAGACAGCGCCGCCCGACAACAGTTTGTGAACTGTTCTGTACATGAAAATCCGGCCCTATGGTTGAACCTGGCGGAACGTCTTGAGCACTACGAAGCAGTGCAGCGCGTTCAGTTTACCGACAATGCCTTGCAGGCGCAGCGACGCCGGTTATTGATGAATTACTACCATAACCAGCAAGCGTGGCAGCGCCAGGTGCAATTATTACAGGGCGCTGCAGAGAACGAAGCAGAACTGACTTACCTGGCAATGGCCTATGAGAAACTCGGCGATACCAAGAGTGCAGAGCGCACCTGGCGCCTTATCTGGGAACGCTTCCGTGACCCAGCTGCATTGGAGAAAACCACGTACTTAATGTGGCAACGCGGCGAAACCGACGAAACGCTCGCGCTTCTAGAGGACGGCTTCAACGACGTGAATTTAGCTAGCGCTCCGGGTAAGGTGCTGCTGTCGCGCTACGTCAATATTCTCTATGGAGCACCAGAGCAGATTGATGCGACGCGTATTGAAATGCTGGCGCGAAGCAATGCGGACCCTGTCGACGTAGCTGAGCTCTGGCGCCTGCGTGGCAACTGCGACGCAGCCTTGGCGACTTTGGCTGAAATCAGCAAAGAGCGTGGCATTCGCACCCGTGCAGAATGTCTGATCGATCGTGATCCGGAAGCTGCCTATGACGCGTTACGAATGGCAATAGGAGACACGCCGTCAGCGGGAGATCTGCGTTCGTTAGCTTCGCTTGCTGAGCGAGTCGGAGATAATTCGGCAGCGTTGGGCTACCTGCGACAGATTCCCGCAGCTGAGCGCGTTTCCTCTGATGAGCTGACCATTGCGCGATTGACACTCGCGCAAGGCGATTTGATCGCTGCAGAAGCCGCCTGGCAGGCGTCCCGACAAGAACATGAGCTGGACTGGTGGTTGCTGGGCGTCAATATTGCACAGGCGCAAGAGGATGACGATAAAACTCTGTTGCTGCTAGAACGTGCCGATGCGCGCTTTGACTCCCCTTTATTGGTTGAAGAGCGAGCTCATATTTATCGCCAAAGAGATGATTTTGAAGCCCTGGAAGCGCTCTATCGTGACGCTGTAGAAAGTTATCCGCAGAACCGTCACTTTCAGGCCGAACTGGCCTTTACGATTTACGAACGCGATCCTATTGAGTCGGCCTCCTACTTTGACACAGCTCTAGCGGGCAATGAGCAAAATGCGCAAGTGAAACATCTGCACCAAGCCGCATTTGCCTTCAACTATGCCGGTAACAATGAAAAGACAGCCCACTATGCCAGGGCCGCCATCGACAAAATGCTCGATAACCCGCAAGCGGATGCACAGCAGTTGCTTAAAGCCCAGCGTTTGCATCGCGAGGTTGATAGTCAGTGGTCATTTACCCTTGCCGGCTGGGCAGGCGATAGCAGCCGCGCAAGCACCGGACAGGGCATAGATATCCAGGGCGACTACTTTATGCAGTTAAAAGCTGCCTATGAATTCACCGAGTCGCAAGCATCTATAGGTGGCTTAGGGGCACAAATCAGTCTGCTACAAGGTGGTGAGCAGGACTTTTTTGAGAGTCAGGAGCTCGATGTTGGCTTAACCTGGAAGCCTACTAAAACGATCAACTCGGTACTTGGTTTGGGTTTTCGTAAGCAATTGGATGGCGATGAAGAGTTTAAGCCTTACGTGCGAGCGTCCATCGATTTACTTAGTCCCTGGAGCGAAGGGAAGTGGTGGGAGCCACAGATGGAGCGTCTCTGGTACAGCACTTTCTTTGTCGACGGGATTTATTTCCCCGAAGATGACCAGTCCGCATTCTTTAGCCGGATCGAGTCTGGACCAGTTTTTGAGCTGACGCCTTCGCACCTTCAGACACTGCGTGTATACGGGTTCCTGCAGGGTGACACCTCGCACGATGTGGCTGCACTTGGCGACGCAGATGATACCCGCGCCGGCCTCGGCGTCGGCTGGATGTCAGAATGGTTTGCGTCCGATTACAACAGTTATAACCTGCGAATGGAGTTAGGTGTCGAATGGCAGCACGTGGTTTCCAGCGATTTTGCGGACGATGGCGACAATGCGCTACTCGTTCGCTTCGAGCTGTACTTTTAGGGCTGGTATTAACCCTACCCTTACCGAGCATGTCGACATCGCCACAGGACACTGACTCACCTGCACTCGGTGTCATGTATCAGCCGCTCAACCGGGACGCTGAGATGGGTCCTTACGGCTGGAACTATCTCTTCCAGTCGATCGCCCGCACGCCGATCGAGTTTGGTGTGGTGCAATGGGTTCAGTACGGTGCTGATTCCTTCAGCCAGCCCACCCCCTGGCTGGCAACTGCGTTGAGCACCTGGCAGCGGCATATGCCTTTATGGCTGGGCTTGCACACTGAGCATGACTACTTCACAAAAATGGCGGAGGGGAAGGCTGCGCAGCAAGAGTTTTTTACCACTTATTTACGTAAAGTAAATGGCACGGCTGCGCGTTGGCAAGGATGGATACAGCAACATCAAGCGCAGTTTCTAGGTTGGTATATTCCCCTTGAGTTAAGCGATGCGTACTTCGCCACTGCCGCTGAGCGTCGGCAATTGCATGACTTTCTCAGGCAGTTGAAACAGCGACTAGGCCGGTCGCCGCTTGCGATAAGTGTCTTTATGAGCGCTGAGTTGCCAGCCAGTGAATTCGGCGCCTGGCTGCAGCAAATACAGGATCTCGGCTATCAGGTATGGTTGCAGGACGGTGCAGGCACACAAGCGTTGACGGCGACGCAGCGCGAAGCTTATTTTGCGCACCTCAACTGCGACGTAGGGCTGATTAATGAAGCCTTCATCCAGACCTCGCAACAGCCCTTTCGCGCCCGTCCGGCAACCCCGGCAGAGCTGGCCAAAGCCCAGGCTCGCCAGCCAGACTGCCACCCGCGTATCTTATTTTCGTTACGCTACTTGCCGGAAGCGGCAGGGTTGCTGTATTTATCTGATCTGATCACCCATCCGCCAGGCAAGGACTAAACCTCGGCGGAGGGGCGGGACTGCATTGCTTTATACCATTTCAGCAGATGTGGCAGGCTATCGTCGACACGAATCTTGATAACCCGGGCGAAGGCAGCAACGGCGAATGCGGTAATATCTGCAGCCGTGAAGCGGTCGCAGCAAATGAAGTCTTTGCCCTCAAGGTGCTCGTTTAAAAACAGCATAAATTTGTGTACGTCTTTAACACATAACTCACCCCATTCAGGAACCGGCGTCATACGGTCTTTAAAGAAGCCGCTGGTGTGTTGAAAGCCCATACCACAAGGGATAAAAAAGTAGTAATCAAGCCAGCGCAGCCACTGTTCAATTTCAGCCTGCTCAAGTGCCGACTGGCCCAGCAAATTCACGGTATCGGGATAGGCGATTTCGAAGTAACGACAAATTGCCATGGTTTCAGCGATACAGGTACCGTTATCTAATTCAAGTACAGGAACCTTTTTCATCGGATTTTTTGCGGCAAACTCAGGCGTCAGGTTCTCACCTTTTTGCAGATCAATTTCGATGCATTCGACTTCGTCGAGCAAGCCTTTCTCAGCCAGAAACATGCGCACCCGGCGTGGGTTCGGAGCAGTTTTAGTTTCGTAAAGTTTCATTGAATCACCTCAGTTAGCTAATAAGTCGAGCGGGTAGCTGGAAAATTGCAGATAGTCGCCGTTACCTAACCGCAAATGCAAGGTCCCGTCAGCAAACACTTTCACATTGTTCACCTGCGTTAACTGCTGCAGCAGGCGATTTTCATAATCCATCGCTGCTGGTGGACACATACGTTTCGTTACCGCCAGTGGAGAGAAAGATAAGCCTTCCGCACTCAGGGTATAACTTCCGGTAAAATAGTTGCAGCCGGCAAAGCCGGTCACCCTCGAGTCGGATGAAAATGTGAGCGTCGCGACATGCTCCGTCGCGCGGCTGTCTTTCCAGCTTACCCCTGTAAGCAGACGCTGTGGATCACCCGCGCATCCGCGCCAAAGCTTCTCCGCATTTTTAAAGCGAGCAGTGTAAGGGAAGCTTTGCCCGGTCATCGAGTCATAACAAATGGCCTCGTCCAGCAATAGTTGTTGTGTTGCCGCCAGTTCTATTGCGTAAGAATAGGGCGCTGCGTCATTGAGGGTTTGACGGGAAATGGGAGCGAACAGCTGTTCGTCCCCGGGCGTGCGTAACAGAGCCTGGTCCTGGTTCACATTCACCAGCCAGAACGGTTCATTGCCACGGGCGTTCAACTGTTGCGGTAAGGTGCCCTGTTGCACGCAAAGGGGCAAAGAGAATTTGTCGGTAGAGAATTGGGCTTCATTACCTTTACTCCAGAACTCAGCGCCATACTCTGCGCTGACATAGCGGCTGCCGGACGCACTCGGAGCAGGGGTCAGCAGGAATTCCTGTTCACCAAAGCGTAACTGCAGGCGTTCGTCTTGTCTCTTGGTGGTCACCTGAAGTGCTCCACATTGATACGTCTGAACCGCTGCTTCACTGGGATAGGCCGGCTCTTGCGGCGAGCAACCGCTAAGCAGCATAAGACCAGACCAGGGCAAAATAAAATAGCCTACTCGGGTAATGAACATGACAACCTCCTTCGTCATTCATGTGAACCATTATTGCTTGTTTGCCATAGCATTTACAGCACCGCGTGACTTTTGCACGATTCTGCGGTGAAATGGCAGCGACTTAATAGCAACCCGATCCAACAAGGAATGATTATGCGTCAGCTAGCACTAATTTTTACGTTACTGTTGATGGTGGGCTGCCAGCCCGCGAGTGAAGAGCCGCAACAAACCGAAGTCAGCAGCGAGGTTGCGGCTGAACTTACCGGCAACGCGCCCGCGCAGGAAGAGCAATGGAGCTTTACTGAAGGCAAAGACTATCGTGTGCTGGAACAGCCCGTTGAAATTGCAGCGTTCGAGCCGGCTGCGGGGGAAGGCGGTTACATCACTGAGTTTTTATGGCCGGGGTGTCCCCATTGCCAGCACTTTAATCCAACGGTGATCGCTTACGAATTGGAACGTCCATCCGTCACCATCATTAAGCGAGCGGCACCGGCGAATGAGCGCTGGGCACTCGATGCCAGAGTATTTTACGCGTTGCGCGATCTTGGCTATAGCCTGGATGATGAATTGATTGGTTATTACGAAACCATTCGGGAAAATCACAACCGGCTGCCCGATCAGGATGATATCAATGCCTTCTTGGCAGAACATGCTGTGGATCCTGAAGCCTTTCAGCGCGCCTACGAAGACACCAGTGTCACTGATAAATTACGCGTTGTGCTCGAGGATATGATGGCGGCAGATATTTCCAGCGTCCCAACCCTGGTGGTGAATGGGCAGTACGTGGTCACCGCGCCAGCTCCGCACTCACAGGACGAGTCACAACGCTACTTTGCCCTGTTAGATCATTTGCTGGCCATGGACTAAATCACTGTAGGGGAGGACCTTTGCCGGTGAAAGTTCTTTCATTTTAGCGATCTCTTGACTAAATTTAAGAGTAGTTATTTAGAGAATGCTAAATCATAAGGGGCTAAACATGGCAAACGTAGGAACAGTAGATAGAGTTGTTCGCGCGATTATTGGGGTCGCCTTGGTCTATTATGGGATAACCGCTGAAAATTACTGGTGGATTCTGGGGGCTGTTCTGTTAGCCACAGCGATCTTCAAGTTCTGTGGTCTATATAAAGTGCTTGGAATCTCAACCTGCGCGAAGAAGTCACCCAGTTAGACGAGTCAGGAGATAGCAGTTCCATGTTGAATATGGATTTCTCACAACGCGTCGTGGTGAACACGGCAGAGCAACAGTGGCAGCCAAGCCCGGCAAAGGGCATCGAGCGGAAGCTGCTGGAACGAGAAGAAGCCGAATGCGGGCGCGCGACCAGCGTCGTGCGCTACGCACCGGGATCAAGATTTGCAACGCATCAGCACCCCTTTGGCGAAGAAATATTAGTTCTTGAGGGCACGTTCTCTGATGAAACGGGCGACTATCCCGCTGGAACTTACTTGCGTAACCCGCCGGGCTCTCAGCATGCACCTTTCAGCGAACAAGGCTGTATCTTGCTGGTCAAGCTCCATCAGTTTTCTCGCGCTGATAAGGAAGTGGTGCGGCTGAATACCCTAAAAGAACCTTGGTTGCAGGGCCAGGGAGGTTTACAGGTGATGCCTTTGCATAGCTTTGAAACCGAACATACTGCCTTGGTGAAGTGGCCCGCCGGCGAGCTTTTTAAGCCACACCGGCATTATGCCGGCGAAGAAATTTTTGTGCTCAGCGGTGAGTTCATTGATGAGCATGGTCGTTATCCAGCGGCAAGCTGGCTGCGCAGTCCGCACGGCAGTAAACACACACCACGTGTTGAAGAAGAAACCATCATTTATGTAAAAACTGGTCATCTGCCGGTGCTGAACACGGCCTAAGTGTGGTATTTTTGGGGATATTCATTTCAGCCTGTTGAAGAGGACCCCCAAGATGACGCCAGCCCAAGCCCGCCAGTTAGTCGCTATGCAAATTGCGTTTAACCAGGTTATCGATCCGGATTACCCCGCGGCGCCTAAAGTGAAGCGCGATGATGTCAAAGCTATTCTGGTCGAACTGGGCGAGTACTTTGAACACACCGCGTATAAGTGGTGGAAAAAGCAAAGTGCAGATTGGGCGCAGGCAAATATGGAGCTTATCGATATTCTGCACTTCGCCATTTCCGATGCCGTTGAACATGCCTGCCGCCAGGGCAAAAACACCGAAGCAGCGCTCGAGTACGTCGCGCAACTGATGCTGAAGAGCTTTGCCAATGATGCCGCTGTGCAAGACGGTAAAGAATTGGTGGCCGCTCTGGCCGCTGATGGGTCTAAAGATTATCCGCTGGTGTGCGGCGAGCAGTTTTTTGACAAGTTACTGACCATGTTAGTGGACGCCTATGGCGACGCCGATACGGTGTATTTGACCTATATTGGTAAAAACGCTTTGAACAACCTGCGTCAACAGCGTGGTTATAAGCAAGGTACTTACATCAAAATGTGGCAAGGCGAAGAGGATAATGAAGTGATGATGCGCTTGTTGGGGGAGCACCAGCAGAGCATTGTGGCGGCCGAGCAACCGCTGCTACAGGCGCAGACCTTGTTACTCGACCACTATGACAAACAGGTTGCGCAGGCCTAACTGCGGTATCCTGGCATCAGATAGATCTCGCGAACGCAGTTACGCGGGTGCGCATCGATCGCGAATAAGACTGCATCCGCGACATCCTGAGGGTCGAGCTTGTCAGGCTTCGGCTCATCAAAAAACGGCGTATTCACCATACCCGGCGCGATGGTCGTACAGCGACCATCCCACTCTTTCATCTCTTCTGCCAAATTCTGGGCAAAGCCGTGCACGAACCATTTGGTGGCGCCGTAAACGGAACCTTTGATGGTATTACGACCCGCGGCCGAGCCGGTCATTAAAAAATGCCCAGTGGTTTTACGAAGGTGGGGAAGCGTTAACTTAGCCGTGTAGAGCAAGGCATTGATGTTCACATCAATCATGGTTTTCCATTCGTCCGGGTCGCCTTCTTCAGTGCCTCCGGTAGAAACGCCAGTGCCAGCGTTAGCAAATACTGCGTCCAGCTGACCGAACTTTTCCAGGCCTTTGTCAACGACGGTTTTCAGGGCGTCAAAGTTACTGGCGTCGGCGGCCACACCCAGTGCCTGATCGGCACCAATCTCCGCCACCAGCTCATCCAGTAATTTCTCACGACGGGCGGTCACAATCACTTTGTGACCAGCCTTCGCAGCAGCCAAGGCGGTGGTTTTACCGATACCGCTTGAGGCACCGGTGATGAGTAGAACTTTTGCCATGTTTACTCCTTTTCCCACGACTTTTGTGGGGCGTTGGTGAAATTCATTGTATGCATGGCTCCAGTTTAGCACATCGCTAACGACCTCAAGGTGACCGGTAGGCGGTAACTCTTATCGCATTAGTCCTTGCCAAAATCAGGCGGCTGGAAGGTAAAGCCTTGCTTTTCCATGAGTTGTGCCAAATGCAGCAGGGTCTGGTCCTGGTGATGAGCAGCGGCGAAGCATAAGCCAACTGGCAGTCCACTCTCGGTCAGCCCTGTCGGTACGGTAACTACGGGCTGGCCGGTGAGGCTGAAAAAGTTAACGAACGGGAAGCAAAAATCGACATAAGGGATTTTTTCGCCGTCCAACATCACGGCTTTATGATCCTTATTGTGCGGAAACGCCGGGCCCAGTGTGGTTGGACTGACGATGATGTCTACGGACTTTTGTTGGCGCAGCGCTTCGGTGACGATCTCCTGGCGTCTTTTCAGGGCCCGGCTAAACGCTTTAAAGTTGAGACTAAGGCCTGAACTTAGGGCTTTCAGGGCTTGGTCTGCTGGCAGACTTGAACGCTTAAAAAGATGCCGGTATTGCCAGTAAAGTAATTTTCGTACGGGCAGTCTGAGGGTTTGTCCCATGGCGTAACCAAATAGCTCGACCCACAGCACCAGCGCCTCGCGCGCCAGTTCTTGGTCGATGCGGATATCATTTACTTCCGCGCCAGCAGCAATAAGCTTATCTCTGGTTCGCTGCATGGCGTTACGCACTTCGCTACCGGGCTGCACGCCGGCCATGTTATCCACAAAGCCAAAGCTGTAGCCAGAGAGGTCGTCGGGCGTTTTTTGCTCCCGGGCGATGGGCAGATAGAGGCGTTGTTCCCAGTCCGGGGCAAAAAGGACATTATAGGCTAACTCCAGATCGACAGCGGATCTTGCTAATGGACCGGTACAGTTCATGACCGAAAGACCGAGATCGAGGTGCGGTAGAGGGGGAATATGGCCGTCAAGATGATGGCCATTTTCCGTTGGCTTGAAACCAAACAAGCCACAGTTATGGGCAGGATTACGGATGGAACCGCCGATATCACTGCCAATTTCCAGCGCACATAAATCAGCAGCTAACGCCGCGGCGCCGCCACCGGTGCTGCCGCCTGGGGTTCGATCCAGTGCGTAGGGGTTATTGCAGGTCGGATAAATCGGGCCGAATGTCTGGGCATCGGCGAGCAGGCTGGGCACATTGGTTTTGCCAAGCACGACTGCGCCGGCATCGACCAGACGTTGCACCAATAACGATGTCGAATCAGAAACGTAGTTTCGTAAGCCCTGATAATTCAGCGTCGTTTTGGTGTCTTTAATCTGATAGCACTCTTTGACCGAGACCGGCACCCCGTGCAAAACCCCCACAGGTTTGTCTTCGCGTTGCTGTTGGTCGCGAAGCTTTGCGGTATAGCGCGCCTGTTCTGCAAAAATGTCGACAAAGGCATTCAGTTGCGGATTGTAGTTGTCGATGCGACCGAGGTAATAGTCGGTGATTGCGGTCGAACTTAACTCGCCCGAGGCTGTTTGGCTCGCGATAGTCGTTGCTGACATGTATTTCATAGCTTCATTTCCATTTGACCAGCTTAAAACATAGACAACTTGCGTTGAACACACATGCCCATGCGACTTATGCCAGTGAACATTTTGCTGGTTCTACTCGCATTTGTGTTAGTTTAATGAACGCTTTCTTTAACATTAAAACAGTGAGCTTCTCGAAGCAACAAAGGTAACTAAGCATGTTCCAGGGGTTAAGACTCAATACGATTGCGCTTACGCTGACTGCAAGTGCGGCGCTTACAGGAGGATTCGCTGTTCAGGCGAATCCAGTGAAGATAGATTATCAGGAGCCGGTACAGGAAATCGTCGACATCGTTGATGCCGCACCGTCGCCAGGTGGCAGTTTAAGCCCTGATGGCGATATGCTGCTGATCTCAAATTATCCGGCACTGCCAGATATCACCGATGTTGCTGCAGACCAACTGAAGCTCGCTGGACGCCGCATTAATCCAGCGAATTACACCGTCAGTCAGGCTCGCTATATCAGCGCAATTGAACTGCTCGATATTGCCAGTGGCGAAAAAATAGAAATTGATGGACTTCCCAGTGACCTCAAAGCATTGGGGGCGAGTTGGTCGCCAAACGGCGATTTCATTGCAGTGGCGCAGCAAACTGAGGCAACGGTTCAGCTATGGCTGGTCGATGTGAACTCAGCGCAAGCCAAACTATGGTCAGGTACAGCGCTGAATGCGGTGTGGGGACCGCGACTGGAATGGCGCCATGATAGCAGTGGTTTGTACTCCTATACGCTGGCAGAGGGTCTTACTAAGCCTGCCTTAACCACGGTTCCGACCGGTCCGGTCATCACCGAGAGTGCAGGGCGCACAGCACCTGGGCGAACCTATCAGGATTTACTACAAAACAAACAAGACGAAGCGCTGTTTGATTATTACTTTACCAGTCAGATTACGTTCTTCCCGGTGACCGGTGAAGAGCAGGACATTGGTCCGCAGGCGCTGTATAACGGGGTCAGTGTTTCTCCGGACGACAGCTACTTACTGGTAAGTGAAATTAAGCGTCCGTATTCCTATGCGGTGCCATACTACCGTTTCCCGGAAACCACCATGGTCTGGAACACCGCGGGTGAAACTGACTATACCGTGGCGCAACAGCCTCTGGCAGACGATTTGCCGATAGCCTTTGACGCGGTGGTGCAGGGACGTCGTTCGATCAGCTGGCGTAACGATGCAGACGCGACCCTGGTCTGGGCGCAGGCCACTGATATGGGCGATCCGGCGGTGGACGCAGAAACGCGTGATCAGGTGTTTCAACAGCCAGCACCTTTTACCGCAGAACCACAGAAACTGGTGGACCTCAGTAAGCGCTATGGCCGTATGCTGGCGGCAGACGAGGAGCATATTCTGGTCTGGGAACGCTGGTGGGCAGATCGTGATGAAAAACTGTGGTTAGTCGATGCAACGGGGGAGCACGAACCTAAACTGGTGTGGGAGCGCTCCTGGGAAGATCGTTACAACGACCCGGGACAACCTTTTACCGTGCAGGAAAATGGCCGCAGCTTGCTGTACCTGAATGACCGCAAAATTCTCTTAACCGGCACCGGCGCATCCGCCGAGGGGGATCGCCCATTTATTGATCGCTACAACCTTAACACGAAGGACAGTGAGCGTTTATGGCGTAGCCAGGCACCTTACTTTGAGCGTCCTCGTGGGCTAATTAATGCCGACCAGCTGAGCTTTTTGATGCAACGTGAAGGGGTCAACGACCCGGCGGACTTCTTTGTCCGGGATCTGGACGATAACACCTTGACCGCTTTGACGGAAACGCCTCACCCGATGCCGCACACGCAAGGGATCAGCCGTGAACTTATCACTTACACACGCGAAGACGGCCTGGCGATGTCGGCAGAGCTTTACCTGCCCGCGGGTTATGATAAAGAACGCGATGGACCTTTACCAACGGTGGTTTGGGCCTATCCGCGCGAATACAAAAGTTCTGCGGCAGCGGCGCAAATCAGTGGTTCACCCTACGAGTTTGTCCGTATCAGTTATTGGGCGCCTCAGTACCTGGCGACTCAGGGCTATGCGGTACTTGATAGTGCGACCATGCCGATTGTGGGGGAAGGCGACGCGCGCCCCAATGACACCTTTATTGAACAGTTGGTCATGAACGGTAAGGCAGCGATTAAAGCTGGCGCTGACCTTGGTGTGACAGATCCTGAGCGTGTTGCCTTAGGCGGACACTCTTATGGTGCGTTTATGACGGCCAATATGCTTGCCCACAGTGACTTATTTAAAACAGGTATTGCCCGTAGTGGAGCCTATAATCGTAGTTTGACGCCCTTTGGTTTCCAACGCGAAGAGCGCACCGTCTGGGATGATGCTGATTTGTACATTGGCATGTCGCCGTTTTTCCATGCGCATAAAATCAATGAACCGCTATTGATGATTCACGGCGCCAATGACAACAATTCAGGCACCTTCCCGATGCAGTCTGAGCGTCTTTACCAGGCCATCAAAGGTCTTGGTGGTACCTCGCGCCTGGTGATGCTGCCGCACGAGTCGCACGGGTATCGTGCACGCGAGTCCGTGCTGCACATGCTCTGGGAACAAACGCGCTGGCTTGATCTCTATCTGAAAGATCAGGACTAAGAGCTGAGCTGTTAGCAGCTGATTGTCGAAAGCCCGCCTCATGCGGGCTTTTTTTTGGTTAATCGCTAAACCAAATGCGCTGCAGTTGGAATCGACGTTCGCCGCCGGCATTATCGCAATCCACCATCAGCGCTAAGCCATCAATAGTCTCAACTTGCACGCCGAAATGGCGTTGAAAATGTTCAGGTAGATGCACTGTTTCGGTGACCCACTCGCCGATGGGACTTGACTGATTACGCATGGCGACCATCATCGCCTGCTCAGTAAATGGATTTGGCCAGCTTGCACCGATGGGCTGGTCATAGGTCCAGACGAAGTTGACTGCTTTTGAGCTCAGACCAAATAAGCCACGTTCTGCGACCGCATAGATACGGGCTGAGAAGTCATCTCCCGCTTTTACCCGTTCTTCATCCAGCGCCAAAGGCGGTTGCATTACTCGCCAGCGCCAATTCAGATAGGGCTTTTCGGTGAGTTCTAGTTCCCGCTCTAAATAAAGCGCTGAGGCTTGCCCGCTCTTGCAGGTCGCGTTGAGAACGCCGTCCGTAACCTGGTAGCTTGAGGGAGCTTCGAATTCGCGAACCGGCCATTCAATAATGCTGGCTGGCGCGAAATTGCTGTCCTCTACTGCAAGGGCTTGAGGACTCAGGACGGCTGCGCTAAGCAAAGCGGTCAGGCTGTAGTGTTTAAGCATAAAACCTCCAGGCTACGGAACTGTTGATGCGGACGTTTAAGCGCGCGCCAGGATCCGATCCAGGTGATTGGCAAACGCCATACGATCTTTTTGATTCAGCGGCGGCGGGCCGCCACTTTGCACACCGCTGGCGCGCATGGTGTCCATAAAATCACGAATATTCAGCCGGCTGCGAATATTTTCCACAGTGAAGAGTTCGCCGCGCGGGCTCAGTGCCTGGCCACCTTTTTCGATGACTTCGGCAGCGAGTGGAATATCAGCGGTAATCACCAGATCACCGCGCTCGCACAGCCGTACAATCTCGTCATCGGCGACATCAAAACCACTGGCCACCGTGCGTGCGGAAATAAATCGTGAAGGTGGCACCCGCAAGGGCTGGTTCGCGATCAGAATCAGTTGCAACTGTTTGCGCTCGGCGGCGCGATACAGAATATCTTTTATAACGATAGGACAAGCGTCCGCATCTACATAGATTTTCATGGGTAGTTCTTCATTAGCCGTTGGCAGTGATAAGCTTAGCACGGTGAAACCCGCAACATAATGGAACGCTATGTTATTACATAAAATTTTGCTTCCGGTACTCGCACCTTTGTTGCTGCTGCAGGGGAAGCTGGTGCGCGCCCGCACGCCGCACCTGCCAGAAGCAGAGGGCGCCCGGCAAGGACAGGCTGGCTCGGAGCGCACGCGTCCTGCATCAGGAAAGGAGCTGCGGGTCTTGATCCTTGGCGATTCTGCGGCTGCCGGGGTAGGTTGCGACACACAGCAGCAGGCGGTCACCGGTCAGTGGGTCGCGCAGTTGAGTCAAACCACCCCCGTTAGCTGGCAACTGGTGGCGAAATCCAGCCTAACCTGTGCCCAGGTACTGACACTATTAAAAGAAACCCAACTTACCGAGTCGCGGTTTGATGTGGTGCTGGTTTCGGTCGGTGTTAATGATGTCACACGGCGAACTTCAACGAGCCAGTGGCAGGCAGATCTTGAGGCTATGAGCCGTTACCTGAACGAGCACCTGGGGGTAAGCCGTATTCTCTATACGGCGCTGCCCCCCATGCACAAGTTTCCGGCCTTGCCTCAGCCCTTACGCTGGATACTGGGGCAGCGAGCTAAGCTGTTAAATCAATACCTTGCGCAGCACTGCCAGCGACATAACTACACCCATTACCTCAATTTTGAGGTACCCTATGAAGCTCAATTTATTGCCGCCGACGGATACCATCCCTCGACCGCGGCAGCAGAGCTCTGGGCGCGGACCGCCGCTGAAGCTTATTCTGAGGAAAACAAATAGATGATAAAAAAGATACTCCTATTCTTTGTCGTCGCGCTCACCGTAGTGACGGTGATGGATGTCTGGCGCGCGCAGGATTTACCGCCTGGTCAGCTGAGTCAAAGCACCTGGCAGACGCTTCAATACGAGCATGTGGATCTGGTTGAACAAAGCTATGGCGAGCCCGTGATTGTTTATTTCTGGGGATCCTGGTGTCCTGTTTGTCACGTGCTTACACCGAGCGTGGATTGGTTAGCGCAGTACGTGCCGGTGGTTAGTGTCGCCATGACCTCGGGCAGTGATGCCAAGGTCCGCCGCTACCTGGTGGATAACGATTATCAGTTTAAGGTGGTGAACGATCCTGAGGCCGAGATCTCTAATCAGTGGGGCGTACCTGTCACGCCTGCATTTGCCGTGATCAAAGATGGTAAGATTGACTCATTCACCGCAGGAGCCACGTCACCGTTAGGTCTATACGCCCGTTGGCTATGGGCTAGTTTTAGGTAAAAGCGGTAGTTTGCGGTCAAGATTGCGGTAGAATGGTGCTGAAACTGGAAGTTAGGAACCTGCATTAGTGAAATTAATAGCTTTAAAAATCAGTAGCGTAGCTATGGCAATGTTACTTGTCGCGTGCGCAGAACCACAACCGGAAGAGGTTGCGGAATCACCCGCGGAACAGCAACTCCAGCTGCAACCATTAGAGTTGGAGCGGGACGACGCGGCGGCTGCGTTCGAGTTGCCGGTGACGCCGCCGGTGACTTCAGGGACGAAGAAAATCAGGCCCGTCGAACTTGCCGCAACCACTATCGCAGACCCGCTGACAGACGTGAGTTTCGCAGTGCTGAAACGTGGTCAGACGGTGACCGGTTTACTGAGCAAATACGGTTTTAAAGCACGTGATGTTTACCAACTGGCGGAAGCGTTAGATGGTTATGTCAATTTAGACAAACTGCAGGCCGGTGCCGCGATTGCTATCAATAAACAGAAAGATACTGCCCAGATCAGTCTCGCGGCTGAGTATGCCGAGCGGATTGATGCTTATTATGAGGACGGTGTCTGGAACGTCAGCAAGCATCAGGTACCGACCCGCATAGAGGTGTCTGAACACGCGGTGCAAATTAATCATAGCCTGTACGGTAATGCGGCCGAAGCGGATGTACCGGGTGACGTTATTAATTCGGCGCTGCTGGCGCTTTCACACTTCATCGACTTTCAGCGTCAGGTGTATCAGGGCAATCGTTTTGAAGTGGTCTTCGAGCGCACTTTAGTGACGCAGGATGAACTGTTGTTTGCTCATCAGCAAACACCATTGCAACCCACCTACCTGCGCTTCAAAAATGACGAAGATGATTTCCGCTTGTACCGTTACGAGCAGTCGTTTTATCTCGAAGATGGTCGGTTAGCGGAAAGTTTTCTGCTGAAAACCCCCCTTAACGGCGCGCGCTTGTCGTCGCACTATGGGCAACGTAAGCATCCGGTACTCGGTTATACGCGGATGCACAAAGGTATCGATTTCGGTGCGCCTGAGGGTACACCGATCATGGCAGCCGGTAATGGCACGATCAAGCGGGCCGACTGGTATGGCTCCTACGGTAACGCGGTCGTTATTGCGCATGCTGATGGTTATGAGACCTTGTATGCGCATCTGCAGGGGTTTGCCAACGACATTGAGCCCGGTCAGCGGGTCAAACAGGGGGAGGTGATTGGTTATTTAGGTAATACAGGCCTCTCCCAGGCGCGCCACCTTCATTATGAAGTTTATCGCCACGGAAAAATCGTCAACCCCCTGAATTTGAAGAAACTTTCTACTGAACGTCTTAGTGGTGAACAGTTGGCGCAATTTATTGAGCATGTGGCCAGTTTAGAAGAGCGCACCCTGCGTCTGGCGGATCTGGCTGGCGGCGCGAGCTCGACCTACGCCGAAGGTCTCACTGCGGAAGTGCAATGAAAGCGCGCACCGGCGTCCACTGTACCTTTATCACCGATGTTGAAGCCACAGTTCCCGCATTAAATGCCTGGCTGAGTGCAGCAGACCGTGAGCAAAGCCAGCAGTACCGACAGCCACAGCGGCGCCTGCAGTACCTGGCAGGGCGTGGACTGGTGCGTTGGCTGTTGCACAGGTACTGGCAGATGGCCGCTGAAGATAGCATCATCACCCGGCAGGAAAACGGCGCACCGCTGTTGCTGGTGCAGGGTCAGCAGTGGCAGTGCTCGATTAGCCATAGCCACAACCACGCCATAGTAGCTGTTAGCCCGGCTGCCGCACCGATTGGAGTTGACGTCGAGCGTATTGCGCCCCGTAAACAGCTGGTTCGCTTATTGCGAACACCTTTTATGGCTGGCGTCGATTCTGAGCATTTGGTCAGTTTTTTTCAGCGTTGGACACTCGCGGAAGCGGTGACCAAAGCCGAACAAGGGCTGCTGTTGGAAGTGCTCAAACGATCTTCAGAAACTTATCTTCCGCATGCCTGTTTTCAGCAGCACAGCGATTATCTGTTGTGCTGTTACTCGCCCGGCGAATCCTGCACCATCCAGCAGTTCAGCCCCCCCTAAACGCATCTCTGTGCAAAAAATAACTTGCATACCTTGTAGTTCTAGGTATAGATTTAATACCTAGATGTACTAGGTATTAAATTGCATGCGAGTGAAATCATCATGAATCTCTCAAAAGATCTAATGGCCGCATCCTCGACTCCGTTGGTGTTGGGCATCATTGCCGACGGCGAGACCTACGGCTATGAAATTGTAAAACGGGTCGAGCAGCTGTCCGGCGGCGCCCTTAACTGGACTGACGGAATGCTCTATCCGCTGTTGCATCGTCTTGAACAGCAGGGCGTACTGGAATCGCGCTGGCGGGTTGCCAGTGATACCGGACGCAAACGCAAGTACTACGCGATTACTGAGCTTGGACGCAGAACATTGCAGGAACAACAGCAGCAATGGCAGCTGATAAACGCCGCGCTGAACCGAATCTGGCATGACATGACCTTAAATCCACAACGGAGTGACGATAATGGTTGCCAACCCGCTTAATTCACAGGTAGTTGATACCGAGTCAAAAGTTAACGAATGGCGCGCTCACCTGATGCGCCATGCCGCATTGAATGAGCACGATATTGACGAGTTGGAATCCCATCTTCGCGACCAGATGGAAGCACTGCAAGAGCAGGGCCTGCGAGATGACGAAGCTTTTCTGATTGCGGCCAGGCGCGTGGGCGACCTGGACGATGTCACACGCGAGTACGCCGAGGTCCACTCTGGACGGCTCTGGCAAAACCTGGTGTTCGGTGACTCCAGTGACAGCTTGAAGCAACGCAATTTGTTTACAGCTCTGGTGTTTGCAGTTTGCGCGGCAATTGCAATCAAATTGCCGGCCTTGTTTGGCATGCATTTTGATGCTGAGGGTGCAGACTGGTTCTACGCACGCAATATTACCTTGTTCAGTCTGCCGTTCTTAGCGCTGTACTTCGCACTTGACCGCCAACTTGGGCGCGCCGGGTGGGGCTTTGTTGCCAGCGCTGTTGTGGCCGCAGCGATTCTGATAAATGGCTACGCCAGTTTTGCCTCGACAACGACCATGACTCTGGCAATGATTCATCTACCGATTATTATCTGGTTTATGGTCGGTATCGTATACAGTGGTGATTGGTGGCGATCACACGCGAAAAGAATGGATTTTGTAAGATTTTCAGGTGAGTTTGTCATTTACTACGTGTTAATCGCAATCGGTGGAGGCGTCTTAACGGCGTTTACCCTTGGCATGTTCAGTTTCATTGGTATCGATATCGAGTGGGCGGTACAGAGCTGGATTATTCCCTGTGGCGCGATGGGCGCAGTGGTGATCTCAGGCTGGCTGGTCGAGGGCAAGCAGGGCGCGATTGAAAATATGGCCCCCGTGCTGGCGCGTGTCTTTACGCCAATGTTTACGTTGATGCTGAGTAGCTTTTTGGTGACCATGCTGGTGACCGGGCGTGGGTTTGATATTCAGCGCGAAGTCCTCATTGGCCTGGATCTGATGTTAGTAGTAGTACTAGGTTTGGTCCTCTATGCGGTATCCTCGCGGGATCCGAGCAAACCCGTATCCTTGTTTGATAAACTGCAGCTGGTGCTGGTTGTCACCGCGTTACTGGTCGATGTGCTGGCGCTGGGCGCAATTGCTGGTCGTATTTTTGACATGGGGGTCACCGCAAATCGCGTGGCAGCGCTTGGTGAGAACTTGATACTGTTGGTCAGTCTCAGCGGCTACGCCTACCACTATTCGACGTTTATCAAAGGTAAAGCGGGCTTCACCAACCTCGAGCGCTGGCAGACCAATTACATCCCTGTCTACGTCGCCTGGGCCCTGCTCGTCGTCATCGCCTTCCCCCTCATCTTCTAACTACCAAGAAAGGGCAGCCCTTCCACTGTAAGGGCTGCCCTTATTAGGTAACTCCTTGTTGGAATGCTGTTTTGTCGCGCAGGCGGATAAACTGTGGTGGTCAATTCATTCAGCGGAGTCCGCCATGATCCTACGTCACACTTGTCTTTGTTCTGTTAGTTCGTTTCTGCTGCTTAGCCTGGCGGGAGTTGGAGTTGCTGCGGCAACGGAAGTCGATGCGAAAGTTGATTTTCGTTACCGGCTTGAGTCGGTCGCTCAGGACAATGCCCTTGAGGATGCACTGGCGTCGACCTTACGCAGTCGGGTGACTCTAACAGCCCAACCGCAATCGGGATGGAGTCTGGTCGCTGAGCTTGACCACGTCAGTGCGGTCGGCGGAGACACTTATAACAGTACCGACAACGGCAAGTCGTCCTATAGTGTGGTCGCGGATCCAACGGGAACGGATATCAATCAAGCCTTTGTACGTTATGAAAGCACAACGGGAACCGCTTATACAGCGGGACGCCAGCGGGTGAATCAGCTTAATCAGCGGTTTATCGGCGGGGTTGGCTGGCGCCAAAATGAGCAGACCTTTGATGGCTACCGTGTGCAGTCGCAGTGGCGCGATTCGTGGACGCTGGATATAGGTTATTATCATAATGTGAATCGAATTTTTGGGCCTGATGGTGCTGACGCTGATCAAAACGGCAGTTTTGTGACAGCGCTGGTAAACTGGCAGTTGCAGCCGAATCAGCAGCTGGCACTGTTCGGGTATGACTTCGAATTTGATGACTGGCAGGTTCGCAGCAGTCGCACTTACGGGGTAGATTACCAGAGCGATCTCTGGGGCCAACGCGATCTGCGGCTGCACGTGACACTAGCAGCGCAAAACGATGCACATAGCGCACCGGATAATTCGACCCATCATTACCACCGCATAGTACTGGACTGGCAGCCAAACCGACTCAAGTTCAGCTTGGGCCAGGAACGTTTGGCCGGCGATGGCACCAGTGCTTTCCAAACGCCTTTAGCAACACTACACGCCTTCTCGGGCTTCGCTGATGTCTTCCTGACGACTCCTGCAGCAGGCCTGCGCGATAACTGGGTCGGCGTTGGTACACAGGCATTTGGCGGTAACTGGCAGCTCAGCTGGCATGACTTCCAGTCAGACGCAGGTGCGCTGAATTACGGTCAGGAATTGGATCTGGTTGGTGCCTACAGACTGTCACCACGTTGGTCGGGAATTTTTAAAGCCGCAGGCTATCAGGGCGATGCCCATGGCGTCGATACCACCAAACTCTGGCTGATGTTGAGCTACAGCCTGTCATCCGGCGGATAAGGCAAGGTGCGTTTGGCGGAAATACATTGTCATTTGAAAAGTTGAGTAAAGACTTCCAGTCGTCGTAAGATCAAAATCTCTGGCGATGAGCTAAGCTCACTAATTGTCTTTGTAATTATTCATCTTTATTAATGAATAAAAATCCTCATACTAGTTTGCACATGTACGCAGAGGAACAGTCATGCCTGATATCGTAATTGCATTTTTTATTCTTGGAATCGTTGCCGGCGTTGTTAAATCAGATTTAAAAATGCCCGGGCAGATTTATGAGATTTTATCGATTCTGTTGATGCTAAGTATAGGTATTAAAGGTGGACTTGCCTTACATACGGATCAAGATGCTGTGGTCTGGTCCACGCTGCTTGGGATTGCGCTGCTTGGGCTTTTGATTCCAGTTCTTGTGTTACCGCTACTGCGTAAACTGGTGCGTTTACCGAATGCCGACGCAATCAGTATCGCTGCACATTATGGCTCGGTGAGTGCCGGTACTTTTGCCGTAGCCTGGGCATTAGCAGAAAGCAACGGCCTGACGATTTCCGCGGATGCAACGCTATATCTGGTCATTCTTGAGTTGCCGGCGATCATCTTAATGCTTGGTTACTACCATTGGAGCCAGGGTAAAACCAGTGGCGAGCAGAACATGCTGTCTATTTGGCACGAAGCTTTTACCAGTCGCGGCGTGATCCTGTTAATGGGTGGTGTTGCCATCGGGTGGCTCTACGGCCCGGCTGGTCTGGATTCTATCGCCGGGTTAGTGGTCGATGGTTTTAAAATTCTGCTGGCGCTGTTCTTGCTGGAGATGGGGTTAACCACCGCCCGTATTTGCCGGCCACTGCCCCTTGCTCATTGGCGATTGGTGCTGTTTGCGGCGTTCGCGCCGTTAATTCTACTCTGGCCAGGTTTACTGCTAGGCTGGTACTTTGAGTTGCCAGCGGGAAGCGTGCTGATTTTAGGCGCCCTGACGGCAAGTGCATCCTACATAGCAGCGCCCGCGGCGATCCGCGCAGCTATTCCAGATGCCAACATCAGTAAGGCGATGCTGGCCTCTCTGGGGGTAACCTTCCCGTTAAATGTGATTGTCTATATTCCGTTCGTGGCAGCATCTCTTTAGGTCCAAAGCGCTGACTCAGCCAAAGATAATTAGATATCAATCTGGAAACTTAGCCAAAAACAGCTTTTAATCAAAACAGGGACTCAAAAAAGAGAAATCTTATGGCACGATTAAAAGACAAAGTTATTGTGATTACCGGTGCAGCCCGGGGAATTGGTGAAGGCGTCGCCCGCGCGTTTCATGAAGAGGGGGCCACGGTGATTATCACCGACATTCTGGTAGACGAAGGCAAGGCCCTTGCTGCTGAGTTGGGCGAGCAGGCATACTTTTACGAGCTTGATGTCAGTCAGGAACGCCAATGGCAGGATATGAGCGATTGGCTGTATACAACGTTTAATGGTTTACACGGTCTGGTGAATAACGCTGGTATTACCGGCCTTGAGACCCATTCAGGGCCCCATGATCCGGAGCACGTCTCGCTGGAAGACTGGCATCGGGTGCATGCGGTCAATCTGGACGGTACCTTTCTTGGTTGTAAATATGCCATTCAGCTGATGCGCAAGACCAAGAGTAACGGCAGTATTATTAACATGTCGTCGCGCTCAGGGCTGGTTGGGATCCCAGGTGCAGCCGCCTATGCGTCGTCAAAAGCAGCCATTCGCAATCACACCAAAACCGTTGCGCTCTATTGCGCACAGCAGAATTTACCGATCCGCTGTAATTCAATTCACCCGGCTGCGATCATGACTCCTATTTGGGAGCCAATGTTAGGTGAAGGCGAGCAGCGCGAACAAAATATGCAGGCCATTATCGCTAGTTGCCCCATGCACAGGTTTGGCGAGGTGAGCGAAGTGGCTGCGGTATGCGTATTGTTGGCCTCAGACGAAGCCAACTACATGAATGCCTCCGAGCTGACCATCGACGGCGGCGTCTTGGCAGGCAGCTTTAAAGTACAGTCTGACTAAGACTAAGAAACCTTGGTAAGCCAGCCGTGTTTATCTGCGGTCTGGCCCCACTGGATAGCGTTTAAAGCCTTACGTAGCTTCTCGGTGGTGGGTCCCTGCGTGCCACTGCCAACGCGATAATCTTTGCCATCACGGATCAGTGTACCGACGGGCGTGAGCACGGCTGCGGTACCGGACAATGCCGCTTCAGTTTCAGGTTTCGACGCCCGCTCGATTAACTCATCCACACTTAACTCCCGCTCACTGACCTTCATTCCCATGTCCCGCGCGATAGTCAAAATGGAGTCGCGGGTAATGCCATGTAAAAACGAGCTGTCGAGAGCTTTGGTAATCATCTCGTCGCCATCAATCAGGAGGAAGTTCGCTGCGCCAGTCTCCTGCACATCACCGCCTGGACAAAACAGCACCTGATCCGCATTGACGCTCGCGCGCGCCTGCATGATGGGTTGCAAGGCGCTGGCGTAGTTGCCGCCACTTTTTACCATGCCCATATGGGCGGCACAGCGTGAGCCGTGCTCCTCTAACAACAAACGCAGGGGACGGATGCCGCCGCTGAAGTAATCACCGACAGGGGAAAGCAGGACATACAGCATGGAAGTAAGACTTGGACTTGCTGCTTTGCCAATACTAGGTTCGGTACCGATATGAGTTGGCCGGATGTACATTGAACCTGGTGGTTCTGGCACGTCAGTTACGTACTTTTTCACGATATTTACAATCATCTCTTCGAGCAGCTCTGGTGTCACCTTAGGTAGCGCGAGGAGCTGGCTGCTCTGAATGAGTCGCGCAATATTAGCTTCCATTCGAAAGATATTGACCGAGCCATCGTCATGACGAAACGCTTTCAGGCCTTCAAAGCAGGTGCTGGAATAATGCAAAACATGGGCGGCTGGATGCAGACTGATCTGATCGGCCGCAACCTGTACAGGTTGACTCCAACCGTCGCCGTCGAAGGTGCTAAGTGCCATTTCGGGCATAAAACGAGTACCAAAGGCTGCCATGAAAATTTCCTAAAATTGAACGAGCTGTAAAAGACTAACAGAAGTCTACTGGGCTTGCGGGCTAACTGCAAACGCCGGCTCAGGATAGGTCGAAGCCCGCCGCCGGCTGATTTTTGTTATCTGATCGGTTAGAATACATGCAATATAACCTTTGGCTTAGTTGGACAACTAACGGAAAATAGGAGCAGGTAATCGCTACTGTGGAGTATTCCTTTTGGCGCCATATCTCGTTGAGGGCGCAAACGTTAGCAGCATTTTTAGTACCGATAATTCTGGTGGCTGGGCTGTCGTGGATCGTTTCTGTCACCATGGAAAATGTCAGACAGCTCTCGGATAGATCCGATCGTCTGGTGCAGGAAATCTCTGTCCGCAACAGAATGCTGCAAGAAGTCATCAATGCTGAAACAGGTGAGCGTGGCTTCATCATCACCGGTGACGAACAATTTCTTGAGCCGTTTGAACGTGCGCAGTCGAAATTTGCCGGTCTCGCTTCGCAATGGCGCAGCCTTTCAACAGCTGCTGACGACAAGGCGCAGCTTATGCAGATGGAGCAATTGTTCCAGCGCTGGCTGAATGAAATTGCCAAGCCTGCGATTACCGCCCGGGCTAAGCAGCCAATGGCAGATAATGGCGCTGAGTTGGAGAGTGTAAGTCAGGCGCTTGTGGCATCGGGACGCGGCAAACAATTAGTGGATGATATGCGCGAGATCATCCGCAGTACGATTGCCGAAAAGCAGACAGTACTCAGTGGTGTCAACGCCGAACTTATTGATCGCATGAGATTAGTCGAGCGCATGGCCGTGCTATTGCCGGTCATAGGCGTTGGCCTGGGCTTAGCAATTTTGTTACTGATGCAGATGGGGGTCATTTCCAGTATTGACCGCTTACGTAAAACTGCACGTGACGTCGAAAAAGGCGACCTCTCTGCGCGCGTTCATGATAACCGCTCCGATGAACTTGGCATCCTTGCCAGAGATTTCAACCGCATGGTGGATCAGCTTGAGCTTGCCCAGCGAGAAAGCACGGTGTTAGCGGGATTCCAGTCGATGCTGGTGTCCTCTAATGATGAAGATGAGGCCTATGGAGCTGCTGCACGCGCGTTATCGAAGCTATTCCCTGAGTTGAGCGGTGCACTTTATTTGATTGCGCCTTCACGCGACTTCGCTGAATTAGCCACCAGCTGGGGCTTTGCTGAGAAACCTACTGCGCGCTTCCACCCGGAAGACTGTCGGGCACTGCGGCTTGGCCGCACCTATGTGGCAACAGAGGAAAGCGCCGAAATTTTCTGTGCACATGCAGCGTCAAAACATCCCCAGTTTACACTCTGCATTCCGCTGGTCACGCGCGATGAAGTCATGGGTACGCTATTTCTTGCACATGTCTCCAACGGCGATGATGGCATGAGTAAGCACCAAATCGCATTAGCGCAAACCGTTGCTGAAAGATTGTCACTGGCGTTGAGCAACCTACGGTTGACGGAGAGATTACGCCGCGAGTCCGTGCGTGATCCGCTGACCGGGCTATTCAACCGCCGGTACCTGGAAGAGACGCTGGAACGCGAGATTCAGCGTGTCGCGCGCGCTGGCAAACCTTTGTCTATTATCACTCTGGATGTCGATCACTTTAAGCGGTTTAATGATTCCTTTGGTCATGAAGCGGGCGATCGTGTTTTAGAAGAACTGGCGACGGTCATGACAGCTCTGTCGCGTCCGGGCGATGTTGCCTGTCGCTTCGGAGGCGAAGAGTTTATGTTGATTCTACCCGAAGTGGGCGTCGAGCTTGCCAGCGTCAGAGCTGAAGATATGCGCCGCCGGATAGAGTCATTACAACTCAGTTATGGCGGAACCTCACTGGGGACGGTTACCATCTCTCTGGGCGTCGCGACCTATCCGGTTCATACGCTTAAAAAAGAAGAGCTCATCCGGTTTGCTGATAACGCTCTGTACGAGGCAAAAAATGCTGGCCGCAACCAAATCGCTGTGTACAGCAAAGATGGCTCTTCCTAGTAGCTTATTCTTGCTTAACTCTTGAGCAGGTTTTGCTCGTCTGAATTGCGTAGCTCCTCGGTCACTTGTTTATCAATGGTGCGATCGGCACTCACATCTGACTGAGTCAGTTCAGCCAGAGAGCCTTTCTCAGCGGTTTTGCTTTTCGGCTTCGTTGCTGTCACCGCAACAGGTTTTGAGGTGTCTGGTAACTCGGTTTCAAAGCGTAAGCGATAAGTGGGTTCGGGCATCTCGATGGCGGCTTCATCGAAGCCTTGTTTGACGAAGCGAATGGCCTCACTGCGAATTTTCAGTACATCGGTCTGCCGCTGGTCGACCCAGCCCAGTACCCGCAGGACGACAGTGCTGGCACCGAGTTCATGAATCAGGCACTGGGGTGCCGGTTCATCAAGAATACCTTTCATCTGATGTAAAATACTGACGCAGAGCTGCCGCGCATCGGCAAGGTCAGCATCGGGGGTGATATCCACGTAAAAATCCACGCGCCGTAACGGATTAAGGGTGAAGTTGGTCATCGACGAGGTGATGATGACACTGTTGGGAATGCGCAAATGATTGCCGTCCAATGTCATGAGCACGGTATCGCGGGAGGTAAGGCGCACCACGTTACCGGTAAATTCACCAATTTGAATGACATCACCAATCCGAAAGGGGTTGCGGGCGCTTAACAAGATGCCAGCCAGATAGTTTTCAACGATATTTCGAAAGGCAAAACCGACGGCAATACCAAACACCCCTGCGACACCTAAAACCGCGCTAAACAGAGCCGTTGCGTTCAATAACTCCAGGCCGATAATGACTCCTACCGCGGTGACGAGCAGCCGGACCACGCGCTTGCCCAGTAGTGTCGCCAGCTCAGACATTCCAACCCGTTTCATCCAGCCAGTGCGGCGGCTAAGCCAGCCACCGAGAAACCAGAACAGTACAACCACGATAATGGCAATGACAAACAGCGGGAGCATGTCTAAAGCGGTTGCCCCCAGCTCCTGAAATTTATCTGTGACCGACTGTAGCTGACCACTGACGGTCGGCTCTTCATCGACCTCAGGGGGTGGCGTTGTGGTGAGTAAAAGCGCGGCCATCGACGGCAATTTGATCATGAAAAAGCCTCTGTAATTGCAGAACTTATTCTTAGTGTAGCTGGTTTTTCCGGTTGTTGGTGAAGCTGGGCTGGGTTATAAGGGGGGCACGGCTTTATTGAAAGGGTGTAACTGCAGTGAAGGCATCTATTTTACGTCATCCCACTGAATCCATGGCGACGACCCTGCGCAAACTGGCAGCGCGCGCCGAGAGTGTCGCGGCCGCCGATGTCTATGGCAGTGGTGCACTGATCGAGAATTTTGAGCAGCGGTTAGCCACAATGCTGGGTAAGCCAGCTGCGCTTTTTTTACCCAGTGGAACCCTGGCGCAGCCGCTGGCGCTGCGTATACATAGTGACCAGCGCAACCAGCGAGGTGTGGCGCTGCATCCAAGCTCACATCTGGTCCTGCATGAGCAAGACGGTTACCAGCAGCTATGGGGGTTGCAAGGAAAGTTGGTAGGGCAGCGTAACAAAGTGCTTACCTTGGCAGACATCGAACAACTGAATCCAGCAGCGCTGGCTGCGCTGGTGCTGGAGTTACCGATGCGGGAAATCGGTGGGCAGCTGCCGCAGTGGCAGGACTTGCTGGCGCAAGTTGACTGGGCCCGACGGCACAATCTTGCGGTACACTTTGATGGGGCAAGGCTATGGCACTGCCCAGCCTATTACGACAAAAGCTTAGCGGAAATAAGTGCTCTGGCGGATTCGGTTTACGTCAGTTTATACAAAGATATCGGTGGCATTGCCGGAGCTGTGCTGGCCGGGGAAGACGACTTTATTGCGCAGGCAAAGATCTGGAGTCGGCGCGCCGGTGGTAATCTGATTTCCTTTTACCCTTATATTCTTGCCGCGGAGCAGGGGCTGGAGGAAAACCTTGCGAGTATCACTGACGCAGTGCTTTATGCTCAGCAGCTCGGCCCTTTGTTGGCAACGGTTTGTGGTGTTCAGGTGAACCCACCACAACCGCAGGCGGCCATGTTTCACCTGCACATTGAGCGCGATGCGAACGAACTCGCTAACGTCATTGCGGACTATGCGGAACAGCATGAAATCATCACGCTACCGAAGCCCCGGGGCATAGATTCTGAAGGCAGAGCTATCTGTGAAATAAGTGTCGGACGCAGCACCATGGCGCACCCACCCGAGTTCTGGCGCAAGCATCTGGCTGCATGTTTAACAGCTACAAGCTGACGTTAAACAGAAGAAACATGTCGCCTCCGAGGTTTTGACATCCCGCTGCAGGCGCCACATAATCAAAGACATCGGCTAGTGATGTGAGTCCTTAATGAGCAGATCCATGGAAGAAGAACGCCAATCAGAGCACCACACACCGAAATTTTCGTGGCAGCGTCTGGCCGTCTTTGCCGCGCTCTTTACCGCGTTCACGCTGGCTGGCTTTTATGCCGTCTTCGATCACTTCTCGGGACGAACGTTTAGCTTCGATACCCGGCTTTTGCAGCCCGGGGTGATTCTGGCGACGCTGGTGTTGTTGCTGGTGTATTTTACGGCCGATGGTCTGCGACTCTATTACACTTTGGTTGCCCTGGGTGCACGCATACCGGCCACAGCGATGGCGAAACTGGTCTTTATTAATATTTTCTTTTCCAATATTACGCCGATGGCCACCGGCGGTGGTTTTGCCCAGGTGTGGTTCTTACACGATCACGGTATTTCAGTAGGAAGAGCAACCGCCGCAACGACGATTCGGACTGTACTGGCGATTTTATTTATTTTTTCGCTAACACCTGTACTGTTATTTTTATTACCGACTCTTGGCGCATCTTCGCTGAGCAGCGACATTGGCACAGCACTGCTAGTCGTTGCGATCCTGTACTTTACCTTCTTTGCCGTTGTGTTGCTGCGCGCGCAGTGGCTGATAACGCCGGTGACGCTCATCATCCAGCGCCTTCAGGTTTGGGGCTTAATCTCCGAGCACAAAGCCAGGCTTTGGTACTTTAAAGTGATGCGTGAGGTGTTGCGGTTCGCACGAAGTTTTTCGGTGTATTGCAAAGGGCCAAAAGCAGCCATTGCTTTGTCCGTGCTGGCGACGGGTGTTTTTTTACTATGCCTATTTAGTTTTCCTGCCCTACTCATGTGGGGTCTTGGCTACGATGTGCCATATCTGACCTCTGTCGGCTTATTGGTGGTGACAACCTTTATCATGTATTTTTCTCCGACGCCGGGGGCATCAGGAATTTCAGAAGGGGTGTTTGGCAGCTTTTTTAATGACTTACTGGCGCATGAGCACTTGCTGCTGGTGACGTTTAGCTGGCGCTTTTTAACGATTTATCTCGGTATGATTTTGGGGCTGTTTATTTTGCAGCGCTATTTGATTACACGTAGCCAATGCAACGGTGAGGCCGCATCGTGAGTAAGAAGCGTTGGCTGAAAATTCTGTTTTACCTGAATGTCGTTATTGTGACGGCGTTAGTGTCCTATAAAGTTTATCTGAATGTGGTCACCCCGGAGTTTTTCGGTGTTCATAACGAACAGCTAGTGGCAATAAATAAAACCATCGAAGCAAAGCAGGATTACAGTTTTGCGGTCGTGGGTAACATCAATAATTCCATCGGTATCTTCGAACGGCGAATTATTCCTCGGCTGAATGCCAGCGAGCTGGATTTTGTCATTTCTGCTGGCAACGCGGTAAGCAGCGGCGGTGAAGATAAATACCGCGCACTAAACGGCACCTTGTCACATCTGGAAAAACCCTATTTGCTGACCTTTGGCCAGCATGAGTATGAAGAGTTTGGCAGTTTTCGCTTTTATGATCATTATGGCCCGCACTTCTTTACCTTCACCGCCGGGGATAGCCGCTTTATCTTCCTCGACAGCACCGAAAAGACCCCCTGGCGCTGGCAAGCGCGTTGGCTGAAAGATCTTTTGCAGGCCGATACCTCGCGCCATCGTTTTGTTTTTATTGGTCACCCGTTACTACGCCCTGAGGAAGACTTTCTGTTAGCTGAGGCCGACGATTATCTGCAGCCTGAGGCATTTCGCCAGGAACTGTTGGCAACCCTAAGCGAGTACCCGGTGGACCGTGTGTTCTCTGCGAATGTCGCGATGTACGCTGAGCAGCAGCACCATGGAATTCCGTTTATCACCACCGGTGGCGCGGGCGGCCTGGTCTTGAACCAGGATGAAAGCTTCTACCACTATGTGGAAGTCATGGTCAGTGCAGAGCACGGTGTCGAGCATCGGGTCATTGACCTTCCTGTAGGTCAGCACCCGATTCTGAAACAACTAGAAAGCTTCTGGTTTTTTATCCACTCACTTTTTTATGTGGGTTATCTGAATTTTATCCTGCTGGTAAGTTTATTCTTAGCTATCAGTATTAAACTCTACAACGCCGTCTTTGTCGGTAAGTCCTATTACCCGGACTACGATATTGATGCCACGCCGTGGCTTAAGAAATCACTGCAAGTTGCCATGTTCACCAACAACTATTTGCCCTTTATTGGCGGTGTTCCTATTTCCATAGACCGGCTACGACGGGGTCTGATGGCCAGCAAGGATAAGGTTCTGATCGTTGCACCACGCTATCGGGAGAAAGCGGAAGACGAAGAGGATGTGGTGCGCACACCCTCGCTGTTTTCATTTGGCGCCAAAAGCGAATTTAGGTTCGCCAATATTTTTTCCGCTGCGGTACGAAAAAAGGTGAAGCAATTTAAGCCCGACTTGATTCACTCTCATCATCCATTCTGGATTGGCTCACTTGGCGTTTATATGGCCAGGCGGCTGAAGATACCGGTGGTCTATACCTATCACACGCGGCTTGAGCATTACTCTCACAACGTGATTATTCCCGGCAGCCTGTTCAATAATATCATCGTACACGCTCTGGTACGCCGGTTCGCCAATAAATGCGATAGCGTGATTGTGCCGACACACTCAACGGAAGAGTACTTGCGCATGATCGGTGTTAAGGGCGACATCTATGTGCAGCCGACCGGGATCGAGTTTGAGCGTTTCCATAGTGTCGACGAGCAGGCCGTGGCCAAGCTTAAAGCAGAGCTACAGGTAACTGATGAAACGGTGTTTGTCAGCGTGGCGCGATTATCAAACGAGAAGAACATCGATTTTATGATCGAGGCTTTGGCAGCTCTGAAACAGCGTTCAGAGAAAGCTTTTCGCTTTTTACTGATTGGCGATGGTCCACAGCGGCAGCGGTTGCAGGAAAAAGTCGACAGCTTAGGGTTACAACAGCAGGTGACTCTGGTGGGCTCGGTTTCCCCTGAGGCGATGCCAAGCTGGTACCAGTTGGGCGATGTGTTCTTATTTGCCTCGCAGTCAGAAACTCAGGGTATGGTGATCCTGGAAGCAATGGCTGCAGGTCTGCCGGTGGTGGCGGTGCGAGCGAGCGGTATTGATGACGTGATCAAAGAAGGCGCCAATGGCTTTAAAACTCCGGCACGGCAATCGCTATGGTTGGATAAAGTCACTGTGTTGCTGGAAGACCCGGCAACACGAGAGAAGATGGCGCAGCAGGCAATCGACTGTGCTGCGTCTCATTCCATTGAAAATTTTACTGCGGAAGTTCGCACTGTTTATGCTGAGACCCTGGCCCGGTTCGAGCAAAAGCGAAACAAAGGGCAGAAACGGAACCAATCATAATCAAATCCAACCTGTTTCCAGTGCTTTCAGGACCGCCCGGGTGCGATCGCGTACGCCCAGTTTTGCCATGATGGTGGAGACCTGGTTCTTAACCGTACCTTCTGATTTAAACAGGGCGCTGGCAATCTCGCGATTGCTCAGACCGCTAGCCATCAGCCGCAAGACCGCCAGCTCTTTATCAGACAAAGGCTCGGGCTGCTCAGCGCTGGCAAACGCTGGCTGGATCTGGCTCAGGCCTTGCAGCATGCGTTCGGTTACCGCGGGTTGAATCCAGCGTTCGCCATTGGCCACACAGGTAATGGCCTCAACCAAAGTTTCCAGCGCAACGTCTTTCAGCACATAACCACTGGCCCCCTGATGCAAGGCGGCCATCACCGATTCATGATCATCGAAGGTCGTGAGCATCATAACCGGCACGTTTACGCCTGCATCACGCAACTCGGTTAGGGTATCAATACCGCTTAGGCCGGGCATGCGAATATCCATTAAAATGACCTGGGGTGCATTGGCTGGTTCGTTATCTTTTAGTTCCGTTAATGCCTGCTGACCGCTGGCAGCTTCACCAATGACGGCGACCTGATCAGAAAGCTCCAGCAAGCTGCGAATGCCTTGCCGCACCAGCGTTTGATCATCAACCAGATAGACCTTGATCATAGCGGGTCCTGTTGTGGCACTGTTAACGTCGTGCGAAAGCCTTCTGGAGTGACGCTCCAGTTAAGCTCTGCGGCAATGTGTTTAGCTCTTTCCTGCATCCCTTTCAGGCCGTTTCCCGGCTGCCACGCTTGGCGCGCTTTGCCGTTGTCTTGAATGACCAACTGCCATGCCCTGTTGGCTTGAGCCAAAGTGACATGAATACGGGTTGCCTGGCCATGGCGCAGCGAATTGGTGATGGACTCCTGAGCGCAACGGAGCATAGTGTCAGCAACTTGAATGGCATTGATAAGAATAGTCTCGTCAGTCTCCACCTTGATGGCTACTGAGGGCGAGGCGCTGGCCAACTGCTGTAATGCCTGATGAATATCAATGTGGTCATGATCCCGAATATCGGCAACAGCCTCACGAACATCAGCCAGCAATAGTTTTGCCAGAGCGTGGCTGCGATCAATGGACTCGCGGGCTTCGGCATTAGCTTTACGCGCGGCAACTTGTAACTGGATGGTCAGAGCGGTCAGGTGATGGCCAAGCAAGTCATGAATATTGCGGGCGATGCGGGTGCGCTCGGCTTGCTCGGTGGCTGAAGTTAACAGTGCCTGAGTGGCTTTCAGTTCACGATTACTGTGTTCTGCTACGCGTCGGGCTCGCGCCTCGCGTAACTGTGCTGCAGACATCATGGTGGCGAACAAGTTAAAGGCCCAAAACAGCAGTGCCGAGATCCAGGTGTTCTCGATTCCCCAGTACCAGCCAAACACCAGCCAGATCGGTAGCGCAAATAAAGGCGACAGCAGAAAAGCGTTTCGCGTCGACATGAAGTAGGGCAGTTGCGCCGACCAAATAGTGCCGAAAATGGCAACGTAGGTGAAGGGTGTTACAAAATACATTGCGACCACCAGCAGGTACTGCATTGCAATCAACAGAACTCGTGTATGGGGTTCATGTTGAAAAGGTTTGTCGCGGGTACTCAGCAAAAACAGTACGGCAAAACTAATGAATAAAAAGCATAGTAGCGGAAGGATCCAAACTGGCTGCGGGCGTTCACTCAACACCGTGAAATAGATCGTTGAGCCCGCGACGAGGAGCATGGTCATCAGCGCGGAGAACAGTTCTACTGAAATGAGTGTCGAGAGTTTTTTCATGACTTGAGTATGGCACAGCGTTCGCCCCGGACAATAGCCCATAAGTCATGTTTTAAATCATGACCAACAGCACCTGTGCTAAGGACTGATGTTGAGTAAGCTTGTTGCAACTACAACCAGTAGGTTCCGGTTAGACAAGGAGAAACACCATGTTAGTTCTTCATCAGGCTATGCTGTATTTACATATCATCCTCGGTAGTGTTGCCTTAGTGGTCTTCTGGGTTCCTATTGCGGCGCGCAAAGGCGGCAGCAACCATGTGTTATTTGGCAAAATTTATGTCTGGAGTATGTACCTTGTCGCCACCTCGGGCATTTTGATGTCATTGATGGTGTTGGTTCATCCGGCGTTTTTCAAAGCCGGGCTATTGCAGGACGCTACGTCGGCCAAGGATATGTTGCGACAAATCTACTATTTCTGGAGCCTGTTACTGTTTTTGTCGTTATTGACCTTTGTCAGCGTGCGCCAAGCAATGTTGGTACTCAAACATAAACGCAATACCCAAGTATTTCGGCACTGGAGCTATCTGTGGATGCCGGCCATTATGTTCTTGGGTGGAGTCAGTCTGATTAGCATGGCAGTCATCAGCGATGACCGCTTAATTCTGCATTACATTTTTGGCGGGATCGGGCTGATTTCCGGTGTGCAAATGAGACGTTTTGCGTTTGAAAAAAACGCAACGCCAAAGCGTTGGTTGGCGGAGCATATCAGCTCAACTATTGGCTCCGGGATCGCCGTATATACAGCGTTTTTCGCCTTTGGTGCTCGGCAGTGGTTTAACTTTCTGGGTGACTGGCAGTTGCTCGCATGGCTGGTGCCTGGGCTTGTTGGCACTTTCGTTATTTTCTGGGCGACACGCCGCTATGTCGCGCCAACGCGCGCACAGCGGTCGTGAGGAAAATCTTATTCGAACTTTTGTTTGGCAGATTTAATCGCCGTTGATAACGACTGGGTGGCTGCCTCAAGACCTGTGCCGAGTTCAGTCCAGGCATCTTTGCCTGACTTTTTAAAGTCGTTGAGTTTACTTTCGGCTTCGTCTTTGAGGGCCTCAAGCTCCATCATTTTTTCCTTATATTTGATTTCGGAATCCGCTTCCTTTTGTTTTGCTTTGGCTCTGAGACGATCCATTTCGGCTTTCATTTCTTCAATTTGAGCTTCATGTTTTTTCTCAAGCGCTTCTTTACTAGCCATAGCTGCTCTCCTCATTTAGGAATTACACAAAAACGTCTGAACTCACTTAAAAGATGGGCAATAAAGTTAAAACAATCAAGGTTGTGATGGAATACGCGCTCGCTTTAGACCCAATATTAGCAATCGCCGCTGGTACCAGGAGCTGAAACTATCGATTTTGTTCAACTTCATCCGTTTTGTAAGTTTGGCATGTTGGTCACCACTAAAGCCGAAGACCAGCGCTTGAGCAAAGGTGCGAATTTTTCCTGCTAATGTTGCTGTGTTCTGATTGAGGTACTGCAAAGCTTGCTGCAACTGGAGTTCCTCGTCGGTGAGTTCGGTGCCGAATGGAAATGGCGGAAATAAGCTGGCATCCTGAAAGGGTTTAAGTGCCGCTTCGATAGCGGCAGGAGTATTACGTTGCCAGGCGCTCGGGAGCTGAAAATCAGGCGCGACTTTACCAGCATCTTTGGCCTGTTTTAGCAGCTCAGGCTGAAATCTGGCGTCGGCGATGCGGATGAGCGCAAGATAGATCTCTTCATCCTTTTTCCCTCTGAGGTCGGCGATACCATACTCAGTCACAACAATATCGCGGAGGTGGCGGGGGATTGTGCAGTGACCATAGGAAAAGACAATCGTTGAATCTGTTTTCCCCTTTGACGTTCGTGTGCTGCGCAGGGTTATGATGGAACGCGCGTCTGGCAGCTCGTGCGCCATGGCGACGAAGTTATACTGCCCACCCACGCCACTTAGAACCCGTCCGTCTTCCAGTCCGTCAGAAACTAAAGCGCCATTTAAGGTGCACTTGATGGCCGAATTGATGAAGCGCCCGTTTATGCGTTGTGCGACTTTAAGTCGCTGATCACCGAATCGATGATTGGTGAGGTTGTTAATATAATTGACGCTCGTCATGCAGATACGTTCGCGCTGGTCTTCGGGGAGACGCTGCAAATTCTGGTAAAATGCATTGGGTCCAAGGAAGAATCCGCCATGCATCACCACGCCATGTTTTAACCGCGCATCATCCCCGTGTTGAGGGTCGACCGCCCCTTGGTTGATCTGTTCTTGTAGTTCTGCGTCGGGGTAGACGTTGCGAGTCAGAATACCTGCTTCCAGTAAATGTAAAAAACCCTCTACCATCATTTCACTGCAGCCATATAACCCTTGCTTGAACGGACCTGTACCTCCTTCTTTGGCTGTTACCGGGAATTGTTCTGCGAGCTTCAGCGAGCGATGAAGCTTGTTCCAGTCGGTGTTTTTCTGATGGCGCAAACAGGTACTATAAACAACGGCTGAACCTAACGAGCCGATGCCGACCTGCAATGTACCCCCGTCTTTTAGCAAACTGCTGGCGTAAAAACCAATCATGTGATCGACCGCATTGATGCGGCTTTGCGGTACCGGGAACAGTGGATAATCCGTGCTGTCATTTTGCAAGATGAAATCAAAAGTACTCGCCGGAATAGCAGCATCCAGAGCAAAAAATGGGAGATTCTGATTACACTCGGCAATTAAGGCGATGGGCTTCTCTTGTGTTTCAGCAGCACGTAACTGCTGAAACAGGTCAAGCGATAAGTCAGGGTTACAGCTGAGACTGATGTGCTCTGGCGTGGCTTTGTTGTCGGCAGCAACCAGTTGGGCAACGGCATTGATGCCAAGCGCCCGTAGATCACGGATAGCGTGGGTA
The DNA here is from genome assembly GCF_030466375.1 of Pseudidiomarina terrestris. NCBI lineage: Bacteria > Pseudomonadati > Pseudomonadota > Gammaproteobacteria > Alteromonadales > Idiomarinaceae > Pseudidiomarina > Pseudidiomarina terrestris. Next base: position 207,720 of record NZ_JAGGJE010000002.1, read on the forward strand.
TAATTGGTACAAATATAGCGCCGCTGTTGTTCATCGTGCTTGAGAAAGGCACCCGTTTGAAAGAAAAACTCGGAGACCTTTACGTTATCGGGCAACCTTTGCTTGAGCACGTCCCGGGCAAAATCCAATTCAGGGACACCGCCGTAAAGACGTTCAATGATGGGGGTCATGAACCTTGCTTTTAAACCACTTCCAGGTGCAGGAGGCACCAAGGATAATGCGGTGACAATATGCAGCTCAATCGAAGCGTCTGCTTTAGCGCGTTGATACAAAGCGTTAGTAAAATGAACCGGCTTTCCTAAACCAAGGGGCAGCCCTAAAATGATTTTCTTGCCAACGCGCTCGATGAGCTGTTCAACACAGTCATCGGCAGTTGCAAGATGGCGCGGACGGTCATGACGCATAGCAAAGTTCCTGATCAGTCATCGTCAACCCCTTCTGCGGCTAGCAGCTCTCGTAACTTTTGTTCGTGAGAGCCCAGTTTATAGCTGTGCCGCATCATGCCTTGCCAGGGGTCGTTCTTCTGCGCCAAACGGTGCGGAATCGTCTCGATGGTCCAGCTTTGCGGGCCGGCTCCATCTTCGAGCTCCTGCCATTCTATCGGCGTAGCCACTGAAGCAGTCGGCTGCGCGCGAACGGCGTAGGGTGCGACAGACGTCGCCCCGTATGCATTACGCAGCATATCCAGAAAGATTTTCCCGTCTCGTTTATCCTTACGCTGCTCAAGGGTATAGTCGTCGGGGTGTCGGTTCACCAGGACCCGCGCGCAGTCCTTGGCGAATTCACGAACCTGTTCAAAGTCGGCGCTACGATCCAGCGGCACAATAAGGTGAAAACCATTTGCACCTGAGGTCTGGATCCAGGTTTGCATGTCCACTTCTGCCATCAACTCGCGTACGCGCAGTGACGCCTGGCGCAGTGCTGCTGCGGGGTCGCCGGTACTGGGCGGGTCCAGATCAAAGACCAGCTTGTCAGGATGCTCGAGGTCGTCGGTACGTGCTAAGTAAAGGTGAGGGGTAATGACCGCCTGGTTGGCCAGATAAATTAATGCGGCGGCACTGTCGACCACCGGCGCATGAAACTGCCCACCTTCACGTTTCTCGATAGCCACCCTGGTGATCCAGTCAGGAAAATAATCAGGGGTGTCTTTATTAAAAAAGCTATCACCCTGCACACCGTCGGGAAAACGCTCCATGCTGACGCCATAATGCTGCATATGCGGCACCATGATGTCCGCGACTTTCTCGTAGTAATCGATTAAATCACCCTTACTGAGACCCGCGTCAGGAAAGAACATTTTATCGCGTTTCGATAGGTCAATCTGATGTCCGTCGACTTTCATAAACGTTTACTCCCCCTAAAGGTCCGCCACTTGCTCGGTATCTTCTTTGTGCACGTCGGTAGCGTGCTTGTCCCGGCGCAACCCCTGAAAACGCGGGTGGCGTAGCTTATCGTCTGCGGTCCATTCACTAAAGGCAACTTCACAGACGAGCTCTGGGCGAACAAAGGTGATCGCCTCGCCTGTTGGTGAGTTTTCATCGTAGGGTGATGTTTTGCGGCTCAACGACTGCAGTTTTTCATGGAGCCGCGTTAAGGTTTCATCATCGAACCCCGTGCCGACATCACCGGCATAAACCAGCTTGTCATCGCGATAGAAGCCCAGCAGTAAGGCACCAAAGCCAATCCGCTCCCCACTTGGCGCGGTGAAACCGCAAATCACAAACTCTTGTTGCATTAAACATTTAAATTTCAGCCAGTGGGGCGAACGACTATGCACATAGCGGCTGCTTGCCAGCTTGGCGATGAGGCCCTCCCAGCCGCGCTCACAGGCTTCTTTATAGTAGTTGATACCGTCGCCATTGCGATGCGCGGTAAAGCGCAGAGGGTCGTCCCATTGCAATGCACTGCGGAGTAACTTCTTCCGCCCGCGCAAACTACATTTGGTAAGGTTATGGCCGTCCAGATACAGGCAGTCGAACAGGTAATAATAGACCCGCACGTCACTGTTCCGGGCTTCCTCTTCTGAACTGACATTCATGCGCCCCTGCAGTTGTTGAAAGTCACTGACTCCCTCAGCATTGAGCGCAACCACTTCGCCGTCAAAAATGGCCCCGCGCGGTGCCTGTTGCTGCAAGGCTTCGACCAGTTCCGGATAGCTTGTGTTGAGGCATTTCTTGTTGCGCGAGCACAGCTTTACCTGGCCCTGAGTGTCGACATAAGCAAGAATTCGTTCACCATCAAGTTTACGCTCATACACCCACGCATCGTCGGCAAAATGGTCATGGGTCAGTTTGGCCAGCATTGGAGCTAGCCAATCGGGCATGGCCTGCTCATTTGCTTGTTCGCGATCATCCTCATCCAGGTGCTGGATAAAATCAGTCATCAGCTGAGGCTTCCTCATCAGCGATCTCAGACAAACTGCGCTGGGTCTTTACTGAATTGCTTTGCGTAGAGACCGGATTACGGCGCGCATCGGCTTCTTCATCGTCCATCTTCACTAGCAGCCAGCGCTCATCATCGCCGCTATCTGTGCGAATCAGAGCGTAGCCTCCGGTCAGTTTCTCGCCCTCCAGCCAGATCGTGGCATGACCATCGGCAAGTTGCTCGGCAACTGACTTAGGCTCATCGCCATTGCTTGCGTCTTTATGGTTGCGATAATAGCCTCTGTCCCAGACCATCACAGTGCCGCCCCCGTATTCGTCCTCAGGGATGGTGCCCTCAAAGTCGGCATAGGTCAGCGGATGATCTTCCGTGGGCAACGCCAGACGTTGTTCGGAGGGATCGGTGGAAGGGCCTTTGGGGACCGCCCAGGATTTAAGGACGCCATCCACTTCAATGCGAAAGTCATAATGCAGATTGGACGCATCATGTTTTTGTATAACAAACACCGGACGGCTTTCCGCCCAGTCAAAGCTGACATCATCGGCTTTTGGCTCAGATGTTTTGCGGAAGTCTCTTTTGTCACTGTAGCTGTCAGTGTCTGAGGATGCCATGGCTGCTCCCTCCCGTCGGTTGCGGCTGGTGCAGAAAAAAGCCAGCACAATGGCTGGCTTAAATTAGTTCATCTTGAAAGCTCTTTACATCGCTTAACTGTAAGTACGCGAAGCTTTGACGATTTTTTCAGCCAGCTGTGGTGTTTCACAGTGATTGGCGATATCGCCTAAAGTGACAACACCGACCAAATCCTTGTTCTCGCGGTCGTTAAGCACTAATAATCGCTGAACCTTTTGCTCAACCATATTTTGCACAACTGACTCAATATCTTCGTCCTGATACGTATACAAGACGCGTTCAGTAGCGATACTGCTGGCCTTGTCATCAAGGCTTTTGCCTTCAGCTACAGCGCGAACAGTAACGTCGCGGTCGGTAATGACGCCGGTCACTTTGTTGGCATCGGTGAGCGGTTCAAAGCCGCTCTTATTGTTGCGCATGGTAAGCGCAGCTTCGCGAATGGTTACGTTATCTTTCAGATACTGCGGTTGAGTTGTCATTACATTTTTAACTTGCATGATTACGCCTCCCTTCTTTGCTTTAAAGTACAAAATTAAGGCTAAAACTGCAGTTGAATGTGCAGTTCAAGTTCATTTCCCTGCACCTGTTAAGTATAGGAACGATGGCGAAAACTTCAAATTCAGCCCGAAGCTGTTGAGTTACCAGCTTAATCTCTGGGGTCTTTGTCATCGTGCTGATGCCAGATTCTAAAGCGGATCACTGCGTACCAAAAAAAGCCGACAACAAACATCAGCAGGGCGACGACATTTAACTGATCGCGGGCTTCATACGCATCTGCGGTCAGGTAAAACCAGAGCAACCCAGCGATAAGCAAAAACAGCGCAATGACCCCCTGAATTTGCAGGTGTTTAGCGGTGTTCTTGGTGGTTATTTCACGTTTGGGGTGCTTTTGCTGTTCCGGTTCATCACGTTTCACATAGCCACAACCTGGACAACTGTACTTGCTGTCCAGAACCTGATCTTCGCATTTAGGACATTTTTCAATTGGCATCAGCCCACCTATCCGTTGTTGAGAACTTAATAGTAAGTGTAGAAGAAATAGCTGATTTTTCATCAAAATCCGGGTGTGTTGTCAGGCGCAACTGGAAAAGTTGATTTTTTCATCACTGAGTGACACCTTTAATTCAGAGCTGTGAAATAAACGACGCCTGCAGGGAGCGACGCTATGCGCACGCAACAGCTAATTCCGCTTTGGCTAAAAGTGGCTTATACGATCATGGTGGCCATCATCGTACCGGTTTACTGGCATACGCTGGGGCCTACGAATTTTCTTTGGTTCTCGGATATTGCCCTGATTGTGCTGGTACCCGCTCTGTGGTGGGAAAATCGTTTGCTGGCCAGCACGATGGCCGTGGCGGTGTTGTTACTGGAGTTATCCTGGACGGCCGACTTTCTTGCTGCCGGCCAGCTGACACAAGTCGCGCTCTACATGTTTAGCGGCGAAACCTCCTGGCCGGTGCGAGTATTATCGGGGATTTTTCATCTGGCACTGCCGCCTGTGCTTATCTTTATGCTGATCAAGCTGGGTTATGATAAACGGGCTTATCCATTACAGATTCTGATCGCGCTCGTCGTTGTTCCTCTAAGTTACCTGCTGACCGAGCCGGAGGACAACATCAACTGGGTGTATGGGCTGGGTGAGCAGCGTACGGATTTGCCGCCACTTCTTTATCTCACCCTGCTGTTGGCGGGCTTTATCCTTCTTATATATACGCCCTCGCACTTTATTTTTAAGCGGCTGTTCGCACCTCGTTAGCGGCTTCGGCTTAAGGAATTGGCAATCCTTTGCTATACTGAGTCATGAAAACAAGATCAAAACGCACTTACATTTTAATGATTAAGGAGGCTTTATGACTGGGCCAATGAATCCTAAAGTTAAAAAGAACGAGCAGGATCTGACGGAAGAAGAAAAGCGGAAACTGCAATCGGAGCAGGATAAAGAGAATCAAAGTCGCGAAGATCACAGTCGGCCAGATTCGACGCACGGCAATCACTCGCAGAAAGACAAGCAGATTGCTCCAGAACAACGTGGACAAGACGACCGCTAACGCTTTGGTAATTGACAGGAACCTTACTCAAACTGTCAATTACTGCAAACTTCCTTTGTAATTTACCGCTAAAACACGTAGATTACGCGCCTATTTTTTAGTCGGGTGCGTAATCGTGATTTCTGCTGCAAACATCACCATGCAATTTGGTGCAAAACCTCTTTTCGAAAATATCTCTGTTAAATTTGGCGACGGCAACCGGTACGGTTTGATCGGCGCAAATGGCTGCGGTAAATCAACATTCATGCGCATTCTGAGCGGTGAGCAGGAACCTTCTGCGGGAAATATCTCGATTGAGCCAAACATGCGTGTGGGGAAGCTGCGCCAGGATCAGTTTGCCTACGAGCAATACAGCGTGGTTGATACGGTCATTATGGGTCACGAGGAACTTTGGCAGGTCAAAGCTGAGCGTGATCGCATTTATGGCTTAGCGGAGATGAGTGAAGAAGATGGCATGCGCGTGGCTGACCTCGAAGTGGCATTCGCTGAGATGGATGGCTACACCGCAGAATCACGTGCCGGAGAACTGTTGTTAGGCGTCGGGATACCACTGGAAGCGCATTACGGTTTGATGAGCGACATCGCTCCGGGTCTGAAATTAAGGGTGCTGCTGGCGCAGGTATTGTTTTCTGAGCCTGACATTATGCTGCTCGATGAGCCGACCAACAACCTCGATATTAATACCATACGCTGGCTGGAAACGGTGTTGAATGAACGTCAGGCGACCATGATCATCATTTCGCACGATCGTCACTTTTTAAATAGCGTTTGCACGCACATGGCAGATATCGATTATGGCGAACTACGTGTTTATCCTGGCAACTACGACCAGTACATGTTTGCCGCAACTCAGGCGCGTGAGCAGCTATTGAACGACAATGCCCGCAAGAAAGAGAAAATTGCCGAGCTGCAGCAGTTTGTCAGCCGCTTCTCTGCGAATGCCTCTAAGGCAAAACAGGCAACGTCACGCGCCAAGCAAATCGAAAAAATTCAATTGGCCGAAGTCAAAGCGTCGAGTCGGGTCAGCCCTTTCATTCGCTTCGAACAAGAGAAGAAGCTCTACCGCTTAGCCCTGGAACTGGAAAACGTGAACAAGTCGTTTGATGACTTACACGTGTTAAAGAACGTCAGTGCAATGATCGAAGTCGGCGAAAAAGTTGCGATTCTTGGTGCCAACGGTATCGGTAAAACGACATTGTTGAAGTCGCTGGTTGGACAGCACACACCTGAAGATGGACTGATTAAGTGGTCGGAAAACGTCACTATTGGTTATTACGCGCAGGATCACGCGGACTGGTTCAAAGACAAGATCAGCGTGTTTGACTGGATGAGCCAGTGGAAACAGCCACACCATGACGAGCAGGCCATCCGCGGCGTGCTTGGACGCATGCTGTTTTCCCAGGACGACATCAAAAAGCCTGTCACCATTTTGTCAGGTGGTGAAAAAGGCCGGATGATTTTTGGCAAACTCATCATGCAGCGGCCCAACGTCCTGATCATGGATGAGCCAACCAACCACCTGGACATGGAATCCATTGAGGCCTTGAACCTGGCGTTGGAACATTACGACGGAACCCTGCTGTTTGTCAGTCACGACCGCGAATTTGTCTCTTCACTGGCCTCCCGTATTATCGAGTTAACCGATAAAGGTATGCGCGACTTTTCAGGTAGCTACGACGACTATCTGCGGCAGCAGATGCAGTCCTGACCAGTAGCATCTGACCGCGCTGCACGGTCGGATGACTCTGGCAGCGTGCGCAGATCATTTATGCCATTGTTGGACACGGTTTTATCTCAGCGTAATGGGTCTATACTAGAAAGAGTAAACTTTCTAAGCTAGTCAAGACGTTGCAAGGGATGACAATGGAAAAACGACTGCGCATAGTGCTGTCAGTAATGGCCACGTTATTCTTGACGGCATGCCAACTGCCACCGCGCGCGAGTATCGAAGAAAGCTACGCCCTTCCCACCTCAATCACCAAGGCAACCACATTAGGAAGCGCAGTTGCTGAACAAACTGCTCAGCACCCGGGCCAGTCCGGGGTTCACATTCTCGCCGATTCCCAGCAAGCTTTCGCCTCGCGCATCCAGCTCGTGCAAGGAGCTGAGCAATCTATTGATTTGCAGTACTATATCTGGCGTTTCGATAATACCGGAAGCCTGCTGACGAATGAGCTGGTGAAGGCTGCTGATCGCGGTGTCCGGGTACGCTTGCTATTGGACGACTTTGAAACAACAGGTATGGATGCGCAACTTAGCCGACTGCATCAGCATGCCAATATCGAAGTACGGTTGTTTAACCCCTTTGTGATGCGCTCGCAGAAATGGTTTGGCTTTATTACTGATCTCGACCGTGCAAACCGGCGCATGCATGGTAAAACATTTACCGTCGACAGCAGTGTCACCATTACCGGTGGCCGAAATATTGCCGATGCCTATTTTGGTGCCACCGACGAATTTATTTTTTCCGACCTGGATGTGCTGGCCATTGGTCCAGTGGTTGACGATGTGCAGCAGGAGTTCGATGCTTACTGGAATAGTAAGTCCGTTTACCCCATCGACTTAATCTATACGCCGGATGATCCTTTGGCAGGCTCAGAGCCCGTTTCGGCTATCGTTCGTAGCCGCAGCAACAATGAGCATGCAGGTAAGTATAAAGCGGCCGCAACTGAGTCTCGTTTTCTCGAAAAGTTAGTAAAAAACGAGCTGCAGTTGACCTGGGCCTCGACGCGCATGCTAAGTGATGACCCGCGCAAAGGACTTGGAAAGGCGCGTGACAGTGCGCAACTCTATCCGCAGCTGGAACAGGCCATTAGCGAAGCACAACAAAGTCTTTATCTGGTGACACCCTACTTAATTCCCACCGCTTCCGGAGTTGAAATTCTGAAGACATTGGCGGCGCGGGATGTTGATATAAGCATCCTGACCAACTCACTGGCGGCGACAGATCTAGCCATTGTTTACGCGGGTTATGGTAAATGGCGGCAAGAATTACTCGAGGCGGGTATCAAGCTTTACGAGTTACGTCCAACGGATGCGCAACTTGATGAGGAGCAGGAGCCGGCCGGCAGCTTTAGCCTATCACCAGGATCCAGTTTGCACGCCAAAGCAGTGGCAATTGACGGTCAGAAGCTGTTTATTGGCTCGTTTAACTTTGATCCGCGTTCGGCGAACCTTAATACCGAACTGGGTTTTATGATTGAAAGCCCTGAACTGGCGCGAGATTTAGGCCAGCTGTTTGACTCAAGGGTGCGTAAACGGGCCTATCGGCTGACACTTGACGAGCAGGGCGATCTGGTCTGGATTGAGCACCAGCAGGAGCAAGTGCTGACCTATAACAAGGACCCCGAAACCAGCTGGTGCCGGCGCAGCTATGTCTGGTTCATGTCACTGCTCCCAATTGATTACTTTTTATGAAGTGCTGGTCGCGTCACTGCTCGTTTGAGGAGGGATAATGAAGTATATTTTTGAAGTACACATTAAAGGCGAGCATAGCGCAGAGGATTATGCGCAGGCCTGGGTTCGCGCCAGCGAGATTATCCAGCGGGCGCCAGGAGCCAGGGGCACCGAACTGCACCGCAAACTTGATGATCCCAAGGTGCTTATCGCTATTGCAAGCTGGGATAGTAAAGCCGCTCGCGATAGCATGGAGTCGAAAGATAATCCGGAAGTCGCAGAAATTATCCGCAGTGCGGCGGACTTCTGCGAGATTCGTCCCATTGGTGAGTTCGCCGATCCTGACTGGGTGGTGATGCCACCTGAACCTGATAAATAAAGGGCTAAAACTATGAATAAATACGCCGTGTTCAGCACCGCCATCCTCCTTTCGTGCGGCTGGTTTGGCCAGGCTCAGGCCGCCACTGATACCACTCACCGACTCACGCAGGCAGAAGCCGATAAGTTGGTAGCACTACCGCTGCATTGTGTTGAAACCCCTTACCCTTATAAAACCGGCTTTGTTTTGGGCGGTGCAGAGGATGTAAAGGAGCCAAGAGAGCATCATCCAGTGTTTTATGGTTGTTTTGACTGGCATAGTGCAGTCCACGGCTACTGGTCATTAGTCACCTTGTTACGACAGTTTCCGGACATGGAGCATGCAGATGAAGCCCGGGCCATTCTGAAGCGTAATTTAACCGCGGAAAATGTAGCGCATGAAGCGGAGTTTTTTAGTAAAGAGATCCACAAATCGTTTGAGCGTACCTACGGTTGGGCATGGTTACTGAAATTATCTGACGAGTTACACGCCTGGCAGGATCCACTGGGCCAGGAGCTTGCGAAAAACCTGCAGCCACTGGCAGATGTCATTGTTGACCGCTATCAGAGCTTTTTACCACAACTGCTGTACCCGGTCCGGGTGGGGGAGCACAGCAATACAGCCTTTGGCTTAAGCTTTGCTTATGACTATGCGGTAAACCAGAATTTGACGGATCTGCAGGAGCTCATCAGACAGCGCGCCAAAACCTACTTTATTGACGACAAAAATTGCCCGATAAGTTGGGAGCCAAGTGGTTATGATTTCATCTCACCTTGCCTGGAAGAGATTGGGCTGATGCAACGTGTGCTGAGCAAAGAAGAGTTTCTGCCATGGCTGGCTGATTTTATGCCACAACTTGCTGATGAGGATTACAGTCTCGAGGTTGGACGCGTCAGTGACCGTACCGACGGCAAACTGGTTCATCTGGACGGTCTGAATTTTAGTCGGGCGTGGAACCTGTATGCACTTGCCAATGAATACCCGCAATACAGTCATTTACGAGACGTAGCAGATGCGCATTTTGCCTATTCGTACCCGAACCTGATTGGCGACAGTTATGAAGGCGGGCACTGGCTGGGAAGCTTTGCGATTCAGGCACTGAATCAGGCGCAGCATCGGAAAGACTCGAAATAAGGGTGGGAAAAGTGTTATAAATTAGTCACAATACGGCATCTTTTTTGATTGTTTTGACGTTAGTTTGTCAGATGCCGGCGGGACAGAATGCGAACATCGATTTATACACTTTTCCTGACGGCGTTAAGCTGGCTATCGCTGCTGACCACAGCGCAAGCCAGCGAATTTGACGAGTTCCACCGACTCTCAGAGCAACTCGGCGGTCGTCAATCCTCTGTTTACGCTATCTATCGTGGCGCCAATGATTTCCTCTGGTTCGCATCAGATACCGATGGCGTCCTGCGTTACGATGGCTACGATTATGTGTCCTGGTCGTCGCAACTCATTCCCAGCGGTGAACGTGTCAGCTATTCATCCCTGCTCATCACCCCAGACGATACTTTATGGGCGGCGACATGGGGCCATGGTCTCGCCAACTGGCATGTTGCTGCGAGCGCCGCCGGGAGTTTTTCACTCCGTCCGGAGGATCCCTCCTCGCTGCGCGACGATCGGGTGCAGACCCTTTATTACGATGCAAAAGAACGGCTCTGGGTCGGCACCCTGAATGGGCTCAGCTACCTGGTAATGACCGACAAAGCAAAGTGGCAAACGCGTGGGTTGCCGGCAGGGCATCCCTTGCGCACAGAACGTATCTGGTGGCTGACAGAGTCGAGTGATTATCTATGGGTGGCCACCTCTCAGGGCTTGTACCGTTTAACCCCTGATTTGAAGGAGTGGCAGCACTATCTGCTCAATCCGGCTGAACAGGGGCCGAATCGTCGAAATGAAATCCGTACCTTGGCGGTTTTCGATAGTGAAGTCTGGGTTGGCACCGATTTCGGAGTGTTCTTCTTTGATCAACAGCACGAAGAGTTCGTTCCTGTTCGTTATCCACAAGGTTACGAAAATCTAGGGCAGGTTCGCTCTAATGTGCTGGCCCAGGATCCATTTGCAACGGACGCCAATACCTTCTGGTCCGGAGGGTCCGATGGTCTGCATTTGATTGACCGGCAACGCAGAGAGTACGTCAGGCTTGATCAGGAGTGGGGTAAACTCAAGGGCGTAGACGTGCGCGCGATTGCTTTCGATAGTGTCAGTGATATGTGGGTAGGCGCGCGCGACCAGGGTATTTTTGTTGGCCGCCGCGATCGTCAGGACTTTACAGAGACGCTCAGTGCTGCTCACCTCAGCCAGCTCGGATTGGCAGAGCAGCGTGCAACCTATGCTGTTCATTACAGCGCCAACAATGACCTATGGCTCGGTACAACTGCTGGAGTCGCACATCGCGATGCGCAGAGCCAGAACTGGCGTTTATTATCCTTCCCTGACGACGAGTCTGTGAACCAAGTCGAAACCATCTACTCAGATTCCCATGGCAACCTCTGGGTGGCGACCAATACCCGCTTATACCGGACGCATGTAGACAAACCCGAACAACTGAGACGGGTGACGCATATCCACGACCAGCTCGAACTCAGTGATCAGGCCGTCAATGCTATTCTTGAAACCGACCAAAACCAACTGCTGCTCGGCTTTTGGGGACAGGGGATTGCGACCTATAATCCGGTGCAGCAACAAGCAGAATGGCAATTTCGTGAGTTACAGGGACTGCGCGGTAATCAAGTCTATGACCTGGTGCATTTGCCCCAGTACGGGCAATTTATGGTGACCCGCTACTCGGGTGTATTTCAGCGCTCGCCAGATAGCCAGCAGTGGCAGTCCTATAAGATAAAAGAAAATGGCGGCGATGATTATCTATGCGCCTATGCAGAACCACCGGCAACACTATGGTTGTGCAGCAGTGAAGGTGCCTGGCGCATCAATCTGGCTGATCGCAGTCGTACCCTGATCAGTATGGCTGATGGATTGCCATCGGATCGCGTGGTCGGCATTTATAGTGATCAACAGGGTTACACCTGGTTGCTTACCAGCCTTGGCTTTGCCCGATATGATGAAGCGGCGGATAGCATCATTAACTTTGGCCTCAACGATGGTTTACCCTCCGAGGCGATGCTGCGCCAGGCTGTAAGCCAAAGTCCAGCGGGCGAAATGACGGTGGGCTCGGTGCAAGGTGCTTTTAGCTACACACCTGCGGAGTTGACCCTGAATACACAACCGCCACAGGTTGCACTGACAAAACTTATGATAAGTGGTCAGGACAGTACATCCCTGCTGGGTTTTAGCAACTATGCAATGACTCTGGCACCAGAAGACCGAAGTTTTACGGTGCACTACAGTGTGATGGATTTTCACGATACTGCGCGTAATAGCGGGCGTTTCCGCTTACTTGGTGCAAGTGATGAGTGGAGCGAATGGAGCTTGAGCCGCGAAATTTCGTTCGCTAGCTTAGCGCCAGGGGATTATGTGCTGCAAATAGAAGGGCGTAATAGCCAAGGTATTGTCTCCGGGCTGCCAGCAGAATTAAAAATCCGGGTATTAAAGCCCTGGTGGCAAACTTCATGGGCGATAGGGCTGGCACTGGCACTACTGGCATTAAGTCTGTATGTGCTGCTGCGGCTGCGTTTTCGTGCTCTTGAAGCTGCGAACAAGAGGCTGGATGACGAAGTTCAGGCGCGTACCCGTGAACTGGAGCTAGCTAATGCGCAGCTGCGGACCCAGTCCGAGACGGATCCCTTGACAGGCTTGCTGAACCGCCGCGGCTTCAGCGAGCGCTTCCGGCGTCTCCAGCAGCCGCTGGCGCTGGTGTTGCTGGACGTCGATCATTTCAAACAAGTGAATGACCAGCTCGGTCACGATGTCGGCGATCAGGTACTTAAGCAAATAGCCGGAGTACTTGGTGAAAGGTTGCGAAAACAGGACATTGCCGGACGTTGGGGCGGAGAGGAATTCATCGTGATGCTACCCAATACGGATTTAACCAGTGCGACTGGCGTCTGTGAAGCCCTGCGCGAGGGCATTGCGAGTCTGGTGACAGCTGCAGAAGGACATCATGTGCAAGTCACTGCCACCTTCGGCGTGACCGCAACCGATGATGTTGCGGCGACACTCGTTGATTGCCTTAAGCAGGCCGATGCTGCGCTTTACCAAGGCAAAGCGGATGGCCGTAATCAGGTCGTGGCAGCGCAAGTTGATGCTGTGCTGAGCGGTTCATGAACTGGCCATTCTAATCGGTAAAACAATTTAGGGTGTTCGTTTTTTATCAGTTGAGTCGAAGCCAGTTATGACTATGATGCGCACTATCTGAAATAGCATTCAGCGATGGATTGACTATACTTTTAGTCTGGTTAGTCAGCTGAGGGATGGCGAATTATGACAACTGAGTATGAAAAAGAGCGCTTGAAACGGTTACGTGGTCTGGACTTATTGGACACACCCACGAACGAAAGTTTCGATCGTATTACCCGCATGGCGAGCCAGATTTTTGATCTGCCTATTGCCGCTGTATCACTTACCGATGAAGACCGGCAGTGGTTCAAGTCACGAGTGGGCGTTGAGCACTGGGAGATCCCCCGGGAAAAAGCCTGCTGCGGCGAAGTTGCAGATACTGCAGATGTAGTCGTCGTGAATGACTTACTTGAGTCGGACTTCTACAAAGACAGCGTTTTGGCGGATTCCGGTATCCGCTTTTATGCCGGTGCTCCATTAATGACCCGTGATGGCTTTTCGCTGGGTGCGATGTGTGTGCTCGGCACCGAGCCGCGCGACGTCACAGAGCAAGAGCTTAGCGCTCTGCACGATTTGTCAAAAATGGTGATGTCGCAGATTGAGCTGCAGCACGCGGTTGGGCGAGTGGACTCGGGCACGGGTTTACCTAACTATCTGCAGTTTGTCGAAGATCTGGAAGATCTGGCACGGGACAATCCAAAGCAAACTTATTACGCTATGAGTGTAGAGCTCATTGACTTAAGTGAAGCAAGCGCATTGCAACGGGTAATGGGGCCGTCTTATCTTGAAAACTTGTCCATTGCTGGTAGTGAAGTCCTACAAGAAATGCTGGGCGCCAAAGCGCGCATCTATCATATTGGCCCCGGTCAGTTTGCGTTTGTTGACAGCGGTTCAAAACAGCACATTGCGCAGCAGGCGAATGACCTTTATGAGACACTGTTGGCGATTCGTTTAAATGACGCTTCTCCCTTTATGTTGCGCCCGGTGATAGGTGTGGCGCCATTTCAGGTGGGCGTGAATCCGCCAGGTAATATTTTGCGAATAGCGCACAGCGCTTCGCGTGACGCGCGTAGCGAGGAAGTTGCTGTCGGTTGGTACAATGAAGAATCGGATCAGTCGCATCAACGGCGGTTCGGGTTGATCGCGAACTTTGCTGATGCGCTAAAAGCGCCGAATGAACTTTATCTGGTGTATCAACCGCGGCTGGATAATGCCTCGGGGAAATGTGTCGGCGCAGAAGCATTGCTGCGCTGGCAGCATCCTACGCTCGGTAATATTGGGCCCGCAGAGTTTGTGCCTTTGATTGAAAAGACGCCTCTGGCAAAAGAACTTACCGACTGGGTCTTACGCAATGCCATCCAACAGGCGCAGCACTGGCATAACGAAGGCCATACTCTGCAGCTCTCGATCAATATTGCAGCGGCCAACCTGGAAGAAGATAGCTTTTGTGAACGCCTGTTGACCTACCTGAATGACGCCGGGCTGGAGCGTTCAGCGATTGAGCTGGAGCTGACCGAGAGCAGTTTAATGAACAATAATCATAAGGCCAGTCAGCAGTTACAGTGTATCGCCGACAGTGGTCTTTCATTGGCTATTGACGACTTTGGTACGGGATATAGTAGTTTGTCGTACTTGCAGACGATTCCAGCGCGGGTGGTGAAAATTGACCGCAGCTTCGTCGATGAGATTGAGAGCAAACCTCGGAACCAGGCACTGGTCAGGGCCATGGTGGCCATGACCCGGGATCTCGGTTATCGCGTGGTTGCTGAAGGCGTGGAGACTGAAGCTGCCCATGAGTTTCTGAAATCACTCGGATGTGACGAAGTACAGGGCTATTTCTTTGCCAAGCCTATGTCGGCCGACGACTTTGGACGCTGGCATCATGGAACCCTCGCCTAAATCAACGCCCTGCAGCTGAGCGACGTAGCAACATAATTGCGAAGATACCGTCCGCAGCGAGCCAGACAGACTCAGGCGACCAGCCTGCGCGGCTGGCCAGCCGTTCGAATTCTTCCGGATGGTATTTATAGGAGTTCTCTGTATGAATAGTTTCGCCTTCGGCAAACTGAAATCGCTCGCCAGCGATGGAGACTTCCTGCTTGGTGAGGCTGCGTAAATGCATTTCAATACGGCCAAGCTGCTGATTATAAATGGCAGTATGCTCAAACTGATCTAAATCGAAATTGCCATCAAGTTCACGGTTGATACGGGTTAAAATATTTTTGTTGAACAGCGCTGTTACGCCTTTACTGTCATTGTAGGCAGGCTCAAGGATGGCGCGATCTTTTTTGGTATCTACACCGAGCAGTAGATAGCTTTCTTCACCGAGGGTTGTCCCCGCGTTGCGCAGAAACTCAACGGCTTCCTCTGGTTCGAAATTACCGATGGTCGAACCCGGGAAAAACCCCATGGGTGTCGCGGATGACAGCTCCATCTGCATCGGTTGGGTAAAGTCACCCTGTACAACCTTGATGGTCAGCTGTGGAAAAGCCTCAGCTAGATCCGATGAGGCTTCTTTTAAATGCTCTCCGGAAATATCCAGCGCAACAAATTCGTCTACCATGCTGAGCTCTTCCAGCACGGGCTTAACTTTATGCAGCGAGCCGGCGCCGAATTCGACCAGTTGAAGACTGCTCACTGAGGCACGCTCAAAATAGTGCTTTAGTTCGCGCGCCACTTCTGGCAATAAGCCCAGCTCGGTACGGTAGGGATAATATTCATCGAGCTGACAAATTTGATCAAAATAAGCTGACCCTTGCTGGTCATAAAAGTATTTAGGCGGCAGCGCTTTTTGCGGCAGTCGTAAGCCCGCCAAAACATCCTGTAAAAACACGTGGTCCATAACTTATCCTGGCTCTTTGTTGTTATTTTGCTAAACGCAGGCTGGTAAACTGCCAGCGCTGATGCGCATAGAAGAAGTTTCTGTAGGTCAGCCGCATCTGCTGCGCTGCGGTGGCGCATGAACCGCCCCGCAGGACCCACTGATTGGCCATAAACTTGCCATTGTATTCAGCCAGCGCGCCCTCCGGCGTCTTGAAGCCTGGATAGGGAGTAAACGGACTTTGCGTCCACTCCCAGGCATCGCCAAACATTTGCTTAAGACCCTTAGCTTCGCTAGTCGGTGGCTGGGGTAGTGAATGGCCGGATTCTAAAAAATGCCCCTTTAAATCCATAGCACGGGCGGCATGTTCCCATTCGAACTCGGTGGGTAAGCGGCAACCACGCCAGCGCGCAAATGCGTCGGCTTCATAATAGCTAATATGACAGACCGGTGCGTTCGGATCCAATGGGCGTCGTTGCTGTCCGGCTATGGTCCACCACTGGCTATCCTGCCGGTGCCAGTACAATGGGGCTTGCCAGTTCTCTTGTTGCGCAGTTGCCCAGCCATCGGAGAGCCAGAGCTTGGGCCGTTGATAGCCATTGTCGGCCATGAACTCCAGCCATTCGGCATTGGTCACCAGCCGTTCACAAAGGCTGAAATCAGGGACAAACACCTGGTGGCGGGGCTGTTCGCAATCGTAGGCAAAACTCGACTCTGCGTTAGTGCCCAGCCAGGACAAACCGCCTTCAAACTCAACGAAGTCAGCACTGTCCGGGGTTCGCGAAGGCGCACGAGTAGTATTGGACGTGGGTAACGCGTAGGGATTCAGCGATAACGCATGTTTAATGTCAGTTTGCAGCAGTTCCTGATGCTGCATTTCATGGTGCAAGCCAATGGTCACAGCGGACTCAATCTCGGCATCGGTTGTTTGAAGTAACTGCTGCATGGCCTCATCGACATGATGCCGATAAGCGATGACCTCCTCTAATGACGGGCGCGACAGCAAACCACGTTGAGGCCGCGGATGGCGCTCGCCGACCGTGTCATAGTAGGAATTAAATAAATACTGATAGGCATCGTCAAAGGACTGATAGCCAGTCAGGTGGGGCTGCAGTAAGAAGGTTTCAAAAAACCAGGAGGTATGCGCAAGATGCCATTTGGTCGGGCTCGCGTCGGGCATAGACTGCAACATCATGTCTTCTGCACTGAGTCCCTTGATCAGGCCCATACTTTGCGCACGGACACGCTCGTACTGCGCCAAAATTGCCTCATCGGGCGCGCCGTCCGAAGCAAAGGATGCTGCAACATTTGGCATCGGCTAAACCTCCTGTACTGCAAGTGGATTCGCTAAGTCTGCATAATTTTCTTGTGCACCAATTAACGATGCAGGTCGAAGCGGTCATTCTCCATGACCTTTACCCAGCCTTTGACGAAGTGATCCAGCATTTTCTGCTCGCCGCCATGCGCAGCAAACTCTTCGGCGATGGCGCGCAACTGTGAGTTTGAACCATAAATGAGATCAACCCGTGTCGCCGTCCACTTTGCTTCGCCGCTGGCACGGATCCGACCTTCAAAGCGTTCTTCATTATCATCGATCGGCTCCCAGACGGTACCCATGTCGACCAGGTTCACAAAGAAATCGTTGCTCAGTTGACCCTCGCGATCGGTAAGAATGCCGTCCTGATTGTCACCGGCATTGGCGCCGATGGCGCGCATACCGCCGAGCAGTGCGGTCATCTGCGGAACGCTGAGATTGAGCAAAAATGCCCGATCAACCATCAGGTGTTCGGCGGGGATTGAGCTTGCTTGCTTCTGCAAGTAATTGCGGAACGCATCATGGCGAGGCTCCAGGTACGCATGCGTATCGACCTCGGTCATATCCTGACTGGCATCGGTGCGACCCGGGGTAAAGGGCACCTCAATACTGTGTCCAGCGGCCTTGGCAGCCATTTCGACTCCCACACTACCGCCGAGCACAATCATGTCTGCCAGCGAAATATTGGCATCACTGGCGTCTTTTAGTTGCTCCAGACGGTCGATGACATCGGTGACACCGGATTGCTTATTAATGTCCCAGCTGACCTGCGGCGCAAGTCGGATGCGCGCGCCATTCGCACCACCACGATGGTCGGTCTGACGATAGGTGCAGGCTGACGCCCAGGCAGTGGTTACCAGTTCCTTCGCGGTAAGACCCGAGTCGGCAATGTTCTGCTTCAGGCTTGCGATCTGCTCATCGTTCACCAGCGGCCCCTCATGTTCAGGAACAGGGTCCTGCCAGATCAGAACTTCGTCAGGAACCTGCGAGCCGAGGTAGCGGTCGCGTGGACCCATGTCACGATGGAGTAGCTTGTACCAGGCGCGGGCAAACTCATCGGCGAGTACATCAGGATTGGCATGAAACTCTTTTGAAATTTCGAGATAGTCAGGGTCAGTGATCATGGCCATATCAGCGGTGGTCATGACAGGTGGATTTTTGCGGCCTTCAACATGAGCATCGGGCACCCAGTAACCCTCTTTCACTTCAACAGGTTCCCACTGATTGGCGCCGGCGGGTGATTTCTTCACTTCCCACTGGTGCGCAAAAATGGTCTCCAGGTAGGAGTTATCCCACTTGGTTGGCGTCGGTGTCCATGCGCCTTCAAGGCCTGAGGTGACAGTGTATTCTCCCAGACCAGTTTCATTCTTGTTGGCCCAGCCAAAACCTTGCTGATGGATCTTGGCGGCTTCGGGAGCTTCACCTACCATCTCTTCTTTGCCGCGGCCATGCATTTTGCCGAAAGTATGACCCCCAACGGTAAGTGCGACGGTTTCGCGATCATTCATACCCATACGAGCAAATGTTTCACGCACATCCTGAGCGGATTTCAGCGCGTCAGGGACACCGTTAGGACCTTCTGGGTTCACGTAAATCAGGCCCATCTGAACCGCTGCGAGAGGGTTATCGAGAACTCGGTTACCGTCTTCGAAACTGCCGGTGTAGCGCTCGTCTTGGGTCGCCAGCCACTCGGTCTCGGGTCCCCAGTAAATATCGTCTTCCGGCGCCCAGATATCAGCGCGACCGAAGCCGAAACCAAAGGTACGAAAGCCCATGGTTTCCAAAGCGCGGTTACCGGCGAAAACCATCAAGTCGGCCCAGGAGATTTTCTCACCGTATTTTTGTTTGATCGGCCAGAGTAAGCGCCTTGCTTTGTCGAGATTGCCATTGTCAGGCCAGCTGTTGAGGGGGGCAAAACGTTGTGCCCCAGTGCCGCCGCCACCGCGGCCGTCTACGGAGCGATAGGTACCTGCGGCGTGCCAGGACATGCGAATAAAGAAAGGACCGTAGTGGCCCCAGTCGGCCGGCCACCAGTCCTGGGAGTCGGTCATTAAGGCATCGACATCGGCACTGAGTTGGTCGACGTCTATTTCTGCGAAAGCGTCGGCGTAGCTGAAATCAGGACCAAAAGGGCTGGAGTCGGGATGTTTTTGATGCAAAATATTTAGATTGAGTTGGTCGGGCCACCAATGTTCGTTGCCTTGCAAACGGGGCGTGGTGCGCGCACCCCACTCTTGTCGTTTTGGCTCCTGGTCAGACACATGTACCTCCTTGACTTGGACTTTAAAAATCGAGTTGTCTGTCTACTAACAGACTATACGAGTCTAACTATAGCCAGAGATCAACTCGGTATCCAATCCCATGGTTGCAAAGAGGAAGCCGGCACGTCCAAAGTGAAAAAAAGGCATTATGACGATTCAGCAATAACGCAGTTACGACCACTTTGTTTGGCTGCATAAAGTGCCTGATCGGCTTGTTTAATGGAGGCTTCGATAGAACCCGCTGCGCGCAATAAACTCACGCCAAATGAAGCTGTTAGCCGGTCAACATCGGCCTCGAAATGGTTTTTTTCAATCGCCTGACAGAGATCTTCAGCAAGTGTCTGTGCACCTTTGAGATCGGTATCGGGCAGCACGATTAAAAATTCCTCGCCGCCCCAGCGTATCAGGGAATCCATAGCACGTAAGCGCGACTGCAGGACTTCGGTGAATTGCTTTAGAATCTGATCGCCAACCAGGTGGCCAAATGTGTCATTAATGTCTTTGAAGTGATCAATGTCAGCGAGAATCACCGCGACCTGGCTTTCCTCCCGCTCTACTCGGGCATACTCTTTGCCCAGCACATGGTCGCCGAAGCGGCGGTTATAAGTGCCTGTTAACTGATCGTGACTTGCGGCTTTATGCAGTTGCTGCTCAAGCTCCAATTGTTCGGAAATATCACGGAAGATAAAAACCCCACCAAACACCGGGTCACTACTGTAGCGCATGGGCGTGGCAGAGACTTCGACGGGGACAGGTTTGTCAGAATAGGACCAGAAATAGTCACGCCAGGGTTCGGGTGCTACGCCGTCGTGCAGCATTTGATGGATCGGACATTCAGATTTAGGGTACGCGCTGCCATCAGCATGGGAATGGTGAATGACGTCGTGACTGCAACGGCCAATGAGTGTGTCTTCATCAGGAAAACCGAGGATCCTTATCGCGGACGGATTTACGAACGTACATTGACCTTCGTGATTGATGCCAATAACTCCCTCAGCCAGATGCTCCAATAAGCGTTGGTTAAAGTGTTCCAGCTGCACTGTCTGCGTCACATCTCGTTGCACCGAGACAAAATGAGTAATTTTGCCCTCGTTGTCGCGCATTGGGCTAATGCTCCAATGAACCACATAGGTCGAGCCATCTTTACGGTAGTTCACCGTTGAATCTTCAAACCTGGTGCCGTTTTCCAGATTCTGCCGAAGCCGCTGCAGAACGCCGCGATCCGTTAGCGGGCCTTGCAGAATGCGGGGAGTTTTGCCGATCAGCTCTTCCCGGCTGTAGCCGGTCTTTTTACAAAAAGCATCGTTGGCGTAAATAATTTGGGGACCGGGAAGATCAAGCTCTGCGGTGGTGATCAAAACAGAATCGTAGGCCTGCTCTACGGCAAGCTCGAACAATTCTTGATTTACCTGAGAATCCATCTATTGCACTCCCTAAGCTTGAAAGGATTAACTTTATCACGCGCTCGTCTGAATGGATAACTATATGTGGAGCCTTCATTTTTCGTCCGATGTGAGACGCCTGCAGGGGGCAAGGAGAGTCAGCTTAGCACCAAGGTGTCAACTTGCAAAAATAGGTTTTGCCTGCAAAGCTAAGTACTGTTTTGTATGAAAAAAAATTAAAAAGTCGAATCGTTTAAAGTTTGGGGACAACGCCAGCGCGAAGGGAGTGCTAACACGTGATATGGCTCTTATTACTTCATATCATCGCTTTATTAATGTGGGGGGCAGGAATTTTATATATTCCTGTGATGCTGGCCGGAGCGAGTAGAGCAGACGATGAGTTTGAGAGCAGCTCTGGCAGTCATGATTCGGCCGCACGTTTCGTCTTTACCTATATAGCCACCCCGGCGGCGCTGGTTGCTATCGTCTCGGGCGCCATGGCTTTCCTGTTCAATCAAACCAGCGAATTCTGGTTCATCGCGAAGCTGACACTGGTCAGTAGTGTGGCGCTGATTCATGTATTGCTGTGGGTTTTAATTCGTCGGGCCGAGCGTAAGCAATATAAGCACTTACGGCTTATGAGCGCACTGGCTTCTGTAGTGCTAATGCTGTTAATGACGACTGTTATCTGGTTGGCGTTAGCCAAGCCGCAACTGTCGGAGATGATGCCGTGGACATAAAGAGCATAGCAAAAGTTACTGGAGCTGCTACCGTGCTGCTTTTAAGTGGCTGCAGCGGAGCATTTTCTACCCTTGACCCGGCAGGGCCGGCAGCAGGATCGGTGCTGCCACTGACCTTGGCCATGATCATTGTCGCGCTGGCGGTGTTCGTCGGTCTCATTGTGCTGTGCGTGTTTGCGGTGCGTCGTAATAGCAAGGATATCAGCGACG
The DNA here is from genome assembly GCF_030466375.1 of Pseudidiomarina terrestris. Lineage (NCBI taxonomy): Bacteria > Pseudomonadati > Pseudomonadota > Gammaproteobacteria > Alteromonadales > Idiomarinaceae > Pseudidiomarina > Pseudidiomarina terrestris. The sequence goes on from NZ_JAGGJE010000002.1 coordinate 229,502, forward strand.
CCGAAGTTCAGCGGCTGCAGAACCGCTGGATTATCGCCGGTGGCATTGCCTTACCCACCGTGGCGATCACGACACTGCTCGCCTTTGGCATTCCGATTGGCCACAGCCTGTTGCCCTTACCTTTTCAGGAAGGGGAGGTGATGCGCGTCGATGTTAAAGCCCGACAGTGGTTCTGGCGTGTTTCTTACCCGGAGCGCAAGATCGAATTGACCGATGAAATCCACATTCCGGTGAATACCCCTGTCGACTTCCATATTACCAGCGAAGACGTTATTCATTCGTTCTGGGCGCCGCGTCTGGGGGGCAAAATCGATGCGATTCCCGGCCGCACTAACGTGGTCCGGCTTGAGGCGGATGAGGTCGGTGAATACCGGGGGCTATGCACAGAGTACTGTGGTCAGGGGCACACCGCGATGCAATTTAAAGTGATTGCGCATAGTGCTGAAGACTTTGAGGAGTGGTTACTACAGCAGGAGGACTCTGATAAGAATGACTGAACAGGAAGCTTTACATCAGCGGTTTAATAAAGTCTGGCGCAACCTCCCGGGTTGGGGCTCCTTAGCAGCAGTTAACCATACGTCGGTCGGGCGCCGATTTATGCTAACAGGCGCAATCTTCTTTCTGATAGGTGGGCTGCTGGCACTCCTTATCCGCATGCAGCTCGCGTTGCCCGGCCAGGAGTTCTTAAATCCTGATGTCTACAGTCAGGTGTTTACGATGCATGGCACCGTAATGATGTTCCTGTTTGCTATTCCTATCCTGGAAGGGGCGGCCATTTACCTGATCCCGAAAATGATAGGTGCCCGGGACCTGATATTTCCGCGCCTTGGCGCCCTCGGGTATTACTGTTATTTATTTGGCGGCATCATTGTTATTTCGAGTCTGCTGCTGGGCATGGCGCCAAGTTCCGGCTGGTTTATGTATACACCGCTAAGTAGCACTGAATTTTCGCCGGGGCCCGGCTCGGACTTTTGGTTATTGGGTATCACCTTTGTAGAAATATCGTCTGTGTCTGCAGGTATTGAACTGGTCGTTGCTATACTCCGCTCGCGCACGCCGGGAATGACACTCAGTAAGATGCCAATTTTCTGTTGGTATATTCTGGTGACGGCGCTGATGATTGTCTTCGGTTTCCCACCATTAATTCTTGCCAGCATTCTACTGGAGCTGGAACGTGCTGCGGGCATGCCCTTTTTTGACGTAGCCGCTGGCGGCGATCCTGTGCTGTGGCAGCACCTGTTCTGGCTGTTCGGCCACCCCGAGGTTTACATCATCTTTCTGCCCGCGGCCGGCATTGTCTCTACTATTTTGCCGGTGTTTACCGGTCGTCCGCTGGTGGGGTACCGCTGGGTTGTCATGGCGGTGATTCTGACAGGTTTTATCAGTTTCGGGCTTTGGGCTCACCATATGTTTACCGTGGGGATCCCGCAACTGGCGCAGGCGTTTTTCTCAATGGCAAGCATGCTGGTGGCCATTCCTACAGCGATTCAGGTTTTCGCCTGGTTGGCGACGTTATGGGCTGGGCGGGTCGTTTACAGCCTGCCTATGTTATGGGTGTTTGGCTTTTTGTTTGTCTTTGTCTTGGGCGGACTCACCGGCGTGATGCTGGCAATGGTCCCCTTTAACTGGCAGGTTCACGATACCCACTTTGTTGTTGCGCATCTGCACTATGTATTAGTCGGCGGCATGCTGTTTCCCTTAATCGGCGGTTTGTATTACTGGTTGCCCCATTTTTCCGGACGCATGCCTTCAGAACGTCTCGGCCGCTGGGGCTTCGGCTTGGTGTTTGTTGGCTTTAATGCCACCTTTTTCCTAATGCACCTGACTGGCCTGTTGGGCATGCCAAGGCGTGTCGATACCTACGAAACGGGGTTAGGCTGGGACTGGCTGAATATGCTTTCTTCTGTGGGCAGTTTTGTCATTGCCATGGGTGTTGCCATTATCATTATTGATGTGCTGCTGCACTTTCGTTTTGGTCGCAAAGCCGGCAACAACCCCTGGAATGCGGACACGCTGGAGTGGACCACCGGCACGCCTCCGACAATGTACAACTTCGCTAGTCTGCCCGAGATAAACAGCCGGCATCCGTTATGGGATAACCCTGAGCTGTTGCAGAGCATTCCTGCTGGCGAGCATGGGTTAACGCAGATTGAGCATGGCCGCCGCGAAACCTTTGGTACCGATGCCATCACCGGCAAACTGAAAGAGGTGATGCTGTTGCCGACCAACTCATGGCTTCCGTTGCTGGTAGCTTCCAGCCTTGCTGTGGTCTGTATCAGCCTGCTCACGCGTAGTTATCTGGCGGCTGTGGTCATCACTATTGTGGCAGCCATTTTTCTGTTCCGCTGGAGCTGGGAAAATGGCGGGCATCCGCTAGCTGCGCCCCTGGGTGATAAAGAGCCTGTAGAAGCGCCATTACAGTCGCGTACTCTGGACGGTTCCGGCTTGTGGGGCATGGTGATTACCTTGCTGGCGGATGGCGCTCTATTTTTAGCGTTATTGTTTGGCTGGTTGTATTTATGGGCAGTGGCACCGAACTGGACATTGCCGGATGAGTCGCTGGTCTCGCTGCCGGTGATGGCCTGGAGCGGAGCTTTCTTAACCTTTGCAACCTGGTGGTATTGTCGGGCGGTGAAGCAACTCAAAGCCGGAGACGATACCGGACTGCAGACCCGGTTCTGGGTGGTCACGGCGGCAGGGGCGATACACCTTGTTTTATTAGTCGGCGTTACTCTGGTTTCACCATTAGCGATTACGGAATTAGCCCATGACGCCGTGCTGCTGGTGATGCTCATGTTCCTTATCTTTCATAGCAGCATAAGCGTGATAGCAACGGCGCTGCAGGCGCTGCGGGTTCGTTACGGCTACGTCAGCAAAGAGCTGCCGTATGAGCCGGTAGTATTGCAACCCCTGTGGCTCTTCAGTCTCGCCACCTTTTGGTGCAGCGTCGCGTCTTTCCTATTACTACCGATAGCGTGGGGGGCTGCATGAAAACATTGCGCGCTCATCCGCTGCATTTGTTCGCCGGGCCATTGCTATGGGCGATCTGGTATGTGGTGCTCTACAGCGGCCAGGCGCTGGGCTGTGAAACCGCACCGCCGCCTGCCAATGCGGGGGTGTGGACCTGGCTCAATGGCTTACTGCTGCTGCATACCCTGGTGTTCGCTATGATATTGCTTTATCTGACCTGGCTGGCGCACCGCTCGACACCAGCTGAATCAGGCAATGGACGTTTTATCCTCAAGGTTTCGACGGGCGTTTATCTGGTGGCGACCATCGCTGTTCTGGCGATAGGCTTACAAAGCGTGATTTACCCGCCATGCGTTTAGCGCTTCTTTTCGCAGCACTAGTGGCAGCATTTGCGGCGCTTTGGGTGCCGGCAGCCTTCGCGCACAATCCGGTGACCAGTGAAGGACAGGATAGACTAGCCTCCGGACTGACAGCACTGGCGGTTATGGTGTTCTGGTTGATGTATGTTGTGGGAACACGGCAAAGCCCGACACGCGCATGGCAACGATGGCTTTTTCACGGCACAGCTCTCATCACTCTCTTTACGATTTTGGGCCCGCTGGATGAATGGGCCGAAGTAAGCGCTGCTGCCCATATGACCCAGCACATGTTTATGATGGTCGTGATCGCGCCACTGTTTGCGTTATGTAAGCCGTTACCACAATTATTTGTCGCTTTTGGCCGACATGGTCGACGATTTTGGGGCCTGGCGTTTAAGATCACCCGTTACCCTATGCTATGTGCCTACCTCCATGGCTTCATGATTTGGTTCTGGCATATCCCAGTGTTTTATATGCTGGCTGTAGACGACCCTTGGATTCACGTGTTTGAACACGCCTGCTTCTTAATCACCGCGGTGTGGTTCTGGTGGGCGGTGTTGTACGCAAGCGCCAGAAAAGCGCCGTTTGCATTGCTGGCGCTGCTTTTCACCCTCATGCACACTGGTTTTTTAGGCGCCTTACTCACCTTCGCCGGCGAACCTTTGTATGGCGAAGCCCGGCACCTCCAGGATCAACAACTGGCGGGCTTGATCATGTGGGTGCTGGGCGGCGTTCCTTATATCGTCGGCGCGCTTTGGGCGGGTAACCGCTGGTATAAACACCTCAACCGCCGCATGTTATCGGGTTAGCGGGCTGGCTTATGAACTCAGCGCGAGACCTATTGCTATCAGCAGCGGCAGGCTGATGTTTATCGCAACATTTAAACCCAGCAGGCGGTGCGGAACCTGCTGTGGCTCATTTAAGCTAGCGATACCATAATAGAGGGGGATTGCCAGACTAAGACTTAACAGGCCTAGCAGTGCCAGAGGAGGCAAGATACCCACAGCTACAAGTATTGCTAAAACGCTATACGCAGCAAGTAAAAACCAGCGAAAGATCCGCAGCGCTATCCCCGGGCCGTAGGTAATGAGTAGATTTCTCCGCCCCACCTGAACATCTGCGGTCAGGTCCGGAAACTGATTGAGCAGCAGCAAGTTATTCACCAGGAAAAACGGTATCAGTGATACCGCCAACACGCTCCAGGAATACTCACCAGTCAGAACAAAGTAGCTGCCTGTCAGCATCAACGGACCAAACCCTAATCCAGGCGCGATCAGACAAAGCCAGGGTCGACGAGTGAGCATAGGCGTGTAGGCCATCACTAACACCATGCCTGCGATCCCTAACGGGAGCAAACTCCAGCCGCGCAGGTAAATGAAATAGCAGCCAATGGTGATAAGCAGCGCAAGTAGAGCTTTACCCAGACGGCTCGCGGCCTTTAGCGCCTGGGGATTAGCCTGCAGTGCGCCACTACCGCCGCTAAAAGGTGTGCGTTGAGTCAGATCGTCGAGACCAGAGCGGGCATCATGCACTTCATTGAGTACGTTAACGCAAGCATGAGCACTGACTGCGCCAAGCGCGACCAGGCTGAACAGGGTCGTAGCAACTGAAAAGCCATTGCTTTCGGCAAGGGCAGCAGCCAATGCCACCATCGCGAGGGTAAGCAACAAAAAAGAAGGGCGTGTGGTTTTTATTAGCGTTGCCAGCATGGCTCTGATTTTTCCCAAAAAAACATTACCGTTGCGATGAAGTAGCAGTTGTAAGCGAGTTGTTTCGTAAAAGCAACAGGTGGATGATCGTGCAAAGAAGAGTATGCTTGGCTAAATCTAACCTGTGTTATCTGGCTTTAATTTTTGCGGAGTATCTGATTATGCTATTTCGTTACTTGGCCGGCGTGTTGTCCGGACTCTTTTTTATATCCACACCTGCTTTTGCGCTTACCGCAGAGCCGGTACATATTCCGATTAGTTATCTGGAAGAGCGGATTCTGCTTCCGGTTGAGATCGAGGGCGTTGGCGAGCGCTTTTTCATTCTTGATACCGCCGCGGGGCGGTCAGTGATTTCCGCAGACCTACGCGCCGAGCTGGAGCTCACCCCAGAGGATATAAGTCAGCTTGAGGTACAGGGCGCAACTGGCGCGATCACCCTGGAGGTTGTTACCCTGTCAGGGCTGTCCCTCGGCGAGCTACCGCAGAAGGATGTGAGTGCCGTGGTCGCTGACCTCAGTTCTTTTCGCGAGTATGACGGGCGGCAGGTTGAGGGTATTCTTGGGGTCGATGTACTCTCGCGCTATGACGTTGCAATTGATGTGCCCGGCGCGACGGTCTCGCTATTGCAAGACGGGACTTCATATTCTGAGCTGGGTGTAAACGAAACAGGGCTGGAATTTCACTCTGGAGTCCAGCCTGGCTTTGTGCAGTTTAATGTGATGTTGGAAGGAACACCGGTCGCGGCAGTGCTTGATAGCGCGGCTCGGGTTGGCACTATCAACTGGCAGGCGGCAAGTCTCGCCCGACTATTTCCAGATAGCGACGCGGTCACAATAAAAGAAGGGGGATCGCGGGGTATCGATGGCATAGGCACTGAAAGTTTCACTGCTCCAGTTAGCAACATCTGTCTGGGCGAACGCTGTTATTTGTCTATGAACGTTAAGATCGCGGATCTTCCGGTTTTCAGTGTTCTAGGGATTGCGGATCAGCCAGCCATGCTTGTCGGGGCGGCATTCATGGCAGATTGCCCGATGGTCATAGCATACTCGACCCAGACACTGCACGTTTGCGCAGACTGAGCGCAGGGAAGTGATATCAACAAAGTTGGGTCACAAGACCCAACTTTTTATCTGACTCTTATACAGACGATGGCACGCGCCGTAACCTGTTAATGAACAGGTACAGCGCAGGAAGCACAACCAGTGTCAACAGTGTGGAGGAAACGATACCGCCAATCACCACGGTTGCCAGCGGACGTTGCACTTCGGCTCCCGTACCTGTATTGAAAGCCATAGGGACGAAGCCAAAACTCGCCACTAAGGCAGTCATTAGTACGGGGCGCAGACGTTGGCGAGCGCCCTCAAAGACTGCCTCCCTAAGTGCTTTACCATCGTTGCGGAGCTGTTGAATAAAGGACAGCATCACCACACCGTTTAAGACGGCAACACCAGACAAAGCGATAAAGCCAACAGCCGCTGAAATCGATAACGGCATGCCTCTGACGGTCAACGCCAAAATACCACCGGTTAATGCAAGTGGTACACCGGTAAATATAATCAGGGCATTGCTCAGTGAATTGAACGCACTATAAAGCAGTCCAAGAATGAGCAGTAGTGTCAGCGGAACAACAATAGCTAACCGCTGGGTTGCAGACTGCAATTGTTCAAATGTGCCACCGTAGTCAATCCAGTAGCCAGCCGGAAGCGATAAATTAGATTGCATTTGCTGCTGGATATCCGCGACAAATGAGCCAAGATCACGATCGACCACATTTGCACTAACAACCATATTGCGTTTGCCGCTTTCGCGATTGATCTGATTGGGGCCCACTGTAAGTTTAATCTCAGCGATTTCTCCAAGCGGAACATATTGAAGCTCAGGGTTGCTGGCCTCAGGAACAGCAACGGGTAAGCGCTTTAGCGTCTCAATATCAGCACGATTTAATTCATTTAGACGAAGCATTAAACGGAACCGTTTATCTCCCTCGTAAATCGTACCAGCTTCTAAACCACCCACAGCAGCCTGGATGGCCCGCTGTACGTCGCTGACCGTTAAGCCGAGTAAAGCCAAATGATCACGCTGTGGTGTAACAGACAACGTCGGCAAGCCCGTCATTTGCTCAGCACGCACGTCTGCAGCACCGCTAACGCCGTTGATAATTTGCACGGCTTCATCACCTAAGGACTTTAACGTATCGAGATCGTCACCGTAAATGCGCACAGCTAAATCGGCACGTACACCAGCGATCAGCTCATTAAAGCGCATCTCAATAGGTTGGGTAAACTCGTATTTGTTCCCCGGTATTTGCTCGACAGCCCTACGCAGTTCCGTGAGGAACTCATCTTTGGATTTTGACGAGTCGGGCCACTCTTCTTTTGGTTTCAAAATAATAATAGTGTCGGCTACGCTAGGTGGCATAGGGTCTGTGGCGACATCCGGAGTGCCTATTTTGGAAAAGACCCGTTTTACTTCAGGAAACTCAGCAATGACGGATTCGAGTTGTAATTGCATGTCGACCGATTGCTGCAAGCCTGTTCCGGGAATGCGGAGTGCATGTAGAGCAACGTCACCTTCATCGAGTTGGGGTAAAAACTCGGTGCCCATTTTCGATGCTTGATAAAGCGATCCGGTGAATAAGCCGAAGCCGATCACGATGATCACCAGGGGTTGTTTTAATGAAAGCTTTAATACCGGTTCATATAATCGGCGAGCACCCCGCATGATGCGATTTTCTCTGTGGTTCACCTTTCCGGTGACAAAAATCGCAATCGCTGCCGGCACAAATGTGATTGAGAAAATGAGTGCACCTAATAAGGCAAACACAACCGTAAATGCCATAGGATGGAACATTTTCCCTTCGACACCACTTAGAGCAAATATTGGTAAGTAGACCAACATGATGATGAGTACGCCAAATACTGCGGGGTTAAAAACCTCACGAGTACTCTCAAAAACCTCGTGCAAGCGCTCTCTGGTTGTTAGTAGTCGGCCTAGGCGTTGTTGAGCAAGCCCCAGTCGGCGCAATGCGTTTTCAACAACAATTACGGCACCATCAACAATTATTCCGAAGTCTATTGCACCCAAGCTCATCAAGTTACCGGAGACTCGGTTGGCCGTCATTCCGGTGATTGCGAAAAGCATACTTAACGGAATCACGAGCGCAGTAATGAGCGCAGCCCGAACGTTACCTAAAAGTAAGAAGAGCACAACTATGACCAGTACGGCGCCTTCAAAAAGGTTTTTTTCAACCGTAGCGATAGTTTTTTCGACCAGGGTCGTACGGTTGTAAACAGGCTCGACCACAACACCGTCCGGAAGACTCAGTTGCACTGCCTCTAAGCGTTTTGCAACCGCCTCCGACACAATACGACTGTTTTCACCGATGAGCATCATTGCCGTGCCAAGCACTATCTCCTCACCATCGGAAGTCGCAGCACCGGTGCGCAGCTCCTTCCCGAAAGACACTTCAGCAACATCCTTAATTCGAACAGGAGCATCATCACGTTTGGTGATAACAACGTTGCCAATATCCTCTAAAGAAGCTAGCTGTCCTGGCGAGCGGACCAGCCATTGTTCACCATTTCGCTCGATATACCCGGCACCGGCATTGCTGTTGTTTAACTGAAGCGCTTTAAAAATGTCCTCGATAGATAGTTTATAAGCCAACATTTTGCCGGGATCCGGAGCCACCTGGTATTCCCGCTCGTAGCCACCGACAGTATTGATTTCAGTCACTCCGGGTACTTTCACCAGCTGTGGACGTATCACCCAGTCTTGCAGTGTACGCAGGGATTCCGCAGTGTAGGGTTGACCGAACTCATCAACTGCTCCTTTTTTTGCGCGCACAAGATAGGTGAATATTTCACCCAATCCGCTTGCGATAGGACCGAGAGCTGGCTCAACCTTGTCAGGCAATTCGCCACGAACCCTCTGCAGGCGCTCGCTGATTTGCTGCCGCGCCCAATAAATATCCGTACCTTCCTCAAACACCACGGTGACCTGTGACAATCCATATCGTGAAATTGACCGCGTGTAATCCAGGTCGGGAATGCCGGCCATCGCATTTTCCACCGAATAGGTAATGCGTTGCTCGGTCTCCAATGGCGAGTAGCCCGGAGCTTCAGTGTTTATTTGAACCTGAACATTAGTAATGTCGGGTACCGCATCTATAGGCAGTTTTAGGGCGCTGTAAACGCCCAGTGCTGCAATAAGCAGAGTTGCAGCAATCACCAACCAACGACGTTGAATGGCGAAGCGGATAAATGAATCAATCATAAGTTCGCCCTCTAGTGGTCGTGACTCGCGCCATCCTTCAGCACATCAGCCTTCAATAAATAACTGTTACCAAACACATAAGGAGTTTCGGCAGCTAAACCGCCCTTTACCTCGATGTATTCGCCGTCGCTAACGCCAAGATCGATCATTCGAACTTCAAACGTGTTGCCGTATTGAGCAAAAACGACAGGCATATCTCGGAACGTTTGCACGGCATCTACCTTCACCGCCAACGCAACATCTTTTTCGCCTGTAGTTACATTTGCCTGTACATGCATGCCGGGCCGCCAGTGGCCATTTTTATTGTCTACGAGCACTCGAGCCCGGGCAATGTGTCCGCCTGTCATCACCGGTGCAATATAGGTGATTTCGCCGAAAACACGCTTATGATGATGTAAGTCGAAGACTTCAGCGGGAAGCCCTGGTCTTAGTTTTTCTATACTTTCAGGGAATGCGGAAAGTTCTATCCAGACGCTCGACAGGTCGACCACTTCAAAGAGCAGTTCTTCTTTTACAATTTCACCTGCTGTAACCAAGCGCTGCGTAACCTCCCCGGTCAGGGGACTGACAACATCATAGCTCGCGCCACTAGAGGCATTCATGATTTTTGCCAGGACCTGTCCTTCAGTCACTTGCTCACCGGTTGCGACAAATACTTCAGTGACTTTGCCATTGTAAGTCGGTCTGATTTGCGCAATTTGTCCAGTTACGGGGGCAACAACACCGAATAAACGTTCTTTGAATGTCAAAGTCCTTGGCATTGCTGTTTCGACCAATATATTTGCTTTATCGATGACTCGATCGGACAAGGTTGTTCGCCCCTCAAAACTCTCGTAGTGCCATTCACCGGCACTGCTCTCAGTTGAAGCTTTTACTGACACTTCATAGGAGTGAGGTTCCTCAACAACCTCATTACTGACCAGATAATCATTTTCCGGAATGAAGCTTAGTTTGTCATCGCGATTGCCTAATCTGTGCAAGGTGACTTCGAGCTCGACTTCATCAGGATTAACAATCTCACCTTCTGAATAGGTGTAAACGCGCATTTCAGGTGGAATTCCGGACTCAAAAATCGTGATCTCGACGGCAAATTCATTATCGCCAAGTAAAGTTCCACCACGGGGGCCTTCTACGGCTGCTTCGGAATGCTCATGGTGCGACTGACCTAAAGCTGGTTGTGCCGACGTTAGTCCAACACACAGGCCGAGAAGGATGGCTGTTGTTTTAATAAGGTTCATAATTCTGGTCCCAAAAATGATTGCCCCGTCATTCGCTCAAGTTCAAGGAGGTCCTGATAAATAGCGTAACGGCGATTAATTTGCTGATATTCCAACTGTGCAAGCTCTTCTTGTGCATCAAGCACCATCAACAGGCTATGTATTCCTTTTGCATATCCAGCCTTTGTCTCTTGCTCTAACTGTCGGGCAATAGGCAGTAAATCAAGTCGAATACGTTCTAAGTAGTTGCGGTTAGCTTGCAAGCGCGCGAGAAGCGTTCGGGCGTCTGCGCGCAGTTGCTGGCGCACGACCCGCTGTTGATCGAGAATGAGGTCTCTTTCTGCTTGCTTTGCTTGAATGAAGCCCAGGTTTGGGTTTGTTAATTGCAATGGCATCGACGCCTGCACGACGAGGCCGGAATCGTTGAGCTGATTGTCATAGCGGACACCAACTCCAAGCGTAACATCTGCTATAGCCTCGGCTTTCAGAGTACTCACCCGGGCTGCTAACAAATGTTCTGAATCCACTAGACGGAGGAACTCTGGTGCCTGATTGACGGCTTCTTCAACCTCAACATCTGTGGGCAGGCGCAATGAACTGCTAAACTTACCGGTCACTTGGGTAAAGTCAGGTGCAGAAGCCCACATCGCGCTAAGATTCGACTTAGCAACTTGAATTTGGCCAGTTATTTCTTCAGTTTTGGCGATCACTTGTTGCTGTTGCAATCGAATTCTCGTTACCTCAGACGGGGGGACGGCGCCAGCTTCCACACGTTCCAACGCTACCCTCAAGGCCTCATCGAGGCGGAGCTTCTGTTGCTGGCTCCAGTCCGCCAACACTTGCAGTCGGATTAACTGATAGAAGCGATGTGCAGTTTCTGCAAATACCGCTAACTTGCTGTAATCAAACTCTGCATTAAGCTGGCGCTGTTTAACTGACGCAAGTTCAATGCGTTGCTCACGTTTTCCGCCTAACTCAATGAGCTGGCTCAGAGATAAGGTTGCTTGTGCATTTTCGAATCCGCGATTGGTGCCACTACCCGCAAAATTCTCAAGCTCTAATCCAATCTTCGGGTTAGGCGTTAAGGAAGCCTGAAGTTTTTCAGCTTCAGCCATCCTTTGTTGATACGGGTATTTTTGTAAGACCGGATTATTTTGCAACACCCGTTCTAAGGCGTTGCCTAAGGTCAAGTCGTTCGCGATTGCTGAAGCAGGCAAAACCACTGAGCCCACCACTGCAGCAACCACGAAATAAAGTAATTTCATGATTTATCTCCACAATAAAAAGAGAGTGCTTTACGCACAGATTCTAAAGGTGAAGACTAAGAATTAGGCGGAGGAACTGGTGGCTGGTTGTCGTTACTGTCAAAAGGCAGCAGTTGATGTGCTATGGCGAGTGTTGGTGAAGGTGCTTCCGGATTAAAGGTTGCATATCCGGTGATACAGCTAATATGCGCGTGAAATTGATGCTGGTGGTCTGATTCGAAGCGGTCATAGGAGTCCGACTGGTGTTCCGCATGGGCATGATTTTGATAGGCATAATCGAACGTATGGTCAGTGATTTCAACGTGCCCGGCCGAAACCGCACAGGTGAAGAGACTGTGAAAAAACATAACGATGATCAAGGACCAGACACGCTTGGGCAAAAAAAGTAACCTTTGAAAGAGGCAGATAGCGTTTGCAAAATAACAGACATACCCTCAAGACTCAATACAGACTCGAGAGTAAAGATCAGGTATGCAGAAGTTTGATAGTTAGGCCTTGGACGTCGAAAAATGTTGTGATCAGTGTCAGTGCACAAACGTCTGTTCGGAAAGATCCAGAGCTATGGACCGTCTGAATTAGATATACCTGACTAATGCAAGTACACTTGAACCAATATTTACCACAAGTAAACTTCAGATTTTAAATCTGCGTCGAGATATTGAAATGATTGCTCGCCAAATGCGAAGAGTGCCCATATCAACCGATAACGTTAATTCATTAACATGACCCGACTCATCTCATTTGTCGAAGCCAATCTTGTATTGTTTGTCATTGTTACAGCCGGGCTAGGATTGATCGTTCCAGAAATTGGTAAGTTCTTCGAGAGCTCCATTGGGCCATTACTTGCGTTACTGATGCTTATTATTAGCCTGACTTTCGACGCTAACGATGTGCGATTGGTGCTGCGTAAACCTTCTCGACAGCTTTTGGCGATGGTCCTTGTCTACGGGCCTATGTCGATTGGGGGGTTACTGACGGGGCGTCTTTTTTTTGGGAGCGGTCCTCTGGCCGCCGGCCAAACCTTGCTTGGCACGCTACCAACGGATGTTTCATCCCCACTTTTGGTTCTCATGGCACGAGGTAATGTGGCCCTGGCTGCTGTTTTCAATGCAGTCAATACGGCGTTATCTCCGTTTATCGTTCCTGTCTTATTTTTATGGCTGACAGGCGTTCAACTCGAGGTTCCCCTAGACGCGATTATTCTGGAATTGGTGTTAGTTGTTCTTGTTCCTACGGTCTTGGGTGTAAGCTTACGCACGCGATTTCCTAACTTTTTTGCCCAGCATGATGCGGCTTATGCTGGGCTTGGATCCATTTTATATCTTCTTATTCTGCTCGCAGTTGTCGGACCGAACGCAGCAACCATTATAGGTTATGGCTGGTATGCGTTTGTGATTGCGGGGGCGGCATTATGCCTAAACCTGATTGGCTATCTACTAGGAATGGTTTCCTTGTTGGTCACCACTGACCGCGGTGAGGTCATCGCGTACCTTTTTACCGTCAGTAAAAAGGAGTTCAGTATTGCTGCTGCTTTTGTGGCGGCATCTGGGTTGCCAGCAGAGATCGCGATTCCTGCTGCGTTTTTTGCGGTAATTCAGATGATTACCTCACCGATCGCGGCCAAGATTCTCGCGAGGCTCAGTTAAACCAATTAAAGTGTTGATTGAGTGAGTGCATACTCAATCGCTAGGGTCTATTCGGCTTCTAACCATTCTTTGGCAGACTGTTTATCGTCGCGATCGAAATACCGCACATCCGAAGCAGTAAAAAAATCCGTTGCCTTTGCAGCGCTTTCGAGCCACTTCTTGTCACCAACAAAAGCCATCCTTCCGTAGTCTGAGAAATGAGCCGTGTCTATTTTCAGGTCTTCCCATAACCCTTTCATGTCATAGCCGTGGAAGTTTTCAAACTCCATATAGAAATCCACTTGTTGACCCTTATCCACAATACCGTGAATAAGCTCGTGAATCCTCTCCATGTCTGCTTGGGTGGCTTTACCGGTCAACTTAATTGCAATCAGATTTTCTTTATTGGCGTCTAGAATGTCGATCATATTGAAATCCTCCTGTTCCTTTACGCAAAAATCAGGTTATCCATGAGTATAGCAAAAGGCATTGCCGAACTTGATAAGTGAGTCCGGCCAATGTCGTGTTGTCGGATAATTTATCGTGATCGGTATTTATGCTTAGATTAGGATTCATAGTTTTCGTGCTTGCGGTGTTTTTCATCGTGCTTAGCTGTCTTCAAATTTCCAGACGTGCGCAAAAGGTGCTGTAAAACAGCCGCTATAGCGAAACAATCTAACTTAGAGATATTGGTTCGTTCATAAATTATGCGCAGAGGCCTATATTGAGCGCGGTTACCCAAATAAGGAGCGCTTACTTATGCACGCTTACGCTGCGCCACTACCCATTATCTCAATGACATCGCTTGATTCTGACGAAGGCCTGGCGCAATTGCGTCATGCCGCCAGTGACGTCGGCTTTTTCTATCTTGTCGATCACGGTTTAAGCAATGAAGCGCAGCAAGACTACCTGGCGTTGAGCAAGCAGTTCTTTCAGCTATCGAACGAAGAAAAGCAAAGCGTTGATATGATTCATTCGCCCCATTTTCGCGGTTATAACTCAGTGGGCAATGAAATGACTGCCGGGCGGCTCGATGCACGCGAGCAATTTGACTGGATGAATGAAGAGCTGGCGCTTGCACCAGAGCAACTTCAGTACCCATGGCAAAAGTTGATTGGCCCTAACTTATGGCCTGACGCTATGCCAACCCTGAAACCGACACTTTTGACGCTGCAACGTAAATTGAGTGACATCACGGTGAATGTATTGCAGAAACTCTGCGAATCGCTGGGTGTCGACCGCAATGCTCTTGACGCAACCCTGGGTGAACAGCCCTATACTCATGCCAAGCTCATCCGTTATCCGGCACAGCAATCGACCCAGCAAGGGGTTGGCGCGCACAAAGATCCGGGTTACCTGACCCTGGTAATGCAGGACTCACAAAGTGGGCTCAAGGTGGAGCGGGGCGACGAGTGGGTAGACGTCGAGCCAATTCCAGGCGCACTTGTGGTGAATATTGGCGAGCTATTGGAGCTGGCCTCGGATGGCTTTTTGAAAGCCACAAATCATAAAGTTGAGAGTCCTGTACAAGGTGGTGAGCGCTATTCGATTGCGTTTTTTATGGCCGCGCAATTATCAGCGACAGTGCCGGTATTGGCTTTACCACCGGAGCTGAAGACACGAGCAACAGGACCATCGATTGACCCTGCGAATCCATTGCTGACCGATGTCGGCAATAACGTGTTGAAAGGGCGCTTGCGCTCGCACCCGCATGTCACCAGGAAACATTATTGCGATGAACCTTTACGGCATCTGCTCGACAAGAGCTTTGCTTACATGCCAACGGCTGAAATCTGTGACGACTGTCGGGTTTAAGTGAGCTGGGACTGTTTGGATGGTGCGATTCAGCTGAAAATGGCTCACCTGACGACCTGACAGGCCCCCATTTTTTAAGAGCCACTCGCTTAGTGGATTGACTTGTGCGGACGCTCTCCGCTTAGTCGTGCTGTCACCGACAATTTTAAAACTGACCCACAGGCGGGTGAAAACAAGGTTACCGTTGACACGGAATGGCTTTGGCTGGGTAACCATGAGAGGACGAATAGGGCCATTGGAGGATTTCTCCTAAACAATTAACGCAAGCGGCTCATTTAATTTCTACGAATAGCTGCTGCTTCAAGCGGGGGGATCACAATATGCCGACCCCCTTGTACAACGAAGAGATTAACGGACAAGCGACGGTCTCTTGTTGCGTATGGCAGCGAGTGACCATCTCACTTAACAATTCTTCGATGCGCTTTAGCGTATCGATCTTGCCCCTTACATTTTGCAATTTTCGCGCTGCGAGCTCACTAGCTTCAAGACAGTGCGCGCCATCATCCAGGCGCAACAGGTCGCTCACTTCGCTCAGGGTAAAGCCTAATTTTTGTGCTGTTTTAATAAATACTAGTCGAGCAATATCAGCAGAGCCATAATATCGAATGCCGCCGGCCGGGCGTACCGGTTCATTCAGCAATCCCCTTCGCTGATAATAACGGATTGTTTCTACGTTCACCCCAGCTGCCTTCGCCAGGCCTCCAATGGTTACACTTTCTGGTTTATTGTCCATCACGCTTGACTCCGTACCTAACTACGGGACTAAGCTTACTCGAGTAAACGCAAAAGGGAAAGTTCTAAAGATAATGGCTGAATTCGATTCAAAAAAAGCGTCGTTAGCGATGGGCACAATCGGGGCTGTTCTAGCCGCAGGCTGCTGTTTAGGGCCACTGCTACTGATAATGTTAGGCGTTTCTGGCGCCTGGATCGGGAACTTATCGGCGTTGGAGCCTTACCGTCCAGTCTTTATTGGTATTGCATTAATCGCAATGTTTGTTGCCTGGCATCAAATTTTTCGTACGCAGGATAACTGCAGTCCGAAAACTATATGCGCGGCACCTAAATCGCGTTTTGTCTACAAATTGGGATTTTGGATGATGTCACTACTTGTGCTGGCCGCGCTGATTTTTCCCTATATCTTGCCGCTATTTTATTAACAGGGGGACCTTTATGAAATTAAAACTATTTTCTGCACTTTTTTTGGCTTCAATCAGTATGTCGGCTGCGGCCACCATGAGAACGGTGGATTTGTCAGTGCCAGACATGAACTGTGCGGCTTGCCCCATAACCGTAAAACTGGCGCTTACCCAAGTAGCCGGGGTATCTGAGGTGAGTGTCGACTACCCGAATCGCAGAGCCATGGTCACGTACGAGGACACTTTAGTATCAGTGGATGCGTTGATAAAGGCGACTACTAACGCGGGTTATCCGTCAGAGCTAATAAGCCGGCCAACACAGGGTAAATCAGGAGGTTCTCCTGATGCCCGATAATAACCAACAGCACATTGCCGTTATTGGTAGTGGCGGAGCCGCGATGGCGGCAGCGTTAAAGGCCGCTGAGCGGGGCGCCCGGGTTACTGTCGTCGAGCGAGGCGTTATAGGTGGCACCTGTGTCAATACCGGCTGTGTACCTTCAAAAATGCTCATTCGTACGGCCAATATCGCTCATTTACGGGGCTCAAGTGCCTTTGATGAGGGGCTAAGCGCGCATCGCACAGTGGTGAATCGTCAGCAGCTTCTTCAGCAACAGCGAGAGCTTATCGATGAGTTACGAGAGTCTAAATATGAAAGCATACTGCGTAATCATAAAAACGTTACCGTGATAACTGGTGAGGCGAGTTTTGTTAACGGCCAGCAACTAAATCTGAAGCTGAATAACGGTAAGCAGCAAATTATCGACTTTGATCGCGCATTTATTGGAACGGGTGCGCGGCCCGCAGAGCCGCTCATCGAGGGGTTAAGGCAAACGCCTTACCTGACGTCGGCCAGTGCTCTGGAGCTTACTAAAATTCCTGCCAGCTTAATTGTGATTGGGGCTGGGTATGTCGGCTTAGAGCTGGCTCAGGCATTTGCCCGGCTCGGTAGTAAAGTAACCGTAGTTGCTCGTAGTTCTCTCCTGTCGGACCACGATCCGGAGATTGCCGACGCATTAAAAACGGCGTTATGCGATGAGGGGATACAGGTGCTGACTGAAACGCAGGCGAGCCATATCGATTTCGTGAAAAACGAATTTGTACTACAGACAAACGCAGGAGAATTGAGAGCTGAACAGCTGCTGGTAGCAACCGGAAGGGTTCCTAATACGGAAATTTTAAACCTTAGTGCTATTGGAGTGGAAATGGATAGCGGTGCCATTGTGGTTAACGACCAGCTGGAAACTACAGTACCCACAATATATGCCGCGGGTGACTGTACGCAGCAGCCGGAATTTGTATATGTAGCGGCGGCGGCAGG
The DNA here is from genome assembly GCF_030466375.1 of Pseudidiomarina terrestris. Lineage (NCBI taxonomy): Bacteria > Pseudomonadati > Pseudomonadota > Gammaproteobacteria > Alteromonadales > Idiomarinaceae > Pseudidiomarina > Pseudidiomarina terrestris. Next base: position 247,191 of record NZ_JAGGJE010000002.1, read on the forward strand.
AACCCGCGCCGCGATAAATATGACAGGAGGAGCAACCACGCTGAATCTCAGGACGATGCCAACTGTCATGTTTACCGATCCTCAGGTTGCTACTGTCGGATTATCAGAAAGCAACGCGACCGCACAAGGGATCGCTGTCGATGTGCGTAGTTTAGCCCTAAGCCATGTACCGCGAGCTCTCGTCAATTTTAATACGCGCGGCTTTATAAAGATGGTGGCTGAGCAAGAATCCGGACGGCTACTTGGCGTGCAGGTTGTTGCAGATGAGGCAGGCGAACTAATACAGACAGCGGTAATGGCGATGCGGGCTAATATGACAGTTCAGGAAATTGGGCAGGAGCTTTTCCCTTATCTCACCATGGTCGAAGGCCTGAAGTTATGTGCGCAGACGTTCACTAAAGATATCAAGCAGCTGTCGTGCTGTGCGGGTTAATAATTTATTTCATCCAATTCTTGACCTGGAGTTCACTCCAGGTACTACGCTAAAGCTATATTGGTGGCAACACAGAGGTTTCATTATGTGTACCAGACTTGTCATATTGTTGGCGCTAGCAGCTGATATTGCGCAAGCGTTCGGCCAGTAGTGCCATGGTTTCTGAAGTCTCCGTGCAGGCCCTGGGCAGGGTATGGGCTACAGCGTAAATTCAAAACTGGCGTTGTCCGGCATGATGCCTTATTCCTTCAATAAGGAACTAGAGGTGAGCGGCCCGACCAGCGCCTATGAAGCGTGGGATGAATCCGAGGAAATTCCCCCGCCCACCGGAATCAAATTAAGGAGGAAATCATGGCCTTTTTTGACGCACTGACACAAGGGCTGTTGATTGGTCTTGGTTTATTTTATAAGGCGTTATGGCCGATTTTATTTGGCGTGTTACTGACAGCGCTAATTGAAACACTCATTGATCATGAACGCCTGGCAGATATTCTCGGCGGTCGCGATCTGCTGACAACCGGTAAGGCGACCGCTGGCGGTATTGCCAGTTCAGCGTGCACCTTCGGAGCCTTGAGCATCACGCAGACGCTATTTAAAAAAGGCGCGTCAGCAGAGGCCTCGTTTGCGTTCAGCTTTGCCTCAACAAATTTAGTTATTGAGTTAGGTATCCTGATTTATGCGCTGCTGGGTTGGCAGTTTCTGCTGGCTGAACTCATCGGCGGATTTGTGCTGATAAGCATCATGTACGTTTTGGTACGCTTAACCTTGCCAAAACAACTGTTTGAGGATGCCCGCAAGCGACTGCGTCAGCAGTACGAGGAGGATCCTGCGCCAGTAGCTTTCAGCCGCCAGGTGACCGCCGATGAAAGCTGGAGTCAACAGCTGACCTCCAGAGAAGGCTGGAGCCGAATTGCTTATAACTATTTTCACACGCTGGGAAAAATTTATAAAAGTGCGCTCTTCGGCTTTTTGATAGCCGGTCTGATTGTTTCTTTTGTTCCGCCAGAGGTCTGGGCGTCATTATTTATGGAGCCCACCGGCTTGCTGAGTATAACTGAGAACGCCGTTGTGGGTGTACTGGCGGGTGTGCTGAGCTTTATCGGCTCTATTGGTAACGTACCTTTTGCTGCTGCACTCTGGGTGTCAGGGGTATCATTCGCGGGGGTTATTGCCTGCATCTATGCGGATTTGATTTCGGTTCCTATATTAAACCTCTGGAAGAAGTTCTTTGGCTGGAAAGCGGCCCTCTATATATTTGTTATCTTTTTTTCCACTATGGTGGCCAGCGCGGTTTTGATGGAGCAACTTTTCAGTGTACTCGACTGGATACCGCCTCGCCTTAGCGTCGAGGGATTCATGAGCTTTCTGGAGCTTAAAGTCGATTTCACCTCCATCATGACAGTGCTTTCGCTGGTTGGAACGGCGGTGCTCTATGCTCTCGTCCGGTCCGCCTCACGAGGAGATAATGAAGCATGACGAGCAACGCGCTAGTTGAGATCGAAGTGTTGACTGGCTCGGGTTGTGGCCACTGTCAAAGCGCTCTGGGGTTGGTCCGGCGAGATCCGAAGAACGTTAAGGCCATTCCCACATTTTAAGCCGCAGTTAGTCGCATTTGATATGAGCGTGATTGAACCCTATATCGCTATAGCTTAAATCGCGCATAAAGAGGGTTATGGTCGGACACCGTACTGGTATCAATCGCTAACGCTTTCTGCAGCGAAAGGTCGCGGTAGAAGATGAAATCCAGAGGGTGTTGGCGGTAGGTTTTAATATGATGTGGGTCGGCCATAATAGCGTGCTTGAGGCCGACGCTGCGACAGAATTGCAGCAAGCGCAAGCGGCGTTGGCGGCTCCACACGTTAAAATCACCAGCCACGATGAGTGGCCCTCTGTGCTCTAATAACTCTGCTTTGATGAGTTCCATTTCTTGCGAAAACTGATGCGTACGAACGAAGTTGATCGCATGGACATTGACGACTAACAACGAGCCGCCCTCTGCGAGTGAGTGATACGAGAGCATATAACTTTTATGTGTGGCGAACATGCCTTCGCGCTTTTTGCTCAGTCGTGCTTGCGCCTCGGTAAAAGCATATTGGCTCGCGGTGAGCACACCATAAATAGAGCGACGTGTTTGTATATTCGGAGCGACAGCAAAAGACCAATGCGGGAGTAACCAATTATCCTTCGCACGGAGCTTTACCTCCTGGAGCACTAAAAATAAGCAAGGGAAGTCGGCTAAAACGCCTGCCAGAGCACGCTGAAACCTGGGTGTTTCGGTAAGCTTCTGAGTATTCCAACACAGCACGCCAAACTCCTCACCACGAACAATAGGGTGCTCATGTATGAACTGTTGAGGAACCACGACTTTGGGTTTAAGCACGCTCCCGCCTTTTTAGAAATCTGGACCTTTACTACGTCTTAAATTCAGACACTAATAGTATGTATCAGGTTCAATGCAGTGGACTTGCCAAGCAGTAAGCATAAGCACCGGAAGGGGAAGCATGGCCTATTAGTGCTCAGAGTTAGAGGGATCGACCTCGTTCTGTTGGCGTGTTATTCGGGCTATTTTTGCTTTCTCCCATTCTTCGCCAAAAGGTTGAAAAACGAAAACTGCTAGACCAGCAATGAGTACACTGAAAGACAAGAATAGAGTAATTAATGGACCTAAATTTTCTCCTTGGTTATAGTTGGGCAGCATGAAAACGAGAAAGACTGCAATTAAGAATGCAGAAAAAGTATAAAAATACCTGATATGCCTGACTTTCTCTTTCGCTTTGCTTTTTTGTGAAAGCTTCTCGCTCGTACCGGTACCCTCTTCAAGTGAGGGACGCATGTCATTCTGTATCGCGCTGGTAAGCTCATCTGTCGTTATCTCAAAAACTGCAGCCAACGACTTCAAGGTTTCAGATCCAACACTTTCACCTTTTTCTACTCTTTGGATTGTACGCACATTCAAACCGCTAAACTGGGCTAACTGCTCTTGGGACCAATGTTTCTGGAGTCTTAATGATTTCACCTGAACCACCTTTTTTGTTAAACGCTACGCATTGTATAGCATGAATTCGGTGTCGGTAACGACCAACGGACGACAAAATGCCGACAATGGCTAACATTCATAGTGACGGTCCCCCAAGAAAAAGATCCACAAGGACGATGAATTTGGGCATGATAAAGACCTTACGAGGGCCACGTCATGAAATCAAAACGTTTTTCAGTCGAGCAGATCGTTTCCGCTATAAAACAGCA
>NZ_JAGGJE010000003.1:0-246288 GCF_030466375.1 Pseudidiomarina terrestris
TAAATTTTTTAAGACTCTAAACTGCTACTTTCGGCGGCTTCGTTGCCTGCCTCAAGCGTGGAGCGCATTTTAGAGATTTAAGTCGCCACGTCAAGCGCCTAAATCAAGTTTTTGCATGTTTTTATGCCGACTGCTGGTTTGTTGTTCAATGCGCATAAAAAAAGCCCGCACAAAGCGAGCTTTTTAACCGGTTGTTAGTTCTTAGGTTGGCTTATTTCTTTGGACCGCCTTTACCACCACCTTTACCCGGTTTATCACCGCCAGTGTCACCACCGGTATCACCACCGCTTCCACCACAACCGTTAGCGGTCAGGTAATCGACGGCAGCTTTGGTTTGCACTAAACCGAAGCCGTAGGCGTTATCGCGTCCAGCAGCACCGAGGTCTTTCGCTGATGCCTGCAAGGCCGCACGAATATCATTGTTGGTGCAGCTGGTGTGATGCGACCATACTAATGCTGCAACACCTGCAACGTGCGGTGTCGCCATCGAAGTGCCATCAAAGAATGCCCAATCACTATCCACCACGCTTACTGTTGTGCTCGCGCCCAACTGTGAAAGTAGCGCCGCGCCGTCTGTATCTGAAATACCGACCGCCGGGATCGAGGCACTGTACTCACCAAGCGTACCTAACAGTGGACCAGGTTCATTGTTATACACAATAGCACCGACACCACCGCCTGCTTCACAGGCTTGTACTTTCTCAGTGAAGGAAATCGCACCACGTTCAATTAAGCACACCGCACCTGATGCACCTGCACAGGCTTGATCGCCAATTCCACAGTCCGTCAGGTTGCCGGTAGCTTCGGTACGCGCCGAACCATCCATACCATTTGCATCATAACCAGCACCCGCCACAGTTACCGCTACCTTTTCACCGGTACCACGAGGCACAGAAGAAAGTACAGCAACACCTGGACCCGCCAGTTCGACCTGGTCGGTTTGTTGTGAGAACGCAGCAATGGTTTCAGTGCTGTCAATTGCAGCAACAGAAACAACGGCATCGTAAGACGCAGGATAGGAGTGACGCGTATTGCCATCGTTACCAGCAGCAGCAATGCTCAGCACACCGGCATCGTTTAATTGACGGAAAGCACGTTCTTCCGTGCGGTTCGCCCGCGAACCACCCAGGCTCATATTGATCACTTGGGCACCTTCAGTTGCACATTGATCTGCTGCGGCAATAAGAGAGGATGAATAGCTCCAACCACTGGCACTGAAAACTTTAACAATATGTAAGTTCAGGTTAGCGTTTGGCAGCACACCTATCACACCATCACCATTGGCAAGTGCGGCAATGGTTCCGGCAACGTGAGTACCATGGCCATTCTCGTCGGTATACCAGTTACCCGAGCCACTATCGAAACGGCCGGTAACACCTGATGTTTGTAGATCCGGGTGACCTAGATCGTAGCCTGAGTCGATAATACAAACTTTTCGACTCCCGGCACCTGCATCAGAAACTAAGTCTGCTTGCACCTGAGCAATACCGTAAGGTGTGCCTGGCTCGTATTGCGAGCTTAACAATTGGCGAGGGCTATCTTCTTCAACCAGAACGATATTCGGATTGTTCCGCAGGCCATTCAATGCCGCGGCAGGAACACTCACTGCCATTGCGTCGAACTTAGCAAGATCGACGTGCTTGTTACCGCCAGCGCGAGTAACAGCTTTCTCTACATTAGCCTGACTGCCAGGTTTAAATTGGATAATGACACGCTCTTTGTCGTTACCTGCATGGGCAACAGCGCTACTTACCGCAAGGGCGAGAGCTGCTACGGCAAAACTACCGCGCTTTACAAAATGCTTAGACATGTTGTTCACCTTATTATTCTTGTTAGAAATCTTGTCGTTCAGCGCGCTTTTACTACTTTTTATCGTGCGCGCTTTAACAATATGAAACAATTGAGCTGGTTAAGCAATGCTCAGATGCAAGCTTTTTGTAAAGACAGGATGTGAGCAGCAAACTAGACTTTTACACGCCAGTGTTTACAATTCGGCCTCACTTAAAGCCATCGTAATCGCAAGGAATCTTCATGACACATTTAGCCGTACAGCCAGAAGACTATCAGCAGCAGTTAGCTGACAAGCAAGAACGCTTGCAAGGTATGTTGGCTCCTTATACTGACGCTGAGCTGGATGTGTTTGCGTCGCCGGCTTTGCATTACCGGATGCGTGCAGAGTTTCGCGTCTGGCATGAGGGCGATGACCTTTACTACATCATGTTCGATCCAGAAACCCGCGAAAAAATCCGCATGGACAGTTTTCCCGCCGGCAGCAAGCTTATCAATGCGCTGATGGCCGAACTGATAACACAAATCAAAGGCCAGCCTGTGCTTCGCACTAAGCTATTTCAGGTTGAGTTTCTTACCACCACCAGCGGACAGGCGTTAATTTCTCTGCTTTACCATCGTCAGCTTGACGAGGAGTGGGAACAAGCAGCACAACTGCTACGGCGGACTCTGCAAGGCCTTGCACAAGTGCATCTGATTGGTCGTGCGCGCAAGCAAAAGATCTGTATCGAACAGGACTGGGTGGTGGAAGAGCTGACCATCGCCGGCAGAGACTATCAATTCCAACAAATCGAGAATAGCTTTACGCAGCCAAATGCCGCAGTAAATGTGGCAATGGTGGAATGGGCGCTGGCAGCAACCCAAGCAACGGATCATGACCTGCTGGAACTGTATTGTGGTAACGGTAACTTCAGCTTACCTCTGGCGCGCAACTTTAACCGTGTCCTGGCGACCGAAATCAGTAAAGTTTCGGTGGCCTCAGCGCGCTACAACTGTGAACTGAATGCGATCGACAATGTCACCGTAGTGCGCATGTCTGCAGAAGATTTTAGTGCCGTTATGAAAGGTGAAAAAGACTCGCGGCGCGCGAAAGAAGCAGAACTGGAGAGTTTTGACTGCCGTACGGTACTGGTTGACCCACCACGCGCCGGACTTGATGCCGATACTGTTGAGCTGGTGCGAAACTATGAGAGGATTATTTACATCTCATGCAACCCAGAGACGTTGGTGGAAAACCTGGAGAGCTTATCGTCTACGCACAAGGTCGTGAAATGCGCTTTGTTCGACCAGTTTCCCTACACCCATCACGTTGAAGCGGGCGTTATTATTGAAAAGCGTTAGCGCGAAGACTTGAAGCCTGGCGGGTGAGCTTTAAGTTCACCCAATGTGCCAGCACGATTAAGGAGGCGCCGAGCAGAATAATGGCAGGCTCACCCACTTCACCAAGGCTGTCTTTATGCCAATAGATAAAACCACCGGCCACTAACAGCAACAGTGGGTACACCCGCAGATGTTGCCGCATGCCCATCAGCAAAGCCACCAGACCTAACACGATGCTGGTGCCCAGAATCACACGTTCGAGCAGCTCTTCACCAATGAATGAAAGACCAATCAACGACAGCATTGGCAGAATCACAGGCAGCAACAAGCAATGCAACGCGCACACGGCGGTTACCCACATACCTGTTCTGTCTAGTGATCGCTGTGTCATAACGAAGTGTCTTCAGCTGCTGTTTCGGATTAATGTTATATTATAACATCACGCTAGTTTCAGCAAGTGGCGGGGAAAAATCTTCTTAAGCGCGATCGATCGCGAACGGCAGTACCGTGCTGATCCTGGGGCTACCGAGATGAATCATTAACAGGCGGTCGAATCCCAGCGCAACACCTGCGCAGTCAGGTAGCCCCTGTTCTAACGCAGCCAGCAGCCGTGGGTCTGCCACTGCGTCATCACGTTGCAAGTGCTGACGTCGCAGCCGATCCTGCTGAAAGCGTTGTTGTTGTTCTGCAGCATCGGTCAGTTCCTGATACCCATTCGCCAGTTCAAGACCACCATAAAACAGTTCAAAACGATGGGCGGTACGCGGATCTTCTGCATTCAACTGCGCCAGCGCGGCTTGTGAAGCAGGGTAGTCAGTGACAAAGGTTGGCATTGCAGGGTCCAGCGCCGGCTCAATCACCATCGCCATCGCGATATCCAATAAGGTGTCGCGATCCTGTTCTTTGCTCACCAGATCAGTTAACTCGGGCCGTTCCGATAGCGCCTGCTGCAGGCGCGGAACCGCATCGTCAGCGAGCGGGTCCACACCCAGCTGCTGTATCATAAGTTCCTGATAGCCCACCTTTTGCGCGGGCGGTGCCGCGACCGTCTCCTGCAACAACTGTGAAATTTCATCCATGAGTTGTGCAGCGGTGAAACCAACCCGGTACCATTCGAGTAAGGTAAATTCAGGGTTATGCCGTGAACTTGTTTCGTCGTCGCGAAAAACTTTTCCTAACTGATAGATGCTACCACTACCTGCGGCGAGCAGCCGCTTCATGGCGTATTCAGGCGAGGTTTGCAGAAAGTAAGGTGTCGGCTCACCGCTGATGTGCGTGCGCAGATTCGTTAAATGCACGTCGGTGACACCATAATGAGCCAATACGGGAGTATCGACTTCAAGAACCTCACGGTGCGCGAAAAAGGTTCGAATTCGTGCTAATAATGCAGCGCGTTCACGCAGCACTGCCAACGTTGCCGAAGGCTGCCAGGCGTTTGAGCGCTGCATCACTTAGCTTAACGCTACTATTTCTGTACGCGCGAAACGTACTCACCGCTGCGTGTATCGACTTTTATCACTTCACCGATCTGCACAAACAATGGTACGCGCACAACTGCGCCAGTAGTCAGAGTCGCAGGTTTACCTCCAGTACCAGCAGTGTCACCTTTTAAGCCGGGATCTGTTTCTGTGATTTCCAGCTCGACAAAATTAGGTGGTGCGACTGAAATCGGGTTGCCGTTCCATAACGTTAGCGTACAAACGTCCTGCTCCACCAACCATTTCACTGCATCGCCGACAGCTTTTTCGTCTGCAGCGATTTGCTCGAAGGTTTCATTGTTCATGAAATGCCAGAACTCACCATCATTATAAAGGTAGGCAAGATCGACATCGATAACATCGGCACCTTCAACGCTGTCACCAGATTTGAACGTCTTCTCGACAACTTTGCCGCTAATCAACTTGCGGATTCTCACTCGGTTAAATGCCTGACCTTTGCCGGGCTTAACCATTTCGTTTTCCACGATGGCACAAGGCTCGCCATCTTGCATAATCTTCAATCCAGCCTTGAATTCGTTCGTGCTGTAGTTCGCCATAGTTTCCTCTTCATCCAACAGGTTTAGCGATTTCGCGCGCAATAATAAACCATAACAACTTTATTTTCAGGTAAAATAATACGTCTAACTAACGAATTTTAAGAGTGCTTTGTGACTGACACAGCTTCCATTGCGGTTCGCCCGGCCTGGCAACAGGCGCTTGCCCAGTCGATTCGCGACCCCAGACAACTTGCGGAAACACTAAGCCTGCCTGCGGATTGGGTGGCTGCACATAGCCCGGCACGGGAACTCTTTCCGTTGCAAGTTACCCGCCATTTCGTGAGCTTAATGACGCCGGGAGATTGCGATGACCCTTTGCTGCGGCAGGTCATGCCACACCAGGATGAATATAAAGAGGCTGCCGGTTTTACCACCGACCCTCTGGCTGAGCAGCAGAGTTCACAGCCAGGTCTGCTGCACAAGTATCGTTCGCGTGTTCTGGTCATCTTGCGTGGCGGCTGCGCAATTAATTGTCGCTATTGCTTTCGCCGTCATTTTCCCTATGCCGATCATCATTTCGGTCCACAGCAACGGGCGGAACTCATTAACTACATTCGTCAGGACGCTGCCATTAATGAAGTCATCGTCAGCGGCGGTGACCCACTGCTGGCAACGGATGAGCAGTTCACCCGATTGCTGGACGAGCTGGAGCAGCTACCGCAGTTGCTACGCATACGTATCCATTCACGCTTACCCGTAGTGCTGCCCGAACGCTTAACTGATGCGTTGGCGCAACGACTGGCCGCTAGTCGCCTGCAAGCGATTTTGGTGATTCATGCCAACCACCCGAGGGAAATCGCCCCGCAGCTGCAGGAACGTTTACAGGCCTGGGTGAATGCTGGCATTACCGTGCTCAATCAGAGTGTGTTGTTGCGCGACATCAATGATGATGCCGCAACTCTGGCAGAACTGAGTGAACGCTTATTTGCTGCGCGCGTGCTGCCGTACTATCTGCACCAACTCGACAAAGTAAAAGGCGCCAGCCACTTTGCCGTGACTGACGCCCATGCCTGCGCAATTGCAGCGCAACTGCGTGCATTGTTACCAGGTTTCCTGGTGCCGCGGCTGGTCCGTGAAATCGCAGGCGAGCCAAGCAAAACACCACTGGAACTGACCCTGGTTTAATTAGCGAACATCAAACTGCCGTTGCACCCACTCGGTCATCAGGCGTTTTTCGCGATACAGGTTATCGTTACTGGTACCGTGTATGCTACGCAGGGTCGATGAACCATCACCTAAGTCCTTAAGGCGCACATCCTCATTCGAGGAAATCACCTCACCATTGGCATCAGTGTAGCTATACGAAAAACTCATGGTGGGGAACGACAAGCTGTCAAGAACCCTTACATGCCCACTACCGCCGACACCATAAGTCGGTTCGATGCGACCAGCAAGATCCAAGTCGGTCATGGTAATCGCCAACTTATGATCCTCTGGCAGCTTCTCACCAAGGTCCTGCCAGTGCGCTGTCAGGCGCTCCATCACTCGTTTCTCAAAGCGTTCCTGAATGTCACTCACCGCTTCAATATCACGGTAATCATCAACGCCTTCCCACTTCACTTTCACTTCGGCAGCAAAAGCTGACGTCGTCAGCAGAGTCGCAACTAATGCAGTTGTGATTCGATTAAAGTTTTTCATCATGCACCTCCTAATTCCTGCTTCTACTATAAGATGCACGCAACGCTTTAGTTGTGACAATATGAATAAAGAAAGCTATCCGTCGCGACTTATGCTTGGTCATCGTGATGCGAATCTTGCTTGACTGTGACTGAAAATAAGTCAAAGCGACTCACATCTTGTACTTGTTCTTTTAATGCTTCTTCAAGATTGTCGATTTGAGCAAATGACTGACACAATTGATCAGCTTTTGCCTCAATCAGCTCAGCGCGCGACTCCATTTCCTGTTCAACTTTAGCACCAAAAGATTCCATACGTTTCTCAAATGCCTGGCTATCACCACCGGAAAATATCATTTCTTTGCCCACTGCAACGAGGATACTACCGATTGCTTTTTGCACCGTGTCTTCGACTGCAGCTTGAAGTTCTTGCTCAAATTCTTTACCCAAAAAGTTATCGCCTTCGATGCCGTTATGGTTTACGTAAATAACTTGGTCGCTAGCAAACTTGGCATCAACTTCGGCGCGAATCGTCGCTAGTTTTTCATTCAAATCGTCCGCGGCCGTATTCCCTTCCCCTAGCAACTCATTAAACGCCATATTGAAGCCATCAGATGCTAAATTTAAACCTTCAATAACGACCATTTTCACTTCTGGAACAACGTTATGAATCCGCGCTGAATATTCGGTAACGACTGCCTGTTGAGCTGGGTTAAGTTGTACCGCACTACCATCTATCCAGAGGCTTTTGTCGTTCTTTATTTCATATAACAAGGCTTCTTTTTGGTCAAAAAACTGAATCGAATCTTGTTGTATTTTAAGTCCGCCCTCAACTTCAGCGTTGCATGAGTTATGTGCATAAGCACTGGTGGTTGAAAGAAGTAACGCAGCTGCGATAAGAGTTTTCATGATTAATCCTTGGTTCTTGGTTACACGAATAGTGGTTGCAAAAACTAAAGCAATTCTAGTGCCAACAATATTTAATCATGTTAAATCAATAATTTAATGACAGGCTTACTCTTTGGGTCGGGACAAAAACTATGCTTATTAGTGCTTTTAACACTATTTTGGCGAGATTCAACACCCCCTTTCAAGTCAGCACTAGCACCCAAAGTTCAGACAATAAAAAACCTCGGCAATTTAAAACTGCCGAGGTTTTCGTGTTAACGCTAGATCAAGCGCGGGCTACATCATGCCGCCCATTCCGCCCATGCCACCCATGTCAGGGGCTGGGGCTTCATCTTTTGGTAACTCTGCAACCATCGCTTCGGTGGTGATCATCAGAGCTGCAACAGATGCTGCGAACTGCAGCGCTGAACGGGTGACTTTGGTTGGATCCAGAATCCCCATTTCCAGCATGTCGCCGTAGGTGTCGTTACCGGCATTGTAACCGTAGTTGCCTTCACCGTTTTTCACGTTGTTGGCAACCACTGAACCTTCAGCACCAGCGTTCATTGCGATTTGACGTAATGGTGATTCCATTGCCCGCAATGCCAGCTTGATACCGACGTTCTGATCTTCGTTGTCACCGCGTAAGTCAGCCAGCATGCTCGCTGCACGTACCAGGGCAACACCACCGCCAGGAACCACGCCTTCTTCAACGGCTGCACGAGTCGCATGCAGAGCATCTTCAACGCGCGCTTTCTTCTCTTTCATTTCCATCTCAGTGGCAGCACCGACTTTGATGACGGCAACACCGCCAGCTAATTTAGCCAGACGTTCTTGCAGTTTCTCTTTGTCGTAATCTGAAGATGTTTCTTCGATTTGCTGTTTGATCTGAGTCACGCGGCCTTCGATGGCAGCTTCGTCGCCGTTACCGTCAACAATGGTGGTGTTATCTTTGTTGATAACAACACGCTTCGCGGTACCTAGGTCTTCTAACTGTGCTTTTTCCAGTTCCATGCCGATTTCTTCTGAAATCACAGTACCGCCGGTCAACACAGCGATGTCTTGTAACATAGCTTTGCGACGATCACCGAAACCAGGAGCTTTAACAGCTGACACTTTAACGATGCCGCGCATGTTGTTCACAACCAATGTTGCTAAGGCTTCACCTTCAACATCTTCAGCGATGATCAACAACGGCTTGCCAGATTTCGCCACGCCTTCAAGGGTAGGCAACAGCTCACGGATGTTTGAAATTTTCTTATCAACTAACAGGATATAGGGGCTATCGAGTTCGACAGTGCCGTTTTCCTGGTTGTTGATGAAGTATGGCGACAGGTAGCCACGGTCGAACTGCATACCTTCAACGACATCGAGTTCGTCGTGTAAAGCCTGGCCTTCTTCAACAGTGATAACGCCTTCGTTACCCACTTTTTCCATTGCGTTAGCAATGATTTCGCCGATGGTGCTATCTGCGTTTGCAGAAATAGTACCGACCTGAGCGATAGCTTTGTTGTTGTCGCAAGGCTGAGACAGCTTTTTCAGCTCTTCAACAGCGCTGATAACGGCTTTATCGATACCACGTTTCAGATCCATCGGGTTCATACCCGCAGCGACAGCTTTCAAGCCTTCGTTGACAATGGATTGCGCAAGTACAGTCGCGGTGGTCGTACCATCGCCCGCTTCGTCATTCGCTTTAGACGCAACTTCTTTGACCATCTGCGCGCCCATATTCTCGAACTTGTCTTCCAGCTCGATTTCTTTCGCTACTGACACACCATCTTTGGTGATGACAGGGGCGCCAAAGGATTTTTCTAAAACAACGTTACGGCCTTTTGGACCCAATGTGACTTTGACCGCGTCGGCGAGTACGTTCACGCCTTTCAGCATACGTTGGCGGGCAGTATTACCAAATTTGACTTCTTTAGCTGACATATTCGTTATCCTCTTTCGAAATTGTTTCCAGGGGAAGCTTAACCTTCAACGATCGCGAGAATATCTGCCTCGCTCATGATCAGGTACTCTTCGCCATCAATTTTCTGGGTTTTGACGCCATAGCCTTCATTGAACAACACGCTGTCGCCGACTTTTACGTCAAGCGCTTTCACGTCACCGTTGTCCAGAATACGACCGTTACCTACTGCAACGACTTCACCACGGGTTGATTTTTCCGCAGCTGAGCCGGTCAGTACGATACCGCCTGCTGACTTGGTTTCTGCTTCTGAACGTTTAATGATCACACGATCATGTAAAGGACGAAGTTTCATCTGTGATAACTCCTACACCTAGGTTGTGGATGGATAACTTACCCTTGTGATTCATCCCAAGGGCTGTTAAAAAGTTCGTGCCACAGTTATGGGGGGGCACAAGTCGGAACACAAGGCTTGAGACAAAATTTTTTTCCGATTTCCAAGCAAAAAAGAATAAAGGAATCGTTATGACTACATCCTTTCAAGTTGTCTTATGCAGCTGTCCCGATAAGGGCACGGCGAAAGCTATTGCAGAAAAGGTTTTGCGGGCACGCCTGGCAGCCTGTGTTAATATTGGCGCTCCTTCTACGTCAATCTACTGGTGGGACGATCATTTACACAGTGATGAAGAAGTGATGTTAGCGATAAAAACATCGCAGCAGCACCTCGAGGCGCTCATTGCTATGGTCGAAGCAGCACATCCTTATGATGTTGCAGAACTTATTGCGTTACCTGTCACTGCAGGTAGCGAAGCGTACTTAAGTTGGTTAAAAGAGGTAATAACCTGATGTCGCACAGCTGGATAGCGCTTATTTCTACCGCTCGTTTTTCTGCTTTCGCGTTATTCACGCTGCTTGCTTTGAGTTTGACGGCCGCGCCAAAGAGCGCCGCTGCACAGGACTTTGCCAACGATAGCTCAGACCCTTTTGCCCAATCCCAGTTTTTGCCCGTTGATGAGGCCTTTCAATTTGATTTTCGCCAGGATGGTAAGCGCCTGATCCTGCAATTTACTATTGCTGACGGCTACTACCTGTATCAACACCGCTTTGGCTTTGATCAGCAGGTGCCCCTGGCACAGCCGGTCGACTATCCAGCGGGCGAGTCTCATTATGATGAATTTTTCGGTGAGTCGATCATTTACCGACAGCAACTCACACTACCACTGGTATTGGCCAATACCTCTGCGGAGTCCTTCACTGTTACTTATCAGGGCTGCGCTGATGCTGGCCTGTGCTATCCGCCGACCAGTAAAACCTTGCCCTTGTCAGCAGTCACCGACTCGGTTGAACGCGCGATTCCTGATGCGACCTCGCAAACCGCTGATGCTGTCGCGATTAACGTTGAACAAGTGGCTGCCAATAGCCAGGAATTTAGCACCTCCGGACTATTCAATGAGTTAAATGAGCAACCCCTGCTTTGGCTGCTGGGCCTGTTCCTGCTTGCCGGACTTGGACTTGCGTTCACGCCTTGTGTCCTGCCCATGTATCCGATTCTGTCGACCATCATTATGGGTCCACAAAAGCGGCTTTCTACTCGCCGGGCGTTCACTTTATCCTTCGCCTATGTACAGGGTATGGCGGTTACCTATTCTTTGCTTGGGGTGGTGGTTGCCTTCGCTGGCCTGCGCTTTCAGGCAATGCTGCAGCATCCACTGGTACTCATTGTACTGGCGGTGCTTTTTGTCGCCTTGGCGCTTAGCATGCTCGGTGTGTACACCCTGCAACTGCCCGGCAGCTGGCAAAACTATCTGAACCAAATCAGCCAACGTCAGCGCGGTGGAGCGCATCGCAGTGTCTTTGTGATGGGCGCGCTGTCCGGCTTAATCGCGTCACCGTGTACCACAGCGCCGCTCTCGGGAGCACTGCTGTTTATTGCCCAAACGGGTGATTATGTCGTCGGCGCCAGTGTCCTGTATGCGCTAAGTATCGGCATGGGGATCCCCTTGATTCTGTTCGGCACCACAGGTGGCAAACTCTTGCCTAAAGCGGGGGCCTGGATGACCATCATCAAACGCGCCTTTGGCATCATTTTGCTTGCGGTGGCGGTACTCTTCATTGAACGTCTTCTGCCACTGCACCTTGCTGACTGGCTATGGGTCGTGTTCATTTCTCTGAGTGCGCTCTTTCTGATCGTGAGCACAGTGCGCGACAGTGACGGCTTGGCTGGTATTACCCTAAGTTCACTGTGGCTGGTGCTTGCCGCCTGGCTGCTGGTGCTCTGGTGGCCGCAAGGGGAGCACCAGCGGTTACCCTTTATCAGCGTCGACTCAGCCGCAACTATTGAGCAACAGGTGAGCAGCGCCAGCGAAGACCAGCTGGTGATGCTCGACCTTTATGCCGACTGGTGTGTCGCCTGTAAAGAATTCGAGCGCTATACCTTTAGTAATCCCCAGGTGCAGAACGCACTCGCCGATGCCATCTTGCTGCAAGCCGATGTGACAGCGAACTCAGCAGATAATAACGCAATTTTGCAGCGTTACCGGGTACTTGGCCTGCCCACAATACTGTTCTTTCGCAATGGTGAACTGTTACAAGGAGCACGGATTGCCGGCTATTTAGATGCGCAAGACTTCCTGAACCATCTGCAAGAGCTTGAGAAAGCTCAAGAGTTGCCGTGATCTTCGGTGATAAGACCAGTATTTTGCTGCGTTTTCAC
This sequence comes from Pseudidiomarina terrestris, assembly GCF_030466375.1. Lineage (NCBI taxonomy): Bacteria > Pseudomonadati > Pseudomonadota > Gammaproteobacteria > Alteromonadales > Idiomarinaceae > Pseudidiomarina > Pseudidiomarina terrestris. The sequence continues at coordinate 12,270 of NZ_JAGGJE010000003.1, forward strand.
TTAGATTCACTATAATGCCAAGTTACCAGTAGAAAAAAGTTGCTGATCCGCAGAAGATCTCCTACTTTTTCAACAACCAGACAACTTCGCAACAGATCGCAGCAAAAATGGCAGAAAATACAAAAGATACCTACAGAATATTGCTGTTAAACGGGCCTAACCTGAACCTGCTTGGTCAGCGTGAACCAGAGCTTTATGGTTCAGAGACCCTTTCACACATTGAAGGCCGACTGCGCCACCACGCAGAAGCGGTGGGTGTTACGCTTGATTGCAGACAGTCCAACGCCGAGCATGAATTGCTGGAATGGATCCACGAAGCTGCAGGCAGCAAAGTTGATTTTATTATTATTAATCCCGCAGCTTTTACCCATACCAGTATTGCGCTGCGCGATGCATTAGCTGGCGTGAACCTCCCGTTTATTGAAGTGCATCTGTCTAATATTCATGCACGCGAGGCGTTCCGCCGTCACTCTTATCTTGCCGAATTAGCTGTTGGCGTTATCTGTGGTTTTGGTGCGCAAGGTTATGAACTTGCCTTACAAGCCGCAGTCTCAAACTTACAACAGCGTCAATCTAACTAACTTAATTTAGTATGGGGTCATAACAGATCATGGATATTCGTAAAATTAAAAAGCTGATCGAACTGGTCGAAGAATCAGGCATCGCCGAATTAGAAATTACAGAAGGCGAGGAATCAGTACGAATTCATCGTGGCGGCAGCCAACAAATGGCGGCACCGATGCACTATGCTGCACCAATGCCACAGCATGCTGCACCGGCGCCTGCCGCACCAGCTCCAGCAGCGCCTGCTGCCGAAGCTGCTGAGCCTGAAATTACCGGCCACATCGTGCGCTCTCCAATGGTAGGTACGTTTTACGCAGCACCGGCGCCTGGCGCCAGCGACTTCGTCTCCGTTGGCCAGCAGGTGAAAGCGGGTGAAACCCTTTGCATCGTTGAAGCAATGAAGATGATGAACCAAATCGAAGCTGATAAAGGCGGCGTGGTCAAGCAGATCCTGGTTGAAAACGGCGAACCAGTAGAATTCGATCAGCCATTATTCGTGATCGAGTAAATGCATCAATTCGGGATATCATCATGTTAGATAAGGTTGTCATTGCAAACCGTGGCGAAATTGCATTGCGCATATTGCGTGCGTGTAAAGAGCTCGGTATTAAAACCGTGGCGGTGCACTCCACTATTGATCGTAACCTCAAGCATGTATTGCTGGCTGACGAATCGATTTGTATCGGGAATGCCCCTGCCAACGAAAGTTATTTAAACATTCCTCGTATCATCAGCGCTGCTGAGATCACCGATGCCGCGGCTATCCACCCCGGTTATGGCTTTTTAGCCGAGAACGCTGATTTTGCAGAGCAGGTCGAGAATTCAGGCTTTATTTTTGTCGGTCCAACGGCGGATGTCATTCGCTTGATGGGCGACAAAGTTTCCGCCATTGAAGCGATGAAAAAAGCCGGTGTACCTTGTGTACCTGGCTCAGGCGGTCCCTTAGGTGACGATGAAGCGACCAACATGAAAGTCGCTAAGCGCATTGGTTATCCGGTGATCGTGAAAGCCGCCGGCGGTGGTGGTGGGCGTGGTATGCGCGTCGTTCGTAAAGAAGACGAACTGGTGCGCGCTATCAGCACCACCAAAGCTGAAGCCGGTGCCGCATTCGGCAATTCCATGGTGTACATGGAGAAGTTCCTGGAAAACCCTCGCCATATCGAAATTCAGGTATTGGCTGACGGTCAGGGCAATGCCGTTTACCTCGGGGAACGCGACTGCTCCATGCAGCGTCGTCACCAGAAAGTTGTTGAGGAAGCACCAGCGCCGGGCATCACCCCGGAGATGCGCAAGTTTATCGGCGAACGCTGTGCCAGAGCCTGTATCGAAATCGGTTACCGCGGTGCCGGTACCTTTGAGTTCCTGTATGAAAACGGTGAGTTCTATTTCATCGAAATGAATACCCGGATTCAGGTCGAACATCCGGTCACCGAAATGGTCACCGGTATTGACTTGATCAAAGAACAATTGCGGATCGCAGCGGGTCGCCCGATGTCATTCTCACAAGAAGACGTGGTCATTCGTGGTCATGCGGTAGAATGCCGTATCAATGCTGAAGACCCCGACACTTTTGTACCCTCACCTGGCTTGATCAACCGTTTCCATCCTCCGGGCGGTTTAGGGGTGCGCTGGGACTCACATGTCTATGCTGACTACCGGGTGCCGCCAAATTATGATTCGATGATCGGCAAACTCATCACTTATGGTGAGAATCGGGACGTTGCCATTGCGCGCATGCGTAATGCGTTGAGCGAACTTATCATTGAAGGTATCAAAACCAACGTGCCGCTGCAGAAAGACATTATGGCGGATGAGAACTTCCAGCATGGTGGAACGAACATCCACTATCTGGAGAAGAAACTTGGTATGGGTGGTCACTAACGCCCATGCCCTGGATTCAACTCACGGTCTCTGCGCCTGAGCAGCATGCCCCCTTAGTCGGGGACATGCTGCAAGGCAACGGCGCACTGGCGGTTACCTATCGGGATGCGCAAGACAACCCCATTTTTGAACCGCCCCTTGGCGAAGTGCTGTACTGGCAGGAGACGCTGGTGACCGGGCTTTTCCCAGCTGCCACAGATCTCAAACCCGTACTGGCTAATTTGCAGAAGTCGCGCTATTTCAACGACAGCTTTAATTACAAAACCGATCAGCTCGAAGACAAAGACTGGGAGCGTGAGTGGATGGACAACTTTCATCCGATCCGCTTTGGCGAACGGTTGTGGGTCTGCCCCAGCTGGCGGGAGATTCCAGAACCAGACGCGGTCAACATCATGCTTGACCCAGGTATGGCCTTTGGTACCGGTACCCATCCGACGACCGCATTATGTCTGACCTGGCTTGACGGTCAGGACTTAACGGGTAAAACCGTGGTCGACTTCGGTTGTGGCTCTGGCATTTTGGCTATCGCTGCCCTTCTGCTTGGTGCGAAACGCGCCATTGGTATCGATATTGACCAACAGGCACTGATTGCCAGCCGCGAGAATGCCGAGCGCAACGGTGTAGCTGATAAGCTTGAAGTTTACCTGCCTAGCCAGCAGCCTGAATTGCCGGCAGACGTGGTGATGGCAAATGTCCTTGCCGGTCCACTGCAGGAACTGGCAGATGTCATTCAGGCCTATGTCGGTCCGCAAGGTGAACTGATCATGTCCGGCATACTGGAACGTCAGATCGAACAGGTACAAGCGGCCTATGAGCCGACCTTCAGCTTTAGCGAGCCGCGCCTGCAAGATGAGTGGGTCATGCTCCACGCCCTGCGTAAACAGTAGAATGTCACACAATTGTCAAGAGTAAAAAGTGCAAAAAAGGCGGCTTTTGTACAAATTACAGCCTTTTCTTTCGCCGCCAAATTCCCTAAAATTTCCGACCCTTGAGTTGAGCAGTTTTTAACCGATGCGGATCGGACCATATCAGTTAGATAATCCAGTTATCTTGGCGCCTATGGCAGGCGTTACAGACCTACCCTTCCGACAACTATGTAAGGAGTTGGGGGCGGGCCTGACTGTATCCGAAATGCTCTCGAGTAATCCGCGTGTCTGGCAGACCGAGAAATCGCAGAAGCGCATGGGGCATGCGAACGAGCCGGGTATTATTGCTGTTCAAATCGCTGGGTGTGAACCTGAGTTGATGGCGGCAGCCGCGCAACATAATGTTGCAAACGGCGCACAAATCATCGACATCAATATGGGTTGCCCGGCGAAAAAGGTAAATAAGAAAATGGCAGGGTCGGCACTGATGCAGTATCCAGAGCTGGTGCAAGAAATTTTGCACGCAGTTGTGGCTGCGGTGGAGATTCCCGTCACATTGAAAATCCGTACAGGCTGGGATCCAGACCACCGTAACGCGATTGAAATCGCACAGCTTGCTGAGCAAGCCGGCATTCAATCGTTAGCTGTTCACGGTCGCACCCGCGCTTGTATGTATAAAGGTGAAGCAGAGTACGACACTATCCGCGCCGTGAAGCAGGCGGTGTCGCTACCGGTGGTCGCTAATGGCGACATTGTTTCACCTGCCAAAGCCCGGCAGGTTCTGGACTACACGGGCGCCGATGCGGTGATGATAGGCCGTGGCGCACAGGGTAATCCGTGGTTGTTCAGAGAGATTGCCCATTTTCTGGAGACCGGGCAGGAATTGGCGAAACCGGACAATGCTGAAATCACCGAAGTGGTCATTCGTCATGTACAACGACTACATGAACACTACGGCGAATTTAGCGGTGTTCGCATCGCCCGTAAACACGTTGGTTGGTACTTACAGCAGCAACAACCAGCAGCAGTATTTCGCCGCCAGTTTGTGGCGATCGAGTCAGCGAACGAGCAACTCGACGCTTTGGCGACGTTTTTTAACTCAGTAAACTAAGAAGAGATAGAGCGCACCTATGTTTGATCAAAATGGAAATCGTGACCGAGTTTCACCTTTCACGACGATTGGTAACAACGCCCAGCCAAAACCGCTGCGTGACTCAGTAAAACAAGCAATGAACTCGTTCCTTAAGCAACTTGACGGACACGACCCTGAGGAATTGTACGAGTTGGTGCTCGCTGAGCTGGAAGCGCCGCTATTGGAAGAGGTCATGACGTACACTCGCGGTAATCAAACTCGCGCCGCAACCATGTTAGGTATCAACCGTGGTACGCTGCGTAAGAAACTGAAAAAATACGGCATGAACTAAGTGCCCCTGAAAAAGAGCGCCTTGTGTGCTCTTTTTTATTTGCAGAATAGAAACTTTCCGACTAAACAGTTAGTGACTCTTAATGGTGACCATGATGGAATTCCGACCAATTCAACGCGCTCTTCTCAGTGTTTCTGATAAAACAGGTATTGTCGAATTTGCCGAAGCCTTACGCAAACGCGGCGTGCAAATTTTATCTACCGGCGGCACCGCCAAATTATTGCGTCAACATAATATCGACGTCACCGATGTTTCTGAGCACACTGGCCAGCCGGAAATCATGGACGGCCGGGTGAAAACCCTTCATCCAAAAATTCATGGTGGTATTCTCGGCCGTCGCGGTAAAGACGATGAGGTCATGAAAGAGCAGGATATCGCTGCTATCGACATGGTCGTGGTTAACCTCTACCCGTTTGCCCAGACGGTTGCTAAGCCAAACTGCTCGCATCAGGACGCCGTCGAGAACATCGATATTGGTGGGCCAACGATGGTTCGCGCTGCAGCGAAAAACCATCAGGACGTGACTATTGTCGTGAACGCCAGAGATTACGAACGGGTCATTCTCGAGATGGATGCCCATGATAATAGTCTGACCTTCGACACCCGTTTTGATCTGGCTATCCGTGCCTTTGAACATACCGCTCAGTACGATGGCATGATTGCGAATCATTTTGGTGCACGCTTGCCCAAGCAGGACAGTAAGTTTCCCCGCACCTTCAACGCCCAGTACGAAAAGAAGCAAGATTTGCGTTACGGCGAGAACAGCCATCAACAGGCCGCCTTTTATGCTGAAGCGCAGCCTCACGAAGCTTCTGTGGCCACCGCAGTGCAACTGCAGGGTAAAGAGCTGTCTTTCAATAATATTGCCGACACCGACGCTGCGCTGGAATGTGTGAAGTCGTTTCAGGACCCAGCTTGTGTCATCGTAAAGCATGCTAACCCGTGCGGTGTTGCCATTGGCGAAACCTGTACAGACGCTTATGATCGAGCTTTTAAAACTGACCCAACCTCAGCCTTTGGTGGCATTATCGCGTTTAACCGTGAGCTGGATAAGGCCACAGCACAGGCCATTATCGAGCGCCAGTTTGTCGAAGTGATTATCGCGCCAAGTGTTAGCGAAGACGCGCAGCAAATCGTTGCCAGTAAAGCAAACGTGCGCCTGCTGTCGTCCGGACAGTGGCCTGCTGAACGCAGTCCGGCGCTGGATTTTAAACGCGTAAATGGCGGGTTACTGGTGCAGGACAATGACTTGGGCGCAGTGAGCGAAGCCGACCTGAAAGTGGTCAGTAAGGCACAACCGACCGCGGATCAGCTCAAAGATCTGTTGTTTTGTTGGAAGGTCGCCAAATTCGTGAAATCAAATGCCATCGTCTACGCCAAAGACGGCATGACCATAGGTGTCGGAGCTGGCCAGATGAGCCGCGTCTACAGTGCCAAAATCGCTGGTATCAAAGCTGCGGATGAAAATCTTGAGGTCGCTGGCAGTGTCATGGCGTCCGACGCCTTCTTTCCATTCCGGGACGGTATCGATGCAGCCGCTGCTGCAGGCATTAAGGCTATCATTCAGCCAGGTGGCTCTATTCGTGATGAAGAGATCATCAAAGCCGCCGATGAGCACGGAATTGCCATGGTGTTTACTGGTATGCGCCACTTTCGTCATTAATAGATTGCCGAGAAGCTATCCTACGTCTAGGATTATAAAGACCTTATGACATAGAAAGGATAACGATATGAAGAACTTCTTTGCATTAGTAAGCATGACTGCCAGCCTGTTTATGCTGGCAGCCTGTTCTGATAGCGGGCCCACTTCTGAAGCCGCTTCAGATGGCATGACACTCGAGCAGGCGGTGAACGAGAATCCTGCCCGTGACACCAGTAACCTTGAACGTGATGTTTACCGCAACCCAATCGAAACCCTACGCTTTTTCAATGTACAACCTGACATGACCGTGGTTGAGATCTGGCCCGGCGGCGGCTGGTACACGGAAATACTGGCACCTTACCTGAAGGAAAACGGTAAGCTCTACGCCGCCCATTTCGCACAATCAGAAACCCGCGACTATTACGTCAACTCACGCGAACAGTTTGCGGAGCGTGTTGCCAATGATCCCGCCTTCAGCGCAGTGGTCATGACAGAGTTTGCGCCAAGCGGCGACAGTGAAATTGCACCACCAGGGAGCGCGGACCGCGTACTAACTTTCCGCAACCTGCATAACTGGTACATGAACGGTGGCATAGAAGCCGTGCAAAGCGCTTTTGAGAGCTTTTATACAGCCCTGAAGCCAGGCGGCATCCTTGGTGTTGTCGACCACCGGTTACCGGCAGATCGGCCTGATGCGCACATGGAAAGCTCGGGTTATATGAAAGAAAGTGTCGCGATTGAAGCAGCAAAAGCAGCTGGATTTGTATTTGTCGATTCCAGTGACGTCAATGCCAATCCGTTGGATACAGCTGATTATCCACGCGGTGTCTGGACCTTGCCACCCACTTTAGGATTGGGCGAGGAAGACCTGCAACGTTACATAGACATCGGTGAGAGCGACCGCTTTACCCTTAAATTTAAGAAACCTGAATCATCTTGATAAGCAAAACAAGAGAGTCCTAAACGACATGAATGTACTTGTGATAGGCGGCGGTGGCCGTGAACATGCTTTGGCATGGAAAGCGGCGCAGTCGCCGTTAGTAGAGACTGTGTTTGTGGCACCCGGTAACGCCGGCACCGCCACTGAATTAAAGCTGGAGAATATCGATCTGGCTGCAGATGACATCGATGGACTACTGACGTTCGCTCAAGATAAGAACGTCGGCCTGACCATCGTCGGTCCCGAAGCACCTTTGGTTGCCGGGGTTGTTGACCGCTTCACTGAAGCCGGCTTGAAAATCTTTGGCCCGACACAGGGCGCAGCGCAACTGGAAGGCTCAAAAGCATTTAGCAAAGACTTTCTTGCGCGCCACTCTATTCCAACAGCAGCTTATGGAACTTTTACCGCTATCGACGAGGCCAAAGCTTACGTAGAACAGCAAGGCACGCCCATCGTAATTAAGGCTGATGGCTTGGCCGCCGGTAAAGGTGTCATTATCGCCGAGACCGAAGCGCAAGCCTTTGCCGCTATTGACGACATGCTGGCAGGCAATCGCTTTGGTGAGGCCGGGAGCCGGGTCGTTATCGAAGAGTTTCTGGTGGGTGAAGAGGCCAGCTTTATCGTCATGGTCGATGGCAAAACCGCACTGGCATTTGCCAGCAGCCAGGACCATAAAGCCCGCGACAATGGTGATAAAGGACCAAACACCGGTGGCATGGGCGCCTATTCGCCAGCACCTGTGGTCACGCCTGATGTTCACAACTGGGTGATGGACCATGTTATCGCGCCGACGGTTGAGGGCATGGCTGCAGAGGGGCATCCCTACAGCGGCTTTCTTTACGCTGGCTTGATGATTGCACCCGATGGCACAGCAAAAGTTCTCGAATACAACTGCCGTTTCGGTGATCCTGAGACACAGCCGATCATGATGCGCCTGCAATCCGACCTGGTCGAACTCTGCCTGGCCGCCTGCAAACAACAGCTGGATCAGGAGGTCATTGATTTTGATCCACGCGCCACTGTTGGTGTGGTCATGGCCGCCGGCGGTTATCCAGACAGCTATGCAAAAGGTAAGACGATTGAAGGCTTAGATGATGCTGACACCAACGACACAAAAGTCTTTCATGCCGGCACTAAAGCGCTGGACGACGGCTCAATTGTGACCTCTGGTGGCCGTGTATTATGCGTCACGGCAATTGCCGATAGCGTGCAACTGGCGCAACAAAAGGCTTATGCCGGAGTCAGTAAAATCAACTGGGAAGATGTGTATTACCGCACTGATATTGCTCACCGGGCGATCGCTCGCGAACAGTAAACATTTGCACTGCAAACAGCCGCGCGCGAGATGCCTCGCCCGCGGCTTTTTTATTAATCCTCGACGACCAAGTCTTCATCGTCGCTGCTCGACACTTCAAAGGATTCGTCGGCGTAACGGCTGCGCCCATACATACTGCCGACCTTGGGTCGATTGATGCGTGCCTGATATTTCGACCAGGCTTTTTCGATGTCTGACTCGGCTGCTTTTTCGCCACGCGCGACTGCCAGTAGCGATTGCTCTTCTGCTGACATAGGCTCAACTTCGCCATTGATCAGTGCAGCAATTAAGCTACCATGCTTGCTCAGCACGTCACTTTCACGAATTGAAAAGTCACCAGAACGGGCAAATCCGTACGGATAGTTTTTGAAGTCGTTAAACGCCTTCTTAGTGATTTGATCACGGTTGATCGTTGCCATTTGTGCCTTCCTCCAGACCAACAACTACAGGGAAATTCGTTCGCCTCTTTGCGACACTGACGATATAGAGGCGAACGGCACGGTTGTCAATAAATTTTTTAATTATTTACTAGAAGCGATAGTTCAATGTCGCGCGAACATGCCGACCCGGCGCCGCCATAAGCGGTAAAATCGGGTCATCTTGGGGGTAATTACCGACCTGCGCAGTACTCCAGTAGCGACGATCCGTCAGGTTAAAGACACCGGCGCCCAGCTGCAGTTGGTGGCTGGGAAACCATTGCACTAACCAATCCATGGTGGCGTAGCCCGGTGCGGCAAAGAGAGGGGCATTATCTGCATCATAGAGTTGCTTTTGCCCTTTTTGCGCTCGCAGAATAAGCCGTGTTTCCCAGTCTCCTGATGACGCCTGATAGGTCACGTCGGCGAGCAATGAGGGAGGGCTCAGGCTCGGCAGGCTCTGTCCGGTCGCGCGATCTTCGCCGTCACTGTAATCGAGCCAGAACTCGGAAGCCCAGTTGGGGTGCCACTGTTGCTGCCATCTCAACTCAACGCCCTCAATAATGACCTGATCGCGGTTCACCGACTGAAAAATTAATAGCTGTCGCTGCGGGTCGAAGCCTTGTGCAGCTCGGCTATCAATGAAGTCACTGAAACGATTATGATACAGGGTAGCGCTTAGCTGCGTGTCAATAGAGCGCCAGCGCAGGCCTGTCTCAAAAGTATACCCACGTTCTGGCTTAAGATCTGGATTGGCTATGGCAAGAACACGAAATTGTGGGTAATACAGACCAACATTTACATCGGCAAACGGCGGTGCGCGGTAGCCCCGGGCGTACTGAGCAAACCACTCTGCGTTGGTGCTGACAGGCCAGAGCAAACCGAGTTTGGGCAACCACGCGGTATGCGTCAGGTCCGTCACCTCGGTATCCGGATAACGGCTTTGGAACAATGAGTCTTGCTGAGTGGCCAGATCATAATACTCATAACGTACCCCCGGACTTAGCGTCGGCCCGCCCTGCCAGAGGCGAATTTCGTCGTGCAGGTATAGCCCCAGTTCGGAAATTTCGCTGCGTGGGAAGTCACGCAACGGGAAGGTCTCGCCCAGCAAAGTCTTGGTCGACTCCTGCGTACTTTGGTTGAACTGCCAGGCGTCACGCTCGTCCCATACCTCCGCCTGAGACCACTCAAAGCCATACCCGATACGCTGCTGCAAGCCGGCAAAAACGGTGTCGTACTCTAAGTCCGCTGCCAAGCCATAATTAGAGTAATCGTAACGGAAACCGCGATAAATCGACAAGGGTTGAGCCAGACGCCCGCGCTCCTCGTAGGAATCCTGCCGGGTTTGCGATTGCTGAAAAAAAACGCGCCATTCGCCACGATCATAGAATTGCGTCGCGCTACTGTTAAAACTCAGAATCGAACGCCACTCATAGCGCTCGTCGTCACCACGAAGGGCGGTGGTTGAAGCTTGTCGTCCGCTACCTAAGCTATGCCGCACTTGAGTTTCACGCTCTTCGCGCAGCGCATCAAAGCTCAGTTGCAGTTCACCGTAGGTGCTGGCGTACTGCCATTTCAGCAAGGCACCTGTTTGCTCGATATCCTGCGGATCACGTTCAGCCTCCGTTAGGCCCTGTGCTTCACTTTCAGCGCGCGAACTCGCAGCACCCGCAAGCAAAAAGCTGTGCTGACCTGAGCTCAATGCCGTTGCCACCCGTCCGTAAGCACGATCGGCATCGGAACCAAAGCCAAGCCGCACCCGGGTCCCGTGTTGAGGTGTGGTGAGGACATCCTCCGCCACCAAGGTATGCACAGCGACAACGCCGCCCAGAGCATCACTGCCGTAAAGTGTCGATGCCGGACCACGCAAGATCTCCACGCGGTTGGCCAGCCCCAAATCCAGTAAGCCACGGCCGGTATCAGAAAAGCTACCGACGGCAAAACGATCAGCAATAGCTACTTGATCGACGACAACGGCGGTGCGGTTGCCACCAACACCACGAATACGGAAACCGCTGTAACCAAAGCGATTAGAACTGTCATCTAACTCCACTCCCATTTCATAGCGAATTAAATCGCTCGCATTAAAGACCAGATCACGTTCCAGCTCCGCGTCACTGATTACAGAAACAGTACCGGCAACCTCGCTCACAGCGCGAGCTTGTCTATGAGCAACGACGGTTATAATTTCATCTGGACGAATTTCTTCAGTAGCTTCGCTGCTGATTTGCTGCGCGGCGGCTGGTAGAGCCACCGCGCAAATCACCACGCTACAGACGCACCCAAGCCTGCTGTGGAATTGTCCCATCAATACACCTCGTTGCGGGTATTGTAATTATTGAACTTACCGGTTGGCGTAACGATTTTCTCGCCTTTAATGACATGTTTAAGCTTGCGCGTTTTATCATCCACGATAACGATCGCTGATTCTTCTTCCATGCCACTCCAGACCGAGAACCACACTTCATCGCCGGCCATATTGTATTCAGGCTGGACGATACGCTTAGGACCTGGACCTAAGTCTGCCCACTCTGCAATAGGCAATACCTCGTAGCCAGCCCCCAGGTTGTTGATATCAAACACTGCTACCGACTGTGCTTTCGCCTCATCCGGGTTCAATGGCGTGTCCACCCATAGGTTGCTTGAAAGTGGATGGGTCTTGATAAAGAGTGAGCCGCCGCCCTGACCTTCAAGAATGCGGACAACCTTAAAGGCATTGTCTGGGTGGCCTTCGGGGTCGGTGCCAATTAGTGTGATATTGGCGTTACCCAAAGCACTTGTCGCCCAGACCGGACCATGTTCAGGATCTTCGAAATTTGCGCCCCGACCCGGGTGCGGGATCCGCTCCACTGGAATTAAGGCTTCCAGTTTACGCTCCAACGCATCGACCACGGCAATAGTGTCATTTTCGTTCGCAGCAGTCAGGAAATACCGGCCGGAACTGTCCCAGCCACCGTCATGCAGAAAAGGCGCTGCTGAAATGGTAGTCACCTGCAAATTCTCGATGTCAGCATAGTTCACCAGTTTGATCTGACCGGTCTCTTTTACATTGACGATGAACTCAGGGTGTTTATGTGAACCAACAATCGCCGCGACACGTGGCTCAGGATGGTACTCCTGAGTGTCCACCGTCATACCTCGCGTAGACACAATCTTGTGCGGTTCCAGCGTCTGGCCATCCATCAGCACGTAGTGCGGCGGCCAGTAAGCGCCAGCGATGGCGACCTTGTCTTCATAGCCCTTAAAGCGAGAGTTCTCTACTGATCTTGCCTCCAGGCCGATTTTGATTTCCGCCACCACCTGCGGTGGAAACATATACAGATCAATCAAATCGATTTTTCCGTCACGACCTATGGTAGTGAAATAACGACCCGAACTGGACGCACGTGAAATATGAACTGCGTAGCCAGTCTCAACATAATTCAGTACTTCCTTGCTGGCACCATCGATAATGGCAACCTGCCCGGCATCACGCAACGTCACCGCAAACATGTTGTCGACGTCGTAATTATGTTGCGGTTCGCTTGGTCGGTCTTCCGGAGCAACATGAACCACCCAACTGTTCATCATTTCCGGCATACCCCATTCCGGTGGGGTTGGCGGTTCGTGCTGAATAAAACGCGCAAGAATGTCGATCTCGTCGGTGGTTAACTCACCAGAGGTGCCCCAATTTGGCATACCGCCCGGCGAGCCATAGTTAATAAGAGCTTTCAGGTACTCGGTACCTTTTTGCTGGGTAATGTCAGGGGTTAGCGGCAGACCTGTTGCCCCTTTACGCAGTACCCCGTGACAACCGGCACAGCGTTGAAAGTAGATTTTCTGTGCCACTGCAAATTCGTCTTCGCTCATGGCGGGAGCGCCAAGCGAGACCACTTGTTTACCGCCTTCGACCTGCGAGGGCGCGCCCTTATAACTGACCTCGGCAGCGGTTTCATCAGCATGCGGCTTACCGGCCGCCCGATCTTTTAGACCCAACTCCACCCTGCTGTCTTCAACGTCCTGCTCGTCGACCTTAGCACCCGAGTTCCCCCAGCTGCTAAGCACGTAATTCGTAATCGCTGCAATGCTATCGTTGGTGAGATGCTGCATCGGTGGCATCACTGCATTGTAGGTTTGCCCATTCACTTCCAGCGGGCCAGATTTGCCTTGCAAAATCGTCGCAATGACGTAATCAGGGTGGCCATCAACATTGGGATTATTCGCTAACGGTGGGAAAGCTCCGGCTAATCCCATTCCCGTAGGCTGGTGACAGGCCTGACATTGTTTTGCATAGGCGTCCTTACCGTGGTCATCGGCAACTGCCGGCTGAATAGAAAACAGCAACGCGGCCAGACCACTGAAAAGAGCTAACGGTGACAGGGACCACTTTGGATGAGTAGAGAGTTTAGAATGCATAGGGCGTCCTCCTTGATGGACTTTCAGCTAAAGCTAGCTGATATCATTCTAAGACTAGAGCATAGAATGAAATTGATCGATATCAAGGAAGGGGGGGCCAGCCCGTTGCATCAGGAGTACCCCCACATGAGTAGTTGTGATTGCTGCTACGGGTTAAATCTTTACCCGTAGTCCCCAATCATCGCGCGCGTCACGAGCGAGCTGCTCGCGAAATTGCGGAGCGGCAATATGAATCAGTGCTTCAGCGCGCTCGGTGAGGCTGCGCGCGCGCAGATTGGCGACGCCGTATTCAGTTACCACATAGTGCACGTGAGCACGAGTAGTGACAACACCAGCTCCAGGCGCAAGCATGGCGGAAATACGGGAAATCTGGCCCCCGGCAGCTGTCGCCGGCAAGGCAATCACCGAACGTCCGCCCTCTGAAAGGCTTGCTCCACGGACAAAGTCCATTTGCCCGCCAACCCCCGAATAGACTTTGGTTCCAATTGAATCGGCACACACCTGACCGGTCAGATCCACCTGCAGTGCACTGTTGATGGCCATCACCTGCTTATTCTGACGGATCACAGCGGTATCGTTGGTGTATTCGACATCAAGGAAGGCCACTTGTGGGTTATCGTCAACAAAGTCGTACAGTTCCTGACTGCCCATGGCAAAGGTCGTGACGATACGGCCGCGATGCTTGCGTTTACGGGAGTTGTTGATCACACCACTTGTTACCAGCGGCAGTACCCCATCAGAGAACATCTCAGTATGGATCCCCAAGTCCCGGTGATGGGTCAGGCAGCCCAGAGTCGCGTCGGGGATCGCACCAATCCCCATTTGCAGACAGTCTCCATCATTAATCAATTCGGCCACCCGCTCACCGATACGTAAGGTGGTCTTACTTTGCTGAGGACGCTGGTGTAAGGGCAGATCCTGGGCAAGCTCAAAGTAGCGATCAATGCGTGACATGTGCACAAAAGAATCGCCATGGGTACGCGGCATCTTTGGATTGACCCAAGCGATCACTTTTTTTGCCACCTGCAGCGCCGCGCGCGTCGCTTCAACAGAAATCCCCAAGCTACAATTACCGTGAGCGTCGGGTGCCGATACCTGTATCAATACCGCATCAAGATGCTGCTCACCGGAACGGAACAGTTTTGGGATCTCTGATAAAAAGATCGGCACATAATCTGCAAGCCCTTCACTGACCGCTTCACGCGTGGACTTTCCGACAAAGAATGCGCGCTGCCTTAAGTGACCAGACAATGCGGCATCGCCTAACATCTCACTGTGTTCAGTGTGCAACTGCAGCAGGGTCATATTTTTGCGGGAAGGGGCGATTTCAGCGAGACCTTCAAGCAATTTATACGGGGTGGCTGCCATCGACTGACACCATATAATGTCGTTATCGGCGAGAATACTTAGGGCTTCTGCCGCTGTTTCTACACGCATTTTCACTCCTTTTGCGGTACATTAGGATTACACTCATCAGAATTCAGAGTAAGGATAGTATGAAGTTATTCGCAATGTTAGGCGCAATCAATATGGCACTTGGGGTAATTCTTGGTGCATTCGGGGCACATGGTTTAAAAGGCAAACTGAGTCCCGAAATGCTCGCGGTATTCCAAACCGGTGTACAGTACCAGATTTATCATGCGCTAGGGTTGTTGCTAGTTGCGGCGCTGTTACTTCCGTATCCGCAGGCCACCGGGCTGCGCACCGGTGGCTGGCTGCTGCTGGCCGGTATTATTCTATTCTCAGGTAGCCTCTATCTGCTGGCAGTAACCGGAGCCAAGTTCTTTGGTCCAGTCACGCCAATTGGCGGCGCTTGCTTTATTATCGGCTGGATCTGGATCTTCTGGGCCATGCTAAAAGAGTTCTGAGGTCGTTGTCTGATGCTGATTGCATTGATGTTTAGCGCATTACTCACAGCGACTCCGCCGAAGCTGACATGGTACCCATGTCTGCTCGGTCAGACCTTAATGGCTAACGAATGTACCGGCGCAGCGCAACGGTGGCAGTGGAATCAAGCCAAGGTCGCCATCGGCCAACTCGACACTGAAGTAAACTGGCGCCTGCCAACGGTACAGGAGCTGAAGCGTCACCTAAACAGTAACGAAGCGCCCCAATCCATAAAAGGCCCAGTACACAGTGAGTGGTTACTTACGTCTTCGGTAATGCGCCATGGCGACGAACTATTGGTCGCTGCCGTACACTCTGGGTCAGGGAAAGTTGAGTACCTGTCGGTACGCGAGCATGGCTTAGTGGTTCTTGTTCACGATTAAAAACGATGCAAGAATGACGGTATCTTAGCTTGCCGACTGGATGGTTCTCACCACCATATTATGCGCTTACGCCACATTGAAGTTTTTCACGCAATTTATACGACCGGTTCCGTAACGGCGGCGGCGCAACTGTTGCATATCTCTCAGCCCGCGGTATCCAAAGCTTTAGGGCATGCTGAACAACAACTTGGTTTTGCCCTGTTCAAACGTGAAAAAGGTAAGTTGCTTCCCACCGACGAAGCGCTGGCGTTGTTTCCCGCGGTGGAACAGGTTTATCGGCAGTTGCACAGCGTTAAGGCTCTTGCGCAAAATATTCAGCGCCATGATGAGGGCCTGATCGATTTAGCCATTACACCAGCCTTGGGCTTTAACGTTATCCCGGTCGCCATTGCCCGCTTTAATCAGCACTATCCTAAGGTGCGTTTTCGTCTGCAAACGATCCATAATGATGAAGCCATGCAGGCCCTGGTTGAGCGCGACTGTGAGCTCGCATTGCTTTATGCCTCGCCAGGTTATCCAAACGTTGAAGCTATCGAACTCGGCAGCACTGAAATAAAAGTGCTTTACCCGTGTGAGACCTTCGCCAGGCAACCGCAGTCGTTAACCTACGCTGAACTCTCCACACTACCCTTGATTGCCATCTGGGACAGTGGCCCTATCGGCCAGTTGCTCTGGCAACAGCTTAATCAGGCCGGGGTTGATACTGCATCGATCATTCAGGTCGATACCTATTACATTGCCGCGCGCATGGTTGCACAAGGCTTGGGCTGCTGTACTATCGATGCGATTTCGGCTCAGGGTAACCCGGACCAACGCGTCGCCACAGCGTCCCTCGAACCTCCACTTCAGGTACCTATACGGGCACTCCATCTGGCCGCTAAACCGCTATCGAAACTTAGCCAGGCATTTTTGCCCTTCGTACAAAGTGCGTTACTCGATCAGCAGTCATAACTTCAGGTTATAGCGCACCTTCTATTATTCACTGTTGTTTTACGGCCAAATTCCTATCCTAAGGCGGACATTAACCACCTATCCAAGGAATCCAGATGACGCCGTTAAAAGCCCCTTACCTACTATTTATTGGTGATGCCAAGGATCCACTTAGCATTAAAATGGCTCGTAGCGCAGCGGATTGGAGTCCGGAAAAATGTATCGGTGAATTGCGTCTGCCGGGCTGTACGGTGACGACCGGTTGTCCGGCATTGACGATTGCAGAAGCTAAGGCTGCTGGCGCGCAAAGTTTGGTTTTGGGTTTTGCCAATAGCGGTGGTTATATTGATGAAGCCTGGTTGCCAGTGATTCACGAGGCAATCGCTGCTGGTATGGATATTATCAGTGGCCTTCACGACCGGCTGCAGGACATTCCTGAACTCGTAAGCGCGGCCCAGGCCAGAGGCTGTGAGTTATTCGACATCCGCCACCCGCGCCAGCGACTGCGCACGGGAAAAGGCTATCGCCGTGAGGGTAAGCGTTTACTCACTGTTGGCACGGATTGTTCGGTCGGGAAAATGTACACCAGTTTAGCGATTACCCGCGAGCTGCAGCGTCGGCAACGCAACGTGAGCTTCCGCGCGACAGGACAAAGCGGTATTTTGGTCGCCGGCGATGGTGTCGCGGTAGACTGTGTGATCGCAGATTTTATTGCCGGCGCCATTGAAGATTTAGCGCCAGCGAATGCCCCGGAGCACTGGGATATTATCGAGGGTCAGGGTTCCCTCTCGCATCCAGCCTTTGCTGGTGTGAGTCTGGGACTCCTGCATGGCTCTCAGCCTGATGCCTTAGTGGTGTGCCATGCGTTAGGCCGCTCAAGTATGCGGGCTATCGATAACCGGCCCTTGCCAAGCCTGGAAGAAACCATCGCGCTCAATGAAATGCTGGCTCGGGTGACCAACCCTCAAGCCAAAGTCATTGCCATTGCGGTGAATACGTCTGCGGTCGACGAAGAAGGCGCGATGACCTACTGCCGGGACGTTGAACAACGGTTAGGGCTGCCCTGCGTCGACCCGATTCGTCATGGTGTCGCGCGCATTGCGGATAAACTCGAGGGTTAAAACAAGAAAATTTGGAGCGGGAAACGAGATTCGAACTCGCGACCCCAACCTTGGCAAGGTTGTGCTCTACCAGCTGAGCTATTCCCGCATCAAGAAAGGTATTCGAGGGTGAAGTTTGGAGCGGGAAACGAGATTCGAACTCGCGACCCCAACCTTGGCAAGGTTGTGCTCTACCACTGAGCTATTCCCGCTTAAACTTCTGTCATCAAATGCGATAACGGAGGCGAATTTTACTGAATTCGGCAGGCTTTGCAACCGCTTTTTCGGCTTATTCGGCTTGAATGTCGAAAAAGTGCGCACGGTAGTACTGTAATTCGTCGATCGACTCTCGAATATCGGCCAGTGCCGTATGTGCGCCTTGTTTCGTAAGACCTGCTGCGACATCCGGAGCCCAGTATTTTGCAAGTTGCTTCACCGTGCTGACATCGAGGTTACGGTAGTGGAAGAAAGCCTCTAACTCAGGCATGTGACGGGCCAGAAAGCGTCGATCCTGACAAATACTATTACCGCACATTGGCGAGCTTTGCGGAGTGCACCACTTCGCCAAAAACTCTAAGGTTTCCCGTTCTGCCGCGGCATCGTCGTGCGCACTCGTTTTAACTCGCTCGATAAGGCCGGATCCAGTGTGCGTGCGCACATTCCAGTCATCCATCAGTTCCAAGCGCACTTCAGGCTGGTGCACAGCAATCACCGGCCCCTCTGCAAGTACGTTAAGCTGTTGATCTGTGACGATAGTCGCAATCTCGATAATGAAGTCCCGGTCGGGTTCCAGCCCGGTCATTTCCAGGTCGATCCAAATCAGTCGATCTGCTGTCGCGGTCATGTTTTTTCCCTCTGACTCATCTAAGTAGTGCCTATTGTCCGTAATTCAGGCGGAGTTGCAAAGAATATTGTATCATTAGCAACAATTGACGTTGCCAACCAAGTTAGGAGCCTTGTGGGGAAACATCGAAAGTTAAATAAAGGACAGTTACGCCGCGTTCGCGCCAACCAGCAAAAACGGTTGCAGCAAAACGATCTCGAGCAACAGCTCGATGATGCAAGTTTAGGTGGTACGGAATCCGGCATCATCGTTGCGCGGTTCGGTCAGCACGCCATTGTCGCCGGTGATGATGAACAACAGTACCGTTGCAATATTCGCCGCGGTATTGAAAGTCTTGTCTGTGGTGACGAGGTCGTGTGGCGCCGCTTTACAGGGCAAAGTGCTAACACTGAACAAGGCGTCATTGAAGCCGTGCAACCGCGGCGTTCGCTGCTCAGCCGGCCCGATTACTACGATGGGGTAAAACCTGTTGCGGCCAATATTGATCAGATTTTAATTATTTCGAGCGTGCTGCCTGCCTTTTCAACCCAGATTATTGATCGTTATCTGGTTGCCTGTGAAGACATTGACATTACCCCGGTGATTATTCTCAATAAGGCTGACTTACTTGACGAGGTCGGCGCGACAGAACGGGAAGAGATTGGCGCAGCACTGGCAATGTACGAAGCTATTGGTTATCAGGTACTGAGTGTCAGCGCCAAAACCACCGGCGGCCTGGATGACATTAAGCGTTTACTGCAAACCGAGGTTTCGATTGTGGTGGGCCAGTCAGGTGTCGGCAAGTCGTCCCTGGTGAATGCGCTGTTACCGGATATTGACGCTGACGTAGGCGATATTTCCAGCAACTCAGGTCTGGGGCAGCATACCACCACTGTGGCCACGCGTTACCCGTTGCCTGACGGCGGGTTTCTTATCGATTCCCCTGGAATTCGTGAGTTTGCCCTCTGGCATTTAGATGAAACTCGTGTAGCGTGGTGCTTTATCGATTTCCGACCGTTTCTGGGCCAATGCAAATTCAGAGATTGTAAACACCAGCCGCAGGATCCGGGCTGTGCATTACAGCAAGCGGTCGAAGCAGGTGACCTGCATCCGCTTCGGTTGTACAATTTCCACAAAATTATAGAGTCGATGGCCACCAGTAAGCCATCGCGCGCAATGCCACGAGGTAGTAAGAAGTGAATTGGGATGATGTAAAAATTAAAGTGCAGTACTTAACGCCTAAGCATGCTTTGTCGCGCTTAGTCGGAGCTTTTGCGGCTGCCCGTGCGGGCGTCTTCACACAACTCTTTATTCGTTGGTTTATTTGGAAATACAACGTCGATATGAGTGAAGCGGTTGAAGAAAGTCCGAAAGCCTATAAAACGTTTAACGACTTTTTCACGCGCTATCTGAAAGCCGACTTGCGCCCGCTCAACGCCACTGAAGCGCACCAGTTTGCGCATCCAGTTGACGGTGCCGTAAGCCAGCTTGGCCCGATCAAAGACGGTCGTATCTTTCAGGCCAAAGGACACGATTACAGCCTGACCGAACTGCTGGGCGGCGATCCGCGTGATGCTCATGCCTTTAAAAACGGTGAATTTGCCACCATTTATTTAGCACCGAAAGACTACCACCGCATTCACATGCCCTGCGATGGTGTGCTGCGTAAAATGATCTATGTGCCTGGCGATTTATTCTCGGTAAACCCTTTAACTGCCGCCAATGTGCCTAATTTATTCGCCCGTAATGAACGCGTGGTTGCGATTTTTGATGGTGAGTTTGGTAAGTTCTCGATGGTGCTCGTCGGCGCCACCATCGTTGCCAGTATCGGCACCGTCTGGGCAGGCACAGTGACCCCACCCACCGGTAAGCACGTGCATAGCTGGGAGTATCCGGCCAGCGGTGATCAGGCGATTCGCCTGAAAAAAGGTGAAGAAATGGGACACTTTAAGCTTGGGTCGACGGTGGTACTCACCTTCCCTGCAGACACCATTGATTTTGACGACGATCTTGGGCCCCTATCTGTCACCCGCATGGGACAGGTGCTCGGGGAACGAGACGACTAGCGCTTATGCTGATTATTGCTCATCGCGGCGCGAGTTTTGAAGCCCCAGAGAACACCCTGACGGCCTTCGGTCGCGCCCTGGACGCGGGCGCCGATGCTATTGAGCTCGATGTTTATCCGCTACAGGATGAGTGGATTGTCTTCCACGACAGGTATCTCGCACGACTCACTGCACATCCCGGCCGCTTGCAGGATCTGACCTTAGAGCAAGTGCGGAAACTCAAGGTTTTCGGTCAGCAACCGGTGCCAACCCTGGATGAGGCGCTGGCGTTTATCGCCGGCCGCTGCATCGTTAATATTGAATTAAAAGGTGCCGATATTGCCAGGGGTTTAACCCGACATTTGCGCTTTGCCCGCGCAGAGCTTGGCTTCAGCCGTGAACAGCTGCTGGTGTCGAGCTTTAATCACCATTGGTTACGCCAGCTTAAGGAAGATCACCCGCAACAACTCATCGGCGCGCTCACCACCTCATGTCCATTGAGTTACGCAGCGTTTGCCAGTGAACTGCAAGCCTGGTCCGTGCATATTGATGTCGACTTTGTCACCCCGGAATTCGTCGCCGATGCCCATACCCGCGGTTTGCAGGTGTTTGTGTTTACAGTAGATGAACCCGAAGATATGCGCGATCTCCACACCATGGGTGTCGACGGTATCTTTACCAACCATCCAAGCGTTGCCCGTAACGTCCTCCAGGGGCTGCAGGTGCAGCCCTCAGAGGCCTGGCACCTCGACTAATCGTTGTCGCTCTGGTGCTTAGGGAAACGTTGCTGAAGCTCATCTAACTCATGACTCAACGCCATCGGCGAGGTGGTATTACGTGCCAGCACCGAGTACAACGACGGGATCACAAAAATCGTCAGGAAGGCTGAGAACGCCACCCCGCAGAAGATCACCGTACCAATGACCATGCGGCTTTCAGCACCCGGCCCGGTGCCCAGGATGAGCGGCACCGCGCTCATTAAGGTGGTAAAAGCGGTCATCACGATGGGGCGTAAGCGCTGCTGCGAGGCGCGGATCAGTGCCTCATCGAAGTCATGCCCGGCATCACGCAGCTGATTCGCGAATTCCACGATAAGAATACCGTTTTTAGCCGCTAACCCAATCAGCATGACGATACCTATCTGACTGTAGATATTGAGCGTGAGATCGGTGAAGTACAAACCAAAAGCCGCCCCCAGAATCGCAATGGGCACCATCAACATGATTACCAGCGGGTGAATGAAGCTCTCGAACTGAGCCGCAAGCACCAGATAAGCGATGACGAGCGCCAGCGCGAAAACAAATATCACTGAGCTGCCGCTTTCCTGATACAGCTGCGACTCACCTTTGTAATCAATCGACACATCATCAGGCAGTTTTTCCGCCACAATATTCTCTAAATAAGCCAGGGCATCGCCCAGTGAATAGCCTTCGGCTAAGTTGGCTTCAATGGTGATACTGCGCATCCGGTTGTAGCGGTTAAGCTGACCCGAGGTGGCCCGCTCTTCAATGGTCACCAGGTTCGCTAATGGAATTAACTCACCACTGCTGTCAGAGCGCACGTAAATCTGGTCGATGGCGGTCGGATCACGATAATCCGCACGTTCACCTTCCAGTATCACATCGTATTCTTCGCCACGGTCCAGATAGGTGGTCACCCGCCGCTCGCCCAACATGGTTTCGAGGGTACGGCCAATATCGCCGACCGATACGCCCATATCAGCAGCACGGGTCTGATCGATCTGGATCAGTAACTGTGGCAGCGTTTGTTTAAAGTCGCTGTCAAGCTCGAGTAAATTCGGATTTTTGCTCGCTTCCTCAATCACGATGTCGCGATAAGCGGCAAGCTGATCATAGGTATTGCCCTGCAGGACGAACTGCACCGGTCGCCCGCTGCCACCGGAGATACCGCTACGCATAAAGGCGAACGCCCGCACCCCACTGACCTGATTGAGCTTGGCACTGACTTCGTCCATCAGCTCGAAGGTACTCCATTCACGTTCGTCGAATGGCACCGCGCCAACGATGGCAATACCTGCTGAGTTGCCCCAGCCCGGAGCACGGACTAAGAGACGGTCAATCTTGCCTTCATCCACATAAGGTAAGAGCAAGGCTTCGATTTCGCGCATGTGCGCGGCGTTGGATTCGAAACTCGCGCCTTCAGCACTGCGCACCATGACAAAGAAGGTGCCGCGGTCTTCTGGTGGCACAAATTCCTGCGGCACCAGCTTCAGCATGTTGTAAGACACCAGTGTCGCAAGTATCACCAGCACCACCGCCAGCCACGGGTAGGCCAGGGTACGTTTTAGAACACGCCCATAACCTTCTTCAACCCAGTTAAAGAAGCGATCCATGCCGCGCCCAAAACGACTGGTGCGTTCGCGGCGACGGAGGATCTTCGAGCTCAGCATGGGTGACAAAGTTAACGCAGCAATACTCGAACAGAGCACCGCCGCGGCAATCGCCAGCGCAAATTCGGTGAAGAGCTGGCCGATATTCCCATCCAGAAATGCCAGAGGCACGAACACCGCAATTAACACCAGGGTGGTCGCCACCACGGCAAAACCAACCTCGCGTGCACCCCGATACGCGGCTAATAAGGGCGGTTCACCCGCTTCCACGCGCCGGTAAATATTCTCCAGCACCACGATCGAGTCATCCACCACCAGACCAATTGCCAGCACTAAGGCCAACAAGGTCAGCAGGTTCACCGAGAATCCCATGGCAAAGAGCGCGATGTAGGAGGCAATGATCGCCACCGGCACTGTCAGCGCCGGGATCAGGGTGGCGCGAATGTTGCCAAGGAACAAGTAGATCACCACCACCACCAGTCCCATGGCGATACCGAGGGTGTTGTAGACTTCGTCGATCGAACCTTTAATGAAGATGGACGAATCGTAACTCGGCACAATGATCATCGATTCCGGCAAGGTCTGCTGGATGGTTTCGATCTCACTCCGGACACTCTCCACCACTTCGAGCGTGTTCGCTTTTGATTGTTTAATGACACCAATACCAATCATATTGATGCCGTTACCGCGGAATTCGGTTTTGTCGTCTTCCGAGCCCATCTCGATCCGCGCAACTTCACCGAGTCGCACCAGTTGCCCACTGTCACCGCGTTTTATAGCGAGTAATCTGAAATCGTCGGGGTTGAGATACGTGCGCGCCACGCGGACGGTAAACTCCCGATCAACGGATTCGACTTCACCGGCAGGTAACTCGACGTTCTCGGAACGTAAGCGACTTTCGATATCGGCCACGGTAATGCCCCGGGCCGCCATTGCATCGCGATCAAGCCAGACCCGCATGGCGTACCGGCGCTCACCACCGAGGTTAACCCGGGCCACGCCATCGACCACTGACAACCGCTCGACGATATAGCGATCGGCATAGTCGGTCAGTTCCAGAATACTGAGGTTTTCGCTGCGCAGGTTGTACCACACCACGGTGGTTTCATCGGAGTTGGCCTTCGACACCTCGGGTGGGTCGACCTGCTCGGGCAAGTTATCCACCACCCGCGACACCCGATCACGCACATCGTTGGCGGCAGAGTCGACATCACGACTCAGGTTAAAATCAATGGTGATGCGGGAGCGACCGTTGCGGCTGCTGGAGCTTATATTTTTGATGCCTTCGATACCGCTGATCCGGTCTTCGATAGGCTGGGTGATCTGGGTTTCAACGATCTCTGCAGATGCGCCGGGGTAGCTGGTATCAATGGACACCACTGGCGGATCAATATCGGGATATTCGCGCAACGGCAGCATGGTAAAACACACAATACCGAAGACGATCAGTAACAGGTTGACGACGGTTGCAAATACCGGACGCTTTACGGAGACATCGGAGAGCAACATGATTAGCTCTCCTTAATGGTAACTTCGATGCCATCGCGCATGCGCACGATGCCTTCAGTTACAATCTGTTCGCCAGGCTCAAGGCCATCAAGAATTTCCACAACACCCGGCTGACGACGACCGATGGTAATTTGGCGCTCTCTGGCGATGTTATCTTCGTCAACGACATACACAAAATGCCGGGTATCCATGGGTACCACGGCGCGCTCAGGCAGCAGCATAACGCTATCAACACTGCGCAATAATTCGACCCGCAGCAACATCCCCGGACGCAACAAAAGGTTCTCATTAGGAACTTCGGCGCGCACTAAAATTGAGCGCGTGAGCGGATCTACCCGCGAATCAATACTGCGGATGATGCCCTGAAACTCGCGTCCCGGGTAAGCACCGCTTAGCGCAGTAATCGTCTGGTCAATTGCCAGGCTGGCGAACACCAGTTCTGGTACACTGAAATCCAGTTTGATCGGGGTAATGTCATCAAGGGTGGTGATTTCTTGTCCTGGTGCCACCAGCGAGCCCACGCTAATCTGACGAATACCTAAACGGCCGTCAAATGGCGCGACGATGCGTTTTTGCGCCAGCTGGGTTTCAGCAACTTCAAGTAATGCCACAATTTCTTTAACCACAACATCCTGAGTTTCAAGCTGCTGCTGTGAGGCGGCGTTCTGGCGGGCCAGGTCCTGTAACCGTTGGTATTGGCGTTTCGCTTCTGCCAGGCGGAACTTCAGCTCCTGCACGCGGGCTTGTTCTTCGCGCGCATCAAGTTCAACCAGTAAATCACCCGCTGATACGGTCTGGCCATCGCTGAAATGAACCGCGACCACTTTTTCCTGGGTTTGCGCAGTGATCACTACCGACTCATTCGCCTGAGCGGTACCAATAGCTGCAATGATATCGCGAAAAGGTTTAATCTCAGCCGCAGTCACTTTAACAGGAACGGCGTCTTGCGCTCGCTGCTCTTCAATGACTGGTTCATGAATGAAAATGAAATAAGCCGCCGCTAATGCTAACAGTGCGACGATTAAGGAAACCGGATTAAAAAATTTTGCCACCGCCATCTACTCCCCGACGTGCTGTGAAGGAATTCTAACACTATGGCGGTATTGTACAGTGACACGACCCGGCGGCAGCCCCGCTTACCGCCGATTCGTTGAGGTTTACCGCAAATTAGCGGTGATAGGCAGGGCTGAGCTTATGCACGGCTTCAATAAACGCTTTTGCGTGGTCTGGATCGACTTGCGGGTGAATGCCGTGGCCAAGGTTAAATACATGACCGTGGCCGTGGCCATAACTTGCCAGAATGCTTGCCACTTCTTCTTCAATTCGTGCTGGCGACGCGTATAGCATGCTAGGGTCCATATTGCCCTGTAAGGCGACTTTGTCCTGCACTAATTTGCGCGCATCGGCAAGATCTGTGGTCCAATCGACGCCCAAAGCATCTGCACCGGTTTTGGCCATTTCGTCCAACCAGGGGCCAGCATTTTTGGTAAACAAGGTGACAGGTACACGACGCCCTTCGTTTTCCCGTGTCAGCCCATCCACAATCTGTTGCATGTAACGCAGCGAGAATTCGCGGTAATCGCGTGGGCTGAGTACCCCGCCCCAGGTATCGAAAACCATAACGGCTTGCGCACCCGCAGCAATCTGCGCATTCAAATAACTTGTGACCGACTGCGCCAACGTATCCAGCAACTTATGCATTGCCTGTGGCTCAGCAAACATCAACTTTTTTACTTCACTGAAGTTCTTGGTGCTGCCACCTTCGACCATGTAGGTCGCCAGCGTCCACGGGCTGCCAGAAAAACCAATCAGTGGCACTGAACCTTTCAGCTCGCGACGAATTGTACGCACGGCATTCATTACATAACCGAGCTCTTGCTCAGGATCCGGCACCGCTAATTTATTGATCGCGGCTAAATCGCGAACGGGACGCTCAAATTTTGGACCTTCGCCGGTTTCAAAATAGAGGCCCAGCCCCATCGCATCTGGGATGGTCAGAATGTCTGAAAACAAAATGGCGGCATCCAGTGGGAATCGACGCAGCGGCTGCATAGTGACCTCACATGCCAGCTCCGGATTCTTGCATAGCGTCATAAAATCGCCAGCTTCTTTACGGATCTCGCGATACTCAGGCAAATACCTGCCTGCCTGGCGCATCATCCAAATCGGGGTGCGCTCTGTCGGCTCTCGCAACAATGCACGTAAATAGAGATCATTCTGCAAAGTACTCATTCGCTTGTACTACCCATGTTTAACTTTAAAGATTGGCCGGTCAAAAATTGCGACGCTATTCTATCAGTCTCAGGTCTCAGATTCTTGCTCTATTTGCGCTTTTACGGTTTCGATCAAGCGATTCGCGATGGTACCTGGCAGGGGGATATCCGGTAATTCATCAAATCCATACCAGGCACCGTCTTCCAGCTCAAAAGGATCAAAGTGCAGGTCGCCACTTTCCCACTCTGCGGTAAAGCCCATCATGAGAGAATTAGGGAATGGCCATGGCTGACTACAGACATACTGAACGTTTTTGACTTTGATGCCTGCCTCTTCCATGACCTCCCGAGCCAGCGTCTGTTCAAGGGTTTCGCCTGACTCAACAAAGCCCGCCAGGACCGAATAGAGTCCGGGTCGGTGCCGTTCACCGCGAGCCAGAAGAATTTTCTTACCATTGCGAATGGCGACGATAATGCACGGCGAAATACGCGGGTAGCAGCGATGCTTACAGGTGTGGCATTGCATTGCCAGTTCCCAGTCAACCGCTTGCATGCGGGCGCCACAGCGACCACAAAACCGGTGCGTGGAAACAAACTCCGTAATCTGCTTTGCCCGTGACGCCATCGAAAACATTTCTTCATCGTGCTTTTCGATCAAGGGCCGCAGCGACTGGAACTCGCCAAGGGCGGCAAAGGCATCATCGCCATAGTCGGCCAACACCAGGTAGCAACTACGCTCGCGCACTTCTCCCAACCAGATAATTTGGTACTCATCCAGGGTAGGCAGCGGTAACTCTTCAGCGCGGCCATGAGGAGGCTGGTGATCGTCATCAAGAACAATCTCACCACCGGCACAAATAAACCACCAGGCCGGCTCGTCAGCAGAAGGACGTTGATAAGGTTTTGTCATAATGGCATTTTATCTATATGGTAAAAACTATTGACCTAAGCTTAGCATCATCGGAAGATTGACACTACGCATAGAAGGAGAGGTAAGCATGCTGAAGCGACAAGAACAAGCCAAACAACGTTGGGGCGGAGCCCACCAGGCGATCGATACCTGGCTACAGGAACGCCAACTTCTGCTCATCGAATATTTCAAGCTTGCTGGCTTGCCACCCTATGACAAAGAAACGTCAGCGCTCCCGGCGGCGGAAGATGTGCGTAACTTTTGCGGACTGCTGGTGGATTACGTTTCCGCGGGTCACTTCGAGATTTACGACCAGATCATCGCAAACTGTGGCGATAAGCCCGCTGAAACGGAAGAGCTTGCCGCTGAGCTTTTCCCTCTGATCAGCGAAACTACAGAAGTCGCCCTCGCCTTCCACGACCAATATGGCAACAGTGTCGATGATACGCACTTCGACGACTTTGACCGTCACTTATCTGGCCTCGCAGAAGCACTGGAATTGCGGATGGAGTTTGAAGATCGCCTCTTGCACGCCCTGGAACAGCACCGTTTACTCTAGCGGCAAGAGCGTGACCGCCAAGCTTTTTTGGTTCCCTTTCTGCAACTTTTAGCAAACACGATGCTGTAACTCCCCGCAGCATCGTAGCTAAGCGCTACCGTATCGTCAGAGCCGTTCGCCACTTTGACCATACAAAAAGTGCCAGTCGGTGCACACGGTTGTCACCGCCATAGGTCCAAGTGTTGGTCTCTTTTTGAAAAGCCCGTTACATCTCCTTTTCATCCTTGGCATTTATAAAACTCCTCAAATCACTTATTTGTAAACGCTTAGGACAGAGCTCAAGCTGTCCCTCAGGGTGGTAGGCGATATCGATCTCAACACGATAATCCTGATTTAACGGTAAACAACCGACGGAAAGATAGCGCTGCTCCCACAATTCAACGCTTAACTTAGATACCGAAACAAGGCTATCTTGGACCGTCGAGTATATGGAAACGCTTGAAATTACATTGCTTAGCAACTTTCCGTCTCGCTTAAAAGTTGGTGTTTCAATTTCCACAATTGAGCACATCGCTCGATAGCCTTCACCCAAAGCTTCGACGCGCACCTCCACACCTTCAAGATGAGTCTGCGCTGGCAAGGCGTGTGACATAGAGACCAAGCATAGCGCCAAAACAAGCAATAATAGTTTCAATTAATTTCCTCCATTCTGAGGCCTAAATGTCACCCACTCACCATCACTTTGCAGTCCTTGCCATCCATTTGTATTTACCAGATAAGGAACTGCGGGAGCCGTAACAGGTTGATTTAACAGGTCTGCTAACTTTTGTGAAAATGTGCTCGTCCCTTTTGAACCCGTCTCGCAAGAGTGAAGCTTTACAGGTTGTTTACCATCGTAATCTTGCTTTTCCATCATGTCCGCAAGCTCATTTGGCGTTACGGGATTCCCATACTGGTTGAACATACTCGTTGGAATGCTAAAGTTCACAACACTACGGTCAAAGCTTTGCAAGTCTGCCTCCCAAACGACTGCTTTCGTGTCATCGGTTACTTTATGCGGGCGACCTAAGTGGTCATTGAGTTCCTAGGTACCCGCTATTGTAAGACCAGTTTTCATAAAGTGCTCGACCCAGCCTAGTTGTCTTTTATTTCTCTAGGGAAAGGCCAACTGTCGTAGTCGGGAAGAGTACACTCTACGTTCCACTCCACGCCCCATCGTAGCTTTTCCTTTGCTTTGGAGATAGCAGTTAATTCTTTCATCGGAAACTCGTAGTTTGATGCTAGAAACAACTTACAGTTGGCTAAGGTCCTTTGATCGCAATCAGACAATTGCCGTACTGTAAGTACGTCATCTTCATCACTATAAAGTGTCCAAAGCCAGCGCTTAATCCCATTCAACGCTGGGTCTTGAGAGCGAGGCCACTCATTCTCCAGCTCTTGGAGCTTGATACTACCCATGTCCAATTTCGTTAGAATATCTAACGCGGCTTTGCGTGCGTCAAAATCAATTGCCATCGACGCACTCCATATAAGCTTGAAATGCATTGTAATGCTGGAACCATGCACCTACCCCAGCGCCAACAATTCCAGTTAGCTTGGCTACTGAGCTTATCGCTGTTCTTCCTAGCGTACGACCCCAGCCATTTTCAAAAAACCGCCGGGAATAGCTCGTATAACGACCGCTAGGACCACCTCCAGCAATTCCACCTCTTGGTTTTTTAGCTGTCTTATTCAAAGCTTGAGCCGAAGAACCAAACATCGATGAACCTACTCCGAATCCGACTATCGCATTTACAGACTTTTCCATAGAGTACGTATTTAGTGCTTCTTGCATACAATCTTTTTGCTGATTACAGTCAGCCAATCCATAATAGTCAGTTCTTATAATCGGGTTTGACGATGCGTAGGCATACGTATTCATCCCACCGCTCAACCCAATCGGGTCTGACTGGATATAGCGCCCCGTGGCTCGGATCATAATCTCGATGCCAGTTCTGCCATGTGGCGCTCTCGCTGCCCCAGTACTGGCCTGGACAAACATGTCCGGAACATGTTTGAACATCGCTTGCGATGACCCGAAGGGTGGAAGGCAAGATGCCTGGAGTAAAGCCGATATTCAGCCCCTATACTAGTACGCTGCGCTAATCGAAACATAAATTATAGGGAACTTTGTGTTAGGTTCGTCACTTTCAGGCTGGTAGCTTATCTTCAACGGTGTACTATTGATCAGCGTGTTAACGGGAAACTGAAATAGAATTGCCTTATTAACTATTTCGGGATTATTAGGAGACCGAAAATGAAGAGGTTTATCTATATCCATCTCCCATAATACATCTCGACCACGCTCTATTTTTAAATGACCATTCATCGATAGTGTCTGCAAAGTTTCGACCGAAACCCCATCCTTGGATAGCAATCCAACCTCAAAATACCCCGAGCGCGGGGGTGAAAAATCAAGTTTATATAAATCTTCAGTGAGGTTGGCTTGAGCAATTGGCAGAAACTTCTCTTGATTTGCCGTATACAGATCAAGTAATCGATAGATATATGGGAGCCCCATGACGGATACAATAGCCACAAGAACAAGAACAAGAACAAGAACAAGAACAACCGCGATTTTCATTTTTAGTCACTCAGCTTCTTATAGTTATCGATCACTCTATCTACATAATCTTGGCAGTTGTTGTCTCCCAAGAACAAAGAATAATTTCCGGGAGATGTCATCGAAACGGCTTCTGCAGGCACGTCAAACCTCACCTATCACTATTTGAACAAGTCTCGGATTTTCTTCGTAACATATCTGCATAAACCGGACATAGTCAGCAAAAGTTCTCACCTCGAATTCACCACTATTTAGCAGTTTGAGCGACTCTTTACCCGCAGCATCTCTTATATCATCTAGCACCTTATCAGCCACGTTACGTTTCCAAAACCTTGCCGATTGGGCCTCACACAGTTTTGTTAAATCTGTATCGTCGCCTAAGCTTCCTTTATCAACTCGAAATATCTCAGCAATCCGTTTCGTGCATTTGCACCTGATTTCGTCTTCTATGATGTTATTCATTAACATTACACCCGCAGCCTTATCCGCAACATCAGATGGAATACCTAAAGCCTCAGCTCTAGAACCGTCGTTGAAATTACCAAAGGCCTGATTTGACCTGGGAAGCCGATATTCAGCGTACCTATGCTAGAGCTCACAACACTGCGGTCAAAGCTTTGCAAATCGGCCTCCCAAACCACCACTTTCGCATCATCGGTTACCTTATGCGGGCGACCTAAATGGTCGTTGTGGACAAAGTACAAGTCATCATTATAAACAAGCGCAACCAGCTCGCCTTCAAGCCAAATATAACTTTTCACATGTGGCCCGTTCTTGGTTTCACTCAGCAGTTCACCGCTTTGGCCATACAAAAAGTGCCAATCAGTCGTCGTCGAGCTCTTGGCAACCCGCTGCCCGTTAGTGTCATACCAGTTTTCGTAGTAAAACCCTGATGAGCGTGTCAGCCGGCGTACGCGATTATCACCGCCATAGGTCCAAGTGTGGGTCTCTTTTTGCAGCTGATTACCTGCATTGTCATAACTCCATATCGATGCATAGCTACCACTGGCACCGACACGGTGCCCGGTCAATTGGTTGCTGTCTGCATCGACTCTATAGTACTCATTATTAAACCGCGTGCGATTGCCTTTTTAAAATGTCAGTATGCTCGAAGGTCTAGAGCCAGGCATGTTAAGGCGTCGGAGCGATGGTCGCACCCAGTGAAAATCTGGAACTTGACTCTGTCGCAACTAAGCATCCACTGCCACGGGTTTATAGTTACCCCTATTACTTTCGAAATATATTACCTCTCCCGGTAATACCGTAATAAATAAATAAACAGCCCAGTAAAATAAAAGCGACTGCATTGAGGCTTTCAAGCATATTACCGAAAAGAGGCCTATAAATAAGCCAGCCTCCCATCAGAAGCATAACCAGACCAACAGCACTTCCAAGAACACGTATGATCAAACTCATTATTTCATTGCGCATGTTACATTACAGTAACCTAGCGCTCCCAATTGAAATCCTCCAGCGCCTGCACCACCTCCACCAAACTCATAATCCTGCTCGTTGCCGCCTACCCCTGGCCAACCACCATCGAGATTTGCCATGTCATAACATGTCCGCCCTTCAACAAGAACAGTTTCGTATCTTGGCGTGCCATCTGGGAGTGTTCCGTTCGGCCTCGATACCTCTGTATATGTGGTCCAACAGATTTCCTGAGAGGTTTGCGCATATGAAGGTAAAGGAATAAAGAAAAGGCTTAAGGCTAAAAGATTTCCAACAAGTAGTTTCATAGAGCAACTTCCATGTAATGCTAAAAATAAGAAACTTGAACCTAGCATCATATAAACAACATTACAACATTGTGGGATTCCTTTGAACAAGAGTAAGGCAAATCAGCTTCCCAGCATGAACTCTATTGCAGAGTCTAAACGAGCGCCGCAGGTGGTTTTTCTTCCACCTCAAAAATCAGGTTTCTATTCTGACCGAGAACTTTTCGTCCTGAGGCGGAGGCCACAGGTTCGACTTTAGTCGGGTGCGCCATATACAACCAGCTTCACAAAGAAAGTGCTTACTAACATGTTTTTATGGGGGATTACCGGCCCAGCCGCGGATGGTAAACCCGTGCTTTGTAGTAGTACAGCTCGGTGCCGGGGATGAGGATTTGCCCGGTAAAACGAAAGCGTGCATCGCTGCTGTTCTTTGGGTTGCCGTAGGCATCGTACTGATGCGCTTGCAGCAGGGCACCGGAGCTTGTCATCTCGGCGATGATGCTTCCGCGCTCATCCGCCAGCAAGATTGCCCCACTGGTGTAGTTCACGTACTCCGGCAGTCCTTCTTAGCTGATACAGAATTATGAAGGCTACCAAGCCCCTCACGAGAAAGGCTTTGGATACAAAGGCTAGTTATCTTTGTAAGTTAAACAAGTGATTGAAATTACGTGATTATTAGTAGTCCAGAGTTGTAAACCCAGTTCAGAATATTCCCTCGGAGTTTTTATTTCTCCATCTTCAAATTCTAATGGAATACCAATTTCATCTGGTAGCACCCCAAGAAGTTCTCCCAGCTCTAAGATATTTAAACCTATACAATTCTTACCCTTGTAATAGAATTTTTTATATGAAGTAATAGAAACGACTTTTCCATCTTCAACATCTATATAGATATCTTGCTCTGGAATAAAGTATGACGCCCATCCAGTTATGGAATCCTCATCGCCAGCTAATAACTCCTGCTTACTTTTAACACTTTCTAAAGGTTCATCAAGTGCTATATTGCCCACAGACGTATTTGGAATCCAGCTCCACAAAACTCTACCCCTTTTTCGACTCATCGTAATCTCTTCGCTTGGCTGAATCTATTGCTGCCAACCATAACCTTGAGCCTTTAAAAGCCAAATATACTCTTTTAAACATCAATCATCCCCTGCGAGAATCCTTACGGTACTTCTAGCGCCCTCAACAATTTGTTGAGTAGTTGTTTTGACCTCTGCCTTGCCTTCCAAAAAAAAGCGCCGGTGAACGGCGCTTTTCTATGCTTTCTTAAGGGAGATTAAGGAAGCTTAAGGCTTAGCCCTGCGCTTCAACGTCTGCAGCTGCTTCAGGCGCTGCTTCCGTTGCTGGCTTGTCTTTTACGTCAAGCAGCTCAACTTCGAAGATGAGCGTTGATTTCGGTGGAATTGTGCCGCCACCGACTTCACGATCACCGTAAGCTAATTCAGGTGGGATAACGAAGCGGTACTTGTCACCTACGCTCATTAACTGCACACCTTCGGTCCAGCCTGGGATCACTCGGTTGAGTGGGAATACTGCTGGTTCACCGCGCTCGACAGAGCTGTCAAAGACGGTTCCGTCAACAAGGGTTCCCTCGTAGTGAACTTCAACGATATCGTCAGCTGCAGGCTGCTTACCACCCTCAGCGCCTTCGGTCAGCACTTCGTACTGCAGGCCTGATTCGGTCACCATAACGCCTTCTTTCTCGGCATTTTCAGCTCGGTAAGCTTCACCCGTTGCTTGCGCTTCAGCACCCAAATTGGCTGCTTTTTTCTCGGTGAATTGCTTTTGCATGTCCGTGAGTAATTGCTGTTGTTCTTCTTCGG
Source organism: Pseudidiomarina terrestris (assembly GCF_030466375.1). Classification (NCBI taxonomy): domain Bacteria; kingdom Pseudomonadati; phylum Pseudomonadota; class Gammaproteobacteria; order Alteromonadales; family Idiomarinaceae; genus Pseudidiomarina; species Pseudidiomarina terrestris. Next base: position 46,508 of record NZ_JAGGJE010000003.1, read on the forward strand.
TTAACTTCGATTCAGCTTTCAGTGAATCAACAAACCCGGCAATAACCTGGTTACGGTCAAGCACGAACTCCATTTTCTCTTGCTCATCCAGGTTGCTGTTCACAAAAGTACCCACTGAGGCACCCAGAGCATAAGCCATTTTTGCCTGCTCTTCAGTTGGTGCTTTTTCAGAAACAGGATAGGCTTCCTGCTTTTGCTGAGTACAACCGCTAATCGCGATAGCAACAAGGCTAAGCGCTAAAGTCTTTTTTAAATAGCTCATTCACTTACTCCATGATTGAATTCTTGCGTCTAACAAGGTCTAATTTGTCGCGATCACTATACTACACATAAACAGGTGCATTTGCCTATGGCTGAACAGCATGAGAGTGAACTGCAAACGCGCGTTGCCGATTTAGAAAGTCGGTTAGCGTTTCAAGATGACACGATTGAAACTCTCAATCAATTGGTCACCGTACAATCTGAACAACTGCAACTTATGCAGCATAAATTGCAACTGCTTGGGCAGCGCCTGCAACAGCTGCAGGAGCGCAGTGACGATAACGACAACAACGACCCTGCGGCCGATGTGCCACCGCATTATTAATGGCCCGGTGGAGCCAGCAATTCGAGCTTAACTTGACCGCTGTTAGCTGACCCCGTATAACATTCATTCAACTTTAACGGAGTCAGCATGTCGGTCAAACATCCAATTATTGCGGTTACCGGCTCATCAGGAGCAGGCACCACCACCACCAGTCAGGCATTGCGGCATATTTTCCGTTCGCAGGATCTCACTGCGGCCTGTGTTGAGGGTGACAGCTTCCACCTGTACTCGCGCCCGGAAATGGACGTTGCCATCCGTAAAGCACAGGAACAAGGCCGTCATATCAGTTACTTCGGGCCAGAAGCGAATGATTTTAACCGGTTAGAGGCGTTATTTCGCGAATATGGCGAAAGTGGCAAAGGCGAAGTGCGGCGGTATCTACACAATTTTGATGACGCCGTGCCTTATCACCAGATGCCAGGCACCTTCACGCCCTGGGAGCCGGTGCAGGATGATACCGACCTGCTGTTTTACGAAGGCCTTCATGGTGGCGTAAAAACGGCCGACCATGACGTCGCTAAGTACGTAGATTTGCTGATCGGCATGGTTCCCATCGTCAACTTGGAATGGATCCAGAAGCTGCTCCGCGACACTGCCGAGCGAGGCCATAGTCGCGAAGCGGTAACGCAAAGCATAGTGCGCAGCATGGAAGATTACATCCATCACATCGTGCCGCAATTTTCGCGTACCCATATTAACTTCCAACGGGTGCCGACCGTAGATACCTCGAACCCGTTCAGCGCCAAAGACATTCCGTCGCTAGACGAGAGCTTCGTCGTGATCCGTTTTCGCGGCATGCGTAACGTCAATTTCCCCTACTATCTGCAAATGATCGATGGTTCATTTATGTCGCGCATGAATACCCTGGTGGTACCGGGCGGCAAGATGGTATTTGCGATGGAGTTGATACTGGCACCGCTGATTGAAGAAATGATGTTCGCCAAATTACACGGCGGCAAGCCAGGCTGGTTGAAGAGTTAACTTTGAAGAACTAGTCTTCTTCACCCACCAGCCAGTGACTTTGCCATTCGGCACCGCGCTCTTGTTTGAGTAAAGGGGTCAGAAAGTTCATGATGGTCGGTAACTGTTGCACCACGCCATAAGGCGGATTAATAAACAGCATGCCGCAACCGTTTAAGCGGCTCGAGTCTTGCGCGCCGCGAATCAATAAATCAACAGCCATAGCTTTGCTGACCTGCGGCAAGTCAGCAACCGCCTGTTGAAACTCACTGGCCACCACGGGATCCTTAATCGGATACCACACCACATAAGTTCCGTTCGCCCAGCGTTTGGTGCCGTCAGCCAGCGCATTAAGCACCTGCGCAAACTCGTCCGGTTGTTCAAACGGTGGGTCGATCAAGACCATGCCCCGCTTGATAGGTGGCGGGGTCAGCGCTTTTAATGCAGCAAAGCCATTCCGACCGCCAGCAACGGTTATGCGTTGGCTCCGGGGAAAATCCTGTACAACATTTTCGGCCAGAAGCTGTGCGTCTTCAGGGTGAAGTTCGCACAAGGTCAGCTGGTCCTGCTCACGTAGCTGCAACGCCGCCAGATAGGGCGAGCCCGGATACCAGCGGCAGCTGTCCTCGGGCAGATTCAGGTCACGCACCGCCTGCACATAACCGCTAAGAGCTTCAGGTACGTCCGCCGCCTGCAACAGGCGTTTGATGCCGAGTTCCCATTCCGCGGTTTTCTGCGCCTGCTCGCCCTGCAAATCGTACATACCAATTCCGGCATGGGTGTCCAATAACCAGAACGGCTTTTCCTTTTGCTGCAGATACGACAAACACGCCCATTGCAGAGCGTGTTTCATTACATCAGCAAAATTACCGGCATGATAACTATGGCGATAGTTCACTTAGTCGGCCTGCTCGATACTGTAACTGTGTGACATTTCGACAGCGGCTTCCAGCATCTTCGCTACCGAACAATACTTTTCGGCCGACAGTTGAACGGCGCGCTCGACGTGCTTTTCTGCAACATCTTTACCCGTCACCACAAAATGCAGGTGGATCTTCGTAAACACGGCCGGCACTGCATCAGCGCGTTCACCGTTGACTTCGCAGCGACAGCCAGTGACCTGCTGCCGTGCTTTTTCCAGAATACTCACCACGTCTACGGATGAACAGGCTCCGGCCGCAGCAAGCACCAACTCCATGGGAGAACCAGCCACGGCTTTATCGCCATCGAGGAGGACGTCGTGACCGGTGCCTGAGGTGGCCTTAAAGACCATGCCCTGTTGCCATTCAACAGTTGATTTCATTGCTGCTGCCATGACTTAACCCTCTTGCTTATCGAAATGCAGACCAGGCAGTAATTTCTCTGGCATGTTGACCTTCTCGGCTTCGACAGACGCAACCGGGTACGCACAATAATCTGCCGCATAATAAGCACTTGCGCGGTGATTACCACTGGCACCAATACCACCAAATGGTGCAGCACTGCTTGCGCCGGTGATGGGTTTGTTCCAGTTGACGATGCCTGCACGGATGCGCTTAAAGAAGTAGCGATAGGTGTCTTCTTCATCACATAAAATACCGGCAGATAAGCCAAAGCTGGTGTTGTTCGCTTCTTTAATCGCCTCGTCAAAATCCGTGTAGCGGTACACTTTCAACAACGGACCAAAATGCTCAATATCTGGCATGTCTTCGACGTTAGTCACGTCGATAATACCCGGAGTGACAAAACCCAGTTGATGATCTTCTTGCTGCATACGCACCAAAACGCTACCGCCAGCAGCGGCTAGATCGTTTTGCGCTTTGACCATCTCATTGGCGGCTTTGGCAGAAATCATCGCCCCCATAAACGGCTGCGGCTCTGCGGCATAGTCACCGACTTCAATTTGCTTAGTCACTTCGAGTAAGCGTTCAAGAATGGCATCACCATTATCGCTGCGCTCAATAAACAAGCGGCGAGCACAGGTGCAACGCTGGCCTGAAGTGATAAACGCAGACTGGACGATGTCGTGCACAGCGCCATCGATATCTTCAACATCTTTCACGATAAGTGGGTTGTTGCCCCCCATCTCTAACGCTAGAATTTTGTCCGGGCGTCCGGCAAATTGCTTGTGCAGCACGTGGCCGGTGCCTGAAGAACCCGTAAAGAACAAGCCATCGATCTGCGGATGCGCAGAGAGGGCCTTACCGGTCTCGACCAATCCTTGCACCAAGTTAAGAACACCTTTCGGTAACCCCGCTTGTTGCCATAACTTCACCGTATATTCTGCAACCTTAGGTGTCATCTCGCTGGGCTTAAATACAACGGTATTCCCGGCCAGAAGTGACGGCACAATGTGACCGTTTGGTAGATGGCCTGGGAAGTTATAAGGTCCATAAACAGCAACGACACCGTGCGCTTTATGGCGAATAAAGGCTTTGCCAGCTGGCATTGGGTTTTCAACGGTACCTGTACGCTCATGGTAAGCGCGCTCAGAAATCGCAACTTTGCCGATCATGGCAGCGACTTCGGTCAAGGTTTCCCAGACTGGTTTGCCAGTCTCTTCGGCAATAATTTCAGCAAATTCCTGTTTGTTCTCTGCTAATAATTCAGAGAACTTTTTGCAAATCGCCAGGCGCTCGTCGAATTCACGATCGGTCCAGTCGATGAACGCTTCCCGCGCGGCCATGACCGCAGCGTCAACTTGCTCTGCTGAAGCACAGCGGCCGGCCCATACGACTTCATCGCGCGCTGGGTTAATTGACTTAAATTCGTCACCTTCGCCAACGAGCCATTCGCCGTCGATAAATAAATTTTGTTCTGACATAGTGTGTTCCTCGTAGTTTGAGTCCACTTACAACGCGACAAAGCGCGCATGATCCCCGTCTTGCAGGCGCAACTGGTCAGCCGTTTCGGGGGAGATAACAATATGATCGGGATGTTCTTGTATGGTGGCACGTCCGGCGCGGAAATCTGCCACGCGCGTGCTACACAAAATCACGTCAGCTGTGTTGTCAGACGGAACGTCAGCAATGCGGACCGGTTTCCGTTGACTGGCGCGAACGCTTTTAATATTGGCCACTTCCACTTCAACCGTCGGTCCGGCATCAAAAATATCAATGTAGCCGCGGAAGCGGAAACCTTCATTTTCAAGCATACGTAGGGCAGGCCGGGTATTGTCATGGACCTTGCCGATGACCGCCTGAGCTTCAGGCTCAAGCATCTTCACATAGAGTGGAAACTGCGGCATCAATTCAGCGACAAAGGCTTTCTCACCTATTCCGGTGAGGTAGTCAGCCTGATTGAAGTCCATGTTGAAGAAATGCTTCTCCAACCATCCCCAAAAAGGCGACGCGCCGTTTTCATCAGAAATTCCTCGCATTTCGGCAATGGCGAACTGACTAAAACGCTCGGCGAACTCAGCCATGAACAGCATCCGAAAACGTGACAGCACGCGCCCGTTTTGATTTTTTCGAAAGGGTTCGCGCAAAAAGAGCGTGCACAACTCACTCACGCCTGTGTAGTCATTACACAGGGTCAGCGTTTCCAAAGCATTGTAGACATCGAGCTCTTTAGAATGATGGACGACCTTTCCCAGGCGATAATGATAAAAGGCATCGGTTAATCCGACCGCAGCTTCAATGCCGCTGCAGCCAGCTATTTCACCGGTTTCTGTGTCTTCCATCACGAACAGATAGCCTTCTTCGCCAGGTTCACTGACGTGCTCACGGGCAAAGGCTTCCTGCGCGCGGGCAATGCGTCGGCGCAGCAAGCTCTCATCGACCGGCAATGACGTAAAGCCATAGCCGGACTCAACCGCGCAAGTGTAAAGCGCCGCATAATCCTGCGGCGTAATTGGACGTACCACTAACATAAAGGCTCCGCCGTCTTATCCGACGAGTTTTGCTATGGCTTTTTCAAAACGTGCCAAACCTTCTAGCACATCTGCTTCAGGAATGATCAAGGATGGTGTGAAGCGAATCACACTAGGCCCAGCAACCAGCACCATCACACCCTCATCCGCGCCTGCATTCAGGAAGTCACGCGCTTTACCTTCGTACTTGTCGCTCAGCTCAGCACCGATTAACAGGCCTTTGCCACGGATATCTTTAAAGATGCCGTAACGTTCGTTGATTTCAGCCAGCTTAGTTTTGAATAACTCTTCGCGTGCTTTGACACCTGCCAGCACTTCATCAGTGTTGACGACGTCAAACACGGCTTCAGCAACCGCACAAGCGAGCGGGTTACCGCCGTAAGTACTGCCATGCGTGCCAGGTTTAAGATGCTCAGCAATAGCTGCAGTTGTCAGCATCGCGCCAATGGGGAAGCCGCCACCAAGAGATTTTGCTGAAGCCAGAATGTCTGGTGTCACACCCAGTTGCTGGTAGGCATATAGGCTGCCAGTGCGGCCAAAGCCGGTCTGAACTTCATCAAAAATCAATAAGGCATTGTACTTATCACATAAAGCGCGCACGCCTTTGACAAACTCAAGGTCAGGGCTGATCACGCCGCCTTCACCTTGCAGAGGCTCCATCATCACGGCACAGGTTTTCTCTGACATTTGCGCTTCGAGTGCCGCCAGGTCATTGTATTCAACGTGCTCGATGCCACCTGGTTTTGGTCCGAATCCTTCAGAGTACGCAGGTTGTCCACCGACGGTTACGGTGAAAAATGTCCGGCCGTGGAAGCCTTTGGCGAAGGCGACAATCTGGTCTTTGCCAGCGCCATGGTTATCCAACGCCCAGCGACGCGCCAGCTTTAACGCGGCTTCGTTCGCTTCCGCGCCAGAGTTCGCAAAATAGACACGCTCCGCAAAAGTTGCATCGGTCAGCTTTTTCGCCAACCGCATGGCCGGCTCATTGGTGAATACATTACTGAGGTGCCAAAGCTTGTTGCCTTGCTCGGTCAGTGCGTTCACCATAGCCGGATGACAATGACCCAGACAGTTCACCGCAATACCGCCAGCAAAATCTACATACTCAGTGCCGTCCTGATCCCAGACGCGTGAACCTTCGCCTTTTACCGGAACCATTTTTGCCGGGTTGTAGTTTGGAACCATCACGTCGTTAAACGTCGCGCGGGTAACCTTCATCTGATCTGCCATAAATTCCTCTCTTTCGGATTCTCTTACGGATAGTTTGAGTGGCAGTATTATTGCAGAAAATAGCTGTATTGTCGTGGCGGAAGAGCAGAAAAAACAGTGCGTTCAGCGAATCAGGTTAAGCGTGCGGGAAGCTTGCATAAGTATTCGGACTGGAGTGGTTTATGCTGAATAGTTAACGCCGAAAAGATGCGCAGGCATCAAGGAAATTCTGTAATACCGCATGTCCGTATTCAGTTTCGACTGCTTCCGGATGGTATTGCACCCCCCAAACTGGCAATTGTCGATGATGTAGCGCCATGATTTCGCGCTCGCCTGCCGCTCCGGTGGTCCAGGCGTCAATTACAAGACAGTCAGGTATCGTTTCTGGGGCCAGTAGCAGTGAGTGATAACGAGCCACTCTAAAGGTCGCGGGTAGCCCTTTCATCAGCCCTTCGCCACCATGCTCAAGCTGTGAGGTTTTGCCATGCATCACCTGCGCGGCTCTTACGACCTGGCCCCCAAAGACCTGACCGATGGCCTGATGACCAAGGCAGACACCGAGAATGGGCACTTTACCTGCCAATTGCTCGATAACCTGCAGGCAGACACCCGCTTCGTTGGGCGTACAAGGCCCGGGAGAGAGTACGATGCCAGTGACAGGCAGTGCAGCGATGTCGGCCAAGGTGATGGCATCATTGCGCACAACCTTGACTTCAGCGCCGAGTTCGCGAAAGTAACGCACCACGTTGTGGGTGAACGAATCATAATTGTCGATCATCAACAGCATGGTACGTCGCTCTTAGCCCTCAAGGACGGGGCACAAAACCGATAACATCATAAACCTTACGCAAGGTCTCGTCAGCGTAGCTGCTTGCTTTGTCAGCACCTTTCGCCATGACCTGATTCAGGAAGTCCATATCTGTACGGTACTCATGATAGCGCTGTTGAATAGGCTCAAGCATTGCCACCACAGCGTCCGCAGTATCGGTTTTCAGATGACCGTACATTTTACCTTCGTAGTCGGGAACCAGCTCAGCAATGGTGCGTCCCGTTGCTGCTGACAAAATAGAAAGTAAATTGGAGACGCCAGGTTTCTCTTCCGGGTCAAAGAAAATGCGCGCTTGTTCGTCAGAATCAGTGACCGCGCGTTTCAGTTTCTTACTAATTTTCTTAGGCTCTTCCAGCAAACCGATGAAATTATTCGGATTATCATCTGACTTTGACATTTTTTTGGTCGGGTCTTGCAGGCTCATGACCCGCGCGCCGACTTCCGGAATAAAAGGATCCGGAATGGTAAAGACATCGCCATAGATGTTGTTGAAACGGGTCGCAACATCGCGCGCCAGTTCCAGGTGCTGCTTCTGGTCGTTCCCTACCGGTACTTCGTTGGCCTGATACAGTAAAATATCAGCGGCCATCAACGCCGGATAGGTAAACAAACCGGCATTAATATTGTGCGCGTGACGGTCGGATTTATCCTTGAACTGGGTCATGCGATTCAGCTCGCCCATTTGCGTGTAGCAATTCAGAATCCAGGCCAGCTGGGCATGCTGCGGGACGTGAGACTGCACGAAAATCGTGCTCTGCTCAGGGTCAAGACCACAGGCCATGTACAACGCCAGGCCATCCAGGGTCGCCTCGCGCAGCTCTTGCGGCTCTTGTCGCACCGTTATGGCGTGCAAGTCAACCAGCATAAACCGGCAGTCGTGGGTCGCCTGCATTTTCACCCACTGCCGCAACGCGCCAATGTAGTTACCAATCGAAAGTTGTCCTGATGGCTGACAGCCACTTAATACAATAGGTTTGCTCATAAATACGTCCGTTACCTTCCTTGCAATACTGAACCCGTGACTACTTTGCGACTGTCGCGAGCTCGGCCCGCATCGCACTGATCACTTGCGCGTAATCTGGCTGATTAAAAATCGCAGAACCGGCGACGAACATATCGGCGCCCGCAGCTGCGATCTCTGCGATATTCTCTGTTTTCACGCCACCGTCGATTTCCAGGCGGATCGGCAAGCCACTGGCATCGATGCGTTGCCGTGCTTCGCGCAGCTTATCCAGGGTTGCCGGGATAAACTTCTGGCCACCAAAGCCGGGGTTCACCGACATCAACAAAATCACGTCGACCTTGTCCATGACATAGTCAAGATAATGCAATGGCGTCGCCGGGTTAAATACCAACCCCGCCTGGCAGCCATGGTCACGAATCTGTTGCAGGCAGCGATCAACATGGGTTGCGGCCTCGGGATGAAAGCTAATAATTGAAGCGCCGGCGGCAGCGAACTCGTCAATCATACGTTCAACCGGCTGCACCATCAGATGCACGTCGATTGGCGCAGTGACGCCATGCTCACGCAAAGCCTTACAAACCATAGGACCAATGGTCAGATTCGGCACAAAATGATTATCCATCACATCAAAGTGAACGACATCTGCGCCAGCCTTCAAAACTGCGTCCACTTCATCGCCCAGCCGGGCAAAATTAGCCGATAAGATTGATGGGGCAATAAGAAAGTCTGTCATGCTGATTCCCGTTAGCTTTAAAGTTGCGTGTATGCATGCTTAGAAAGTGCACTAGTGTACCAGAGAGACCCGCGCTTGCCAGTTAAAAAAATGAGCCAAATCGCTTGGCAAGGCAGGCTTAAAGCTGGTAGATTGTACGATATTCATGCAAACAACGACGACGTCCGCAAGTCAGGAGTTTCCAAATGCAGTTACGTCTGCAATTACAGCGCCAGCGTAAACGGGTTGCCAGTGGCTTTGTTGTCGCTAGCCTGATGCTGGGTGCCGTACTCTTTACTGATGTGGGTCAGTCGACGTTAACTGCATCCGAGAAAGACTGTCAGAAATTGTTACAGAATTCAGAACAACCTGAAGTTATGCAGCAGTGCGCCAACCGCATCATGCAAAATGAATTATCCTGGAGCTCATGGTTTTCTGGCCACAGCCGCTCTACTCAGTTCCACTTTCTCGATCTCTTCGAACTTCTTTTCAGTGACTCCAGGCAAGACCAAAGCGACTACAGCAGTAATAAGAAAGTAAGCCTGAGCTAACCATGCCGAAGATGAAAGACTCCAAACCGAGCGTGTTCACTGTGGTGTTCAGCGTTCTCGCTGCGCTTTTTGGTGTGCAAAGCGAAGAAAACCGCCAACGCGACTTCAGCAAGGGACATCCCGGCCTCTTTATCGGCATTGGCGTGTTCTTTATTGTGCTATTCGTGGTGACCTTATTGCTAATCGTCAACTGGGTACTCCCTTAAAGGGGAGTACCAGCATGTTCCAGGGACGTGATCCCTGAATGACTCAATAAGGCTTCAACTTGCGGCTCGCGACCGCGAAACTCTTTAAACAGCTGCATTGCCTCACGCGAACCACCGCGCTCCAGAATCGCCTCCAGGAAATCCCTGCCGACGTCGTAATTAAAAATACCTTCCTCTTCAAAACGACTAAAAGCATCTGCCGACAGCACTTCAGCCCACTTGTAACTGTAATATCCCGCGGCATAGCCGCCGGCAAAAATATGGCCAAAACCATGTTGGAAACGATTGTATGCTGGTGGTTTCCTTACTGCGACCTGATCGCGCACGGTGTCCAGCACCGCCTGTATCTGATCACCTTGCGCGGGATCGTAATCGCGGTGGATGCGCAGATCAAACAGGCTAAACTCCAATTGACGAACCATTTGCATCGCCGATTGGAAATTTCGTGCTGCGAGCATCTTATTAAGCAGGTCTTCAGGTAACGGGTCACCGGTTTCGTAATGGCCTGATATCACAGCCAGAGCTTTCGGTTCCCAGCACCAGTTTTCCAAAAACTGTGACGGCAACTCGACCGCATCCCAGGCTACCCCGTTGATGCCCGATACTCCTGCAACATCAACTTTGGTGAGCATGTGGTGCAGGCCGTGACCAAACTCATGGAACAGGGTCAATACTTCATCGTGGGTGAACAGGGCTGGCTTGTCACCTACAGGTTTATTGAAGTTACAGGTCAGGTAAGCAATCGGAAATTGCAGTTTGTTGGCACTGTCGACACGACGCACCGCACATTCAGCCATCCAGGCGCCACCACGTTTACCATTGCGGGCATAGAGATCGAGATAAAAGCTACCGCGGAGCTCGCCCTTGCTGTCGCCAATGACAAAATAACGCAGGTTATCGTGATAACGCGACGGTGGCGTCTGCTCCTCAACGTTAATTCCAAACAAACGCTCGACCACAGTGAACAAGCCTTTTAATACTTGCTCTTCGGGAAAGTAGGGACGCAACTCTTCGTCCGAGATTGCATACTTCTGCTGCTTGAGCTTCTCACTGAAGTAGGCCACATCCCAGGCTTCCAGCTGGTTGATGCCATAGTCACTCTGCGCAAAGTCGAGAACTTCCTGATAATCTGCGTGAGCCTGCGGCAAAGACCGCTCGGCCAGATCCATGAGAAATTGCTCTACCTGGTCGGCCGATTCCGCCATCTTGGTCGCCAGGCTGAGTTCAGCATAGTCGCGGAAACCTAACAGTTGCGCGAGTTCGTGTCGCAGCGCCAGTGTTTCAGCCATAACAGCTGTATTATCAAACTCCCCTGCTTGCGGGCCCTGATCGGACGCACGCGTAGTAAACGCCTGGTACATGACTTTGCGTAATTCTGCATCATCGGCGTACATCATCACCGGCAGGTAACTGGGCATGGCGAGTGTAAAACGCCAGCCTTGCTGGTCATTTTCCGCAGCGGCACTCGCGGCCGCGTCGACGGCACTTTCGGGTAAGCCGCTCAAACGTTTCTCATCGGTCACCAGATAGTGCCAACCATCGGTGGCATCGAGTAAGTGGTTACTGAACGTGGAGGCAAGGTCCGATAAGCGCGTCTGGATTTCTGCATAGCGCTTTTTTTTGTCCTCTGGCAGAGCAATACCGGACAGTTCAAAATCGCGCAGGGTATCGTCAATCACTTTGCGCTGGGCTTCCGACAAGGTCGCGTAGTCGTCACTTGCTTTGAGCGCCTGAAAAGCTTTAAACAAACCCTGATGCTGTCCGACAAAGGTGCCGTAGTCGCTGAGCATAGGCAGGCACGTATCGTGCGCTTCACGGAGCTCAGCAGAACTCACCACGGCATTCAGATGCGCCACCGGAGACCAACTGCGCTCCAATAGATCGTCTTGATCTTCTAAAGGCGCTACCAAGCCTTTCCAGCTGAAATCCTTTTGCTCGAGAACCTTTTCGATGGTCGCTTTACACGCAGCAATGCGCGCTTCGATTGCAGGTACAATATGCTCGGGTTTGATCTCTTCAAACGGCGGTAGTCGATACTCGCTCAATAAAGGGTTTTGACTCATTCGGCTTCCTCTTGAATAATGCGCTGTGTAACTACTTTAATGTAGATCTTAGGACAAAGCGTAGTTTTTCAAGGTCGCAGTTTAAATAACAATGGGAAATCATCATGAATTTAGCTTACATGTGGTCACGCAAGATGCGTCATGGAATGGCCGCAGCCATACTTGTTACCGGCCTGTCTGCTTGCAGCAGTTTGCCGGGCGAAGCGCCAGCAGTGACACAGCAGACCGCGGTCGATGGCGAACGCTTAAGCCTCGAGGCACTCTACAACACTGACACCTATCAGGCGCGTGGCGTGCCTCCTACGCGCTGGCTTGCCGATGGCAGCGGTTATACCACACTGGAAAACAGCGCCGAGGGCGAAGGTCGTGAGTTAGTCCGTTACCATCCGGGTACACAAGAGCGCACTGTTTTAATCAGCGCCACTGAGCTAACGCCAACCGGCATGGATACTCCCTTGCATGTGGCCGATTACCATTGGTCGAATGCCGGCGACAAGCTGTTGATCTTCACTAATACCAAGCGTTCATGGCGGACCCACACGCTGGGCGATTACTGGGTTTTCGATCTGCAAGCGCGCTCGCTGACTCAGCTCGGTACCTTTGCTGATGCGTCCACCTTGCAGTTCGCTAAGTTCGATCCCGCAGCAGAACGTGTCGCCTACGTAATGCAGAATAATATCTACGTTGAACGTCTGCGTGATGGCCGCATTACCCAACTGACCCATGATGGCAGTGAAACTATTGTTAACGGCACCTTTGACTGGGTCAACGAAGAAGAGTTTTTCTTACGGGATGGCTTCCGCTGGAGCCCGGACGGTAAAGAGATCGCCTATTGGCAATTGGATACCTCAGGTACCCCAGTGTTCACCATGATCAACAACACCGACGAGCTTTATCCGACGTTAAAGACCTTCCCTTACCCGAAAGTCGGTGAAATCAATGCGTCCATGCGGATCGGCGTTATGTCAGCTGATACCGGCGAAACCACCTGGATGAAGGTGCCGGGTGACCCGCGTCAGCATTATCTGGTACGCATGCAATGGGCAGGTAACTCTGAGCAATTATTTATCCAGCAACTGACCCGCTCGCAGGCGGTCAATCGCGCGTTTTTAGCCGATGCCGATTCTGGGGCCGTCACCGAAGTGGTCCGTGAAACCACCGACAGCTGGGCTGAGTACGTTGATGACGTTATGTTCCTTGATGGTGGCGACAGCTTTACCTGGTTGAGCGAACGCAGTGGCTATCGCCACATTTACCGGGTGGATCGGGATACCGGTCGCCTGACGGCAATCACCCGCGGCAACTGGGATGTTGTCGAAGTGCTGCAGATCAATGAACAGCAGGGCTGGGTCTACTTTATTGCTTCACCCGAGACGCCTCTGGAGCGCTATCTGTTCCGTGCCGCGCTCGATGGCAGCAGCAAACTGGAGCGTCTTACGCCTGCCCAGGCCGGCACTCACAGCTACCAGCTTTCCGCTAATGCTGACTATGCAGTACACACTTATTCGAGTGTCACTCAGATGCCACAAGTCGATATGATCAGTCTGCCCCAGCACCAGCGTATCCGCTTGATCAAAGACAACGGCGAAGCGCAGTCGGCGTTGAACGAGCTGGCCCGTGGTAGCTTTGAGTTTTTCCAGGTTCGCGCTCAGGATGGGCTGCAGCTTGACGGTTTTATTATGAAGCCGGTTAATTTTGATCCGAACAAAAACTACCCGATTCTGTTCTATGTGTACGGCGAACCCTGGGGACAAACCGTCAGCAACAGTTGGGGCGGTGAGCGCTTTTTGTGGCACACCTATTTAACTCAACAGGGGTATATCGTTGCTTCCATCGATAACCGTGGTACCAAGTCGCCGCGCGGGTTCGACTGGCGTCGTTCCATTTATAAAAACCTTGGGGTAGTGACTGTGCGCGATCAACACGATGCCCTCCAGGCCATGCTGGACCGCTGGTCCTTTATTGATGAAGACCGCGTCGGCATCTGGGGTCACAGTGGTGGCGGTTCGCAAACACTGAACGCCTTGTTCCGCTACCCGGACGCCTACGATGTTGGCATAGCACTGGCACCAGTACCTGACTTGACGTTGTACGACACCATCTATCAGGAACGCTATTCAGGACTGTTACCTGAAGCCGCTGAACGCTACCGTGAAACTTCAGCCATTACCCATGCGGAAAACCTGCAGGGCGACTTGTTGTTGGTGCACGGCACCGGCGACGACAATGTCCATTTTCAGGGATCAGAACGGTTAGTAAATGAACTGATCAAGCATGGTAAACAGTTCGAGTTTTTTGCCTACCCGAACCGTACCCACGGCATTCGTGAAGGGGAAGGAACTACGTTGCACCTGCGTACCATGATGACCGATTTCCTGCGTGAGCACCTACCTGCAGGTGCCCGTTAGTCGGGGTAATCAAGATAAGCTTCGTTCAACACGGTCATGCCGTGTTGACGAAGCCACTGCTCAGCAGCTTCATAGTCGTCTGAATACCTTGCGACCAGCGTCCAGAAACTTTTACTGTGGTTAAATTCAGCCAGGTGGCAAAGCTCATGAATCACCACGTTGCGCACGACCCACTCGGGCGCCAGCCATAACTTCCAGGAAAACTTCAACTCCCCCTTACGGCTGCAATGCCCCCACTTGCTGGAGAAATTGCCCACCTCCCAACTGCTCGGCTGCAATGGATGGTCAGCGGGCCAGTCTCGGAAAAAGTCATCCAGCCAGGCTTTAGCCTGCTGCTGGTACCAGGCACGAATCATACCTTTCGGCTCTTTGGCCGGATTGGAGCGAGCTGTCACGGTCGCAATCAGCGCGTTCTCTTCGCAGTCGCAATTTTTGCGGGTCGCTGTCACTATCTGTAACTCTAACGGACGGCCCAACCAGCGCAGTCGTTCTCCCGTTTGCCAGAGACGCGGCTGCAAATTCGCCAGCTGTTGTTGTTGCCGCTGCAAGTGCTTTTGTATCCAATCTTCTTTACTGGCGACGAACTGCTGTATTTTAGCCGCTGAGAGTCTCCAGGGCGCATGGATCTGCACCTGGCCATCGCGAACTTTAATCGCGACCGAGCGGCGATTCTTACTGCGATGGATGGGATAGATTAAGCTCATCGTTTTTTTCATCTCGCTTTCACTGCCGCTTGCGTTGCACACTCGTTCTTTTTGGGCGATCATACCGCCTTCAATTGAATCACAGATTAGCACGTAACAGGAGCACAACGCATGACCCGACATTACGATTATCTAGCCATTGGCGCAGGAAGTGGTGGTATTGCCTCAGCCAACCGCGCAGCGATTCGCGGTGCAAAGGCTGCCGTTATCGAAGCGAAAGCCGTTGGTGGAACCTGCGTGAATGTTGGTTGCGTGCCGAAAAAAGTCATGTGGTACGGTGCCCATATTGCTGAAGCACTGAAGTACAGCGAAGCCTATGGTTTCGATATTCAGCAAAACGGCTTCGATTGGAAAACCTTAGTACGTAACCGCGAAGCCTACATTGAACGCATCCATGGTGGCTACAAACGCGGTTTTGAGAGCAACGGCGTGGAATACATCGAAGGCTTCGCGCGCTTCGTTGACAAAAATACCGTCGAAGTGAACGGCGAACAGATCACTGCTAAACACATCACCATTGCCGTTGGCGGCCGGGCCATCGTGCCTTCTTGTGAAGGCGCCGAGTACGGTATCGATTCCGACGGTTTCTTTGCCCTGGAAGAGCGTCCGAATAAAGCTGTGGTTGTCGGTGCCGGTTATATCGCCGTAGAAATTGCTGGTGTTTTGCATGCTTTAGGTAGTGATAGTCATCTGTTGGTCCGGCGCGACCGTCCGTTGCGTTATTTTGATGAAGATATTACTGAGGCTTTGCTCGAACGTCTTGAGCTTGATGGCCCCAGCCTGCATACCAACACTGTCGTAGCCAAAGTGGTCAAGACCGACAAGGGTTTGTTGAACGTCCATACCGAGTCCGGTGACGTTATCGAAGATGTGGATTGTCTGGTCTGGGCAATCGGCCGTGAGCCAGCTACTGACAAGATTAATCTGGAGGCTGCAGGTGTTGAGGTGGATCCGGTCGGGTTTGTGCGCACCGACAAATACCAGAACACCAATGTTGAGGGTATATATGCGGTGGGCGACATCACCGGTGAAGCACAACTTACGCCGGTAGCAATTAAAGCCGGGCGTCTGCTTGCTGAGCGTCTGTTCAATCCTGAGCTTGCCGATGCTCATATGGATTACACCCAGATCCCAACAATTGTGTTCAGCCACCCGCCGATCGGCACCGTGGGCCTGACCGAAGTCGAAGCCGTAGCCAAATATGGTGAAGGCAACGTTAAGGTCTATCGCTCCAAGTTCGCCGCCATGTACAACGCCGTGACCCCACACCGGGCGCTGAGCACCTTCAAGCTAGTGTGCACCGGTGAGGAAGAAAAGGTGGTCGGCATTCATGGTATCGGTGAGGGCATGGACGAAATTTTGCAGGGTTTTGCCGTGGCACTGAAAATGGGTGCAACCAAGGCAGATTTCGATGCCACCGTGGC
Organism: Pseudidiomarina terrestris; assembly: GCF_030466375.1. Taxonomy (NCBI): domain Bacteria; kingdom Pseudomonadati; phylum Pseudomonadota; class Gammaproteobacteria; order Alteromonadales; family Idiomarinaceae; genus Pseudidiomarina; species Pseudidiomarina terrestris. The sequence goes on from NZ_JAGGJE010000003.1 coordinate 62,974, forward strand.
CTTACACCCAACCAGTGCAGAGGAATTTGTTACCCTGCGTTAATGACACAGCCAGAATAAGCAACGAGTTCAGGGGCGCCGCAGATGAAAACAATCGGAGTTATTGGAGGCATGAGCTGGGAGTCGACTGCGGTCTACTACCGTCTGCTTAACCAATACACCCGCAACAGCTGTGGCGGCCACCACTCGGCTAAACTCGTGCTGTTCAGCGTCGATTTCGCCGAAATTGAAGCACTGCAACGGGCGGGGGACTGGACGCAAACAGTCATTATTCTACGCCAGGCGGCGCAAGCTCTGGAAGCCGCGGGTGCTGACATGGTCCTGATCGCAACCAATACCATGCATAAAGTAGCTGATGAAGTTCAGGCAGGCATCGGTGTTCCACTTTTGCACATTATCGACGCTCTGGCCGAGGCAATTCGAAGCAACAATCATGGGACAGTCGGACTGTTAGGCACGCGCTTTACCATGGAGCAGGACTTTTATCGGCAGCGTCTGGAACAGCACGGTATCACTGTGTTGACGCCCCCCTCCGCCGCACGGCAGTTTATTCACGCGTGTATCTTTGACGAACTCTGTCAGGGCAAGTTTAACGTCGCCGCCAAACAGCGTTTTCTCGCCGTCTGCGAAGAACTGGCCGAACGCGGTGCCGAGGGAGTGATTCTGGGCTGTACCGAAATCGGTCTGCTGCTGAATCAAAACGATACCTTGATCAAACTTTACGACACCACCGAGATCCATGCCGCGGCCGCCATCAAGGCTGCGCTGCAGGATACGCGGTAAACTCGGCTAGGACCGGCGGCGCGGCTTACGCTCAGCGGCTGCGGCATCGACCGTCATCGAGACAATCCGCGACAGATGACTGTACGGCAATCCGGTTTCTTCATGCCATTGATTAAAAGCTTGTTGTGCCTGCCGCATACCGCGCTTGCTGGTTGGCGAGGCGTCCATCAGATTATGGTTTTTTAATGCCGTCACCACATCCGCCGATAGCACAAAGCCATCCCAGCCAACGCGCCTTAGAAAGTGTTGTGCAGTTGCGCCAGCAAGGCGCGCGCCGTTGACCTTGAAGTAGTCAAGTAAGCCAGCCTGATCGGATGAAGGCCAGTGGGCAAGAAAATTGCCGAAGCTGCCATGCTCTTCTGCCACCTCTACAATCATGCGCGCGTTCACCGGCACCGTTTCAATTTTCTGCCAGTTACGTACGATGCGTGGATCATCGGCAAGCTGCTCCAGACGCTCTGGCGGCACCTGTTGCCAGTAAAGCGGCACAAAGCCGCTAAATGCTGTCTGGAAATCCGCCCACTTGTTATCAATAATTCGCCACACAAAGCCTGCCCGAAAAATCCCCCGGGTCATCTCCGCCAGGTAGAAAGCATCATCGTATTCGGTGAGGCGCTGTTTGGGATGCACCTGTGGCAGTCGTTGCTCTAGCTCAGTCGCGCCCTTGCGCGCTCGTGCACGCTCTTGAAAGTAATCAAATTTCATCGGATTTGCTCAGTCAATTGTCGTATACTCACTAGCTTAGCTAACCATCTCTGTGCTAGTTTCACAATAGCGCTTTTATTTCTCATTCATACTGCAGGCCGCAATGTTTTTACTGATTGTTTTCGCCTTTGTCGCTGTCGGAATTTCATTTCTGTGCTCGATACTGGAGGCAGCGTTACTCTCGATCACACCAAGTTACATCGCTCAGCTGCGGACCGACCGCCCGCGGCTGCATGATCAGTTGCAACAACTGAAGTCGACAATTGATCGCCCGCTGGCGGCAATTTTAACATTAAACACTATTGCTCACACCGTCGGTGCCGCCGGTGTTGGTGCGCAAGTCGGCGTGGTATTTGGCGACGGCTATCTTGCCATCGCCTCGGCGGTAATGACTCTGGTCATCCTGGTGCTTTCTGAGATCATCCCGAAGACCATCGGCGCTAAGTTCTGGCGCGGCCTGGCCCCTGCGTTACCGCCCATGCTCAACACCATGATTATCGCGCTCAAGCCTTTTATCTGGGCGTCGGATCAGATCACTAAGCGTATCGGCGGTAATGCCCACGACATCGATATCCGCGCTGAAATAAAAGCATTGGCGATTGTCGGCCACGAGCAAAAAGCAATTGATGCCGATGAAAAACGCGTCATCAGTAATATCCTCGATCTGCATGCGATAAAGGTCAGCAAGGCAATGACCCCACGCATGGTTTGCGAAGCCGTCCGTCCCGACAGCACCGTCGGCGAGTTTCTCGAGCAAGTGAAAGCCATGCCTTACTCGCGGTTCCCGGTGATTGATGATGACGAAATACCGCACGGTATTATTTTGCGTAATGAAGCTTTGCAATCGCACCGGGACGAGAAAGTCAGCAGTCTGGCGCGTGAGGTCGAAGTACTGAGCCCCAGCATTGATTTAGAAACTGCGCTGACACGGTTTTTAGAGGCCAGGAAGCATATGGCGGTGGTGTTTGATGAGCATGGTACCTGGCTCGGTCTCATCACTTTAGAGGACATTATTGAAACCATCCTGGGGCAGCCCATTATGGATGAAACCGATACCATTCCAAGCCTGCGGCGCTATGCCAAGCAGCGCTGGGGGAAACGGGTAAAGCCTGAGTAGTTATGACAGAGAAACGATGCCCCATTCACTTTTAACTTATACGGATCAGTCTGCCCATCACCAGTCACAGTTATTGCGCGCTGTGCTGAAGATTATCGCGCTGTTCTCGGTCATTATCGGTAGCATTAACGTCTTCGTTTTTGCCAGCTACGATACCGCCCTGTTTAATTATGTGAGCTTTGCGGTCGCATCCGGATTACTGCTCTATTTTCGTAATCATCGGCAGCTAATACTCACCTCGTGGTTAGCCTGCGCCGCAGTCATTTTTAATGTGATGGTGTTCATTCATCTGGCAAATGGCCAGAACTACGCCATCCTCTGGGTCATGATCATCCCCCCCATTGTCTTTTTCCTGCTCGGCCGGAAGCTAGGCGCCTGGATTACCGGCCTGCTATTCCTTTATGTCATCGCCTTTATGGCGATCCAAATTCAGCAGCCCATGCCCCGCGCACTCGGTCTGGGCGCCCTGCTTAATATTATTGAGGTCTGTGTCGCGCTCTGGTTCTTGTTCCGGTTTTATGAAGGCTCGCGTGAGTCTGCCTATCGTGAATTAGAAATTCAGTCGGTGACCGATAAATTGACCGGCCTGTACAACCGCATCAAGTTAGACTCAGTGGTGGCAATGCAACACCGTCAGCTGGGAACCGGGCAAGTTTCGCATTCAACCGTGGTCATCGCCGATATCGATAACTTTAAAGCGATCAATGACAGTCTCGGCCACATTAAAGGCGATGAAGTTCTGCGCCATGCTGCGCAATTGTTGCGCGACTTTACCCGTAATGATGGCCTCGTCGGCCGCTGGGGGGGCGAAGAGTTCATGCTGATACTGCCAGGCTATACTCTGGAGCAAGCGAAGCTCTACAGTGAGCGGTTACGCCAGTATATTGCCGATAATGAGACCGCTTTTGGGCAAACCCTGACCATGAGCTTTGGCGTTGCCGCGCTGCATCCCGATAAGTCATTCGAGCACACCTTTATTGAGGCTGATCGTGCGCTCTACCGTGCCAAAGAAGAGGGCCGCAATTGTGTCCGTGTGAGTCACGATTAGATTTTGTTACAAAGCTATTGCCTTTCTTAGCAAGGAATACTGCCAAACGAGCCTCAGCCGTTCTACACTGGTGTGATTAGTTTTCTAAACTCGCCATTCTTAAGAGAGAACATTTTATGAAGCGTATCGTTCTGACCAGTGCCATCAGCCTGGCACTGCTTGCCGGTTGTGGTAGCCAGACCAACACCACGGCAGAAACCACAACCGCCGTGCATCAGCAAACAGCAGCCGAGGTCATCAAATCTCCTAATGATGACCGTGCTTATAAAACCATTGTCCTGCCCAATCAGCTTGAGGTGATGTTGATATCCGACCCAGGTACGGAAAAATCAGCCGCCGCGCTTAGTGTTGGTGTGGGGTTGTTGCACGACCCGATGACCCAGCAGGGTATGGCTCACTACCTGGAGCATATGCTGTTTCTGGGCACAGAGCGTTACCCTGACACCAAAGGTTACTCCTCCTTTATGACCGCCAATGGCGGTAGCCGCAACGCGTCCACCTGGCTCGATATCACCAACTACATGTTTAGCATTAATAATGATGCAGTGGATGAAGCCTTGGACCGGTTCTCAGATTTCTTTAAAGCGCCGATGCTTTATCCTGAATATACCGATAAAGAAAAGAACGCGGTCAACGCTGAGTGGTCCATGCGCCGCGAGATGGACTTTTTCGGTCAGTTCAAACTGGCGCGTAATCTGCTTGGCGATCACCCTGCAAACCGTTTTTTAATTGGTAATCTGGAGTCTTTAGGTGATAAAGAAGGAAGCAACCTGCATGCAGAAACCGTTGCTTTCTACGAGCAGTATTACTCCGCCAACATTATGAAAGTTGCCCTGCTGGGCAATAAATCTCTGGCTGAGCTTGAAAAGATGGCGGTGCAGCACTTTACTTCGATAGAGAATGATGCCATTCCAGAGCCAGAAGTCACCGCTAAAATTGATTTTTCAGAAGTCGGCGGTAAACGCATTCACTACGTGCCTAATCAGGACGTAAAACAATTACGTCTCGAGTTCATTATTGACGATAACAGTGACCAGTTTGCCGTTAAACCTAACCGCTTTATTACCTACCTGCTGGGTTCGGAAATGCCCGGTGCCCCTGCTTATGAGCTGAAAAAGCTTGGTCTTATTTCGAGTCTGAATGCGTCTGCCAGCCCCACCTACTATGGTAATTACGGTGTGCTGCAAATTGACGTCAACCTGACCGATACAGGTATGCAAAAACGCGACGAAATCACTGCTGTGTTAATGAATTACATCGACCTTATTAAGCGCGATGGTGTCGACAAAAAATACTACAGTGAGATCAAAACCAGTCTTGCCAATCAATTCCGTTTTCTGGAAAAGACTGACGAATTCGGTTACGTCTCTAACCTTGCTGCGGCCATGCAAGAAGTGCCCGCGGAAATGGCGATCGCAGCCCCCTTCCATTATGAACGCTTCGATGCAGAAGCGATTCGTGACGTGCTAGCGCAGCTGACCCCCGAGCGCCTGCGGGTATGGTATGTGAGCAAGCAGGAGCCTCATGATAGTGAGCTGTATTATTACGACGGGAAATACCAGGTCGTAACCATTTCAGCAGACGAGAAAATGCGCTGGCAGGCGGAGCCGATGGTCGATCTTGAACTGCCTGCGGTCAATCGCATGTTGCCCGAAAACTTTGCCGTTGTCGCCGAGCAAAAACGCGAGAAACCCGAAGTTGTCATCGACAACGAAAAGGTAACCGTCTGGCATTACCCGAGCCAGGATTTCGCGGACCAGCCGCGCGGCTTACTCGAAATTAATATGAACAGTGCAGCACCTTTGCAATCCGCAAAAGCTGATGTGCTGTTGTCGCTGTGGAGCAGTCTGTATGCACTGGAACAAAGTGCCCTAGCAACCGAAGCTGGCATTGCCGGAATGCAGCTTCGCCTGTCCGCAGGTACCGGCTTGACCATGCGCATCGGTGGTTTTACCGATAAACAGCCCCTGCTGCTGGAGCGCGCGCTGAGCGGACTCATCGTTGATGTTGAGCCACAGAGCTTTGCTCAGGCTGTCGACCGCTATGTTCGGGGACTGAACAACCAGGGTCAACAATTCCCGTTTTATCAGGCCTTCGGTGCCTACAATAAATTGATTCGTGAAGGTAATTACAACACCAGTACCTTGATCGAAACAGCGAAGTCGTTGACCGCCACCGATCTGCAAGTCTTCATGAACGAGTTTCTCACTCAGCATGAGTTACGCGTCTTCGCCTTTGGTAATTACGATACCGCGGCGCTCGACACTGTCGTCGCCACGCTGGATTCTGCGTTGCCGGCAGCAAGCGCTGACACGTCTTACACTATGGCAGCTTTCTGGCAACCTGAAGCTGAGAAGCATCTGGTATGGCAGGAAGATATCGCTGTCGCTGACGTGGGCCTAATTGATGTGCATGTGAATTTGACACCAGGCTATGCGACCTATGCTGCAGCGTCGGTACTCAAAGATCATTTCAGCAATATTGCCTTTGACCGGTTACGCACAGAAGAGCAGCTGGCTTATGCTGTGGGCGGTACTGCAGTGCGCATTGACGATTACACCGGCTTTGCGATGTACATTCAAACGCCTGTTAAAGACGTCGCAGCAATGCAGGAACGCTTCGATGCCTTTAAAACAGAGTATGCGGCTGAGCTGGAGAAAATGACTCAGGCGGAGTTTGAGCAATTGAAAAGCAGTCTTCTGCTCAGCCTGAATGAGCCACCGAAAAACCTGCAGGAAGAACTGGGGCCACTCTTATCGGACTGGTACCGCGAAGATTACAGTTTTGACAGCAAGCAGCAATTGATTGATGCTGTTGAAGAAGTGACGCTGGCAGATATCAAAGCTTTCTACCAGGACACCATGCAGAACGAAGCAGCGGCGCGCGTCAGCGTGCAAATGCGAGGCACTAAGTTTGCCGACCAGCCTTTCGCTGACTTTGACACGCAAACTCTGGTGAAAGAGCTCTCTGACTTTCATGCGCAAATGAAAAAGCAGTAGCCCGATAAACCGACTACTGCTTGTTTAATACAAGCGCGAGGGGTGGCAAATGCCAGCCTTCGCGCTTTTTTTTTTGCGTGCTTAGTCGATATGTTTACGACTCTTGCCATCTTTAACTTCGACGGGTTGACGCATCGGTTTCGGCTCCGGGCGCGGCTTCGGCTCAAAGCGTGGCTGCTGACGAACGACCGGCTGACTTGGCTTCGGCTCAAAGCGTGGCTGCTGGCGAACGACCGGCTGACTTGGCTTCGGCTCAAAGCGCGGCTGCTGACGTACGACCGGCTGGCTTGGCTTCGGCTCAAAGCGCGGCTGCTGCCTGACCACAGGTTGGTTGGCCTTACGCTCAAAGATCGGCTGCTGACGCATAACAGGCTCGCTTGGCTTTTGCTCCACGCGTCCTGGTTGCTTGGCAATCGGGCCACGCTCTTCAATTCGACGCATCCTTGGCTGAGCTTCAGCTTCGAGCAGACGACGGCGTACCTCCACTTGCGGCGGACGCTTATCTTTTACTGGCGTGCCAACAACCCTGCCAGGCTCTTCTTTATGATGTCGTAGTGGCGGGTTTTCGACCAGCTCGGCGTGGCGATATTCAACATTGCGGCGATGGCGCGGATCATGACGCCAGCGATCACCGTCACCTGGTCTTGGCCGGTAACGATCATCTCGGCGATGATTGCGCTCGCGCTCATGGTAATGGTGGTGATGCACCACTACGTAGCGACTTGGCCAGTAGAAATCACTAAAGAAATACCAGTGCGGTACATGGTACGAGAGCGACCAGTGAACACCGCTGCCCACGCGAAATGTAACGCCCGGGCGACCCCAGTACACCGGCGGAGTTCTATGCCACCAGGGACCGTAAACGTAACGGGTATCGTAAACCGGCACATAAATATACTCACGGCGCACGGTTTCGATGCGAATGGTGCGCGCTTCTCGTGCCACCGAGACATGTTCGTCGCTACGAAGGTTGCCGGCGATATAGGCGCGATCACGCAGCACCTGAATGCTGGCCAGAACTTCTTCTTGCTGCGCAATAAAAGCTTCGCCCAGCGCCTGGGTCCACTCCAAATTTTCACTCATCTGTTTGAGCACATCCGGGGTTGCAACCAGCGCCTTGACGCTGGGGTCCCAGTTTTCTTCATCTGCGCGGGCGAGCGCTTGCTCGGGTGCCAGATGATCATGGCGGCTAACCCAGCGCTCGGCCTGGACCACTTCCAGTGGGTAGGTCGCAGCAATTAGGATATGCGACAGTAAGCTGTCCGGGTATAGGGCGACAGGCGCCAGCATGCGGTCAAGATCCGCTTGCGTATAGACGCCATTGGTCGTGCTTACCGAATAGCTTTGTGATTCAGCATGCGCAGTGGAAATTGCTGTACAGCCAACCGAGGTTGCCAGTGCTATAGAAAGCACACTGAATTTTAATAAAGGCAATTTCGCCGGATTGAATTTAAACATCGTAACACCTCCGTTTGGCAGACAGGTTTTAGACTGTCAGTAAGAGTATAGACGAGTCGTGGCGTGAATAAGTGACAGGAGCAATGTAAAGAATGTACAAAGAAAAACACCGCTCGAGTGAGCGGTGTTTCTTAAGAGTGGCAACTAATTACTTAATACCGAGCTCTTTCAGCAGGTTATCGGCACCGTCTACGACTTCCATCTGCCATAACATGAAGCGACTGTCGACCTGGATCGAACGGGTATTATCAATATTGAAATCCCAGTCAGAGATAATGGAATCCAGCGTCCCGTCAAAAGCCAAACCGACAAGTTCTGCTTTACCGTTGAGCACAGCAGAACCTGAGTTGCCTCCGGTAATATCAAGAGTAGCCAGGTAGTTCACCGGTACCGAGTCCAGACTTTCAACATGGTAGTCGGCGTAGTTTTCATTCTTGATCGCATCCAACTGAGCTTGTGGGGCGTTAAACTCACCTTCACCTGTCGCTTTTTGCTGGATACCGCGCAACGTCGTAAAGGCCGTCCAGGCAGTACCATCATAAGTACCGTGATCACGGCCGGTGACTGTGCCATAAGTGACCCGAAGCGTACTATTAGCATCAGGGTAGACAGCTTCACCTTGTTGACGCATGAACGCAATCTTGGCCCGCATGTAGTTCGCGTAAGCAGCCTGGATCTGACCTGCTAACTCTTCCGCTTTATCCTGCTCGGCTTGCTGCTGTGGATACAATGCCACAGCCGCCTGCACGAAAACGTCATTACTATCGGCAAACTGGCTCGGCGTTGCTTCCAGCAGCGCGTTACGAACATCGAGCTCGCTCAGATCTGTCTCTGCATACCAGCGCGCAATCAGATCTCGCAGCTCTGCGTCAGACATTTCCGCTTGCAATCCCAGCGCATTATCGAAGATCGCATCACGTTGCTCGGCCGGCGTCTGCAAATAATTTTTCAGGTTGTAAAAATCGAGCGCCATTTCCACACTCGCGTCATAACTCCGGTCAAAGCCAGCCACATAAGCTTCAAAGCGCGGCAAGTCACGTTCCTGATAGCCCGCCTCACGCTCGGCATCAGGTTTCACTTGTTCCTGGCTTAATTTATAGAGTACTGAGGCCATTCCCAATAAGCGCGGTGTCGCCAATGAACGGTAATAGTCGTCACGTTCACCTGCATGGCGTTCGGCAAGCAGCTGCTCAATCGCTTGCAGATCCTCTGCATAGGCAGCACCGTTTTCAGCGCTGCTGCTGACCCACTCTTTTAAGGCTTGATGTTCGGCTTGTTTACGCTGTAAAAGGTCAGAGTTGGCAAAACTGTCGAGCATGCCCTGACGATTTTTCAGGTAATTATTTAATCCCGCAACGCGGCTTGCATATTTAAGCTCAGCGTCTTTATTGTCTTCGGTCTGTGCCGCAATGATGTCCAGGTTATCGCGGAAACGTTCCACGGTATTGGGATAACTCCAGGTAAAGGTATTTTCGACTTCACTTGGCAGGCGGTGACGGTTGGTTCGGCCCGGATACCCTAGGGCCATGACGAAGTCACCTTCATCCAATGCTTCGCTGGCAATAGTAAGGTGATGTTCCGGCTGATAAGGCACGTTCTCTTCAGCAAATTCAGCAGACTCTCCTGCCGGGCTTACATAAGCCCGATAGAACGAGTAGTCACCGGTGTGACGCGGCCACATCCAGTTGTCAGTATCGCCGCCGAACTTACCTACACCTTCAGCTGGTGCGTGAACCAGACGCACGTCTTTGATTTCTAACTGCTTGATCAGATAGTACTCAAGACCACCATAGAATGACGACACCGAGCAACGGTGCCCTGCGTCTTCTTCGCATTGCGCCACAATACGCTTGTAGTTCTCTTCAATGGCGTCGACGCGGTCTTTGCCAGTCAGCTTTGCAGTTTCAGCATCGATGACCTGAGTGGTGACATTCTCCACAGCTTTGGTGACGTAAATACGTGAGCCGGGTGCCGCTGCCACTTCCTCATCCATAGTCGCGGCCAAAAAGCCGTTCGCTAATAAATCATTCTCGGGCGTGGAGTTGTACGCAATGCTGTTGTAAACACAGTGGTGATTAGTAACAACCAGACCTTGCGGTGAGACAAAGGAGGCGGAACACCCGCCTAAGCTGACGACGGCTCCCATAGGGAACTCGGTTAATTGGGTCAGCTCATTTGGATCCAGTTCAAGACCCGCTGCTTTCAGTTTATCCGCGATTTCTGGCAGCTGCTGCGGCATCCACATGCCTTCATCAGCAACGGCCACTGAGCTCACCAGAGCCAATGCAATAAGTGACTTTTTCATTCTTTTTCTCGTTTTTTTAGATAAATACCAGAAGGTTATTTGCTGCAGTCATCATTGCCGTTACCGGTCTGAAAGTCAATCTTTGCCTGTGCTGAAGCGCGATCAGGGTGGTTAAACCACACCCTGATCAATCATCGCATCCGCCACTCGGCGGAAGCCGGCGATATTTGCACCAAGCACCAGATTATCCGGGTCGTCAAACTCTTCGGCGGTGCGTTTCGCATCCCGGTAAATACGCTCCATGATGCATTTCAGTTGCTCATCTACTTCTTCTCGCGTCCAGCGCGTAAGACTGGCGTTTTGCGCCATTTCCAGCTGACTGGTGGCAACACCGCCAGCGTTGGCTGCTTTACCTGGTCCGTAAAGTACGTGTTGCTCCTGAAACAAGTCAACGGCGGCTTGCGTGCAGGGCATATTGGCGCCTTCAACCACCGCCTGGATGCCGTGCTCCACCAGGCATTGTGCATCGCTTTCGTTTATTTCATTTTGGGTTGCGCAAGGAAACGCCAGGTCCGCCTGATAGGTCCAGATTTGCTCACCATGCTCAGGATAATCACTGCGTGGGGTGTAATAGGCTTCGTTATGGGTATCGCAATATTCGCTTAGGCGCGAATTCCTTACTTCTTTGATTTCTTTAACTAAATCTAAATCAATACCGCTTTGATGGTAAATTGTACCACTGGAGTCTGAACAGGCTACCGGTTTAGCGCCCAGCTCATAAAGCTTCTCCATGGTATAAATAGCAACGTTCCCTGAGCCCGAGACCAAGCAGGTTTTACCCGTTAGTTGCTCCTCGCGACTCTCTAATAATGACTTTGCAAAATACACACAGCCAAATCCGGTTGCCTCTTTGCGCAGCGCAGAGCCGCCCCATAAGGTACTTTTGCCAGTTAATACGCCCTCAAAGCGATTCACCAGTCGCTTGTACTGACCAAACATATAGCCAATTTCTCGTGTCCCCACACCGATATCACCGGCGGGAACGTCCGTATGCGGACCAATATGCCGATACAGCTCGGTCATAAAAGACTGGCAAAAGCGCATGATTTCCGCATCGGATTTGCCTTTAGGGTCAAAGTTAGCACCGCCTTTACCACCACCAATAGGCAAACCGGTCAGGGCGTTTTTGAAAATTTGTTCGAAGCCCAGAAACTTGACAATGCTGGCATTCACGCTGGGATGGAAGCGCAAGCCACCTTTGTAGGGCCCCAACGCAGAATTGAACTCAACCCGATAGCCCTTGTTGACCTGAATTTTGCCGTCGTCGTCAACCCAGGGAACGCGGAACATGATCTGACGTTCAGGTTCAAGTAAACGCTCGATGATCGAGTGTTGGCGATACCTTGGGTTTTGTTCCAGTAGCGGCGCCAATGATTCTAGGATCTCTTCAACGGCCTGATAAAATTCAGTCTGTGCCGGACTTGATTGTTTCAGTTGTTCAATACTGTCGTGTATATAGGTCATTCGCCCTCCTTTTGGTCTTGCATACGCGGAGCAGGGGATTTTTGACCACCTTGCAGAAGCATTAATTGGCTGGCGGGTCCCTGTTCTGGCAATTCAAACTCCATGACGATACCAAACTCATCATTAAATAGCACAGAGGGGCTTTCCGCCTGCACCACAAATGCCGACTGTCCGGTGGCTTGGGCAACCATTCCTGCCTCAGTATGCCGAATACTGATGACAAAGCCTGGCATCAGCTCATAGTTACCAACAAGACGCTGCGCCTGACTATCACTCAGGTTAATGACGCTGCGCTGCGGTGCCTTATCGCTGATTTTCTCCGCATACTCAGGTTCAGTGGTTGCGATTTGATAAAAATTCAAGCCCGTGACCTGGCCGGCTTCGTTGCGCAACGCTTCGAAATAAACCAGTGAGTCCTCCAGCACGAATTGATCATTCCCTACAGCTGCGACCGCCAATTTCCGGCCGCCATCACGCTGACTGTAAAGTACGCCGTCGTTTAAGCTTAAGCTGCGCTGCTCATCGTCGCTAATCTGATAGGTTCCGACCAGCGCTTGCAGCTCACTTGCTGGCAGTTCGATGGTCGCCTTTTCGATAGGAAAAGGTTTGCCAATCACCTGACTTGCCAGACGCAAAGCAACTTCCCCCACGGCAGGCGTGTGACCAGCATAGTTACTTAATACCACAACCGAAACCTCCTGCTCCGGCAACCACAGAGCATAGGTATTGAAACCATGGATGCCACCGGAATGACTGATCATTTGTTCGCCACGTAAGGAAGTGACCGAGAGACCATAAGCGTAGTTTTGCAGGCCTTGTGAAGTGTCGATCATGCGGCTGTAGAGCGCGTCGCTAAGTACCTTACCGCCATGCAGTGCGCGTTGCCATTTATCGACGTCAGCAGCAGTTGCCGACAAAGCCCCCGCGGCATGCGGCTGCGTCATACTGATAAAGGGAGCGTTAACCAGCTGCTCTTGCTGCATGTAACCCTCAACCCGGCCGGGCGTAATTTCAGCGGCACTGTAGTACCCTGTTGTGCCTAAGCCTAAGGGTTCAAAAAGCAGTTCCTGCATAGCTTCATGCCAGCTATTGCCGGTCACTTCTTCAATGACCGCCCCCAACACGACATAGGCAGAATTGTTATAACGCCACTGGCTTCCGGGAGTGAACTCCAAAGGCAAATCGCTGGTTAGGGCAATAATTTCTGCGGTGGATAAGTCTGCGCGCATGTCATCGCCGGTCACATAGCCCGGCACATCGGTATAGCTCGGTAAACCCGAGGTATGATTCAGCAACTGGTGGATAGTAATTTCGGGGACGTGGAAGTTCGGTAAGACATCGCCCACAGGAGCATCCAAAGCGAGCTTGCCCTGTTCAACTAACTTGAGAATGGTTGCTGCCGTATACTGCTTGGTAACTGATGCCAGCCGCAAAATATGGTGTGGCTGCAGCGCTACATCCAGTTCCATATCTGCCATACCGCGAGCGGTTTCAACAATGAGGTCACCCTTTTGTGAAATAACCACAGTCGCCCCGGGCAGCTCATCAGAATAGACTTCGGTCAGTACCTGCTCGACATGCTCAACCAGCGGGTCGACGGTCATTGCCGGTGCCGGAGTTTCTTGAGAATCCGATGCCGGCGAGCACGCGGTTAAACCCGCACAACAAAAAATGATGAAATAAGAAAGAGATGCGCGCATGATTTGCTCCTTTTTGTTTTCATCAATAGTAGACCAAAAAGGCAAATAATGAACGGCTGTGTGGATGGAGTTTTTGCGAGGTTTTCAGTTTCTCATAAAAAACGCCGGTCAAGAGACCGGCGTTTAAGCTTTTTGTCGGGTCGCGTGTTTATACGCGGCGACGTAGCAAACCAAGTAACAGCAGACTCAGCCCCATCCATACCGGGAATGAACCGCTGGTGGTCGCATGATCAATGTTGGGCATTTCTTCTACCGGTGGCGCAGAGTTGCCGTCATCAACGTCAGCATCACCGCCATCGTTATCACCAGAGTCATTCGCTTCAGTAGTCATGGCGACCACCACTGGATCGTGATCTGAACTACGGTAAGGGTCTTCATTGTAGTAGTTCGCCAGATTCACTTCGCTTTTGTCCTCGGTGTTGTAGCTAAAGACCTGTGGCTCATCTGCATTGATGTTCCAGTTGACAGTAGCTACCACTTTGTCATTCAGGCTGGTTGATGCGAAGGCATGATCAAGCGAACCAGACAGGCCATCGTAGACGTAGGTGTGATTTTCCGCACCCAACGCAGCGAATTGCAAATCAGTGTAGCCTGCATCAATGATTGCCTGTACCGGATCTTCCATGCCATAAGCATTGAAGTCACCGACCAGAATCACATCCTCTACATCGCGGCCGGTTGGATCGTTAGCTATCCACTCAAGCACTTTCTCCGCTGCTTGCACACGAGTTGCGTTCCAGCATCCCTGACCGTCACCGCTGTCCTTATCGCCTTCCGCTGCGCTGCTGTTGCAGCCACCTTTAGAACGGAAATGGTTCACTACCACGGTCACTTCATCTTCGTTGACCAGATCGTGGAAGGTTTGCGCAATCGGTGGGCGGTTACCAAAGTCAAAAGGCACTTCGGTGGTGAATACCGCGGTACCGGTTTCAGCTGCGCGGTCAGTACGGTAAATCAACGCATTAGTAATGGCGTCGCTACCAACGTACTCGGCATCGCCAAAGCTTACAAAAGCCCACTCAGCATCGCTTTGTGCGTTGACTTCCGCGACCAGTTGAGCAATCGCGCTGGTCTCAGCAAAGCCATCATTCTCAATTTCGTTAAGGCCAATGATGTCGGCGTTCATGGCCGTAATGGCAGCCACTAATTTCGCCAGTTGACGCTCATACTCAACCAAAGTGCCAGCACCCCGTTCGGTCGGGAAGCCGCCACCGGCGCCGTCACCGTTGAAGAAGTTTTGAACGTTGAACGAAGCAATGCGTAAATCGCCTTCGTCAGCGAGCTGCGGAGCTTCGGTGCGTGGATTCGCATCAATGTATTGCAGCGCTGAAGTCGGTAATAAACGGTACTCACTGAACGAGTAGTTAATCACGCCCACCGGATTGGTGATTTCTGTGCCTAAACGGAGAGTATTCACTGCACTTAAACCACCTGCAGGGAAAGGTACATCTTCCGCGTTAGTAACGCCGCGGGCGTCATCGATCAGAAAGGCATTTAAACGGAAGTTGATAGTGTTATCTTCCGCCGGCGCAGCGACCTGTGTTGGCGTATAGAGCCGATCACGGGCCACCCAGAAATCGCCGTACTCACCCAAAGTCTCCGTATCGGTAACGACAACCGGATGTTCAAGCTCTACCAGCATGCCTTCTATGGCTTCAAACGCATTCAGCGAGTCAACAGGAACGCTAAAGGCGGTAGGAGTGACACTTTCGCCCGATGCACAAACAGTGATAGCAGTGAGACCGCTGACTTGCGTGGAATCATAGAATTCACCGACCGTACCCGCGAGGCGAACCTTGTCGCCAGCAGCCACGGCAGTGTCCCGATGGTAAACGAACACACCTTCTGAGGTCGCTGGATCCGTATCCTGATCCGCATCTTCTTCCTGAATAAAGAAACCGTTTAGCGGCCGCTCGCCATCAAGATAAACGGCAGTTACTACAGCTTCGACCACTACCTCTGACTCAAATAGTGGGCTTGATAAGCCACTGCCCTGCACTTCTGAAACCAAGGTTGCAGCGTCGCCACAAGCGCCGAATTCAGGCGCCGGCTCAGGCTCAGGTTCCGGTTGCGCGCTACCGAAGCCTAGGTGCTGGCCCAGGTCGCTAATGTCATCGATTGCAAAACTGTTAAATTCATCGCCCGGCGCGTAAACATCGCTCGGATCTGTGTCACCAGAGGTGATGGAGTCTTTGCGGCGGATGGTCTGATTCTGCATCGAGACACCATCAGACTCCCAGACTTCATCAACACCAATTTGCCCCATTGAATCAACAACAGCATCTCCGCTGCGTAACACCAGCGCGTCGTTACCATTGTAATAAAGGTTCCCTGTCTTATCTGCGATGGCTTGAATTTCAGCGCTTGCTGAGGGGTGCGCAACAACATAAATACCATTCGGAGGCAGTGTGCCAACCAATGGCACGGTATTTCCAGCTTCAGTATTGCCGTTCGAATAGATCTCTAACACGTAGGTGCTGAGATCAATTTCTGTGGCACCGGCATTGAAAAATTCGATAGCTTTATTGTTACTGCTGCCTTCGATGTGCTCAGAAATAATAATATCTGCAGACGCCGCACTACTGACCAGTAGTGCAGAAACCGCAAGGGCTAAGTTATGGCGTTTCATAGTCCGTTCTCTTATTGTTGTGTGTTCCACTTGTTGTTTTCGCGGAACACTATAGCGTAAATCAATTAACAATTTAATTACTTTTTGTTACAGGTGAATGACAACTTCAGGCTGGAACTCAACCGTTTGGATCCGTATGCTGAAAGCACCCGTCAGACCGACCTTTAAAGAGACTAACGATGGCAAACGACTTTATTGAAATCTATGACAATGCCCTAAGTGCTGACTTCTGTCAGAGCTTTATCGAGACCTTTGAGGGCAGCCCTCACCGGCAGCAAGGCCGAACCGGCGGCGGGGTGGATACCAGCAAGAAATTAAGTACTGATCTTTATTTAAATCAGCACCCGGAATATCAGCAACAGCTACAAACGATTACCGAAGCGACACGGCGCTGCGCACTGGCCTATTTTAAAAAATACCGCTTTGCCTTGATTGCTCCACTAGCACTGCAAGTCCGCCATCCCCGAACAGGCGAGCCCGTCGCACTGACCCATGAAAATTTCGATGAAGTCGCCGCCGGAAACGAAGCCGGCTACATGGAGCTTTTGTACCGATTAGGGGCTATTCAGGCACAAAAATATGAACGCGGGCAAGGCAATTATAACTACTGGCACTGCGAGGTATTCCCAGAGCAAAACAGCACTGAGGCGCTGCATCGAACCTTATTGTTTATGTTCTATCTGAACGATGTTGAAGTAGGTGGCAGCACTGATTTCTATTATCAGGAACGCAGTATTCAGCCCCGTCAGGGACGCATGGTTATTGCCCCGGGTTACTTTACCCATACCCACCGGGGTACGGTTCCGGTTTCCAACGACAAGTATATTCTCACCAGTTGGATCCTGATGAATTCAGGCCAACAGCTATTCGGACGATGACAGCACCAGTCCGTCTTCGTCGAGGATGGTCACAGCAACCTCGATACCGCTGCGTACACTTTGCGTGACCACACAAAAGTCCTCAAACTGGCCAAGGATGCGATCCAACTTATCAATGGCCGCAGCGCGGTTGCCAAGTGCCAGTTCGACAAACAGGTGTGTCACCCGCCAGCGCCCATCAATGCGCTCCATATCACCTTTTACCTTAGCGCTGACTTTACCGGGGTCGCCCTTGTATTTCCGAATCGCAAACATCAGACTTGCCGCCAGACAATTGGCAACTGCAGCACCGAGTAAACGACTCGGATTGGGTCCATCCCCTTCCCCAAGTGGCTCTGGTTCATCCGTCATGATCTGACCAAAGTCCCCAAAATCAATCTCAAACTTATAGTTGTCAATCAACTCCAGTTTTACTTCAAAGCTCGGATTTTCCATGTGTTTCCCTTATTTTTTTGCCATAATAACGAGCTAAACGTTGTTCCATTCGTACGCGCCAGGAGAATGATTCCATGAAGAATCCGCTGTATATTCCCTATGCAGGCCCGAATCTGTTAGAAACACCATTACTCAATAAAGGTAGTGCATTTACTCGCGAAGAGCGCGCAATGTTTAATTTGACAGGCTTATTGCCGCCGCGCTATGAAACCATCGAGGAGCAAGTGCAGCGCTGTTATATGCAGTACTCGAGTTTCGACACGGCACTGAACAAGCACATCTACCTTCGTGCCATCCAGGACAACAATGAAACCTTATTTTATCGGCTGCTGCAGGATAACCTGGCGGAAATGATGCCGATTATCTACACCCCGACGGTGGGGGATGCGTGCGAGCAATTTTCCGATATTTATCGTAGCTCTCGCGGGTTGTTTATCTCGTATGAAGAGCGCGACCAGATTGACGATATCCTCCGAAATGCGACGAAGCGCAAAGTTAAAGTTATCGTGGTCACCGACGGTGAACGCATTCTTGGCCTGGGCGATCAGGGTATTGGCGGCATGGGGATTCCCATCGGCAAACTGAGTCTGTACACCGCCTGCGGCGGGATCAGCCCAGCTTATACCTTGCCGGTATGTCTCGATGTTGGCACCAATAACGAAAAACTCCTCAATGACCCTATGTACATGGGCGCGCGGCATAAACGTATTGATCAGGAAAGCTACGACACGTTTATTGATAAATTTATGCATGCTGTGCGCCGCCGCTGGCCAGAAGCCATGATTCAGTTTGAAGACTTTGCACAGCCCAACGCCATGCCGATTTTGCAGCGTTATCGTGACGAGTTCTGCTGTTTTAATGACGATATTCAGGGCACCGCAGCGGTCACCGTCGGTACCTTGCTTGCTGCCTGTAAAGCCAAAGGCGTAGAGCTCAAGGATCAGCGTGTCGCCTTTGTCGGCGCAGGTTCTGCGGGTTGCGGCATCGCCGAGCAAATTATTGCACAAATGGTTGCTGAGGGACTGACCGACAGCGAAGCGCGACAGCGTATCTTTATGGTCGACCGCTTTGGTCTTTTGACCGAGGGGATGGAAGGTCTTCGTGAATTCCAGCAGGCGTTGATGCAGCCTCGCGAGCAGCTCAGCGACTGGCAACACAGTGGCGATTACCCTTCACTGCTGGATGTGATGCATTGTGCGAAACCGACTATCCTTATCGGCGTTTCCGGCCAGCCCGGCCTCTTCACTGAGCAAGTCATCCGGGCCATGCATCAGTACACCAGACAACCCATTATTTTCCCATTGTCGAATCCGTCCCGACAAATTGAAGCACACCCGGCACATGTGATCGAATGGACCGAAGGTGATGCCATCGTGGCCACTGGTAGTCCTTATGAGCCCATTAAGTATAACGGTGGGTTGTATCCCATCGCGCAGTGCAACAACAGTTACATCTTCCCTGGCATAGGCCTGGGTGTGCTTGCTGTTAAGGCTAAAGTTATCACTGATGCGATGCTCATGGCGGCCAGTAATACCCTTGCGGAAGCCTCGCCCAGAGCTTTGAATAAAGACGAGCAACTGCTACCGCCGCTCACACATATTGCTGAGTTGAGTAAGCAAATCGCCTTCGCCGTAGGTAAGACTGCGCAAGCACAGGGTCACGCTCTGGAAATCAGCGATGAGACCTTGCAGCAGCGTATCGACTCGCACTTCTGGTCGCCCGAGTATCGGCACTACAAGCGGGTCAGTATTTAACCCTTCTGAACTGGCGAAAGACGCTGATTCCTTGTATGTTCAAAGACATCATCAACAAGGAGTCAGCGTATGCAAGCTTGCCCACGTCCCGTTCAGTCATTGTGTTTGGTGATGGTCACACTTGCTGGCCTGACGCTCTGCAAGCCTCTGTTCGCGCAACAAAGCGAAACCGATGACGACCCGGATGAGCAAGCGCTTCTCGATGATTTCCGCTCTGGCTTAAAGACTACCGTCGCCAGCACCGCTGCCTGGCTCGACTCTTTTTTCGCCGAAGGCATTGATGCTGACGCGTACAATGATGCCTACGGCAGTTTAACCCTGCGCCCGGAATGGGACGAATACGATGGCTGGAAAGTCGACTCGAGCTTCCGGGCGAAAGTCATCCTGCCTCACGCTGAGCGCAAACTTTCAGCGATTATTGGCCGCGGCGATTTTGATGATTTTATCAACGCTCAACAAACGACCCGGCCGACAGTCATTCGTCGTGATCAGGCTGACGAAGAATGGATGGTAGGGCTTGGTTTTGACCCCGTGGTGCATGCCAATCATAATGTGTCTTTTGGTGCTGGTTTTCGCGGTGGCATCGATTTTGATCCCTATGTGCGCGCCCGCTACCGCTACGAAGGCATTATCAACGAGCGAAGCGAAATTCATTTACAGACAGTGGGCTTTTGGCGCGACAGTGACGGCTTTGGCATCGCCCAAACCGTAGAGCATGACTTTGCGTTAAGTGAGCGCTGGTTTAACAAGTTCTGGGCGCGCGGCACATTCGCCGAGCGCACCCAAGGTGTTCGCTGGCATGCCTCAGAAAAGCTGTACTACATTTACCATCACGAGCGAGCGGTAGGCGCTGAGCTCTGGTGGTACGGTGAGACTGAGCATCCGGTCCCGATGCAGGACTATGGTTTGCGCGCCTTGCATCGCGCACGCTTTTTACGCGACTGGCTGTATCTGGAAGGCTGGGTCGGCCTGCATTGGCCGCGCGAACAGCTGAATGAACACCGGCGCCCCAGGTGGATAGTTGGTGTCGAGTTCGAACTGTTGTTTGGTCAATAGCTTACCACCATTGCAATGCAGCACCGATGCTACGCAAGCCCAAACCAACCGCAATCAACACGACGATGGCGGCAAACAGGTTTTGCCGTGAGGAGTTGCGGTAGCGGCCCATCATCTTGTGATTGCATGCCCATACCAAAAAGAGAGCCATAATAGGTAACAGCAGTCCGTTGGCAACCTGTGCAAACCAAATCACACTGACCGGACGTAGTCCCAGTGACGCAATCACCACCCCAATCGCTATAATCGCCAGCCAGGTCAGCCGAAACGGCCAGCTACGCAAATCGCCACCGTAACCCAGGATCCCACTTAATGCATACGCCGACGCTAAAGGTGCCGTAAGCGAGGATGACAGCCCTGCCGCAAATAGGCCTATTGCCATCAACCAAGTCGCGCCATCTCCCGCTAAAGGCCGGAGTGAGCCACTCAAATCTGCTGCACCTTCCAAAGTCACTGCCTGGCCAAAAAATGCTGCGGCGGCAGTGGAGACAATAGCGATGGAGATTAACCCACCCAGCGGAATGGATAGCAGCAAATCACCACGTGCTTGAGGTAACTGTTCTGGGCTTTTCCATTTTTGCGCGGAGCTGGCTGCATGCAGGAAGAGGTTGTAAGGAACCACGGTGGTACCAATCAGTGCAATCACCGTTAACAGTGAACCTGTCGGCAGGCTGGGAATGAGCAGGCCGCTGAAAAACTCAGACCAATCCGGACGAGCGATGAGAAACGTCGCGATAAAGGCAATACTCATCACCATGACCAGGCTAATAAGCACTCGCTCCAGCAAGCGGTAACTGCCACTCCAAAGTAAGGCTGCGGCCAATACCCCGAGTACCAGTGGCAGCCAGCCGGCATACGTGCCAATTAGATCGGCCATCCCCAGGCTGGCGCCGGTCAGGTTACCGCCCTGATAAACACTATTACCAATGACCACTGCAGCCAATACCAGCGCAATGGAAAACCATTTCAGCAGCGGATTCTGCAACTGCGAACGGATGGCCTCACCCAGTCCCTGCTGAGTCACAACACCTAAACGTGCCGCCATCTCTTGTAACACCATAGTCGCCAACACTGAAAACACCAGAGCCCACAGCAGCGCATAACCAAAGTTGGCACCGGCAAGACTGGCCGTAACTACTGTACCGGGGCCAATAAAAGCAGCGGCGACAAGGGTGGCCGGGCCAAAACTGAGTTGCTTTAGCTTTGTTATCATTTTTAACTCTCTCTGGTACGGACTGGCAAGATATGCTAAATCAATACCATGAACACAATTTATCAAGCAAGTATCGACACCGAATTAGGCCCCGTCGCTATCTATAGCGATGGCGAAACTCTACAGCAGGTTTCATTTATTGAAAAGCCGGTGAGTGAACCGAGCTGGTGTCCCGTGCTACGCGAAACCGCAAGACAACTAGAAGATTACTTTGCCGGCCGATTGCGGGTCTTCGACCTTCCGTTAAAACCGCGGGGAACAAGCTTTCAGCAAAGCGTCTGGGAGAAGCTGCAGCATATCCCCTACGGCAAGCTAGCAAGCTATGGCGACATTGCCATGGCCATCAATAATCCTAAAGGCGTGCGCGCCGTCGGATTGGCCAACAGCAAAAATCCTATTGGTATTGTCGTACCCTGTCATCGTGTCATTGGTGCCAATGGCACCTTAACGGGCTACGCCGGAGGGCTGGATAAAAAAGCCTGGTTACTCCGTCACGAAGGCTGCTGGCCAGCGCAGGATTAACCTTACTGCTGCTGGTAGTACTGATGCATGGCGGCGGCCTGTTCTGCGACTTTGTCACGTAGTTCTTGTGGAGCCAATACCTCGACCTTGGCGCCGTAACTCAGGATCCAGACGATGAGCTCATCGGTTAACTCGGTTTTTGCCGTCAGTAACAGACGCTCATCTTCACTGTTCAGTTGCTGCGTGCCATTCAGCGGATAGGCTTCCAGCTGTTTTCTGATTTCCGGGGCACAACGCAACTCGATCTGTGCCATCCCAGCGAGGATCTTATCGCCAGCACTGGCAACACGATGAACTTGCGTCGGCGCGAGCAAAGGCAATAAAGGTGCGTCTGGCAGCAGACTCCAACCGTAGGGCTTGCCGCGTTCGTCGGTGGTCAGAGGGAAAACTTCGGAAAGCTCAATCAAATTGCGTTGAATGGTGCGGATACTGACATCGATGCCTTGCTCAATCAGACGTTCACGTAAGGTGTTTACATCGATTTTTTGCGGCTGTCTGGGGATATGACGCAACATCAGTAGATAACGTAGAACCGTTTGCATGGCTGAACTCCTTTTCTGATCCAGTGTCGGCGAATGTAAAGATTAAACTGCGACTGCGACATGCTATGACGCAGCCTGCGATTTTTGTAAATTCGTCGCAAAGTAATTTCATGCCTGACGGGTTACTAAGCAATTTATTCGGAACTCGAGTACACTATAGTGTAGTCAGGAAATCCCGTTCTCTGGAAAAGGCTGCATTGAGGAGTTCACGATGAAACGTTTATTGACTTTAATCATGGCTGGTCTCGTGATGGTGCTTCCGTTTGGCGCTGAAGCACAAAGCCAAAAGGCAGATAAAGGCCAGCAGCAAGCCGACGATGCCAAAGATAAAGCTGAACAGCGCAAACAGGATTTACGCGAAAAAATGAAGGCTGAGCACGAAGCGATGAAGGCCGAGCGTGAAGCCCAGCGTGAAGCATTGAAAGCTGATGCCCAAGGGAAGAAGAAAGACGCCAAAGACAAAGACAAAAAGAAAAAAGATAATGGCGATAATGATAATGGCGGTAACCGGTAGAACCGCCGCGTAGTACTCGTTGAAGACAGCTCAAATGAAAGATGAAAAAGGTGATTCCTTTGTGGAGTCGCCTTTTTTTTGTGTGGCTGATTAAACTTGAGCTACACTCCTACTACTATAAAAACAATAATCGCACTTATGACTAGCCAAGATTCCAGTTTGATCGTTACTCAGCCAACTGATTCAGTCGACGCTGCAAACGAAAAATTAAAGAACAAACAAGATCATCGCTGCAAAAACTGTGACAGCGAACTCTTAGGTGAATTTTGCCATGTCTGCGGTCAGCAAGATCGTCATTACATTCGCAGTGTATTTGCGGTGGTCGCTGACTTGATGGGAGAAATTAGTCATTGGGATTCGCGTTTTTACCGTACCTTGGTCAACCTTTTTACTCGACCAGCTTTTCTTACTCAAGAGTTCGTTCGGGGGCGACACGCATCCTACGTACCACCCTTGCGGCTTTATTTTTTCATCTCACTCATTTCGTTCTTGGTACTCACCAGCTTAATTGACTTTGACGCGATTCGAGCCCCCTCGGAGGAACTCACTCCGGCAGAGCAACAACAAGTTGATGAAACACTCGCTTCCGTTGAAGCGCAACTCAATCGACAAGATATTGTCAGCGCCCCAACAACAACCGAAGAAGTCGTCGAAAAGTTTAGAGTGAGTCTTCCCGGGGCTACTGAAGAGCAAGAACAACAAATCGAAGAAAGAATTCAGGAGTTGGCAAAAGAGCCCAAAATTCTAGTTAAGAGGTTGGTTTCATTAGCCCCGCAGATGATGCTTATCATGCTGCCATTTTGGGCCTTATTTCTTAAGCTTATCTACGCTTTTTCTGGGCGCTACTACCTAGAGCATCTCAGTGCTGCGTTACATACGCATGCTTTTTTACTGCTCTCACTTATGTTGCTAACGGTTATTAGTAGAGGCTCTACCTGGGCCACAGAACTTACTGGCTCTCCGCTGATTGAAGATGTTGTGGACTGGGCAGAGAACATATTGCTCGCCTGGATGGTCAGCTATATGTTGTTCACTCAGAAGCTTTTTTATAATCAGGGCTGGCTATTAACTATTCTAAAATTCATCATCTGCGCTTTAGTTTATGCTGTCTTATTATCCTTTGCTTTTGTTATCATGTTATTTATTGGAATTTTAACCGCTTAACGAGGACGTTTTGGCTGACTCCCGACCTGTAATTGTAATCCCCGCTTACAACCCTGATGAGCAGCTATTACAGCTGGTAAGACAGCTCAACGAGAGTTCTGACAGTTATCAGACGATTGTGGTTGTTAATGACGGCAGCAAGCCATCCTCAATTTTTTCACGGCTAAGCGACTTTTCCCAGGTTGTGGTGCTTGAGCATGACAATAATCAAGGCAAAGGGGCGGCACTAAAAACGGGGTTTCAGTGGGTGCTGAAACACGTCCCTGACAGCAAAGGCGTGATCACTGCAGACGCCGATGGCCAGCACTTGCCGCATGATATTCTGGCAGTCACACAAGCGTTTGCTGGCGAGCCCGAGGCACTCTGGCTGGGCAGTCGTAATTTTAAAGCTCCGGATATTCCGTTTCGCTCGTGGCTCGGAAATATCTTTGCCAGATATACGTTTCGGTTGGGGCTAAGAGTCAACATTCCAGATACCCAAACCGGTTTGCGCGGTATTCCTGCCAGCTTGTTGCCGCAGCTGCTGGAATCTCCCAGCGACCGCTATGAATTTGAGCTTGATATGCTGATTCTCGCCAAACGCGAAGAGCTCGCGTTTCGTAGCCATGAGATCACCACGGTTTACGAAAAAGGCAACAAGAGCAGCCATTTCAAGCCAGTACAGGACTCGATTCGGATCTACAGCAAGTTCCTTAAGTTCTCAGGGGTTGGTATTGCATCAGCGGCGATCGATTATGGTCTATTCGCACTCATCTATGGCTTCACTGGCGAGATACTCGCAGCTATCGCCAGTGCCCGTCTATGCTCGGGGATCTTTAACTTCAGCATGAACCGGCAGTGGGTATTTGGCCGTGGCGGTTCGCTATCCCGTGACGCTACCCATTACACCCTGCTGGCCGCGATATTAGTAGGCACCAATTACATACTCACCAAAGGTCTCTTATTGATTGGGATTTCTCCCTTTATCGGTAAGCCCGTTGCCGAGGTACTTGTATTTTTGCTCAGCTACCGACTACAGAAAAAACTGGTGTTTGGCGATAAAAATCCTGCATAGATGAATTTAATTGCGCTCTTAGCGAATATTTATTAGCATCTCCTCCGCCTTTGAGGTTTTTCCTGAACAACTTTTTTTAATAGATCGCTCTCTTACCCCTCAGAATAGGTAGGGAGCGCAACTGTTGCTTAAAGCACCCTTCAAGGTTGCCTATACAACCCCTAAAAGCCAGTGGATATCGAGTATTCTTTATACAACTTTCAGAAGCTCCCCCCTTTACTCTGAGTTAAAAACTTCTATTGTAGGAGTTGTATAAACAAGTTGTTCAGGTAGACTCAAGCTTAAATCCAAAACCTATTAAAACGATAAATTATTCAGGGTGACATAATGAAAAAATTACTCTTCTCCTCAGTAGCACTAAGCGTATCTGCAGCCCTTTTCAGCTCACCAGCTGCTTTGGCGCAAAGCAATGAAAGCGATGCTCAGGCCGATGCAGAACGCATTACTGTTACCGGTTCCCGGTTGAAGCGGGCAGAAGCCGAAAGTGCTGCGCCTATCCAGGTCTTCGACGCTGAAGATATCGAAGTCTCAGGCATGACCTCAGTAGAGATGATTCTGCAAAGAATGTCTGCTTCTGCAGGCGCAGCTGGTGGTCAAGGCAATGCTTACTGGACCGGCAACGGTTACGGCACCACGCAAGTCAACTTGCGCGGCCTCGGCATTAACCGGACGCTAGTACTGCTGAATGGCCGTCGTATCGTCAACGGCGGTACCGGTGCAAATAGCTCCGTCGACCTGAACATGATTCCAGTCGAGATGATTCAGCGCATCGAGGTATTAAAAGATGGCGCTTCCGCAATTTACGGCGCCGATGCCGTGGCTGGTGTAGTGAATATTATTACCCGTAAGAGTTACGATGGTTTCACTGTCGAGGCACGCGTTGGCGCAACTGATGACGGCGAGGGTCAAGACCGTAACGTCAACATGATTTTTGGTACCAGCGGTGACAAAGGTCGGATCATGGCCACTTTAGGCTATCGCTCTTCTGATGAAATCAATATGGCCGACCAGGCTGGCTGTGCTTTAGCTGAAATGACGACAGGTCAGCTCGATTGCTTCGGTAGTTCAAGCACTATTGGTGGACGTGCGACGATTCTGTCCGGCCCTAATGCTGGCGACCGCATCAACTTTAATCAAGATCCTAATGGTGATGGTGACTCATACGAGCCGTACAGTAGCGCCAAACATAACTTTGCATTTTTCCCTTACCTAAACTCCGTCAACCCGGTCACCAACTGGAACATGTCGGTATTTGGCGATTATCAGCTTTCTGCTGACACCACGGTATTTACCGAAATTCTATACAATAACCGTACCTCTGAGCAGCTGGCGACACCGGGTACATTGCGCGGTATCGAGTTTGGTGCCGATCATCCGACCAACCCAACCGGCGAGACCATTCGCTTAGATGGTCGCCGTTTATTGGAAGGCGGCCCACGGATTTTCTTCCAGGACGTTAATACGTTCCGTACCGTAGTTGGTGCAAGTGGCTATGTCGGTGAGGGTTGGAACTGGGAAGTCGCGTACAACTATGGCCGCAACACTGCGATTGATGGCATGACCAATATCGTCAATATGCAACGTCTGAACCAAGGTTTGGATCCAAATACTTGTGGTAGCAATGGTATTCCGTGTATCGATTTACTTGGCTATGGTGATCTATCGCAAGAAGCTTTAGATCACATCATGTTCCGCACTACCGATAATGGTGGTAATGAGCAGCGTTCACTTACGGCAAACATTACCGGGGACCTGTTTGATCTCCCTGCAGGCTGGGTCCCGGTAGCGTTTGGCGTAGAGCACCGTAAAGAAAGAGGTTGGCGTAACCCAGACTCTTCGATTGTGGCCGGTATCATGAATACCAACCAGGCCGAGCCGATCGAAGGTAGCTATACGGTCGACGAAGTTTACGTTGAAACCTCACTGCCATTGCTGGCAGATCATGATTTCGCAAAATCACTGAGTCTCGACTTGGCTTACCGTTACAGCGACTATGATACGTTCGGTAGCGATGGTAACTACAAAGCAAGTCTACACTGGCAGGTATCGGATTCACTGAAGCTGCGTGCAACGCAATCGACCGCCTTCCGCATCCCTAACATCCCTGAGCTGTTTGGCGGTGTTGCTGAAGGCAACTTAACGACGACCGACCCATGTGATGGCTGGGATCAAGCTGGCGCAGATCCAACAGTGGCTGCCAACTGTCAGGCAGATGGCGTACCTACAGGCTACACACAATTCGGTGCGACCGTTCTTACTACTGTCGGCGGTAATCCAAATCTGAAGCCGGAAGATGCAGAAACCTTTACTGCGGGCGTCGTTTGGGATGTTGATTTTGTCGAGAACCTGCAATTCACATTCGATTATTACAATATCGATATCAAGAATGCGATTCAGACCATTCCAGGCTCAACCAAGTTGTCCGTGTGTTATAACTCAGAGAACCTTTCGCACCCGTTCTGTAGCGCAGAACATTTCACTCGCGACTCTCTGACAGGCGACATCAACTTCTTGTCAGCACAACCGACCAATGCCGCGACAGAAAATGTTTCAGGTGTTGATGCGTCCGTCTTTTATAAGACTGACCTGGCGGGTTGGGCAAGTGACTTTAGCTGGAATGTAAGCTACTTGGACGAGTACACCTTCGCGCCGTTTGAAGGTGCAAGTGAGATCGAATACGCGGGTTACATCACTGGTGGCCGTGGTAGTTACACGCACTGGCGCTCAAACGCTAACGCAACCTTCGTGCGTGACGACTGGCGCGTTCATTACAGCATCCAATACATTGGTAGTGCTGATGATATTAACGCCTCACCTGGCGATATTGGTGACCACGCACCGAGCGTGTTCTACCACAACGTGCAAGGGACCTACTTTATGGACAACAACCTCAGCCTCACCGCTGGCGTGAACAACTTGTTCGATAAAGAGCCACCTTTCATCCAAAGCTGGACCGATGCAAACACTGACACCATGACCTACAACTTGCTAGGCCGTCAGCTGTATCTAAAAGTTCGTTACAGTTTCTGATAATCTGCGCTTCTGCCGCTCGCTCCGTCGAGCGGCAGCTTTTTTTTAAACACATCTTGAGGTAGGACATGGCGCAACATCAGCGTTCCAGTCAATGGCGAGTTTGGCATCGCTGGCTATCGTTAATATTTGGTGTCCAGATGGTGATTTGGACCATTAGCGGTGGCTATATGGTATTTTTCCAACTCGATTTTATTCACGGCGACCATTTAGTTCAGGACACAGCGACCGCTGTTCCAGCAACGACCAAGCCCAGCGCGCTAGACCAAATTCTTGAGCGTTACCCGCACACGACAAGCATTTCGCTTGAGACACGCTGGTTAAACGACGAGCTTACCGCTGTTTATCAGCTCGATGGTCACCAAGGCGAAATGCTTGTTGATGCACAATCGCTGAACTCTATTGTTCTTGAAGAGCAACATATTCGCGAGCTCGCGAATCGCTATTATGCGCTGGAAACACCACAAATCGAGTCTGTGGTTTATCTTACGGAAAACCCACCGACCGAACTTAACCCTGCGTTGCTGCCGATTTGGCAAGTAAACTACGATGATTTCGGAAATACCAGCCTTTACCTTTCCGAAGTCACCGGTGAGATGTTGGTCAAGCGTCACACCTTCTGGCGCGGCTTTGACATTATGTGGATGACCCACATCATGGATTACAACGAACGCGTTGATATCGAAACCTGGTGGCTGAAAGCCTTTATTATCGGCACCTTTATTTTGATGATCACCGGTGCGGTATTGTTGGTTTACACCATCAGCTTTAAGAAGAAGAAACATGGAGGTGACCAATGATGCGCTTTATGCAATGGCTGCACCGTTGGGTAAGCCTTATTCTGATTGTTCAGGTACTGCTTTGGTTAGCCAGTGGCCTCTTTTTCGCCTTCACCGGTCACCACGGCATGTCGGGTCACCAGTACATGGAGCACCAACACCCGCCAATGCTGGTCGATACGGAAACGCGGGTAGGTATTGAAACTATCTATGAGCGGTACCCGTCGGCGAAATCGATCCAGCTGAACAGTGTCATGGGGATCGGCCAGTACGTCGTCACCACAGCGGATAGTACCCTTTATATCAATGCCGCAGACGGCAACCTCTGGACCACAGACGCTGCGTTGGCAACCGAGATTGCGTTAGCCAGCTACAGTGGCCCCGGTGACGTTACTGAGGTAACCACTGTCAGCGGTAGCGATGAAGTGGTGGGCTGGAACAGTGCCGGTTTCCGCATCGACATGGCGGACGATTTAAATACTCGTATTTATGTTGATGCCGCCTCCGGACAAGTCGTTGAGCATCGTAATACTCCATGGACGCTGGCCGACTGGGCCTTCAAACTGCACTTTATGGATTATAGCGGCGAGCGCAGCTTCAATCATCTGCTGATTTGGAGTGCGGGACTGCTGGCATTGTGGTTCTCATTATCGGGACTCATTCTGTTAGGCCGTAACCTGGCTCAAGGAGATTTTAATCCGCGCCGTAAGCCAACCATGCTTGAGCATTTGCAGCAAAATAATCAGCCGGTTGCCAGTAGTTGTGGTGGCGGCGGTACCTGTGGCTTGTGCAAAGTAACCCTGCATGGTGACCAGCTACCTGCGCCGACGGCAGCCGAAAAAGCTATGCTCAGTCCTGCTGAGCTGAGTGCCGGGCTGCGACTTTCCTGCCAGCACCGAGTTGATGAGAAGATCGAGATTGAACTACCCAATGAGCAGGTGGCGACCGTTGCGCTTGAGCTTAAGAGCAAGCGCCAGCTGACGCCATCTATCGTGGAGCTGACTTTCGTCAGCCAAGAATCGATTGACTACCGCGCTGGTCAGTTTATGCAGTTCATGATCCCACATCAGGAACAAGTACTGTCACGTCACTATTCAGTTGCGACGCGGCCCGACCCGCACCAATTTGTCTTCACCGTCCGGCAGATGCCGTCGCCCAGCGAAGGTGTTCCGCCGGGGGTGGGCTCAACCTATCTGTGCAATCTGGCAGTAGGTGATGAGGTTGAAGCCATTGGTCCATTCGGTGACTTTGTCTTGACCGAAGCCTCAGCCCGCACGCAGTTATTTATCGGCGGCGGAGCTGGTGTCGCACCACTACGTGCGCTGTTGCAGACTGAGCAGGCGGCCAGCGAACCGCGTCCGTGCGTATTCTTTTATGGCGCCCGGCATAGCAGTGAACTGTGCTATCGCGAAGAGTTCGAGCAACCATCTGGCATTGAGTACACGCCGGTTCTGTCTGAAGCCGACGCTGAGGATAACTGGCAAGGTGAAACGGGTTTCGTGCACGAAACTGTTGCCAAATGGCTGGCTGAACAGGATGTCAACGCCCTTGATGTCTACGTTTGCGGGCCACCACCGATGCTGAAAGCGACCATGCAAATGCTCGCCGACGCCAAAGTGCCACGCGACCGTATCCGCTTCGATGATTTTGGTATTTAAATAGACCAAGTCCGCGCGGACCACTAACCAAGCAAGCGCCTGCGGTGTTCTTCACTTCAGGCGCTTTTTTTGTGCTCGCTTCTGCGGGGGCTGCAGCAGTGGTTTGTCCTTCCCTTCTTCGATTGCGTGTATACTAAGCATAGACGTCGATGCTACGGACGCATGGCTACAAAAGTCAAAATTATGTTATAGTAGCAGCATCAAACGTAAGGAATGACTATGCAGGACTTGCAGGGGCCTATGACGCATCCATCTCAATTACCGAAACTACCCGGTATGTTCTTTCGCTCGCTATTTACTGTCGCGCGTAATGATCAGGCCGAAGCTTCTGCAACTCAGGTATGCAATGAATTCAATGCGCCAGCGCTTAGTCAGGCCCAGGTTGGCCGCTACAAAGATGCATTCGATGGTTTCGTCAGTGATGTGCCCTTGACGCTGATGTACTGTCTCGCCCAGCGCGTCCACCTTGCGCAAATGCTGGATGAAGCCTTCCCATGGCCAGCTCCCGGCTTGGTGCATGTCAGTAACGAGCTCGAATTACACGCCCCCATTACTCTTGGGGAAGAGTTTTATATTCGCGCCACCATCGATTTACCGGCGCGAGGTCCAAAAGTCTCTCCGCGTCGGTTACGTCCGGTATTTACTGTTGAGTTTTGGCAACACGACAGCAAGGTTGTGACTTGCGTCAGTCAGTATCAGGTGATGCCCAAGCAAGGACCTAAATCCAGCAAACCGCGCGAGCAAAAAGTCTCAGTAGCGCCAGGGGAAGATTGGCAGCAACTGAAACACTGGCAGCTGGATACGACCGCAGGACGTTCTTACGCGCGTTTATCGGGCGATTTTAACCCTATCCATTTGCATCCTTTGCTGTCGCGGTGGTTTGGTTTCGAAAAGCCGATCATTCACGGCATGTACATGGCGGGTCGCGCGCAGGCTGAGCTCGAGCGGGCGCATCAAAAACCCGTGCAACGTATCGATGTGACCTTCAAACGTCCCGTGCCCTTGCCTGCTGACATTGCTCTTTGGCAAAAGCCATCAGCAGACAATACGGCCGGAGACTATCAGATTTGCGGCGCTGAGGATCACCTGCAGCGCCTCGAGGGAAGTTTTACTCTTCAGTCAGAGTAAGCTGTTCAGCCGCTGCACTTGCGATATCATCGTTGCTAAAGTGCAGTGGACGTAATTGCGGCTGTGACGAATACAACAGGGTCTGATCTAGATAGTGATCAGAATCACTGTCCGACGCCTGTGAATAGGTCAACAAGCCTTCTGCAACCGGTCCCTGATCAGTAAACTCCAGCGCAAACATCCAGCTCGAACCATAAGTGACATGATAACCACCAGCGGCAGCGCTCAAGTCTGAGCCAGGCAGAACCGGGTAAATATGCCGTGGCAACAAGGTACCATCGTTACCGGTGTTGCTACTGAAGACGTTAAACCCACCTTCAATATTATTCGCGCCACCCCATGGCAACTTAACGCCAGATGGTGTGCCATCAGGCAAGCTGCGCTCAACAAACTGCACTTCTGCAAGCGTAGCATCCACCTGCAGGCCTGCCTGTTGAATACGCTCCTGCGCATCAGCCAACTGTTGCAACACGGTCGCGTTCGCCGCCAGGGTGTTTGGCGTGGTCACTGGCTGGGCCGGATCAAAAGCGACCTGCCATTGCGGATTGCGGCGGAACTGTGATGCGAATTCACGGAACATCATGGCACCCACACTGCTTAGATTCATGCGCCCGTCAAATTGCGCCAGCGCCGCACAGCCGCTGGAAATATCCACACTCGCACCGCTGCTGCTAGTTACTGGTGTGGTTCCCTGTGCCTGACAATGCGCCACCAAATCCGCCAGCACCTCTTCGGATAACCAGGTACGATTATTTATCAGTCGGTCAACCAGATCTGCGCGGTTGAATTTACCGTCGACTGAACCGCCTTCCGCGAGCATTTTCTGCCCCAAGCGTGAGCGGAACGATTGCTGGTCACCGACCGGCCCCCAGAGTGGCGAGACCCCGGTGATAGGCACTTCAGGATTGGTTAGCCAATAACTGTTATTTGAGTTTTGCACGAAGTCACTACGCTCTAACTGCGGTGCCTGGGCAAAAGGAATGGTTCCCTGTGGCAAATAAAGACTATCGTCGCCAGGGAAAATAAACAAACCCGCTTGTTGCGTTAGCCCCTGATAAAGCGGGTTTTGTGACCAGGCAGCAAGCGCTTCGGGCACAATATTAGGTACCGAAGAACCGTCGGTGAAAAAGGCATTACCCTCTTTATCAACCGCCATGGCGTTATTAAATACCGTGCCGGTGTAGTCAACAAAGGTCTGCTTATAACTTTCGATGCTATCCGCAAGGTTCATACCTAACCAATGATCAAACAAATCGTAGTTTGGCAAATTGGCATCATGCAGCGCATAAGCGACTTGTTGACCCGTCACCGGATCTGTTCCCCACGGCAAAGCATTGGGAATAACGATAACCGGACCAAACTCGCTGTGGTAGCTGCTACGCTGCAGCGTCATAAAGGTACCCGGACCGGTAGCGACTTCGATTTCATGGAACTTGCTGCTCATCTCCACAGGTTCGCCATCCAGCAGGTAAGTTTTACCTTCTGAATCGTTGCTATCCAAAGTCAGCCGGTGGATGGTGAAGCGCGATGCCGTCGAGAAGGTATGCGTCCAGGCCACATTCTCGTTGAAGCCGATATTTACAATACCAGGCATACCAGATAACGAGCCGCCAACGACTTTCAATTCACCCGGGACTTCAATACCGAACTGCCAGAAACGTTGATTACCCGTATGCGGAAAGTGCGGATTGGCAATCAGCATACCCTGACCGCTGGCACTTAAATCGTTACCGATGGCCCAGCCATTGGATCCTGATTCAGTGGGGTTGGTATCCGGAACATCGGCATGTAAATCAGCAATGGTCGCTGTTGACATGGCTTCGCCAGTTTCTTTATTGGTGGCGCCACTGGCCTGATTCGGCGGAATGGCTAAGAACAGAGGCCCGGTGAAGTTTGCCGCACCCGGTAACAAAGCCACGCCTTGTGCATAGGTCATGATGTCGATCGGAGTGATGGGTTTCACCCACGGCTGGCCGGCACAAGCTGGGGCAATGTTATCGACCCCGGTATCTGCAAGATAGCGATTGTAACCCGTGGCATAACCGGTGATCAGAGCTTGCGCACGTTCGCTGATTTGCTCAAAACCCTGTTCGGCGTTTTCTCTGATACCAAGCGCCAGATAGCCAAAGTCATTTAAGATATTGTCAGAGTCGCCGCTACCAGGGATACGATCCGGGCCAAAATAACGCGCCCGTTCTGAATTAAACTTGACGACCTGATCGGCAAGAATACAAATATTATCGCGAGCAAATGCGTAGCCAACACCATAACCCAGACTTTCGAGATTATCTGCGGTGATGTAAGGCACGCCGTAATTGGTCCAGGTGATATCCGCTTCGACCTGTCCATCAGGTGCAAATGCGACCAGTCCTGTAGGTTCTGGATCCGGGGTGCCGACGTTATCATCAGGCTCTGAATCGCTACTGCCACAACCGGCCAGTACAGCAACACACACCGCTGTCAGTAATGGGCGCCAAACGCCATTTTTAGAATAGTTTGCCATTTTTTTAATACCTGTTAGTTTTTTGTTTTAGCCGGTCAGAGTATGGCCACTCCCGCGCGGAGTCGCAAGTGGGATCAGACCAATGGCTTTTGTCGCAAGCTTTTGGTATCACCACGCTTTTTCTTCTTTTCAATTCGGCGCTTCTTACTCGCCTTGCTGGGTTTGGTGGCAATTCGGCGCTTCTGTACCTTGCCGGCACTCGCCACCAGCTCAATAAACTGCTCCAGCGCCAGTTCGCGATTGTGGGCCTGACTGCGAGTCGCCTGGCTCTTGATTATAATTTTTCCGCTTTGGGTAATTCGGTGGTCACTTTTACTGAGCAAACGCTGCTTATAGAAATCCGGCAGCGAGGAAGACTGAATATCAAAAATCAGCTGAGCGGCAGTGGCCACCTTATTCACGTTCTGCCCACCGGCGCCACTGGAGCGGATGAACTGCCACTCTAGCTCACTCTCCGGCACAGCTACACGTTGCGAGATTTTTATCGTATTCATGTCAAACCTCCGCCTCGAAGAATTCGCCGCTGAGTTGCCTGCAGCACCAGCCTGGGATTAGCGCAGACCAGTGTCAGCTGCTTCCGTGCCCGAGTGATCCCGGTATAGAGAAGCTCTTTCGTTAACAATGGCGTATCGTGTTCTGGAACCACCACCACGGTATGGGTAAACTCAGAGCCTTGCGATTTATGGATGGTCATTACGTACGCTGTTTCTACATGCGTCAGCCGTGACGGCAACAGCCAGCGTAAACTGCCTTTCTTGTGGCCCCGGAAAAGGACCCGCGGGGGTTCATCCGGACGGCGCTGGACCACAATGCCGATATCACCGTTACGCAGATCCAGGCTGTAATCATTCTGCGTAATCATCACCGGGCGGCCAACAAACCATTGCTCACTGGTCACGCGATCGCCGTTCAACCATAGCGTAGCAAGTTCATTTAAACGCTGCATACCCCAGTCGCCGCGACGTAACGCAGCCAGCATCTGAAATTGCTCAAGCTGCTCTAATAAAGCTTCGCCCCAGGCAGCATCATCATGAAAGCCTTCAGCTCCGGCGCTGACCAGCTGTTGTAAGGGTTGATAGCCTTGCTGCACCAGCGCTTTGAAGCTTGCTGCTGAGTTTTTGCTGACCTGTAACAACTGAATATTGGCCAGTTTTGCATCTTCTCTGGTAAGCGCTTCAGCCCGGGTTAACCATTCCCTCAACCAGGCCGTACGTTGCTGGTTAATCTCTGTTGCCAACTTACCAATGCCCTCGTCGGCCTTAAAGCGGCGACTTTCTCTGAGCATAACGGTGTGCTGCAGATAAGGCCACTGTGACGCGCCTTCGGCGTCAATCAGATCGTCGGCAAGCCTGATTGACTCCTGCGCACCCACGTCATCGCCGCGGCTCACGGCCGGGCTGGTGAGTGTGGCATTCAGCCATTGCGCCAGATTTGCAGCATAATGCCCCTGTTCAGCTTCGTCGCATAGTTGGCCAAGCACTGCACCGGCCTCAACCGAGGCCAGTTGATCTTTGTCGCCCAGCAGAATTAATTTAGTGGTGGTTGGCAGGGCAGCAGTAATGGCCGCCATCATTTCAATATCAACCATTGATGCTTCATCAATAATCACCACGTCGGCGAGCAAGGGATTATTGGCATGGTGTCGAAATGCACGACTACGCGACTGAGTGCCAAGCAAGCGGTGCAAAGTGACCGCCTGGTTCTCAGTGAGCAAGTCACTGTACTCGGTTGGTAAGCGCTTGAGCTCTTCGTTAATAGAATCTTCCATGCGCTTAGCCGCTTTCCCCGTCGGCGCTGCCAGCCGTATCCGAAGCGGTTCGGCATCGGCTCTGTGCTTTTGCAAAGTGGCCAGCAACCGCACCACGGTATAGGTTTTGCCCGTTCCAGGCCCACCGGTAATTACCGTGAAGCCGCTACGCACTGCCATGGCGCATGCCAGCCGTTGCCAGCTTAATGTCGTCGCAACGCCAAATAAGTCATCAAGCGTCTCACGCAGAGCGTCCGTCGCAATGGGCTCCTGCTGGGCCATTCGCAACGCCAGATCCTGTTTGATCTGTTGCTCATAATCCCAGTAGCGACGTAAGTACAAGCGCTCCTGGCCCTGCAAGACCAGCGGCGAGTTGAGTGTATTGACGGCCGTCGACTGCGCCAGTTGTTCAACGATGGCCGGACCGAGCGCGGCCACCATTTCAGTGGCTGATGCACATAGATGCACGCTGCTATAAGAGGCGTGCTCTGGTGGGATTTGCAGGGTGGCTTCAGGGTCCTGCCAGAGCTCGTTCAGCTCAAGGCATGGATGGCCATGCCCTAACTGATGACTGACTAAAGCGGCCAGCACCGCGACGGCCTCAGCATCGGCACCTAACTTGCTATACAGGTACTCGGCAAGACTCAAATCAATCGCACGCAACCAGCCTTGCTCATACCAACCCCTTAGATTCGCGATTAACTGCATAGCGCCTCCGGGTGTTCAAACAGCTGCTCCAGCTCTTCAATAAGCGCCCGCTCGGGCCGATGGAAAAAGGCCCCCGCTGAGGGAGCCTGATGCCCCCGAAGAAACAGGTACAAGGCGCCACCAACGTGGCGATCATAATCATAGTCAGCCAGACGCGCCTGCAACAACTTGTGCAGCGCCAGGGTATAAATAACAAACTGCATGTCGTAGCGACTCTCAAGAATTTTATCCCGCATTGCTGCCGGTAGGTAGGCACTGTCATTGGCGCCTAAGTAATTCGACTTGTAATCAGCGACATAGTATTTGCCCTGCCATTCAAACACGAGGTCGATAAAGCCTTTCAACATGCCGTTGAGGGTCGTCGCGAGCACGCGCGGGCGGCCATGCTCTGGCAACACGTACCCACGTACGAGCGCGTCGAGACGCTCGGCATCCACCTGGTGCGCAGGAAACCAGAATTCCGGTTCTGCCTGATAACTCGTTAGATCCACCAGCCGACAACAGGTCTGTTCCGTGTCACCCAGTACAAAATCGGTGTGCAGGTACTCATGCAACCAACCCTTGAGCAAATTTTCATGCTCATGCCAGGGCGCCAGTTGCGTTCGTTCTGCAACCCACGGACCGAACCTTTCCGGATCAGCAACAACCTTGGCAAAGCCCTCGTTGGCGGCATCCTCCAGCAAGTTATGTAAAAAGGTTCCTGGTGTCGCGCCGCGCGGGAAGCTATGAATACTATCTGCGACAGGTTGCTCGACCACCTCGGTCTGATCTTCATGCATAGCTTCGACCACGTTGCTGCCCTCAGCATCATCACTGGTCACCCATTCGCCGTAGCGTAGCGCACTGTAGCTGGCTACCCACCAGGGTTCGAAGCGGTGCGTTGCTGGCATCCTGCAGACATGAACCTCAGCAGGCGATGCCTGTTCGGACTGGAATTGGCTCAGGGTCTGAAACTCAGTTAAATCTGCGGTACGGCTCACATCAGGCAACATAAAGTCGGACAGCTCAGGTAGTGGTTGTTTGCCACCCTCTCCACCTGCGCCATGCTCAAACAAGTAGTTAATGGCGCTATTGCCTCGTGTCTTGTAATCCGCCAGCCCGATAAACGTCGCGTATTGCGCACGAGTGACCGCGACATAAAGTTTGCGCAGCTCCTCGGCAAAGTTCTCTGCCTTAATACGTTCCGCAACTTCCGCATCCTCACCATCCAGCGCAACCCGTAGCTTCCCTTCGGCATCGTGGTAGCGATGCGGGTAGGCCGGGGCGTCCTGGCGGGCGCGGGACGCAAAGGGCAGAAACACCAATGGATACTGTAACCCTTTTGATTTATGAATGGTGACCACCTGAATCAGCTCGGCATCACTTTCCAGTCGCAACTGCATCTCGGCACTACTGGCGCGGTTATTGTCGCTTTGTGCCTGTTCAATATGCTCAGCCAGAAAACGTAGTAAACCATGATTGCCCTCTACCTGCTGCGCTTGCTGTTGCAGTAGCTCCGCTAAATGCAACACATCGGTCAACTGGCGCTCGCCATTGGCTTGCGCCAGTAACCGTGCCGGAACCTCGAAGTCATGCAGCAATTGTTGCAGCATCGCCAGCACGCCATGGCGCTGCCAGGCATCGTGATAGCTGGCAAATTGTTCAGCGAAACTGTCCCAACGCAGCTCCTGATCGGTAATATTGGCCAGCTCCGCAAGGTCGAGCCCCAGCAGCTCACAGGCAAACACCCCCCGGAGCCGGCTTGGATCACGCGGATTCGCGCAGGCATCGAGAAGACTGTAAACGTCCAGCGCCAATTTGCCGCCAAACACTGAGTCGCGCTCGGACAGATAAACGCTACCCACCGCACGCCGCCGCAGGGCATCACGTATCAACCGCGCTTCAAAACCATTGCTGACCAGAATTGCAATATGCTGCGGCTGCAGCGCCTCAAACGCACCGCTTTCACGATGGTGAAAACCCGCGGTCGGGTCATTTAGCAGACTTACAATTCGCTCAGCAAAGCCGTTGGCAAGAGCTGCGTCGAGCTCCGGGTTGTTGGCTTTTGTGCTGCCCGTGGAAGGTACCAGATCAAACTCCAATGCCGGCTGCACCTGCTCCTGGCAAACAAAATCAGAACCTAAACCGTTGGCGGCGACAGGAATAAAGGGCAAGGGATTTTCATCTTCGGCCTTAAACAAAAAGGCCCCCCGTGGCGCTTGTTCTGCCTGTGCAAAAAGGGCATTAACCGCGCCCACCATCGCATGCGTGGAGCGAAAATTGACCGCTAGGGTATGATGACGGCCGCGCGTCGCCAGGCGCGCCGCGAGATAGGTGAAAATATCCGCATTGCGAAAAGAATAGATCGCCTGTTTAGGATCGCCGATCAGGAAAATACCCTGTTCTTCGTCAGTTTCAGCGATACGGTAAATACGATCGAATATTTCGTACTGCACCGGGTCGGTATCCTGAAATTCATCAATCATGGCGATGGGGAACTGCTTGCGCAGGGCAGCGGCCAACGGCTCGCCATTTTCGCCGCGTAAGGCATCCCGCAGCCGCGTGAGCATGTCGTCAAAACCAATTTCGGCGCGTTGCTGCTGCAGCTCACGAAAGCGGCTTCGGGTCCAGTTGGCGGCGTGGCGCAGCAATTCTGGGGTAGGATCTGGCAGCTGCTGTTGACGTTGCATTGCCTCTTCGACCAGCGCCGGGAATGCCAGTTCTGTTGTACTCAGCTCAACCTTAGCGGCATCTTGCACGCCTTCGGTAGTCAAGCGCCGCTGTGCCGCCGGCGTAAGTTTTGGAAATAATGCGACGTCCGCGACTTCGTTGTCCAGCTCAATGAGCCAGTCGTCGAAATCAGCCAACCAGTTCGTCAGGTTCTTAGCCGTCAGCTTGCGGCCATCGATAAGAGCTTTATTGCCCAGCTTAGGGACAAAACTCTCGCGAAATTGCGCAAGACGTTGTCGCCAAAGCCCCGCATTATGAAATTCACTGCGAAACGCTCGCTCAGCCTCCAGATACCGCTGAATAGCCCCAAGATCGCCTGGCCCTGACTCACCATCATGGGTTTGTACCAGCTCGCGACAACGCTTCACGATAGCTTCGGGGCTGGCAAAGGTCGCCGTCATTAACTGGTAGCTGGCAAGGTCATGAGCTGCAGTCGCAGCAATAAAGTGGCGCCAGTAGTCCTGCGCGGCTTGCAGCCGCAGCTCACTGTTATCGGCGTTCAGCGTTTGCGTGAAGAGACTGCCACTGGCGAAGGCATGCTCACTGAGCATGCTATTGCACCACCCGTGAATCGTTGATACCGCCGCCTCATCCATTTGTTGTGCCGCTAAATCGAGTACCCGCGCCTGCAATGGCCAGGCGGCCTCCGGGTATTCGCTGCGCAACTCGCGTAAAAAGCTATCCACTGCCGTCAGTTCACCGCGAAAATACGCTGCAGCTTCGGTTAAGCGCGCCCGGATGCGATCCCGGAGTTCCTCGGTCGCGGCCTCGGTAAAGGTCACGACCAGGATCTCGCGTGGCGACCTCATCCGCGCACCGGCATGTTGCTGACCTGGGTCTGCTGCATCGTGTCCTAACACCAGCCGCAGATACAACGCGGCGATGGTGTAGGTCTTTCCGGTTCCCGCACTGGCTTCAATCAAATGGCTGTTACGCAGCGGAAAATGCAGTGGTACCAGAGGTTTTGCGGCAACATCATTCATTAGTTGCTCCTCCGCTCAAGCATTCAAGTAAGGGCAGGTATAGTTTCTCAGCGAGCAGCGTCGACTGATTTTCCACCTCAGCTAAATCGGTAAACGCGGGATAGAACCGGCTCATATATCGTGCCCGTAACCGCAGCGGCCCGGTACTATTATGCCGCGTCCCCTCCTCATAAAAACGCTCGGCGGCATCGTTTAAAAATGCGAAATCGCCTGCGCTAATAAAGTCCGCTGCTCCTTTGCTCAGAGATTTCTTCCAGCCTTCCAGCACCAGCTCCAGATGCACCGGCAGCGGCTCTTGTAAGCCTCGCTCGGCACAGTCCAGAATTTGCTGCAGCTGTTGCTGCGCACATTCCGGCGTGAGCGCGGTCAGGCTCAGCGTTTTTTCCTCGCTGATCAACTGCGTGGTGGTGGCCGCTTTGGTGTTCAACAGCAGGTGCTCAAGCCAGGTTTGTGCCAGTTTGAGGTACCTGGGCTGACCCGACTTTTCCACCAGCCTGGAAGCCGACAGCTTCAGTCGCACACGTTGGCCGGCAGCATTTTTCCGCAGACCGGTAAATGTATCGGCCACCCGTAACCTGGCGCCAGCCTGCACCATTTCCTGCTCCAGAACGCAGGGATAACGCTCACACTCTGCAGTTACCGCCAGCCACAGTAACTGTCCGGTCTGTATCAGGCTCTGCTTCTGCAGTTCGCCCCCTGCACCACCACTTAAACGCCCTTCTCGTTGCAATCGCTCGCTATAGGCATTGAGCCAGTGCAACCAGGTATCAGCGTCAGCATCTTCATCGGCAGCGGTCAGCAATGGCTCACTCATGGCAGTAATTAACTCCCAGCGTGTCAGACCATCGAGGGTAAAAAGCTCTTCGTCATTTGTTTCCACGCGGGCAGTCGGTAAATAGGACTGAAAGCGCAGGTTCATTAACCAGCGAGCGGGCTCCTGGTAAAAGTGATACAGCTGACGCAGGTTGACCGCGCCTTCTGGTAACCAGGACTCAGCAGCCGGCTGGACTTTAACAGGCTGAGGCTGAGGTTGTTGTTGATGTAAGCTTTGCCACTCACGCGCGAAGGTAAAATAATTCTGACCACTTTGAGGCTGGCGAAAGTACGCCGGATTAAAGGGCTGTAAAAAGTGATGTTGCACGGGGGCCTGCGCGCCAAGCTGTTGCAGGTGATCACGTAATTGACTGACCAGTACCGATGGCGGCTTGTCCGTGTTGTCTTTAATACTGCGCCCACACCAGCTGACATACAGCCAATTGCGCGCGGACAACAGGGCTTCCAGAAACAGGTAACGATCGTCCTCGCGCCGCGAACGGTCACCGGGACGTGAGTCCCTGGCCATCAGATCGAAATCAAATGGCTTGCGCTGGCGTGGATACTCACCGTCATTCATCCCCAACAGGAACACCCCCTTGAAGGGGATTGCCCGCATCGGCATCAGCGTCGCAAAGTTCACACTACCGGCCAAAAACCTTTGGTTCAGCTGATGCTCATCGACCCGTGAGAGCCAACTTTCAACCACCACCGTCAGGGGCACCTGATCGTGAAATTGTGCCGCATCGGCAGCACTGACCCACTCTTCCAGCTGCTTACGTAAACGATTCAGTAGGAGCTCGTCGCT
Source organism: Pseudidiomarina terrestris (assembly GCF_030466375.1). Lineage (NCBI taxonomy): Bacteria > Pseudomonadati > Pseudomonadota > Gammaproteobacteria > Alteromonadales > Idiomarinaceae > Pseudidiomarina > Pseudidiomarina terrestris. The sequence goes on from NZ_JAGGJE010000003.1 coordinate 105,180, forward strand.
GTCATCTGTTGCCTTGAACAGACGCCCCATCAAAGTAAGTAAACGCTCACTCCAGGCATCCGGAGTCAAAGCTTCGGTGGTCATTGAAAAGGCGTCACTGAGGGCCTGTACCACTTGCTGTAAAGCCCCCGCAGCGTTAGCAGCCAGTCCCCCCACCTCCGGATAGGGTTCATCGTCCTGCCAGGCCGAGTCGATATCGGGCTGGCTGCCGACGGCATACCCCAACAGCATACGCCGCAAACCAAACAGCCAGGAATTACGCCCCGCGGCTGGCGGCAAGCCCAGTTGCTGGCGATGCTCTTCGTGCAGAGCCCAGCGCACGCCCGCTTCCTGCAACCAGGTTTGTAACTGCACCACATCCTGCGGGCTCAAATCAAAGCGCTGTTGCAGCGCCTCGACCTGCAAAATATCAAGGATCTCGCTGGCGGTGGCGCGCTGCAGATTTAAGGTCAGCACGTATTCTAATGCCACCAGTATCGGATGCCTGTGACGCATCCCCTGATCGGCAATAGTAAATGGGATGGAACGGTCATCGCCACGCTGGTAACGGCCAAACACAGCACTGATGTGCGGGGCATAGCCATCCACATCAGGCACCATGACAATAATGTCACTGGGTTTCAGATCGTCGTGCGTGGCAAACAAATGCAGGAGTTGGTCATGTAAGACCTCGACCTCACGTTGCGGACTATGGCAGCTGACAAACTGCAGCGAGTCATCGTTATCAGGCAAATTACCCCACAACGATTGCGCTTCCTGATTGCTGCGTAAATTTAAGATATCCGACTGCAGCTGGCTCAGCTGTGTCGGCTGGGCCGGGAGGTCCTCATCAAACAAATCAAATGCGACACTCTCAAACTGAGAGCCTTTTTCAGCAGTAGCATCGAATTGGTCCAGCATGCCGATGTAATCGCCGCCCTGCTTCCCCCAGGAGGCCAGCAATGCATGGGTTTCACTGTGCAGGTTGCTAATATCAAGCTCCGCCTGCCCCGGCTTTCGCCCCTGACGCTTGCGTTTAATTTCCTTAAACAGGTCGCGGCCATCAATACTGTCCATCCAGAAATGCTTACAGGGGTTGTGGACACACAAAATCACCTGACAACAGGATGATAAGGCATGCAAAACCTCGATCATTTGTTGCGGCAAGCTGGAAATGCCAAACACAATGATTCGCGGCGGCAGCCCGGGCGGCCGTTGTTGTGGTGTCAGGGCGCGCGCAGCAGTGACAAAACGGCGATGTAGCTCAGCCCGGTTGTTCCATCGTTCATTACCGACGTCGGCAAGTAACGCACGCCACAGCAATGGCTGCCAGGCGTTCTCTGCATCCGCTTGGGTAGCACCGCCCTCAGCCCAGTCGGCAAGCCAGTCGGCACGATACATCTGGTACTGATCAAACAAGTCGGCAAGGCGTTCACAGAGCTGATACAACTTGCGCTGCTCGCTGTCATCACGCATGTAGTTTTGCAGTGCTGCAAACTCAGGTTGACCCAGGTAGCGAGGCAACACCCGCAGCAGACGCCAGGTTAAGCGGTCTTTATCAAAAGGGGAGTAGCGCGGCAGGTTTTCACCAAGCACCGCACGATAGGCTTGCCACTGAAACCGAGCCGGTAAGGTCACATCCAGCATCGCCGCAATGCCAGTTGCTTGTGCCAGATGCAGCTTGAGCCACTGCGCAATCCCATTCGACTGTACCAGCACACATTCGCTCTCTAATGGAGCAAGAGGGGCAATCCTTGTAAGCCGGACAACCAGTTCGGTAAGATCCTCTAACCGATGCCCGTGGGCGACGATTAATCCTGCGCTTTGTTCACTCATTTGCTATCCTCTCCATGCATGAGGATCATCCTACCCAATCATGCCCGACTAGGCTAGCAAGTCTGCACGACATCTAGTGTCGCGCGAAACTCTAAACGAGGAGTCGAAGATGAAAAAGTTACAGTTGTTACTCGTCCTGCTATTGCTGATTCCCCTTGCCGGTTGCGCAAGTCAGCCAGCAGACAACGACGGTATCGCCGTCAATGATAATCTTGAGACTATTTACAACTTTTCTCACCCAGCCCCAAATCATGCCACCGGCGGACAGCCCAAGAAACATGAAGTTGCCATGCTTGCTGATGCCGGGGTCGACATGATCGTGAACCTGCGCAGTCATGCCGAGATGGCCGACATCCATGAAGCCGAATGGGCCACCCATAATCACCTGGCCTATTATCACATTCCAATCGCCGGCGCCGACGATCTGACGGAAGAGAATGTGAAGCTGTTTCATCAGACCTTATGGCTGAATGAAGACAAAAATATCTTTATGCATTGCGCCAGTAGTAATCGGGTTGGAGCTCTGATGGCATTACGCGCCGCCTGGTTTCAGGGTGCTGATACCGCTGAAGCCCTGGCGATCGGTGAGCGTTACGGCATGACCAGCCTGCGCAAGCGTGTTGAGGAGCTGCTCAACGAATAAATATATGCTAGAATGCGCGCGCAATTTTGACCTCGGATTTGCGATCCGAACCGCCAAAAGAAGGACAGCTCCATGTATATTTGTGCCGCACTCTATAAGTTTGTGGAAATTAACGATTTCGAAGCCTTTCGTACCCCACTCTACGACTGCCTGGTCGACAATGGTGTGAAAGGCACCCTGTTACTTGCCCGTGAAGGCATTAACGGTACCATTTGCGGAACCCGTGAAGGCATTGACAATGTGCTCGCGTTTATTCGCTCACGCCCTGAATTTGCCGATATTGAGCACAAGGAATCACCTAGCGATACACAAGCGTTTTACCGCACCAAGGTCAAACTCAAAAAAGAGATTGTGACCATGGGTATCGACTGGGTCGATCCGAAGAATGTGGTCGGCACCTATGTGGATCCTAAAGACTGGAACGATCTGATCCGTGACCCTGAGGTTCTGCTCATCGATACGCGTAACGACTACGAGTATGCAGTCGGTACCTTTGCAGGTGCGGTGAATCCGAAAACCGAAAGCTTCCGCGACTTCCCTGACTACGTGAAAGATCATCTTGACCCTGAGCAGCACAAAAAAGTAGCCATGTTTTGTACCGGTGGTATTCGCTGCGAGAAATCAACAGCCTACCTGAAGTCGCTTGGCTTCAATGACGTCTATCACCTGAAAGGCGGTATCCTCAAGTACCTGGAAGAGGTGCCAGAAGAAGAGACCACCTGGAACGGCGACTGCTTCGTTTTCGACCAACGCGTGACTGTCCGCCACGGCCTCAAACAGGGCGATTATGACCAGTGTTATGCCTGTCGCATGCCCATTACTGAGACTGAAAAGCAATCTGAGCACTATCAGAAAGGCGTCAGTTGCCCCCACTGTTATGATCAGACCACAACTGAGCAAAAAGAGCGTTTTGCCGAACGGGAAAAGCAGATTCAGCTGGCCAAACAACGCGGCGAAGCACATATCCGCGACGGAAAAGTTGAAGGAAGCCGATAACCCTAATCGTTTGTATCGATTTCTCTGTTCGCCTTGAAAGGGTCTATACTGACCCTTACATCTTATTGTAGAAACAACAATTTAGAACCACAGGCAGGAGTTTACAGATGCAACAGCTAAACGTTATTGGTCTTGAGCAGAAACATGCAGAACAGCTCGCTGAGAAATTGAATCAGCTGCTTTCCAACTATCAAGTGTTCTACATGAACGTGCGCGGCTTTCACTGGAATGTGAAAGGTCAGGAATTCTTTGAGCTGCACGCCAAATTCGAAGAAACCTACAACGACTTGCTCATGAAAATTGATGAAATTGCAGAGCGCATTCTGACGTTGGGCCAGCGCCCCTTGCACGCCTATTCAACTTACATCAAGAGCAGTGAAATCCAGGAAGCGAAAGATATTCACGACGGCAAAGCTTGTGTACGTGAAATTCTGGAAAGCTATCGCACCACTATTCGTCTGCAACGTGAACTGCTGGGGTTGGCCGGCGACGCTGACGACGAAGGTACATCTGCACTGATGAGTGACTACATTAAAGAGCAGGAAAAAACCGCGTGGATGCTAACATCCTATCTTGGTTCCTAATTCATTGATTTCTTTGCTATGCTGAAAGCAGCAGTACCTAAACACAGTCAATAAACCTAAGGACGATTTCATGAATAAAGTTATCGGCATTATTTTACTTGTGGTTGGTATTATCTTGCTTTACTTCGGCTACCAGGCGTACAACTCGCCAGCTTCAGAAGTTTCGCAAGCCGTCACCGGCGAAACCACGGATGACGCCATGTGGTATCTGATCGGCGGCGTTGTCGCAGTTATTGTGGGCCTTTACGGCACAGTTCGCGGCAGAAAATAGGCAAGTCGTTAAGTAGAAATTTACGAGAACGGTACAGTGCTAAGCCAACACTCCAGGGTGTTGGCTTTTTTTAGGTCTCTGATTTAATCGCGCTGCACGTTTGGTAAGGTCAAGGCGCGCACTCCGGCGATGCTACCCAATACGATCAGGGTCACCATAACGGCCTCAACGCCGGCATAGCTGTCCAGCGCCCCCAGCAGGATACCGAGCAGCAACACACCGCCAATGACAGTATTCGACACCGCAGTCAACTGGGCGCGATTATCCGCCGTTGCCATATCCACCAGATAGGTTTTCCGACCAACACGGGCGCCATGATGGGCCACCGCCGCGGCAAAGATTAGCAGTCCTGCCAGCCATTGCTGGGCCAGCCAGGCTTCAGCAAAGCTATACAGAGCAAGGGCGCTGGCCATGATCAGCACCGCCAGAAAAGCCGCTGCCGCCATCACATAGTGACTCGCCGAGTCCGACCATTTCCCCCAGAACCGCCCGGCCATCATGCCGGCAATACCGTTGGCGAGCATAAGGCCGCCCAGGCTGGTCAAGCTACCTTCCCCACTACGTTGAATCATCACCACGATAAACGGAATTGCGAATGCGGAAGAAACGAGCAAGGCGCGCGTTAGAACAAAACTGCCAAACTGTTTGTTCTGCCAGAGCAAGCGCATCGACTTTAGCGCCTCTATCATGGCATTGCCGCCCCCCTCAGTGGCGCCGGGCACTTCCGGTACCTGTGCGTAGGTCGCCGCGGCAGCCAGCCATAACACCGCTGCTGTACCTAATAAGCCAGAGAAAATCAGCACGTTGCCCTGCTCCAAGGTACCGCCTAACAACGTCGGTGCCATGAGCACTACCAATGCCGTCAACACTGATAAAAGACCTGCAACCGAGGCCGCGATGCCGGAGAGCCGCCCGCGGCGTGTTTTGGAAATGGTCTTGCCCTGCACATCTTTAATGGATACCGAACAGACCCCCCGCGAAATACTAAAAATCGTTAGCAGGATGACAATGGCCCAGCCTAAAGCACTGCCGCGCAGCGTGATGACACTGAGTAACATGCCCACCAGAGATAATGCCTGGCCGACACTACCAAACACCCAGAACCACTTACGTACCGGGGTTTCCCGCATTTGCTGAGCAATAATAAGCTGCGGTAACAGCGCTAACGACTCGCGCAACGGCACCAGAGCACTGATAAAGACAGAAGAGGTTCCAAGTGACGCAAGAATCCAGGGCAGAACCAGGCGCGCGCTGACCAGTGAGTCACCAAGTTTGGTCATACTCAGTGCGATCAAATGGGCAACAAATGCCTTCGGTTGATCGTTGCAGGCGGCCTCCGGAATATCTTTACAAACTCTGGCATCTTCGTCCTCTGCCAGATAACCGTACACTTGTTCCGTTAAATCACGCTCTGAACTGCTGCGGCTCATACCCGCTCCCTAATCTGTGATGCGTTGTAGATAGTGATGTAATTCGTACCAGAGTTGATTCACCAGAGCAACCAGCTCGCGCCAGTTCTCCAGGGTTGGTCGATCGACTGCAAAGCCTGCAGCGGATTCATAGGCATTGATAAACGCATTACGTTGCGGCAGGTCCAATTCATTAACGGCCATAGTATTGGCTAGATCGAAATAACGTTCGCCCAAGCCGGCGTACTCCCAGTCGATGACTCGCAGGGTAGGTGTTATAAAGATATGATGCATGCCCAGGTCGTTATGGCAAAACACCGGACGCGCGGCGAAGCTGTCTAACAACTTACGGAACAACTCCAGTCGCGTACTGAAGTGCTGTGCTCGCTCGGCATCAAACTCGGCAAGCTGCAGACAGTAACGCTGCAAGCGCTCGCGCAAAGACCAGACCGGAACATCCACAGACAAGCGGTGGATATGTGCCGATACATCCGCCAACTCTCTTAATTTATCCGCCATCGGCAGTTTAGTATGGGCAAGATCAGGCTCTTCCAGGAAGCTCTGCAGGACAAGTCCCTGAGGCGCGTCGTAATGAATCACCTCCGGCGCCAGCTGATACTGAGCAAGTTGCTGCTGAACGCGCACTTCCTGCTCACGATCGAGGCCGTAGGGATGGTCGAAACGAAACTGTTTGAGAATGTATTTGGCTTGCGTGGTGGTTATTTTATAGACATTGTTGGCGACACCGCGCAGTAGCGGCTCGGTTTTAATGACACCACGAATGGGTAAACTTTCTAACCACTGTTCTCGCATTGTTTACTATCCACCTGTGTTGTTTGCCATTGCCGCATCGCATACACGACCAGTATAAGATAAACAAAGTACAGACCTCCAGTAACCACGAAGCCTTTACTACTATACAGGTAAACATAGATAGCATCGATGACCAGCCAGTACCACCAGTTGGCGAACTGCTTGCGGGTTAACAGCCAGGTCGCAAAGAGTGAATAGACCGTGGTGTAACTGTCGAGCCAAACGGCATCGGCGTCCGTATAAGTCTGCAACAGGTAAGCAATGCCGGCAGCGACCACCGCCAGGCCCACGAGCCATTGCAGGTGCCACTGCCAGCTGTACTCCTGTACCTCGGTCGCATCATCCTGACCACGGCCGTACCGCCATTGCCACCAGCCATACGCGGCCAAGGCCACGTATATGAGTTGCAGAGCCGATTCCATGTACAACTGCGCACCAAACATCAACTGCGTGTAGATCACACAGCTGATGGCGGCCGCATACCAGCACCACAAGGATTGGTGCGCGGCGAGTACCAGATAACCAATCGCCAGAGCCACTGCCAGCCACTCCAGCCAGGAAGTTGCTAACAACTGTTGCCAAATCTCCGCAAAGCTTATCATCACCGCACACCTTTACCTGTTATGGGATTAAAACGAGTACTTGAAGGTCACTCCGACGCGACGCGGCTCACCGTACTGCTCGTAAGTCTGCGGTACATACTCGAGGCGCGGATCATTACCGAAGTAGAAGCCACGAATACCATAGTCCTGGTCCGTCAGGTTACGCGCCCACAAGGTGACCTGCCAGTCCTCGGCCTGCCATTTCAGGCTGGCATGCAGCACAGCCATAGCATCGGCACGGCTCATGTGCGAATCCGAGTAGAAAAAGCCATCCTTGCCATCGACTTCGATAACACCGCTAAGCTGTTTACTCCAGGCGTAGCGAGCACCAACATTGTACTGATAGTTGGGCGCATGAGCCTGGTCGCGGCCACTCATGTCAACGCCATCTTCCGTGACAAAGCCTTCAATCTCGGTTTCCAGTAAGCCCACAGAGGTGAACAACTCAAGTTGATCGACCGGGCGGTAATTGAATTCCAGCTCAGCACCGTAAGCATTGCCCTGTGCTGCATTTTGCAGATAGCCCACAAAACTTTGGTCGCGATTGACCCAGCCTTTGAGCTGCACGTCGTCACGCTGATGCATGAACACTGCCACTTGCATACTAAAGGTGTCATCGGCATTGACGCGCTTATGCCCGACTTCGAAGCTGGTTAACAGCTCAGGCGCGAAAGTGGCGCGCGCCAGTAGATAGTCACGCAGCTCCGTCAGTTCGGTATCCTGTACTTTGCCCAGTGCTTCACCATTGACACCACCGGCTTTGTAGCCCCGTGCCAGGGTCGCATACCAGAGATGATCTGTGGCGGGCAGATAGCTCAGACTCAACCGTCCACCCCACATGGTATCTTCCGGCTCGGCCTGCACACCATTACTGTCCTGATAAGGATTATCGTAGCGCTCAACGCGGGCGCCCGCGGTCAACCGCCAGGCTTGGGTAAAGTTTTGCGCCAGCTCACCGTACGCCGCAAGGTGACGACTTTCATAAGTACTGAAAAACTGGTCTTGCTGATAGCTGTCCCAGTTAAAGAAATCACGAACCAGTTCTTCGTCGCGCTGATAGTGGTAAAGTCCGGCCACCCAGTCCGTTTCACCACCCAGCAATGCTAATGGACGAGCGCTGACCCAACGAGCTTCCAGGGTCTGATCTGTGCGATCACGGCGGTACGCATCAAATGAACTGTATTCCCAGCCTGGTGCAATACCGACAAAGGTCCAGTCTTCATCATAGCTGTAGACGCTGTCGGCATCGAGGTGAGTAAAGGACAGTTCCAGATTCGCAAGGCGACCAGCATAGCTCAGTGCAAAGCGCGCCGCGGTGGAGTCCAGATCATCTTCGCCCGGCTCATCAGAGAGTGTTTGGCGGCTGTTATCCAAAGAAAATGCGTCGTACCCATTGTCCTGATGCAGATCATGAATGGTGGTACGCAATTGCCAGCTCGAGCCGAGGTCGGTGAACAGGTTCAAGCGAATATTGCGCTCTGAACGATCATTGGTATCGTCGCGTTCCAGATAGTTGTTGGTGATAAAGCCATCATCACGTTGCTGGAATACACTCAGACGGGCACGGCCGACTGCACCTAATGAACCACCTACCGCAAAGCCACCCTGCATCGCATTGTAGTTGGCGGCGCCGAGTTGCCAGACGCCCTCGGTGTCACGGGTCGGCTGGGTGCTTTCCATAACCAGCATACCGGCCATTGCATCAGCACCAAAGCGACCGCTTTGCGGTCCGCGATAGACCTCGACCTGACTGATATCAAACAGTTGGGCGGCCTGCGCCAGGCCACTGTAGTTAATGCCATCGACAAGCAAACCGACCGACGGCTGAATCGGATCAACGAACTGACTGCGTTCACCCACACCGCGGATCTGAATGAAACGTGCGCGCGAACTACCGCCGGAGAAATTGACATTGGCCAGAGCATTCAGGGCGGTTTCAAGGTGCAAGGCATTGCGCTGGTCCAGGCGATCTGCCACCAGTGCGGTAACACTTGTAGGCGCCTCTTGCACCGTCATGCGGCGGAATTCGCCCTGAATAGTAATACGCTCTACCGCTTCTTCGTTATCGGATTGCGCAAACGCAGGACTTGACGCGATGAGCGCCAGGACTAAATAAGACTTACGGAACATGGATTATTTCCTCAACTTCTGGTTCAGAAACAATCCGGTCGGGCGGGATTTCAAATGGACTAAGAGTGTTAGCTACCATCCCTACGCCAGTATTAACCGGATCAGGTGCAAAGGGTTTGCGATATGCATCTCAGCCTGGCTCTACGCGAGAACGTAGAGGGGCACCCCTTGGTATTGCGCTGCGGAGTATAACAGCGCGCTTAAATGAAGGCTAGCGCATCACCATAAAGTTGTTGTAATGGTAAACCTTGCGCATGGAATTCATCACGGATGATACGCACCATTTCAAAGCGCCCGGCAACGTAAACATCGGCTTCATTCAGGTCGGTTTGCTCGGCCAGCACCGCATGATGGACCAAGCCTATGGCGCCATGCCAGTTTGCATTCGCCTGTTCTACAACGGGACGATAGTGAAAGTTCTTGTGCTGCTTGCTCAGCTCGCGCAACCGCGCATCATAATAGAGGTCCGCAGGCGCGCGCCCGCCCCAGTAAAGAGTGACAGGTCGCTGGGTGTCATCACGCAGATGCGCCTGCAGAATCGACCAGGTGTAAGAAAAACCTGTGCCACCGGCAATAAGAATCATGGCCCGATCGCTGTTGGCGCGGTAGCTCGCCTGGCCCAGCGGCGCCTCAATAGTCAGCTCACCGTTGTTACGTATGGCCTCGATAACTTCCATAGCATAAGGATTATCGGGCATCGCGCCAATATGCAGCTCAACGGTAGTCGTGCTCGAAGGACAGGAAGCAATCGAAAATGGGCGTTTGTCGCGTTCATCCATCACCACCTGTAAGTACTGACCGGCAGCGAATGTCATCGCTTCGGGTAGCGCCAGGACGACCTGGTAAACGTTCTTCGACAAGGTTTCCAGGCTTGTCACCTGAGCTAACATTTGTTTCATTTCGCCTGCTTATCCTGTTGCATAATTCCAAGTTCATCCCAGATGTCATCGACGCGCTGCTGCACCGCCTCGTCCATCACAATGGGCACGCCCCACTCACGATCCGTCTCGCCAGGCCACTTGTTGGTGGCATCCATGCCCATCTTCGAGCCTAAGCCAGAGACCGGCGAGGCAAAGTCCAGATAATCGATGGGCGTATTTTCAACCAGCACTGTATCACGAGCAGGATCCATGCGGGTGGTCATGGCCCAGATCACATCGTGCCAGTTGCGGGCATCGACATCGTCATCACAGACAATCACAAATTTGGTATACATAAACTGCCGTAAAAAAGACCACACGCCCATCATCACGCGCTTGGCATGACCGGCATACTGCTTCTTCATAGTGACCACCGCCACGCGGTAGGAGCAGCCTTCGGGCGGCAAATAAAAGTCGACAATTTCCGGAAACTGCTTTTGCAGCAAGGGAACGAACACCTCGTTCAGCGCAACACCCAGCACCGCCGGTTCATCCGGTGGACGCCCGGTGTAGGTCGAGTGATAAATAGGATCACGACGGTGGGTAATGTGCGTTACGGTAAACACCGGAAACTCATCGACCTCATTGTAGTAACCCGTATGGTCACCATAAGGGCCTTCAGGAGCCATTTCACCAGGCTCTATGTAGCCCTCGAGAATCATTTCGGCGTGCGCAGGTACCTGTAAGTCATTGCTCAGGCACTTGGCCACTTCGGTTTTACCATCGCGTAATAAGCCCGCAAACGCATATTCTGACAAACTGTCCGGGACTGGTGTCACCGCGCCAAGAATGGTGGCGGGGTCAGCGCCCAGAGCCACAGCAACGGGGAATCGCTCACCCGGATGCTGCCGTTGCCATTCCTGAAAATCAAGCGCGCCACCGCGGTGCGACAGCCAGCGCATGATGACTTTATTCTTGCCGAGTAACTGCTGGCGGTAGATGCCTAAATTTTGTCGTTGCTTATGCGGGCCTTTAGTAATAGTCAGACCCCAGGTAATCAACGGCGCAACATCCCCCGGCCAGCAATGCTGAATGGGTAACTTGGTTAAATCGACCTCGTCACCGCTCATCACAACGTCCTGGCAGGGCGCTTTTTTTAGCTGTTTCGGCGACATGCTCAGCACTTTTTTATAGACCGGCAATAAATTCAGCGCATCGCGAAAACCCTTCGGCGGCTCGGGCTCTTTCAGAAATGCCAGCAACTTGCCGACATCGCGCAGCGCAGCCACAGATTCCTGTCCCATGCCCAAAGCGACGCGCTCCGGGGTGCCAAACAGATTCGCCAGCACCGGAATGCTGTGTCCTTTGACGTTCTCGAACAACAACGCCGGGCCACCTGCCTTCAAAGTGCGATCAGCAATCTCGGTCATCTCCAGATAAGGATCGACTTCAAGCTGAATTCGTTTTAACTCTCCACGCGCCTCCAATAAGGCCATAAAGTCGCGTAAGTCCTGATACTTCACTGGTGGTTGCCCCATGCCTAAAAGAATGGCAACGATTATACGGGTTTTTATCACTGTTTTCAGCGCTTTCAAATTGAGCTAGGCTAGATGGACACCACCAGCTTAAGGATACAAGTTACTCATGACGGACCTCCCCATCGCATTTATCCTTATCGGATGCTTCACCGCGTTACTTGTTATTCTCTCTGTCCTGCCACTCACAGAGCGCACCCATTGGCTGATCAGAGTCTGGGATTTTCCCCGCTTACAACTGGCGGGTTTAGGTCTTTTGTTGCTCGTGACAAGCGCCCACTGGTTACCCGTAACCTCACCTTTTACCTGGCTTTTAGTCGCCATTCAGGTCGCCTGCTGTGCCTGGCAGCTTTGGTGGATTTTTCCGTATACGCCGCTAGGCGAACGTACCGTTGAACGCTACAACAGAAAGCGTGACGAGAAAGCCGTGGAAGAGCATCTGCGGATCCTGATCGTGAACGTATTCGAACATAACCGCAATGCCGTCGGGCTAGTGCGCATGATCAACCGCATCCGCCCCGATATTATCGTCGCTGTTGAAACCGACGAATGGTGGGAACAACAGCTCACCGATATTGAGGATGATTTACCCCATGTTGTCCGTGTCCCGCAGAACAACCTCTACGGCATGATGGTGTATTCGGTCTGGCCGCTAGCTAATGTCAGTGTAGAAAATTTAGTACAGGATAAGGTGCCATCGGTGCACGCTGATGTGCAAATGCCAGGGGGCCGCGAAATCCACCTGCATTGTGTGCATCCGGTGCCGCCAGGTCCCAGCGATAATGACAAATCGAAGCCCCGGGATCGGGCGTTACTGAAGGTTGCGGAACGTGCGGCTAACGAGCCAGGTCCAGTGATTGTTACCGGCGATCTGAATGACGTCGCATGGTCACCCACAACGCGCGAGTTTTTAAGTACCAGTAAGTTACTTGACCCGCGCATGGGACGCGGCTTCTTCAATACCTTCCACGCGAAGCTTCCCTTGCTGCGCTGGCCGCTGGATCACCTGTTCCACAGTGAGCATTTCATGCTGGTGAAAATGCGGCGACTGCCCAAGTTCGGTTCCGACCGCTTCCCGCTACTGATTGAACTGGCGCTGAAGAAAGAGTGACGTGACCTCTTCCCTTGATACGCTCACTTGCTTATTGCATTTCGATTTCCGATTGCGGCGCACGACGGCAATTGGCTGACAGCTCAACACCTGTCCTATTCTTTAACTTTGTTGTCGTCAGTGGGGTCTGACCGTGACATTCGATCGCGATAATACTCGTATATATCCGGATCAGTTTCCGCCAAAGCTTCAACGATTTCGTATCCATCGGTTAAAGTGCGCTGCAACAACGAGCGAGCGGAGGCAATTTCATTATTTTGTAACCGTTCTTGAATTTCGACGGCAATGACGTATCTACGCAGTTCCATCTGTAATATTGATAGACGCGACATTTGAAAACCTAAGGCTAGGCCGATAACGCAGAATAGAATAAAGGATAACAGGGGTCCCCAAATTTTCATTCTTCAATCTCCTTTACGCGTTTCTCTAGCACAAAGTCCCACTCTTTCTTCTGCGGTTCATTAAGAAAAAACTCATTTTGATAAAGGTCGTCAAGCTGACCATCACGATTACTCAAGTAGAATAACTCCAGACGCCTTTTCGCTTCCGGAATGTCATCCTCGGCCAAGCTATTGTCAACAATTCTTAACACCTGCAGAAAGCCACCTTCACTCGCTAATAGTGAATTAGGAGCCATACCCACCCCCATCCACACACCAGTCAAAAGCCCTATAACGCTTGCGACAAAACCGAATAGCCATGAGCGCATTCGGTAGCCCTTTTTAGATTGATTCATCGGCTTCTCCTATTTGTCGGGGAATTACAGCAACATCCTCTGTATTATTTTTTTGTTGCCTCGTCAGTGCGTTCTGACCGTGACTTTAACTCGCGATAATATTGGTACATATCTGGATTAGTTTCCGCCAATGCTTCAATGATTTCGTATTGACTCTCGAGAGTTTTCTGCAACAACGAACTAGCAGAGGCAATTTCATTGTTGTGCAGTCGCTGTTGAATTTCTACTGCGATGACATATCTTCGCAATTCATTCTCTAGCCCATAAATACGAGTCATTTGATAACCGAGAATAAAGCCTGCGATACAAAATAGAATAAATGATAACAGTGCCCCCCAGATTCTCATTCTTCACTCTCCTTTACGCGCTCCGCAAGCACAAACTCCCAGTCCTTCAGCTGTAATTCACCGAGAAAAAGCTCATTTTGATATAAGTCACCAATCTGACGATCCCGGTTGTTAAAGTAGAAATCTTGCATTCGTTTTTTCGCTTCAGGAATATCGCCTTTCTCTACGCTATCTTCGACGGTCCATAAAAATAAAGTGAAGCCAAATTCACTCGCTAATAAGTAGTTAGGAACGAACCTCACTCCCATCCAAACACCAATTAAGAGACCTAGAATGCTTGCAACAAAGCCGAGTAGCCACGAGCGCATTCGGTAGCCCTTTTTAGATTGATTCATTGGCTTCTCCAAAGACGTAGAGTCAAAATTAAATCCGACAACAGCGCTTTCATGAAATGATCCTTAAGTTTTTAACCCCCAATATATAACAAAAAAAACCAATATTTAAAGATTATCAAACAATATAGTCGCACGGAAACGAAAGCATGCCGATAGCGGCGAAACCGAAAGGGTTGTCTCTGAGGGTGTGCGCCGCAGGGATGGGGGAGAGCGCCGGCTAGTGCTTTGCTGGGGTCTTCGTCATAGGGTTCGGCCGCATGAGGCGCGGTGAAACCGACAGGGTTATCTCTGAGGATGTGCGCCGCATGGATGCGGGAGAGCGCCGGCGAGTGCCTTGCTGGGGTCTTCGTCATAGGGTGTCGGCCGCATGGATGCGGCCGCCAAGCCCCCAGGGAAGGGTTTACGGCGTCCCTATGACGAAGGCCCCAGCGAGGCGCAAAGCCAAGCCTAAGACTTCTGGCGCTTCATGGCCTCGAAGAATTCGTCGTTGGTTTTGGTCATTTGCAGCTTGTCGATGAGGAATTCCATCGCTTCCGTTTCACCCATCGGGTGTACGATTTTGCGCAGAATCCACATTTTTTGCAGCTCTTCCGGCGAAGTTAACAACTCTTCGCGACGCGTACCCGAACGATTGAAATCAATCGCAGGGAAAACACGTTTCTCAGCAATCTTACGATTCAAGTGCATTTCCATATTACCCGTGCCCTTGAATTCCTCGTAAATCACCTCGTCCATCTTCGAACCCGTATCGATCAATGCCGTCGCGATGATAGTCAAACTACCACCCTCTTCAACATTACGCGCAGCACCGAAGAAACGCTTTGGTTTGTGCAATGCATTGGCGTCAACACCACCCGTCAGTACCTTGCCGGAGCTTGGAATAACAGTGTTGTAAGCACGCGCCAGACGGGTGATTGAATCAAGTAAGATGACCACATCTTTCTTGTGTTCGACCAAACGCTTGGCTTTCTCGATCACCATCTCGGCGACCTGCACGTGACGGTTTGCCGGCTCATCAAAGGTCGAAGCAATAACTTCGCCTTTCACCAGGCGGTGCATCTCAGTGACTTCCTCTGGACGCTCATCGATCAGCAGCACCATCAAGACACAATCAGGGTGGTTCGCAGCGATCGACTGCGCAATGTTCTGCAGCAATAACGTCTTACCAGCCTTCGGCGGCGCCACGATCAAACCCCGTTGCCCTTTACCAATTGGCGAGGCCAGGTCTAACACCCGAGCAGTAATATCCTCCGTCGAACCATTACCACGTTCCATGCGCAGACGTTCTTCCGCGTGGAGAGGTGTAAGGTTTTCAAAAAGAATTTTATTGCGGGAGTTTTCAGGCTTGTCGAAGTTGACTTCACGAATCTTAAGAAGGGCAAAATAACGTTCACCTTCTTTCGGCGGGCGTATTTTCCCGGCCACCGTGTCACCAGTTCGCAAATTGAAACGGCGAATCTGGCTTGGCGACACATAGATGTCATCTGGACCTGCCAGGTATGACGAGTCTCCCGAGCGCAAAAAGCCGAAGCCATCCTGCAAAATTTCCAACACCCCATCACCATAAATATCTTCGCCGCTTTTCGCATGCGCTTTTAAAATGGCAAAAATGATGTCTTGCTTGCGGGTACGAGCCATGGCGTCGAGACCCATGGATTCTGCGAGCTGTACCAGCTCGTTTACGGGTTTGTTTTTTAATTCTGTAAGATTCATAAGAGGGATATGACTTTAGTGTCCATAGGAAAACAAAGGGTTAGTTTATGTTTTATAGCTTTAGGGGTTTGCTATCTGGCTGCCGGAAGGCTGACAACCTGAAGAAATATTGATTGAAAAGTAACACCTAAACCGCAGTACGTCCAGTTTTTTGCTCGTTATTTGAACCAACTGCACGCAAAAAGTTGCCAAACCGCATGATTTGGCAACTTTCCGAAAGACGTGTTTAGATATTTTGCTCAATAAACTCGGCTAACTGAGCTTTTGACAGAGCACCAACCTTGGTGCCGGCCACTTCACCGTTTTTGAACAACAGCAATGTTGGGATGCCGCGAATACCGTACTTCGGCGGGGTCTGGCTGTTGTGGTCGACGTTGAGTTTACCAATAGTGATGCGGTCACCGTACTCGTTTGCAATATCGTCAAGGATAGGTGCAATCATTTTGCATGGGCCACACCACTCTGCCCAAAAATCTACCAGTACTGGTTTGTCTGAATTGAGTACATCTGCCTCAAAAGAATCATCACTTAGCTGAACAATTTTATCACTCATGGTAATCTCCGCTGCTGAATTCGCGTGAAATAATAAAACACTATTATTTCTGTTTTTGAATGTTAGCGCAAACTGGTATGCTTATGCTATGAGTAAAACACACCTGACAGAGACACGCTTTGCCGATCTCGACCTGCACCCGCAGGTATTAACTGCTTTGAATAAAGCGGGCTTTGAGTATTGTACGCCAATCCAGGCCCTGAGCTTACCTATTGCCCTAAAAGGCCAAGATGTAGCGGGACAAGCACAAACGGGGACTGGCAAAACTCTTGCCTTCCTGATTGCAGCTTTCACTACCCTGCTTAACAAGCCGCGTTCTGGCGAAAAACGTTATCCGCGCGCTATTATTATGGCTCCTACGCGTGAACTAGCAATTCAGATCGCAAACGATGCTGAACTTCTTGCTGCTCACTGTGATATGCGCCTTGGCATTATTTATGGGGGCGAAGGTTACGAAAGTCAACGCCAGCAACTCGAAGAAGGCGTAGATATTTTGATCGGAACCACCGGTCGCCTGATTGATTATTGCAAACAGGGTATCTACCAACTTGATAAGATTGAAGTTGTCGTACTTGACGAAGCCGACCGCATGTTCGATTTAGGCTTCATTAAAGATATTCGTTACATGTTTGAGCGCATGCCTGGTCCTAAAGAACGTCAAAGCATGCTGTTTTCAGCGACCTTGTCGCAACGTGTGCAGGAACTTGCGTACGACCACATGAACTCACCGACGAAAGTTGAAGTTGAGCCTACCCAAAAAACTGGCATCCGCATCAGCGAAGAGCTTTTCTATCCGTCGAAACAAGACAAAATTAAGCTACTGCTGACGCTAATCGAAGAGGATTGGCCAGATAAAGCCATCATTTTCGCAAACACTAAGCATGTGTGCGAGAAACTGTATAACTGGCTGGAGGCCGATGGCCACCGGGTCGGCTTGCTCACCGGCGATGTTCCGCAGCGCAAACGACTGAAGATTCTTGAAGAGTTCTCCGAGGGCACCCTCGACTTTTTGGTTGCCACCGATGTCGCCGCCCGCGGTCTGCACATTCCGGAAGTAAGTCACGTGTATAACTATGACTTGCCGGATGACTTTGAAGATTACGTGCATCGTATTGGCCGAACCGGCCGTGCTGGAGCTAGTGGTAAGGCGATCAACCTGGCCTGTGAGGAATACGTCTATAACCTGCCGGCTATCGAAGACTACATTGGTCATGCGATTCCTGTCACCAAATATGACCCTGACGCGTTGTTAACCGACGTGCGCAGTCCTCGGCCAAGTGGACGTCGTCGCAGCCGTGGCGGCCGTCGTGGTGGCAGTGGTGGTCAACAGCGCCGCTCGTCGGGGCAGCGTAAACCGCCAGCAAAGCGTAACGGCTAATGCATCCGCACCCGCGTATCGCCGCAATCGACCTGGGATCGAACAGCTTCCACATGTTGATTGCCAAAGCGACCACACGGGGCTACCGCATCATCACCCGCCATCGGCAAAAGGTTCGCCTCGCCGATGGCCTGACGCCTGATCTGACGCTGGATGATGCTGCTATTGAGCGGGGCATTGAGTGTTTAAAAGACTTTGCTCAGCGCCTCGCCCATTATCAACCTTTGCAAATCCGTTGTGTGGCCACCGCCACATTACGCAAAGCTCACAATCGAAAACAAATTCTCAAGCGCTTTGAACGAGCGCTTGGCTCGCCTATTGATATTATTTCCGGGATGACCGAAGCAGGTCTTATTTATCAGGGGGCCACCCTCGAACTCGCACGCCCGGACAGTGCCATGCTGGTCCTGGATATCGGCGGTGCCAGTACGGAGGTTATTGCCGGCGTCGGCACCGAGCCGCACGTACTGAAGAGCCTTGATATGGGATGTGTGGTCTGGCAAAACCGTTTCTTTGCCGGTGGCATGATTTCCGCAGCACGCTTTGCCGCTGCCGTTGCCGCTGCGGCCGAGCAAATCCGTCCATTGGCAACAACCTATCAGGCTCATGGCTGGCAAACCGTCTGTGGCGCATCTGGCACCTTCCGCGGACTACAGGACTGTCTGCGCCATTACCGCGCTGACGCAATGAGCGCAGAGTTCATTCGCTTTTGTATGGAGGAGAGCATCAAACAAGGTAGCGTGGACGCTTTACCGGCGATTGGTGTTCGCGAAGATCGGATAGCGGTTTTTTGTGGCGGACTGGCAATTCTGGTCGCACTTACCGACAACCTTGACATACAGACCGTTGATCTGGCACAAGGCGCTTTGCGCGAAGGTCTCGTGAACACCATGCTCAACGAGCGCAAGCGCTCGTTGGCATAAGCTTTAACTGTTGGCGAGTTTTGCTGCTGCCGTCTTAGCAAAATAGGTCAGAATGCCATCAGCGCCAGCGCGCTTAAAGCTCAGCAAGGACTCAAAGATCACGTCTTCCCCTAACCAGCCATTGGCAATAGCCGCTTGCAGCATCGCGTACTCACCACTCACCTGATAGGCGAAGGTCGGCACCTTGAAGGTTTCTTTCACATTTCGCACCACATCAAGATAAGGCATGCCGGGTTTGACCATCACCATGTCGGCGCCCTCGTCTAAATCCAGAGCGACTTCATGCAAGGCTTCATCGGCATTGGCAGGGTCCATCTGATAGGTTTTTTTATTACCACCTTTGAGATTGCCGGACGAGCCCACAGCATCGCGAAAGGGGCCATAAAATGCTGAAGCATATTTCGCTGAATAGGCCATGATCTGGACATTGTGGTAGCCCTTTTCTTCCAAAGCCTCACGAATCGCACCGATGCGGCCGTCCATCATATCCGAAGGCGCAACCACGTCCGCACCCGCTTCGGCGTGCGAGAGTGCTTGCTTAACCAGAGCTTCAGTAGTGATATCGTTTTGCACATAGCCGTGTTCATCGATAATACCGTCCTGACCGTGCGTGGTGAACGGATCCAAGGCCACATCAGTGATCACCCCGAGTTCGGGTACCGCCTCTTTGATAGCCCGCACAGCCCGCTGCGCCAGACCATCCGGCGCCCATGCAGCTTCGGCCGTCAGTGACTTATCTGCCGCAGGAGTGACAGGAAACAAAGCGATAGCCGGAATACCTAAGGCAAAGACTTCACGGCACTCAGCGACCAGCAGATCGATGGATAGGCGTTCTACCCCAGGCATTGATGCCACCTGTTCGCGCTGGTTTTCACCAGGCAGGACGAACATCGGGTAAATAAAATCGGCAGCCGTTAAAACATTTTCAGCCACCATACGGCGGCTGAAGTCATGCCGTCGCAGACGGCGCATGCGGCGGAAAGGGAACTGACTCATACTTTGCATCTAAGGTTTTTCACTCACATCTTTCACGGAACGGGCGATTCGAATCTGATCACGGCCTGCATTTTTCGCTTGATAAAGTGCGTTATCGGCGGCTTCTAACAATTGCTTACTCGAAGCATGCCCCGGCAAGCTGTTGAGCAACGCCATGCCCACGCTGACCGTAATGTTAACCGCGCCACGTTCGGTATGGAAGGTGTGTCCACGGATAACATCGGTAACCGTTAATACTTTATCATGACAACCCAGTTCCTGGGCACCTGGCATTAAAATAACAAACTCTTCGCCACCGTAGCGATAGATACGATCGCCGGCGCGGCGGAAGTTGACACGCAACAATCGCGCCAGTTCAACCAGCACTTCATCACCCACGGGGTGACCAAACTTGTCATTTACTTTCTTGAAGTGATCGATATCAATCATCACCACCGCAATATCGTACCCGGTACGGCGCGCACGACGCACTTCCAGAGGCAGGTCATCGTCCAGAACGCCTCGGTTAAACAACTTCGTCAGGCGGTCTTCGCTACTTTTCACCTCAAGTCGCTGATTCATTTCCTTGAGCTTACGCATCAGCGCTTCGAGTTCTTTCGTACGCTGCTTCACTTTCACTTCAAGGCGCGAGTTCAGGCGTTGCTCAGCAGCCAGACGCTCCTTACGATCTTCGTTAAAGCGGATAGCAAGCACCAGACTCAGCAACATGATCTCAATCGCTGAGCCAATCATGATCATATAACGCTGAATAAAGAACGACTCGAGGAAGCCCAGGTAGCCAATGGCATTAATAATGATGGCAAGCAGCAGCACACTCAGTGCCAGTGAGTAAATACGCGCATAGGCCAGACCTTGGCGCCAAAGCGTCAGACCAGTAAAAATTAAATAGCAGCTGGCTAAAATAGCGACCGGCAGGACGATAGAAATCATCCACTCGTACGGCAGAAAGATGCTTGCAAGAAACAAGACCACCGCAGCAATCATGATGCCCTGCAGACCCATATGCAGTTTCGGACTACGCAGTTTGGTTTGCAGTACCTGACTGGCGACCAGACTGGCAAACAGGAAAACCACACTGCCAAAGAGTGGGATCGCTTTACTTTGCAACCATTCGGACCAAGGCCAGAGATACTGATAACCGGTGCCATCAAGACCTGCCAAGAGTAGACCGATACCGACAATATAGGCGCTGTAATAGCCAAAACGACGATCTCGGGTCACGCTGTAACTAAATAAGTTGTAGACGATCATGCAAAGCAGCAGACCGAAATACATGCCTGTCGCTGTCGTCAGAGCTTGCTCAGCCCCCATCAGGTCAGTAGGTTGCCAGACACTCAAAGGTACCCGCATCGAACTCGTAGTATTAACGCGCAGGAAGACCTCGACTCTATCCCGCGAAGCGACCGGCACAACAAAGTTGCGGTTGTCTACCGGACGCTGATCAAACTCATACGCATCACCTAGCCGGACCCGCTTTATAATTTCATTGTCCGTAACAAAATAGACATCAACGTTATCAAGCAACGGATAGCCAATGCGGATGACGCGGTCGTAGTCGACAGCCGGCAACTTGAAGTGAAACCAATAGGTCGCGGAGGTATAGCCAAAGGACGGGGAGCCGTTATTCAGCACACTCCAAAAGCTTGGTTCTTTGTCGAGCAGCTGTTCTACCGACTGGTTACCAGTAGCATCGACATGATAATAAACAGGCGGCATATTCTCTTGTGCAGAGACGTCTGTCGCAGCTAATCCCCAGTAACACATCACTGTTACCAGCGCGAACCATCGAACTAAGCTTTTTGCCATCCTTCGCATCCAAATAATAAGTGACTATTTTGCCAGGTTGCTGCGGCCAGCTCCTGCAAGGATTCGTGGCGCAATTCTGCAACTACTCTGGCGATCTCGGGAAGCCAGTACGGCTCATTTATACTTGGGCGGGGCTTTAGCGTTCTGGGCACTAAAAAGGGTGCATCCGTTTCCAGGATCAAACGCTCAAGAGGAATCCGCGGTACAGCCTGGCGCAGAGCTTCCCCACGTCGCTCATCGCATACCCACCCCGTGATTCCGATAAAACAGTCTAACTTTAGATACTCTTCGAGTTCGGCGCAACCATTAGTGAAACAATGAACCAACTTTCTTGGAATTTTATTAGCATACTTTTGTAACAACTCATGTTGTTGAGCAAAAGCATCCCGTTCATGTAAGTAAACCGGTAGTTCAAGTTCTGCTGCGACTTCAAGCTGCTGCTCAAAAACGCGAAGCTGGATTTCGGGTGGTGAATAATTGCGATTAAAATCAAGGCCACATTCGCCGATCGCATGCACAGCGGGGTGCTTGGCGAGCTCAATCAGCTGCTGCTGCAAATCATCCG
The DNA here is from genome assembly GCF_030466375.1 of Pseudidiomarina terrestris. Classification (NCBI taxonomy): domain Bacteria; kingdom Pseudomonadati; phylum Pseudomonadota; class Gammaproteobacteria; order Alteromonadales; family Idiomarinaceae; genus Pseudidiomarina; species Pseudidiomarina terrestris. Next base: position 127,301 of record NZ_JAGGJE010000003.1, read on the forward strand.
GTGCGTTGACAGCATCATGCGGATGGACGCCTGCCGTCACTATCAATTGGGGGAAGCGCTCAGCAAGCTGGATAGCATGCTCAGTTTCAGCAAGACTGCAGGCAATCACAAGCAGTTTTTCGACACCTGCGTCTTGCGCGCGTTGTAAAGTGGCCTCGGGTGCTTCGGCAAAGCGGGAGTGGGTCAGGTTCACTCCCGCATCAAACCAACGCAAATGCGACACCTTATTCCTCTACGCGACGCACTCGAATACGCCGCGCTTCATCGCCGACGCGGCCGAGGAAAAAGCTATTCAGAACGCCACGCTCGATATAATAATCGGCGTCATCCGGAAGTGGCACTGTGCGCGAGTCCGTTTGCTCCCAGCGCTGGCCATTGGTGAGTAGTATTTCCCACTTGCCGAAGAAATTACGCTGCGCGTCAGCAATTTTGACCAGGATCTTATCGGGACGATCGCTGGTCGGATCGTCAAGGTGCTCGCGGCCAAACTCTGCTTCTACATTGCCGGCATTTTGTGATCCGGAGGCACTGCCCTGAGTTGTAGCTGGCAGGGCTTCGCCGGCTGCTAACTTATCGTAGCAAACCAGGCGCTGTAATGGATTTTCAATAGCTGCGCAATTGCGCAACTGTTGCTGTGAAATCTCTTGTGCATTAGCGTTTGGAGCCCATAGAGCTGCCAACGTGATACAACCGACAACACTCCCCAAACCAAACAATTTGATCATCTTCAATGATTCCCACTTCAATAGTTTATTCATTTTCTGCATCAGCGTCGCGTGGCGTGCGTTGGTACAGACTAGCAATCACCAGTCCAAGTTCAAAGAGCAACCACATTGGAATAGCCAATAAAGTTTGCGAAATAACATCCGGTGGTGTGAGTATCATTCCCACCACAAAGGCTCCGACAATGACATAGGGCCGCTTTGCACGCAATGACTTGACGCTGGTCACACCGGTCCAGCAGAGTAAAATTATCGCTACGGGCGTTTCAAAGGCAATCCCAAAAGCCATAAAAATTGCCAGTACAAAATCAAGATAGCGGGCAATGTCGGTAGCGACGGTTACTCCTTCAGGCGCTGCATTCGCCAAAAAGTTCAATGCCAACGGCAAAACAACCCAATAAGCAAACGCGACACCAGCATAGAACAACAGGCTACTCGACACCATCAGCGGCACGACCAGACGTTTTTCCCGCCGGTAAAGGCCTGGTGCAATGAAACCCCAGACCTGCCAGAGTAATACTGGCACCGCCACCGCAATCGCAGCCACTAAAGCCAATTTGAACGGCGTAAAAAATGGTGTTGCTACATCGGTTGCGATGAGCGTACTACCTTGCGGCAAGCTGGCCAGCATGGGCGCCGCGACATACCGATACAGCTCATCGGCGAATACCGCAAAGCCTGCGAAAATGACCAGTACCGTGACCACGCTCCACAACAGTCGTCGACGTAACTCCAGTAGGTGATCAATTAACGGCGACTGACTCATGACGATGGTTTCGACTCATCTTTATCGGCAGCTGATGACGTCCCTGTATCACCGTCATCACCGGCAGACGAAGGCTTCTTCTTCTCATAGGGACGTTGCACACCGGCCGCAGCCTCACGCAATTCAGCCATCGAACGCTGCAGTTCCGGTGACAATTTATCAACTTCCATCTGTTCCGCTTTCTTTAAATGCTCGTGTAGCTCTTTAATGCGAAGCTCATGATTAAGCTCTGCCTGTACCGAAGTTCCAAAGTTCTTCAGTTTCTGCATCCCGCGCTGGAGCCCACGCAGCGCCCCTGGCAGGCGCTCTGGCCCCAGTACCAGCAATCCGATAAGAGCGACGAACAGGAGCTCCCAAAAGCCGATATCAAACATTAAGTTTAAGCGTCCTTATCCTGCTCAGACTTACTATCGACCTTTTTCTGCGCGTTGCTTTTAGTCGCATCGTCATCGTCGTCATCACTGACTGACTTTTTGAATCCTTTAATGGCCGAGCCCAGGTCACCACCAAGAGAACGCAGTCGCTTGGTGCCAAACAGCAGCACTATAATCACCAATAGGATCAGAAGTTGCCAAATACTAATACCCATAACACCCTCAACTAGTTGTGGCTGGCTTGCGCCAACTCATTGCGATACTAACGACGGTAAGTGCGCCACTCGCTGACGTCAGTCCTATATGTTGTCCCGTCACCCAAAATAAAGCGCTACTTACCAGCAGAGCGCCACTGGCAATGCCCCACCACATGCGCCAGGCAAATTGCCGCTGACTTGTGACGATGGCTTGCGCGGCAAGTTGCTGCTGCGCAATCTGATGCTTTTGGGTGCTCAGGTAATCATAAAGCAAGGTTGGCATCTCTGGCATTTTTTCTGCCCAGTAAGGTGCCTGCTCTTTGACTGAGCGCAGCACCGCGCGCCAGCCCAGCTGCTCTTTCATCCAGCGTTCCAGAAACGGCTTCGCGGTTTGCCATAGATCCAATTGCGGATACAGCGTGCGCCCCAGACCTTCGACGTAAAGCAGGGTTTTCTGTAGCAGCACCAGCTGTGGCTGAACTTCCATTTCGAAGCGCCGGGCGGTATTAAATAAGTTCACCAATACATGCCCAAATGAGATGTCGGCAAGCGGCTTATTAAAAATGGGCTCACACACGGTACGGATCGCTGACTCGAAATCTTCAACATTAATATGCGCAGGTACCCAGCCGGAATCGACATGCAGCTCGGCCACTTTGCGGTAGTCCCGATTAAAGAACGCCAGAAAGTTCTCTGCCAGATAGCGCTTATCCTCGCGGTTCAGCGTGCCGACAATGCCAAAATCGATGCCTAAATACTGTGGGTTTTCTGGATGTTCTCTGGATACAAAAATGTTGCCAGGATGCATGTCAGCATGGAAGAAACTGTCCCGAAATACCTGGGTAAAGAACACTTCAACGCCGCGCTCTGCCAGCTTTTTCATATCAACCCCGGCCGCCAGCAAGGTATCCACATCACTTACAGGAATGCCGTCAATACGCTCCATCACCATGATGTTATGGCGACTGAAGTCGCTGTACACTTTCGGGATATAAAGCAAGGTTGAGTCTTCAAAATTACGCCGCAGCTGAATCGCATTTGCTGCTTCACGAGCCAGGTCAAGCTCCCCAAGCAGAGTCTTGCGGTACTCCTTTACAACCTCTTTCGGCTTCAGGCGACGACCATCAGGCAAATGCTTTGCAAGCACACCGGCCAGCGTCTCCATTAAGCGCAAATCGGCACCAATGACACCGCGGATGTCGGGGCGAATGACCTTAATCACCACATCAGCACCGGCGTCGTCACCATTTTTCAGGGTGGCCGTATGCACCTGTGCGATAGAAGCTGAAGCCAGCGGCGCTACCGAGAAATCGACGAAGACATCGTCGATGCTGCGCAGACCCAATGCTTTTTCGATCAATTGCTGGGCCTGTTCGCCAGGAAAAGGTTTCACCCGGTCCTGCAACTTCGCCAGTTCCAGAGCAATCTCCGGCGGTAGTAAATCACGCCGGGTTGACAGCATCTGACCAAACTTCACCCACACTGGCCCCAGTGATTCTAAAGCTAGACGCAAACGCACCCCAGGCGACTTGTCTTTATGTTTATTCGGCAACCAGAATAAGGTGTAGCGCGCAAAGCGCACTGACCAAGGCATCCAGCGCGCCGGGATGAGCTCGTTGAGGCCATAATGCAAAAACGTACGGGTAATTTGGTACAGTCGCTTCGTTCGCATAATTAATTTCGCTGCTCTTTTAAGTGCCGCTCTAACTTATCAAGACGTGCGCGCAGGGCCTGCATATCCTGTTGAAACTGAATAAACCGCTCACGCGCAGGAATGACGCGTTTTTCTTCGGTCAGGGCGTCTTTTACCCATTGTCCCGAGTCCTGCTGAAAACGTTGCATGCGCTTACGCCCTCGCCCGTACGCATTCACCAGCACTTGCGCCGGCACATCACCAATACGGCGGGAAAGTTGCTCCGCCCAATCGATGTCGAGCTCACTAAACAGCTTACTTAACTGCTGCGCCAGCATAGGATCGCCTTCGATATCCAGCTTGTCGGCTTTAATTAGCCGAGTAATATTGGCACTATCGCGAAGCTCTGGTAGTACGGCAAGTTCAGTGATGATGTGGCAATCAACCTGTTGATCGTCAATCCAGCTGAAGACAATTCCGGACTCGGTGACCCCCAGCGTAAACGGGCGACCCAACTCTTTTAAAGTCAGGCGCAAGCGCCGCCCGGCAAGTTTCTGCAAGCGCTCGTTGCTGTGCGGGTCCAGGCTCAGAATATGATTCGCAAAGCCCTCGGCAACCTGAGTCGGTAACACGGTCCACAACATTAGAATTTAAACCCCCGGTGTAAGGCAACGATGCCGCCGGTCAGGTTATCAAAGGTGACCTGCTCATAACCGGCCTGCTCCATCATTGCTTTGAGCGTTTCCTGATCAGGGTGCATGCGGATGGATTCGGCCAGATATTGATAGCTCTCGGCATCACCGGCCACCAGCTGCCCCATCTTAGGTAACACATTGAACGAGTAAAAATCGTAGGCTTGCGACAACATTGGCGGCACCGGCTTAGAAAACTCCAGCACCAGCAAACGGCCACCTGGCTTGAGTACACGAAACATGGACTCAAGTGCTTTTTGCTTGTCGGTGACATTGCGCAGACCAAAAGCGATGGTAATGATATCGAAGGTATCATCGTCAAAAGGTAAACTCTCGGCGTTGGCCTGTACATAATCGACATTGCCAACGATGCCTTTATTACGCAGTTTGTCCTGACCGACATCCAGCATGGCCTGATTAATATCGGCCAATACGACTTTTCCGCTGGGCCCGACGCGACGTGAAAACTGCGCCGTTAAATCACCGGTTCCACCTGCGATATCAAGTACTTTCATACCGCTGCGGACACCACTACAGTCGATGGTGTAGCGTTTCCATAGACGGTGAATACCAAACGACATCACGTCGTTCATGATGTCGTATTTTTGCGCCACTGAATTAAAAACATTGGCAACAAGGCTTTGCTTTTCGTCTTTAGCAACTTGCTTGTAGCCAAAATCAATGGTGTCAGACTTCGAATCTTTCATCATGCTGCCTTTTCATAAATGGACGCCTAGTGTACTACGAATTTAAGCTTGGGCGTAGTGGTCACGGCGCGGTAACCAGCGCTGGATCAATGCTTCGGATGTCTCCGGATACTGTTGCCATAATTGCTCGGCCAACTGTTGCGCATTATCAAGCAGGTGATTATGTTTCATTACGTCAGCAACCTTCATTTCGGTCACTCCCGTCTGCCGCTGTCCTAATAACTCACCGGGCCCTCTTAACTCTAGGTCACGCTGGGCAATCACGAAACCATCGTTGCTGTCCCTTAACACCCCAAGTCGCTGGGTGGCGGTTTTGGATAAGGGAGCATGGTAAAGCAACACACAGTGGCTGGCCACCGCACCACGGCCGACCCGGCCGCGCAGCTGGTGGAGTTGCGCCAAGCCAAGGCGTTCCGGGTTCTCAATAATCATCAGACTGGCATTGGGCACATCAACCCCTACCTCAATGACAGTCGTCGCCACCAGCAGATCCAGCTCGTGGGCCTTAAATGCTTGCATGACCTGTTCTTTTTCGGCACTTTTCAAGCGCCCATGCACCAGCCCGATGCGCAGATCCGGCAAGGCATCTGCCAGCTGACTGGCGGTATCCTCTGCTGCCTGACATTGCAGGGCCTCAGACTCCTCAATAAGGGTACACACCCAATAGGCCTGGCGCTGCTCTTCCACGCAGACCTGATGCACCCGCTCCACCACTTGTGCACGACGAGTATCAGGCACAGCCACGGTGGTCACTGGCGTGCGTCCAGGCGGGAGTTCATCGATGACCGAGGTGGCCAGATCCGCATAGGCGGTCATCGCCAGCGTGCGCGGAATGGGTGTTGCTGTCATGATCAGCTGATGGGGCTGATAGCCCTGTTGCACGCCTTTTTCCCGCAAGCCCAGACGCTGGTGTACGCCAAAGCGGTGTTGTTCGTCGATAATGACTAACACCAGCTTATGGTAGGTCACCTCTGCCTGAAACAGCGCATGAGTACCCACTACCATATTCAGCTCGCCACTGGCTAACGCACTGAGATTTTCCCGCCGCTGTTTTGCCGTTTGCTTACCGGCCAGCCAGCCCACCTGAATGCCCAACGGCGCGAACCATTGCCGGAACGTCAGCGCGTGTTGCTCAGCAAGAATTTCGGTCGGCGCCATCAGTGCAACCTGATAGCCCTGGCCAATCGCCGTCAGAGCTGCCAATGCCGCCACCAGCGTTTTGCCCGAACCCACATCGCCCTGAACCAGACGCATCATTGGCAAAGATTCACTCAAGTCCTGCTGAATTTCAGTCACCACGCGCTGCTGCGCAGCAGTGGGCCGAAATGGCAGTTGTTGTAGGAATGCTTGCTCCAGCTCGCTATGAGGCGCCAGCGCGCGGGCCTGATGTTGTTGTTTAATGGCGCGAAGCTTTAACAGACTCAGTTGATGGGCGACCAGCTCTTCCATTGCCAGGCGTTCCTGAGCCGGATGATTGCCTTCCTGCAAGGCGCCTAGGCTTACATCCAGTGGCGGCCGATGTAAGAGTCGGATCGCAGCAGCTAAGCCCATCGCGTTCGGTTGCAATTGCTCAGGCAAGAGTTCAGGAACGGCTTTATCGGTGAGGTAAGTAAGTGCTTGCTCCGTTAGTTTGCGCAAGGTCGCCTGCTGCACGCCTTCGGTGGTAGGGTAAACAGGTGTCAGTGAGGTTTCGGCCAGCTCTGGCGCAGCACCGGTGATAATTTTATATTCGGGGTGAATCATATCCGGCCCTTGCAGCCCGCGTCGTGCTTCACCAAATAATTGCAGGCGCGTACCCTCGGCGAATTGCTTCAGCTGAGCCGCGCTAAACTGGAAAAACACGAGATTCAAGCCACCACTGGCGTCCTGCACTTTGACTTTAAGCATGCGCCGGCGGCCATACACAATTTCGGCTTTCACCACGGTGGCGATGACCGTTGCTGTGGTGCCAGGCTGCAGCCCTGCTATCGGATAAATGCGCGAGCGATCTTCATAACGTAACGGAAGATGCAGCAAGACATCCTGCAGGGTCGCCAGACCTAACTTCGCCAGACGCTCCTGCAACTTAGGGCCAACCCCCTTGAGCACGGTTAACGGTATGCGGTGTAAACCCTCGCTGTGCATTTTTATTTCGACCTCACCGCCTGCCACCAGGCCTCATCAGCGACAATCTGTCCCTGCTCATCAAGGTCTGGGTAGGGCAAATTCTTGCGTTTGCAGATCTTCGTAAAAATCGGATGACCGCCTTCAAAGAGAACCCGGTGCCGTTCACTGGCCGCCAGCCGGGGTTTATCATAGCACCCCGCCGCCTGACGCTGACGCTGGGCTTCGTACAAAATAATACCGGCGGCGACGGAGACATTTAACGACTCCGCCATGCCGACCATCGGCACTACAATATGATGATCGGCAAGAGCTAACGCGTCCTCCGAGACACCCTGCTTCTCCTGACCCAGCAAAATCGCGGTCGGACGCGTATAGTCGACCTCCCGAAAGTCAATCGCAGTCGCCGATAAGTGGGTCACCAGGACCTGCTTCCCCTCTTCTTTCAGCTGCGCGACGGCAGCCGCAGTGGACTGGTGGTGATGCACCTTGACCCATTGCTGTGACCCCATGGCGGTGCCACCTTTGACTTTGCCCCGGCGGTCGAACCAGACCGCATGGACTTCATGGATCCCGACCGCATCAGCCGTGCGGATCAATGCAGATAAGTTATGATTTTTATGGACACTCTCAAGGCAAAGCGTAAGATCAGCCTGACGGCGATCCAGCAAAGCATTGATCCGAGCAAAGCGTTCCGGCGACATAGAAATTCCGTCATTCGTTATTCGGTTTTTTAGGAGTATAACGGTATGCGCGAACTAACCCTAGTGTTTCAACATACTGATTTTTATGTCATGGATAAGCCTGCTGGCGCCCCCATGCATGCCAATGCGCAAGAACCCAGCGTCGTGCATCAGCTGGCCGAACAGTTGCAGGAACAGCTGTGGCCGGTGCACCGTCTCGACACGCCCACCTCCGGCGCCCTTTTGGTGGCGCGCAACGCTGCTGCCGCAGCTGAGTTAAGTCAGCTGTTTGCCGAGCGCGAAATCAGCAAGACCTACCTTGCCATTGCCGCCGGGCGGCCGAAGAAGAAACAAGGGTGGGTCGTAGGGGATATGGACAAAGCCCGCCGCGGCAGCTGGCGCCTGCTACATAGCACCACAAACCCGGCGCGAACCTACTTTAACAGTCAGTCGCTGCTGCCGGGCTATCGCTATTACACCCTGCATCCCAGCACCGGTAAAACCCATCAGTTGCGGGTCGCGCTCAAAAGTCTGGGTGTCCCTATTGTTGGTGATCAGCGCTACGGCGGTGAAGCCAACCCGCACCTGCACCTGCATGCCTGGCAACTGGCCTTTGCATTCCGGGGTGAAAAAATTATCGCCAAAGCCCCTTTGCCAAACTACGGCTTGTTCGCTGAACTTGCGACCAAAGACGCATTGGCAAACTAACTAAGTTCAAGGCATACTCAGGACACGTTACTTCTCCAAACCTGTAAGGTGTACTGTCATGTTAAAACCTACTGCTCTGGCGTTAGCCTGTGTTACCAGTTTACTGGCATGTCATGCCAGCTTCGCGCAAGAACCGATCCGCATTTCCGCAGATTTAGAATCACAGGTCATCGACTGGCGCCGTGATTTCCATCAGCACCCTGAACTCAGTAATCGCGAGTTCCGCACATCAAAAATCGTTGCCGAGCATTTACGTGCCCTCGGCATGGACGTGCAAACCGATATCGCCCATACCGGTGTGGTGGGTATTCTAAAAGGTGGTAAGCCTGGCCCGACAGTTGCGCTGCGCGCAGACATGGATGCCTTACCGGTCACCGAAAAGACCGATGTACCTTTTGCTTCAACCGTCACCACCGAGTATCGCGGTGAAGAAGTAGGTGTCATGCATGCCTGTGGTCACGACATGCATATCGCCATGTTGATGGGCGCTGCTGAAAAATTAGTTGCCATGCGCGACGAGATCCCTGGCACCGTGATGTTTATTTTCCAGCCAGCAGAAGAAGGCGCGCCCAAAGGTGAAGAAGGTGGTGCTGAGCTGATGCTCGAAGAAGGCCTGTTCGCCGACATCAAACCCGATGCTGTGTTTGGCATTCATGTAGGCTCCTCTGCTCCGACGGGCTACATTGCTTATCGCAGTGGCCCGCTGATGGCCTCGGCAGACCGTTTTGAGATTAATGTTAAAGGCGTACAAACCCACGGTTCGCGCCCATGGGGCGGAGTGGATCCTATTGTCGCTGCGGCGCAAATTATCAACAACACCCAAACTATCATCAGTCGCCAAACCAATATCACCAATGGCCCGGCAGTGGTGAGCTTTGGTATCGTCGATGGTGGCGTACGTAACAACATTATTCCTGACGAGGTTTACCTGGAAGGGACCATTCGTAATTTCGATATGGATAATCGGGCGCAGATTTTTGAAAACCTCAAAACCACCGCTGAGCATACCGCAATGAGCTCGGGCGCTGAGGCGCATGTGCACATTGATGAAGGCTACCCGGTCACCGTCAATGATCCTGGCCTCACTGAGAAGATGCTGCCCACCATGAAGCGTGTTGCCGGCGCGGATAAGGTTGTGGTCAGCCCGCTCATCACCGGCGCCGAGGATTTTTCCTTTTACGCGTTGGAAGTTCCGGGACTGTTTGTATTCCTTGGTGTGACGCCAGAAGGTCAGGATCCTGCTAAGGCACCGAGTAACCACTCACCTTATTTCTACGCCGATGAAGACGCGTTGAAGGTGGGCACGGAAATGTACGTGAACTGGGTGTTTGATTACGCTAAAAACTAAATCCCGGTCGTTCTGTACCCGCAGGAGGTAAGTGATGAGTGCGCAACAAGGAAGCCTGCATAGTGATGGCAAGTCTGTTCACTGGCGCCAGTTGCTCAAATCCGGGAGTCGTATTTTTATAGGCTCTCACGCAGCGGTTCCGCACGCACTCATCGCCGACCTCAGCGCACACAGCCAGCACCTGCACGATATCGAAATTGTGCAGGTCTATGCGTTAGGCGACAACGCCTGGGCCGAACCTGAATATACCCAGCAGTTTAAGGTGAATACGCTGTTTATTGGCGGTCCGCAGGTACGCCGCGCCGTTGCTGAAGGGCGTGCCGATTACACCCCCTGCTTTATGTCCGACATTCCCTCCCTGTTCCAGGACGGGATTCTGCCCCTTGATGCAGCGCTGATTATGGTCAGCCCGGCCGACGAATACGGTTACCACTCACTGGGAGTGTCTGTGGATATTGTTTCCGCGGCGCTGCGCTCTGCGAAAAAAGTGATCGCGCAGGTCAATCCGAAAATGCCGGTCACTTTTGGTCAGGCGTTTATCCATAAAGGTCAGATAGATGCGTTCTTTGACGCGGAAGCTGACCTGCCGGAAATCGAGGCGACAGAACTTGACGCCGTCACCGAGCGCATTGGTCAGTATGTGTCGCTGCTGGTGGAAGATGGCGCCACCATTCAAATCGGCTTTGGCAATATTTGCGATGCGGTTTTACGCTACCTTGGCAACCATAAAGATCTCGGTGTGCATAGCGAAATGATCACTGACGGCATTATGCAATTGATGCAAAGCGGCGTGATCAACAATCGCAAAAAAACCTACCATCAACATAAAACCGTGACCAGTTTCTGCGTCGGTAGCAAGGCCTTGTATGACTTTGTCGACGGCAATCCTCATATCGGTTTTTACCCAAGTGAGTACGTCAACTCGCCCGCTAATATTGCCCGCAACGATTGCATGATATCGATCAACAGCGCGATTGAGGTCGACCTAACCGGACAGGTGGTGTCGGATTCCATTGGTCATCAGTTCTACAGCGGCATCGGTGGTCATGTGGACTTCAGCCGCGGCGCCTCAATGAGTAAGGGTGGAAAACCCGTTATTGCACTGCCTTCGACCGCACAAGATGGCAGGATTTCACGCATTGTCCCTCATCTGACCGAAGGTGTCGGCGTCGCCACTTCCCGCGCGCATGTTTATTACGTGGTAACCGAGTTTGGGGTGGCGTCATTGCGTGGCAAGAGTATCCGCGAACGGGCACTGGAACTGATTCGGGTTGCCCATCCTAAATTCCGGCAGCAGTTGCTCGATGAAGTACGTAAGCACTACTACGTGCCTAACTATCAAACCATTAAATCCGTTGAGGTTCCTGAGCTTGGCAATGTCGGCTTTAAAGAGTTGTGCATCGACGGTCACTATTATGACTTGCGGCCGTTGAATCCAAGTGATGAACGCCGCCTGCAGGAGTTTTTCTACTCACACACCAAAGAAACTCTGCAAATGCGCTACAACACAGTACCGACGCAGATGAGTCGGGAAAAGTCCTGCACTCTGGTCAGTGTTGATCAGGCCACGGATCTGGCCCTTTGCATTGTCCGGCAAAAAGGTTCTGCTGCTGAAATACAGGCGGTCGGCCGTTATTATTATGTGCCAGCAGATAACAGCTGTGAAGTAGCCTTTGTGACGCGGGAAATTCATCAGGGTAAGGGAATGGCCAGTCGCTTGCTGGACGAGATGATAAGTATCGCCAAGGTGCGTCAGCTGGGGCACATGGTCGCCTACGTGCGCGCCGAAAATCACAAGATGTTAGCCGTGTTTGAGCGCGCAGGGTTTAAACGTTTAGCCAGCGAGGAGCCCGGTGAGGTGCACCTTAAACTATCATTAGCCGACGGGTCTTAGTATGTCGATCACCTTATTCAGTCATCCAGCCTGCATGCAGCACCAGGTCAGCGAAATCCACCCGGAAGAACCGGCACGCATGAGCGCTATCAATGACCAGATCATTCGCTCCGGGCTGGAGCTGGCCATCCGCCAGCGCGATGGCAAAGCAGCCAGCAAAGAACAACTTTATCATGCCCATGACGTCAATTATGTGCACGAAATTTTCAATAAAGCTCCGGACGAAGGACACGTCTGGCTCGATCCCGATACGCTGATGACGCCTGGCTCCCTGCAAGCGGCATTGTATGCTGCTGGTTGTGGTATTGATGCCGTCGATGAAGTCATGCACAGCGACAATCCACGCGCGTTTTGTGTGGTGCGTCCGCCGGGGCATCACGCCACCCATGATCAAGCGATGGGCTTCTGTATTTTTAATAATATCGCTGTCGCTGCGACCCACGCGATGGCCGCCTATGATCTGGAGCGTGTGGCGATCATCGACTTTGACGTACACCATGGCAACGGTACCGAAGATATTTTCAGTAATGACGAACGGGTCCTACTCTGCTCATCATTCCAGCATCCGTTCTACCCCGATACTGGCGCCGATACGATTAGCCCACACATTATCAATAGCCCGATGCCGGCCGGAACCAGTGGCGAACAATGGCGCGCCGAAGTCGAGCAGCGCTGGTTACCGGCACTTGATCATTTTTCGCCGCAGCTGATTCTGGTGTCCGCGGGATTTGATGGTCATGCGGAAGATGATATGGGGAACTTTAACCTGCGTGAAGACGATTATTTTTGGATTGCGAAACGATTGAAAGAGCTTGCCGAGCGACACTGCGAAGGGCGGGTCATTGGTATGCTGGAAGGCGGTTACGACCACAGCTCCCTGGGCAGGAGTGTGGTCGCATTTGTGAAAGGCCTGATTTAGTCGTCCTGCAACTGGCTGCGGATCAGCTTCTTATCGACTTTGCCCACGCTGGTGCGAGGAATTTCATCGACTACTTTGACGGTGTCAGGAATCGCCCATTTCTCAATGTGGCCCTCATCGACAAAGCGCTGCATATGCTGCACCACTGCATCACGGTCCACCTGCGCACCGGCACGAACAGTAATCACTGCATGCGGACGCTCGCCCCACTCATCGTCGGGTAAGCCAACCACCGCCGCTAACTCGACGTCAGGATGTTGGCTGATCAGGTTTTCAATATCCAGTGATGACACCCATTCACCACCTGTCTTAATCACGTCTTTAATGCGGTCTCTGATCTGCAGGGTGTAGCCACTATCGATACTGCCGACATCACCGGTATGCATCCAGCCATTCGCCCACAGCTCGTCACTCTTATCAGGTTCATGCAGGTAGCCCTGGGTCAGCCACGGCGTTCGCACCACCACCTCACCCATAGCTTCGCCGTCATGGGGTAAGAAGCGGCCTTTGCTGTCAATGATGCGCATATTCACTAGTGGCACAGGTTTGCCGGTTTTCACCCGCGTCTGCACCTGTTGCTCGAGGCTAAAGTCATCGGCATCGAGCGGCAGCCAGGTGGTACTCAACAACGGACAGGTTTCGGACATGCCATAGCCGGTATAAATTTCGATACCGCGATCCAACGCCGCTTTGGCCAGACCTTCAGTGAGCGCACTGCCACCAATCAATACCTGCCAACCACTAAAGTCGATTGCTTTCGCTTGCTCACTGCTTAGCACCATCTGCAAAATCGTCGGTACGCAATGCGAGAACGTAACCTTTTCGGTCATAAATAATTTCAGCAGGGTCGCCGGTTCGTAGCGACCCGGATACACCTGCTTAAGTCCCATCATGGTCGCGACAAAAGGTACACCCCAGGCATGCACATGGAACATTGGCGTGATCGGCATGTACACACTCGAGGCCTGCATCAGCTGCATGTTGTCGTTCATACTGGTGGTGGCGGCTAACGCCAGAGTGTGCAGCACCAGCTGCCGGTGTGAGAAAAACACCCCTTTTGGATTGCCGGTGGTGCCGGTGGTGTAAAAGGTGGTCGCAATCGCGTTTTCATCAAAGTCCGGAAAATCAAACTCCGTCATCGCGCCAGCAAGCATGCTTTCATAATCGCCAAGGGTTTCGAGCGGTGCAGCTGGAGGCTGATCGTCATCGCTCAACTGAATGTAACCTTTGACGGTGGTCAGGTCGTCTTTGACTTGTGCCAGCAACGGCAGGAAATCATCATGGGCAAGCACCAGATCATCTTCCGCATGATTCATGGTGTAGACCACTTGCTCAGGTGCCAGCCGCACATTCACTGTGTGCAGCACCGCACCAATCATGGGCACCGCAAAAAAGCACTCTAAATAACGCGGAGTATCCCAGTCCAAAACGGCGACCGTATCCCCTTCTTTCACACCTGCTTCGGTGAGGACATTCGCCAGACGATGAACCCGTTCGATGAATTCGGCATAGCTGTAACGTTTACCATTGTTACCGCCAACAATTTCGTTATCACCGGCGTAACGCTCAGCCGACAGTAACAGTTGCTTTATCAACAGCGGATAATTGTAAGCGTCATCCGCGGGTGGAATCAGTTTAACAGCCATGCTTGCTCCTTAAAGTTCACTCACTCGGGTCTACCATTTTCTGGTGACTTCGTAGATATCGGTTCTTCTATCTTTCAAGTTCGTTACTGAGCCTTCGTGATGTAGATACCGTAACTCATCCAAATTTAGATCAGAGAAGATAAGCTGTTCGGTGTTGGCCGTGGTCTCTGCCAAAATCGCATCGTGTGGGAAGGCGAAATCCGAGGGTGAGAATACAGCCGACTGTGCATATTGCACATCCAGACTCTCTACCTGAGGCAAGTTACCAACGCTACCACAGGTGACCACGTAACATTCGTTTTCGACGGCCCGTGCCTGTGCACAGTGGCGCACACGCAAAAATGCATTACGGGTGTCCGTCCAGAATGGCACGAACAGTATCTCCAGCCCTTCAGCTGCCATTAAACGCCCCAGCTCAGGAAATTCGACGTCGTAGCAGATTAAAATACCAATTTTACCGGCATCCGTATCGAACACCTGGACATGGTTACCGCCTTCAATCACCCAGTCGCGCTTCTCGTGCGGGGTGACATGAATTTTACGTTGCTCTTCGACGGTACCATCGCGACGACACAAATAGGACACATTGTAGATCACGTCGTCTTCATCAAGCGGCATCGAGCCGGTGATAATATTGACGTTATAGCTCACCGCCATTTGCGACATTTCGCGTTTAAAGCGCTCGGTATAACCGGCCAGAAAGCGAATCGCATCTTTTTGCTGACTTTGGTCGGTCAGGCCCATCAGCGGTGCATTGAAAAATTCCGGGAATACAGCAAAGTCACTTTGATAACTGGACATCGCATCGACAAAGTATTCCACTTGCTTCAGCATTTCTTCGACGGAATCTATTTCACGCATTTGCCACTGCACGGCACCGATGCGCACATTGCGGATCCGGCTGCCAAGGATATTGTCCGAGGGCTCGTACAAGAAATTGTTCCACTCCAGCAGTGTGGCAAAGCCGGCAGAGCGCTTGTCTTCCGGTAAATACTTACCCAGCAGGCGTTTTACGGTAAAGTCATTGGCCAGCTGGAAGGTAAGAATTGGATCGTAGATTTCACGTCGATGCACGCCTTCAATGTACTGCCCAGGCGTTAGCTCTTCAGCGTATTTATGAAAGTTAACAATGCGTCCACCGGCTAAAATAGCTTTCAGATTCAGCTGACGGCAGAGTTCTTTACGCGCATCATAAAGACGCCGGCCCAAGCGGAAACCACGATAATCGGGGTGGATAAGTACATCCAGACCGTAAAGCGCATCACCTTTACGATCATTCAGAATATTCTCGCGCGCATCCATCAAATCGTCATAGGTGTGCGGGTTACTGAAGCGCGCGTATTTGACGCGCACCGTTAAGGCCACGCCCACCAGCTCGCCGTTATCTTCTAACAGCAGTTGGCCTTCCGGAAATTCTTTCACTAACTTGAGGATCGTATGCTCCCCCCAAGCCCCACCAATGTCTGGATAAACCTTATCCATCAACGACTTCAATTGGGGGTAATCTTCTTTGCGCAAATTGCGTAATTGCAAATGCAGTTCATCAGGGCTCATAGACATCCTTTGGAATCCTTAGTACAACATACAACTAGTATGACGAAGTCGCAGTAATTGGCAACAACCAATGGACTTTAGCTATTGCACCTGAAGGTTAGGACATATAAACTTCTGGACGTCTAAAATTAATTTTAATAATAAAGGTTGGCTGTATTATGACGGAATCCGCCAGTGCGCGTGCGCTACTCCCACTCGGTCTCTTTCTTGCACTATTCCTCGGCGCAGGGATTTACTTTCAGGCAACTGGCGTGGATATGGCGTTCTACCAACTTGCCAGCCCAGTCGCCATCTTGCCGGCCATTATTCTTGGTGTTTTGCTAAGTAAGCAGGCCTTTGAAGAACGCATCAACACCTTCGTGGCCGGAGTCGGTGACCGCAATATTGTCACCATGTGTATGATTTATTTGCTGGCCGGCGCCTTCTCCACTGTTGCCGCGGCAACCGGTGGTGTGGATGCCATGGTGGCCTTGGGCCTGAATGTGATCCCAGCCAGCTTCCTGCTACCCGGCCTGTTTATCATTGCCGCTGTGGTTTCGACCGCCATGGGTACCTCAATGGGTACTCTGGGTGCGTTGGCGCCGGTCGCGCTGGGCTTAGGTCAGGCGGCAGGCATCGATCTCGCCTTATTAGCAGGGGTTTTGGTCAGTGGCGCCATGTTTGGTGACAACCTTTCCATTATTTCCGATACCACCATTGCCGCAACCCGAACGCAGGGCTGCAACATGAGTGATAAATTCAAGGCTAACCTTAAAATCTCAATACCGGCGGCTATTATCACCATTATCTGGCTGCTTACTTATGATACCGGTGCCACGCCACCACAGATTCCTGATGCCAACCTCTGGTTAAGTCTGCCCTACTTTTTCATTATTGTGCTAGCAGTGATGGGCTTGAATGTCTTTGCGGTACTAACGCTGGGGATTATTTTGGCCGCCGGCTTCGGGATGGTCACCGTTGACTATCAATGGGTCGCGTTCAGTCAGGATATTTATGAAGGCTTCACCAGCATGCAGGAGATCTTCTTGCTGAGCTTGCTGATCGGTGGTCTCTCCGCTTTGATTCGCCAGCAGGGTGGCTTGAAGTTTCTCGCCAATACAGTCGGTAATGTCACCAAGCGTTTGTTCCGTCATCAGCAACAGCGCGCAGCTTTTGGCGTGGCCGGACTGACCGGGCTGACGAACTTTGCGGTCGCCAATAACACGGTCACCATTCTGCTTTCCGGTGAGGTCAGTAAAAAACTCGCCGAGGAGGGTAATCTCGCGCCGCGACAAAGTGCCAGCTTATTAGATATTTTCGCCTGTGTCGTACAAGGCGCATTACCTTATGGAGCGCAGGCGCTCTTCATGGGCGCCAGCTTCGGCTTAACGCCCGTCGAGGTCAGTATTCATACCGGGTATTGTTTTATTCTGGGGGCAGTGGCCATTGCCATGATCATCTGGCGCAAGCCACTTGAAGGTCGGGAAAAACTGGAGCCGAGCGCGGCTTAATTCGTGCTCGGTAATTCCATCACACCATCAATCTCAATTTGCGCGCCCTTCGGCAAGGCTTTAACGCCGATAGCGGCGCGCGCAGGATAAGGCGTGCGGAAAAACTCAGCCATCACTTCATTAACGATGGCGAACTGACCCAGATCAATCAGATAAATCTGTACTTTGATCATATCCTGTAACTCACCACCCGCGGCTTCACACACCGCAGCAAGGTTCTTAAACACCTGTTTGGCCTGCGCACGGAAGTCTTCACTGACGAATTCCATGGTCTCCGGAACTAATGGGATTTGCCCGGATAAATAAACCGTGGTGCCAATTTTAACCGCCTGCGAATAGGTGCCAATAGCGGCAGGTGCATTTTCAGTACTAATAATGACTTTAGACATATTACTTCCTTAACCGCGCTACGCGCTGCACATCAGGCATTTTGCGAATATGGCGAATCACGTCCGCAAGTTGCTTTCTATCATGAACCGTCAATGCCACATCAATGTAGTAAATATTAGCATCGACTTCCTCTGTTTTGAGGCCGTGAATATTACAACCACTGGCCGCTATATTCGAGGTTAACTTCGCCAACGCACCTTGGTGATTGACGACTTCAACCCGCACCTCAGTAATAAATTCAGCATCCGGCTTGTTATCCCACTGCACCGGGAAGTAACGGCCGGGCTCATCTTCATGGCCACGTACGTTTTTACACTCGCGACGGTGAATCACCAGGCCTTTGCCCGGGCTCACATGAGCGATGATATCGTCACCGGGAATGGGTCGGCAGCACTTGGCAAAACTGACCAGTAGGCCATCAGCACCTTTAATCGAGAGACTGCGCTGATTACCCGCTGTGACCACTTGCTCATCTTTTGGCTGCTGCAGTTCACCAAGCAGGCGCTTGGCAATTGCTACTGACATCATATTGCCCAGACCAATTTCCCTTAACAGGGCTGACTTCGATTCGAGTTTGACCTCAGCACAGACCCGCTCAAATTCTGCTGCTTTAATGTCATCATAGCTCACTGACCCAAGTGCAGCACGCAACAGGCGTTCGCCCAGTTGCTCGGCTTCAAGTGACTCCTGTCCTTTCAAATACTGACGAATCTTCGCCCGCGCTTTTCCGGTGACAGCAAAATTAAGCCAGGCGATGTTAGGCCGCGAGCCAGGTGCCGTTTTAATTTCGACGGTCTGCCCGGTTTCCAGCGGTTTGCTTAACGAGTAAACCTTATGATTGACCCGCGCACCGATACAGGTGTTACCAATATCCGTATGCACGGCGTAAGCGAAGTCCACCGGTGTTGCCCCCTGAGGCAGCTCGATAATCCGCCCTTCCGGGGTAAACACATAAATCTCTTCGGGAAACAGCTCCGACTTCACGTTCTCAATAAATTCAAACGCGTTACCGGTACTTTGTTGCAGTTCCAGCAAACTTTGCATCCAGCGCCGGGCGCGCACTTGCGCGGTGGTGCCACTGCTTTCTTCAGTTTTGTACAACCAATGCGCGGCAACCCCGCGGTCCGCCATCAGATTCATTTCTTCGGTACGGATCTGGATCTCGACTGGGATACCATGCGGCCCTTTCAGCGAGGAGTGCAAGGACTGGTAGCCGTTCGATTTGGGAATTGCTATGTAGTCTTTAAACCGGGTTTCAATCGGCTTGTAGAGATTATGCAAAGCGCCAAGCACGCGGTAACAGGTATCGACTTCATCAACGATGACCCGAAACGCATAAATGTCCATCACTTGCTCAAACTGAAGCTCTTTGTGCAGCATCTTCTGGTAAATGCTGTACAGGTGCTTTTCGCGGCCCAAAACCCGGGCATGAATGCCATGGTCCGCAAGCCGTGTTTCAATTTCTTTTTGAACCCGCTCAACCAGCTCGCGGCGGTTGCCCCGCGCTTGCTTGACCTGGGACTCGAGGAGCTTGGCGCGCCATGGATACAGGGCGTAGAAGCCAAGTTGCTCGAGCTCGTTTTTAATATCATGGATACCCAAACGGTGGGCTAATGGGGCGTAGATCTCAAGGGTTTCCCGCGCGATGCGGCGGCGTTTATCCGGTCGGAGATGGCTAATGGTGCGCATATTGTGCGTACGGTCGGCCAGCTTGATCAGAATCACCCGGATATCGTGCACCATCGCCATGATCATTTTGCGATAGTTTTCAGTCTGTAACTCTTCTTTGGAATTGAAGGTCAGCTTATCGAGCTTAGACACACCCTCGACCAGTTCAGCAACTGTAGCACCGAACTGCTCGGCAAGATCTTCCTGGGTGAACTCGGTATCTTCAATGACATCATGCAGCAGCGCCGCCATGATAGTCTCATGGTCCAGACGCATGTCTGCCAGCAGGCCGGCAACGGCCACAGGGTGGGTAATATAAGGTTCGCCGCTACGACGTTTTTGCGTTTTGTGCGCTTCTGCGGCCAGCTTAAAAGACGCAGCAGCACGCTGTACCTGATCAGGCGGTAAGTACTCGGCTAATTGCTGCCGGAGCCCTTCAAATAGATACACCCGCGTTACTCAGAACTACGAATCGCTTCAAATTCAGCTTGTTCTGCTGACTCTTGCTGCATCATTTGTGAACGCTCTTCAACATCCAGACGGGCAGCATCGATCAAGCCTTCTTCGATTTCCCGCAACGCTATAACGGTTGCTTTTTCGCTGTTCTTCCACGGCACCAAGGCGTCTTTGCCTTGGATCGCCAGTTGACGAGCGCGACGCGATGCGACCAATACCAGGTCAAATCGGTTGCCAATACGATCAACAGCTTCTTCTACAGTTACGCGCGCCATAGTTTCTCCAACTCAATAAGTAGATTGCAAATGCAAAATGGGTCACGAATTATACGGATTTAGCCGTCATTCGCCAAGAGATCTTTAAGTTTAGTCGCATGCCGTGTTTGCTGCAACGCCATTCGGTGACGTCGCGCCAGCACGATATGTTCAAAATTAGCCAGAGTATCGGCAAAGTCGTCGTTGACCAGCAGATAGTCAAACTCATGATAATGCGACATTTCTGCCTGGGCTTTGGCCATCCTGCCACGGATCACTTCGTCGCTGTCTTGACCGCGGCTGCGCAGTCGCTGCTCGAGGGCATCCAGACTTGGCGGCACAATAAATATCGACTGGGCTTGCGGATACGCCTCCCGAACTTGTCGGGCGCCTTGCCAATCGATGTCCAAAAACACATCGATACCTTTTTTTAAAGTATCTTCTATGACCTGCCGCGAGGTGCCGTAGTAGTTATCGAAAACTTTTGCCCATTCATAGAACGCATTTGCTTCGATCTTGCGCTGAAACGTGGCAACATCAAGAAAGTGATAATGCTCACCGTCAATTTCTCCAGGGCGAGGTGCACGCGTAGTACACGAAACCGAGACCTGCATGCTGCCGTCATTATGGCGCTCAAGCAATGCACGAATTAAACTGGATTTACCAGCACCACTAGGTGCGGCAACAATAAATAAATTTCCGTCAGCAGCGGCTGATGTTGTGGTCATGATAGCGTGGTCACATTCTTCACTTGCGATTGACGGCAAAGCATAGCATGTTGCACCTTTAGGTGCGACATCTTAACAACGAGGAAAGTGTCCATGAGTACCAGTTGGATCATCATCATTATTGCCATTGCTTTGTTTGTGTACCTGATCAGTATCTACAACAAGTTAGTGCGCTTAAAGAATCAATTCGAAAATGCTTTTGCGCAAATTGAAGTGCAACTGAAACGTCGTTACGACCTGATTCCTAACCTGGTTGAGACCGCAAAAGCCTATCTTAGCCATGAACGGGAAACCCTGGAGGCTGTGACTCAGGCTCGCAATCAAGCCGCTGCAGCACTACCGAAAGCCGCACAGGACCCGCGTAATACCGCCGCAATGCAAGAATTGGGTGGCGCAGAGACTGCGCTCGGTAGCGCACTGGGCCGGCTTAACGTGGTCATGGAAGCCTACCCGGAGCTGAAAGCCAATGAGAACATGATGCAGGTTTCAGAGGAGCTCACCACCACTGAAAACCGCGTTGCTTTTGCCCGTCAGGCATTTAACGATGCGGTGATGAGCTATAACACCTATCGCCAGTCGTTCCCACCAGTGGTCTTTGCCAGTTTCTTCGGTCATGGCAAAGATGCGACCTTGTTGGAGTTTGCTGACAGCGCAGAGATTCAGGCTGCGCCGAAAGTTCAGTTTTAAACACGTTCAGTTTTAACTAACACGGCGGCACTATGGTTAACTTTTTTGAACATCAGCAGCAGGCACGACGTAACACCGGCCTGCTGGTCATTCTGTTCTTCCTCGCCTTTGCCCTTATCATTGCCGCGGTGACCTTGGTCGCCGCCTTTGTGATTGGCGCAGTGGGGACCAATGGCCAGGGTGATTATCAACTCAGCTGGGAACCTTTTATCTGGGTCAGCACCATCGTCGGTGGCGGTATTCTGCTGGTGATGCTGTTCAAATGGTTACAATTAAAAGCAGGTGGCAAGGTTGTTGCCGAACATCTGGGCGGCACACTGGTAAGCCCGGACACCCAGGACGCCGTCGAACGGCGGGTAATGAACGTAGTGGAAGAAATGGCCATCGCCGCTAACATGCCCGTTCCTGCGGTTTATATTCTCCCCAATGAAAGCTCCATCAATGCCTTCGCAGCAGGTTATGACAGCCGCGATGCGGTGATTGGACTCACCCGGGGCGCCATTGACAGTTTCTCACGGGAGCAACTGCAAGGCGTGGTTGCGCATGAGTTCAGCCATATTCTAAACGGTGATATGCGCCTGAACATCCGTTTAATTGCAGCACTGGCCGGCATTCTGGCGGTCGCCCATCTGGGGCGTATTCTGTTGTACTCGGGTCATGCCAGCCGCGGCCGCAATAATAAAAATGCGCTGCCACTGTTCGGCCTGGGGTTAATCATTCTTGGTGGTATCGGTATTTTATTTGGCAATCTTATTAAGTCGGCAGTGAGTCGCCAGCGTGAGTTTCTTGCTGATGCCGCCGCCGTGCAGTTCACCCGAAATCCGGAAGGCCTGTCCGGTGCATTGAAGCAAATAGGTGCGCGGGAGCATGGCAGCCGGGTGCAGCATAAAAATGCGGATGAAGCGGCGCACCTGTTTTTCGGCGAGGCCTTAAGTCACTGGTTTGGAATGATGGCCACGCACCCACCGCTGGCCAAACGCATCAAGCGCATTGAACCGCATTGGAACGGCCACTACCCCGAACCCCGCACCGCACGCAGCCGCTCCGAGAAAGATCATGTTAAGGCGCAGCCGAAACCGTCAGCGCTTAACAAGCTGGCACTGCTGGCCTTGCCTTCGGTGCTCATGGAACAAGCTCATAGCCCCAGGCAGGCGCCCAAACTGGTGCACGATATCGTGCTGAGTCAATTGCTGGACGAGCCCAATAAAGCTCTGAAGGATCTCGCTCCTGCACAGCAACTGGCGCTGGTTGAAGTCGCTGTACCGGCACTACGCCAGGCCAGTGAAGCGGATCGGCTGAACCTGTTAAAAGATTTAGAGACCATGGCCAACAGTCAGGACCTGTTTCACTGGGGCTTGTACCAATTGCTTGCCCGTCAGCTCTTACCCAAAGCTCGGTTTAAAGAAACGCTGGATAATGATCAGGCGCTGCAGGTTACGGTGGAAGCCCTGCAGCGCACCGACGCCGGCCAAAAGGTTGACCGTCAGGCGTTATGCCTGGCTCTGAACACTTGCCGTGGCTGGTCGCCCAAAGCCAAACAAACGCTTATCGACAACTGGCTGACAACCGTGCGCGCTGACGATGTTATCTCGCCAGCTGAGCGGCAGTTGCTGGCGATCCTTTGTGCCTGTATTGAAGTGCCGTTGCCAGATGAAATGCTGCAATAAACTGGCAGTATTAGCGGGCATTCAACCAGGCATTGATATGCGCGTGGCGCTCGTTGTCCATCACCCCTAAGCTCATGTGATGCCGACCGGGTGCCATGATCAGCGTCACCTGGTCAGACTCCAGTGGCAGATAGTGCTCATACGGAGCGATGCTGTCTTTATCGCTGGCCACAATCAAGGTCGGTACGGTGATCTTCGGAAGCAATTGCATCAAATCTGTGGCAGCCACCGCAATATCCTGCCTGCGCATGGCTTGCACCACCCCCTCGCGAATTGAGTCGGCGGGCATCAGCTTGCTCAGATTGGGATACAGCAGTTCAATCATAGCGGTGGTCGCCTGATCCATTGGCCGCATCGGCGCAAACAGCATCAAACCACGAACGTCATCCCGTGCTCGGGTCACCTGAGTAGCAGCAACGGCTCCCATCGACACCCCTGCCAGGTACAACGGTCGCGGCGCTTCCCGTTGCGGCAAGCTATCAATCAGGGCATTAATCAGTGGTGCGTCATGTACGCCGAACCCTACCTGGTCCGCGCTGGAATCGCCGTGGCCAAGCAAATCCGGAACAATGACGTGGTAGCCCAAAAACATATAGTAGGCGGCCAGATACCCCATGGTCGACTTATCGCCACCATAGCCGTGCAGTAACACCACGGTTCCGGACTTTGGCGGTGTCGCGTCGCGGCTCAGATCCAACCGCGAATGGTCAAGCTTATCGTTCACCTCGAGTTCAGCATCAAGCGTCAGACGCTGGAACTTTTCGCTGTCCAGTAAATGATAGGGCTTACCAAAGTAATACCCCGTGCAACCGCCTAAATAGGGCAGACAGAACTCGCGCTTGTTGAGTTGCAGGGTGCGCATACCTGCTTCGGACTCAGCGTTCCAGTTGGTTCCCTGCGGACGCTTGGAAAGTTCGTACTCAATATAGTTCGCACACCCTGTCAAAAGCGCACTGCAAGCCAAAACCAGGCCCAGAAGACTCGTTCGCTTCATGCTCCGCCTCTACTCTTCGTTACCGTAGAAAAATGAGGCGACACTATAGCGAAAGTCGGTTTTCAGGGCTACTGCTTTCAGAGCTCGTCCGCCTCAGCTGGTGCTTGCTGCATCCTTTCCTTAAACTGCGAGTGCTTGCTCCAGGTCGGCGATAATGTCATCGGGATGTTCAATACCCACACACAGCCGAATCGCCTCGGGGCGGACCCCAACTTGCGCCTGCTCCTCAGTACTCAGTTGCCGATGGGTGGTGGAGGCCGGATGGCAGGCCAGCGACTTGGCATCGCCGATATTGACCAGGCGCTTAAACAGCTCCAGTTTATCGTAAAACGTGACGCCCGCCTCGTAGCCGCCTTTCAGACCAAAGGTCAGCAATGACGCCGGTAAGCCGCCACGGATGTACTTCTGGGCCAACGCGTAATCAGCGTGGTTCTCAAGCCCGGCGTAGTTCACCCAGGCGACGTCCGGATGATGTTGCAAAAAGTGCAGTACGCGCAAGGTATTCTGGCAATGCCTCTCCATCCGTAACTCGAGTGTCTCCAGCCCCTGCAAAATAAGAAAAGCATTAAAGGGCGATAAAGCAGCACCGGTATTGCGTAGTGCGACGGTGCGTGCACGGGCAATGAAAGCTGCCTCGGCGAAGGTCTCGTTATAAACAATGCCATGATACGCCGGCTCAGGCTGGGCGAACTGCGGAAACTTGTCGGCATAGTTCGGCCAGTTAAACTTGCCACTGTCGACAATCAATCCGCCGATGGTGGTGCCGTGCCCGCCGATGTATTTGGTCAGTGAATGCACCACGATATGGGCACCCCAGTCGATAGGCTTACAAAGCGAGGGTGATGCCACGGTATTATCGACCACCAGGGGCACCCCCTTGCGCTCGGCAAGCTCAGCATAGGCTTCAAGATCAGCAACGGTTCCCGCCGGATTACCGATGGTTTCGCAATAAATTGCTTTGGTGTTAGCGTCGACACAGGCTTCAATATCTGCGGTAGCAGCGGATTTGGCGAAGCGCACATCAATGCCCAGCGACGGCAACATATGAGCAAATAACGTATAGGTCCCGCCATAAAGCTGCGGCGTCGTCACAATGTTATCGCCATTGCTCGCCAGCGTGATTAAAGCGTACTGGATGGCGGCCATCCCGGAAGCTACAGCAAGCCCGGCAATGCCACCTTCCAGCGCCGCCACCCGCTGCTCGAGGACGTCATTGGTCGGGTTCATGATGCGACTGTAAATATTCCCCGGTACCGCCAAATCAAATAAATCAGCGCCATGCTGGGCATCATCAAAGGCAAAGGCCGCCGTCTGGTAGATGGGGGTGGCAACCGACTTGGTGGTGGGATCGGTTTCATAGCCGTGGTGGATTGCAAGGGTCGCAGCGCGATAGGTGTGTGTCATAATAGCCTCAGCATGGATGTTTATACGTTTAGACGTCCATATTAACCAAAATTACCTAAGCTGCAAGCCCTGAGGCTAATGTTTTTTTAACCTTGCAATTAATTGCAAAACATCACTATGGACACCAGCTGCAGTGACTTCAGGCCCGGCACCGGGTCCTTGTATCACCAGGGGGTTGGCATCGTATTGCTGTGTCCGCACGGTAAAGTTGGCATTGCCTCCGGGTAAGTTTGCATAAACCGAGGTGCTTTCGATCGGCACTAGCTCCGTACCGCCATGGTAGTGACCGTCGTCATCCTGGCAAATATAACCCAGATACACCCACTGCTTAGCCTCAGGGCACTCATGCTGACGCCAGCTTTCAAAC
Organism: Pseudidiomarina terrestris; assembly: GCF_030466375.1. NCBI lineage: Bacteria > Pseudomonadati > Pseudomonadota > Gammaproteobacteria > Alteromonadales > Idiomarinaceae > Pseudidiomarina > Pseudidiomarina terrestris. The sequence goes on from NZ_JAGGJE010000003.1 coordinate 153,352, forward strand.
GACTTATCGAAGGCCTCGCCTTGACCGACAAATTCTTGCGTCGTGCACTCGCGCAGCTCGGGCGGTACCAGGTTATGAATCGACAAATCTTTCAGCTGCAGCGCCCACCCCACCTCACGAGCGAGGATAACCAGTTTCCGCGCAACATCCATCCCGCCGAGATCAAGCCGTGGATCAGGCTCGGTCAGTCCCTCTTCCTGCGCTTTCGCCAACCAGTCTGAGAGCTTTTCACCGGCGCGGAACTGCTGAAAAATCCAGGACAAGGAACCGGAAAGGTTGCCCTCAATGCGCAGTACTTTGTCGCCACACAGGCAGCGTTCCTGCAGCGCACTTAAAATCGGCAGGCCGGCCCCAACCGTGGTGTTGTAAAGCCAGTGCCGTTGGTACTGATCGAGTACCCGTCTGAAGTCACGGTACCAGCTCAGGTCGCTGGAGCCTGCGTATTTATTGGCACATATCACATGCGCGCCCGCCGCTACCCAGGCCGGGTAACTGCGGCTGACCTGTTTTGACGCCGTCAGATCGATAAGCACGGGTTGTTGCTCACGCTCGCGGCAGCGCTGTAACCACGTCTGCACGTCTGCCGCTGACCCGGCCTCGCCGCTGTTCGCAAGCTGCTCCCGCCAGCTATCCAGGTTCACTCCGCGGGGAGCATCGAGCCAGCAGGAACTGCGAAAAATTGCCGTAACCTGCGCATGCGAGGCCAGGCTTAGTTGACCTGCGAACTGATCAAGCCAAGAGCTGCCTATAGTGCCAACCCCAATCACTCCAAGCGCGATCTCTGCCCGACTCATACATCCTCCAGGAATTCTTGTAACCGCGGTCCGAACACCGCGGTATTTAAAATAAAGCCATCGTGACCATGAGCCGTAGCGACCTCATCATAAGCCCAGCACCGGGGCAGTAACCCTTGTAGTTCATTCAGCACATGCGGTGGAACCAGCAGGTCGTCTTTGAATCCCAGTAGGAATGTCGGTACCTGCACACGTTGCGGGGCAACCCGAAAGGCATCAAGCGCAGGGCCAAACTCGGTGAACAAACGGCGGGCCTGCCAGGGATCACGTTGCACCAGGCGCTGTGCGCGTTGATGCATAAAGTCGATGGCACCTGCTGCATCACTAAAACGGGCATCAAGACCGGTGGTACCTCGGTAGCTGACCATGGCCAGCGCACGCGCTAAAACCACGCCACGTTCAGCATCGCCAGCTTGTTCAGCGAGTTCGATAAAATCCCGTTGCAGGCTGCGCAACATCACCGCCTGCGCGGTTGCTCTGTGCGCGGCGCCCAATACCGCCAGCCGCGCTACCGAAAGCTTACCGGCCGCCACCAGAGCCATGCCAACACAGCCACCGTAGGAACCACCGATGAGGGCATGCAAATGCTTCACGCCAAGCTGCAGCAGAGCTTCCTCTACGGCTTGCGCCTGTAATTCAACGCTGCCGGGAGTGACAGCGCAGGAGCTTGCGCCCATACCGCCAAGGTAATCGAGACTCCAAACGTTATAACGCAGCAGATCGGTATCGCGAAACAGCCCCTGCCACCAGCCCTCGCCGGATTGCGTGTAGACTTCACGCCCTCCGGAAATGCCGCCAAGGACAAGTATGTTCGGCGCGCCCTCAGTACCTTGTTGCCGCACAGCCAGTTGTCCCTGCGGGGTGGAGATTAGATGGTCGACCTGTTTATAGCTCATCTGGGTGGGATCTCGTAAGTTGAATCAATAGGTCAGCGTTGCTTGCGACTCTACTGGGGCTCTGGCATCTTGTCAATATAGACGTCTAGATATCCATAACCACCACAGGCGCCACAAACTCATCAGACAAAGGCCTTTTAATGTTGTTTATTTGTCCAATTGCTTGTGGTATCCGGGGTTATTCACGATAATAAAACAAATCATCAAGCAAATTAGCGAGATAGGTGAACCTATGCCCTCCTTTGATATTGTATCTGAAGTCGATACTGTGGAACTGAGAAATGCTGTCGATAATGCCAACCGGGAGTTAAGCTCACGCTTTGACTTTCGCGGTGTCGATGCGCACATCGACTTAAAAGAGACGACCGTGACTTTGGCTTCAGAGTCTGACTTTCAGGTCCAGCAACTGCATGACATTTTTGCCAACCATTGCGCCAAACGAAACCTTAGTCTGGCAGGCACAGAATCACCGGAAGAACTGACTCATAGCGGCAAAACATTCAGTACCACAGTGACGTTTAAGCAAGGTATTGAACAGCCGCTGGCAAAAAAGATCGTCAAACTGCTGAAGGAGAGTAAGCTAAAAGTTCAGGCCGCGATTCAGGGCGATAAAGTTCGTGTCACAGGTAAAAAGAGAGATGATTTGCAACAAGCAATGGCGGTGTTACGCGAATCCGATATTGAGTTACCCTTGCAATTTGAGAACTTTCGCGACTAATACTTAATAGAGTGCTAATAGAATATTAGTAGAGCCCCGCAGCAGTGAGTTGAGAATGGACGTAAACAGTCTTCTTGAGAAAATGCCAGGCGTCACCTATCAGCTGATGCGTAACCCGGCGGGGCAGTGCCACTTTGCCTATATCAGCCCATGGGTTGAATCGCTGCTGGGGTTTTCGCACCAACAGCTACTGCAGGACGCCTCCGATCTGCTCAGCGCCATCCACCCTGACGACTACCGCGATGTGACTGAGGCCGGGATTTCATCGGCCGAGCGCGGCATTGACTGGCATTATCACTTTCGCCTGCTTCGTCCAGGCAATAATGAGCTCTGGCTGAACGCGTTCAATCACGGCGAACAGTTGGCGGATGGCACTCTGGTCTGGACCGGCTATCTAGTCGAAGATAGCGAGCGGCGTCGCCTGGAGAGTGAACTTATCGCCAGCGAGCAACGCTTTCGCACCTTAGTCGAGCAGGCCAACGATATTATTTTTACCGTCGACGCCAACGGCATCCTGGGCTACTTATCACCCAACTGGCAGGACAAGCTCGGCTACGCGATAGACGAATCCATCAACCAGTCCTTCGAAGAAATCGTCCATGACGATGATATTCCCGCCTGCAATGCCTATATCCAGGCCGTGATCAGTGGTGCTGAGGAGGTCAAGGACATCGAGTTCCGTGTACGCCACGCTAACGGTGCCTGGCGCTGGTACACTTGCCGCGCTTCCTGTATTCAGGACAACAGTTGCCAGCAACCTCATTTGCTGGGCATTGCCCGTGAAATCACCGAACAGCGCCGGCAACGGGAAAAGATTGCCCGCATGGCGCGCCATGATATGCTGACGAACCTGCCCAACCGGGCCTACTTTTATGAACTGTTCGAGCGCAGCTTAGCGCTGTCGAGCCAGCAAAACCGCTCGCTTGCAGTATTATTCGTTGATTTGGACTACTTTAAGCCTGTCAACGATACCTATGGGCATAGTGTTGGCGACCAACTGCTCATTCATGTCGCCCGGCGTATCAAATCCTGTCTGCGCGACACTGACGTCGCCTGTCGTACCGGCGGCGATGAGTTTCTCGTACTCGCCAATGACCTGCCCACTGTTGAGATAGCTCACCAGGTTGCGACGAGCATTGCCGAACGCATTCGTGAAGAGCTGGCCAAACCCTTTGCCATCGAGAAGCTAAAGTTGCAAATTACTGCAAGTCTGGGCATCGCCATTTACCCCGCCCATGCTGAGCAATCCGGCGATATCCTGCGCTGCGCGGATCGTGCGATGTATCAGGCGAAAACTGACGGACGGGACCGGGTGCGCATTGCAGAGTGCGAAGATGGTAAAGCGAGCGAGAACTAAACGTGGAGTGCGGACTTTGCGGCGCGGCGCAACATGAATTGTTTTACTGTCAACGTCGTGGTTTATTAAGCGGACGCGAATTCTGGCGTTGCCGCAGCTGCCAATTAATTCAGGTCGCGCCAGCCCAACGCCTGAGCCCCAGCGAAGAAAAAGCGATTTATGACCTACACGAAAACGACCCCGATGATCCAGGCTACCGACGGTTCCTGGCGCGCTGCCTGACGCCGCTGCAACCGCGTCTGCAGCCTGGCGCCAAGGGTCTGGATTTCGGCTGTGGCCCCGGCCCGGCGCTGGCGTCAATGCTAAACAGCGCCGGCTTCCCTTGCACCACCTATGATATCTACTATGCACCCCATCCGGAACGTCTGCGCAAAACCTACGATTTCATTACCTGTACCGAAGTCATTGAGCATCTCGCCGAGCCGGCAGTCATTCTGGCGCAACTCAGCGCATGTTTACGGCCAGGCGGCTTGTTAGCACTGATGACCAAGCGTTGGCACAACCTTGAGCAGTTCAAAGGTTGGTCGTATCGCAATGACCCCACCCATATCAGCTTCTTTCACGCCGACAGCTTCCGCTGGCTGGCAGCGCACTGGCAACTTGAAATCGAGTACGACCAGCAGGACGTGGTACTGCTGCGCAAGCCCGCTTAAGTCATTGCCAGTAAAGCTCCGCCGACCAGCCAGAGTATTGCCGCAAATGACAGCGTGAGCATCAGACGCTCGGTCCAGGAGCTACTGCCATGGTCGTGCGAATGGTCGTGATCATGATGCTCGTGTTGTTGCTGTTGGCGTTGCTTACGGCGAAAAAAGTACACCAAAACCACTGAGAGTCCCAAGGCGATACAATTCAGCACAAAGCCGTAATTCAACTGAAAGTGATCGCGTTCACTGATGGCACGCACTCCCTCATTGCTGGGTAGCAAGTCAAAAGCGAATAAGCCGTAATGCATGAGCAAAGAGGTCACCACTAAACAGGTGAACAGCATAGCGGTGATGTAGAGCGCCATTTTCCAGCCATAGTACTGGGCATTAATCCGCAGTACCGGCAATACCACTAAATCTGAGAATATAAAGGCCATGACGCCGGCAAAGGCCACTCCTTCGCCAAAAAGTACCGCCGCCAGCGGAATATTCCCCATGGAGCCAATAAAAGTGAAAAATGCGGCAACAGGGCCAATCACGGTTTGCTGCAGTACTTGCCAAAAACTTAAATCGCCCCCGCTCGCACCTGCGCCCTGAAACAGCCAGGCGAAGAACTCAGAGGGTACAAATGAGGAAATCAAGCCGGCGACGGTGAACCCGATCAGGACATCTTTCCAGACCATCTGCCATTCCATCACGAAGCGCTTTGACACCATCTGCCAGAGCTCTGGATCGCCTAGGTCAGCCCAATGCCGCAGGTCATAGCCTTTTTCATCGCCATCCTCGGCATCGCCATCCCGGGCTTGCTTAATGAGTTGTGTCGGGCGGGTGAGTTTAACAAAGGCCCAGGCTGAAAGAATTAATAGAACGCCGCCGAGGTATTCGCCGAGGACGAATTGCCAGCTGAGAAAAACCGCAATGACAAAACCCAGCTCAATCACCAGATTGGTGGACGCCAGTAAGAACGCCATGGAAGCTGTGAAGGCGGCACCTTTGTTAAAAAGCGCCCGGGTGGTGGCCAGTGCTGCGAAGCTACAGGAGCTGGAGATAAAGCCAAAGAATGTGCCAAGGGCCAGCGACTTTGCACCATCGTTGCCCATAACCGCACGCATTTGCCGACGGGTGATGAGAACCTGAATGATGCTGCTGAGAAAGTAGCCCAGCACGAATGCCCACAACGCCATCCAAAAAAAGCCGAGGCTCGTGGTGGCAGCATCTTCCCACCCCTGCACAAAATCTCCCATATTGCAGCTCCCTAGTTGGTATCTGGTCTCAAACATAGCATACTAAAGCGGTACAATTCACCCTCTCAACCAGGCAAGGACAGACTATGACTGCACACTGGCAAGCACGCCGCTCAGGCCCTTCGACTCAGCGCCCTGGCGATCGCCGTACCCCATGGCAACGTGACCGGGCCCGCGTGCTTCACTCCGCGGCTTTTCGCCGGCTGCAGTCAAAAACTCAGATCATGAACGTGGGTGAGAACGATTTTTACCGTACGCGCTTAACCCACTCCCTGGAAGCCGCGCAAATCGGTGCCTCGCTGATTAACCAGCTGAGCCATGTTGGCTCTGAGGCTGAAGTGGCGATGCTGCCTGACTTAAACCTTATGGAGACCTTGTGCCTTGCCCATGATATCGGTCACCCGCCGTTTGGTCATGGTGGCGAAACCGCACTGAACTTTAAGATGCTGCCCTCGGGCGGCTTCGAAGGCAACGGCCAGACCTTTCGTATTGTCGGTAAACTTGAGGCTTACCATCCCGATCATGGCATGGATCTGACCCGCCGAACCTTACTTGGCTTACTCAAATACCCCGTGCTGATGCCAGAGCTTCCCGTTCCAGCAAGCTCCGAGCCACCGGGCAGCCTTGCTCAGTGGCGACCGGCGAAAGCTCTGTTTGCCTGTGACAGTGATCTGCTGGACTGGGTGCTGGAGCCTCTCTCCGACACCGACCGTGAACAGTTCCAGGCCGTTGACACCCTGGCGCAAAGCCCATGGCAGAAGTCTAAGCATAAGAGCCTTGACGCATCACTGATGGAGCTTGCCGATGATATTGCCTACGGTGTGCACGACCTTGAAGATGCCGTGGTCACCGGAACCTTATCCGAAAGTCAGTGGCATACCCATCTTGATGAAGTTGTGGCGAATCTTAATCCCGAGCTGGCCAGCCTGATGCAGCAACTCGGTCGTCAGCTGTTTTCGAATGAACACAGTGTCCGTAAAGACGCCATTGGCGCGCTGGTAAATATTTTTGTGACCAAGGTGCATATCACCGAAGTCCTCGCTGATGCCGAAGAGCCGCTGGTACGTTTCAACGCCTGCCTGCCTGAGGCTGAAAGGTATTTGTTAGACAGTTTGAAAGCGGTTGTCTTTGAACACGTCATTAATCAGCCCGCCATTCAGCAACTGCGCTACCGCAGTCAAAACATGCTGTTAAACCTGTTCACTGCATTTCATACGGAACCTATGCGATTGCTACCCCACAATACGCGTGCCCGCTGGCAAGCAGCCTATAGTAAACAGGGACAGTCGGCTGCCGATCGCATACTTTGCGATTACATCGCCGGCATGACAGATGACTACGCAGAGCGCATGTACCGTAACCTTTTCGTCATTTAAAGCTGGCTACACTCTACCTAAATGGGAATAACTCGCATTTGCTATTGCAAATGCGAATAGTTTTTATTTATACTGCCCCGCAAATTGTTCTTAATAATAACTTTTGGGGGAAATATGCGTTATTCCATGATCGCCAGCGCGCTGGCGTTAGCTCTCACCACTCCAGCAAGTCTGGCAGCAACAGAGACACCGGATGCTACCGAGGTCATTAAAATCATCGGTTCCGCTGAAGATGCCAAAACTGTCGCCGGATCCGGTGCTGTCGTCACGCCTGAACAGCTGGATGTGGAAGTCAACGCCGACATTAACCAGCTTCTGAAAACCGTTCCGGGTGTCTATATCCGCGAAGAAGATGGCCAGGGCTTACGTCCAAACATTGGTATTCGCGCGGCAGCAGGCGGTCGCTCGAGCAAAGTGACTTTGCTCGAAGATGGCGTCATGATTGCGCCAGCTCCTTATTCTAACCCAGCAGCGTATTATTTCCCTGAAGCCTATCGGATGCATAGCATCGAAGTACTGAAAGGCGCGCCTTTGTTGCGCTACGGCCCGCAAACGACCGGTGGTGTCATCAACTTACTGACCACACCAATTCCACAGCAGCCACAAGGCCAGATCACCCTGCGTATGGGTGAAAACAACAGCCGTGATATCCATGCCTACTATGGCGGCACTTCAGGTGCTTTCGGCTGGCTGATTGATACCGTTCAGCGCGATTCAAATGGCTTTAAAACCATTGACCGTAGCAACCGCGATGCTGGTCACGACATCGAAGACTACCTGGTCAAACTACGCTGGTCGGGTGTAAACCAGAGCCTGACGGCAAAAATGCAATACTCAGAGCAGGTTTCCAACGAAACTTATGCTGGACTGACCGATGCAGATTTCGCTGCCAACCCTAATCGTCGTTACGGTTTAACCGCCATTGACCAGATGGACAATCAGCATTCAGGCTTTACCCTGACCTATGATGCCACACTGACGGAAAACCTGAACCTGACCGCCATTGCTTATCGCAATGAGTACAAGCGCGATTGGTTTAAAGGCAGCCCTAGCAGTCTGATTGAGGCAGCCAACGCTGGCGACGCAGATGCAATCGCTGTTTTACATGGTGAGCAGGATTACGCGGGGCTGGACTACAAACACAATAATCGTGCGTATGAGTCTTACGGCCTAGAACTGCGCCTCAATGCTCTAGTGGGTGACCACGATATTGAGTTTGGCGCACGTGACCACACTGACAGCATGGATCGTTTCCAGCCGGTTGAGATTTATGACCAGGTCAACGGCAGTCTGGTTTACCAGCAGACGGTGCAACCCACGGGCAGTAATAACCGCCTTGAAGGTGCTGACGCCAATGCGTTCTGGCTTGCAGACACCTGGCAAGCGACGGCGGACTTCAAAGTGCAGGCAACCTTGCGCTACGAAGATGTTGATACCTATCGTAAGCAATTCGCCAACACTGACCGCAGCGATACGCCAAGTTTCCGCAGCAGTGATACTCAGGAATGGCTGCCGGGCGTTTCATTTACTTATGACCTGAATGACAACGTACAAGTGTTGGCCGGTGTGCACCGTGGCTTTGCTCCTTTAGGCGGTGGCGCCAAGCAAACTGACGAACCAGAAACCAGCAGCAACTTTGAATTCGGTGCGCGTTACAATGAGGCCAGCTTCTTTGCTGAAGCCATTGTGTTCCGCAGCGACTTTAATAACCAAGCGGAAAGCTGCTCCGTGGCAAGCCCTTGCAGTAACGGCGCAACGTCTGGCAGCTTCGTCACGGGTGAAGCTTTGGTACAAGGTCTTGAAGTACAGTTAGGACAAACCTGGAAACAAGGTCAATGGACCATCCCGGCGAGCTTCAACTATACCTACACCAGTGCCGAAATCAGTGAAGATAATCCGGTAACCGGCGTTCAGGATGGTGATACTTTAGCCGACATTCCGGAGCATATTTTCAGCGCGCGCTTAGGCCTTCTGAACGACAACGGCTGGGACAACCATCTGATTGTTAAGTACATGGATGAAACTTGCATCAGTGTGGGCTGTAAGCGTGAAAACGACCCCATGCTACTTACTGATTCGTTGCTGACGGTAGACTGGGTAAGCCGTTATCCGCTGTCTGAACAGACCACCGTGTTCCTGAAAGTTGAGAACCTGTTTGACGAGCAAGTGATTATCTCACGTTTGCCATATGGCGCCCGTCCGAACAAACCGCAAACCGTATCGGTCGGTTTTGACTATCGTTTCTAAACGATCAGGTTAAGTCAGCCATCGGCTATAAACAGCAAGTGCGACTAAACGTGCACTTGCTGTTTTTCTATCCACTGCAAGACCTCGGCTAAAGGTTTCGGATGACAGAACAGGTAACCTTGCATTAATTTACAGCCATGCGCGACCACGTAATCCCGCTCAGCCTCAGTCTCTACCCCCTCAGCTACCGTGCGAATATCAAGTTCACTGGCAATCGCCAGTACGCCACGGGTAATTGCAGAGTTACGCTTGGTGCTATCAACATTATGAATAAACGACTGGTCGATCTTTAAGCCATCCACCGGCAATTGGTTCAAATAACTTAGACTGGCAAAACCGGTTCCAAAATCGTCGATGGAAAGCCCCAGTCCCAGATCGCGTAATTTATGCAGCAGGGCAATCATGTTATGGCTATCGCGCATAAATACATTCTCGGTGATCTCGACCACTAGTTGATCGCGCTCAATGCCAAATTCTGTCATCACGTCTTTGACGTCCTGGATAAAGTCATCCCGATAAAACTGCAGTGGTGAAAAATTCACACTGACAGTTTCAAGGCCTGCACCTAATAGTGCCTTAGTGTCGTGACAGGCTTGCCGGAACACCCAGTCGGCAATCGCAATAATTTGCCCCGTAGCCTCCGCCAATGGAATAAACTCACCAGGTGAGATATAGCCCTTTTCCGGATGCCGCCAGCGAATCAATGCCTCCACGGCACGTGGCTGGCCGTGTTGGTCAACGATAGGCTGATAAAAGAGTTCAAACTGTTCCGCCTGGATGGCTTCCTGCAACTGCGTACGTAGTTCAATCTGATGTTGCATCCCGGCATCCAGATCAGTGCTATACCAATGGTACGAACTACCGCCGCGGCGCTTGGCTTCGTACATCGCCACATCCGCGCGCTGAATCAATTCAAGCGGGTGATTAAATACCGCGCTGTTATCAGCGATACCAATAGTTGCCGAAAGCGATACCTCCAGTTCATCAAACCGGTAAGGCTGATGGAACTGATTGAGTAATTTCATCGCTAAGCCACTCACTGCATCGCGGTCGCGGGTACTGGTGACAACAGCGACAAACTCATCACCACCAAAGCGGGCGAGTAGGTCCTCTGGCGCCATCTGCGCCTTCAGCCGTTCAGCAGTCTCCACCAGGATGCGGTCGCCAACGGCGTGGCCGAGACTGTCATTAATAGGTTTAAAGCCATCCAGATCAATAAACAGCACGGCGACCTCGCACGGATCTCCATCACCGTCCTGGGCCAGACATTTAGCCAGACATTCTTCCAGAGCATTGCGGTTTGGCAGGTGCGTGAGCACATCATGTTTGGCAAGGTATTCAAGCTCTTCCTGACGGGTGACACGCTCGGTGATATCACTTAACAAACCAATAAAGTGAGTGACTTTTTCGCCGCTATCCCGCACTGGGGATATAATGAGATCGTTCCAGAAGGGCGTGCCATCTTTGCGATAGTTAAGAATGGTCACCCGAACTTCTTCGCGTCGGTTCAAGCCTTCCCGAATCTTTTGCACCGCCGCAGGATCTGTCCCCTCGCCCTGTAAAAAGTTGCAACTGCGTCCGATGATTTTTGTGTCGTCATGATATCCAGTGATCTCTTTAAATGCCGGATTCACATAAATGATGGGGTAACCAGACGTGTTGGCATCACTGATAATCAGACCATTGGTACTGGACTCGACACTACGCTCTAGCAGCGCCAGCTGCGACTCATTCCGTTTTGCCGCAGTGACATCTTTGGCAATACCATGCACGCCGGTGATCTCACCGTTAATGATGATCGGCATGTTGGTGATATCCAGGTGGTGCATTGCACCCTTACGATCGAATATTTTAATTTCATAGCGTTGCGGCTTACCTGACAACGCCACCTCAAAATGCGTCCGTGTCTTGGCCCGCTCGTACTCAGGTACCACAAGTTCGTAGTGCTGACCCAGTACTTCGAGTTCGTCGTAGCCAATTAAGTCGGAGCCAGCCCGGTTTAAACTCATAAAGTTCCCGTCACGGTCGAGGGTGAACACCGTTTCCGGGTTATAGCTGAACAGCGAGCGGTTGTGTTGCTCGCTACGCTCACGCTGAACGCGGTCGTTGTGCTGGTCAATCACCAAGGCCACCAAATCGCGACTACGTTGAATGAGATCTAACTCACGTAGACAGGGTTTGCGCGCTTTATTGAAGTACACCGCAAAGGTGCCAATCACATTCTTATTTGTGGGCGACATGACCGGATAGGACCAGCAGGCGCGTAGATTATGAGTCTCAATCAGATCTTTAAAAGCATCAAAGCGGGCATCCCGGGTCATATCCTCTACCACCACCGGAATTCTACGATACGCTGCGGTCCCGCACGAACCTACACCATCAGCAATGGGTAAGCCTTGTAACGCCTGCGTAAACTCGTCTGGCAGGCTCAACGCAGTCGCGGCGTTCAAAACCCCTTTATTAGAATCAACCAGCATCACCGAGCACATGGCATTGCCAATCTGGTCTTCAATCAACGCACAGATATCAGTGAGCTTTTCGTTGAGCGGCTTATTTTGCGCTAAGGAGGCGAGCGTCCGGAATTTGGCATTGACCAACCGTGTCAAGCGGACACGCTCGCGATGACCTATCCACCAGCCAATCGCAATGCAAACAATTGCCAGGAGCAGACCATACACAAGGAATTGATGCTGCCATTCGAGTTGTCCTATGGTCACAGGCCTTCCTTTAGGTTTGGGAAAGGGTAGTTCCTACCCAATTGCTGAGTATTGCTAAAGATTGTTCACCTTTCAAGCAGCTTTTGGTAACGATAACGATGCCAGATTAGTCCAACCAGCAAAAGAGCCACGCCCACGCCAATGAGAGTTAACTCCACCATCAGCGCCAGGCTTACACAGCCAATGAGTCCTAGTACTGACCAAAACCGGGCAATAAATCGCTGCTCTGGTGCTACCTTAAGTGCGGCAAGGTTAGTGATACTGTAGTAGATAAGTACGGTAAACGCGCTAAATGTCCATGCTAGCTTGATGCCGCCGAACAGCGCAATCACCATCATAATGGCGGCGGTCACCAGGGTCGCCGCCGGTGCCGAGGTATTGCCGACATTTAACTTTGCCCAGCGTAACGGCAGATCATTGCGCCGCGCCATGGCCAGAATCACTCGTGAAACACCCAGCACCAAATTCAAGGTGACCCCCAACATAGCAATGATGGCGCCGGCAAAGACCACATTGTGGACCTGACCTGCGGGTATCAGCTGGGTTAAAATGAAATCTTCGCCAATACCTGCCGGAGCCAGATGAACGATGGCCCAGCCGACCGCTCCGTAGAGCAGCGTGACCACGATCATGGTGGCGATGATCGCCCGCGGAATCGTGCGCCGTGGCTGCTGTACTTCTTCACCCATGGTGGCGATACGTCCATAACCAGTGTAGGCAACAAATAGCAATGCTGCGGCAGCCAACAGGTCACGCCAGCTGCTATTACCGCCTCCAGTTACAGGCATCGACATCGCCTCTTGTGGCTGCTGAGCTGACCAGACCACAAACACCAACAAACTTGCGATGGCTAGTAAAACCATCAGCGCATTGACTTGATTGGAGCGCCGTAAGCCGGCAAGTACCAATGCGGTAATCGCTGCCAGTAATCCGACCGCCAAGGCGATGACTGCACCTTCAGACCAGCCAAGATAATGGTTCAGCAACCAGGCACTGGCCAGAGCCGCCGCTGCCGCAGACGCACTTTTTGCGCAGACAAAGAGCCAACCGGCACTAAAGCCTAAATCATGATTCAGAAATTTATAGCCATACTCATAGGTACCGCCACTTACCGGATGCACGGCAGCCAACTGCGCGCTCGACAATCCGTTGCATAAGGCGACAAAGGCGGCCAGTAAAATAGCGATCAGCAAACCGTCGCCGGCAAGGCCGTAGCCGAATCCCAAACTCACAAAGGCTCCGGTACCAACAATGGATCCCAACCCCAAAACAATTGCGCCCGGTAGGCCGGTCGTGCGTATTAGTCGCGCGTCACTCATGGTTCTGTCCCAAAAACTTGCTACTGTTAGCCCAGTGTACCCACGCACACCATTGGTGTCATCGATCTGCTTTGCTAAGTTTAACGTACACAGTTGAAACTCATAATGAAGACGTTCTCTATGAAACACCGCGTTGGCATCGTCTGGCTACAAAATGAATTACGAACCGATGATAACCCACTGCTTTGCAAAGCAGCTGCAGAGTGTCAGCAGCTGATTGTTCTGTATTGTGCCAATCCCAAATGGTTTGATGCCAACCGGTACGGCTTGCGCAGTATTGGCGAGCGCAGGTGGCGCTTTATCTGGGAGAGCCTGACCAACTTAGATGCGCTGCTGCAACAGCTTGGCCAGCAATTGCTGGTGCTTCCGCAATCTCCTTTACATGCTATTGCCGAGCTCATCACCGCACACAATGTTGATGCCCTTTATTACGCTGAGCACCCCGGTGTTTACGAGCGGACCTACGCGGAGCTCCTTAAGCGCCGCTACCCCCTGTTGCAGCATCATGCGATGGGCAGTCAGAGTCTTTGGGAGCAGCAGCAACTACCATTTACACTGACTGATCTGCCTGATTCGTTCTCGAAGTTCCGCCGGCAACTGGAACAAAAGGATCTTCGGGACGCAATCCCTGCGCCGCTTTCGTCGCCGCGGCAGTTGCCGCCACCACCAGCAGGCCTGCGTGCTGTACCCCGGCAGCCTTTGCCGGTTGTCACAGCGCCGCAGCATAGTCAATTTGTCGGCGGCAGTCATGCCGCGTATGAACACGTGCAAGCTTACTTTGCCAGTGGCGCCGCCAGCACCTATAAAGAAACCCGCAATGCACTCGATAGCTGGTCTGCTTCCACTAAATTTTCCGCCTGGCTCGCCGATGGCTCACTCTCAGTCAGGCGCCTGCACCAGCAACTGCTGAATTATGAACAGCAACAGGGCGCCAATGAAAGTACCTACTGGATCTTCTTTGAACTGCTGTGGCGCGAGTACTTTCACTGGTATGGACACCGCCATGGACGTTCACTTTTTGCCTTTAATGGCATCAGACAGCAGCGCCCGCAAACCAGTTTTTATGCGGGCCGCTGGCAACAGTGGTGCAGTGGCACTACGCCATTCCCCATCGTCAATGCCTGCATGAACCAGCTCAATGCTACGGGCTACCTCTCCAATAGGGGCAGACAATTGGTAGCAAGTTGTTTTGTGCATGAACTGCAACTGGACTGGCGTTACGGCGCGGCGTTTTTTGAGCAGCAGTTGATCGACTATGATGTCAGCTCCAACTGGGGCAACTGGCAGTATCTGGCAGGGGTGGGCGCCGACCCACGTGGACATCGCCGCTTTGATCTGGACAAGCAGACCCGCCAATACGATCCCAATGGCGACTTCATCGCACGCTGGCACGGCAAGGTTGAAGCAACGCTCGACTGGGTTGATGCCGCCGACTGGCCAATTCACCCACCGAAGTAACACAGCCGATCAACGCATGCGCAACAATTGTTCGTTGCACTGACCTGATAAAGCTGGCTACTATCGAGGACGAGCAAACTACTATTTGTCCACCAAAGGCCGGGGAAGCGTCTATGCATTCAATCCTAAAAACTGTTGTCGCCATGGCATGTGTTATTGCGACCAACCCGTTGGCAACAGCAGCAGAGTTTAAGCAAGGGCGCGTCATTGAAAGCGCCGAAGAGTTTTCAGTGCTCAGTCACAAAGCCCGTATCGCCCCCGAAAATGCCATGCTCAACGAACGTATGCAGACGCTGTTGCCGCAGCTTATGGCAGAAACTGACATCGATATGTGGCTGGTCATCAATCGCGAGTATGCTGAAGATCCGGTGTATTACACCTTAGTGCCGCAGCCCACCTTTGCTGCCCGCCGCACGACCATGCTGGTGTTTCATCGTAACGCCGACGGTACCGTTGAGCGTCTGTCGGTCAACCGCTACCCATTGGGCGAACCCTACGAATCCGTTTGGTCTGGCGGCGATCTCGACCAACAATGGCAAGCGCTGGCGGATTTGATTGCCGAGCGCAACCCGCAGCGTATCGGCATTAATGTCTCCCGCGACTGGCCGGTGGCAGACGGCCTGACCCACGGGTTGCAAGAGCGTTTACGTGAGGTATTATCCGCTGACCTGCAGCAGCGTCTGGTCTCGGCTGAAGAGCTGGTGGTACGCTGGGTGGAAACCCGCACGCCACAGGAAGTTGCCGTCTATCCGCAAGTTGTCGCGCTCGCCCGCGGGGTCATCGCCGAAGCTTTCAGCAATAAAGTCATCACTCCAGGCGTGACCACCACCGAAGATGTTGCCTGGTTTATTCGTGACCGTTTTGCCGAGTTGCAACTGCCGATCTGGTTTATGCCTTATGTCACTCTGCAACGCGCCGGGAATGGCTGTACCGACGAACAAGCCTTCTGCGGTCAGGCCGGGCACACCATTCAACGGGGCGATGTCATCCACACCGATGTCGGTATTTGCTACCTGAAACTCTGTACCGACACCCAGGAGCTGGCCTACGTGCTCCCCTTTGGCACCAGCGAGGTACCACAGGAACTGCAGGACGCCATGGCCCGCGGGAACTTATGGCAGGATCACCTGACCGCTGCCTTCAAGACCGGCCGCAGCGGCAACGAAGTACTTGAACAGACCCTGCTAAAAAGCACTGAAGCAAGCCTGATGTCCAGCACCTACACCCACCCGTTGGGTTTTTACGGTCACGCGCCAGGGCCAACTATTGGCATGTGGGACAACCAAGGGCCTACTCCGATTCGTGGCGACTGGCCGATCTATGCCAATACGGCTTACGCCATTGAGGGTAACGTTAAGGTTCCTCTGCAAATGTGGGACGGACAAAACGTGCAAATCATGCTTGAGCAAAGTGCCTTCTTCGACGGCACTGCGGTCACTTACCTTGCCGGTCGCCAGACCCAATGGCATGTCATACGTTAACTGGAGCGGGCTCATGTCTGAAAAATTAACGACGATTTGTGTGTACTGCGGTGCCAACGCAGGTTTTAGTCCGGTTTATCAGGACGCCGCCGTGCAGCTTGCAGATACTCTGGCCAACGCCGGTATCACTTTGGTTTACGGTGGTTCCAGCGTCGGCTTAATGGGAATTCTTGCGGATCGCGTGCTCGCACAGGGCGGCCAGGTCATCGGGGTGATCCCGCAAGCTCTGGTCGATAAAGAGTTGGCTCATGAGGGGCTGACCGAGTTGCATGTGGTGCCTTCAATGCATGCCCGCAAAGCCAAAATGGCAGAGTTAGCTGACGGCTTTATCGCTATGCCCGGCGGCATGGGAACTCTCGAAGAACTTTTTGAGATGCTGACCTGGGCGCAGCTTGGCTTTCACCAAAAAAGTTGTGCAGTCCTTAACGTTGACGGCTACTATGAAAGCCTACTCAACTTTCTTGAGGGGGCGGTTTCTCAGGGCTTCATTCGTGACGAGCACCGTCATCTTTTGCTCAGCCACGACGACCCGGTGACCCTGCTCGAGTTGATGGAAGCGCACGAAGCACCGCAGCAGCCGAAATGGATAACCGCCGCAGAGACTTAATTTTAACAACCATGATGGAACACTTATGCGTACTCTTTTTCTTACCTTTGTCCTGTTACTAAGCAGCGTGGTCAGCGCTCAGGAAGCACGTCCTATCAGTGCGAGTGAGGCGCAACAGGTGACCGCAGCCATTGAGGCTTTTCTCTATGGGGCATCGATCAACGATGCGCAGGCCCATGATAAATTCTGGGCGCCAGAACTGACCTATACCAGCTCCAACGGTACACGCTTTGGTAAAGCCGAATTGATGCAAGGCCTGATGGACAGTGAAGCGCTTAGCGATGGTGAAGTCACCGCTTGGTACACGGCTGAAAATATTGAACTGAAATCCTTTGGCACAGCTGTAATTGTCAACTTCACACTGGTTTCCACCCAGGTGCTGGATCAGTCCCGCGAGACCTTTTTAAACAGTGGGGTTTTGGTGCCCCGGCGTGACGGCTGGCAAGCGGTCAACTGGCATGCCACTCGCGCCGCGCCAGCCACACAACCTTAACGCGGGGCCAATTACCAGCCGTTGATGCGCGGCCAGAACACCAGTTCATCGCCGTCGGGCACAACGTAGCCCTGAAACTGACTGGCCGTGGCGCAGGCATGGTTCGGGAGAATGCGTACCTTGCTGCCCACGCGGAGTTCCGGCAGTTTGGCTTTGCTACCTTTACGCAGCGCCAGCACACCATGTTCCTGGCTGGTATTGGCCACAATCAAATCCGGATAAGGGGTGCCATCCATCGCACAGACCAACCCATAGCCCTGGTCCACCTCTTGTTTCGCTGTACCGCGATCCCGGGATAACGCCATCCACCCCGCATCGGTCATGATCCAGCCCTTGTCGGGGCGGTGGCCAATGACTGTCGCCACAACGCTAATTGCAATATCGTCGGTACTACAGACGTGGATACCCGCCATCACCAGATCATGAAAAACGTAAACCCCCGCGCGCATTTCGGTTATGCCCGTCAGATCTTTGGCAAAATGCGCTGTCGGTGTCGAGCCGACACTGACGATCTCACAGGGCAGCCCCGCATCAAGTAACTGTTGTTTTACTGCGACCGCAGTCATGCGTTCGTGTTCAGCGGCAGCTTGCTTGGCAGCTTTATCGGGACAATGATAAGACCCGCCCGCATGCATTAAAATCCCTGCAAGTTGGTTATTTTCATGCAGTATTCGCCCAATTTCGACGATTTTATCATCACCAGGCTGTAACCCGGCGCGCTCGCCGTCGCAGTCAATTTCAATCAGTGCGGGAATGCTAAGCCGCTCCATTTTCGCAAAAGCCACCACAGCTTCCGCTTGCGCTTTGCTGTCTAACAATACGCGGAGAGTCACCTCCGCCCTGTTTAGTCGTGCCACCCGCGGCAACTTGTCAGGACTAATACCGACTGCATAGGTCATATCGGTAAAGCCATGCTCAGCGAAATATTCCGCCTCTTTCAGCGTAGAAACTGTGATAGGCCCCCGCCCGGCGGGAATCATCCGGCGCACGATATCGACGGATTTCGCGGTTTTTACATGGGGACGCAGGGGCACGCCGAGTTTATCCATATGCTTCTGTAAACGTTCACAGTTCGCGCGCATTTTCTCGGGATCAAGCAAGAGGTAGGGCGTGGTTAAATCAGCCAGATTGTTCATCGCATGGGTGCCTTTTGCAGATGTTGCTGTGGAAGTAATGCTCATTATGGAAGAGCAATGGCAAAGCGACAAGTGCTCCTGCACGCGAGTGCGACCTCACGATGCGTGCAGGAGCAGGCACAACCTTATCGACGGCGGCGTTTACGGGCACTTTTATTGCGCCTTTGCCACCATAGGTAAGTTCCGGTAATTCCTAAAAGTAACGGGGTCAAGCCGACCACACACCATAAGATTTTAATAGGTAAGCCGCCAAACGTGCCAAAATGCAGGCGCCGGAAACTATCCAGGGTTTTCATCCCGACGCCTTGTTCATTCAGGTTGTAGGTACTTTGATAAGCTCCCGTCCAGGGGTCAAAGTTCACCACCGAGCCATAGTTGCTTAGTAACGGATTCGCTGTCGGCGCCCGGCCAAATACCGTGAAAGGTAATTCGGGTTCAAAGGGGAACAACAAATAGGTCGGCTTAAAGTCATCTATGGCATCTTGACTGCGCGCCACCAGGCTATCGATATCCAGGTGGTCCGCGTACAACCGCTCCGACATGATGTGGTGCTCAGCACCATCGCCATGCTCTTTAAACTCTTCCCAGTAAATGATGGCACTGTAGTAACCGCCGGTAATACCCAGAATGAGCAATATCGGTGACGCCAGTGTGCCAAACATTTTATGCAAGTCGCTAAACACCACTAATAATCGTTGATTCCAGCGTAGGGTGAACACGCGCGCCCAGAAACGACGATAGATGATCAGTCCGGAAATGCCCATAAAGACCAGGAACACTGCCAGTATAAAGGTAATAATCAGACCCAGGTGCTCGTCTAGCCCCTCGATATCGTTAAGCAGCAGCGTGTAATGCAACTCCAGCAACCAGTCGGTCAGGTAATGGCCCGGTGTGGTCGGCTGGCTCAACAGCTCACCAGTGTAGGGATCCAGGTGGACCTTATGCCACTCGTCGGTACCCTCTTTGATCACGAACACCCGATCGGCTTCATCGTGACCCGCCGGGAAAATCTCCCAACTACCAATTTCATAGTCCGGCAGCTGCGCGTTCACCCGTTCAGTCAAGGCATTCAGAGACAAGCGCTCACCGCCGGTCTGGGAAAGTCCGGTAACCTCCGGGATCAGCCACGCATCAATTTCTTTTTTGAAGATAAGAATGCTGCCGGTCAGACAGACAAAAAGGAAAGGGATCAAAATAATGATCCCTATCCAACCATGCCATTTATGGAGAGTCTTGCGCATGGTTTAAAACGCCCAGGTTAAGCTCGCGGAGTAGTTTCGCGGCGCACCATAGTAACCCTGGTTGGGCCACAACAAACTGTTGATGTATTTTTTGTCACCGAGGTTATTCGCATTCAAGGTCAGCTTGAGTTGCTCGGTGAAAGCATAGCTCGCCATCAGGTTAAGTCGTCCGTAAGCACCTTGACGGGTGATAATAGGGTCGCCGGCATTGGCATAACTATCACCAACGTAACGCTGGAACCGTGAAATACTATCCTGCCAGAGGAAGCTTGCACCCAATTTTAAGCCAGCAATGGCTTCCGGCTGATAGGTTAATGACGCCCGGAACAGGTTCTCCGGTGTATAGTCTTCAACGGTTTCATCGCCGTCGACCTCAAATGAGGTCAGCGCCAGGGTACCTTGCAAGCCAGTTGCTAACGTACCTGCAAGTTGCGCTTCAAAACCCTTTGAACTGACACCATCAGTGGTGCGATACACCTGAGTAGGCGCACCTGTATTCGGGTTTTCAACAGTACCGTCGCCAACCGCCAGGTTGGTCTGTTGCACGTCAAAGTAAGCAGCCGACAAGAGCGCGCGATCGCCAAATAAGCTCATTTTGATACCAACTTCAGTGTTTTCACCGGTCAGTGGGTCAATGCGGTTAAAGTTACGATCCACCTGGGTCTGCGCCATGAAGGTTTCGGTATAGGATGCGTAAACCGTTGCCACCTCATTCAAGTCATGGGTCAGGCCCAGGTACGGAATGAACTGCGCATCATCGCGGCTTTGGTCGACACCATAACCGACACCTTCAGTGGTGAAGTCATTGTAACGACCACCGACCAGTAATTTGGTCGCATCGGTAAGGGCAAAACGTGCCTGTGCGTACACCGCTTTTTGGGTGTTATCAATTTCGCTGCCCGCTAAGCCATCGGTAAACTCAGGGAAAGGCGTGTCGCCATCCCAGTCTTCCAGAGCCGGCATAGCCGGGAAGCCATTACCGGTATGGAAGTCATACAGGGAGGTATCGATATAATCCAGACGTGCGTGGCTGGCACCGACCACCACCTCATGTTGACGGCCTGCGGCAGAAAACGAGCCACTCAGATACACGTCGAACATGTCCTGTTTGTCGTCTAAATCGTATTCACTGGCATAGCCGACCAAGCCTAAACCTGTTTCCGGATCCAGTCCCGTGGCCGGGTCAGGCAGATAGGTGTAAAACAAGTAGCTGTCTTCGTCGGTACGGACGCGATTATAGGCCATCCGCAAGGTCCAGTGATCGCTCAGCGCAGACTCCAGATCAATAAAGCTCCGTGACTCTTTCACATTCCAGGTGGACCAATCGGCGGCAATATTTGTTGAACGGTCAAAGTTGGTAGGAGTACCGTCGCCATAAAACAACGTCAGTGCGCCCCACATATTACCATCGGTTTTGCTGCGTGACTCGCTGTGACCCAGGGTGATAAGAGTTGAATTGCTTGGGGCAATATCAATCACCCCGTAAAAGACTTCACTTTCATTTTCATAACGGTCGAGATACGACTCACCATTGTCCACCACGACCACCGCACGGCCGCGTAACCAATTGTTCAATGCACCGCTGACATCGCCTTCCAGGCGCTGTCCTGACCATGAACTCAAGGTGCCACTGACATAGCCTTGCACCTCAGAGGTGGGCCGTTTGCGCACCAGGTTCACCGTGGCCGCCGGAGAGCCGACACCGGTCATGATGCCGTTAGCACCGTGCACCACTTCAATACGTTCATACAAAGCGCTATCCAGACGACCGTGGGTGTTGCTGTTAATCAGCGGCAGGCCCAGTCCGTCGACCTGGAAGTTATTCAGTTCAAAGCCACGCGAGCTGTAGTAGGTGCGGTCCGTTTCGACCTGCTCGACATTGACCGTTGCGGAAGTTTCCAAAACCGAGTTCAGATCATCCAGGGCAAAATCTTGCATCTGCTCTTTGCTGATCACAGTCACCGTTTGCGGAGTTTCTTTGATCGACAGTTTTAATTTCGAGCCACCCTGCTGCTCTTCAGTCAAATAGCCGCTTTGCTTCTGGCCAGTGATTTGCAGACGCTCCATCGCTTCCATGGTTTGTGGCTCAAGCATCTTTGCAGAAAAAGCCGGAGCCGAAGCAAGGCTCGCAGAAAATAGTGCCAGTGTGATTGCTGAATAACGCACGTAGATATCTCCAGAACTAAAGTTAGCGAAAATTATGGGCGGCATACTAAACCAAATGCGAATCATTCGCAATACGATTAAACAATTGTCTTTCACTTGCTTTCCTAACTATTTGAGCTATAAGAAATTAAACGTCTAAAAAGATGAAATTCATGGTTTTTTGAAGAGGAACGGATTTTATGCTGAAGGAATTTAAGAAGTTTGCCCTAAAAGGCAACGTGGTCGACATGGCCGTGGGTATCATTATCGGCGGTGCCTTTAGCACCATTGTGAAAAGCTTTGTCGCAGACATTATTATGCCGCCGATTGGGTTGTTACTGGGCGGCGTCGACTTCAATAATATGTTTTGGGTGCTAAAAAAGGGCGTGGAGAACCCTGGTCCCTACGTGGCACTTTCTGATGCACAAGCAGCCGGTGCCGTGACCATGAATTACGGACTCTTTATTACCAACACTATCAGCTTTCTCATTGTCGCCTTCGCTGTCTTCATGCTGGTAAAAGGTATGAACAACTTACGCGCCAAAGAAGAGCCGGCGGCAGTCACCACTAAAGCTTGCGACTACTGCTATTCAACCATTCCGCTGAAAGCAACGCGCTGTCCGAGCTGCACCTCTGAGCTAAAAGCGCCGGCAACGGATTAACGTTTCAGTCGCGCCAGCGCGTTCTCATGCAGACTGCTGACGTAAATATAAGTATCGTTCGCTGCAGCCCCGGTGATCTGGCCAAAACCGCCTTCCGGGTCCTGCAGATTGCGGACCACACTGCCATTACTATCAATAGCAATGAGATGGCCATAGCGCTCCGCCGCAGGGCGCATAAAAGCGGGCAAGCGCTGAATCATTTTACGGACCAACGGATAATCAGAGAGCGCATCAAGCATGCTGTTTCTGGGGCTGACCAGTCCCACCCAAAACAGACCATCTGGTGCATCGTTAATATTGTCTGGAAAGCCCGGCAAGTTGTCCATGAGAGTGATGACTTCGCCGTTGTTGCGCTCGCCAATGCCAATTTTCAGTATCCGGTAGCTGCCGGTTTCCACCACCATCACCCATTGCTGGTCGTGACTGACGGCAACACCGTTGGCAAAGTGCAGTCCTCCCTGCACGGTATAGGTATGACCGCTATCTGGTTCAAACGCCAATAAGCGACCATTGCCGCCATGTTCCATAATATCCAGCAGGCTGGCCGCATAGGTGCCAAGACTATCGGCGGCAAAGCGGGTCGAGGCATCTGAAAAATAAACCGTACCATTTGCGGCAACATCGACATCATCGGCATAACGCACGGGCACACCGTCCACCTGAGTAACCAGAAGCTCTAAACCTGACTCAGGAGACCAGTACATGAGTCCCTGATAGGCATCCGCAATCCAAAGCCCGCCTTGCTGGTCAAACTCCAGACCTAAGGGCCGGCCGCCGGTGGTGGTTAAGGTGGTAAAGCTGCCATCTGCCTCAAGCCGCAAAATGTCACCACTTAACACCCCAAAAACTGGCCGGCCTTCGGCGTCAATGGCAATATCTTCGGGGCCAACGGAATTCGGTAGACTGATCCGCTCAAGCTGTTGTAGCGCGTGATTCACCGTGTAGGCTCCGACGTAACCACGATCGCGGGGCGCATTCCACGACCGCGGCTCAATAGTGACTGGCCACAACAACAGATACGCAGCAAACAACAGCACAGCTAACAACAAAAAGCGCTTGAACACGTAGCCTGGTCCTGGGGTGTTGGTCATCACTCGATACCCTTTAAAAATTCCTGCACCCGCCCGGCAGTTTGCGCCGGACGTTCGACCATAGGCATGTGACCCACTCCGGCGAAAATCTCCAGCTCGCTCTGCGGAAGTTGCTGTTGCCAGACCTCAGCGCTCGACGCATCCAGTAACTGATCAACACTGCCCCAAATTACCAAAGTCGGCACCTCAATTTGTTGCAGACGCCCGTCAAGTTGATCGAGATTGCGAAAATCCTCGGCAATCTGAACATATTGGGCTTTGCGTTGCTGATAGCGCTCGGCCATGCCGCGTAACACGAAATCGGGAACAAAAGGTGGTTCTGCCATCGTCAACTTATAAAACTCCTGAAAATCCTGCCATGAGTCAATTTCAAAAGGAGATTCTCCCTGTTGAAACAGTAGCTCGGCGCGGCTCGGAATTGGAGCCCGTACGCCAGCGGGATCGATCACCACAAGCGCTTGTGTTTGGCCGGCATGATCGATAGCAAAGTTGGCTGCGATTAAGCCCCCCATGGAATTGCCTATCAGCACTGCTTGCTCAACGGACAACGCATCAAGCATACGTTTCACACGGGTGGCCTGTGCCGTCGGGCGATAGCTCCATTGCGGGTCAAAGCCCGTCTCGCCATGACCAGCAAGATCCGGAATCAACACCTGGTAGCGCTCGTCCAGTTGATTCGCAAAACGCAACCAAAGCTCTTTAGATGCTGTATAGCCGTGCAAGAGTACTAATGTCGGTGCCTTGGCATCTGTGCCATTGCGCTGATACAAGGAAAACGTCAGGTCGCCAACGGCGACCGAGGTTTTGTCAAAGCCATACAGCATCGCCTCGACCCGGGTCGTGGCCTGATAGACCCATTGCCCGGTGGCCGGGAAACGCGTTGCGCCCCATACCACCAGTAGCAGCAAGCCGACTACGAGAATGGCCTTTTTCATGCGCGCTCTCCGTTGCTAAATTGATGATGTTTGGCTCTGAACCGTTGTGCCAGCAAGCGATAGACAAAGCTAAAGCCTGGAAACATTGCGGTCACTTTGCCACTTTTGCTTTTGTACCAGCTTTCACAACCACCGCTTTGCCAGACGGTTTTGGCCATCTCCCGGTGGATCATGTCGGTGTAGGCTTGTTCGGCTTCCTCGGTCACCTCGATCACGCATTGATGGCGTCGCCGTAACTCGGTTAAAGCTCGCATAATGTAATACATTTGCGATTCAATCACGAAAATCGCAGAGGTATGGCCGATGCCGGTATTGGGTCCGGTGACCAGAAATAAATTAGGGAAACCCGGCATAGTGGTACCCAAATAGGCGCGCGGGTAATCCTCCCAGACCTCATCCAGACGCTTGCCGTCACGACCGATGACATCAAAGCCCAGCGCACCGTCCGTGGCCTTAAAGCCGGTCGAATAGACCACCAGGTCAAGCTCCAGCTCCGTGCCCTGCGTAGTGATAATACCCTGCTCGGTAAAGCGGGCAATGCCATCGTTTTTATCGTGCAGGGTGACATTTTCACGCGCCAGCGCCGGATACAGGGTATTCGACACAATGATGCGCTTACAGCCGATCATGTAGTCAGGAGTAAGCTTTTCACGCAATTCTGGATCGGGGATCTGTTCGCGCAGGTGCTTGCGTGCCTCACGCTCAGCGAACAATTTCATCAGCGTCTTCGAATATTTAAAGGCCAGAACCCGCCACTCCAGTCCCCAATAAATAGCTTTTCGTAAGGTCTGGTAAAACAAGTTAACCCCTAGCAGGCGCTGGAACCAAGCTGGAAAACGCCGGTCGGGGCGTGGCATGACCCAGTGCGGTGTGCGCTGAAAAACATGCAGCTGGGCCACCTTATCGGCAATTGCGGGGATGACTTGCGCGGCACTGGCGCCACTACCGATGATGGCCACCCGCTTGTTACTATAAGCAAAGCCATGATCCCATTGGTTGGTATGAAACGTCTTTCCCTGATAGGCATCTTGATTGGCAAAGTCAGGGATCAACGGATTGCTTAGCGGACCTTGCGCACTGATGACGGAACGAGCGAAATAAACTTCATGGTCGGTCGTCACCTGCCAGCAGCAACGCTCCGCCAACCAGCGCAGTTCGGTGACCGTGCGGCGCAGCCGTACCTTATTCGCCAGTTCATGTTTAGTTAAAACATGATGTGTATAAGCTTCAAGTTCAGGTTGCTCGGCAAACATCTGCGACCAGGGATAGGGTTCACTGGCCAGCGAATACAGCGGGGACTGGACGTCGACTTGCGCACCCGGGTAAGAATTCTGGCACCAGGTACCGCCCATAAAATCGCGCCGTTCAAGCATGACGAAGTCATCGATACCGCGTTTTTTTAGTTGCAGAGCTGCCGACTGGCCACCAAAACCGGTACCAATAATCAGGACTTCATAGGTGTGTTCTGTTGCTTTCATGGAGGACGACGCAAGGCGACTCAATTGTTATTGTTATGTCCTGCAAATTAGCAGTGTTCGGCCCAAATGAAAAGCAAGGCTTTCGCGTCGGGCTATCCGCCAAACGGTAATTTCATCGGTTCGGCAGGTAACGCAAAGCGCTCTGCGCTGGGCGAATTCTCGGTGATTGAGATAATTTCAAAGTCTTCTCCCTGACGTAATATCCCCTTGTCCTTGGCAATAATATGATCTTTCATCATCAGCAGAGAGCGGGGTGTTTCATCGCCAATAGCATTCACCAGAGTTTCACTCATTCTGAACATGGCAGCAGAGAGCTCCACAACAATCGGATGCTCCGTTAACACCAGAGTTGAGACTTGTTTTTTGCCTTCTCTGTTCAATGCTTGCAGCTCGTAAACTTCGCCACGGATACCGGCGACGGTTTCGTTTTCACCGGTGTTTTCAAAGCTTACAACTTCAACCACATCTTCATCCCAGAAACTTTCCTGTCTGGCGCTTCCCCCCATCGCCTTAAGCGCAGCGGCAATATCAAATACCATAACTCTGTCACCTTCGTGGGCGACTGAATAAAGCTTGTCATCGCGCAACAGCATATAGCCACCTGCTTCCGGCGCATCCATACGCAAAAACTTTTCCCCCGAAAATTCGACCGTGGTGGTTTCTCCTCCCGACATGATGGAGGCACTGCCATCCGCCCATGCCAGAGCGGGGAAACAGAGGATAATCACAGCAGCAACAAGCGCATTTTTAGAAAACATAACAGGATGTCCTTAATCGATGTCTGTTTAAGACAACATTAGGAGACAAACTCATTCTTTTCCAACTTGCCGCTGCGGCAAAATGCTAATCGTCAGCGTTGACAACAGTATGAGCCCGGTGGAAATCAGCAAGCAGGCGACCAGTCCGTATTCCTGATAAATCCAGCCTGACAGCACCGTACCAAGCAGCCGCCCAGCGGCATTGGCCATGTAGTAAAAGCCAACATCCAGGGAAACCCCGTCGGAGCGCGCGTACGAGACAATCAGAAAACTATGCAGTGATGAGTTCACTGCAAACAGGATGCAGAACAGTCCCAATCCCAACATGATACTGGCCGCCAGCGGTGCCTGTTGCCATAACGCCAGGCTCAAGGCAAAGGGGCACAAACTAAGGGCTGCCCCCCAGATGCGAGCCTGCTTGCGCGGGCTGGCATCGGCATTGCGGGTTAATTTAGGCGCAGCACCTTGCACTACGCCATAACCAATCAACCAGGCGGCTAAGAAACTGCCGACTTGCCAGTGGTCCCAACCCATTTCACTGGCCAGAAATACCGGCAGCGCCACCACAAACCAGACATCACGCGCACCGAAGAGTAGAAAACGTGCGATGGACAAGATATTAATCGCCGGGCTCTTCGACAGCACGTCTTTGAATTTAGGCTTATTATCCGCCCGGCCTGAGCCTTTTTTCAAAAAGATAAGGCTACCCACCCAGACCGCCGCAAGCATCACCATCATGGCCAGCATGGCCCCCTGAAAACCCAGCAGGGTCAGCAATACGCCGCCTAAAAAGAAGCCCACGCCTTTTAGCGTATTTTTGGACCCCGTCAGCAACGCGACCCATTTGTAGAGACGCCCCTGCTGATCTTCCGGCACCAATAGCTTAATGGTGCTTTTTGCACTCATTTTATTGAGATCTTTGGCGATCCCCGACAAAGCCTGTGCCGTCATTACCCACAACACGGTTAGCATCGCATCGGGCACCAGCAGCATCCCCAGCGCCAGCACCTGCAGTCCCAGGCCAACATTCATGGTGCGGTTCAGTCCCCAGCGCGCGCCTAACCAGCCGCCAAACAAATTAGTGACAATGCCGAAGAATTCATAGAATAAAAACAGCATCGCCACTTCAAGGGCACTGTAGCCAAGTTGGTGAAAATGCAGCACCACCAACATGCGCAGCGCGCCGTCGGTAAGGGTAAAGGCCCAGTAGTTACCGGTCACCAGCAGATATTGACGAACTGCAGGAGATAACTGACTCAGCATGCGCCCACCCGGGCAACAAGTTCCACCGCGCGATTGGCATAACCCCATTCGTTGTCATACCAGGCATAGACTTTCACATGGGTGCCGTTGATGACTCGCGTCGACAGCGCATCAATGATGCTGGAACGCGGATCCGTACGGTAATCAATGGAAACTAACGGGCGTTCTTCATAACCAAGGATATCTTTAAGCTCCCCTTCAGCAGCAGCACTAAACAGCTTGTTCACTTCCTCAACGCTGGTTTCCCGTTCCATCTCAAAGACACAGTCGGTGAGCGACGCATTCGCCAATGGCACCCGCACCGCGTGGCCATCCAGGCGACCTTTGAGTTCCGGAAAAATTTCTATAATGGCAGTCGCGGAACCCGTCGATGTAGGGATCAGACTTTCGCCGCACGCGCGGGCGCGACGTAAATCTTTATGGGGTGCATCAAGAATGGTCTGGGTGTTCGTGATCGAGTGAATGGTGGTCAGCGAGCCATGCTTGATACCAATGTTCTCGTGCAAAACTTTGACCACTGGCGCTAAGCAATTGGTGGTGCAGGATGCCGCGGTGATAATACGATGTTCCGCGGGATCAAATAAATGGTCATTGACCCCCACCACCAGATTCAAAGCGCCCTTTTCTTTGACCGGAGCAGACACGACCACACGCTTCACCCCTTGCTCGAGGTACGCGTTCAGCACCTCAACAGTCTTCATCTTGCCAGAGCACTCAAGCACGATATCGCATTCGCTCCAGTCGTTTTCCGCAATACTTTTGAATTGCGAAAAGCCAATACCCTGGCCGTCCACCAGTAGCTGATCTCCTGAGGCGCTGGCCTGTCGGTTCCAACTACCGTGTACCGAATCAAAGTTCAGCAAATGCGCGAAGGCTTCGGCATTACCACCCGGGTCATTGAGTTTCACGACCTCAAGATCGCTACGTTCTGTTGCAATCCGCAACGCCAGGCGACCAATACGGCCCAAACCATTAATACCGACTTTAATTGTCATACCCGTTCCTTTTTCGCTTGAAACCAATGTTTTGTCCGATTCTTAAATTAATAATAGACGAAAGCCCTAAGTAAGTGGTCAGACACACTCATTCTGTTGTGCCTCTATCAGTTGTGGGTTGTGACTTAGGGTCAGCTGAATAATCTTCGCCATCCAGTCCGGCAGTGCCGGGTTCAACCGGTAATACACCCAGCGTCCTTGCTTGCGGTCGAGCAGCACTCCGTATTCGCGTAACTGCGCCAGATGGCGTGATACTTTAGGCTGAGACATACCCGTTAAGCTGACGAAATCGCAAACGCAAACTTCCCCTCCTTGCGCGGTGTGTACGATCAGCTGCAAACGGAGCGGATCGGCCATGACTTTAAAAAATTCCTGCGGAGCGTTGTACAAATGCGGAGCGGTCGATGATTTGCTCAGGATGAGTAAGAACATACGGATACGTTCGCTCAACTCCTGGGCTGTTTTCCTGAACGCATCTCTTGCACGGCTTGCCACCGGATCCAGAAAATCCCAGGCGATGAAGTTCTGCCCACTAAAGTCGGCCTGGCATTCGGTACGGGCGCGATCGCAAAGACTAATAACGTAATCAAATTCGGTGTCGGCGAACTCATCAAGCGCTTTAGACTTCAAACCATCGGTGGCAATGCCCATGCTTTGTAGCGCTTCGAGTGCCGCAGGTTCTGGCTTGGTCGGGTCGGTGCCTGCGCTGCTCACTTCAATCTCGGCAGATGCGAACTGCCGGCACAAAGCCTCCGCCATAATTGAGCGCGCCGAGTTTGCACTGCATAAGAAAAGAATTTTCATAGTTAAGCCTGAGCCTAATTGAAGTTATATATACGGTAAGCCATATATATTATTCAAAGCAAGTGTAGTTTATACTTTCTTCTCTTTTCATCTAAACTTAACTTTTTGAAACAATATTACTAAGGGATGCCTGATGACCAGCATGGAGCGTAGCAAAAACAGCGAACAGCGCCCGCAGTTTTGGCAGGTCGCGCGACGCTGTTGCCAGCTCGCTGCAATAGTAGACATTGCGTTTTTTGCTATTTTTATGGCACTTGATTCGCCCATTCTTGCCTGGGTAAATGTCGTCAGTGTCGCCATGTATGCGTGGGCCTTTTATGCCTTCGGTCAACGTCAGAATGGCCTGGCAATAGTACTGGTGTGGACCGAGGTGCTGGTGCATTCGGCTCTGGGGATCATTCTGATTGGCTGGGATAGTGGCTTTCATTACTATCTTTTGATGTTCATTCCAGCCTTGGCGGTGACGATGCGACTGGGCTATGCCATCATTTTATTGGTCCTGCTGTGGGCTTACTATGTCGGGCTTTATGCTACCAGCCTCTATTTCGCTCCGCTGCAGCCCATCTCTGCAGAAGCTTTGATTGGGGTTAACGTTTTTAACCTGAGTGTCGTGTTTGGGATGTTTAGCTATTTGGGGTTTATCTATGTCCGTACGGTAAGCTCCGCCAATCGCAAACTGAATCGCCTCGCCAGCACCGATGGTCTGACGCTGCTGCATAACCGCCGTCATCTCACCGAGCTGACCGAAGCGGAAATTACCCGCTCCGAGCGCTATGAAAAGCCCATGTCGGTGCTACTGATTGATATCGACCATTTCAAGCTCATCAATGACCTTTTTGGTCATTTAAAAGGTGATGAAGTGCTGCAACATCTGGCCAAGCTCATCCGCATGGAGCTCCGTCAGCATGACCTCATTGGCCGTTGGGGAGGCGAGGAGTTCCTGGTGGTGCTGCCGGAAACCGATATTACCACCGCAGAACAGGTCGCCGAACGCATCCGTGCGGCCATTAGTAGTTTTAACTGGAGTGATAACCTGAAAAAAGATATGACCGTCACCTTAAGCATAGGTGTCAGTCAGCTCGCTCCGAATGAAACCCTGAATCGTATCCTCAACCGCGCGGACAAGGCCCTTTATATCAGCAAATCCTGCGGCCGCAACCGCGTCACCAGACTCGAAAAATAGTTTTCAGGCCCTGTTCTGGAACACCAGCGTCTGCCAGCGGACGTCTTTGCGCTCCAGCAGATCGCTGTTGTCGGTTGAGAACGCAAGATGCAGGCCGAGCCCCTCCGCACTTTCCAGAATGTGTTTTTCGCTGAGCACGTGACCTTCGCGTTCGTCGGCAAAGGTGCCATGGCGTAGCGTGAGGATCAGGTAGCCGTTCTGCTCGACCAGCTCTGTAATGCGCTTGAGAGATTCAATCTGGCCGAATAGATTTAAATGCATCCAGACCGCGCTCACCAGCACCAGGCCATAACGTGAATCAAGGCTTTCCAGGTCAGGCAGGGTATCATCGACCCAGTTGATGCCGGCTGACTTTTCCTGCGCCAGGGCACGTAACGCCGCAGCAGGTTCAACTGCAGTCACCTGCAGGCCACGCTCCGCCAGAGCCCGGGCGTCACGCCCCGATCCCGCGCCAATATCCAGCACTTGTGTACCTGAGGGGATTTCATCCAGCAAGTGAAGCCAGTCGCCATGCACCTGCGCAAAGCTCAAACTGTCGTATTGACGGCTGAACTCGTCGGCATTCTCTGAATAAAAACGGATAGTGCTGTCCATGGTTCCATCCTTTTTTTGTGGCCTTTTTTGTAGCATAGTAACTGAAACTGCGTAAGTAAAAGCTGCATCTATGTCAAAACTTCAAACGGAACTCTCGCTTAAGCCGCGCAGTCGCGGTTTTCATTTGATTACAGAGGAAATTGAGCGCGCTCTGGCGTCACTCGCTACAGTCGATGCAGGCCTGTTACAGGTCTTCATCAAACATACTTCGGCCTCGCTAACTATTAACGAAGACGCCGATCCCACAGTGCGTGAGGATTTTGAGAGTCATTTCAACGAGATGGTTCCAGAAAATGCGCCCTACTACCGGCACACATTCGAAGGCCCGGATGATATGCCGGCGCACCTGAAAGCAAGTATTCTGGGTAGCAGCGTCACTGTGCCTGTTACTCAGGGGCGCATGAATATGGGCACCTGGCAGGGAATTTATTTATGCGAGCATCGCGATCAGCCTAGCAGCCGTCAATTGGTGCTTACCCTGATCAAGGCTGAGTAAGAGCCATGCATAAAAAAGGCGGCCCGTAGGCCGCCCGTTGACATCACTAACGTTATTCCAGGTCAAAACGATCAAGTTTCATCACTTTTGACCAGGCATCGACAAAGTCGTGGACGAACATCTCTTTCGAGTCACTCAAGGCGTAGACTTCGGCGATCGCCCGCAACTCAGAATTGGAACCAAAAATCAGATCCACTGGTGTCGCGGTCCATTTCAACTCACCAGAACTGCGATCATAGCCCTCATAAACACCAGCAGTGTTCGCTGGCTGCCACTTGGTGTCCATGCTTAGCAAGTTGACGAAGAAATCATTGCTGAGTTGCCCTGGGGTCTGGGTAAAGACACCGTGAGCAGCATCGCCATGATTTGCGCCCAAGACGCGCATACCACCCACCAGAACCGTCATTTCCGGAACCGTCAGGGTCAGCAAATCAGCACGGTCAACCAGCATTTCAGCAGGCGACATACGGCTTTCGTCACTGTAGTAATTACGGAAACCATCGGCGCTTGGCTCAAGAAATGCAAACGAGGCAACGTCTGTCATTTCCTGCGTGGCGTCAGTGCGGCCTGGCGTAAACGGCACAGTGATGTCGTAACCGGCATCAGCTGCTGCTTTTTCAACGGCGGCAGCACCCGCAAGCACAATTACATCAGCCAGCGAGACCTGCTTGTTGCCACTCTGCGAGCTGTTGAAATCAGACTGAATACCTTGCAACACTGACACGACTCGCGCGAGTTCCTGCGGATTATTTACCGGCCAGTCTTTTTGCGGCGCTAGTGCTACACGAGCACCGTCTGCACCACCGCGCATATCGGTTCCACGGAAGCTTGCCGCTGAAGCCCAGGCTGTGCGCACCAATTCGGGAACACTTAAGTCGGTGTCGAGGATCATGGCTTTCAGATCTGCCGCATCGGCGTCCGTGATCAGGGTGTAGTCAGCTTCGGGTAACGGATCCTGCCAGAGCAATGGCTCCGCCGGAGAAGTGTCAACGATATAGCGTGCGCGTGGCCCCATGTCGCGATGGGTCAATTTGAACCAGGCTTTGGCAAAAGCTAACTCAAACTCTTCCGGATTCTCATGGAAACGTTTGGCAATTTTGCGGTACTCGGGATCAAACTTAAGCGACAAGTCGGTGGTGAACATAATGGGTGCATGACGCTTACCTTCAACGTGTGCATCGGGCACCATGTTCGACGCCTGACCGTCCACAGGAATCCACTGGATGGCGCCTGCTGGACTACGTGTTTGCTCCCACTCGAAACCAAACAGATTATCCAGGTACTGCATGGTCCAGGCCGTTGGGCTTACGGACCACGCCCCTTCCAATCCTGAGGTGATGGTATCTTCAGAATGGCCTTTACCACATTTGTTCTTCCAGCCCATGCCTTGCTCTTCGATAGGGGCAGCAGCAGGTTCGGCGCCTAAACACTCTTCTGGCTTGTGCGCACCGTGCGCCTTACCAAAGGTGTGGCCACCGGCAATCAGAGCAACAGTTTCTTCGTCATTCATTGCCATACGGCCGAAGGTATCGCGGATATCTTTTGCCGCAAGAAGCGGGTCAGGATTGCCGTTTGGACCTTCCGGGTTGACGTAGATGAGTCCCATCTGGACTGCGGCCAGCGGCTTCTCCAGCTCACGATCGCCACTGTAGCGTTGGTCTTCCAGCCATTGCTTTTCCGGTCCCCAGTAAACAGTGTCAGGCTCCCATTCGTCTTCACGGCCACCGGCAAAGCCATAGGTCTTGAAACCCATGGATTCCAGCGCGACATTACCAGTCAGGACCATCAGATCCGCCCAGGAAATACTGCGACCGTACTTTTGTTTAATCGGCCATAACAGGCGACGTGCCTTGTCCAGGCTAACGTTATCCGGCCAGCTGTTGAGTGGCTCAAACCGTTGTTGACCACCACCAGCGCCACCGCGGCCGTCATTCACACGATAAGTTCCGGCACCGTGCCAGGCCATGCGAATGAAGAATGGACCATAGTGACCGTAATCGGCTGGCCACCAGTCCTGCGAATCGGTCATCAAGGCTTCGATGTCTTTTTTGACTGCAGCGATATCGACTTGTTTAAAGGCTTCTGCGTAATCAAAATTCTCGCCATAGGGGTCTGAGCTTTGGTCATGATCACGAAGGGGGGTGAGATCGAGTTGTTCTGGCCACCAGAACATTTTTGATTTAGCTTCCTGCGCGTGGCTCGCGGTAGCGGCCAGACCCATCGACAACGCGAGGGTAAGCGCAGAAATCATCGGCAAGGACTTTCTAATCATGGTTATCTTCCTTTTGCATAAAGCTGGGTAGATGGACGTGCATTAAATACAACAGAAAGACTATAGTCGCTTTTGGTCCGATTGAGATCCTTATACGCCATTGAAAAAACAGATTAGGGTCATCGGGAATTCAAAAGGGTCAGCTTTGAGTTGCTGAAAAGAATCTTTACTTTTATCTTTCGCTCGAGCGGCCTAAACTTGCGTAAGTGTCCAAAAAACAACAAGCACAAGAGATAACCTTATGTCGCTGCATGTCATTGATCACCCTTTAGTTCAACATAAACTCGGCCTCTTGCGCGAAGCTGGGATCTCCACCAAAAGCTTTCGCGAGCTGGCCAATGAACTCGGCAGTTTACTCACCTATGAAGCCACTCAGGATTTCGCTCTGGAGCCACACACCATTGCCGGCTGGGACGGCGCGACCGTGCAGGTCCAGCGCCTGAAAGGTAAAAAGGTTACCGTAGTCCCTATCCTGCGAGCCGGCATTGGCATGCTCGACGGCGTACTTGGGCTTATCCCGAGCGCAAAAGTCAGCGTGGTGGGTCTTTATCGTGATGAAGCAACGCTGGAACCTGTGGCTTATTTCGAGAAACTTGCCGGCGAACTCACTCAGCGCACGGCACTAGTTATTGATCCTATGCTGGCCACCGGCGGCACCATGATTGCGACCTTGGATATGTTAAAGCAGAAGGGCTGCTCGGATATCCGTGTACTGGTGCTGGTCGCTGCGCCCGAGGGCGTTGAAAAGGTGACCTCTGCGCACCCGAACATCCCGATTTATACCGCTGCATTAGATGACCACTTGAATGAACATGGCTACATTGTTCCAGGCCTTGGTGATGCCGGCGATAAAATTTTCGGTACCCGATAACTTGATCTTTCCCGGGGATTAGCGACTACACTGTAGGGACACTCACGGAAAAGGAGATACTTTATGAAACGCACTGCATCTGCACATTGGCAAGGCGGTTTAAAAGACGGCCAAGGCACAGTCTCGACACAAAGTGGCGTGCTGGATAAGCAGCAGTATTCCTTTGGAACGCGTTTTGAAGATGGTAAAGGAACCAACCCGGAAGAGCTGATTGGTGCGGCCCACGCCGGCTGTTTTTCTATGGCACTATCCATGGTGCTCGGCGAGCATGACCTGGTTGCCGACAGTATCGACACCAAGGCTACGGTGCAGCTTGAAGAGAAGGATGGTGGCTTTGCGGTGACCAAAGTGCATCTTGAGCTGAAAGCGAAGATCCCAGGTGCGGACAAAGACAAGTTTATGGAAGCGGCCAATACCGCCAAGGATAATTGTCCGATTTCGAAACTGCTAACCGCAGAAATCACCTTGGACGCTGAGCTCGAGTCTTAAGTTCTAAGTGGTCGTTTTGGAATTACGCGAGCTCATACGGGCTCGCGTTTTAGCTTTTACTGCGCTTACCGGTAAGCATAGGCCTGATCAGCTGAATACGCCCGCGCCAACCGACGATAACCACAGCAGCAACATGAATCAGTGCCGCACCGTAAAGCGTATCCGCAAGCCAGCCATGGATGAGCTCAAGCGTCGGGTTGCCAAATAAGGCATCCACTTCTTCCATCAAAAAGCCCGTCACACCCAACCCCAGAAATAGCGAAATAACGGCGAATATCATCAGCCAGCCGACTGGATTGTGGCCGCTTTTGACCGGTATCTTGCGTTCCTTTAGATGGTTTAGATGTTTCCTCAGAGCTTGACGCGATAGGTCAATTCTCTGAAAACTGC
Source organism: Pseudidiomarina terrestris (assembly GCF_030466375.1). Lineage (NCBI taxonomy): Bacteria > Pseudomonadati > Pseudomonadota > Gammaproteobacteria > Alteromonadales > Idiomarinaceae > Pseudidiomarina > Pseudidiomarina terrestris. Next base: position 189,506 of record NZ_JAGGJE010000003.1, read on the forward strand.
CATAACCGCTATCGATAAAACCCCAGACAATCCGCACCAGAATTGCTGTGACTGCGATATACCCCAGCCACTGATGCCACTGGCTGCCGGGTTCCAGAAAAAAGTAATTGGCGATAAACACCGCCACGAGCGTCCAATGCACGATACGGATCAGGGGATCCCAGATCCGCACCGTGGTTTGTTTCCCCGTGTTAGTGGACTTCACGCTTGATCACTTCGCCATCGACTGGGTTAAAGTAGACTTCCACTTTATTGCCGTCGGCATCGGTACCGTAAATCTCATAGCAATTGCCTTCAGTGATCTTAAATTCGTTGATTTCATAGCCTTGATTGACCAGTTCCATTTGGAATTCCGCTTGGTCCTGCCAGTCACTCATGGGCGCGACGGTGCATTGGGTTACCTCTTTAGCAGGACTACAAGCCGCGATAAGCCCTGCGGCGGCCGCTAAGGTTAATAATTTTAATGCCTTCATTTCACACTCCTTTTGTATTGCCTAAGTTACAGATTACTCCAGAACTATTACGTTTTCTTTAAGCCTAGTAGAAACACTAAATTAATGGAACTATGATTGATTTAGATCAATTTGCAAACGACGCGGCGGCTGACGATACCCTAATGAATGACGCGACCCTGATAAAACTCTTGAAAACAGCCATGATTCTGGGTGTTAGTTTACTCATTGTGGGCCATATTGTGCTGGCAGTGACCTTTGTTGATGACGACATTGGCCATCGCGGCTTTATTCTTGGCGCAGCCATGAGCGCAATTGGCGTCATTTTATCGCTGCCCACCAAAATTTACCTAACCTTGCTACTCATGGAGCACACCGAAAAGACAGACCAGCGTTTTACCCGTTCGGCAGATGCACAAGCACGGTCGAAAACGACCGAATTTAGGAAGTAAAGCGTCGTTTGGTACTTGAAAATCGAATTTAGCACGCCATAGTTAGCCCATACCCCGTCAATCAGGAGGCCTCTTGGTCCCTCTTTCAGTTCTTGATTTAGCGCCGATCACGTCGGGCTCAACTGCCGCGGAATCTTTACATCGATCCGGCGATTTGGCACAACATGTCGAACGCTGGGGTTATCAGCGTTTCTGGATGGCCGAACACCACAACATGACCGGCATCGCCAGTGCCGCAACTGCGGTGGCCTTGGCTCATATCGGCAGTGTGACCTCGTCGATTCGCATCGGTGCCGGCGGCATTATGTTGCCTAACCACGCGCCTTTAGTCGCGGCGGAGCAATTTGGCACCCTAGCCGCGCTCTATGGAGATCGTGTGGACTTAGGTTTAGGCCGGGCGCCTGGCACTGATGGCGCGACCTTGCGTGCACTGCGGCGTAGTTTCAACAGTGCCGACAGCTTTCCCGCTGACGTACAGGAGTTGTTGAGCTACCTGGATGACGCTCAGCCGGGCGCGGCGATTCGCGCAGTGCCTGGCACAGGTTCGAAGGTGCCGGTGTGGATACTGGGTTCAAGTTTGTTTGGCGCGCAGCTTGCAGCGTCTCTTGGACTGCCTTATGCCTTCGCTTCACATTTCGCACCAGACCAGTTGCATGCTGCACTGGACACCTATCGGCGCTCGTTTAAGCCCTCGAAGTATTTGTCCGAGCCTTATGCAATGGCAGTGGTCAATGTATTTGCCGCCGACACTGAGGCGGACGCCTTACGCATGAAAAGCTCGATGCAATTGCAGTTTGTGGCCTTGCGCCAGGGTAACCCCGGTCCCTTGCCAGCGCCCATCGACGACATTCTAGGGGTGGTTGACCCTATGGCACTAGCCGGCGCCAATCATGCCCTGAAGTACACCGCCTGCGGCACACCGTCACAGGTTCATGACTACTTAGGTGACTTTGTCGCCGCGACCCAAGTCGATGAGCTGATGCTCACCTGCCACGCCTACGACCATGAAGCGCGCTTACGCAGCTTCGAAATCGCGGCAGAGCTTTAATCACAGTCAGCCTGCCAATGAAATAGCCCAGCGGTTCGACCAAGCGTGCGCGCCATGCTGTAGTAGTCAGCCGCACGTTGGGCTGCGCCGTAACAAACGTGTAGCGGTAATAGGTGCTCTGCACGGGGGTGACAAAACCGGGCCTCCGGAGCATCCTCCCAGTGAATTAACTGACCCTCTCGCTCGGCTTCGCTGATTTTAGTGTCGGTTAAGGTATCCTTGAGCCAATGCTCAAAGGCAAGATTCCGCTCTTCCGTGGCTTCGGCTTGCGGCGCAAAGAACGCTTTCATGTTGTGGAAAGAAAAACCAGATCCAAGAATCAACAGGTTTTCGCACTCGAGTGACTGTAATGCCTTGCCAATCGTAATATGCTGCTCGGCATCTAGATTGTTATTTAAGGATAACTGCACCACCGGAATATTCCCTGCTGGGTACATGAGTTTCAGCGGCACAAATACACCGTGGTCTAGTCCCCGCATGGCGGTTGTGTAAGCCTCGATATCGCTGGAGATCAGGGCTTGTACTACGTCTTGCGCTAATTCTGGGTGTCCGGAAGCAGGGTAGTCAATTTCATAGGCTTCTGCTGCAAAACCATAGTAGTCATACAGCAACCCCGGCCGAGCGGCACTGGTGACGGTAGCGACGTCAGTTTCCCAATGTGCGCTAATCACCAGTATCGCTTTGGGTTGGCGTAAATGTTGCGTGATCTCTTGTAGCTGTTCGACAAGCTCCAGATGTTGGAGATCGCCCAGCAGGGGCAAAGGGCCCCCGCCATGCGAGACGAACAGTACTTCATGTTTATTATTCATGGTGCATCTACTCCTCTTACTCATCTAGTTTAGCCGCAAGAAGGTTGTCCATTGCAAACTTACCTCCACCCAATGCTGTAAGAGCTGCCGTCGCGGCGAGTAGACTCAGGGCAAATTCGTAACCGTTATTTGCCATAAACAAGCCGTTGCTGAAGTGCACGCTAAAGATGGCAACCGTCATAGTGACTGCTGAGACTAGCGCTGCGGGGCGCGTGAATAGACCAAGAATCAGCGCCAGGCCACCTGCAAATTCGGCTAAACCGGCTATCAATGCCATGAATAAACCCGGTTCCAAACCGATACTTGCCATCCATTGCCCGGTTCCCTCAAGTCCGTAGCCACCGAACCAGCCAAACAATTTTTGGGCGCCATGCGCGGTTAAAATGATGCCGACCGGCACGCGAAGTACTAATGCACCAAAGCCAGCTGTTGAGGTGAATAAAGGTTTCAAAGTTGTGTTCGTCATAAGAATGCCTCCTGTAAGTTGATGCTGCTACTTTACTCTTCTTACATAAGTAGATTAAGATGGCTAATGTTGCTTTATTATCCACTTTTGGTAGTTAATTGAATTGCGGGTGTCTATGGATCGATTGCAAGCAATGCGTATTTTCGTTGCTGTCATTAACGAAGGATCATTCACGCAGGCCGCGGAACGATTGACGGTATCTCCGCAGTTAGTCAGTAAATACGTTGGCCAACTGGAAGACTATCTCGGAGTGCGGTTGTTGAATCGGACCACGCGCCGGTTGCATCTGACTGAGGCGGGCAGCGCCTATTTTCAGCGAGCACAGCAATTGCTTGCCGACATTGACGACATGGAACAACAACTTGGCAGTATGCATACGCAAGCTCGCGGTACACTTCGGATTAGTGCGCCGGTGTCCTTCGCTATTCGGCACATGGCGCCCTTAATTAACGATTTTCAGAAAACCCATCCGGGCGTTACTGTCGACTTGCAGTTGAATGATCGAAAGGTCGATATTATTGACGAAGGTTTCGATGTTGCGCTGCGAATTGGCCGTTTGCAGCCTTCCTCTCTTGTGGCTAAGCGCTTAGCGCCTGTTCGACTCGTCTACTGTGCAGCGCCTACATACCTGGCTGAACATGGCGAACCAACCTCTTTAAAGCAACTTAACCAACACCGCTATCTGCACTACAGCTATATGGATGAGTCTGTGACCCCGTCAGCCAACCGTAAGTTGGAGAGTAATAACGGCGATGTACTGGTCGACGCCGCGCGAGCCGGTGCTGGAATAGTACTGCAACCCACTTTTATTACCGGTTCCGCTATACGAGCAGGAGATTTAAAGGTCGTTTTATCCTCCTTCTCGCCCGAACCTATCGCTTTGTACGCTGTCTTCGCCCATCGTCAGCTTATGGCCAGCAAAGTCCGCAGCTTTATCGACTTCGTCGATGGCTACTTCGGCGACCCACCCTACTGGGACTCCTTCTAGCCCAGCCACTGATGCACTTGACTACCGAGCTCGATAACAAAGTAATTACTGACAAATACCGCCACCAATGATGACCTTGCACATCAAGGATTCATTGTCAGTTCGTTCAGGCGCGCTCAACGGGGAGGATCCTGATTCTGTAGTAGTGGTATGAGTTCAGCTAAAGGCATCGGCTTACCTAAGTAAAACCCTTGCAGTCTGTCGCAACCAACGGCCTTGAATAAGTCGACTTGCGCTTGGGTTTCCACGCCCTCAATCACTACGGTTTTTTCAAGTTGCTTACAAATTTGCACAATCATTGAAAGTAAATTGCGTTCCTTCCCCTCTGTTTCAACGCCAAAAGTGAAAGCCCGATCAATCTTGATGATATCTGAGGGCTGTGTCGTTAAGTACGAAAGACTTGAGAATCCCGTGCCAAAGTCATCTATAGCCACGTGAAAACCAAGAGCTCGCAACGATTTAAGCACCTGCTCCGTTTGCCCACCATCAGATATTACGGATTCGGTTAATTCCAGGGTAAGCTGGCTTGGGGTAACTGCGTAACGATTAAGCTGCTCCCCAATTGTTTTTATAAAATCTATGCGTGTCAGTTGCTGCGGAGAGATATTTACTGCAACTGTTATTCCCTGCAGCTTTTCATACTGTTGGATATCCCTCAAGACCATGTCTAAGACGAGCTCGCCAAGCTGAATAATCTGGCCGGTTTTTTCCGCTATAGGTATAAATACTCCCGGCGAAATGAAGCCTTCTTCGGTGCGCCAGCGAACTAGGCTTTCAACGCTAACGATACGCTGGTGCTCAGCACTAAATATCGGCTGATAAAAAACCTCAAGTTGCTGCTTATTTAATGCGGTCTGCAATTTATTTCGCACGGCCACGAGTTGCTTACGTTCATCAGCCATAGTGCTTTGATAAATCGCGAACTGATTACCACCATTTAGTTTTGCGATATTCATCGCAATATCAGCCTGCTGAATCAGCGTCTTGGCTTCAACTTTCGCCTGTGACGTCACTGCAATTCCAGCGCTGGCAGTTAGGTGCAATTCCATGTCGTTCGGTTTGTAAACATCAGCAATATTCGACAGTACCGCTTTTGCATCTTTTTTGAGTTTATGTGCTGTGGTGTCTCGATAATAAAGTATGAATTCGTCACTACTGAAGCGAGCAAGAATATCACAGTGGTTAGCACTTGCTTTTATACGCTTGGCGATTTCAGCCAGAATAACGTCACCAATGTCGTGACCAAGGGTTTTATTTAGCGAATTAAAAGCATCTAAATTGACGAAAATCACGGCGCGATGACAGCCCTCACAACCTATTCTCAACGCTTCGGTTTGTTGATTAAAAGCATCACGACGCAATAAACCTGTGACGTCATCATAAGTCGCCATATGTTCAAGCTTCTCACGATTTTCACGAAGTCGCCTGGTGTTATCAGCAGCCAAAATAAAAATAAATCCAAAAGCCATGGTCAGCCATAGCAACAGTTGCTTGAATCTTGCACTTTCTTCTAAATCACTGTAGTCCACTAAATAACTATGAAAATTGTGGTCTATTGCATTGGTTAAAGTAACGGTTTCGGTAACTGAATGACGGTATACATTCTCCAGTTCAGCAAGATTGCTCGACCCTCGACTCTCTCCATGCATCGAAATCAAAAGTTCCGGACTGAACTCCAGATACGTCCGCACAGAGCTTAAGTAATCCAGGTACTCGGTAGAAATTAGCGCATTCATGTTGAGCAGCGCAATTAATTGAAAATACGCTCCACTCTTAGCGTCAATAGGTACTGATACCATGACCGTCGGCGTTGGCGTATCAAGTGAGCTCGCGTTGGCCGCTAGTCTGACATTGGACGACCGTGTTTGTAGCCAGGCCTGAGTTCCTTCACTTCCGAGCAACCCTGCATCTTTGAATTCCTTTGCAAAGGGAGTGGAAGCGACTGCAGTAAGATCTTCGTCGAGTAGGAGCATGCCTTCGATGACCCTATAGTCCGCCACATAGTTTTCCATATCAACCTGGGTTACCACGTCGAAATCATCGCCACCAAGCCGATCGAGCCGAACTTTGATCCGGCCTAAGGCATTTACCTGGTCTTCAAGCCTCTTGTTGATCATGTCGCCAATCAAATGAATTTTTGTGCGGGCATTCTCACTTGATTCCGCGACTGCCTGGTAACTGATGCCATACCATACCGTCACACCCGTTAGCACAATGATAATGCACGTCACCAACGTAGAACGTGTGATATCAAACGCGAGATTCGGATAACGGAGCCGCAAAAAAAGGCCAATGAATAGCATCAGAACCATCATGGTTATAATTGACATGCTCACTGGGTTTTGTGCCCAAAATACCTCTGGAGTCGGGATGAGCTGCCAAAAAACCAACTGAAGGTAAGTGAAAGCTGTTGCTCCAAGCAGTGTCATTACATGACAACATCGCTGCAGTTTTGGGGGCGTTCTAAAGCGAAAAGCTATGATCAGAAAAAGCGCGATCGCTGCTGAAAATAAAGCAACGTAGATTGGAACAACGCCCATTAAGAAGGTAGTCGATAGGACAAGACTGTCAGCAAGACCTACAAAAAAGAGGACGATGAAGAAGCAAACCACGCTCACATAAGCTTTGTTCGCAGCTGTTTGAGTAAATGAATAATTCATAGCCCGCCATTGTCGCTGATCGTTGTCTAAGTATATCAATCAATAACGAAATTTGAAGTTCCGAATTCCCCAGACACTCACCCCAGCAGAAAGGGCAGCCCTCCCTTTTTGCTTCGCCGCCAGCAGAAAGGGCTGCCCTTTCTTTCCTTTTTATATCTTTGTGGGTATATTTGGTTATATCGATATGGATATAGGTGGGGATATGAGGATAAATACTTCGGAAGAAATTGGAGGGGCGGTGCGGGCGGCGCGGAAAGCGCTGGGCTGGTCGCAGACAGAGCTTGCAGTTCGGGTGGGGACAACGCAGGCGGTGATCTCAAAGTTCGAGAACACCGGCGACGGGCTTATTGATACGTTGCTGCGTATTGTCGAGGCACTGGACTTGCAGCTGCTACTTTTACAGCGCCGTAACAGCCCGCTATGGCATGAGCCCGTTGACTAGCCCAGCAAAGTCGACAGATTATTCTTCGTCGGTACTGGCAATCACCTCAAAGTCACCTTCGTGGTCTTGCGTCACCATGATCTCGATGGGCTGACAACAGACCTGGCAATCGACAATTTGCTGTTGTCCGATGTCATGCATGGCATCAATTTCGATACTGTTAGGCGCCATACAATAAGGGCAACTGAATTCAGCTTCGTGAGTAAGCGACATATCACCTCCTTTTAGCTATCACCAACAACGCAATTTCCGCCTTGTTGTTTGGCTTGATAGAGCAGCTTATCGGCGCGCTGGATCAGCGCACTGACAGACTCGCCGGGACGAATACGAGTGTAGCCGAAACTCACTGTTAAGAAAGGCTGATTACGACGACTGTACAGATGCTCAATAGCCAGTTTCTCAATACTCTGCAGTAACTCTTGCAAGCGTTGCTCTACCTGCTTCGCGTCAGGGGCGTCAATAAGAATCGCTAGCTCTTCACCGCCATAGCGATAGGTTTTGCTTGCCGCCACGAGTTCAAACAACCGGCTGATGGCGATCAGTGCCTGATCCCCGGCTTCATGACCGTAGTTATCATTGAAAGGTTTGAAGTCGTCAATGTCGGCCATCACAAAGAAATAGCTGCCCTCGTGATCTTGCAAAGCTTGCGCGACGTCCTTCTGGAAGGCGCGTCGATTACGCAATGCCGTTAAGCCGTCGAGGTGCGCCAGTTGCTCCAGTTTTTGATTCGCTTCGCGCAGGTCCAGGGTACGTTCGTCAATGCGCTGTTCCAACTCTTCATTGGCTTTGACAAAGCGCCGGGCCATCACTCGAAACGCATTCAGAACCTGAGTAACCTCGCCATAACTGCGTACTTTCGAAACGCTTTCCTGCTCGATGGCATGGTAGTTCTTCTGGTTGACCAAAGCGGCAATGTTCGCCAGTTCACGCAGCGGGCGGGATACATCGCGGGTGACAAAAAATGCCACCGCCAATAGCAAGATCACCACCAAAAAGCAGCCCATTACCGCCATCAGCAACGGTATCTGCAGCGCCTGCTCAGTGATCAACGCCTTCGGGTAAACCGAAAAGTACCACCAGTTCGGAGTTTCGAAATGGTGCACAAGAATCAGATAGTCCTCGTCGACGTCTTCCCACACAGCTTGCTCAATCGGCGCGTCCGCGGCAAGCAAGCGAGCTGCAAGCGCTCTGAACAATGGGTCATCATAATTCTCGGGCGTCAGCGTATTGCGCGTCCCGTCTATGCCATTTGCTAAGGTTGAACTGGCCACCAAATGGCCATCGGCATTGAGCACATAATTTTCTACGCCAGCCTCGTCGACATGACCAAAATCGGTGATCATCTGCTGCAGACTCACATCGAAGCTCGAGTTAACAAGATGCTGGCCCTGAAAATCGACGGGTTGCTGATAGGTAATGGTCCAGAAACCTGCGGAAATATCAAAATAGAGTCCCGTCCAGTTGGGTGTCCGCTCCGGGTTTTCCTGTTGCAGTGTCGAACGCACGGTGGAGAAGTCTGTGATCACCAGATCCTTATCCGCTAACGATCCCCAGGGAGAGTCCGGCGAATACAAACTGATGATATTTTCAGGCATCGAGAAATGGGTGTTGGTGACCTCATTCTGCCAGGCCGGCGCCAGCTCGCTTAAGACCAGTAGGCTGATAACAATACGTGCCTTAAGCTCTGCATCTAAAGGCTCGCCGCGCGGCCCCACAAAGGAGCTCAGATGGCGAAACACATGATTGGCTGTGGTTGTACCTGCGAAGAATTCGTCTTGCAAACGGAAAACGCCGGGGGATGTTTCTTGAAACCAGTCATCGAAAAGCTCCGCAAATTCGGGCTTGCCGACATACGCCTCGTAGCGCTTCAGAAAAGCTTCGCTTAACACATCGCCCTGATATTCAATACCAGAGAGAACTTCCTGGTTGAAGGCGAGTTTTTGCTGCACGTCCGCCTGTAATTTGGCCAGGACATCTTGTTTCGCTCTTGGGTAGGTCTGCCAAAAAGACACAAGCACAGCGATCAGCAGCAGTATCAGAGAAACTGCTATGACATGCCAAAGCAAGCGGGTCGTAATTTTCTTGCGCGGGTGCTCGCGGCGTTCCTGATCCTGATAGCTCATGTCTGTCTCGTAACTTTATTTACACCTAAGCCTAACCGCTTCGGCTGCATTGGTCACTATGCAAGAAAAAAATATTCCTTTGTAGCTTAGATAACTGACACACAGGTATATCCTAAATCGAAAAGATTGTAATATCAGTTAATAACAGGTAACTAAAAGCGCTGGAGTCCCGAAGTGAGACTAAAAGGATTTATCATTGATTTAGTGATCGGCATGCTAGCTATAGCAGCTGTCCTCGGTCTATCCATGACCGCGCCGCTGGGGATCTTCAACGCAAAACTTACTGATGCTTTTTTATCCGTTTCGTCGGCCCCAGAGTTTGTACCGAAAACCTTTATCATAAAAAATACCGGCAACTTTGATCTCACCGACAACGAAGTGGACAATCTTGTCAGTCAATTAGCCGATGCAGGTGCAGCGCATGTTCTGGTTCTCGATAACGCCTCACGGAGCACAACCCGAGCCTTTGACTGGCCTAATAATGTCCATCTTACGTCATCCCGAGGCCAGGACTTCCAAAACGAATACCCAGATTCAGTGCGTTTGTTCGAACTCAATTCCAGTGATGGCAATTACCGCTCCTTCAGCTTGACCAGCCGTGAAAACTCGCTTTTAAGCCTCATCAAACCTGCATCCGCTGCGAAAGAACAAGAGTATGAGCGCTTCTTTAACTTCGCTATTCGCCCCAACCTGCTGCCGAACATTACCACTCAGCAGGCGCTCAACGGTGACATCATCGGGAGTCTGGTCGCTGACAAGATTGTGTTTATTCAGGTCAGTCCAAACCAGCGCTACGAGCGCTTCTACGCAGCAGGTACTCTGGATCAGGAGTACCTCAGCTATGTCGAGATGCAGGCCCTCGCGGTCGAAACCGTTGTCCATGATCTGAATCTGAAAACCATTCCGCTATGGGTGATAGCGCTAGGACTGTTTTGTGCTTACTTTGCGGCATTCTTTTTGCTGCAGCTTTTTAATAGTAACGGTATTTTACTGTTCGAGACGGTGCAGTTCGTCACGGCGCTGGTACTTGCCTATCTGTTATTTGTCGGCTTCCAGCTGGTGTTTCCGTTTGGTGAACTGTTCCTGACCCAGGTGATGGCGCTGTTACAGTTTTTAATCAGTGAGCGCCGCCGGGAGGGTCGTATTCTTTCGTCGCGCACCGCAAAACTGCAAGCTCGATTAAACCAGCGGATGCTGCCTGGATCATTTCTGCAGGCGGAAGACCCGTGGAAAAATCTGCACGTGTTTATCGATCAACACCTGCACATGCGACGCTCAATCCTGCTGGATCGGGTGGAGCAGGATCATCGTCTGCTGGCAATACACTCCCTGAACTGCACCGTTGATGACATCGAAGAACGTCGCCGCGACTTCCAGCGTGCCCCTTACAGTGATGCCATTCAAACGCAGCGGCCTCATCGCATCGGTAGTAAGCATTACTTTAAAGACACCACCGAGCAGGAAATCGAATACATCGTGCCACTGATGTTCGCCGGTGAAGTCTTAGGCTTCTGGGCATTGACGGTTGAACCTGATGACAGCTGGAACGAGAAAAGCTTCGAGCATAATTTAGTTAGTTTCGCGCGCGAGCTATCGGAATTGCTTTATCATCGCAGCAAATTTGTACAGTCAACCGCCAGAGAGAACCGCTGGTTGCGTAAGGTCATTAATTTGAATTACGCCGTCAACGAGCATCGCCAACTCGATTCCGCTATCGAATTATTAGAGCGCCGTTTAGGTTTGTTGCAAAATGTCTTTAGCCGCAACAGCTCAGCGCTGGTGCTCTACAATTTATTCGGCCAAGTGCTGACCTCCAACAAAAAAATGGACAAGGTTGCACAAGCCTTGGATCTTAAATTTTTCACCATGAGCGCCCATGATTTATTGGTTGAACTCACCGGTGAGAAGTCAGAGAAAGTTAAGAAACTCTTGCTGCAAATTACCTTACATCACCGCACGATTGAGTGGCCGATATCCAGCTCCAAACTCGAGTCCGATTATATTCTGCGGGTGCTACCGATTGAGCGTGAGGTCAACCGCAGCGATGAAATGTCACCCTTTTTACTGGCCGGTATCCTCTTCGAGTTCGTCGATGTTCACTCGGTGCAACAAGTCATCGAAAGCAAACGGGAGTTACACCGCTACTACTTTGACATGCTGGCAACAGACTTTGCCGCTATTCGAAAAATAACCGATCGACTGCCCCACATAGAGGGTGAAGCTCAGCAAGAACAGATCGAAGCTATCCACGAGGTGCTGGATAAAACCGATAAGCTTAGCACTACTGTTGAACGCATGCTGGACCTGCAGCAACACAGCAACGAGGTGTTTCCCATTAATCCAGCGAACATGGTGCAGAACAGTGTGCGTAAGCATAGTCAGGCACTGCAGGAAAAAGCCGTCAAAGTCGACCTCGACTGGCCAGAGATTCCAGCGTTGGCAATGGTTTCAGTGGAACAGGCCAAGCAACTTATCGACGCCATTTTGTCGCTGCTAATCAAAGATGCCGATAGCAGCCAAGGTGAACTTCGGGTTTCGATCAATAGCTGCTCGTTAGAAAACAAATGCCGACGCGTCGAGATACAGTTTATGAATAAGGGCTACGGCGTGCCTCAGGAGCGCTTGGAGAGTTTACATGAGCTCTCCAATATTGAGCTTTTCAGTGAGCGCGAAGACCTGTTCCATATACTTTACCTGGCACGACAAATCCAGGAATGGGGCGCTGAGCTTAAGGTGACAAGCGAGTTAGGCGAGGGCTTCCAGCTGACACTTTTATTACCTACCTTCGAAGCTAATATTGTTGATAGTGAGAGGCCTATTCAATAATGGACTGGTTTCCGCTCGAAATTTTCCCCACGGGGGGATTAGCAAGCTCGGTGGTCACCACCGTGTGGATTGGTGTCACCGTGGTCGCCTTCATGAACCTGCGCTACGGCACTACCCTTTCGGGTCTGGTGGTGCCCGGGTACATTGTGCCTCTGCTGCTGGTAAAACCCGGCTCCGCCGTGGTTATCGTGGTGGAAAGTATCATCACCTACCTGCTGACGCGGGCGGTGGCCGACAGGTTACTGGTCAGGTTTGGGCTCGGTGAATTCTTTGGCCGGGACCGCTTCTTTATGCTCATTCTGATGAGTGTACTGGTGCGGGTCACTTTTGACGCCTTCTTACTGGTTGAGCTCGACGAGTTTTTACTGCAGCGCGGCGTTGACTACGAATTTCGCAGTAGCTTGCATAGCTTTGGCCTCATCATTATCGCCCTTAGCGCGAATCAGTTCTGGAACAGTGGCTTAAAGCGTGGTGTGTCGACCCTGATGATTCACCTGGCGGTCACCTACGCCATCGTCAGTTTCATTCTGATACCGCTGACCAATTTTAATATCAGCACCCTCGGTTACATGTACGAGGACGTTGCCAGTAACATCCTGGCCAGTCCCAAAGCCTACATTATTCTTATCACCGCTGCGTTTTTGGCCTCGCGGCTGAACCTCAGGTACGGCTGGGACTTCAACGGCATACTCATTCCCAGTCTGTTGGCGTTGCAGTGGTATAACCCGCTGAAAATTGCCACCACCTTCGTCGAAGCCTTTGTGATTTTGGCCTGTGCTATCGGGTTGCTGAAATTGCCCATGATCCGTAATCAGAATATTGAGGGCGCGCGCCAGCTGTTGCTGTTTTTCAACATTAGCTTCGTCTACAAGCTGATTCTTGGCTACATCATTGTCCTCTGGTTCCCGGCACAGAAGATCACCGATCTGTACGGTTTCGGCTACTTGCTGGCGACCTTGCTGGCGATAAAAATGTACCAGAAGAACATCGCCATCAAGATGACCCGCACCACAGTGCAAACCTCTTTGATTGCCGCTATCGTTGCCAGTGTTATAGGTTTCTCCCTGACCCTCTACAACCCGGTAAACGATGCCAGCGCCATGCAACTGAGCAACCTGAAAGAGATTAAGGTTAGCGAGCAGAGTCTGGCCAGCGTGGTAGAAAACTCGCGGCAAGCAAACTTTGCCTCTTACACGATGAAACGCGGCGTCACCATCTCGCCGTTAACCCTGAGCCAGTTCCGCCAAACGATTTTAACCATTGATACGCTGGGTCCATCGCCTTCCGGTCGACAGCTGGATCAGGTGGCAGGTCTTGCCAATGAGTTTGGCTATGAAGCCGTGTGGGTCGAGTCACGTTATATCATCTTGCGCGACGCAACGCCCGAGCGCGGCTGGGGCTTTTACATTTTTGACTTACAGCAAACCAATCAGCTGGCACTGCAGTTCCCCACGGTGATGGACGAAAATATCACCGCGCTGGCGATGCTGCCGCTCTTTAACCGTCTCGAAGCCAAGTACCTGGCGGTGGCATCGGCACGTTCGGAACGGGCACAGGATGGCAGCGATCAGGTCCTGCTGAATTCGCAAACGCTGTTCCAGACCTTTCACCAGACCCTGTCACCGAATAATACGCTGCAGGTGCGTGAGTACTCCCCACGTCTTGCCCGGCTATTATTGGGCGAGCGTGAGGCCACAGCAATTACTGCCGAAGACACCCGGATGTGGGTCAAAGATCGACCGCCGATGGACCTGTCTCTGGCGACGCTGGAAGAGCTCACCGGCGGTTATGACATTGTCTGGAATACGCCTGACTTTCAGAACCGGCAGCGTGATGTGGCACGTTACGGTTTTGCTGAGCTGTTTCTGACACGCCCGGCGATGCTTTCAATTTTGACCCAAAGTGCCGTTAACAAACCTATCGATACCGTGGCGAATGAACAGCAAATCGCCGGTTATCTGCTGTCCTTTTTGCAGGAAAATAAACGGCTGCTGGCGGCAAAAAATACCGAAAAGTATGTGGTGCCTACTCAGGCGGAACTGCTTTATTTTGACCAGACCGTATTAACGCCCTTATTCATGACCATAGAACGCTATGGTGCGCCCAACTGGCTCGAGGAGGCTCAGCCGCTGATCAACCAGGTCGCGCAGTCGGCCGCGCAACTGGGTTATCAGATTATTCTCTATAAACACATTTCCAGCGGCGCCGAGTACTTTATTCTGCGCGAAAAGGTCAACGCCGACACCAACAGGTTGCGGCATTGGGGCACCTATGTGTTTAAACTTGGCGCCAGCGAGCCTTATGTCATTGAAGCGCCATCACCTATTTTCGAAAGTGGCAGCTTCGAGTTTGCCGGCTCTCTGTTTCAGCAAATGGATGCCAGCGCTTTATTAGTCAGTGGCGCGCACCCACAGGCAAACGCCGATGGTTCGGCGCGGGTGGTTGCCCGCAGTAACCCTCTGTCGCTGTTCAACCTCATGCACCAGTCGACGCTCAGGCATCACGCGGATATGGGCGTAACTGCAGTGCAGGTGCGTGGCTACAGTGCCACCGATGAGTACGCCGATGGCGGCGTGAAACTGAGTTATTACGAACTGCATAAGCCCTTTGCTACGCAACAGTCGCAGTTCCTCGAGCTGCGCGATTATTTAGAAAACTTATTAGTTAGTGCCGGCGTCGGTGGCGCTGCCGGTCAGGTCGAGCTGGCCGCGGCCAATTACACAGCGCAGGCACGCTTTACCAAATTTATCCCCTCGGCTCAGTATGCCGAGATTTGGCTGCCCAGAGGCCTTCGCGAGAGCTTCCGCCTGGTTGAATCCGAATCGGTGCTTTATCAGCAGTTCAGTGCGCTGGGGATTGAAACGCAGCGCCATGACGTTGCGCAGTTTCTTGCTGAGCAACAACTAGCTACGCTGCCTGCCCAGACCTTGCTCGAGGTCAAAAAGATGCTCAATCGCTTTGAGCAGTCGCAAAATATTCAGGTATTAGCAACACTGCGTGAGCGGTTCCCTGCCTTAGCGTTCGAGCTCTGGCAGGACAACGAATCTTTGCAAAGCTACATCGTACTGCGTAACGCCGAAGGTAAAGTGGTGGCAGTTAAAAACCTGACGCCGCTGTCGGTATCGACGCTGGAGGTATCACTGCAGGACGCCCGTGTGGAAACCTTCCGTGAGTTTGTTCGCTCACGCATGCAATGGCTGCAACTGGAGGTGAGCGAATGAGAATGCTCGGACGCCTGCTTCTGCTCCTACTCGGCTTAGCTCTGCTAGCTGCACTTTGGTACGCCGCGCAGCTCAGTCTGCAAAGTTTGCAAAAAATCGATGTGCAGCCCTGGGAAGACGATTACGAACAATCCACGGTGTACATTTTGCAGCCTGGTGAAACCTTCGAGTTCGATGTCCCCAATGAAGCCACGCAACTGCGCATTTTACATACTCCGGTCGGCGTGGTTGCGGACGATGAACAAGCAACGCTGCAGTTTACCGCGCGCCCGGACACGTCGCTTTCAGAAAGCTACAACGTCATGCTGTACGGCGAGGAAGCTCCGGTTGGCGAGCAGCTTCCGGGACGCTTTTTTGACTCGCCACAGGACACTCTGGCCGGCATAACACAGTTGCATGTGGTGAGTTTTGCAGAGCGCCAGAGCCTGAACGAGTTTGCGCTGACACTGACCGAATCCTCAAGGCCTATAGCAATTCGCGTGGCAGTTTTGGTGCAATACGATGAAGCTTCTGTCAGCCGCATGTGGCAGCGCTTAAATGAAGAACAAAAGGCACGCTTTTTTGAAGACCACATTTATCCGGTCGAGCTGGTTCCCGAACGTGAGCGCGCCGCGCGGTTGATGCAGCGCTGGCAGCCCATTGGCCCGGCCGACTCCTCCAGCGAGCGTATCAACTCTCGCATTCTGTTTGTGAACGAACAGGCGGAAGTCTTTGAGGATGATGAAGATCAGATCACCGATGAGCTCGCTGTGATCGGTCCAGAGCGCTGGTTTACCATCGATACCCGCGTGCAAACTAATCTGCAAGAGTTCGCCTGTGAAAGTCTTAGCGGAGCGGCTTCTACAGAGCTCCAGCTGAGCTCTGTTACCGAGGCGGGCGAGTCGGTGGTTAAACCTGTCCGTCTTGATGCCGAATCCCCGCGGGCGCAGCTGCCAGCGCAACCAGACTTGTATCAGCTCAGCGCCAGGGCGCGCTGCGAACTGGTGTTCTATGACGCCAATGGCGAGATGGTCAGCGCGGATTACAATTATTTGCGCGCCAGCGTCGTGCAACCCGACAGCTCGCTGACCTTCGCGCTGGTGCCTGACGCGCGGCAAGCACAACCGCTACGACTGGATGCCAGGCGCCTGACCCGCAGGGGTGCGACGCCAGCGCAAGACCTGAGCCTGCAGTGGCGCATCGTCGATGCAGCTGGCCAAGAGCTGCTAAGTGGTCAGCTGCAACCACAACTGGAACCTAACCCCTATCAAGTCAGCGTCGATTCAAGTCTGGTCTCAACGGTGCATGAGAAAAGCTCGCAGTATATCGTCGCACCAGCCAATTCGGCTGAGCTGCACGTAAGCCTGAGCCATGCCCCGGCAACGATGGCCGGACAAGTGCTGGTCAACCTTTACACGCGCCCGGCCGATTTAGCTTACCGGGTCGAACCCGGCAACGAAGATGAACCGCAGCAGCAGAGCATACCCAAATGGTTCCTGGCATATCCCATGCTAAACAACACTGAACTACCGGTGGTCACGCAACTGATATCCTGGCAAATGCCCCTGCCTGAGCCGGCGGCAACCGCTGAAGCCGGTGTTGAAGAACAGTGGTACACGCTGACAAGTGTCAACGAGGCACCGTATTTTGAGTTGTTTTTAGCCGCGGGCGAGCCCGGTCAGCAGCTGGAGGTGACTGCGGACTCAGCTCATTTGGTTTACGCGCCGGTCGCGGGGGACGGTTCCCGCTATGTGGTGAGCGCACCTGGCCATGCGCAGAAAGTACGCCCACAACTGGTGTATCAAAAAGCAACGGACGCTCCTGTACCAGTGGAGATCAAGCTCAATGGCCAGCTCGTTGCTAAGGACTGGCTCAATGCCCGCTCTGGCAGACTGTTTTTGCCTGCTCTGGCGCAAAGCGACTACACTTTAACCCTAACCGCGCCGACTGCGGTGCAGTGGTACAGCAATTATCAGCCGGTATCAGCCCAACCGCACTATCGTGTGCGCAACGGCTACAAACTCACGCAACCCCTCACTTTCGTGGTCGACAAAACTGCCGAAGAAGAGTGGTTAACCTTCAATTACTTCCCGGCAATTGCCGCGCCGCATCAACTGACCTTAACCCTGGAAAAACAGGAGCAGGTGGGTGTCTACGCGGATTATACTGTGGCCAAACGCAGCTTCCCGCTTGCCGCAGCCGAGAGGTCACCCTCGGTGGTACTGCTCAATCAAAATCAAGCGCCTGTTTGGCAACCGATACGGCTGCCGTTTTTACTGGGCCGCGATTTAGCAGAGGGACGCTACCGTGTCACTGTCAGCACCTCAGCACCGAATTCCGGATATGTTCAGGCCGGTTACTCTGCTGCAGTGCCACTTTATCAAATAGAGATTTATACGGAGGACGGCAATGCGTTATTTTAAACTCTTATGTGTCATAGGCTTCGCCATGCAAACTTTACCGACTCACGCCGAAACCGTGGATCTGCCCTGGTACGACACTGTGCCGCGCAGCGACTACTATGAGCGGGTTTCGACGCCCAACCAATCAACGCTTGAGGCATCGTTTTTGTCACTGTTTCGCAATGGCAGTAATGGTGGACTGACCGAGTTCTACCAGCTCCAGACGGCAAACTGGCAGGAACAGGAGGTCATTTTAGCCGCCAGTAATGCCAATCTCGGCTGGGGCGCTGTCGGTTACCGGCACAGCAACAGCAACCCGGTCTTTCTGCAAGCACCGCACCGTTACTTTGACTTGCATACGGGTGCCATCGCTGATGTCGGCTGGCAGGTGAACCTGGCGCAGGTGTACATGACGAACTCGATTCACCGCCGTGCCGGTCAGGATCAAAAACCCAAGGTCAACAGCGACATTTCCAATGCCCGGCGCAGTGCTTTACTGGCCGCATCGGAAGCCTGGATAGCTGAGAACTCCGAGGGCGTCATCGTACAGTTGCACGGCTACGCCAAAAGTAAACGCAGTACCGAAGCCGGTCGCAATGCTGACATCATCCTCAGTCATGGCACCAACGAGCTGTTTCCACAGGAAACCCGCCTGCATAGTATTCAGGCCTGTTTGACTGCATTGCTAGGCGTGAATGTGCTGCGGTACCCGGATCAGGTCGGCGAACTTGGCGGCACCCAGAACAATGTTGCCCAGGCCCTCGCCGACTGGGGCAAGTCTGAGCAATTTATCCACGTGGAAATGAGTCGTGGCGTGCGTGACAGTCTGGCTGCCGATCGCGCCACCGCGATTCAGGCCCTGCAATGCATGACAGGAGCGTCCGGGTAATGATCCGAAGTGGTATCTGTGCTTTTGCTTTGATGTTATGGGCTGGCTTAGTGCCAGCCAGCGCACAACCGGTCGACCGGGTGCTGTGGTACGAGGCAGAAACGACCTCCACATCACGCGCCGAGGCGACCTTTAAGGCGCCCGCCAGTGACTGGTGGCGCCTGCGTGTCTACGCCGACAATGCGGCAGATCAGCAAGCAAAGCCGGAGATCTGGTCATCTACGGGCGGTGGCATCTTTGTCAGCCATAGCCCGCTCGATGCTCACCACGATAAAGATTACACCGACTACTTTTATGCGGTGAACACTACCGAAGAGCGCAGTATCCTGTTGCAACACAGCGACGCGCGAACGACTCGCCTGTACCACTCAAAGAGAACATCGGCCGCTGTGCTTCATGACGATGCGCGCATCAAGCTCAGCGACCAACACAGTGTCACCACCCTGACCATGCAGACCGGCTTTGAAGCCCACGACATGCAGCTGGTGCCCGGCGAGGAAGATTACGTCACTGAGTTCAGTGAACCTGGCCTTTATCATCTGGAAATCCGCATCCCCTGGCGGGCCTCGTATGAACTCTACGAGACACTGACACTGCAAACCCCTGAGCGTCAGCTGCAGCTGGCGGCCAACCTGGACGACAGCACCCGCTATGAAGACGACCGAGGCTATGTGCAGCTGCTGTCACGGCCAATCCGGGTGCCGTTTTATGTGACTGAGGCTGGCCAACAGCTCAGCCTTGATCTGGACCGCGACGCGTATCTGCGCTGGCTGCAAAGCGATGCCAGCGCGCAATTTCTAGCCGAACGCAATGCGCCAGACGCCATTGAGCAGGCGCAAGACAAGCAATTAGCGCTGCAGCAGCAGCCGTGGCTGACGACCTCGTTTTTTCGTAGTCTGCCGCCACAGCAGGCATTAGCAACGGAGAGCTTTATTCCGTTAACGGGGGCGGTCCGCAAGCCAGAAGCGCTGGTCCTGCCGAGCTCTGCACACCCGACGCGCGAGCCAGAGTATTTTTACCAACTGCCAGCCGGACACAGCGCCAGCTTTGCTTTACCAGAGCAAACCCGCAACGCCCCGGTAAAACTGACGGTAAAATGGCAGGAAGATGCCACCGCGTTCATGGTGCGCACTAACAGTGGTGAACAACAGGAAGTAAGGCTACGCCCTGAGCTCACGCCACTGCAGCACTGGCAGCTGGACAATGGCTCGCAACTGGCATTGATATCCAAAACCGACACTCCGGCGCATAAGGTCACTGAAATACTGTTGGATTTTAACCAGCCCTACCAATCGTTGACGGTCACCAGCGCCGGCGACCACGATGCTTGGTTACGTCTCGATTATGCCAATGAACAACCGGCAAGTGTCAGTGAATCCGGCTGGCTCAATCTCTCGCCAAGTGCCAGCGCCGAGCTTGTTAGCGCACTGCGTGAAGGGGGCTCGTCGGCATTGACGAACAGCGCCCTAAAGCAAGCAGTTGCCACGGAATGGCACACCAGACTGCAGAGCCGCTCGGCGCAGTTTACCGAGCGCTATGCCAGTCCGTATCTGGATAAGCAGCGCAGTATCACTGCAGACCAGTTTGCCAGCGTTCGCAACGCACTCGCCACGACCTTCGACGTGCAGTTAAAGGATGTTGCTGACGTCTACCAGCAGTTGACGAAGCTGGGCTACAACTTTACCGCCCGGCAACTGCTGGTGGATCTTGCAGCAGGTTCAGAGTCCGCGCTGCAAACCCAAGCAGAGACGCTGCTGTTGCAACTTTTCGCCGAGCAGGAGCGCTGGTTTGACACCGAAGGTTACTGGGCCTGGCGCCTGTTCCATCACGCTGACCCTGAAGCTCTTGCCGCGATTGCTTATAGTTGGACCCAGCAGAACCGCCAGCGTGAGGCGGCGCTGCTGTTCTTATTGATCGATAAGAGCCAAAGTACCGAAATACCGACCGAGCTCGCCTTACGGGCAGCGGTTGTCTCACAGCAATCCGATCTGGCCGAGTACTGGTTTGGCAAACTTACAGCTGTACAACAGCAAAGCTGGCCCGCTGACGTAACAGATTACCACTGGGTTCGTCAGCGCCCTGAATTCGCCGGAAAAACCCGCGAAGCGCTGATCTACAACGGCGATCTGGATTTGTATTTAACAACGTTTTATCTCGACAACGCTACCTCATTACGCCTGCGCTTGGCGGGTTCGCCGCGTCTGAAAGTCACTCTGTACCCGGAACTCACCGAAGCTACGGCTTCCGGTGAGCTGCACAAAGTGACGCTGACCATTAACGATAACAGCTACCCGCTGGCTGTACGCATGGACCGCGCCAGCGAGAGCCTGAGCTGGTCGCAAAGCGAGCAACTGTGGGTTGGCCTGCCACAAAGTTACACCTTTACGCTCAACGCGGATCAGGTCAACGACATCAGTATCGAGGCGCAAGGATTTGCCGCCGGGGTGGTCATTGAAGCAGCAGAGCCGCAGCTCCTGACTGCGTCAGCCGCCGCGGCCGCTAACGCCTCGTTACCCGCTGTGACACCGCCTCTGACACAACGATTGTCGGAATTAGCGCTGGCAACGCAACACTCTGAGCTAGCCGATGCCGAGCGCAAACAAGTGAAAGCCAACACTTTGGGTACGGCGCTGACCGACACCCAGCAGCTGTTGCTGGATCGTTTAACCCAAGGCTATGCCTGGCAACGGCTGGATACCGTAAGCAGCAGCGATGGCATCGCCTATTTAGAAACAGAGCGCTGGCAACCCAGCGCGCCCTGGTGGCAGGTCCGCCGCGCGCTAATGACCAGCGACGTCCGCCCCGGCGAACGCCGTCTGGCCGATGACGAGCAAGCGCAGCTGGCTTTGGATTTACGTGCACCCAAGGCAGTGACGCTGGAGGTTCGTAAAGCCACCGAGCTCAGCGGTCCAGCAGCACCTGCCACGCTGAGTATCACCACTTCTGATGGCACCATGGTAAGAGCGCTTAGCAGCGAGCTGCTGTCCATTCCGCTGAACCTGAGCAGCGGTGAACATACGCTTTCACTTGAATTTACCGAGCCCTCATCAGCGCTGGTGTTGTACCGTCTGCTGGATAGCGATGGCGAGTCTTTGCTACCCGGCACTCAGGTGAAAACCTACCGGGCCAGCCAAGACCGCGAGATTGAACTTTTCATTCCGGCCAATAACCTGCTGCGCATCGACCACTACACACACCGGGATGCATTAGCCAGCCACAGTTACCAATGGTTTGCAGAAGATACGCATTACCAGGTGGCGCACAGTGACGGTTCCGGTGAGCACAGCTACTACCGTTTCTTTATCTGGCAACAACAGCCACTGGCGGATGAGCCGCAAACGCCACTGCTGTCGGCCGCGCAGCCAGAGCCTAGTGTTGCTCAGCAGCCACCTACCATCTGGCCGGTGGACCCACAGCGGGCAGTGTTCGCTGGTACGCTGTACCAGTTGGGTGAGCAGGACGACGGCACCTGGGGCTTTGCGCTTGGCTACCGCGCTCGTAACAACTTTGATGAAGACTTGCGCACGGGCCGTGAAGAGTTTATTGATAGCCGCTGGAATTACCAACGTCAGCTTAACGACTGGGACGCCTACTGGAACAGCTCGCTACAGTGGCGCGCACACAATGACACCGACCTGCACACGCTGGTCAGTGATAATGACCTCTACTGGCTACCCAACAAGTACTTCGATGCTCAGGCGCGGCTAAATCTCTATTATCAGGCCGCTGCTACCGACGACGAAGCCGAGGGTGCCTGGTCGGCTTATGCGTCGCTGTCAGGGCGTTGGAAGTACTACTGGAATAACCGCACCCGCAACGAGCTGGAACTGCTGGTATTTGGCCGTGAGCTCAGCGAAGAGCTGACCCCTGCTGTGCCCATCGACGATGATATCGTCACCCAGTATAAGCTGGACCACCGCTACGGTCTGACTGTACGCGACCAGCTCACTTATCAACCCTGGCTGGACACACGCGTGCACCTGGAAGGTCAGTTCACCCTCAATGAACTGGGTCAGGGGCAGCTGCTCGATCACTGGTCGGTGACCAGTGGCTGGCGGCAGTATTTTAAACCCTGGCGGCTGGGTCTGGACGCCAGCTACACCCAGTACCTGCGCGACGACAACCGCAGGCGTCGCTTGTCCTCAACGCAATTGGCTTTGTCTGTCGATTATGAATGGTGGCAGGCGCAAGGTAACCTGTGGCAACTGAGCTTTGATATTCGCCATGACATCAACCGTAATACCACAGGTGCGTTTCTCGGCATCAGCTGGAACCACACCGCCGGTCAGGGCTACGATGATTTCGCGCCGCCGACATTACTGTTTTCGCCATTACGCCAGCGTCACGCGCTGGAATATATCGAGACCAATGACATTACCATCAACGATCCACTGGAGGCTGTAGATGAAAACTAAGCTGTCATCCTCAGACTCTCTGTTAAGGTCCGGGCTGGATTCGATCTGGCAAAACATCTACGCGCAGTCACTGCGTGAGTGCCAGCAGCGCTTTAAGAAATGGTCAGCGGTTTCGAAGAATCTTGAAGGCAAAGATGAAGCCAATCAGGACGCACTGCAGCTGGTGCTGTTTTTGCAGAACGAGCTGGCAACACGCTTTAAAACTATCGAGCAACTGCGTACGCGCCAGGCAGAATTTAACTACAACTACCATCAGTCCGCGTCTGAGCCTGAGCGCACTGAGCACCTGGTATCTGCGGCCAAATACCTGGGCTACCCTGCTCGTATCGTGCGAAAAATTGCAACCAACAAGCTCGACTGGTTCGATGATGCCGCCATCAGTGAATACTTTGAGAAGCGCACCTCGGAGCATGAAAAGTTCATTGTGTTTGTGCTTGGCCGCCTGTGTGAAATTGTGCGGCTGACGCTGGTTCAGCTTGATGACGATGAAGAGCTTAAGCGACTGTGGCAACTCATGGCGCTGCCGGAAGCCCTGACCCAGAGCCTCAGTTATCAGGCGCAGGCAACTATTCGCATCGCCGCCTGTCGGGGCCTGCGCGTGGTCTTGCAGGAGATGCGTCCGGCTATTCGGGACTTAGTACCCAGTAATACTATCCAGTACGTCTACCGCACCTGTCTGGATAAAGAAAAACATATCTGGATGCGGGCAGAAATGATGACCCTCATCGCGGTCACCCAGCCATCGCAGTACCTGACGATTTTCCAGCATGTTTACGCCAAAGAGCCTGATGCTGACATCTTCCTGAAAGCACGGATGGTGGAATCTCTGCTGCGCTTTGTGCCCTTAAAAGTAAAAGCGCTGCGCCATGCCTTGCGGGCCGTTCGCAGTGAACCTTCTGAATATGTGCGCCAGCGCTTTGCCGAGTCGACCCAGTACGTCGAGCCCCAGGTTGCGCTGCGACTGGGACTGCGGCTGTTGCAGTCGGAGTCATCAAATAAGGTCAAAGCACAGTTTTTACTGACCCTATTGCGCAAAGACTGGACGCAACAGCAACTGGATCGCATTGTCGAGAGCCTGCTGAGCATCCTCAACAACGACGATGACGTGTTTTTACTGCGCACCGTCTTCCATGTGTTACCGCATCTGTTGCATCGTTACCTGCCGCGCCTCGACGTAAGTGAAGAGCACCTGGCCCAGATCGATAGCCAGCTGACCTGGCTTAACCATCACCATGACGACACCCGTTTGCGGCGTTGGGCCGCAGAATGCCGGGAAGCCATCTTCTTTTACACCAGCGCCTCCGCATTTGATACTAGACAGCGCGAGAACCTCGAGCGCCTGCCACTGGAAGCCAGCCTGACGCTAAAAGCCGATGCGCGCCAACGCACTGAAGCCTGGTACCGGCAAATGGCTTATATGGCCTCGAAACGCTTTGGCTTTAATGTGCGTGCGCAAGGCAATAAGCTCAAGATCTGGTCCGGCTTCCGCTTCCGCCCGCGCCTGTGGCGCATGATTCATGAATGGCGCAAACCGGCCACGGATAAACGACAGAACCACAGCCACACCAAAGGTCGGGTGTATTACGGACTGGAGCAGTTTAACAGCCGTATCGTGGCCGAACAGAGCATCACCAAAGTCCCGGGCGAGCCGGTGTACATCAGTGAAGAAGCAGGCGAACGCAGCTATCTGCCGCTGGTCGATCAGCTGATCTCCTGTCTGGATCAGGGCTGGCCCACTGCGCCGATGCGTATTTACAGCAGTGAAGGCGTCACCGAAGTGTTACCGCCTAAATCACTGCTGGCACGGCTGCGGGCACGCTGGAAAATTCAACTGCAGTTTGCCAGGTTCTCTCGCCTGCGCAACTGGCAAGAAGGCGACAGCTTTGCCCCAAATGCCTATTTGAAAAAGGTGTCTCAGTTAGGCTTTAAGCTATCGATTCGTGGTTATGCCGATAACAAGGGCAACAACTACCCCGTCGAGCCGCGGGTGAACCGTTTCTTCCCGGCGGTGGCGCTGCCTTTCACTTTGCCATCGATGAGTGATGTCTATAACTACTTCTACTCGGTGTACCAGAACACCATCACCCAACTGCTGGCCTTCACCTCGGTGGTCTTTGTTGGCTTTTTTGCCAACCATGTCCGCCAGTTGGTGGAACTGCGCCGCCATCGTAAGCGCTTGCCACTGGTCATTGGTGGCTGGGGTACCCGGGGCAAGTCGGGGACTGAACGTCTCAAAGCAGCGGTGTTCAACGAGCTTGGCTTAAGTGTGCTGTCCAAGACCACCGGCTGTGAAGCCATGTTCCTGTACGGCAATGCCAGCCGGCCCATGAAGGAGCTCTTTCTGTTCCGCCCCTACGACAAAGCAACAATTTGGGAGCAAGTCTTCTTAACTAAATTTGCCTCCAAGCTCAATGTCGATGTGTTCCTCTGGGAGTGCATGGGGCTGACCCCGCGCTACATTGAGATCCTGCAAAGCCAGTGGATGCGCGACGATATTTCCACCATCACCAACTGCTATCCCGATCACGAAGACATTCAGGGGCCGGCCGGCATTGAAATCCCGATTGTGATGCAAAACTTCATCGCCAAAAAAGGCGATGTGTACACCACCGAAGAGTCGATGCTGCCGCTGCTGCAGGACGAAGCACACCGCAAACAGGCCAACCTGACCGCGGTCACCTGGCTCGACTCTGGCCTGATCACCGAAGACGTGCTCAAACGTTTCCCTTACGCCGAGCATCCGAACAATATCGCGCTGGTGCGAACCATGTCCAAACGTCTGGGTGTACGCAATGACGTTGCCGTCAAAGCCATGGCCGACAACGTCATTGCCGATCTGGGTGTGCTGAAAATCTACCCGACAGTACCAGTGCAGGGGCGCAACATCGAGTTCGTCAACGGCATGTCTGCCAACGAGCGTTTAGGCGCCTTAAGCAACTGGCAACGCACCGGATTCAATAAACATAACCTGGTTGAGACCCCTGACGTCTGGACCGGCATCGTAGTGAATAACCGCGCCGACCGGGTAGCGCGCTCACAGGTCTTCGCGGAGATCCTGGTCAGCGATATGCAGGCCGATCGGTATTACTTCATCGGCGACAATCTTGACGGTTTGCAGACCTACATCAGCGATGCCTGGCAGAACTTTGTCATTCAGTTCAAAGAAGGTGCGCAAGAAGACCAACAGCAGCAACTGACCCAGCTGTGCAAACGCTTTCGCATTGCAACTGAAGTGGACCACATCAGCAAACGGATCGGCGCCGCGCTGCGCGGTATCAACGTCAGTGAGGCGCTGGTGGATGAGTTACTGACAGAGCTGCCCCAGTGGCAAAGTGAGGCCGATAGTAGTGCCGCGTTTGCACGTCTGCAAGAGCAGACCGATGCCGATAATGTGGACCGCGAGCAACTGGACGCTATTCGCCAGCTGACCACGCAAATGCATGCTGAATATCAGCACTGGCAACAGCTGCGCAGCTCGGACAAGGACGTGGATACCACCCTCGAGTATATCTTCAACTGTTTTAAAGAACGCTGGGTGGTGGTGGAGAACTATTACTCAACCGGGAATGAGACCGTACAGTGCCTGATCGACACCACCCCGCCGGGCCTGCAGGCACGTGTCATAGGCGTGCAGAACATTAAAGGCACCGGACTTGATTTCATCTACCGCTGGCAGGCCTGGGACAAGGTTCACAGTAACGCCAGAATTCTGCGGGAATCCCGCGACTTAACTGACATTCAGGCCGCGGCACGGGTGCTGGCAACCTGGCAGGAATATGGCGTACTCGATGCTGAGTTTGTAGAAGCGACCGTTGCTATCGCGCGCGAGCGGCAAATCTGCCAACAAGAAAGCATTCAGGCCGACCTCAGAATCATCGAGCAACAGCTGAAGCGCCAGCAGGAAGAAACCGCCAAAATTCTCTCCCAAAGCTCCGCTGGTGGCGGTTGGCAGTACAAAGTGCTGCGTACCATTGAAGCCTTTCTGGATTCCGGTAACGCCATCAAGCGGCGCAAAACCTCCAATGCGATTTACGACGCTATGCTGAAGAACACCATTAGCACGGAGCGCGCCACAGTCGAACTGGCAGCGTTAAACAAAGCACAAAAAGGCGACTGGTTGGTGCGACTATTTAAACGCAAGTTCGCTGATAAGAAGAACCTGTAAATGCACACCAGGAACAGCATCTTCATTTCCGGCGCGGCAGCTGGTATCGGTCGCGCGACCACCCTGCTTTTTCTTGAGGCAGGGTGGCAAGTGGGGGCTTACGATCGCGATACGGACGGCTTAGCCAAGCTGGCTAACGACGTCGCTGAAAGTGCGCGCGAACGCCTTATTACCGGTGTCCTGGATGTGACTGAAAATACCTCATGGCAGGACGCGCTAGCTGACTTTGCGCAGCATAACGATGGCAAGCTTAACCTCTTGTTCAATAATGCTGGGATTCTTTATTCCGGTGCGTTCGAGGCCATTTCCCTGGAGGCTCAGCAGCGGATGATTGAGGTCAACGTGCAAGGCGTACTGGCCGGCTGTTACCTCGCACGACCCTATCTGGAGGCCGCAGCGGTTGATGGCCCCAACACCGCCCGCGTCATTAACATGAGCTCGGCCAGTGCTATCTATGGCCAACCCAAGCTGGCCATCTACTCAGCCAGTAAATTTGCCGTACGTGCCATCACCGAAGCGCTGGAGCTGGAATGGGCCGACCAAGGCATTAAGGTCATGGATGTGATGCCGCTATTCGTCAAAACCGCCATGGTCGCCGACATGCAGGGCGACAGCATGCGTCGTCTCGGTGTGCGCCTGACTCCACAGATGATCGCCGCCACCGTCTATCGCATGGCACACTATAAAGGCTCCCGCATCCACTGGTATGTCGGCCGCCAGACCAAGCTCATGGCGCTGGCGAGCAAGATTTCGCCCAGCTGGCTGGTGCGACTTAGTAATAAGTGGATTTCGCGGTAAACCTTAAGCCGGGATCTTTGTGATGCCGCTAACTACCGGTTTTTATTTGTTCGGTGAAAGCGTTCCCTTGGGAGTATTCAGCCGTTATAGTGAAAGTCACTCTCGCACAACAAAATAAGCCATCGCAAGATGAAAAAGAGCATCAAGTACCCCAACCAGAACGCGGAAAGTCTGGTCGATCATATCGATTTCGAAGCGGCGCAGCGTGACTGGCTGACCGAGATACCATCGGAAGGCATGGTGCTTGATATCGGGGCGAGCTCGGGACGCGATGCGCGCTACCTGGCCAACAAAGGTTTAAGCGTTGTCGCTGTGGAGTCCGACGCTGGTATTCGTGAGCAAGCTCAACAGTATGGCGCGGCGCAACCTATCCATTGGATAGATGACAGCCTGCCCGAACTCAGCCATGTACACAAACTGCAAACCAAGTTCGATCTGGTTTTGCTTGGCGCTGCATGGATGGACGTGCCATCGTCCGCGCGGCAACGCAGTTTCCGCAAACTCAGCTCGTTACTCAAACCCAACGGCAAAATGGTCGTCTCGCTATCTCGTGGCGATACCCCTGACGAGCACGCTAATGAGCTCGCGCAATTTGCACAGCAGCAGGGGTTAACCTACAAACTGCTCGCCAACCGCGATGACGCCTCATCACGACAGATCATCCTGCTCACTTTGCCAGACGATGGCACCGGCGCATTTCCGCTGATTCGGAATATCGTGATCAACGATAGTAAGGCATCGACCTACAAAGTTGCGCTGCTGCGCACCTTATTGCGCATCGCCGAAGGGCATCCCGGCGCGGTACTTGAACAAACCGATACCACGGTAGCGCTCCCCATGGGCTTAGTCGCACTTTATTGGTTGAAACTTTATAAGCCGTTGCTTGACCAATACGAAATACAGCAAAGCAGCAGTAGTAAAGGCCTCGGATTCGTTAAAGCTGACGGCTGGCAGACCTTGAAGTCATTCACCGCAAACGACTTTTACATTGGCGCCTGTTATTTCGATACTGGCACCAGCAACAACCTCTATCACACACTGAAAGATATCGCCGCTACCATCAAAAATATGCCCGCTAAATACATCACTTTGCCGGGCACCAAAACCGAAGTGTTCCAGGTTGAATTGCAACGCACGCGAAAGCCAGGTGGGGCTCTCGTATTAGATTATGATTTCCTGAAGTCACTGGGTACATTCTACGTACCGCGCAGTATCTGGGACGCCTTGTCACGCTTTAGTGTCTGGATTGAGCCTGCGCTCGTCAATGAGTGGAGCAATCTAATGGCGAGCTACTCATTCAATCTGCAACGCTCATTTTCCCAGGTCGACTACCTTAATGCGTTACGCTGGGAAAATCCCGAGCGTACCACCCACCGCATACGCAAACGCGTTGAAGCATTGCTGGCAGAAGATAAAGTCCACTGTTGCTGGTCCGGTAGTGCCATCCGACATCGCAGTTATGCAGTTGATCATGCCTTCCCGTTCGCCCGTTGGCCAAATAATGATTTGTGGAACCTGTTGCCGACGAAAGCTGCCATCAATGCACAAAAATCGGATAAACTACCGACCAATCACAAGCTCTTGCAATCTCGCGAATTTATTGTTCACTGGTGGCAACAAGGCTGGGAAGATTACAAGAGTGAGTTCTTCACTCAGGCCAACTTCGCCTTGCCCAATCTGTCGCCTCGCAATGAAAATTACTCGGACGTGTTCGAAGCACTCGCGCTGCAACGTGATCGCATCAAGCATTTGCAACAGCTGGAAGATTGGTAACGCTTGAGCATTACTTTCATATACGACATGGCAGACACACTATAGGAGAGGCATTTATGGCACGCGCTCATGCCCTACACATTCTGGTAAGTACTCAAGCCGAAGCACAAGATTTGAAGAAGCAGTTAGCCGCCGGCAAGAAGTTCGGCGATCTCGCGCGTAAGCACTCACTATGCCCGTCAGCCAAAAATGGAGGCGATCTGGGCGAGTTCGGTCGCGGACAAATGGTGCCAGCCTTCGATAAAGTAGTGTTCGGCAAACCCACTCTGGAAGTCCATGGTCCGGTGAAGACCAAGTTCGGCTGGCACTTGATTAAGGTGTTGTCACGGGCGTAAGCATAGCGACCCCGCTCAACGATGCTGGTCAAGCAATATCACATTGCGGTCTGGGTCGCGGAGTGTCAGGCTGCCGCGGCTGTCGGGGCCATCAAGGTTAGCATTGCTGACCTCAAGGCCGGCATCCTCGAGCTGGCGATGCAGTTCGCGAATATCGGTAAAGTCTTCGGTTTCCTGTCCCGACTGATCCCAGCCTGGATTGAAGGTGAGGATGTTTTCGTCGAACATTCCCTGAAATAAACCAATCACGTGTTCGCCATTTTTGACGATGGCCCAGCCTTGTTCGCGGTGATCGACCATAGGCTCAAACCCCAGCTTCTTATAGAACGCCAGCGAAGCGGCGATATCTTTCACTGCCAGACTTACTGAAAATGCACCCAGATTCATTGTCGTGTTCCTCTCAAGCTTAGAATTCTTCGCAGGCAGCGTCAGCGGATACCCAAATCGCCACCGCTTCAGCAGTTTTCTCCATCAGCCCAAACGACTTGCCGATATTGACGCCAAAGCCAACGCTGCCACTCTGACGGCCCACGCCGGTACCGACGTGCACGGATTCATCGCGTTCTTCACCGGTACGTTGTAACAGCACACCGTTGGCACCAACGCGGCCTGCGGCCTCACGTAAGCGCTCCAGCACGACGTCCATCTGTGCCTGATCGGTAAAAGTGAAGGACATGTCACTGGTGGCTGTGACCAGCGCGATAGGTTCAAAACATGCAGGTTCCTGGGTGTAGACCGTCACTTGCTCGGGCTGAAGCGGTGTGCGGGAAGTGCCGATCATGTTGGTGGTCGTCGGCGATGCGCAACCAGCAAGAACAACAACCAGTGCCAGTACTAATCCACGTAAATACAAGTTCATACTATCCCCTAAATGACAGCTAAGCGTTCATTTAAGCATAACCGATGCATAGGCGATGTACAGGTGACCATTGAAAAGGAAGGTAAAAGATCGGCGGCTGCTCGGTGAGAAGCTAGTCCGCGGGGAAATAATAGACGCGTTGAATCAAATCACCAGCAAACTCGTACACGGCAATGCTGCGTTGCTCACGGTTCTGCACCGCCTGCTCAGTCTCGCTTTGCCAGGTGGCACGTTCGACAGTGCTGACACGGCTGCCGGAAACCATCACTTCCAGCAATTCACTCTGGCATGAGGAACAGGACTTAAAGTAAGCGTCCATCGCACTTATCAGGTTTGCTTTACCACGGGTTTCAACGACGATTTCGGTGCCGTTAACCGATAACCACTCCACGTTGTCCGTCACATGCTCAGCCATACGCTCACTGTCGTGGGCATTAAAAGCCGCCATGAAACTGTGTACCTGACCGGCACGTTCGACTGCAAGGCTATCAGCCTGTGCGGGCAAAACGGCAAGAGCCAGATAAACAATAAAGCTGTAGACAAGTGGCATAATGATCCTCAAAAGACCGGAACCCGCCAACAGAGTTGACGGGCATCCGGCTCAGTTTTAACTAAACATTGCTGTTAAGCGTTTTTCTTTTCCTGAATATACTCATTTACAAACTGCTCAAGAATATTCAGCGGTACCGGACCATTTTCGAGTACGACGTCGTGGAATTCACGAATATCGAACTTGTCACCCAGCTCAGCTTTAGCTTTCTCACGCAGCTCCAGGATCTTGTTCATACCAATTTTGTAGGCAGTTGCCTGGCTTGGCATCACAATGTGACGCTCAACCATCTTCACGGCATCAGACTTCGCGTTTGGCGTATTCGTTACGTAGAAATCGATACCTTCTTCACGGGTCCATTTCTTGTCATGAATACCAGTGTCGACCACCAGACGTACTGCACGCCATAGCTCCATCGCTAAACGGCCGAAGTCTGAGTAAGGGTCTTCATAGAAACCGTATTCTTTTGGCAGAAACTCAGTGTACAGTCCCCAACCTTCCGAGTAGGCAGTGTAACGGCCGAATTTACGGAACGACGGGATACCTTCCAGCTCTTGCTGAATCGCGATTTGCATGTGGTGACCCGGAATACCTTCATGGTACGCCAGCGCTTCCATCTGATAGGTCGGCATGGCCGCCATGTCGTACAGATTCGCGTAGTAGATACCTGGACGGGTGCCGTCCATTGACGGCTGCTGATAGAAAGCTTTACCGGCAGATTTCTCACGGAAAGGTTCAACCGCTTTAACGATCATATCGGCTTTAGGTTTGGTCAGGAACAGCTCATCAAGACGACCGCGCATGCTGTCGATGAAAGCGGTAGCCTCATCCATGTAGCGCTTACGACCTTCTGGCGTTGACGGGTAGATGAAGTCTTCGTTGTTACGCATGTACACGAAGAACTCTTGCAGGGTACCTTCGTAGCCGACTTTTTCCATGATCACGCGCATTTCGTCGTGGATCCGTGCCACTTCGCTTAAGCCAATCTCATGGATCTCATCCGCCGTTAAGTCGGTCGTCGTGGTGCGCTTCAGAGCGTTATTATAGAAGGCTTCACCGTCAGGCAGTTTCCAGGCACCGTCTTTGGTGGTGGCTTGCTCTTCAAGATCTTCAACCACAGCGATCAAATTTTCAAAAGCTGGCTTGACCGACTGCAGCATGGCTGCTTCGGCGGCGCTCATCAGCTCATTGTACTGGCTGTCATCAATATCAAGGTTATCCACTTTTTTAGTGAAATCTGCCCACAAGGCACTGGCTTCGCCGTCATCAAAAGGAGCACCAGTGATGATGTTCTTGCTGTCGCTGATCACATAAGGGTAAACAAACTTAGGTGCGATAATGCCTTTTTCCGCGCGCAGGCGCAGGTTTTCACCAAGCTGGTCAAACAGACCGGTTAAACCGTTCAGACGTGCGATGTAATCTTCTGCATCATCCACGTCGCTGATGCCGTGCTGGTTAATCAGCAACGAGGCAACGCTTGAGTGCATGCCAAACATCTGGTTCACAGGGTAGTTGTGATGGCGCCATTTGAAGTCTTCGATTTCCTGCTCAAGCTGCTGCTTCATCAACATCCAGCTGATGCGGGTCTGCTCATTGAGCTTCGATTCATCAATGGCCATGACCTTAGCGAGGTTTTCTTTTTGCAGAGCTAAATCTTCCTGCGCACGCTCTTCAGAGATATCGTCCCACTTGTCCTGATCTTGTTTAATACCCAGGTACGACTGGAACATCGGGCTGCGCATCACACCCTGCATGAAAATGTCTTCAAACAGCGCGTTGGCTTTTTCCGATTCTGTTTGCTGAGTGTCTTGTGCAGTTGTCTCAGCGGCTGCGGTTTGCGTTGTTTCCGCGGCGGTGGTGGCGTTCTCTTTTGGGGCTTCTGAGCATGCGCTCGTCATAAGCACTAGCGAGACTGCTAGCGCGATGCGTTTGTATTCAAACATATGTCATCTCCTGTAGGTTTTTATCTTTGATATCCCTTGTGGCCGCGGATGTCAACGCAGGGACGATAGCAGGGCCACTAGTTAAGGCAAGTGACGGTGGCTGGCGTTGATCCGCTCTGGTGACTGACTATACTCAATTCATCAGTGAATGGTAAGGAGAACTGTGCAGTTGCTGGATCCCTCTGGCTGGACCTTAACCCAAGGAATTGTGGTATTTGTGCTGCTCGCGCTGGTCATTGGCGTGGCGGGCACGCGCATCACCCGCATCGTTGACCAGCTGGCGGACCGCACTGGGATTGGTGAGGCAGCCGCCGGCGCGGTGTTGCTTGGCGCAACCACGTCGATTGGCGGCTCGGTACTGTCGGTCACTGCCGCCTGGAATGGCAACGCTGAGCTGGCGGTCAGTAATGCACTGGGCGGTATCGCCGTGCAGACCTTCTTCCTGGCACTGGCGGATATCTCCTACCGGCATGCCAATCTCGAGCATGCCGCGGCCTCTGTGCCCAACATGATGCAAAACGCGCTGCTAATGATTCTGCTTGCGTTCATACTGCTGGCGCCCTTGTTACCTTCTGTCACGCTGTGGGGTGTGCATCCGGTCACACCGCTGCTTTTTATCTCTTATGTGGTCGGACTGCGCATGGTGCAAAACGCGCACGAGGCCCCTATGTGGCGGCCGAAGCATACCCATGACACCCGTGAGGACGAACCCGACGATGTCGATTTGATGCCGTCTATGGCACGGTTGAGCGCAGAGTTTGCGGTGCTTTTTGTGATTCTTGGCATGGCCGGTTATCTGCTCGAGTCCGCGGCGACAGTGATTGCCTCACGAACGGGCATGACGCAAACGGTGGTGGGCATCTTACTGACCGCCATCAGCACCTCGACACCGGAGTTAGTCACCTCTATCGCGGCCGTGCGCCGCGGCGCCCTGACGCTCGCGGTCGGTGGCATCATCGGCGGCAATGCCTTTGACACCCTGTTCACGGCAGCTTCTGATATTGCCTATCGCGAGGGTTCTATCTACCACACCATCACCGACAGCACCTTGATGTGGGTCTGCCTGACACTACTGATGACCGCAATTTTAATGATGGGCCTGCTGCGCCGCGAGCGCAAAGGTCCGGCCGGCATAGGCCTGGAGAGTGTGCTGATTATTGTGCTTTATTTTTTTGGGGTGTGGCTGCTACTGGCGCAGTTATAGCAAATAAGCCTCTATAAAAGTTCACGATTTAGTTATCCTCTAAATCGGACGCCCCCTGATTTTTAAGATCGAGTTCTGAAAAGAATATCTCCAAAGCGCTGGTATTGTCGATGACTGGAGCACCGTCCAAACACGAAGTTGTCTCGGAATTAAACTCATAAATCAAGCGTATTATCTTCGCCTCATCCTCCGGCGTCATACTGATATTTTGATCGCGAAATTTTCTTCGGGTTTTGGCGATCACTTCCTCCATCAAGTCGACATCTAAAAGCTTTTTATCGGTCGCGGACTCCGACTTTTCTGGTAATGCCTGACCCGTAGCAAGCCACTCAAGACTCACTCCTGCCTCTCTGGCTAAAATCAATGCTTTGTCCAAACCCGGAAGTGAGCCAGCGAGGTACTTCCGAATCAGGCTGTCACTAATTCCGCAAGACTTAGCAAACGAATGCACGGACCGCTTGCCTATAGCCTGCTTAAGCCGACACGAAAACCCACTCTCTAGTTTAAACAAAACTCCTGAATGAGAACCGTTCTTTGCTGATGACTTTCTGTTATTTTTCTTCATGTTAAAGCCTTCTTAACTGCCAAAAGCATAAATTATTTGAGAAAGCTCATACCTGGGAGTTGAAAAAGTAACTCTCTGGTGTTATTTTCTCTTCCTAAAGTAAAGTCTGCTATCTCCGTAGAGTGAGAGCACAGAGTCACAACGGTTAGCACCTCAACAGAGGCGGCAACTGAGTTGTTGTGTCCGCAGTATACGAGCTTCCTTCATAATTCGATCACCGAGTATACCACAGAAGCGATTAAGTTCGGACGAAAGACGAGTACCAGGAAAGCTCATTTGCGACTACTAAATGTGCGTTAGCAATCTTAGAGCTTTCAATGTTGGAGGGCCTACATGAATAATGGACGAATCCGCACTGGCATCTCTGGTTTCGATGAAATCCTTCACGGAGGATTGATCCCTGAACGCACTTACCTGATCCGGGGTGGACCTGGCGCAGGCAAGACCACTTTTGGTCTGCATTTTTTGCTCAGTGGCGCTCGGTCAAATAGCCTATTTATCACACTTGGTGAATCTGAGCAGCAATTGCGCGAAAACGCCAAGCTCTGCGGCTTACCCATGGACGATGTGGCAGTACTTGATCTTTCCCCAAGTTTGGAGGAATCCGGCGAAACATATACACTTCTTGAGAGCTGGGAGGTAGAGGGGAATGGTGTCTATGAGCGTATTTTATCCCACGCCCAAGAGCACCGCCCAGAACGTATAGTGATCGATTCACTTAGCCAGATGCGCTATCTTGCCGCCGATACCTTCCTCTTTCGCAAACAAGTAATGTCCCTGTTGCGTAAACTTACCGCCTTGGGTGCAACGGTTTTGTTTACTTCCGAGGAAGGGGCTGGTGACGACGATGAAATTCTGCCCTTTCTAAGCGATGGTGTTATTAGCCTGGAACAATCTGAAAATGGCCGCCATTGTCAGATTAGTAAGTTGCGCGGCTCTTCATTTGCCAGTGGTGCTCACTTTTTCAGCTTAAGCGACTCTGGTATTAGATTATACCCTCGACTTGTACCCGGCCATCACGGTCGTAAAGTCGAGCATACCTTGCTGGGATCCGGCCTGCCAGAATTTGATGCACTCACTCACGGTGGCATTGAACGGGGGACGGTAACCTTACTGTCAGGCCCAACAGGAGTAGGAAAGACGACCCTCGGTGCACAAATAATGAGCGAGGCCGCAAAACGCCGCGAGCGTTCAGTGATCTATTCCTTCGACGAAGGTTCTTCAACTTTCTTCGCCCGCTGCGAGCAAGTGAGCCTGCCGGTGAGCGACATGATCGCAGACGGCTATTTAAATTTTGAACCCGTCGAGCCACTCCATTATAGTCCCGATGAGTTTGCAGACCGGGTGCGCTACGAGGTTGAAGAATGTAACACCACCATGGTTATGATCGACAGCCTGTCGGGTTATCAACAATCCGTACGCGGTCAGGGTCTGGAGCAGCGTGTTCATGCTTTATGTCGATATTTGGTCAACATGGGCGTCACTGTCATCCTGGTCAACGAGATTTTTTCTATCACCGATCAACACACCCGGGTGACCGAATTCGGACTCAGCTACCTCGCCGACAATATCATCATACTTCGCTACATCGAGCTCGAAAGTGAACTACGTAAATCTATCGGAGTGTTGAAAAAACGCGCGGGGAATTTTGAAAGGGCGCTGCGCGAATTT
This sequence comes from Pseudidiomarina terrestris, assembly GCF_030466375.1. Lineage (NCBI taxonomy): Bacteria > Pseudomonadati > Pseudomonadota > Gammaproteobacteria > Alteromonadales > Idiomarinaceae > Pseudidiomarina > Pseudidiomarina terrestris. The sequence goes on from NZ_JAGGJE010000003.1 coordinate 226,541, forward strand.
GAAGTTTCCTCGGAAGGATTGAAAGTTGGCCAACCCTTTCACGGACTACGAGGTATTCTGAGTGGCACGCCCGAAATAAATAAAAGTCGTCAGGATAGCGAGTGATAGCGCCCACAGGTCGGCAAGAGAACACGTTCCAAATTGTCATAGCTCTGGCAAGTTCATCCAACAGAGAATTACTCGAACAGTTACTAGGCCGATCGTTTCAGCTGAGCTACGGACTCACAGGGCGCGGCGAACAACTCGCTGAAAAGGCTGATCTGCTGATCGTTGATGTCGTCTCTTTGCAACGCCATTATCATTTAATCCGTGACCTTCGTCGCCGTGCCAGGCCTATGATTTTGCCAGTACTTTTAGTCATCGAAAGTCGCCAGGGCCCACATCCGAAAGTGGCATCAGAACTGGGTATCAGTGTCGATGATATTTTGCGGATCCCTACCAGTAAGGCAGAGTTGACAGCTCGCATCAAAAACCTGCTTCGGCTTAAAGCGCTGGTAAGAGAGCAAGATGATGCCAGAAAACATGTTGCTGGCGTGGTTAGTGCCTTACGGACATTGAGTGCCTGCGACAGTGTTGTGGTGCGCTCCGAATCAGAAAACGAGTTAACCTCTGCCCTGTGCCAAAAAATTGTCGAACAAGGCGGCTACAACCTTGCGTGGATTGGGTTCTGGGAGGATCAGAGTCATTTGGCACTGAATATATGCGCCATGGCTGGCCCGTCTCAGGGCTTTGTCGCCGATCTGAAGCAGAGTATGAGCCAGCAATCAAACTGCACCGAAGCTGTTGCCGACAGTATTCGTACGAACACAACTCACGTCGTCAATGACCTTAACGAAACCATAGTATCACCTGAGTTACGCGCACGCGCCGTGCAGCACGAGCTGGCCGCCGCCATCGTGCTGCCATTAAACACAGAAAGCGGCCCATCCGGCTGTTTAACGATCTACTCCGACCGAGTCGAATATTTCGACCACAATGAACGGCAGTTACTGGAACGCTTGGCTGGCAATTTGGTCTTCGGCCTGAACTCGTTACGGGCCGCTATTGTACGTAAGCAACAGGCCTCCGAAATCCACTATCTCGCATACACCGACTCGTTGACCGGGCTACCTAATCGCCGACACCTGATTGATTACCTGGAGCGCAACTTGAGCGATCCAGAAATGCGAGAGACCGTGGGTGCGATTCTCTTTGTCGATCTGGATGGCTTTAAGTTGATCAACGATGCCCTGGGGCACGACGCAGGTGACGAGGTACTGCGACAGTTAGCACATCGTCTGCAGTCCGCAGTTCGCGACTCCGACCTGGTGGTTCGTCAAGGCGGTGACGAGTTTATTGTCGTCATTCACAACGCTCCCCGTAGTGGCATTCAGGATAATGTCGCTGTGGACGATGTTGCCTTTCATCTGGCAGATCGGATTATTACCCACCTAAGCGAACCACTGACCATCGGCGCTCACACGCATAGCCTAAACGCCAGTGTTGGCATCAGCCTATTCCCCGAGCATGGTCGCGAACCGACGTTGCTGATCGAAAACGCCGACAAGGCGATGTACGAAGCAAAACGCCAGGGAAGCGGCTGCGTGCGGCTTTTTTCAGAGGATTTCTCAACGCGTCGACAGCAACGCTTTTCATTAGAAGCCAAGCTACGTCATGCGCTGGCGCAGGAGCAATTCGAACTCTACTATCAGCCCATATTCGAGCTCGACTCTTGCCGAATCGTTGCCGCCGAAGCGCTGATTCGTTGGCCACAGCAGAGCGGCGAAATAGTGATGCCAGGCAGTTTCATGTCACTGGTAGAAGAAATAGGCCTCATCATTCCGCTAGGTAACTGGATTCTGGAAACCGCCGCCCGCCAGTTACAGGCTTGGCATAAACGGGGCTTCGAGTTAAGCATGACGGTCAACCTCAGCATTAATCAACTTTATCCGAACGGGAATGCGAGTCTTTTTGCCGATTTGGTTAAACCCTATGTCGATCCCTCATGGCTTCACCTTGAGGTTACGGAGCATGCGTTAATGGGAGATCCAGTCGAGATCGAGTTATTACTGAGAGCTCTGCGCGACGAAGGCTTCCAACTGGCTATCGATGACTTTGGTACCGGCTATTCATCTCTTAGCCGATTACAGCAACTGTCCATTCAGACGTTAAAAATAGATCGCAGTTTCGTCAGCCAGCTCTGTCAGCCCGAAAGCAAGAGTGAAGCTCTAATCGCAATCATTCATCAGATGGCGAAAAGCCTCAATCTTCGGACCATCGCTGAAGGTATCGAAACTGAACAACAACGCCAGCTGTTGCTGGCAACATCAAGCGATAATGCCTGGGGGCAAGGTTTCTTGCTCAGCCCGGCCGTTCCGGCAGACGAATTCGAACGTTTGCTAGATAACTAAATCCCCCAACGAAATTCTAATGTAGTTGATCGGGCAATTCATGTTGGCGCCGCAGCGCTGCCGCCGTTCGTTGCTGCCTCATCACGATGCCTGCGCGATGCCAACCAAACCGGCAGAAACAGAGATCGTCAGCAATAAGGCCTGACCTTTTTGATAATCTGCCTTAAACTACGCGCATGACGACTTCTACTTCATTGATAAAGCCTTTTGCGCAGCTCTGTTGTCCGCTTGATGGAAAACCGCTGACGCTTGCCGATAAAACCTGGCACTGCGGCAACGGTCATAGCTTCGATGTAGCCAAACAAGGCTACGTGAACCTGTTGCCGGTGCAGAATAAGCGCTCGAAAGACCCGGGCGACAGCAAAACCATGGTGCAGGCGCGGGCAGATTTCCTGGCTGGCGGATTTTATCAGCCGTTGGCGGATGCACTCGCGGCCACAGTGTTACGTTCCAGAGCTATGACAGTGTTGGATGCCGGTTGTGGCGAAGGCTACTATTTGCGGCAGTTGCTGGATGCTGCAGAGCACTCTGGCTGTGAGCTTGAGGTTGCTGCTCTCGATATCTCCAAGTGGGCCACGCTGGCAGCAGCCAAACAAGACAAGCGCGCCACCTGGCTGGTTGCCTCCAATAGCCAGATCCCAGTCGCGGCGAACAGCATTGATGCGCTTTTGTGTGTGTTTGGCTTTCCGGTCAGCGGCGAATTTCAACGCGTACTGAAGCCAGGCGGCCGATTGGTGATGGTCGACCCCGCAGCGGATCATCTGGGTGAACTCAAACAGGTTATTTATGCTGAAGTTAAGACCAAACCATATCAACTACCGGTCTCTCTTGATGACTGGCAGCTCAAGTCTGAGCAGCGTGTCACCTTTTCGGTAACCCTGCCCACCCAGGCAGCGATTCATAAACTGCTGACCATGACGCCACACCTTTATCGCGCCAGCAATGAAGGCCGTGACCGCGCCGAGGCATTAAGTGAGTTATCGCTTACTATCGATGTATGGGTCCGGGAGTTTTGCCCCGCTCACAACAAATGAATCCGCACTGCGTGCTCGGTATAATAAAGGGGATAGACAAAATGAGTTTGCTCAAGCGGTCCTGAACCTCGAGTACCGGCTAGCTTGATTGTTTTGATAGGAGCACATTTTTGAATGTAGGACTGCAACGAACGGGCTCTCGTACGCGTGCCGCTTTTTACCTCAATTGGAATAATATTGCCTTCTCTATCGGTGGCAATAAACTCTATCTCAGCGCGCGCATCGTACCAGGAAAAAGTCGGCTCGATACCTAAGGCGGCGAGCTCCTGCTGCACGAAGTTCTCTGCAACATATCCTTTGTATTCGTAACCTTGCTGCTTAATTTCCCGGTAACTCACCCCCAGCATATGATTCAGTAAACCGACGTCCATTAAGAATAGTTTAACCCTATTTTCTTTTTTATAAGCGCCAAGCGGGCTACGCGGCCTGCCTTCAATCGGATAATTTTTGATCACCAAGCGGCATTTTTCCAACCAGGAGATAGCGCTTTCGAGCTCCTGATACCGTGATTTACGCTCATGCACGTGCTTAAACTTAAAGCGCTTTACCGATTCGTCCATCACCCCAGAAAGCTGCGAAGGTACTGCATTAAATACCGCTTCAATTAAGCCAGCGTCGACTTTGCCTGAATACTTACCAAAGTCGCGTAAATAGCCCGCGATTAAGTCACGCTGAATTTGATGAACCGCGTCTACACGTTCCAGAATGCTCCTGTCGGCCAATTGAAACCATTTATACACTGCTTCAGGCATACCACCCGTAAAATAGTAGTCAGTGAGCTTTTCCATCAGCTTGACATGGGCCGCTGAGGAATTGACCTGCGCATCGAATGTCTTCAGCAAAGCGGGTTCATTCGCTGCCGCCAAAAACTCGCGAAACGAAAGTGGTGGTAGGTTATGGTGCTGAACCTTGCCCACGGGGAAGCTGTTGAGTAAGCCAATGTTAGAGCCACTGGCTGCGACATACATGTGCGGTGCTTTCTCCGCAAAATACTTTAGCGACGTAACCGCTCGCTCGCACTCCCCAATTTCATCGAGAATAAGAAGGTCAGTTTCAGGATTGAAAGTCTTGCCCGAGAGCAATTCAATATTAGTAAGCACATCTGACGGTGTCAGTGAGTCGGCAAATGCTTGTGCCATGTCCGGCGATTCTAAGAAGTCCACTCGCAACACGCTCGCAAAGGTTTTGCCAAACAGCTCTTGCAGCAAGTATGTTTTGCCGGTCTGACGCGCACCGTCAATCAACAACGGCTTACGATTTGGTTTGGCTTTCCATTGGTGTAATTGGCTCAATAAACTTCGTTCCATGGCGGCCTCAGCGGGTAGATTGTGTCGAAAACACGACAAACTTTACATTATTATGCGCATTAAAACAGCAAATGCTACTTTTTTATGCGCATAAAAATGATTTTTACGGTGCTTGTATCCGCACAAAACCGCGTCAGCTGGTGGTCATTAATGGGCTCGCCCATCTCTTTAACGCGAGCCAGTTTTTACCAAGTTCTTGCGCGCTGAGTGGTTGCGCGCTGAGTGGTGAGCGCTTCGGCCACATCAGTAAGTTTGAGTTTCATGCTGGTACGCTTGGCGGTAATGGCCTCCGCCAATTGCTTAGGTGAAAAACGCTCGGATAAATCCACCTATAGGTTAATTTAAATTAACTTTTGTGGATACTCAGCGGAATATCTTGAGGAGCGTGCAACAGCGGGTCGAGCGCCTCGGCATTGCTGGTCAGCCAGAACGTCACTTCATCCGGGCGCACCAACAGTGGCATGCGGTGGTGGTACTCCAGGCATTGCGGCGTTGGCGCTGTGGTTAGGGTCACCAGGCGGTTTTCGCCATCGGTCATTGGGAAATAAAGCCCTGCCATGTAAAAGGGCTGCTCATCAGGATGGGTAAAAAGGTACTTGGTCTTTTTCGACTGCCCCTCTTCGGCTTTCCATTCGTACCAACCGCTGCAGGGAACGACGCAGCGATGCAGCTTGAACGCCGCTTTGAAGGTAGGCTTGGTCGCGGCAGTCTCTGCCTGAGCATTAATTAACGGCCGCTTCGCCCATTGTGGCTGAATGCCCCAGGAAGAACTCAGCTGCTGTAGCTCTTGTTCATATGCAACAATCTCCACCTGCTGCGTCGGCCGCAGATCATGATTGGTTTGCGTTGTGAAGTTGAGCCCCAGCTGCTCGCTGACAAACCGCGTCAATTGGTGGTCGTTAATGTCTAGCCGTCCGCACATGACTGCTCCTTGGGTCAGCCGATGCTCTCGACGATGCCGCCTTCGACGCGCAGCGCGGCTCCGGTGGTGGCACTGGCCTGCAACGAAGCGGTATAAACGCTGAGGTTGGCGACCTCTTCCGGCGTCGCCAGGCGCTGAATCAAGCTCGAGGGGCGATTCTCTTTCAGAAATAAGCTCTCCATCTCGTCGACGGAGACGTCGCGCTCTGTAGCTTGTTTCTCCAACATTTCTTGTACGCCTTCGGTGCGCGTGGGGCCAGGCAGAATACTGTTAACAGTAACGCCAGTCTCCGCCAGCACCTTGGCCAGACCGCGCGAGAGGCCTTGTAATGCCGCTTTGCTGACGCCGTAGTGCATCATCGCAGTGGGAATATTGAGTGCCGACTCACTCGAGATAAACTGAATGCGACCCCAGCCACGCTCGCGCATGCCCTTCGCGTAGTGCCGCGATAACCGTACACCGCTCATCACATTCACCTGAAACATCTCCTCCCAGGCATCGTCTTCAAGGTCAAAGAACGGAGTCTCACCATAAATGCCAAGATTGTTGATGAGGATATCGACATCGGGAACGGCGTAAATCAGCTTCTGTGTACCCTCGGCACTGGAAAGATCGGCGACAACGCCTGACAGACGTGCATCGGGTACGTTTTCTTTCACGGCTTCAATGGCCGCATCTACAGTTCGCTGCTTGCGCCCATTGATGATCACTTCAGCGCCAGCCCGCGCCAGACCCTCGACAATGGCAAGGCCAATTCCGCCGGTAGAGCCGGTCACGATCGCACGTTTTCCACTTAGGTCGATCTGCATCAATTCTCTCCTTCTTTCGTTTATATGTAGGGCAAATGGCGCTTTACTTCCGAGCACCTGTGCCTTGATAAATGCCTTTTCCGGCTAGACGTTCACGATCATGCGCGCGTTCGAAGTCCAGCTCCGGACCCATGGGCACGATGCAGGTCGGATTGACAGCTTTGATCGAGTAGTAGCCCTTCTTAATATGTTCAAGGTTGACCGTGTCGTTCACGCCTGGCCACTGATACAGCTCGCGCAGATAGTTCGACAGGTGCGGGTAATCTTCGATGCGCCGGATGTTGCACTTAAACACACCATGGTAGGCGGCATCAAAGCGCACCAAGGTGACGAAAAGTCGCCAGTCAGCCTCGGTCAGATAAACGCCGGCAAGATAGCGATTATTGGCCAGGTTCGATTCAATGCGATCCAGCGCTTCGAATACCTCGCTCACCGCCTCGTTGTAAGCGGTCTGCTCTTTGGCAAAACCGGCGCGGTAAACGCCGTTGTTCAGCTTCGGATAGATAAGCTCGTTCCAGGCATCGATCTCCTCACGTAACGACTCGGGATAAAAATCCAGATCATTGCCGGTGAGATCGTCAAAAGCACTGTTGAGGATACGGATGATATCGGCCGATTCGTTATTGACGATGCGCCCTTCTTTGCGATCCCACAGTACCGGAACTGACACCTTGCCGGTGTAGTCAGGGTCTGTCGCAGTATAAAGTTGATGGTGGTGGTGAACCTCGGGTAAATGCTGTCCGGCATCCTGAGGCTTATCATACTGCCAACCCTCTTCGCCCATTGCTGGCTCGGCAATGGAGAGCAGAATGTGCTCTTCCAGACCTTTGAGCTTGCGGAAAATCAGCGTGCGAGAAGCCCACGGGCAGGTGTAGGACACGAAAAGTTGATAGCGCCCCGACTCGACCGGCGGCTTGATCCAGTTGCGAAACTTAGTCTCTTCGCGCTCAAAAGAACCGCTTTTTGTTTCGCTGTCAGCAATATCGCCCTTTACCCATTCGCCATTCACCAGACCTGCCATAACGCCCTCCTTTTTTACTCATGCAATAAGTCTAGGTGAGTTTTAACAGAGGTCAAAAGCCATTCTGGGGGTCTTTCATTTGCAACCTGCAGCGATTAGCTAAGCCACAAATCGCACCAGGCGAGATACTAATTTACACTGTGTTCGCGCCGGGCCTCGATTTGTGCCGCAGGTAGCTCGCCGTCGACAATCGGCTCAAGCGCAAACTGGACCTTTGGGATCAACGACTTGAATTCAGCTAGCATGGTCTTTTCGTTCACAGTTTCATTAAACACCAAAGTCACCCGCAAGCTTTCAGGGAACCTCGTATAGTCGACGGTGTGAGTGAGCCATTCAAAACCGCTGCAACGGTGTTTTGCCGCTTCGCATACAACGGTTAGCTCGCGGACGATGTCACGCTCTAGCTTTTTGTCGGTTTTGCGCATGACCGGGGCCCCTCATGTTACTGGCTCTAACGTTTCCTCGCCAAATAGAATCATGAAAACCAACGAGATTTTCAACAAATTGACAGGCCCCATTAGAAAACATCACCGCTTAGCTAGAAGATCCAACTCCAAGATGGACTCTGCAATCATCCTCGCAAGCATAGGGGGAACAGCGTTACCAACTTGGTGATACTGCTGTGTCCTGTTTCCCTGAAAAAAGTAATTGTCTGGGAAAGTCTGGATTCTAGCCGCCTCTCTGACTGTTAGGCTGCGACATTGCTTGGGATCCGGATGAATATAATAATGCCCGTCTTTAGATATGTGACTAGTAATTGTCGTTGCCGGCTCATTACTGAGCTGGACTCGGAACCTGTCACTAAAGTTACCCGACTGCCAGTTACTGTGGGTGGGAGCTAACTGAGGAACCCAAAAATCTGCAGGCCCTTTGGGTGAACGCCCAAATACTTCTGCGAAACAGGATGCATAAAAGTACCGCGTAAGATCTGACTCCATGTGGCTGCGCGCTTCATGGTTTAATATGACATCTAAGCTATTGTCATAGAACCATTTTTTATAAAGGACCTTATCGACGTTCCAGAGTTTACGCTGCAGCTGGTTACTCCCGTTGTCCAGATTGTGTGCAGCAAGGGCATTAAGCGACCTGACGCAGTAGTCTGATAATGGCCTAAATGCTTCACCGCCTTTTTTAGTCATGTAGCTGGCTACCGCGCCCACATTTCTTTGAATCGTTTTTTTCCACTCTTCTATGTTATCCGCAGTTCTCGAAATTCTGCTCCGTAGTTGAGGCAGGTCCGAAATCACGTCTCTCACATTGACCTGCGGTTGACCCTGAAGTCTCGGGACAGAACCAGAAAAAAGATCGGAACGGATCCCAAGCAGAATTACTCGATGTCGTTTTTGAGGAATTCCGTAATCTTCCGCCTGAATCACGAAGTCTTTCGGATCCAATTTTGTGGGATCATCACCTTTCTTAAAGCATGTCCCCGTCACAAGAGAGCAAATGATGTATTCATGCCCGCTCGCTTCTCCATTCTTGTCTAATTCAAAAGGCGCCGAAAGGTCCCTAAGGATACTGTGGAATATACGCTCGCCGTTCACCCGTGATGACAATATCCCTTTGACGTTTTCCATTACGAAAAGAGCGGGTCCATTTTCCTGTATGATCCTTAAGTATTCGCGATATAGGAAATGCCGCTTGTCCTCTTCCGGTTTGTAATCTAACTTGCCTTTATTTCTTGAACGGCCGGCGAGAGAATAAGCCTGACACGGTGGTCCGCCAATAAGAATCCACGGCTCATCTTTCGGAAGATTTTTGACTATAGCTTCGTCAAGGGTTCTGTTCCCTTCGGAGGTCCCAAGCTCAACACAAAGCGCTTCGGCTTCGGCCTCCTCCCAGTATGGCAAACTCTGCTCAGTATAAGGAGTATCAGCATCACCATTGCAGAACGCGTAGTAGTCGGCCAAGCGTTCGGGGGCTTGTTCTCGCAAAATCCTGAAAAACGCCCGAAGCGTTAAGGTTTTATGGGCGATGGGATCCATTTCCGCAGACGCCACGATATTGAAATTGCCCGTTGAAGAAAAGCCTTCCCCCAAGCCGCCAGGACCGGCAAAAAGGTCGATAATAGGAGTAGCCACGCTGCTCATATCCTTGAGTCATTCTCGATGTTGCCAGGATACCAGGCCCGGCACTCAAAGACAATTATGTAGCGTTTATATTTTCTAGTATTTTGAGGTGAGATTTATACTCATCGGCATTCTCATGCAGCTCCATGCCAGTGCTACTGATAATACCTAACGGCTTGTGATGACTCAAAAAACGTTGAATGAGCACAACAATGTAATCCAAGTCTAGTCGGGCAGGACCTTTTAGCGCGCACTCCCAGACTACAAGTGCCCTTATATCGCAGGGCAATAGATTTTCAATGACCGTGTGATCGCGAACTTGATTTTCCTGTATTTTATTTATCCAAAAAGATGTGCGCGTTTTGGGAACGCTGAATAAATGGCACTGGTGCCCATGCCAGAAACAACCGTTGATAAAGATTGCCGTTTGCGCTGCTCTAAAATAAACGTCAGGTCTACCCGGGATCTGTTTTGTATGAACGCGGTATCGGAGCCCCGCTCTATGAAGCCTACTACGTAGCTTTAGCTCAATTGCAGTATTCTTTCCTTTGATAGCGCGCATGTTTTTACTTCGGGTTTGCTTCGAATGGACGTCCACCATTTTGAGCTCCTACTATATTCACTCGAGCCTACTTAATTAGTCAAAAAATAGCATAAAGGAAAAGGTATTCACTGAATCAGTAATCAGACCTTTTAAGAAATAGATTTAAGCATCGCAAAAATTTGAAGACGGTAAGAAAGTATACTCCGGCGTTTCTGAAATTTCTTTGCTTCCATTTTAATATTTGAATGCACGCCAACCCCTGACGTGTTATAAAAAATGATAAATATATGAGGGTGAAAGTTAGAAGTGATAGCCAATCATACCTTTCAATTTTGGCGTCTCGCTTTCCGTACTTAGTTACTGTATCTCATCCATATTTCTTAAGCCTACACTCATTTAGCTTTATGAGATGCTTATGAGTGGAGGTCTCAATCAAAATAAAGTAATAAAAAAAATCAGCGGTGACTTCGTAAACAGGCAACGTGACCGCCCTCCACTTTATATGTAATCTCCCATATAAAAGATTTGATGAACCTAAGAGCGACTGTTGCGAAAGAGTTAACTATGAAAAGTTACGATATTGTAAATCCAAGTGCCGCCGCAATGATCGAATCATTGCGTGCCTACGGCTATTCTCTGAATACTGCCATTGCCGACATTATTGATAATAGTATCTCTGCTGGCGCTAATAATATCTGGATCCATCTGCACTGGGGGGGCGATGGTTCATGGCTCTCCCTTGCTGATGATGGTATCGGAATGGATAACAAAACTCTCATTAATGCGATGCGCCCTGGATCTAGCAACCCTTTGGATGTAAGACCAGAGTCTGATTTGGGTCGATTCGGCTTAGGATTGAAAACCGCTTCTTTCTCACAATGTAGAAGCTTGACTGTTGCTTCGAAAGTAACCGGAGGGGAACCAAATCTAAGCCGATGGGATTTGGACTATGTAGGTAAGCATAATGAATGGAGACTTTTAAAAGATGCGCGGCCCGGTTCGGTTGAAAGGTTTACACGACTAAAGTCTATGGAGCACGGCACAATTGTCTTGCTTGAAAACCTTGACCGCTTATGTCATCAGCAAAACGTGAAAGATGAGTCCCAGCGTAGAAAATTTTTCGCTCGTATAGAAAGTCTGACACAGCATATTTCTATGGTATTTCACCGCTTTATGGAGCGTCGAAATGGCCTTAACATATTTATAAATGGCTATGATAACACGCATAAACTAAGGCCTTGGGATCCCTTCCTGTCGCTGAAAGAGGCAACCCTTCCTCAACCTCAGGAGAAGAAAGCTTTTCATGCCGGTATTGTAAAAGTAAAGGGGTACGTATTACCGCATAAAGATAAACTCAGTACCGATGAGTATGAAGCAGCAGCAGGTCAGAACGGTTGGAATGACCAGCAGGGCTTTTATATATATCGTAATGAGCGCCTTTTAGTTGCTGGCTCTTGGTTGGGTTTAGGTGGACACCGTCATGGATGGACTAAAGAAGAGCATTATAAACTCGCTCGTATCAAAGTCGATATCCCAAACAGCATGGATTCTGCTTGGCAAATAGATGTGAAAAAATCTACGGCTGTGCCACCAGCACTTGTCGCAGACTGGTTGGAGAACTACGCCGTTCATGTCAGAAAAGAAGCAAGAGAGGTCTTTTCACATAGAGGACAATACGGACAGCGTACAAGAAGCTCGGAAATTACTCGCCTATGGAAAACAGGCACCCGAAGTGGCTCACAAATATACAAGATTGACCGTCAGAACGATTTAGTCAAAAATATTTTGCAGCACGCCGGAGCGTTAAAACTAAATATTGAAGTTCTACTCCGGATGCTTGAGGAAACCGTGCCCGTCCAGCAAATCTGGCTTGATATCGCAGAATATTCTGAGCGAAGCAATGAGCCAATGGGGGGGCTGGCCGAAAAGCAGGTATTGGATCTGGCTGAAACGACGCTGTCGACCCTCGTCGGCTCAAGTCGAAAAGCAACGGATAGTGATATTGAATATATCTGCAAGATGGAAGGATTCACGGCCTACGCCGATATCATAAGAGCCAAATATCAGGGAGTGAAAAAATGAGTACATACGCCAACGTAAAGTTAATTGCTACCGGTCAGATCGAGGAAGTAAAAAATCAGGTAGGTGGCCAGCTCACTCTTGATTTAATCAAAGAAAAAGTACTTTGGGCCATTTCAGTTGTACCTGGCGCCGAAGAAAAAATTGATCATAAAATAATGATTGCAGAGTTTGAGCGAGATTATCATACCTATGTTGGGGAAGCGCTCACCTTGCATGGTCAAGAAGATGGTTGGGAGCCATGGTTAAGTAAAGCTAAAGCAGACATTGAATGGTCCTACTGGTCGCGCTATCGCACTCATTTACTACAACATAAGAATTATCCGAAAACGGTTGTCGATAAAATCGATGAAGTAACCGATGAAACTCTGAATAACCTCCAAGATCCAAAGGTTGAAGGCCCCTGGGATAGAAGAGGTATGGTCGTTGGACACGTGCAATCAGGGAAGACCACAAACTATGCAGGCTTAATTTGCAAGGCGGCCGATGCTGGCTATAAAGTAATTATTGTTCTGACAGGCTTCCACAATAACTTACGTACTCAAACTCAGATTCGCCTAGAGGAAGCGTTTGTAGGCTATGATATTACTGCATCAAAAGAAGATCGAGCTCGGGTACCTGTCGGCGTAGGAAGAATTAGTTCCGATCCGAGTTTGCGCGTTGATACTATTACCAATCGCTCTGAGCTGGGCGATTTTAATCGTCAGGTGGCCAATAATTTTAGTATTAACCCTGGTGGTCGGCCCTTGGTTTTCGTGATTAAAAAAAATGCTTCGGTCCTCAAGAATCTGGTCAAGTACCTTGAGTATGTAGCGAATAGTAAGGATAAAAACGGTAACCCACGTATTAGTAAAGTTCCTCTTCTATTAATTGACGATGAGGCCGACCAAGGCTCAGTGGATACCGCAAAAATGGACTTTGACTTAGAAGGCGATCCGGATCCGGATCATGAGCCAACAACCTTGAACCGTCTTATCCGAAAAATATTATTTATTTTTTCTGAGTCTGCATATATTGGTTATACAGCGACTCCCTTTGCCAACATTTTTATCCACAGCGAAGCAGAGTCTGATAAATATGGGCAAGACCTGTTCCCACGCAGTTTTATAACGACAATCCCTACACCCAGCAATTATATCGGACCAGAAAAAGTATTTGGCTTAACTGATAACGATGTAGAAGCTAGACAATCTGGAATACCCATTACGCGGCCAATCACCGATTACGCGGCCAGCAGCTCTTTGGATGAGAAGAGCGGCTGGATGCCCCCGAAACACGATAAAAACCATATTCCAGTGTTCGCGGGAAGCCAAACTATACCTACATCATTACGTGAAGCAGTACTTGCATTTATCCTCGGTTGCGCGGTGAGAGTCCTCCGTGGGCAGGAGGATGAGCACAGTTCGATGCTAGTCCATGTTACCCGATTCGTTGATGTTCAGGAGCAAGTCTATAACCAGATAGCTAACTTAATGAGAGACTTTAAGGGTGTTCTGGCTTATGGAGAGGAAGGCTCCAGAGATGAGTTGTTGAACGAGCTCAAAGGTCTTTGGGATAAGGACTTTATAAAAACTAACGGTGATATTGCTGACGAACAGTGCCCCAGCCATAGCTGGACCGAGGTGAGCTCAAAAATTCTAGCGGTTACCCAATCAATCAAGGTGCGCCGGATCAATGGTTCTTCAGGAGAAGTGCTGGACTATGACCAGCATAAAAGTAAAGGCCTTAATATTATAGCAATCGGTGGGGATAAGCTTTCGCGAGGCTTGACGCTTGAAGGCCTTACCGTGAGTTATTTTACTCGCCCTAGTCGAATGTACGATACCTTAATGCAGATGGGGCGTTGGTTTGGTTATCGTGACGGTTTCATTGATGTTTGCCGTCTATATGCGCCGAAAGAGCTAATTAGCTGGTTTCAGCATATTACCGATGCCAGCGATGAACTGCGTAAAGAATTTGTCCTGATGTATGAAATGGGCGATACGCCGGCTAATTATGGGCAGCGAGTGCGATCTCACCCAGTATTGATGGTCACGTCACAAGTCAAGATGCGCCACAGTTTGGAACTAACCCTTAGTTATCAGGGAGCTATTTCAGAAACTATCGTTTTCTCGAGGGAACTCGAGGACGTTGAGTCTAATTATAACGTTACTACCGCGCTGTTAAAGCGAGTTAATGCATACGCCGAAAAGCGTCAGCGACCAATTCGAAAAAATAATAAGTCTAATGACGCGAAAGGAAAGTACCTTTGGTCAAACATTAAACCTGATGACGTGTTGGAGTTCTTACGAGGATATGTATCGCCTTCTCAGCACGTTCGCAAGGTTAATACCTCCTTACTTGCAGAATATATTGAAAAGCAAATTGATAATGGTGACCTTACCAACTGGTCTGTGATGCTGGCGGGAAAAAGCCCGCTTGAATCGGACACGATAGATTTAGCTGGTGTCCAAACTGGTCTGCTAACGCGTGCCAACCACCCGGTATTTTCAGAGCCACCTAGTAGCGAGCCCAACGCTTATCGTATTCGCAGGCTAGTCAGCCCCAGTGATGAGTCTTGGGACTTAACAGTTGATCAATATCAGTACGCTATGAAGTTAATCCAAAGTAGTGACAAAAAGTCCCCCGGAGGTCCTGAGATAAGAGTTGCTCGCAATAAAAGTCATGCTATGTTGATACTTTATCCGCTGAAACATCAGGAATACACCACTCCACTCGGGTCACAGAAACCTTACATTGGTTTTGCTATCAGTTTTCCGGGTAATAAAAATGATAAGCCAGTCAAATACCGAGTTAACGACGTATACCAGGGACAGATGGATGATTAGCCGGCAAGAGAAAATCAAAAGAGTTTTCGATGAACTTTTAAACGACTATGGCTACGAAGGTCAACGTGTTCGTAAGCGCATCGATCACAGCTCACCCATTAACCTTTATGCTGCGCGTTCATTTCCTCAAAATAATGTGTTGCTAGAAGTAGGGCCAATCAAGAGAAATTTTCTCCCCGGTGGTTTCACTCGACCTCATATTCAGGGTCTGAATATAAGGATGTCTTCAAGTCAAAAAGCTGGTGGTGGAGATATCACGCTATTGCTTGAATTACAGCAACCGCGTGCTATCGATGTATTCACTACCTTTGTAGCCCGCATTTGCGCAGAAATGGATGGACTTCAAAGTCCGACTGATGCGGTTAAAGCAATGGTTATTCTAATTGAACGGTGGAAAGAATTCTTTTCTGGGAATTCTGAGTTGCTCTCTGAAGCCCGTCAAACAGGGCTGTACGGTGAGCTCTACTTAATGTCCAAACTGTATGAAGCAGGCGTACCGCTTAGCAGCGTTGTAAAAGCTTGGACTGGCAGTAAACGAACCAGCCAAGACTATGAGTTTGATAATGCCTCGATAGAAGTAAAATCATCGGCTGCTGTGAGTGCCACCACCGTAAGTATTACCAATGCTCGTCAGCTCGATGATACTGGTTTAGATATTCTTCTACTCGCTCGGATACTTTTTGATGCTCGTCAAGGCATAGAACACAGTTTGCCAAAGTTAATTAATTACCTCCGAGAGGTCATCACCGAGCACGCTGTTGAAGTATCCCTAGATTTTGAAGAGAAATTACTCTTGGCTAAATATCGAGACCATTATGCCGAGTATTATACCAATCGAACTTATTCGCTTCGGGCATTGGAGTTTTATGAAGTAAAAGAAGGCTTCCCGAGGTTATTAGAGTTTGACCTGCCAACCGGTATTACAAAACCTTCTTATGAAATAATTATCGAAAACTGTAAAGCTTTCGAAAGATCCGCTGAATATACGTTTGAAGTCATGAGGAAATGCTGTGATTGAGAACTTAGAATTTGAAGAGTTTTACAAGGCTATTCGTTCCGAAATCAACGATGATAGTAACGAGGCTTTGAAAGAAGGTTATCGGATTGATCGCTTTACTGAGTATTTTATCAATCAACTGGGAGAGTTTGGTATTACCGCCGACGCTAATATTTGCTTTGTAGAAAAAGAGCTCGGTAATGCACGGGCTATCAGTAATGCTTGGGATATAGACGAAGAAGAAGGCCGTCTTTCACTTTTTATTACCGACTTCCGTGATTCAGAAACTCCAGAAACCATCACCAAACAAGATGTCGTAGTAGCCGTCAACCGAGCAGCGCGGATTTATAAGTATGCAGAGAAAAAGGGTTACGAAAATCTAGAAGTTTCCTCGGGTGAGTACATCATGATTCGCACTATTAAGGAGGCGTTCCAATTAATTACTCAGGTTCACATCTACTATCTGACTGATGGTCAGCTAGCACACACTAATGATATTCAAACTTCTTTGAACGATCTACCTGTTTACGTCAGTTACTGGGATATTCAACGGCTATACCGACTAGTGTCATCAGGTCGAGAATACGAGCCAATAGAGATTGATCTTGAGCAGAAATTTGGCAAAGGAATCACATGCCTCTCTATGCCTTCCAATACCGACGAATATCAAGGCTATTTAGCGATTATTCCCGGTGATATGTTAGCTTCCTTATATGACGAGTATGGCTCACGACTGATGGAGTTGAATGTGCGTTCATTTCTACAACAACGAGGTAAGGTCAATAAAGGTATTCGTGAAACCATCCTAAAAACGCCCCACCGTTTTCTGGCTTATAACAATGGTATTTCGGCAACCGCTGAGGAAATCATGACCGAGCGCACTGCTAATGGAGATATGGTCATAAAAAAACTTATAGGGCTACAAATTGTGAATGGTGGACAAACTGTCGCATCTATCCATCGCGCAAAAAAGATAGAGCGCTGTGGCCATTTGGCAACATTAGCGGTTCAAGCTAAAATCACAGTCGTTAAGGCCTGTATGTTAGAAGAGCTAGTTCCTAAAATAAGCCGCTTTTCAAATACGCAAAATACAGTCAATGAAGCAGATTTTGCCTCTAACGACCCATTCCATATCGCTATTGAGCAATTGGCCAACACGACGTGGGCTCCCGGAGAGCAAACTCGCTGGTTTTACGAGCGAGCGCGGGGACAGTATGAGGTTGCGCGAAACCGTATTTCTGGTAATTCAGCTGCTAAACGACGTACATTCGATGCGCAAACTCCCAAAACCCAAAAGTTTGCCAAAGTAGAACTGGCAAAATTTTATAACTGTTGGGAACAAAAGCCTGAAATAGTGGCTCGAGGCTCACAAAAAAATTTCGTCCACTTTATGACACACATAGCAAAAGATCGTCCTGGCTTCAAACCAGACGAATATTTTTACAAACAACTCATTGCAAAAGCGATTATTTATAAAGCAGCTGAAAAAGTGGCTCGTAAACACAAATTCTCCAGTTATCGTGCTAATGCGGTGGCTTATACAATTTCACTCATTTCATTTAAGACCGTTGGCCGACTGAATTTAACAAGCATCTGGGAATTTCAGGATATATCCGATGCACTCTCTAATACTCTAAATGACTGGATGCCTGTAGTGCGAGATGCCATAGTAACTACTGCCGGCAGCCGGAACGTAACTGAGTGGGCTAAGAAGTCCGAATGCTGGCAGGAAATTCAACTGCTAGATCTCGTCATTCCTAAAGCGCTGGAAGATGAATTCCGAAAGGGAGACGCACTACCTACGGTGGGAGGCAGGGCGAGAAGTGGCAGAACTGATCAGCTTTCTTCTTTGGACCGTCAGAATATCAACCGCGTCATACAGCAAGATGCTGAGTTGTTGTTCAAATTAGGGATGTGGGGTAAGAATACTGGCAACCTTAAGGATATACAAATCAGTATTGTGCTAACGGCCGCGACATATGCCGCAGCGGGTTGGGAGTCAATCCCTTCCCATAAGCAAGCTAAGCATGTTGTGGCAGCAATCGAAATAGCGAAGCAGGCAGGCTTCTTTGATCGGGAATAATCTTCTGCGCCATTTTATCTAATGCCAAACCAATATTGGCAACTAAAGATTATGTCCATTTTCCCGTTAGTTAAACACTACCTAACGGGAGTGACCTCTCCCCACAACCATAGAACGATCCAAAAACTTTATCTGACCTCTGATTGGCATTGTCGGTTACACTAAGTGGTGAATCGGAAATAGACGAACGGTTTTGGCGCTATATAACCTGTGGTGTTGGCCGCAGTTTACGATTGGTTTGCATTTTGAAGTTGAGCTCCTAACTGCTCCCTGACAAACTTCATGAGCTGATGATCGCGGATATCTAATCTACCGCACATGGCTGCTCCCTGTAGGCCCGCGTCATAATTAATTTATGCTGTGTTCGCGCCGGGCCTCGATTTGTGCCGCAGGTAGCTCGCCGCCGACCATCGGCTCAAGCGCAAACTGGACCTTCGGGATCAGCGATTTAAATTCAGCCAGCATGGTCTTTTCGTTGACCGTTTCATTAAACACCAAAGTCACCCGCAAGCTTTCAGGGAACCTCGTATAGTCGACGGTGTGAGTGAGCCATTCAAAACCGCTGCAACGGTGTTTTGCCGCTTCGCATACAACGGTTAGCTCGCGGACGATGTCACGCTCTAGCTTTTTGTCGGTTTTGCGCATGGTTATAGATCCTTGGGTTGATGGCTTCGGGCGGTCAAGCGGTTAGAATTCGCTTCTACCCAGATAATCACTCGCCTCAACGAGAGAAACGCCCGGCGTGTCAATCACACAGCGACGTAAATAATAAAGATGACCGGAGCCATAAAATACGATTGCGCGTTCACCGTCAGCCAAGTTTTGAAGTAGCTTTGCACAAATCCTGTAATTGCGGCTCGCCCACTCTGAAACTAACTTGGCACCTGGCTGCTCTTTATCTTTTCCAATCAACAACATCTTTGAGTAATAACTTTGACCAAATACTGCATAGTCTGGCGAGCTGGTAAAACTTAATATCTCGCTTAAGTGCATAGTGTTTTGCATGGTCTCAATTTTGGACGTTATATATTTACCCATTTCATCCGTTGCATCTAAAATACTGGTTTTATTGTTCGCTTCAGCCCACTTTTTTAGCTGTTGATAGGGAAAGCTCCCATCTGAGTCAATGCCAATGACGTGTTGTAACTGGTTGTCCTTAGCCAATCGAAATCCGAGCTGAACCACTTCATTGCGGGATTCCGGAAGCTCGCCTTTTAGATAGCTTTCATAACGCTCAGACGTTATCTGTTTAGGCCATTCAACCATAACCTTCGTGGGATTAAATTTAGAAAGCTGCTCTGAGATAGTATTCAATTGTCGTTGAGCATCCTCAGTCAATACATCCTGAGCGTTAACGTTGTGCAGATCTTTGTTCGGATTGGCCATATGGAATGTGCCAACAATCATAACTTCGGCTTTTTCCTCTGCTGATGCATGAGCCAAACTCGTCAAAAAAATGAAAATAATAATAAACCACTTCATATTATCCTCCTTCTTCTAAATAGTAGATCTGGCTCGTACTCATGTCCAAGTTACGATGACGGTCCCCCAAGAAAAAGATCCACAAGGACGATGAATTTGGGCATGATAAAGACCTTACGAGGGCCACGTCATGAAATCAAAACGTTTTTCAGTCGAGCAGATCGTTTCCGCTATAAAACAGCA
>NZ_JAGGJE010000004.1:0-245453 GCF_030466375.1 Pseudidiomarina terrestris
ACTTTTCCAATCAGTCAGGTGTATTCTCTTCGTTATACGAAAGAATACTCGCATCCGAAGATGCTTTTCTCTGCCTGAATCCGGTAAGTGCCCACACAGTTTGCTTGGCTTGGTATATTGTTAAAGAGCGACGCTTCAGTCCCTTGGGGAACTCTGAAGCGGGATGCGTATTTTACGCTTTCCGGGGCCAGCGTCAAGATCCTTTCGGATCTTTTTTTTGCAAGCGCTTCGCGCTGCTGGCTCGTGTCACTGCGGCTTATGCCTCGGTGACAACGGCGGCGAATTATAAGGATCATCGCCGCCCGTGCAAGATCTTTTTTCAAAAACCCAATTGATTGCTTAGTTTTTAATCAGACTTGATTGTTTCGTCTTCAGAATGCTGTTTTTTTGCACTTTCGTCATCTTTTTTCTCAACCTCATCATCGCAGTCTTCATCAGTATCTCCGACCACGTGTTTTAATTCTAAACGGTTTACCGAGCGAATTGTGAGGATGGGTCCAGACAGCGCGTAAAGGAAAAAGATAGTAAAGAGAACCAGCGACGGTTCAGTTGCCACGACTACAAAAGCAAGTACGACGGCCAGAATAACGACAAAGGACACACGACCACGCCAGTCGACATCTTTAAAAGAGTGATAACGGAAATTACTCACCATTAACAGGCCAGCACAGATAGTGACTATCGCTGCCAGGTAGCTAATCGAATTTGGATCCACCTCGTATTTACTACCGACCCATACCAGGCCACTGACGATGGCAGCGGCGCTTGGAATAGCAAGCCCCTGAAAGAAACGTTTATCTGAAGAGCCAAGATTGGTATTGAAGCGTGCCAGACGCAAAGCACCACCAGCGACAAATATAAAGGCTGCCAGCCAACCGAACTTACCAAGATCCGACAAGGCCCAGTTATACATAACTAACGCAGGGGCCATACCGAACGATACGATATCGGCCATACTGTCGTATTCAGCGCCGAAATCACTTTGCGTATTGGTCATGCGGGCAACACGTCCATCCAACCCATCAAAAACCATAGCGATAAAGATTGCTATCGCTGCGGATTCAAACTGATTATTCATAGATGCGACAATGGCGAAGAACCCAGAAAACAGGCCTGCCGTCGTTAACAGATTAGGCAGCAGAAAAATTCCGCGGTTCTTAGTCGATGAGTTGTTTGACATAGGATTATCCTGGTTGCAATAGTCGAGACCATTCAGGATAGCATAGCATGGGAGCCGCGATAAATAGTGCCACCCACTGGGCGGCACTGATTTTATGCTTCACTATCAACCATTACTGGACGATGGTTATCTGCTCATCCTGATAATCCACTTTAATGGGCGTGCCTGGTAATAGCTTACCGGCCAGCAACTGCTGCGCTAACGGGTTTTCAATTTCCTGTTGGATTGCCCGTTTCAAAGGACGCGCCCCGAACACCGGATCAAAGCCCGCAGCGGCAAGGTGATCCAGCGCCGCATCGGTCAATTCGATACTGTAATCGCGATCGGCCAGACGCTTATACAGGCGCTGCAGCTGGATTTCAGCAATCGCCCGGATTTGCGATTTCGCCAGCGGATGGAAGACCACAGTTTCGTCCACACGATTCAAAAACTCTGGACGGAAATGATGTTGCAGGATCTCCATAACACCCGCTTTCATTTGCTCGTAGCTCTGCTCATGCGCACGCTCCTGGATAACATCAGAACCTAAATTCGAGGTCATGATAATGACCGTGTTGCGAAAATCGACCGTACGCCCTTGTCCATCCGTCAGGCGTCCATCATCAAGAACCTGCAATAAGATGTTAAAGACATCTGGATGCGCCTTCTCGATTTCATCTAATAAAATCACTGAATACGGACGCCGTCTTACAGCTTCTGTCAAATAGCCACCTTCTTCATATCCGACATAGCCAGGAGGCGCACCCACCAGGCGGGCAACCGAGTGTTTCTCCATGAACTCTGACATATCGATACGAACCATGGCATCTTCGGTATCAAACAAAAAGCCCGCCAGTGATTTACAAAGCTCAGTCTTACCGACACCGGTTGGCCCTAAAAACAGGAAGGAACCTATGGGGCGTTGCGGATCAGCAAGGCCTGCTCGTGACCGGCGAATCGCGTTGGCGACTGAGGTCACCGCTTCATCCTGGCCGACCACGCGCTTATGCAACTGGCTCTCCATCTGCAATAACTTCTCGCGCTCACCTTCCAGCATTTTGCTGACCGGAATACCGGTCCAACGAGACAGCACGTCGGCAATCTGTTCATCTGTCACCTTGTTCTTTAACAAGGTCATGCTTTGATCCTCAGCCTCGACGGCCGTTTCCAGTTGCCGTTCCAGCTCTGGAATCTTGCCATACTGCAGCTCAGACATACGGTTCAGGTCACCGGCACGACGGGCGATATCCAGATCAGTTTTAGCCTGCTCAAGTTGTGCCTTGATATTCTGAGCACCTTGCACAGCGGTTTTCTCTGACAACCAGACCTCTTCCAGCTCAGCGTATTTACGCTGCTGATCTTCAAGTTCTGCTTCCAGAGTTTCCAGTCGCTTCTTACTGGCATCATCATCTTCTTTCTGCAGCGCCTTTTGCTCCAACTGCAATTGAATAATGCGCCGTTCCAGGCGATCCAGTTCTTCGGGCTTGGAGTCGATTTGCATCCGAATACTCGACGCCGCCTCATCAATGAGGTCAATGGCTTTATCAGGCAACTGCCGATCCGTGATGTAGCGATGAGAAAGCGTCGCCGCTGCAACAATAGCTGGATCCGTGATCTGTACTGAGTGATGCACTTCGTAACGCTCTTTCAGACCACGTAAAATGGCAATGGTATCTTCAACTGAGGGTTCGTCGACTAATACCTTCTGGAAACGACGTTCAAGTGCCGCGTCTTTCTCGATGAATTTGCGGTATTCATCTAATGTCGTTGCGCCCACACAGTGCAGCTCGCCACGTGCTAGTGCAGGTTTGAGCATGTTGCCGGCATCCATGGCACCTTCTGCTTTGCCGGCACCGACCATAGTGTGCAGCTCATCGATAAAGAGGATGATGCGGCCTTCTTCTTTGCCCAGCTCGTTCAGCACAGCCTTCAGGCGCTCCTCGAACTCACCGCGGTATTTCGCGCCGGCAAGCAAAGCGCCAAGGTCTAACGACAGTACGCGCTTGTGCTTAATGCCTTCAGGAACTTCACCGTTTACGATGCGCAGCGCCAGACCTTCGACGATAGCCGTTTTACCAACGCCCGGTTCACCGATAAGCACAGGATTATTTTTGGTACGGCGTTGCAGCACCTGAATGGTACGGCGAATTTCGTCATCACGGCCAATCACCGGATCAAGCTTGCCTTGTTCGGCGCGCTCGGTCAGATCAATAGTGTATTTATCGAGCGCCTGACGTTGATCTTCAGCATTTTGATCGGCAACGTTTTCGCCACCACGAACCTTCTCTATCGCGCTCTCAACTTTGCTTCGGGTCATCCCCAGACGTTTCAGGAGGTCACCGAGCTTGCCTTTATCTTCTGTAGCAGCGAGCACAAAAAGTTCCGAAGATATGTACTGATCCTTACGTTTCTGCGCGTACTTATCACACAGGTTGAGCAAGGTGCCGGTGGCCGCTGATGCCTGAACATCACCGCCCGTGCCCTCGACCTGTGGCAGACTGTCCAGTGCTTCACTTAAGCCAGCGCGCAGCTGGTTACTGTCAACCTGCAGATAGGTCAACAACGGACGCAAGGTGCCGCCGTCCTGATTCAAAAGCGCCTGCATAATGTGTACCGGCTCAATAAACTGGTGATCACGGCCCAGTGCCAGCGACTGTGCATCAGCAATGGCGAGTTGAAATTTGTTGGTTAGTTTGTCAAATCGCATGACTTTATTACCTCTTAAACAAACAGTATGTCCTGACTGTTTATGTGGGTATAAAATGTACGATTTCAAGAGGCAGGAATTAGATTTTCCAAATTAAAGAGGCGATACGCCCACTGCTGGGATCTCTGCGGTGAGAGAAAAACCGGGCATCGCTATAGGTGCAGAGGTGACTCTGGGTCACCTCTTTAACGCCATGTCCGAGTAACAGGCGCTCGGCGAGCAACGGCAGGTTTGCCAGCCACTTGCCCGATCGATGGGGATGAAAGGTGGACGAATCAACGATTCCGAGTCTGGAAAATGCCTGGCGAACTTCGTCACCCACTTCAAAATGAGACTGACTAATCGCCGGTCCAATATAAGCACGAAAACACTCGGTGCGTTGTGGCAACTGGGCCAGCGTTGTGCCAATAATGCCCTGTGCTAAGCCCCGCCAGCCGGCGTGAATAGCTGCAATGATGGCGCCATCTTCACTGCAAAGTAAAATCGGCAGACAGTCTGCGGTCAGCACAGCACAGCAGCTATCAGCAGCAGAAGCCCAAATGGCATCCGCCCGACTACCCAATACACTGCTTTCTTCAGCGACCACCACGGTGCTGTGATACTGACTCAACCATTTGGGCGCCCGCCGCAAACCCAATGCGCGTTGCAATTGGCGTCGGTGCAGCAGCACCCGGGCCGGATCGTCACCGACATGCGCCGCAAGGTTACCAGGCGCGTCCACCGTAGTGATACACGCCTGAATACCCGGCGGCAGTTGCCAGTTTGGCTTGATACCAAAATCAGTCAATTGGATTTACTCGTCCGGGTGTGCCTTGCGGTCGGCCCGCAGCATGGTCAGCAGCTCGAGAAAATCCTTTGGCGTTGGCGCATCCCAACTCATCCATTCACCAGAAATCGGATGATGCAGAGATAGCCGGGCAGCATGCAAAGCCTGGCGGCGGAAACCGCGCAAAAACTCAAGCAGCTCCGGGCTGGCATTTTGCGGTGGGCGTGGACGACCGCCGTAAGTGTGGTCCCCTACCAACGGGTGTCGCAGGTGCGCCATATGCACCCGGATCTGGTGAGTCCGGCCGGTTTCCAGGCGTAATCGCAGATGGGTATGATTACGAAACCGCTCAGCAACTCGATAATGTGTCACTGCAGGTTTGCCCGTAGCCACCACCGCCATATGGGTGCGCTTAGTAGGATGACGGCCGATGGGCTCGTCCACATGACCACCAGCGGTCATCGGGCCATTACAGACCGCTTCATACTCGCGTGTAATCTCACGTTCTTGCATGGCTGCAACTAAGTGCGTCTGTGCAGGAATGGTTTTCGCTACCACCATTAAGCCGGTGGTATCTTTGTCCAGGCGATGAATAATACCCGCCCGAGGCACCTGATCGATGGCCGGGAAATGATGCAACAAGGCATTAAGCAAAGTCCCATCGGGTGTCCCCGCGCCCGGGTGCACCACCAATCCATGAGGTTTGTTGATGACCAGAATGTCATCATCTTCATAAACGATATTAAGTGGCATAGGCTGGGCTGCGAAGCGCTGCTCTTCAACGATCTCAGCATTGACCTCGACGACCATGCCAGTGATGACTCTTTCTCGTGGCTTATCGACCTTTTTTTCGTCGACAACAACACAACCCTCGGTAATCCAGGTTTTTAACCTTGAACGCGAGTAGTCGGGGAACAACTCTGCAAGAGTCTGGTCCAAGCGTTTGCCATTGCAAGAAGCGGGGACCGTTCCAGTTAATTGAATGTGTTCACTCATAAAATAAATAATGGACCTGTGAAAGCAGCCAAGGCTGCGATAGAATGCAAGCAACGTCGAAGTGATTAGTGTACCTGTTTGGGGCGCTATGCACCAAAAATTAAATTAACAGAGATTAGAACAGCAACTTATGAAACTGCGTATTAGCCTGCTTTTAGCTTTATCCGTCATGCTCGCAGCATGCTCAAGTTCGCCAGACGATGAAGCGCTCGATTCCCGAGTCCTGAACGACGCTGATGCACTGTACCAGCGCGCTCAATCCAATATTGCTTCCGGTAACTTCAGCACCGCACAGGAAATCCTGCAGCAGCACGCGACCCGTTACCCGTTCGGCCCTTATGCGCATCAAGTGCAAATGGATCGGATTTACGTGTATTACAAATTAGGCAACATTGACAAAGCGTTGGCTGAAATTGACCGTTTCATGCAGTTGAACCCGAATCACCCTAATCTTGATTACGTGATGTACATGCGCGGCCTGGTCAACCACCGGGCTGACTCGAACACCATACAAGATTTAGTAGGTATCGACCGCTCCGATCGGGATCCCAGTAAAGCAGAAGAAGCCTTTAATGACTTTGCTCGCCTGCTACAGCAATTCCCTGATTCCAAGTATGCAGCAGATGCCAAACAACGCATGGTTGCGATTAAAAGTCGCCTGGCAAAATATGAACTCGCAGTGGCTCGCTACTACCTCAAACGAGAAGCATGGTTAGCCGCTGCCAACCGCGCTAAATATGTGTTGGAGAACTACGCCAATGTGGCCGCGACAGAAGATGCTCTGGCGATCATGATGCAAAGTTATGATGAATTAGGCCTTACCGAAATGCGCGATAATGCTCGTGCAACCCTGCAGGCGAACTTCCCAGGTAGTGACTACCTTTAAACAACCCGCTGCAAAATAAAACAAGGCGCCGTTATCAAACGGCGTCTTCGTTTTCCTCGCCCGTACGAATGCGAACTACACGCTCTACATTGCTGACAAAGATCTTACCATCACCGATTTTGCCTGTTTGCGCCGTTTCCATAATGGCATCCAGACACGCCTCAACCTGATCATCAGCGACCACAATCTCGAGTTTCACTTTAGGTAAGAAATCGACCATATACTCAGCACCACGATAGAGCTCAGTGTGGCCTTTCTGCCGGCCGAAACCTTTGACTTCGGATACTGTCATACCGGCGATGCCAACTTCGGATAATGCTTCTCGCACATCGTCCAGTTTAAATGGCTTGATGATAGCTTCAATTTTTTTCATGCCGTGCCTCTGCCGTTAGTTGCCGCTCTAATTCGTAGCGAAAATGATTGGTGATGGGGTAACGTCTATCCTTCTCAAAATTGCGAGAAGTGATTTTAGGACCCACCGCGCCTTGTCGACGTTTGTATTCATTCATATCAACCAAGCTTATCACACGCAAGACGTCAGCGTGTTCAAAACCCGCGGCAATAATGTCCATAGGAGCCCAGTCCTGCTCAACGTACAAGTGGATAATCTTATCCAGAACCTCGTAATCTGGCAGGCTATCCTGATCGGTTTGTCCCGGCGCCAGCTCTGCTGAAGGCGGCCGTTCGATCACTCGCTTAGGTATAACATCAGCTGAGGCTGTGCTGTTCATATGCTCGGCCAGAGCAAATACCATCATTTTTGGCACATCTTTGAGGGGCGCAAAACCACCACACATATCGCC
This sequence comes from Pseudidiomarina terrestris, assembly GCF_030466375.1. NCBI lineage: Bacteria > Pseudomonadati > Pseudomonadota > Gammaproteobacteria > Alteromonadales > Idiomarinaceae > Pseudidiomarina > Pseudidiomarina terrestris. The sequence continues at coordinate 7,318 of NZ_JAGGJE010000004.1, forward strand.
GTACAAGGTGCAGTAACCCACCGCCAGTTCACTCTTATTGCCAGTGGTTAATACCAGCGAGCGGTTCTTATTCGACAGCGCCATCAGGATGACCCCACGGCTACGCGCCTGCAGGTTTTCCTCGGTCGCATCGGGCTCGTGATCGGCAAGTTGCGGCGCTAATTGCTGCATAAAGCTTTCGTAGATCGGCTCTATCGCGATCACATCATATTTAACTCCCAGTGAATGGGCCTGCTTTGCAGCATCTTCGCGGCTTATCTGGGAGGTGTAACGAAACGGCATCATCACCGCATGGACATGTTCGGCACCAAGCGCTTCTACTGCCAGCGCCAATGTCAGCCCGGAATCAATCCCGCCTGAAAGACCTAAGGTAACGCCCCGGAATCCGTTCTTCTGGACATAGTCGCGGATAGACAGCACCAAGGCCTGCCGCACTTCTTCAAGGCGGTTAAACTGTACATCCATTGCATCTCTGGCTTTGGGTTTAGTCAGTTCAGTCAGTGCCTTTATACCCTTGGCAGAAATATGCACATGGCCACAACATGGCTGACAATGAGGAAACTCTGCAACTAACTCGCCATTGCTATCAAGTACCAGTGAGTGACCGTCGAATACCAGCTCGTCCTGTCCGCCGCAATTATTCACGTAAACTATTGGGCAGCCAGTCTCGTGCACACGCTGTTGCAGCACATGCATACGTTGCTCATGTTTATCGACTTCAAAGGGGGATGCGTTTATGGTGATAATCCAGTCCGCACCAAGATCGACGATACGTTTTACCGGCTCAGGGTGCCAGATATCTTCGCAAAGGGTCAGGCCAATGCAATGCCCTTGCCAGTCAAAAACACAGGCCTCATGGCCGGGAATGAAGTAGCGCTGTTCATCGAACACGCCATATTGCGGCAGGCGTTGCTTGTGATAGCGCGCCAGGCATTTGCCCCGGTGCAAAACAGAGATGCTGTTAAAAAGCTCATTCCCAACGCGCTGCGGATGACCAACCACGGCCACCTGCTGCACTGCCGCCTCGGCAATCTCTTCTAACGCGTTTTCTACCAGCTGTTCAAAGTCAGCACGAAACAGCAGATCTTCTGGCGGATAGCCGGTGATCGCCAGCTCTGGAAATACGACGATATCCGCACCTTCCTCTTCAGCAAGGCAGGTGAGGATTGTTGCGGTATTTTTGGTAATCGCTCCAACGGTAAAATCCAATTGTGCGATGGCAACCGTGATGGGTTTCATAGGGCGTCTGTACCTTTACGCTAAACTAAGCAGCGCATAATATAGCAGGCTCCCTCAGCGAGCAAATTCATCGCTTAAATTTGGCCTAAAATGAACCGGCTAGTGCCACTCTTAAGTACAACCTCATCGGACTCTGGATCAATTGTTGCGGCCTCTACCCATTGGTAATAAACGTTGCGATGGACTTTGGCCTGCAAGCCATGATCCAGTTGCACATAAGGCACAGCATTTTTAATCAACAGAGGGTAATCTTCGGACAGAGGGTATTGACTGCCAATGTTGGTTGTTACCTGTATTACCGGCGATTCTGGCGCAGTAACGGACTTCCATTCAGTGACAATAAAAGGAGCGTCAGCAACGGAAATCTTTACTCTTTCCGCTGGTGTGATTAGAAAGAAATCGCCATTTTCCTGAACAAGTACGGAAGCGAATAGCTTAACCAGTTGTTGTCTTTTAATGCGCGAATTTTGATAAAACCAGTCACCTTTCTCATCGATATGTAATGGGATTTCACCGCAATACGGTGGGTCCCACTGGTCTGTCGGTGCATGGTTGCGCAGTTCTAATGACTTTAGAAGCTGCTCTAATTGCATATTAACTCACCAGGCGTTTTTGACGTAACAAGTACCAAAGCGTTGCCTCAGTACGATTTGAAACCTTAATAGCCTTAAAGATAGCAGATAAATGCACGCGGATCGTCCCTTCGGTAATACCGAGGATGGTGGCAATCTCTTTGTTGGATAAGCCCTGGGCGAGCAGCTGCATGATTTCCAGTTGCCGCGGCGAGAGGAAACTTTCAGCCTGCGAGTTCCGTGGAGCGAGTTCACTTAAGCGCGACTCATCAGGTAGATAGCGATCGTTTTTCAGTAATGCCCGTATTGCTAGCTTGGCATCCTCTGCACTGGTATCTTTAGGAAGATAGCTACGGACGCCAGAGGCGAGAGCTTGACGAATTTCAGACATGGGTCGCGACCAACAATACAAAACGATATGGGCTGTCGGTGCATATTTTTTGATGAATGCGAGGGACGGTCTGATTTCTGCGTCTGGTAAATCCATATCCAGAAAAATTAAATTATACTGGCTACTGTGTTTTAGGTAATCAGTGGCAAGCTCAAAGGTAGGAGCCTCGAAGATCGAGACATCCGAAGTGTAACTGGTGCATAGGTGAATTAGACCAGCACGAGTAAAAAACTGTGAATCGATAATGAGAATCTTCATGGCAGCCCCAAAATTCAAAACCCTAATTCGTCGTAATATAACTTTCGTTACGGCCTTTGACTAGGTAGTGTACACACTTGATAAGTTTATTACACCAAAACTGTTGCCTAATTGTAAGTAAGTATAAACAAACAGAGAGAACCCCATGCGAATTGTTTCTTCGTTGTTAGCTTTAGTTGTCTTCTTTATTTCGTTTGCCGCTAGTGCGCAAACGGTCCTTTATCATAATTTCAATGGCTATACGCTGACGGGTGAACCCGGTAACGGCGCGGTACTGAAAGAGTTTGACGCCATGCTGGTCACCGACGGAAAGGTGGCCGCCGTTGGCACTTTGGCGTCGATTCAAGCCAGTTTAAATCCTGCCACAACGCAAAAGGTTGACTTACAGGGCAAAACCCTGCTGCCCGGTATCATCGATGCCCATGGCCATATGCTGGGCTTAGGTGAAAATTTGATTCAGGTGGACTTGCGTAACGCAGCCAGCGAGCAGGATGCGGTTGCCCGCGTCGCTGATTTTGCCGCTGCGGAAATGGGTCCTTGGGTGGTCGGCCGCGGCTGGAACCAGGAAAACTGGAGCGAGCGCTCGTTTCCCACGGCGAAAAGTCTCGATGAATTTATCGCCGACCGTCCCGTCTGGTTAACCCGGGTCGACGGGCACGCGGGCTGGGCCAACAGCAAAGCTCTTGAGCTGGCCGGCATTACCGCAGAAACAGTCAGCCCCGAGGGTGGAGAAATTATCCGCGACGCCAGTGGCGAGCCAACCGGCGTGCTGGTCGACAATGCTATGGCGCTGGTAGAGAGCCAAATGCCAGCGAAGAACGCAGAGTACTACCGTCGGGCGTTAGTGACAGCCTTCGACCATCTGGTTTCAGAAGGTATTACCGGTGTTCACGATGCAGGTGTCGATGCAACCAATCTTGCGGTGTACCAACAGCTTGCCGCAGAAGGCAACATGCCAGTGCGGGTTTACGCCATGTTAAGCGCATCTGAGCCGCGTTTACCTGACCTGCTCGCTGACGGCCCTATTACCACCGAAGACGACAGCCTGACCGTTGCCAGTGTCAAAATCTATACCGATGGCGCGCTAGGTAGCCGTGGTGCGGCGTTAATTGACCCGTACAGCGATGCCCCCAATACGCGTGGTTTGTTGGTGACTCAACCGACTGATATCGAGCAACTGTTCGAACTTATTATCCCGCATGGCTTTCAGATCAACATCCATGCGATTGGTGATCGCGCCAACCGTATTGCGCTGGATAAATTTGCAAAAGCCTATGCCACCATCGGCGGCCGTAACCTGCGCCATCGCATCGAGCATTCACAGGTGGTTCATCCGGACGATATTCCGCGCTTTAAGGAGCTGAATATCATCGCATCCATGCAGCCCACTCACGCAACGTCAGACAAAAACATGGCGGAAGACCGTATTGGTAAAGAACGTATGCAGGGCGCTTATGCCTGGCAAACCTTCCTTGACCAGGGCACTATCGTTGCCGCCGGCTCTGACTTCCCGGTGGAATTATCCAATCCATTCTTTGGTGTCCACGCTGCGGTAACTCGCCAGGACCGCGATAATCAGCCCCAGGGTGGCTGGTACGCCCACGAAGCAATGACCCTTGAGCAGGCGCTACGTGCGTTCACGCTTGATGCAGCCTATGCCTCAGGCCAGGAACAACAACTAGGTAGCCTTGAGCCGGGCAAATGGGCTGATTTTATTGTCCTGGATCAAGATCCATTTGCCGTAACCAGCGATAAACTATGGCGCGCCGATGTACTGGCGACCTATGTTGCTGGTGAAAACGTCTACACTCAGGAGTAATTATGAAGTTGCACGATGAACGTCGGGATTATGAGCGGGCGCAATTGCGCCGCTCGGTTCTTAACGATGATCCGTTTAAACAGTTTGAATCCTGGTTTGCCGCAGCAAAAGAAGCTGCGGTTCTGCCTGATCCAACTGCCTTTACACTAGCGACAGTGAATGCCCAAGGGCAACCGCACCAACGTATCGTGCTAATGAAAGATCTCGATGCCAATGGCTTCGTGTTTTACACCAATTACGCCAGTCAGAAAGGTCACGACCTGGCCGCCAATAATAAGGCGTCGATGCACTTTTCCTGGCTGCCGCTGGAACAGCAGGTACGTATTGAAGGTCAGGTCGAAAAAGTTGATCGGGCGGTAAGTGAAGCCTACTTTCACAGCCGTCCGCGCACCAGCCAGCTCGGTGCACTCGCATCACAGCAAAGTGAAACCATTGGTTCGCGCACGGAACTCGAGCAGGTGTATCACGACCTTACTGAACGTTATGAAGGCAAAACCATTCCTATGCCAGAAAGCTGGGGCGGCTACCGGGTCTGCCCTGACTATTTCGAATTCTGGCAAGGTGGCAGATTCCGTCTGCACGACCGTTTTATTTATCAACGCGACGCAGCAGGAAGCTGGACCATAGAACGCCTGCAGCCCTGATTCAGGGCAAGGGCTGCTGACAAAACTCAGCGCACCACTCTAATTGACTCCAGGTGGCTGCGCTGTAGCTGATGCCCTGCCGCAACTGCCGCTCCCGCGTGGCTAACGCACCTTCGCCTGGCACCCGCACAGGCTGATTCGGATCAATAGGTTCGGCGGCCTTCACCGCATTAACCAATTGCTGCGCTTGTCGCTCAAAAGCTCCGGCCGTCATCAAGGCAGTCGGATCAACAACCTGCAGCCACACCGTATTGGCATCACCATCTTCAGCTGCCGCGTCAGCGCGACCGTAATTACTCAGACCTAAGGTCCAGAACTCACTAAACAGATTCAGCCCAGTGCCTTTATAGCCCAACTGTTCACCGCCTAAACTCGCCAACACGCTGGGTTTTTCGGCAACAAAGGTTTGCGGATCACAGCTGTAATCGCCAGCTGGCGTGATCAGTGCCGGGTACGGCAGTTGACATCCTTCGGCCAGCGCCGTACGTACTTTGCCCGCAGCGGTCATCGACAAGCTCATGTCGAGCAATACGGGTTGCCCGGCGGTGGGCACGCCAATAGCAAACGGATTGGGTGAGAAACATGCGGATTTGGCGCCATGAGGAGCCACCACTTCCTGCGCCGGCGTACTGCACATCATCTGGATCAACATACCGGCCTGCGTGGCCTGCTCCAGGTACACCGCCAGCGCAGCCACATGCTGAGCACGGCGGATAACCAAAGTGCCGGTACCGTAGTCGCGCGCCATATCGATGGCGCGGGAAATCGCCAGGGGAAGTACATATAACCCGGAGAGTAAATCCGCATCCCAAAGCTGAATGGCCGCCCGGCGCTCAATCACCTCTGGCTGCCCTGCGCCTTTGGTCGCTCCCTTGGCTAACGCCTGTAAGTTATAGCGTAGCCGCAGCAGACCGTGGGTTCTGAAGCCCAGTAAATCACCGGCAACCAGGTGCGATGCCATGCTTTGTGCGACGTCTCTTGTCGCACCTTGCTGTTCCAGACAGCGTATCGCCCAGTTGGTCATTGCCTCAGCTGATCGTTTTTTTTCGTTGCTCATGAGCCCCTTCGCTTGTTATTCCGCTGTAGTTCGATAAGCTTACCAAATACTTAACGTCAGGCAATACAGAGGAGTAAGCCGTCGGTGTCTGTCAGCAAAAAAATACAACGGATTGCAGTGCTCACCAGTGGTGGTGACGCACCAGGAATGAATGCCGCGTTGCGCGCGGTCGTGCTTGCCGCTGATCATTATGGTATCGAAGTTATCGCGTTTCGACATGGTTACCAAGGATTACTGGACAATGAATACCTGACGATGAAGCCCAAAGATGTGCTCCATGTGCTGCAATACTCAGGCACCATCATCAAAAGCGCGCGCTGCCAACGCTTTAAAGAAGAAAGCGCAGCGACCGAAGCTGCGGCTAATCTTGAGGCGCTGAATATCGACGCACTGGTGATCATCGGCGGTGACGGTTCCTTTCGTGGCGCTGACCATTTAGCCAATCACTGGCAAGGGCAAATTATTGGCGTGCCGGGCACCATCGACAATGACTTGTATGGCACCGACGCAACCATAGGCTATGCCACCGCTGTAACCATCGCCATGGATGCGCTGGATAAGATCCGCGATACCGCGGATGCCATGGATCGGGTATTTATTGTTGAAGTCATGGGCCGTGAAGCAGGCTTCATCGGTCTTGGTAGTGCAACGGCCGCTGGCGCAGAACGCGTGGTATTGCCGGAGTTACAAAAGGACAAACCCCTCACCGTCAGTGCCTTGGTCAAACATATCCAGCGGGTAAAAGAAATTCGCGGCGAAGGCAGCTACGTCATGGTACTGAGTGAACATCAATGGCCCGGTGGTGCAGTCGCCCTCGCTGAACAGCTCGACGCCGAATACGACCTGCCGTGCCGCCCCTGTTTACTTGGCCACATTCAACGCGGTGGTCCGCCTGCTCCTGCAGACCGGATACTGGCCTCCGAGCTTGGTGTTCATGCCATCGAGCTGATTCTGCAGGGCAAGCATCGGGTCATGGCCGGCATGCGCGCAAATCAGTGCGTGGATGTGCCGTTGCGCGATACCTGGGAAAAGAAAAATCCGCTCGCGAGCAACTTGCTGCGCATTCAGCATGAAATCTTTAATCCAGTGAAGAAAAATCCTCGTATGAATACGCAGTAAAGGAGTAGCATTCCGGGGCTTTTACGCTGATAATATGCGCCCTTGTAAAACTGCCCTTGCTGCCCTGTTGCAACGACGGAGGTGATTGATTTTGAATCAACAATCAACTGATGCGGTAACACCCGTACAAATTGAGACATTAACCCCTGTGCGCGAATTTTTTGGCGCCAAAGTTGATGGAACTATTCACGCCAATGCCACGCACATGATTGGTTTTGGTTTTGATGGCACCGCCTGTTTCCGTAAGGGAACGCGCAATGGCCCCGATGGGCTGCGCGCGGTATCTGAGGATATCGAATCCTATTCGCCTTATTTGGACGCAGATCTCTTTGATCTGCCCTTCTACGATCTTGGCAACCTGTCACTCGGCGAAGGCACTGACATCGAAGGCCAATGGCAACATGCCACGGACCAGTTTGATGCGCAGTTTGGCAAGCTGGATTTAGCCGAGCACAACATTCGCTTACTGACCCTGGGTGGCGAACATTCGATTTCTTATGCGCCGATTCGCAAGTATCTGGCGCAATATCCCGATCTGGTCTTGTTGCACCTGGATGCGCATGCTGACCTACGCGATGGATTCCTGGGTTTTCACTACTCCCATGCGTCGATTATCCGGCGTTGCCTTGATCATTTTGGTCCAGACCATCAGCTGATTCAGTACGGTATCCGCTCCGGTACGCGTGACGAGTACAAATACATGAAAGAGAACAAGACCGTACGCACCTCGCGTAAGGACTTCCTTGAAAGTGTAGCGGCTATCGCAGCCGATCGGCCGATTTACCTGACCCTGGACCTGGATTATTTTGACCCTTCATTTTTGCCAGGTACGGGTACGCCAGAGCCAGGCGGTGAAGACTTTCATTCGTACGTAAGCCTGATGAAGATTTTACGCGAAAAGAACCTGGTGGGTGCCGACGTTGTGGAGCTATCACCGGAAATTGACCCTACAGGTAACTCTGACGTTTTTGCCGCAAAAATCGTCCGCGAATTACTGATTGTTTTAAATGAAAAAGGAGCCCGCTAATGGCTGACGGCAACAGCAACTGGACCATCGACGACGCAGAAGAACTCTACGGCGTTCGACGCTGGGGCGCGGGCTATTTCTCGATCGGCGACAGCGGCAATATTCAGATTGCCCCGAATCATCGCCTACCTGATGTCACTATTGATATGAAAGACGTGTTGGATGAAATCCGCGCCGAAGGCATTCAACTGCCCGCGGTCATCCGCTTTCATGACATTTTGCGCTCACAAGTTGAGATTTTAAACGAGACGTTTGCGCGAACCATTGAAGAAGCCAGCTACACCGGCAAGTACAGTGGCGTATTTCCGATCAAAGTGAATCAAATGCGCGAAGTGGTCGAAGAAATCATCGACGCCGGCGAACCCTACAACTATGGTCTGGAAGCAGGCTCAAAGCCCGAGCTTATGGCCGTGCTTGCCTACAATGAAAATCCAGACGCGCTGACGGTGCTGAACGGCTACAAAGATGAAGACTATCTGACCCTGGCGCTACTGGGTCGTCAGTTACGCCGTAGAATGATCATCGTCATAGAAAAATTCAGCGAGCTGGAAATGCTGATTCCGTTGGCGAAAAAGCTCGGTGTGCAGCCATTGATTGGCCTGCGCAGCAAGATGATGGTGCGCAGCTCCGGTAAATGGGCCGGCTCAAGTGGCGATCGGGCCAAGTTTGGCCTAAGCATTACCGAGATCCTCAACATCATCGAACTGCTGAAAAAAGAAGACATGCTCGACTGTGCGAAGTTGCTTCATTTCCATATCGGCAGCCAGATGTCCGACATTCGTAAAGTCAAAGAAGCGGTGTCTGAAGGTGCACGCCTGTATGCCAAGTTGATTAAAGAAGGCGTACCGCTGGAGTATCTGGATATCGGCGGTGGCCTTGGTATCGATTACGATGGCACCAGCTCAACCACAGATTCTTCCCGTAACTACTCCACCGACGAGTACGTTGCCGACGTGGTCTACGGGGTGAAACAGATTTGTGACCTGGAGCAGGTTCCGCACCCTAACCTGGTTAGCGAAAGTGGCCGGGCGATTACGGCACACCATAGTTGTGTCGTCACCAATATCGTCGGTGAAATCAAAAACACTGGTGCCCAGTTTGATATCAGCGCCAGCGACGGCGAGCATATTCTGGTGAGTAACATGCGCGAACTGGTCAACAGTGCCGACATGCACCCGCAGGAGCGTTACAACGACGCGGCATCGTACAAACAAAGTGCTTATGAAGCCTTTAAACTTGGCATTCTCTCGCTCAATGAGATGGCCAAGTTAGATACCATGTACTGGCGCATTCTGGTCGAGATCCACAGCTCTCTGGATCGTGAAAGCTTTGTGTTTCAGGAACTGGAAGAGCTCGAAGACATGCTGGCCAGTCAATATCTGTGTAACTTTTCGATTTTCCAGTCGGCGGCAGATACCTGGGCCATCGGTCAAGTGTTGCCTATCGTCCCTGTAAGCCGTTTAAATGAAAAACCTGAGGTGCGCTGCTCAATCGTCGATATCACCTGCGACAGCGACGGTAAGCTCTCAAAATACATCGAAGGCACAGAGATCAGCGACAACATTCCTATGCATACGCTTCACAAAAACGAAGACTACTATGTGGGCATGTTCTTAACCGGCGCTTATCAGGATGTCATGGGAGATATGCATAACCTGTTTGGTCGTTTGACCGAGGTCCATATCTATTGCCACGACGACGAACCGGGCGACTTTTACATCGAAGAAGTGGTTCCAGGCACCTCAGCAGAGAAAGTGCTCGAAACCATGCAATACAACACCGATTTCATGGCCAAAACCGTGAAAAAGTGCATTGACCGCGAAGTTCGTAAAGGTCACATCGCCCCGCGGGAAGGCGTACGCTGGACGGACTATTATGAAAAATGTCTGGCGGGCAGTACCTACTTAAAGGCGTAAAAACCAGCAATCTGCGTATTTCCTGAGCAAACGGTCGAAAATCGCTAAAAAGCGGTTGACTCTGACCGCAAAAACTCGTTTAATACGCCCCGTTGCCCAGATAGCTCAGTCGGTAGAGCAGAGGATTGAAAATCCTCGTGTCGGTGGTTCGATTCCGCCTCTGGGCACCATTATTCTAAAGGCCTCGCACTCATGTGCGGGGCTTTTTTCGTTTTGGTGATGAAAACTGGCGCTTCAATAGCAGTGAATTACCGATGACTGACAGCGAACTTGCAGTCATGGCCACGACACCAATCATTGGGTGCAGCAAGCCTACCGCGGCAATGGGAATGGCAGCGACGTTGTACGCACTCGCCCAAAGCAAATTTTGCAAAATCTTACCGAACGTCGCCCGCGATAAATGCATCGCGTCGACAACACCAGTAAGCTCACCGCGCACTAAGGTTACGTCTGCGGCCTCAATGGCCACGTCGGCGCCTGCGCCGATGGCTATACCCACGTTGGCTTGCTTTAAGGCTGGCGCATCATTAATGCCGTCGCCGACCATAGCTACGTAGTTACCGTATTTTTCCTGTAATTTGCGCACCGCATCAACTTTTCCAGCAGGCAATACTCCAGCCTGCACTTCGTCGATCCCTACTTCGTTAGCCACGGCACGAGCAGCACGTTCATTATCACCGGTGATCATCACCACGTGCAGACCAAGCTCATGCATACCGCGAATAGCGGCTAACGATTCCTGCTTAATGGTATCGGCAACGGCAACAATGCCGCGTGCGCTGCCATCAACCGCAACCAGAACTGCAGTTCGGCCCAGGCCTTCTAACTTGTCCAGCTCCGAATCGAAGTCCTTCAGGGCGCCAACATTCTCTTCATCCAGCAACCTGCGGTTGCCAATTAACACAAAAGCCCCATCCACCCACCCTGAGACCCCTCGAGCACCAGTTGAGCGAAAATCAGTAACCTCAGCGGATGACACATTACGCTCGACAGCTCCTTCAACAATGGCTCTCGCAATTGGATGTTCCGAAGCATTTTCCACCGCCGCCGCCCAGTGTAGGAGTTCCTGCTCAGTAACACCTTTTGCGGTTACCACTTCGGTCAACTTAGGCTGACCTCGGGTAATAGTGCCGGTTTTATCCAACACCATAACCTGAATATCTTTGAACGTTTGAATGGCTTCGCCCGAGCGAATTAAAATACCCCGCTCGGCTCCGATACCCGAGCCAACCATCAAGGCTGTGGGCGTTGCCAAACCCAACGCACAGGGACAGGCAATAACCAATACAGCTACCGCTGACAATATCGCGAGTACGAGGTTGCTTGCATCAGGGTCAACCCAGGGTAAAAAGCCTGCGCCCCATTCCAGAACAGGCCGCAAGGTATCCGCCGCAAGCAGCCATACGATAAAGCTAACCAGTGCAACCAACAAAACGATGGGGACAAAGCGACCGGTCATACGGTCAGCAAACTCCTGAATAGGCACCCGCGAGCCCTGCGCTTGTTCAACTAACTTAATAACCTGAGACAAAAAGGTGTCACCGCCCACTTTGGTCACTTTGACCCGCAAGCGACCTTCTTTATTAATCGTTGCGCCAATAACAGTATCACCTTTAGATTTAAAGACTGGGACGGATTCGCCGGTGGCAATAGATTCGTCCAGGTGACTTTCACCATCCACTACCTCACCATCGGTCGGGATCTTATCGCCGGGCCGGATCGCCATAATATCGCCGGGTTTTAGTTCTTTGACAGGAACTTCTGACTCTTTACCATCTCGCTCTACACGAGCCGTTTTTGCGCCCATGGTTACCAATTTACGAATCGCTTGAGATGCGCGTCCTTTCGCTTTAGCTTCGAGATAACGTCCCAGTAAGTGGAACGTCATGATGGTGGCAGCCATTTCGATAAATGAGGTCATGGTGTAGAAAAAGCCGACCAGGCCAATGAGATAAGGCGGAACACTGCCAAGAGAAATCAGCACATCCATGTTGAATGTGCGATTGGTAAGCGAACGCCAGCTTGACTTATGCGTCGCAGCGCCGCCAAACAGAAATACTACAGGGAATGCTAATACAGCTATGATGGCCAGATAACCCGGAATAGGTTGCCAAAACATATGTGGCACCATTAACAGCATAATGAGGGTCGTGGGTATCCCGGCAATCCACAGCCGCTTGGCGGCTTGGCTTAAATAAGCCTCTTCGATTGCGACATCCTGGCCATAATCATCGTTATCTAGAGTCGATACTTGAGCAACATCATAGCCAGCCTTTTCTATGGCTGTTTTCATTTCCTCAAGGTCTAAAACTTCTGGATCATAATGAGCTTCGACGCGATGAGCCGCAATGTTGGTTCTGACATCACCCATGCCCTTCAGTCGTTTCAACGACGTTTTTACTATTCCTGCGCAATGATCGGATCCCATCCCGGGTACCGTGAACCTTACCCGACTCTTGTCGCCTTTCATTGTTTTGCTCATGGTTATCTCCGAAGCGATAGCTCCAGTCAAACCGGGGCTTACCGGTGAATAATCAACGTTCCCAAAAAGCTACATATCAGAAAAGCGGTTCGCTGTTTGTACCATTCGTTTTATCTCGTTTTCTTCTACATTTTGGATCGTTTCGAGCAACTCTTTTGCACTATTTATATCGACACGAGAATAAAGATGATTGTAAAGTTCGAGCACCTGTTCATGATGGTTGACTATCTTCTCCATAATGTGCGACATATCCATCTCTTTAAAAGGTGAATCGCAGTGACCATGTTCAACAATTGGGTGTTTATCAATATAGTCATAACACCAGGTATTCAGTGCTTTTTCCTCAGCAATATTTTCAAATCCTTTCACCATACGCTCAAGACTGCCCTCATGCTCGGCCAAATAACGAAGGATCATCTGCGAGCGCTCGTCCTTGTTCTGCTTAGAGCAATGTAGCAAGCAGTCTTTTAAGTTACGGTGAAAAGAAATCGTCCAATTGAGCACATCTCTAATTGTTTCGACTTGCATATCCCCTCTCCTCAGAGTGATTATTTTTGATTGCGTTTACCACCTGAACCTGTTGGATCTCCATGACAACTGCAGGGTGTGAGGCTCAATTCTTAGCGTACGTCTTACACGATTCATTAAACCTATAATCAATAATAGCTCATGCGTCTTACAATTGATTACCCGATCCAACGTTCTGGTTATTCCTAATGCCAATCATGCACCCAAATTAGTCGAGTCACAGAAATTCCAGTGAGCAGCGCATTGACGTGAGTAGCTGCGGCGGTGAGCATGTGCGGGGCTTTTTTCGTTTCGGCAGGGTCGAATACAATCAAGCGGGCGAAGAGCGTTAGCGAGGCCCATCCCTGAGCCTGGCTAAAGCTATGTGGTTTACTCTGATGATTCTGGCATGTAGCTCAGATCTTGGTGCAATGCGTACATGTAGCTCCACCATTCACTGACTGATGCTCTGAAATCGGCTTGTAGCTTCTCAGCTTTTTTCTTGCCAACTGCTGTTTCAAGACGCTTCCAGACACCTGGATCTTCGGCATCTAAGGCAGCGGCATCAGCATAGGGTTCAACGACAAAGAAGTGAGAGGAGTCGCGTCCGCCCATTTTGTAATACCAGTCTGCGCTTTGTCCCCCATCACCTTTGATGCCTTTCTCGATTGCTGCCACGGTTTTCTCGAATAATTCGAAGTCACTCACCGTAAAATAATAGACAACAACAAAGCTGGCAGCGGACGGTTGGTCAGAACTCCAGTCAGGCATATAGCTTGCTATCTGATGGTCGGTTGAATCCAGATGTGGTAAAACACGTTCTTGTACCACTCCGCGGCAGCTTTCATCCGTAGCGTCATCAGCAAAGAACTCTTGCCAGTTCTCATAGTTGCCCGTGACAACAAATACACTGCCGGGCCCCTGGATGCGACTCCAAATCCACCATGGTGTGTCATCACCGGCATTTTTATAACACTCGCGAACCGCTTTCACGCCATCCATGAAGGCCTGGGTGTGACCCAGCTTCACCGACAACTCGGTTGTGGAGAGATAAAAACTCTCCCGTTCGTGATTATCTGCGCTGGCGACCTGACTTAGGAGTGGCGTTATACAAAAACAAACACTTATTAGTAATAAAAATTTCTTCATTGGTTTTTCTCCTGAAAAACTTGGTTTAGATCATCCCTTCTTGAACCACTAAGGCATCTGGCCTTAAGGCTTGAATATAGTCGAAAAACCAGCAGGGAAAGGCTTCTATAGCAATAGACGGGGGCGGCGGTGTACATTTTGTGACCACCTGTTAACCAAATTAGGAAGTAAAAGGCGGCATAGATTTCGGGTTCACCTGCTTGTTTTTTATGCTAACCTCAACTTAACTTTCTTTTTTTTAGGTGACATTGTGCGAAATGCCAGTGTAAATCATCATCTTACCAACGTTTCCTGGGGTCTGGGCTACGGCTCTGTTGCCGCCATAATTAACTATTTCCTCGCATTCGAGGTTTACGGTTCGGTGACGATCCTACTGGGCCAGATGATCGTATTTTTGGCGCTATTTACCCGTGGCCTCACCGCCGCTGTTATCGCGGCGTTAATGGCTTCCGCTGCCGTCTACCTCTATACCCAGAACGCCTTTTTCTTCATCACCCTCATTTCAGAAGTGTTAACTGTCTACCTGCTGTACCGTCGCAAAGTTCCTATTTTATTGGCGGACCTCCTATACTGGGTGTTACTGGGCATTCCTATGTCCTATCTCTACCTTCCGACAGTTCTCGATTTGCCGACAGATTTTCTGGTCATTATTATGGCAAAGCTGGTGTTCAACGGCTTGCTGTACACCGCCCTGGCGATTTTGCTGTTCCAGCTGGTTCCCAAAAGTTGGCGCGTGGTGCCCATGAAACCGGTATCCGACTCCCTCACGGGTCGAATTTTTTACCTCAGCTTTCTCTGTATTGTCGTCACATCTTTATCCTTCTCTTTCCTCTATACCGTGCGTTCAGCACAGCAGATAGAACAACAAATCGTTGCTGACATCGGTGCCAAAGCAAACAGCCTGCGTGAAGTCACTGAGGATTTCGTTACCGATTATGTGGTCGCGGTGCGAAACCTGCGCGATAGCATGGCTTCGCTTGCTAGTTTTGAGGAGCAACTCGAGTTAATGGCACTGACCCAGAATAATTACCCAAGCTTTGTCTCCATGTTGCGCGCAGATGCCAATGGCAAGATCTTGCATGGCGTGCCAACTGACCATTTTGGTGAAGTTCTGACACAAACCTCAACCTTGCCGGATATTGATGACCGTAATTATTTTCAGGCGCCAAAAGCGACCCGTGAAGGCTATGTTTCCAGTGCCTTCAGGGGACGTGGATTCGGGACGCAGCCCATTATTGCCATAAGCGAGCCGCTGCTTAAAAACGGGGAGTTCATGGGGATTGTTGAAGGCTCTCTGGATATTCCAGAGCTGAACCGCCTGGTACGGCGCACGGATATCGATCCACGGTATCAATCAGTGGTCGTTACCGATAACGATAACCAGGTTATTTTCGCCTCTGATCAACTTAATTTAATCGCACTGGCAAGCTTTTCACCACGTAACCTGCTTAATTTATATACGCAGGACTTACCCTTAACGCGACTTCAGAATCGTGACATGCTCTATACCCAGCGCTTGAACAAATATGGCTGGAATATTTATGTATTCTCGAGTCCCGAACAGCTTACTCAATTATTCGCTCATAATCTGATTGTTTTGTTTGTTTTTCTCATTCTGATAGGCGCTTTGTTTGCTCTGGTCACCCGCCGCTTCGCACGCGAAATTACACGGCCATTGGAGAGTCTCGCTGAGCAGCTGAATCATGACACCGACCTGCCTCTTGCTATCGATCAGTCCGAGATGAGTCGTGAGGTACGCACCATTGCAGACAATCTTATTTCCGCACGTAAGTTGATGGTGAACTTTAATCGCCAGCTTCAAACTCAGGTCCAGGAAAAAACTGCCGACCTGGAGAAATTAAATGGCAAGTTGGAAAAATTAGCCCGGGAAGATGGCCTAACTGAATTGTTAAACCGCCGTACCTTCGATGATCTGGCGGAACAGCGCTATCACGAAGCTATGGCCACCCGTAAGCATGTTGCCCTAATTCTGATGGATATTGATCACTTCAAACGCATCAATGACACCATGGGTCATCCCGTGGGCGATGAATGCATCCGCATGGTTGGGCTGATACTGAAAGAATACTTCGAGCGCAAAGGTTGTCTGGTTGGCCGCTATGGCGGCGAAGAGTTTGCCGTGTTTGTCAGCGAAGTGGATGACCTGCGTGCACTTGCTAAAGAGTTCCAGGACGCACTCGCCACCTCGTGCCAGGTTGAGGGACAGATGATCCCGCTGAACATGAGCATGGGCATCGTCGAAGTACGCAGCAGCTTTTCCGGTGGTAGCTTCCGCCGTTTGGTTGCGCATGCCGATAAATTGCTGTATCAAAGTAAAGATTCTGGCCGTAATCGCATTTCAATTGAAACCTTGTAGGACCTACTAACATGCACAACAAACGTATCGTCATCACTGGCGGCGCCAGTGGACTGGGATTTGCTTTGGCTCAATTAGCAGCAAAGGCGGGCTGGCGAGTGTGCATTGTAGATCGCGATGAAGAACGCGGTGAGGCAGTGATTAGTAGCTTACAGCGGTTACAGGCAGATAGCTTTTTCATGCCCGGCGATGTCACCCGGATCAAAGATCTTGAGCAGGTTGCCGAAGCTCTGACCGAGCGCTGGCAAGGCGTTGACGTGGTGGTAAATAATGCAGGCGTGGCGCAGGTGGGCAAGCTCACCGATACCAGCATCAGCGACTGGCAATGGATTATCGATATCAACCTGCTCGGTGTTGTGCGTGGCTGCAAAGTCTTCGTGCCTATGTTGCAGCAACAAGGCGGGGGTCACATTATTAATGTAGCTTCTATGGCTGGTTTACTGGATGTGCCCAATATGAGCGCCTATAACGCCACCAAAGCTGCAGTCGTGAGCCTGTCAGAGACCCTGCAAAACGAGCTTGCCGGGGACAACATTCATGTCGCTGTCGCTTGTCCCTCGTTTTTCAAAACCAACCTCGGCAAAGGCATGCGCTCCAACATTGAAGGAATGGAAGCGAAGCTCGACAAACTCATGGCGTCGAGCAAATTGAACGCGACCGATATCGCCAAAAGTATAATGCGTACTATCGAACGGCAACAAAGCTATACATTACCTCACCGTCAGGGCCGCTTTGCCTGGTATTTAAAGCGTTTCCTGCCCCGTAGCTGGTACCGCCGCATTCTGCATAAGTCAGTGAAAAAGCACGATAGATCAGATAGCTAACCTTTATATAGAGCTACCTTTTTCGAGGTATCTCTTTATTCCTTTAACAATTTACTAATCCCTCAGCTGCCGCCATCATCTTTTGTGGTAGTATGCCCGCGCAATCCTCCCTAACAACCTTTGTGTGCAAGGAAAATAGACACATGTGGAAGCTACTTCTTGTTGCCTTCGCTTTCTTAATCGTTAGTCCTGCAGCATTCGCTGCGTCAGGGCCCTTGGATTTAACTACTTCAACCGTTGGTATTATCGCACTGGTCATCTTTACCGCGGCTTATGTGCTGGTCATGGGCGAAGAACGCCTGCATATGCGCAAGTCTAAACCCGTTCTGGTCGCTGCCGGGCTGATTTGGATGATGATTGGCTGGGTCTACATCGATCAGGGCTTTCCGGGCGTCGCTGAAGATGCCTTCCGGCACAACCTGCTGGAATTTGCCGAGCTCATGCTGTTCCTGTTAGTGGCGATGACCTACATCAACGCGCTGGAGGAGCGACGTTTGTTCGATGCCTTGCGCTCATGGATGGTAAAAAAGGGTTTTACTTACCGCCAGTTGTTCTGGATATCCGGTTGTCTTGCATTCTTCATCTCTCCCATCGCCGATAACCTGACCACCGCCCTGCTGATGTGCGCGGTGGTTATGAAAGTGGCCGATGGTGACAAGAAATTCATTGGCATGAGCTGCGTCAGCATCGTTGTTGCGGCAAACGCTGGCGGCGCATTTAGTCCTTTTGGTGATATCACCACGCTGATGGTCTGGCAGGCAGGCATTGTCGAGTTCCATGAATTCTTCGTGCTCTTCATCCCCTCAGTACTGAACTACCTGGTACCGGCGCTGATCATGAACTTTTTCATCGACAACAAAAAGCCGCACGCGGTGTATGAAGAGGTTGAATTAAAACGCGGTGCACTGCGCATCACAGGGCTATTCCTGCTCACTATAGCCACCGCTGTGTCATGCCATATGTTCCTGCATTTGCCGCCAGTGCTGGGCATGATGATGGGCTTGGGTTACCTGCAGTTCTTCGGTTATTACCTGCGTATGACATTGCCAGGCTCGCTGGCCCGTAAACGCGCCATGGCGGAACGCGCCGGCGATATAGAGCGCTTAAAACGTCTCGGAAGTGTGGTTCCTTTTGATGTCTTCAGCCGCGTGCAACGCGCCGAGTGGGATACCCTCTTGTTCTTTTACGGCATTGTAATGTGTGTGGGCGGCTTAGGCTTTTTGGGGTACCTGCATCTACTTTCCGACACCCTCTATACACAATGGTCGCCTACCTTAGCCAACGTTGCCTTGGGGGTCATGTCTGCCGTTATCGACAACATCCCGGTCATGTTTGCCGTCCTTTCCATGCAACCTGATATGTCCCACGGGCAGTGGCTGCTGATTACCCTGACGGCCGGTACCGGCGGCAGCTTGCTATCGATCGGTTCAGCCGCGGGCGTGGCTCTGATGGGGCAAGCGCGCGGTTACTATACCTTTGCTAGTCACCTGAAGTGGGCGCCGGCAATCGCTTTAGGCTTTATTGCCAGTATCTTTGCCCACTTATGGCTAAACGAACAACTCTTTACCATTTTTGGTTAAGGGTTCTCCGCGGTTTCGGCCACCAGTTGCCGGAACCAGCGGTGGCCAGCGTCATGCTGCAGTAGCGGACTCCAGATCATAGTTAAATCGAGATCTGGAATTGCAAAAGGCGGCTGACGCAGGGTCAATTCTTCATCATCTTGATACAGCAACGCTGCCCGGGTGGGGAGCGTTGCTATCAATCCTTGCCGCGCCAGATGCATGGCAACGTGATAATTACGGGTAAAGACCCTGATATCACGCTTGTGCCCGAGCTGGGCCAGAGCTTCATCAACCCAGCCGAGCTTCTGTGCGTCATGGGGATCCATACCAACGCCTACGCCAAAGCCAGTTTTGCTGACCCAGACGTGCTCCGCCTGCAAGTAATTCGCCAGACTGTAGTCCTGCAATAACGGGTGATCGTTACGCATCAGGCAGGAAAAATCGTCTTCCCACAGGGCTTTTTGATGGAATGACTGCGGCAGCTTCTCAAAACGGTTGATAGCAATATCGACTTTACCGTTTTCGACGTCATGAAAGCTGATATCGCTCGGCGTCATGATATCTAAGGTCACCATCGGGGCCTGGGCTTTGAGACTGGCAAGCAACTTTGGCATCAAGGTTGAGGCGGCGTAGTCTGAAGCCATGATACGAAACACGCGATCCGTAGACGCCGGCTCAAAATCGCGGGCCGGCTGCACCATTTCTTCCACGGAATATAAGATCTGACGCACAGGGTCCTGCATGCGCTTTGCGGTCTCCGTCGGAATCATGCCTTCACTGGTACGCACCAGAATCGGATCATTGAGCAAGCTACGCAAACGCTTTAAGCCGTTACTCATGGCGGGTTGGGTAATATTGAGCTGGGCAGCGGCTTTGGTCACGTTCCGTTCGCGTAACAGCATATCCAGATAGACCAGTAAATTGAGGTCAATGTCTTTTATATTATTCATAAAAAAAATAAATCCCGCTATACGAATATAGCGGGATTATAACGAGCTTCTGGTAAAGATACAGCCACAGCTGAAAATTTCAGCCTACGACCTTGGTCTATTCCCAGAAAAATGCTGCGCGCGGCGCGGCTTCCGGTACCAACTGGTTCATGTTGGTAGCATCGTACAAACGGCCGTTGACCATGGTATGAGTGACCCGGTCGGTGACGCGAATGTTCTCCAGCGGATTACCATCAATGACGATAATGTCCGCCAGCTTGCCCTCTTCCAGAGAACCGATCACATGGTCCAGACCAAACTCCATGGCTGGGTTAATGGTGGACGTCGCCAAAGCTTCCAGCGGCGTCATCCCGCCTTGCGCCATCATCCAGATCTCCCAATGCTGCGCGAGTCCTTCACGTTGACCATGAGCACCTGCGACCACTTTCACACCTGCATCGGTTAAACGCTTTGCAACTTCAGCATTATTGATGTGGTTATAGTGGTGGTCAGGCGCAGTTTCGCGACGCATGGCCTTGCCGACTAAGTTATCCTGCGGCACGAACTTGGATAGTTTTGGATGTTTCCAGACGTCAGTCTTGGCGTACCAGTAGTTTTCACCCCAGATACCGCCGTAGGCCACACCTAAGGTTGGCGTGTAATAAACGTCCGTTTGCTTCCAGAACTGCTCAATGTCGTCATAGATTTCAGCCACCGGGATTGAGTGCTCAATGGTGGTGTGACCATCTGCAATCATCGACAGGTTGTGTTGCAACAACGAACCGCCTTCTGGCACCACCATCATCTCGAGTTCACGACCTGCCTGAATAACCTGCTGACGTTGATTACGACGTGGCTGGTTGTAGCTCTTCACCGAGAAAGCACCGACTTTTTTCAGGCGTTCAAGATGGAACTTGGCATCGTCCAGACTATCGATGTGAGAGGTATAGCCTGGTCCGTTCGCGCCATACAAAATGGTACCGGTCGAGAACGTCCGCGGCGCAGCGATAAGACCTGCTTGTTGCATTTCGCTGGCAGTAAAGATCTCCGACGTATCATTGGATGGGTCGTGAATCGCAGTTACGCCGAAAGCGAGGTTGGCATAGGCCTGCCAGTTCTGCTCAGGAATGATCTCATATTCACCCTGACCACCGTGCGCATGCCCGTCAAACAACCCAGGCATCACCGTTTTACCGGTGGTATCGACAACGTAAGCATCGCTTGGGATCTCCACATCGGCAGCACGGCCGACCGCAATGATTTTATTGCCGCGCACCACAACCGCACCGTTGGTGATCACCTTGTCGCCGTCCATGGTAATGACCTGGCCACCAACAAAGGCTACGGTTTCGTCGTGTATCGCAGTATCCGCTGAGAAACTGATATTGCTGCCACTACTGACTTTATCAAACTCGGTGTCACCTTTATCAATAGTAAATAAGCCACCGACTGACGCATGATAAAGCTCAGGCCCTAATGACCAGTAAATATTTTTACCATCTGCGGTCCAGGAAATGTTTTCACCGGCGCGCACCGAGAGCTGCTCGACAGGGAACTGCTTATCACTCGGACCAATAGTGATTGGCGAACCACGTTCGACCAAAGGTGTCACAAATACTTTAAAACGCTCAGCAAAGGCCAGGTGCTGACCATCTGGCGATACCCGGTATTCAGTGGCATGCTCAGAAGTATAGAGTGTGCGTTGTTCTTTCGTTGCCAAATCAACGGACATTAACTGTTGTGCGCCCGCTGAACTCATCAGATAGACCCGATCGTTGCGCGCACCAAACTGTGGCTGGAAGCCGCCTTCACTAACGAGTCGCGGCTGCGCGTCAGCAGCTAATGACAAGTGATAGACCCCCGGATTCAGACCGTAGGTGTCCGGTGTCAGATAACCACCGCTGACTTTCCGGTAAACCACAGAGTTGCCATCCGGGCTGAATACAGGCTCAATAAATTTGCCTTTGCCCGTCGGCAATACGCGCTCTTTGCCGCTGTTCAGGTCACGAACGATAAGTTGTCCCTGCTCCTGATCATCCCAGGTGACATAGATAAGCTTATCGCCATCGCGGGAATAACTTGGATATAGCTCCCAGGCACCCTCACGATCGGTCAGACGCTGCGGCTTTCCGTTTGGCAGAGCGCGCTGGTACAAATGCCCTAACGCTTCATAGACCACACTTTCGCCATCAGGGGCGACCTGCACGCTACGTAACATTTTCACATTGAACTGGTCTTCACCCAGACTTTGTTTGAAATGCAGTGCCGTCTGAACTTTTTTCGTGGTTTCAACAGTAAATGGAATCACCCGCGCCTGACGCGTTGCCACGTCAAGTTTCATGATCTTACCGTCAGCCCAGAACACGATAGACTCGCCATCGGCAGTCCAGTCCATGGTCGGATAAACACCGTGAATCGCCCAGGTTTCCTGCATGTCGCGATCAAGTTTCGTATACAGGCGCTTTTCTTCACCGGTTTCGAGGTTGTAGGTGTACAACACGCTGTTGAAGTCTTCGCGTTTGATGTAAGCCAAGTGCTTGCCATCAGGTGAAGGTGTCGGACGGATTGCACCGCCGGCCCCACCCAGTAACACGTCAATGTCACCGGTTTCGCGATCAAAACGTTTGATGGTGTAGATACCCTCTAAGGAATCCTTGCTGTAATGGAAGGTCTTGCCGGGAGTATCATCTTGAGAAAAATAGATGTAACGCCCATCAGGAGAGAACGCTGGCTCGCCCAGATCTTTTTGATCGTTGGGGCGCTCGGTCAGCTGTACACCGCTACCACCGTTCACGTGATACATCCAGACTTCACCGGCTCCAAGAGAGCGGCGCGCAGTGTAGTGTTTCCGAGCCACTAAGAACTGGCCGTCAGGGCTCCAGGCAGGGCTGTTCAGCAGGCGGAAGGTTTCATTGGTCACGGCACGGGCATTGCTGCCGTCTGCATCCATGACCCAGATGTTGTCGCCACCGTCAGCGTCAGAAGTGTAAGCGATATACTTCCCGTCAGGGGAGAACACCGGCTGCATCTGCCAGGCAATACCACCGGCAATCAGCTCCGCATCACCGCCGCTGGCGGGCATGCGGTAAATGTCGCCCAGTAAGTCAAACACCAGCCATTTGCCGTCCGGACTTAAATCAACGTTCATCCAGGTGCCTTCATTGACCTTGATCTGAACGTCTTTAAATTCGCCTTGTGGCGCCTGTACGTCCCATGTTTCTTCGGCTAGAGCCTGGACTGGAAGCGCCAGAGCGACGCTGACCGCAAGGGCCAGCGTGGTTAATTTTTTCATGATTAGACCTTTGTGTTGTGTTATTGCTTCGCTTCGTATTTCGCGGCTTCACCTTTAGCAGGCACGGTCGACTCAATAAACGTACGTACGTCACTGTTTGCCGACTTAAGATCTTCTGCGCGTAAATACATCATATGACCGCTGCGATAGCCTTTAAAATCGATCCGGTCCGCCATACGACCGCTTGGGTCAAGGTGCCAGGTCGTGTACTTGGCATCAAAGTAATTGGTCGCACCATCGTAATAACCTGACTGCACTAAGACGTTCAGGTAAGGATTTTGCGCCATTGCCTGGCGGAGGTTTTCGCCAGTGTTGTTATTGCTGCGATCCCATGGATGAACAGGACCGAACATGTTGTATTTAACGTCGGTCTTGTAGTTCAGCTCTTCACGCAGGTAGTAATTAATCGCAGGCGTGAACGAGTGTAACCACGACGTCAGTTCGGCGTTGTAATCAGGGCTGGCACCAACATCATCACGGTCGATACCAAGATAACGCGAGTCCAGTCGGCCCACGGTTTGTCCGCGGTCGCGTAATAGCTCTTTCCAGAAAAAGCGTGGATTAATATCAAGGTTTGCGCGCAACACAGTTTGCTTGCTTAAACCTGAGAACCGCGCGACCTGCTCGGCAACCTGCTCGCGCTCAGCGGCGGGGAGCATCGCGCCTTTGGCCAGCGCCGGCAAATAGGTATTCAGCGTATAGGCTTCAACTTCGTCCAACACTTCCATCAGGTCTTTGCTTTGCAGGTCCTGATTTAAAGCATCGTGATACCAGGCGGTGGCGGCGAAGTACGGCAGGCGGTTGGCAGCTTCCACCGGACCCAGACGATCGATACCGATTTCCGTAGGAGAAACCAGGATAACGCCGTTCAGATACATCCACTGGCGATTTTGCAGCGCCAGAGCTAAGCCGGAAACCCGTGTCGTACCATAGCTTTCACCAATCAGGTACTTCGGCGAGCGCCAGCGTTCATGACGGGTGACAAAGGTATTGACCCAATCCGCCAGGTAGTCGACGTCCGCGTTGACGCCAAAGAACATTTTTTGCTGTTCACTCTTCGACGGCATTTCGCCTTCTGCGTTAGGCAAAACGCGCGAGTAGCCGGTATTCACCGGGTTTACGAAAACGATATCCGCCACATCTAAAACGGAGTGTGGGTTATCTTTTACGCCGTACGGCATAATTGGAAAGCCTTCATCGTCGACGCGCAGGGATTTTGGACCGGTGTAGGCGATATGCATCCACACTGAAGCTGAACCAGGACCACCGTTGAAAGAGATCAGCAATGGCCGCTCTTCACGGTTTTTTACGTCCTGGCGCTCATAATAAGTGAAGAACAAAGCTGCGGTAGCTTCACCTTCGTCGTTAAAGACCGGTTGCGTACCCGTGGTCGCCGTATACTCAAAGCGCTCGCCATTAATTGAGGCGCGGTGATTGGTCACAACCACATCATCAGCGGCAATTTTTGCCACCGGAGCACCGTGATCATCTGCCAGGCTTAGTGGGCTCAACAACAACGCAGCAGTAACACAGCTCGCGCTGATAGCTCTGGATAAAACATTCATTAGCATCAACCTCATTGTTTTTAGAGTGCCTTCATTTAAGGGTATGTAGGCGCAAACCTCAAGCTCTGTGAGTCCAATGCCACGGATTTGCGGATGACTCGCACCACTGCCTAGCCCAGCACCAACCAGACCAGATAGACCAGGCTAAAACCACATAAATACGTGAGTCCTAGCCAGGCCCAAATATGTAACCCCATCGCCATCCGTTGCTTGCGCACCAGAGTGTAGTTTAACCAGGCAAAGAATGGCGTGGTTAAAAATGCCAGAGTCATGGCAAAACTCAGCATGGGCCCCAACGCGCTCTGAAAGTAAAGAATCACTAACATACCGGCAATGGCCTGACCGATAATCCATAAGCGCAGGCTGCTTCTGCGGCGGCTAATGAGGCGATAGCTTTCACGCAGTGTACGGGCGTAGCCATCAAGCACCGCCAGTGTCGTACCGAACATGCACAAGAAGGCGATGCCCCCTACAAAATACTCTGACCAGTCACCAATGGTGGCGCTGTACATGGATACAAACTGCTCAGCAAAGGTCACCCCGGCCATAGCTATCGGCTGCGCAGCACCAAATTGCACCAGCGCTCCTAAGGCTAAGAATAGTAATGCCAAGATCACCGTCGCCCAATAACCAAGGTTAAAGTCGAACAAGCCATCGCGAAGTGTTAACACGGTGAGTTTTTGCTTGCTGCGCAGCCACAACGAATTAATTGCCGATAGCTCAATGGGAACCGGCATCCACCCCATCATTGCCACCAGAAACGCTAGCGCAGAAAGCTTCCAGGGGGATGGCGGCACAAAATCTGCGGGCGGCGGCACATGATTGAGCCAGGCCATCACCACCGCAACGACGGTAGCAAGCGTCAGTGCCACCATAATCCACTTGGAGATCAGATCTAGGCTGCGGTATTGGCCGCCGAGCAGCACGATAAGGCACGCAAAAAGAATCAGCCAACATAACAGACTGAGGCTGAGTCCCGGCACAAACAACTGCAGCAAGCTGGCGGTAAGCAGCAGCACGCCGGCCGTATTGACAACCGCGGCAATGACATTGAGAACAGCAAAGCCCCAGAGGTACAGACGGTGTTTACGGTAGTAACCGCTTACTAAGCTTTCGTTATGACTGAGGGTGTAAGAGACCCCGAACCGGAAGAACGGGTACTTCAGAATATTGACCAAGGCCACCAGCCACCACAGCTGCCAACCAAATAATGCACCGGCCTGAGTTGAGGCGACTAAATGAGATGCGCCCACCGCTGCGGCAGCAAGAATAATACCAGGACCAAGTGTTTTTAAGGATGGAGCCATTGTTTTTCAAATTCTTCCGGTGACATAGGACGGGCAAAGTAAAAGCCTTGACCCTGTTCGCAGCCTAGCTTTTGTAGCAGCATGGCCTGCTCTTCGGTTTCGATGCCCTCAGCAATCGTTGTCAGTCCTAAGGTTTTTGCCATAACAAGAATGGTATTAACCAGCGTTTTACTCTGCTCGTCAAGCGTCATTGCATGCACAAACGAAATATCTATTTTTAAAATATCAACATCGAACAACTGCAGATAGGCAAGAGATGAGTACCCCGTACCAAAGTCATCAATCGCTAACTCAAAGCCATACTCACGCAGTCGTTTGGTCACTGCAAGTGCTTGTCTGGGATCAATCATCAGGTCACTTTCGGTGATCTCCAGAATGATAGAGCTGGCCGGTAAATCGCCACAAATACGGACAAATTCGTCGACCATGTCAGCGGACGCAAATTGTTGCGCGCCTACATTAACCGAGACCGGTGGAACCTGTTGGTAACGCGTTTGCCAATCCTCAATAAGGGCGCAGGTTTTCTTTAAGACCTGCCAGCCCAGTTCGGGCAGAACCCCTTGCTTTCGGGCAATGGCGATAAAGGTATCCGGAGGTACCGTCCCCAACTCATCGTCGAACCAGCGACACAAGACCTCAGCACCAAGACACTGCTTCGAGTTGAGGTCGATTTGTGGTTGCAAGTGCACGGTAAGTTCCTGGTTTTGTAGCGCACGAAGGAAACGTTCGGTCTGACGACGCTCCAGACTCACCTTCTGTTCTAAATCTGTATCGAACGTGCAATAGCTCAGGTCATTTTGCTTGGCTTCATACATCGCGATACTCGCCTGCTGCAGCAACTCAGAGCCGGACTGCGCAGTTTG
Source organism: Pseudidiomarina terrestris (assembly GCF_030466375.1). Lineage (NCBI taxonomy): Bacteria > Pseudomonadati > Pseudomonadota > Gammaproteobacteria > Alteromonadales > Idiomarinaceae > Pseudidiomarina > Pseudidiomarina terrestris. The sequence goes on from NZ_JAGGJE010000004.1 coordinate 34,217, forward strand.
TGAAAACGCCCCGCTGACTTTAAAGTTGAGTAGTAGCTGATGGTCGTGAACCGCTATCGGATCAGCGAAAAGCTGTGTCAGGTGGTCCGCCAGTTGCAAAAAGTCGCCAATACCCGCGCTGTAATTTGCACTGACCACCACAAACTCATTGCCGGTAATCCGAGCCAGGAAGGCTGACTGATCAAATTTACGCAGCTCCGCTTGTAGTTGCCTGGCGATAACACGCAACAGCGTATCCCCGGTCTGTAAGCCAAAACGCTGATTGATGGCGCGAAAACCACGAATATCGAGAAGGACGAGTAACAGATCTGGCGCCGATGTTTGTTCATATTCCCGTTGCAAAAAGTCCAGTAGCGCCGGGCGATTGGGCAATCCCGTCAATTCATCACTAAAGGCGATTTCGGCAATTCGCTGCTGCTGCAAATGCTGCTCAGTAATATCCCGCAGGAAGCCCTCAAAATGGGTGATATCGCCGTTGTCTGAACGTACTCCCTTACCTTGCTCCCAGACCCACCGCACCGCGCCATCTGCGCGGATGATCCGATAATTAACCTGAAAGTAGGAGTCGCTGGCCACTGCCAACCTTATTGCCCGGTCCAGCTCATCACGATCCTGTGGGTGAATCAGATCAGCATAGGCGATTTCGTTATTATTGAGTAACTGCTCAGACTGATAGCCGGTGACCTCGTACACGCCCCGACTCATCATTTCCATAGTCCAGTAGCGGTCATTTTTGCAGCGGTAGGCCATGCCGGGCAAGCTATCCATCAGCGTCAGCAGCTGTCGCTGGCTTTCTTTAAGGTGGTTGGTGAAGCGCATTTGCGCCAGCTCAGCAGCTGCCTGAGAGGCGGCGACCTGCAACAGCGCCAACACATCTGTTGAATACTGCATTGGCGCGTCATTAAGAATCGCCAGCAAGCCCAGTTTGGTGCCCTCAACCGTCAGCATGGGCACGCCGATGTAGCTTTCTGCGCCAAGCGTCTGCAGCATCTCATCATCAGGAAAGCTTTGACATACACCTTCATTAAAGATGCAGGAGTCGGAATTTAAAACGCTCTCACAGGGCGAGCCCTGCAGGTCATAGCTTCCTGATGTCTGATGACAACCGCCCGAGAAAAACGAGATAATGTGGGCCCGTTTGGGATCGTGATCAAAAACCTCAGACACCATGACATGGTCAGCACTAAGCAACTCACTGAGCAGTCTCGTGAGATTTTCTATAAATTTGAGTTCACTTTGCGCACGAAGGTTTTCCGCCAGCAGGTGAAATGCTTTTTCCAGGTTGACCCGATGGATGGCTTTTCTCCCCCAACCATTTGAATTAACTTTTTATTTTCATAAATACTTAGCATAGATATGTTCATGAAAAGGTCAATAAAAAAAAGGGACTCAAATGAGTCCCTTTTTGTTCGTGTGAGCTTTTAGTTATTCTTATGAAATAACTCTTATAATCACTCCACAGGAATCAGGGTACTGTGGAGACAGCGCATTTTGAATAAGTCGTTTAAAGTACATAGCGATTACGTACGCACAAAAAGCGAGTCAAATCTGGGTAGAATCGAAGTGAAGTACGCGGTTCACTCACTACTAAATCAATTTGCTGATATAAACTATCGATTTCTAACATTAATTGAGTTAGTTGCTACCTGATCTAACAATGGCATCAGAAAAACTTAGTAACTGTCAGATCAGATCTGGGGTTATAAACGCAAAAGAAACTATAAATTTAATTATCAATGCTCTTCAATTTTCTCCAAAATTAACACCCTCAACATACCTCTCAGTTTATCGTTAAAGGACTCTACGAAGTCGTCTTCTCGAACCGAAATTTCATCTTTGACTTCAGCAACAACATCTTCATACAAGCACTGGAGGTCTTCAGGAGTAGGCTCGAACAATCCCTCTGCTCTCTCGTCAAACCGACTTTCAATAGCGAGTTCTGGAATCGTATATCCAGCTTGATACTCCTCTATTTCAGCCTCTACAAAGCTGTCCAAACTATCGTATAACTCGTCTGAGGGACTGTCATCGGCTTGTAAACTAACGTGTTCTAAATAAGAAGCAAATTTTTCTGAATATAAATTTTTGTAATAACTAAGGTCAGGGTCACCTTCGAAAAAACTTTTGTCTACAGAAAGGTTTTGAAAAATACCATCGACTAACTTTTCCGGATCTATAGACCTAGATAATACTGGCCCGCAAACTTGCCCATAAGAATACCTTTTTAACGAATTTTCAAAGGCTATATCACAAATATGATTTAACGCACTTTTATCAGGGTTCTGTGGGATGTATATAGGCGTTATATCTGGATATTTCTTCTTCATAAAATTCCACATGAGGTCAGCGACATTTTCCCCCCCCGAGTCACTTTCACAAAGCAACTCATCGTAACTGGGATAACGTCCGCGATCGATTTCCCGATCTGGAGAGTCTGAGCTTAACGAAAAATTCGCTGACCCGTACACTATATGGTCATCTCTCTGTAAAAATTTAATATGTGATAGATTTTGAATTAAGACTTCCAATGTACCGCCGGTTTCACGCTGGTCATTTATTTCAACTAACCTTTCAATAACAGCCCTAATTTCTCTAGGCTTGGAGTCTCTTGTAAAGCTAAAGACCAGTCTTACCTCACCTGTACACTCATCTATCGAGTCTTCGACAATTTTGGCAAATCCTTTGCTCACCGTATAAGTGAACATTGTCATTTTTTTGCATGGCACTACATCGAAGATCCCAGACATTGATAAATTACTAGGCTTCAAGAAAACTTCAGTACCGAGTGAGTTGATTTTTTTAGATATAAATTCCAGTTCTTCCACGAGGGCTTTATCCGCCTCTCCCGCCATTTGTGCGTTCAAATGTCTAAAAAAAGAAGTTCCCATAAATTCCCTTTTACTATATTCACCAAATTACAAATTAAATAAAAACAGCTAACCCAGTGAGAGAGAGAGAGCAATACACAGCTTTCACCAGCCGTATTTAGGTCCGGAACGAAAGTATTTCCAGCAAAGTAAGTCTTCCCCTCTCCCCAATCACCATCAAGAACTAACGATGAATCGCTCAGGAGACGTCTGATCTGCTGAGAGATATCACCCGCTTTTGTTTCGTCTGAAATCAACTTTTTTCCTTAATGATAAAGGGCTCGTTAAGCGCTAAAGAAATCATAAAAGCCCACAAGTGCAGCCACGATAAAGACCCATCCAAGAATTTGGAACAGCTGAGAAAATCGTGGTTGAGTGAAAATAAACCCCGTCATTTTATTCTTTTGAGATAAGATTTGTTCGTGATACCAAATCGGAGCCAAAGCATAAAGAAGCATATACGATGTAAGCACCAATCCCAAAGCGAGTGAGCCCCACTCGCCTATCAAGGCAACATATACTGTCAGGCCAAGGCTCCAACCTACAAGGCTCCCTGAACAACTAAGATAAATTGCTTCCACTATACCTGAAAAGCTTTTAACAAACGTTCTGAAATAGGACCTTCTTTCATAGCTTGAAGCTGCTAAGAACCCGGTAACAAGTAGGTAGGCATAAAGAAAAAACACGAAGCTATTTCTAGCTAGCTTTTCCTCCTGAAGCAGTTCGAATTTAACAACGCCAAACTTAGCCAAAATAGTAAATGAAGCAACCACTAATAACGTAACTATGAATGACCACACATTATCCTCCTTGATCTCCAATCATTAGCACAGAAAACCTCCTAGCTGATTTATATCAACTAAACGGCTACAGCAATTCCGTTTTCATGATCCCTATACTTATTTGACGTTGACCGAAAGATTTTTCCATTGATCATTCTCTACGAGGGTGGAAGCATAAATTTTTATTCTTGAGCAGCCTTTAATTCCCTTTAGTAATTGCTTTATTTCTGATACTACTGACTTGGGCAACCAAGGACTCAGACTTATCTGGCTTATTGTATTTTTTGGAATGGCAACACGTAGACCATTTTGGATGGAGCGCTTTGGGCCACTAAACAACCGAAGTTCGCATTCATCTCTATAGGGGTAACGCTTTAAAAAAGGCAGATCTTCTCTCTGTATCAATGCCCCTCGCATTTCCTTTATGGTTTTGTACTGAACTGGGCCGACAGTTAAATCATCAATTTTTTCGACTTCTGAAACAAACTTCTCGCGGTCAAAAACTATACAAACCCCACTCGTACCTGATGAAAAGATCTTCCAGTGATGGTAGGTTTCCGGGGCTTCTGTTAGACACAACGCATATACATCTTCTAAGCCACAAAGCTTCGAATACTTTTCTAGATAGTAGGAATCATTTCTATCGTCCCAAGTTCTGGGGCTTGGCAAAAAAAGCTCTCCTGTCGCTAAGAAGTCTATTAAAAAAGGAAGTTCGGTATACCGTCTTAAAAAATTAGATGCTCCCATGCCCCCTCCTCTTTTAAGTAAGCTGTCAACACCCTAAATCTAAGTTCGAATGCTAGTTTTAAATACCTCACGCTTTTACAGGAACGGAAAAGGCATTGATGAAAGTATCAGCTTTCAATTCAAATTGGTTCAACCGTTTGATTACCTCAGACATGCTCCCACTGACGTCAGGATTAACAAGTTGCTTGCTTAAAGCTCTAAGGTTGGTTCGAAGCTTTTCTAACCCCGCTGGGTCAATAACTCGCATGCTATTCACAAGACTAGCCCCTTGTCCGAGTTCGCGATTAGGATGAATAATAATAGGAATCACTGACGAAGCTGGATACCGCTTCTCAAACCAACCAATTGATTGCCCAAGTTGACCTGCATCTCTCTTTGAAATGCCATTCGATGAGGTCACTCCATTTTTGCATTCAATCACGAGGAATGAGCTATCTGGCAATGCCCATAGGTTATCAGGCCCTTCTTTATAATCTTTTTCTGGCCTCTGCCCCTTTATACCCAAAAACCATGCAAGGGAATTAATAGCAGCCTCAAAAATGTCAGAAGTCTCAGGCTTGAACTGTAAGTCGGCGCACAATTCGTCTGCAAAAAGTTGCATTTGAGTTGCATCCAAAAAACGACTTTGATGATTACTTATTAAAGCCGACGCTTGTTGCCCTATTGCCGGTCCAATCGTTTTATAAGTCACGCCATGCATGGGCTTGGTGATACTTGGCTCCATCCGGTGTGCAACAATTAGCGTTTTTTGCGCTCCATCGGCATCGATAGCATGTTGAAAAACTGCCTTTTTAGACAAAAGCCAAGCTTTAATATGGTCATCAGATGCCTCGTCGATCACCTTATCGATAACGCTAAGGGCAGCCTGATGCTGGTTCATTCTTGCGCTATCAAAAGCTGAACGAAGGGCTAGCTTCCCCGCGTCAAAACGTAACTCGTCATCAGACTCTAAGTTTAATAGAACCTTCTTGCTGATTTTTATCCAATTGGGATCACGGTTTAAGCATTGTAAAATCACATCTTCAATTTCTTTAAGGCCAGTAGCACCAAGTTTCCTTGCTATTTTTCTAGACAGTTCCAGTTGAGCTCTGGTAGAGGGCGTCAACATTGATTGCCCTTCAGGCGCTCGCAGTCGACTAGTAAGTTTAGGGCCCAATAGAAGTACTACACAGTAGTCTTCGTTTGACCTCACTCCACGACCCATGCCCTGCTCTATTCGCTCTATTTGCCTCCGCAAATTTAGGCTCGTGCCACTTAATACCTCACTATCAACTAAGTCAGAGTAGGAGTTAACTTCTGGCAAATCAGCCACGACAAGCACCCGGCAGGCGTCTCGAGGTAAGTCAATACCGTCATAACGATTAACTAGTATAGTAAGACCGACATGCCCTTCACGCAGCTTCTTAACCCCTTCGGCAACAGCGTCTCCAATTAATACTTGATCAGCTTTTTCTTCCCAAATCCTTACCGCTGCCTTCGATGGCACTATAACAACAATATTTACTCTTTCAGAAAGCTCTGAAAGCAAATCTCTTATCTCAATAGTTGTAATGTCCGCATTCAATTCTTGTGGCATAAGAATCATACGTTCGCCCATTGATTGGGACGAGGATGGTACTATTGGAGAGCTAAGATCATCATGATTAGCCCCAAAATGGGTAACAATCACACTATCATCTGCTAGGGTAGCGGTCATGTAAATCCGACGCTTAGCGCGACGGAAGGATTGAATTAGGTCACTCGCAGGGAAATAGGGTTCGATTTCTAAGTACTGTCCGCCAATCACGCATCGGCATTGTGCGAGCAGCTCACTTAGTAAAGGGTAGACAAATTCAAGTTCACTATCACTTCGATGTTCATGTAATATTTTTAAAATTTCAGAGTGATGTACATGCCATGACCAAAAAGGTACTTCCATGTGTGCACGGGGGTCGCTCGCTTCGAGGTCGAGAAAGCGTGCCTCGTTATAACCCTTAAGATCTTCAGCAAGAGTACTAAATATCTCTTGGTATGCTTCGTGTGTGTTAGGAAGACTAATTCGAAATTGCTCAGTAATCGTTGAAACACATGCGTGCGCGTCGTCGATAACTACTGTGCCGATGTCAATTTTACTATTACCAACTCCGAAAACCGACTTACCATTGAAAAGTTTAAAGACGTTGATAACGCAAATTTTCTCTCCGGCAAGATAATCTGGATCTCTTGGATTATCGGTGACTTCAATGCCAAGACTTTTCGCTTCTTGCATAACCTGTTGAGAAAGTTGTTTATCCGGCGAGACGTATAGGGCTGGTCCTTTACTCTCATTTAATGAGCTTTGCAGGTGCAGAAGACCTATTAATGTTTTTCCACTACCTACGTTTAACTTAATTATGCTGTCTCGTTCATTCCTTCTTTCGAACCACTGGTTCATGACCTCGGTTTGGATATCTCTTGGAAACGAAAAGCTTGGTCCCCGATTGAGAGTAAAGAAAATGTCACGCGGATGAAGTACTACCTCATCGTCATCATCAAGTAAGTCAGAAAAATCAATAGGCATACGTCTCATCCCTCTGAACTTTTAAGTTCCTTCAAAGCTTCCGATCAGGCATCATCAAAATCGGAAACGACCCGTCATATAAATACAAACAGTTCTCAATTCACTGTTAGCTGTCGGTTGACTCAACTGATACTCTGCCAGACCCTGCCATAAGCAGCAACTGTTCTTCCTCAGTAAGCTGATTAGCCGCAGCTTTACCAAAATATACCCATCTCTCGATCATCTCATCAACCGTCTTGGGCAGTTTTTCCAAAGCAGCCTCGGCAGCGGCAATCAAATCATCTGGTAAGGCCTGAGATTTTCCGACACCTTTTATGGTAAAAATGTAACTATGACCATAAGAGGTAAATCATGGGTAAAGGTATCCGATATTCGGACGAGTTTAAACAAGAAGCGGTGAATCAAGTCGCAGTGCATGGCTACAATGTCAATGATGTTGCTGAACGGCTCGGTATAAGCACTAAAACGCTGTATGGATGGCTCAAGAAGTTTTCCAAGCCAACAAAAGCGCGTGAAGAAGAGCAAGACTTACGCGCCGAAAATGCACGATTAAAGCGTGAGCTAAAGCGCATTGAGCAAGAGCGGAATATATTAAAGGAAGCCGCGGTGTTCTTTGCCGGCGAGTCAAAGAACGGTACCGGTTCATAAAATCTCGTAGTTCACGTTATCCCGTGAGAGTTTTGTGCCGAACGTTAGACGTTCACCCCAGTGGCTATTATGACTGGTTTAAATCGCCAGTCAGCAAGCGAGAGCGTGAAGACCAACAACTCGCGCAAAAAATTAAGCAGTTTTGGATAGAGAGCGGTGGTTTTCATGGCTACCGCAATATCTATATGGACTTTCGTGATGCTAACCAATATTGCGGTCGCGATCGGATCTTACGCTTAATGCAAAAAGAAGGCGTTCGTGCGCAGCGGGGTTATAACACGCCACGCGGCTATTACGGCGGCAAGACCGATATTGTTGCCGACAACGAGTTCAATCGTGAGTTTAACGTCGAACACCCTAATCAACGGTGGGTGACGGACATCACTTACATCAAAACGCATGAAGGCTTTCTTTTTCTGGCGGTCGTCATGGACTTATTTGCACGTAATATCGTCGGTTGGTCGATGAGCGACCGAATGACTGAAGACTTGGCTATGCAAGCCATTACAGCCGCTTATTGGCGACGAAAACCGCAGCAGCAAGTCAGATTGCACTCAGACCAGGGCTCTCAGTATTCCAGTCGGCAGTTCAGAAAGTTACTCGATGCATACAATATTAAACCCAGTATGAGTCGACGTGGTAACTGTCATGATAATGCGGTCGCTGAGAGCTTCTTCAGCAATTTAAAGAAGGAAAAAATACGCCGTCGTATCTATCCAAACCGGGCTGAAGCCAAGCAGGCCGTGTTTCATTATATTGAGATGGTTCACAATCCAACTCGACGTCATACAAAAAATGAAAGAGTGTCGCCAAACAACTTTGAGCGTGAATATTTTAAACGGGTAGAAGGTGTCTAGAAAAATCAGGCCTTACCAGTTTTATCTATTCAAAAGAATGATATTAGAAATGAATATGATGGTTACTGGCAGGTAATTAGAGATGCACATTCAGATATGATTTGCAGCGCAATACTGCCAAATGCAATGAGAAATATTTTGGAGCACTTCTTCTCCTTTGTGCACAAAAAAGACAAACTGACAAATTTAGGCGACGAACACCACAACTTTAGACCGCTACTACGTTATATCAGCCGAGGTTCACATTCTGACATGGTTAACCTAACAGACTTTGGTGATATAGATGTTCGACAATTTTTAAATATCTTCAAGGAAGTATTTATTCAAGCTGATTATGAAGAGCATTACAAAAGAATGATGAAAAAGTGAAATACGCGTTGCTTAAGTTATTCATTTCTTTCAGAGGATAACTCGGTAGAGCAAATGAAGAAGCCCGCACAAGGCGGGCTTCAATTTTAAACGGCTTATTTACGGTAAACGACTTATTTATTCCCATTAAACGACTTATTTCATGGAAATATTTAGTGAGCTTGCTTAGCGATAGCTCTCAACTGCCGGGCAGCTGCACATCAGGTTACGGTCACCGTAGACGTCATCGATACGATTGACGCTTGGCCAGAATTTATTGGCCGCTACTGCTGGTACAGGGTACACGGCAGTAAAGCGATCGTAAGGGCGATCCCAGTCGTTATCGGTGATATCCGCCAGGGTGTGCGGCGCATGGTGCAACGGGTTGTTGTCCTGCGGCCATTCGCCCTCTTCCACTTTACGAACTTCATTGCGAATGCAAATCATAGCTTCAATGAAGCGATCAAGTTCAAACTTGGACTCGGATTCCGTTGGCTCTACCATCAAGGTTCCCGCGACCGGGAAGCTCATGGTGGGCGAGTGGAAACCGTAATCCTGCAGACGCTTCGCAATGTCCATCTCAGTCACATCACAGCTGTCTTTGAGCTGACGTAAGTCGATAATGCACTCGTGCGCAACACGGTCGTTGCGGCCTTTGTACAGGATTGGGTAGTGTCCACTGAGTTTCTTGGCCACGTAGTTGGCATTTAAAATGGCAACTTCGGTCGCTTCGCGCAAACCGCGTGAGCCCATCATGACAATGTACATCCACGAAATCGGCAGAATACTCGCGCTACCAAAAGGTGCCGCTGACACCGCGCCGTTGTCCAGGTTAGTACCATGAATAGGCACGACTGAGTGGTTCGGCAGGAATGGTGCCAGGTGCTTCTTGACACCGATAGGACCCATACCTGGGCCACCGCCGCCGTGCGGAATACAGAAGGTTTTATGCAAGTTCAGGTGCGATACATCTGCGCCAACGTAACCCGGTGAGGTGACGCCGACCTGCGCATTCATGTTGGCGCCGTCGAGGTAAACCTGGCCACCGTGTTCATGTACGATGTCACAGATGGTGCGGATACCTTCTTCGTAAACACCGTGGGTTGACGGGTAGGTCACCATGATGCACGACAGCTGGTCGCCTGCTTCTGCTGCTTTTTCCTTCAGATCGTTCAGATCAACGTTACCGTTCTTGTCACAGTCGACCACCACAACCTTCATACCCATCATCTGTGCAGATGCCGGATTGGTGCCGTGCGCTGAACTTGGGATCAGGCAGATATCGCGATGCGACTCACCGCGGCTCTCGTGGTACTTATGAATAGCCAACAAGCCGGCATATTCACCCTGAGCACCCGAGTTCGGCTGCATCGACATTGCATCGTAACCGGTAATATCGATCAACCAGTTCGACAGGGTTTGCAGCAACTCATAATAGCCGGATGCCTGGTTTTCCGGGCAAAACGGGTGTAACTGACCAAACTCTGGCCAGGTGACCGGGATCATTTCTGCGGTGGCGTTCAGCTTCATGGTGCATGAACCCAGCGAGATCATGCTGTGGTTCAGGCTCAGGTCTTTATTCTCAAGCTTTTTGATGTAGCGCAGCATCTCGGTTTCAGAGTGGTGCGTATTAAAGACTTCATGGCTCAGGATTTCGCTTTGACGCCGCAATTCTGCTGGAATCGAGTGACTATCGCCAGCACCTGCACGCGCGTCCAGAGTATCGATTTCAAGGCCATGCTCATCACCAAACAGAGCATTAAACAGAGTCTCAACATCAGCGCGGGTCTTGGCTTCATCCAGACTCACACCAAATTGATTATTCCCATCCACGCGCAGGTTGAAGCCATGCTCGACGGCACGGTTGATAATGTCTTGCTCGTTGCCCTCAAGCTTAAAGGTCAGGGTGTCGAACCACTGTGAGTTGACGACTTCAACGCCTTTATCCTGCAGACCAAGGGCGACGATGTCCGTTAAGCGGTGGATACGCTCGGCGATGGTACGCAGGCCTTGTGGACCATGGTAGACGGCATAAAATGACGCCATATTCGCCAGCAGCACCTGTGCGGTACAGATGTTCGAATTAGCTTTCTCACGACGGATATGCTGTTCGCGGGTCTGCATCGCCATCCGCAGGGCCAGATTGCCACGGCTATCTTTGGATACACCAATAATACGGCCTGGCAGTGAGCGCTTAAATTTGTCCCGCGTCGCAAAAAAGGCAGCGTGTGGTCCGCCGTAGCCCATAGGTACACCGAAACGCTGTGCCGAGCCAAATACCATGTCGGCGCCCATCTCACCCGGCGACTTCAGCATGACCAGGCTCATAATGTCCGCCGCCACTGCGACGATGCCTTTGTTGGCCTGGATGTCTGCAATTAATTGCTCGATGTTATGCAACTGACCGAAGCGGTCAGGGTACTGCAATAACGCACCAAACACATCGTGTTCCGTGGCTTCACGGGCAGGCGCGATGATCACTTCAAAACCGAACATTTCCGCACGGGTTTTCAGTACGTCGATGGTTTGTGGGTAGACGTTATCGGCAACGAAGAAGGCATTGGATTTATTTTTGCTTACCCGCTTTGCCATCGCCATGGCTTCGGCAGCAGCAGTTGCTTCATCCAGCAAGGAGGCACTGGCCAGCTCAAGACCGGTCAGATCCATGGTCATCTGCTGGAAGTTCAGAATGGCTTCCAAACGTCCCTGTGCAATCTCTGGCTGATAAGGGGTGTAGGCTGTGTACCAACCCGGGTTTTCCAGAACATTTCGTAAAATGACATTCGGCACCAGTGTGTCGTAGTAGCCCATACCAATGTAAGAGGTCAGCACCTTGTTCTTACTGGCAATGGTTTTTAACTTGGCTAGCGCTTCACGTTCAGAAAGGGGCTCACCGACTTGTAAGAACGGGTCACGCAAAATTGCGCCAGGCACCGTATCCTTGGTAAGTGCTTCGAGTGAATCAGCACCGAGTTCGGCAAGCATTTCGGCTTGCTCATCAGCACTTGGTCCAATGTGACGACCAATAAATTCACCATGATTTTCTAACTGCTTAAGCGTTGCTGTGGTCATTTACTTCTTGTCCCTTTATTGGGGTTGATTCAGGGGAGCAGGAAACACAAAACCCCGGTGCATTGAACCGGGGTTTGTGCATTCCATTGCCTAATTACTCTTCGTCGATAACTGCTTGATAACCTTCGGCATCAAGCAAGCTTTCTACTTCAGTTGGGTCTTCGGCTTTTATCTTAAACAACCAACCATCACCATATGGATCACTATTCACGGTTTCTGGCGAGTCTTCGAGCTCTTCGTTGACTGCAGTAATTTCACCGGCAATAGGTGCATAGATATCTGATGCTGCTTTCACAGACTCTGCTACAGCAATGTCATCACCAGCGGCAACGGTATCGCCAACTTCTGGCAGCTCGACAAAAACCATGTCGCCTAACAGATCTTGTGCGTGTTCACTGATACCTACGGTGAAAATGCCATCGCCATCATTGCGAACCCATTCGTGAGTGGCTGCGTACTTTAATTCTTTAGGGATTGAGCTCATGTTCTGATCCTCAGGTTAGTTGTTCTGTTTAGCGTTTTAGACAAGGCTTTTGCCGTTGCGAACGAAGCTAGGTTTTACCACGCTAACTGTAACGAATTTTTTGCGCATTTCCACTTCTGCGGTTTCACCCACTGAAGACGGTACCCGCGCCATAGCGATGGAGAAGCCAAGGGTCGGTGAGAAGGTGCCCGAAGTAATCATGCCTTCGCCGCCATCAACGACAACTTTTTGACCGTGGCGCAGTACGCCTTTCTCGCGCATCACCAGGCCGACAAGCTTATCGTGACCTTCCGCCTTCTGTTTTTCCAAGGCGTTGCGACCGATAAAATCGCGATCTTGCGGTTCAAAGGCAACACTCCAGCCCATGTTTGCTTCTAACGGGGTGGTGTCCTCGTCCATATCCTGGCCATAAAGGTTCATGCCAGCTTCCAGACGCAAGGTATCACGCGCACCCAAGCCACAAGGTTGTACGCCAACGTGCAGCAGATCATTCCAGACTTTCTCAGCAACGTGTTCAGGCAGAACGATTTCGTAGCCTGCTTCACCGGTATAGCCGGTGGTCGCAATAAACAAGTCGCCAACCTGTACCGACATGAATGGTTTAATACCTTCAACCTTGCTGAAGGCTTCATCACCCAGTACCAGCTTAAGTTTCTCCGCTGCTTTGGGTCCCTGCAGGGCGATCATTGCAAATTGCGGTTGCTCAGCGATCTCGACGTTAAAATCTTTCGCGACACTTTCGATCCAGCCTAAGTCACGTTCGCGCGTGGCAGAGTTCACCACTAAGCGGTACGACTCATCCGTGAAGTAATACACGATCAAGTCATCGATAACGCCGCCTTTGCTATTGAGCATGCTGTTGTACTGGGCTTTGCCTGGTACGGTCAGCTTGGCAACATCGTTGGCCAACATATGGCGTAAGAATGCTTTGGCTTCGCAACCCAGCACATCTACGATGGTCATGTGGGATACATCAAACACACCGGAATCCTTGCGCACTGCGTTGTGTTCTTCAATTTGAGAACCATAATTCAGCGGCATGTCCCAACCGTGAAAGTCGACCATCTTTGCGCCGGCTTTCACATGCGCATCATATAAAGGGGTACGATTTGCCATGGCGTCGTCGTCCTGTTGTTTTGCTTAAAGTGCCGCAATTATAAAACCCATCGGCGCTCGCAACAAATTAATATTCCTTATGCTATTATAATATTTGCTTATACAAACCTGATAACTATTGTCTTTGTTAATAATTTAGGTGTTTTCGTGCAGCAATTGCCCTTAGATAGCTTACGCGCTTTCATCAGCGTCTATGAATTACAAAGCTTTACTGCCGCCGGTCAGCAACTGGGGCGGTCACAACCGGCCATCAGTTTGCAACTGCAGCGGCTGGAAGACATGCTCGGGGTAAGACTCTACGCCCGCACCGGTGGCCGCATTCAACTGACCCCGGCCGGCGCCGAACTCATGGATGCCGCCCGCGCAATGCTGAACCTCAACGATCAAATCATCGCGCGCTTAACTGAGCCTGAGTTAAGTGGCCGGGTGCGGCTAGGTATAACCAGTGAATTTGCCAGTAAGTTATTACCCCAAGTGCTCGGCCAGTTTGCCCACGGCTACCCTAATGTCGCACTGGAAGTCACCTCAGCTTTAAGCAAACAACTGATCGCCAAAGCCGATGATTTTGATGTCATCATTGCGCTGACTGAGCAAGGCGGCAAGGATGCGGCGCAACTGGTCAATCCGGTGCAATGGCTGGAACTGCGGCAGGAGCCTCTGGTTTGGGTGGGTAACCAGGACGCTCACCTGCTCCCTTCACCGTTGCCGCTGGTACTGGCGCCCGATGGCTGTATTTACCGGCGCCGGGCATTGCGTGGCCTGCGCCAGGCTGGGATCGCATCACGGATCACCTACACCAACACCGATTTTAGTGGCTTAACCGCGGCCATTGAGAGTGGTCTGGGCATTACCGTACTCGCGCAAAGCACAGTCCCTGCGCATCTGGAAGCTCTACAGCGGGTGGCAGATAATGTGGTGTTACCGGAATTGGGTGAGGTCGGGGTGATGTTATCAACCCGCGCCGCGGAAAATTCTGCGGCGCAGCAACTGGGGCAATTTATCCTAAAGCGGATTTGATCAGTTTGCGTTTCAGCGGTGCTAGCCGATCGGCCAGGCGCAAACCCAAACCACGCACCAACTTCGCGACCGGCGAGGCAGTACCAAAGCCACGCTTAAAGCTTTCCATGGTGGCTATCATCTGCACCGCGGCAACTTTGCGTTGGCGCTCCCATTGCCGCAAGTCTGCGCTGCCAAATTCACTTGCCGTTACCGCTAATAAAGCGTGAACATCGCCAAAACCAAGGTTGGCGCCCTGCCCGGCCAAGGGATGAATACTGTGTGCGGCGTCACCGATGAGCAACAACCGTTGCTGCAGCCAGCGCTTGGCATATTGCATACGCAGCGGGAAGTAACCTCGTTGTGACACCAGTTCAAGCTGACCCAGACATTGATCACTCACCCGCTGCAGTTGCTTGATAAAGTCGTTATCATCGAGCTGCTGCAGTTGCCGGGCAAGCTCACTATCAGCCGACCAAACCAGAGAAACGTGATGCGGATCTGCTAATGGCAGCCAGGCCACCGGACCACTGGGTAGGAACACCTGGCGGGCACAGCCGTTATGGGGTTCGCTACACCGGATCACAGCAACACAACCTTGTTGCTGATAGTCCCAAAATGTTAACGGCAATCCTGCGGCTTGTCGCAGTGGCGATTTAACACCATCGGCAGCCAATAAATAATCGCCGCGCAGGCGCTGCCCGCCGGCTTCAACCCAGACTTCAGTAGCGCTCAAACCGTGGTCCTGGACCGCGGTTTCCGGCATGAGCTCAACGCCAGCATCGACTGCCGCTTGCCACAGGTGCGTCTCCAGCACCCGGTTTTCGACAATCGCGCCCAAATCGGCCTGGTTGACCTCGTTGGCGGCAAACGCGATGCGACCGAAACTGTCCTGGTCCCAGACCTCCATCGCGGTGTAGGGGCCAAGTCGATCTGCAGGCAGCTGTTGCCAGACCCCTAACTCGGTTAATAAAGCCCGACTATGATGAGCGATGGCGCTGACACGCAGCTCAAGCTCGTCGCTGTAGGTCGGTGCTTTGCCTTGTTCAATGAGGGTCACGCGGTGGCCTTGCTGACGCAACCCTAAAGCGCTGGCCAGGCCAATCATGCCGCCGCCAACCACGATAAAGCGTTGACTCATCTGCGTTCTCCTTTGGCCAGGTGGCTCAGCCCCATGGTTTGCCGGGCAAAACTATTGCGAACCAGTGGTAGTGCATCAAGGCCCAGCAGGGCAAGGTTACGTAGCTTGTTCATGGGCCAGTGGTGATTGGAAAAGCCGCGCACCAACAGATCCGTAAGCCCAATGATTTGCCGATAGTCCTCTTTGCGCTGCTGCCAGTAATCTGCAAGCGTCGCGTAAGCGCCCGGGTCAGCTGCGCGCGCCAGCTGATCGCTAAGTGAAATGGCATCGCGCACACCAAGATTAAAGCCCTGTCCCGCAATGGGATGGAGCGTATGTGAGGCATTGCCAATGATGACCGCGCGATGGGCAACACTGCGCTCGGCCAGATGCAGTTGCAGTGGAAACTGCAAGCGCTCGCCGATACCGACCAGGCGCCCGGCACGATAGCCAAACACCTCCTGCAAGTCGCGCAGAAAATCTGCATCGCTTAACGCCAGAGTTTTATCTGCCTCGTCGGCAGCCACTGACCACACTAATGAGGCTTGCCGGTTTGGCAAGGGTAAAAGTGCCACTGGCCCGGTTTCGGTGAAGCGTTCATAGGCCCAACCCTTGAGGGACTCAGCCAGCTCGACCGTGGCAATAATCCCCACTTGCTGGTAGTCGGTCACCTGCATGGTAATGCCCAGCGCCTGACGCACAAACGAACGTTGCCCGTCGGCACCAATCAGCAACTGACAGCGTAGCTGTTCGCCCTCGCCCTCTCCCTTGCCCGCGGCATCAACCACGGGAGCAACGGTCACTTGCGCGCTGTCACTGTGCTGCGCAACCGCGGTCACTTGAGTGCCACCGCGCCAGAGCACATTAGGTAAATCGGCCAGATGCTGATAAAGCGCGCGATTCAACGCGGCTGCTGGTACCACCTGACCCAGAGCTGTCACACCCTCATCTTCGGCATGCAAGCGGGTCGCGCCAAGATAGCCGCGATCGCTGACATGAATATGCTTAATCGCTTCACTTTCTGCCGCCAGATCCGGCCAGATCCCATGTTGCTGCAACAGCTCCACAGTTGCCGCAGCGAGCGCAATCGTGCGCTTATCGTCGACCGGCCCATCGGCATTAGGTTCGACAATACAAATACTGAGATCAGAGCGCCGCCGCGCCAGCAATAGCGCGGTTAAGGAGCCCACCAGGCCCCCGCCAGCGATAATAATCGAAGTTAGTTTGTCTGCATCCACGCTTCAATCTCTGCTACAGTCTTGGGCACATCCGCGGTCATATTTTCATAACCCGACTCTGTAATAATCACATCATCTTCGATACGAATACCCATGCCTCGCCATTTGTCTTCCACATCATCGGCATCAGCAGGAATATAAATCCCCGGCTCGACGGTCAGCACCATGCCAGGTTTTAACGCCGTCAGCTGCTCGCCTTTTTGATAGTCACCAACATCATGTACGTCTAATCCTAACCAATGGCCCAAGCCATGAATGAAAAATCGACGATAACTCCCCTGTTCCATGTGCGCAGTGACTTCGCCCTGCAAGATACCCAGCTCGACCAGGCCTTTGGTAATTTCTTTCGCGGCCGCCTGCTGGGCGCGTGGCAAGTGACTGCCTGGCTTTAAGGTGGCAAACGCTGCCTCTTGTGCGCGCAGGACAACCTCGTACAACTGCCGCTGGGTAGCGCTGAACTTACCGTTAACCGGGAAGGTGCGGGTGATATCGGCAGCGTAGCCCTGATACTCAGCTCCGGCATCGATCAGTAATAAATCACCGTCGCGTAATTGGTCCTGATTTTCGGTGTAATGCAAAATGCAGGCATTGTCACCACTGCCACAAATGGTGCCATAGGCAGGGGCACTGGCTCCATGAAAAGCGAATTCATGATGAAGTTCGGCGGCGACCTGATATTCGTAACGACCGGGAGCAGCGAAACGCATGGCGCGTTTATGTGCAGCCACGGTGATGCGTGCAGCTTCACGCATGATATCCAGTTCTGCCGGCGACTTCTGTAGGCGCCATTCATGCAGCCAGGGGCTTAAGTCAGCATACGCGCGGGGCGCCTGCTGGCCCTTTTTTTTGCTTTGCCGGAGTTCAGCACTAAGGTCCTGCACGTGCGCCAGCCACTCGGTTTTCTCGTGGTCAATCAGCACGGTGTGCACGCCATCAAGCAGCGGCAACAGATGATCATCTAGCTCATCAATGGCATGCGCAACATCAACGCCCAGTTCCGCCACTGCAAGTGCGACACCCAGTCGCCGCCCATGCCAGACTTCCTGGTGCGGATCCGATGGCTGGCAGTACAACTGCACTGGCATTTCACTATCAGGCGCCAGCACCAGTACGGCACCCGGCTCGTTGAAGCCCGTTAAGTAGAAAAAGTCACTGTCCTGACGAAACGGGAATTCCGTGTCGCGGCTGCGGGTCGTCAGCTCAGCACTAGGGACAATTGCGATAGCAGAGTGAGTTTCAGCAGCCAGGCGTTTTAACAGGCGCGCCCGGCGCTCAGCAAATTCAGACTGGGGAATCGTTAAGCTCATAATTAATGCAGCGTCTTGTTCGTTTTGCAGCCATTTCCGCCGTTTTGCCCAAGCTCATTGAAACAAAGCATTGCGGAGATCCTTAAGTATTCCATGATTTCAAAGTAGGCCCGCTCGGCTTCCTCGTCATCATCGACAGCGATATCCAATTTGGCAATTTCAACCATATCGTCGATGGCTTCACGCAAGTCGGCTGACAATCCGGCCAGGTTGGTTTGATTCACCCCAAAGCCTACCAGGAACGACTGCACCCAGGCCGTCAGCGCCTGCAAGCGTTCATGCAGCGGTTCATGGTCACCGGGCAGCAACAGCTGAAAGCCCAGATCAGGGTCGCGCAGACTGGCACCTAACTCAGCAGCCATCAGACTGAGACGCTCGCGTACTTCCGGAGGAAACGACTGCCCTTCATTGATCAGATCACTGAGCAGCAGTAACCACTCATCCCCCTCGAGGCTGGCACCGCCAGCCACCATGCCGGTCAGCAAGCCGTGAATTTCAGCCGCGCTGGATAACAGCCCGTGGCGTTCGAAGAATTCAGTAAGGCGGTCATAGGCTTGAGAGCTTGTCTCAAGTTCCGCCGGTTGATCAGAAGTTGAATCAGTCATGCAGGTCTATCTCTTGCTTTTTGATAACTTGCATCCTACCACTGTGCTTCCTTTCAGGCTAGCTGACAAAGCCCCTCAAGACATGGCATAATGCGCGCAAATGCACTATCAACCAGCAAGGAACCTTGGTATGAGTCAGCGCACCATGGACATCAATTTGATGGAGCGTCACTACAAAGTGAATTGTCCTGAAGGACAAGAGGTTGCGTTGCAGCAAGCGGCAGACAAGTTAAATCAAAAGCTTGAGCATATTAAACAAGCGACACGCCTTACTCATCCTGAGCAAATCGCAGTGATGGCGGCGTTAAATTTGTGCCACGAAAGCGCGCAACTTGAACTCTCGCAGCGTCAGCGCATCCAAGAGCTGGAAGAGAAAATTAAATTACTGCAGGAAACCCTGGAGCAAGTGACCGCAGAGCAGCGGCCAGGGCGCAAGTAAGACAAAGAGTTATGATCGCCTGGGATGTTCGCCAGCACGCTAATGTCCCTGAGCCGATGTCATCAGTAAAGGGGCTCACTGACCGGCTATTGTGCAAGCTCGACCTGTATCGAGAAGCCTACGGCCGCGAATTTGCGCCCCGCCTTGAACCAGTGGGTTCAAGGGCCAAGGCACGCAGCGGCATTCCGGGTGATCACCCCTTTTCATAGACGACGAAAGTGAACGGCGAAAGCTATTCTGCTTTCGCCTTTTCAACAATTTTACGTACGTCTGCTAATAACTCCTGCGCATCGTAAACGATACCGTCTTTAATGGTGTATCGGACACCCTCAGTACGCATCGGTTGGTTATTTTCATTAAGTTTAAAATGACCTGTGCCGTAAAGTACTTTGAAGTTCGCTAATGGGTTTTCCGCTACGACCACTAAATCGGCTTTTTTGCCCGGTACCACACTACCAATCTCATGCTCTAGACCAAGCGCTTCAGCACCGTTTAAGGTCGCTGCCTGAATCACTTCCAGCGCATTGAATCCTGCTTCGCGCAGCAATTCAAACTCACGAATTAAACCAAAGCCGTAAATCTTGTAGATATAGCCAGCGTCAGAGCCGGTCGTAATGCGGCCACCTTTATTTTTAAAGTCGTTTAAGAACGCCATCCACTTCTGGTAATTTTTGCGCCATGCGACTTCTTCATCGGTGGTCCAGTCAAACCAGTAGGAGCCATGTGCGTAACGGCTTGGTTCGAAGAAATCCCACAACTGCGGCAAGGTGTAATCGTCATGCCAAATCGCTTGCCGCTCGCGCATCAGGTCACGACTTGCTTCGTAAATGGTCAGCGTCGGGTTAATGGTGAAATCAAGCGCGATCAGTTCGTCACGAACCTGGTTCCACTTGTCACTGCCTGGTTCGGCAGCTTGCTGCCATAACTTGCCCGCTTCGGCAAAACGGTCCTGCTCGTTGTTGTAGTTATAATCTGCCGGGTAATCCTGAATCACCTGGCCGGTGAACATGGCTTCTGGCAGACCGTACCAGTGCTCCATGCTACCCAGTCCCATCCGCGCCGAATCCACCACGTTGGTACGCACCACATTGAGCTGAGCATGGTGCATCATAGTGCCTAAGCCTTGCTTGTCGGCTTCATCTAAAGCTGCGGCAATGATTTCGGGCCGTGCGCCAAAAAATTTAATGCCTGCTGCGCCTTCGCGCTTGGTTGCTCGCACCCAGTCACGCGCCTGTGCCGCGTTAAAAATCGGTTCGTCGGCATTCATACCGAAACCTAAGTAGGGAATAATGCGTGGCGAAACAATTTTATTTTCCTCTGCTTGTTCCTGATGCCACAAGGTCCAGTCCAAGCCGTTAAAACTGCCCGGCTCGCGCACGGTGGTAATGCCATGAGCAAGCCACAGCTTCAATACGTACTCGGCGGGAATGCCTTCCGCAGAACCACCGATGTGCCCGTGCATGTCAACAAATCCAGGCAGCACGTAATGACCGGTTAAGTCCATTTCTTTATCGCCATCACGCAGTTGCGGACGGTTATCAGGTAAAATCGGAACACCAGGGTTACCGACACTGACGACGTTGGTGATGCGGTCATTCTCAATCACGATATCGACCGGCCCTTGCGGCGGTGCGCCTTCACCATTAATGACGGTCACGCCCCGTAAAATAAGACGTTGATAAGGTCCTTCGCCTTGCTCACCGCGTGGCGGCGCTTTCGGCGGAGCCGCAAATACCTGTGTGCTCAGCGCCAGGCCGAGCATTGCCATAGTCAGTAGCCGTTTAATCATGATATAAAGTGCCTTCTTCAATAGAAAACGCATGCATAACGATGCGTTATAAGATTTCTCAAGAATACCAGCGACATGAACCGACAGCAATTGCGAAAAGAACTGCTCGCGCAGCGCCAGGCTCTCTCCCCACAGCAACGTGAAGACGCTGCGATGCAAGTGTTGGGCCATCTGCAACAGTTACCTGAGCTTGAACAGGCCTGCAACATCGGCAGTTATCATAGTGTGCGGGCGGAGCTTCCGACTGCGCAGCTGAATAAAGCGCTGCAGGCGCAGCAACACCAATTAGCATTGCCGGTTTTGCATCCGGTTCGACCTAATCATTTGTTGTTCCTGCGGGTCAGCGACACCACCGTTTGGCAGCCTAATATTTACGGTATTCCGGAGCCAGTGCTCGCCTGCACTGATATCCTGCCCCTCGCCCAACTGCAGGTGTTATTGGTGCCATTAGTTGGCTTCGACCTGCAAGGGAATCGCTTGGGAATGGGGGGCGGCTTTTATGATCGTACGCTCGCGGCCTGGCATGCAGGTCAATTGCCCCACCTGCAGCCCATTGGTTTAGCCTTTGATTGCCAACAGGTCGACCAGCTGCCTCACGCCACCTGGGATGTGCCGCTGCCGCGGGTGATCACACCAGCGAAACTATGGGACTTTCGCGACTAAAACTGTATACTCAAAAGCCATAGCCCACTGATTCAGGATGCAGGCATGGCAACCTCTCAAGAACAACTCAAACAGCAAGCAGCACAAGCAGCATTCGACTACGTTAAAGAGCACTTCAAACCCGGCTCAGTGATCGGTGTTGGTACCGGTTCAACGGTAAACTTTTTCATCGATTTACTCGCCGAAATGAAACATGACATCGAAGCCGCCGTTTCAAGCTCTGAAGCGTCAACTGAACGACTTAAAGCGCACGGTATCCGCGTGGTTGATCTCAATTCAGTAAGCGAGTTGCCGTTGTATATCGATGGTGCTGATGAAATCGACAGCCACCTGCGCATGGTCAAAGGCGGTGGTGCAGCACTGACGCGCGAAAAGATCATTGCCGCAGTAGCTCAAACCTTTGTCTGTATTGTTGATAAGTCGAAGCAGGTCGGCCGGCTGGGAAATTTCCCGGTACCAGTGGAAGTTATCCCCATGGCACGCTCTTATGTCGGACGGCAAATCGTCAGGCTTGGCGGTGATCCAGTCTGGCGCGAAGGGGTTGTTACCGACAACGGTAATTGGATCCTCGACGTGCATAACTTCGATATTCTCGACCCGATTCATCTTGAGCAACAGCTCAATAATATTGTCGGCGTTGTCACCAATGGCCTGTTCGCCCAACGTGGCGCAGATCTTGCCCTCGTTGCCAGTGCTGATGGCATTCAAACCGTGAAGTGAAGCGCATGACCCAAGTTTCCCTGGCCAAAGACCGTATCAAATTTTTACTGCTTGAAGGGGTGCATGAAAGCGCCGTCGAGATCCTCAAGCAGCGTGGTTACCACAACATTGAGTACATCAAAACAGCGCTAACAGAAGATGAATTATGCAGCAAAATAAGTGACGCCCACTTTGTTGGCATCCGCTCGCGCACCGAACTCAGTGACCGGGTGTTTGCCGCAGCCGAAAAACTCATTGGCGTCGGTTGTTTTTGTATTGGTACCAATCAGGTTGATCTGCAAGCTGCCCGTCGCCACGGCGTGGTGGTGTTCAACGCCCCCTTTTCCAACACCCGTAGCGTTGCCGAGTTAGTACTGGCCGAGATCATCATGTTGTTACGCCGCGTACCTGAGAAGAACGCTGCCGCCCATCGTGGTGGTTGGGACAAATCCGCCACCGGCAGTTATGAGGCGCGCGGCAAAGTACTCGGTATTGTCGGTTACGGCCACATTGGTAGTCAGTTAAGTATTTTGGCCGAACAATTGGGCATGCAGGTGCGTTTTTATGACATCGAGAGCAAGCTGCCTCTGGGTAATGCTCATGCGGTGGGTTCCCTTGATGAACTGCTGCAGCAAGCTGATGTGGTCACCTTGCATGTACCCGAAACTGCACAAACTCAGTGGATGATTGATGCGCCACAACTGGCAAAAATGAAAAAAGGCGCGCTGCTGATCAACGCTTCGCGCGGCACTGTCGTGGTCATTGATGCGCTGGCGGAAGCGTTGCGATCTGGTCACCTGGCCGGTGCCGCCATCGATGTGTTCCCCGTTGAACCTGGTAGCAACAACGAGGTTTTTGAGTCCCCGTTACGCCAGCTCGATAACTGTATTCTTACTCCGCATGTCGGCGGCTCGACCCAGGAAGCACAAGAGAACATTGGTGTTGAAGTGGCCGGTAAGCTGGCGCACTACTCAGATAATGGCTCGACGCTATCCGCCGTTAACTTTCCTGAAGTTTCGTTACCGGCGCATCATGGCGCGCGGCGGTTATTGCACATTCACGAAAATCGCCCGGGCATGTTGACCCGCATCAACCAATTGCTGGCCGAGCAAAGCATCAACGTCTCAGGGCAGTACCTGCAGACCGATGCCGACCTTGGCTATGTGGTCATCGACATCGATACGCCAGCCGAGAGTGATATCGCCGACACCCTACTCGACGCTATGCGAGCCATCGAGGGCACCATCCGCGCACGCGTGCTTTACTGAAACCTCATTGAAAATGTGGTGTTATTTCAGGGGAAAGGTCACCCTCATTACCGCATCACGTTTATCCGTGATTCTTTCTATAATCAAAAATGCCAGAGACAGCTAAAAATAAAGTATATACCCCTCCTAAAAAACCAAGTATAAGGATAGGCCAATATAAAGGCTCATTTTCGAGGATTCTAATACCTCTGTAAGAGATATGGCCTGTATCCCAACTATGGTAAGTAAGTGCTAAGAGTACAATGGCAACGATTAAATATAGCCAATTAAGTTTCTTAGATTTATTCAAGTCTATCTTCCTCTATTATTAACTTTGTTGCCTCTTCTGCCACACGAGATGCCGTTTCTTCCGTTATTACTGCGACGGTATCACTCGCACCTTTTCTGGAAATATACTTTCCTGCACCTTTACCAACCGCGGTCGCCGCTACAGCGCTTGGATCATCGTAAACTGTCGCTAACAAAGTCGCAGATAGAAAAGCTACAGCTTGCGTTGGCGGCGTAGGAATAGAACCGTTGACCTGAACTTGTGTTTCAAGCATTTTTTTGCCACCAAGATCATTAACCAGCCTCTTTGGAACCTGTTCTATATTTTTAGTCGTGATCTCTTTATTAACTAACTCATCTGGTATTAAATTTTTTAATGGGTTAAATAAGGATTCCAAGTCAACACTAGATCGGCCATCGGGATCAACAAACTTAAAAGGGTTATTATTAGCATATGCGTATCGGTTGAAGCCATGAATACCGTTTGCCGTCCCCAAATGAGCAATAGCGCCAACCGGATCATTCGAATAAAACCGCCCAATCACTGGATCATAGTATCGTGCCTGCATATACACGAGGCCGAGGTCGTCGTCTTCAACGTGGCCGGTGTAGCCAGGCGCATCGCTTTGCGTGCTATCACTGTAGCGCGCGACCATTTCACGACCTAGGTAATAGTAGTCAGTGTAATCGCCATTGGCATAGGTGCCAAGCAGTTGGCCGTCCTGGCTGTAATAGCTATAGGTGGTGCTGCCTGAAATGGTCTTCGCCACCCGGCGGCCGTGGCCGTCGTAGCGGTAGCTGATGCCACCTGAGCCGCTGATTTGCCCAGCGCGGTTAAAGCTAAAGCTGCGCTGCCCATTGCTAATCACATTGCCGCGGTTATCGTAACTAAAGTTTCGCGCGGTGCTACCACTGATATGCGTCAGACGCTTCGCACTATCGTAGTGATAGGTGTCGCTGGCACTGCCAAGCTGCCGCGTCAACACATTGCCATTGCTGTCGTAGCTAAAACTGCCCTGGCCCCAATGCCCCGTGGCAGCGACTAAGCGGTCAAGGCCATCATAACTGAGTCCTGTAACGCTATGGGTGCCATTGACGCCATCGATGATGCTTTGGATATTATGATTGGCATCATAGGTGTAGCTCAAGTTTACAACGTGGTCGTAACCAAACACCTCACGTTTTTTTAGCCGCTGCTGGCTGTCGAGGGTTTGCCACAGCGTCAGCCAGTTCGCTGTATCGTAGCCACGCAAAATACCATTGGCATAATAGCTCGCATTAGTGGCGTAGCTGCCCGCTTGTGTTGGCTCGCCATAGGCGTTCGGCGCATAGCTCACTACACGGCCCGAGGGATAAATGGTCGACACCCGATGTCCAGCGGTGTTGTAGCCGTAGTCGGTCAGAAACTGCAGACCATCAATACTCAGTTGTTCACTCTCAAGCAAGCCCAATGTGTTATACCAATAGGACCAAATCGCATTGCCAGCAGTTAATTGTGTGAGCTGCCCTTGTGCATCAAAGGTAAAAAAGCCGACTCAGAGGTCGGCTCGTAACGTCATTAATCAGGGTTATTCAGTGTCGGGCGCTGCACGACCGACGGTACGCGCCATTGACTCTGGCGAGACGTGACGTACGTCTTTTCCTTTCACGAAAAAGATAATGTACTCGGCGATGTTTTGGCAACGGTCGCCAATACGCTCAAGTGAGCGTGCGGACCAAAGTACGTTCATCACCTTCGGAATTCCGCGCGGGTCTTCCATCATGTAGGTCATTAGCTGTCGCGTGAGGCCTTCGTACTGACGATCGGCTTGCGCGTCCATCTGGTGCACTTCATAGGCACTATCGAGGTCCATGCGGGCAAACGCATCGAGCACCCCATGCAACATCGCTAGTACTTGCTGCCCCAGGTTTTCTAAACTGACCAGGAATTCTTGCTGGTCGTTGTTAAAACTCTCCAGCGCAACGCGCGCAATCCGCTCGACTTCATCACCAATCCGCTCGAGATCGGCAATCGTTTTCAGAATTGCGATGACTAAGCGCAGATCGCTTGCTGCCGGTTGGCGCTTCGCAATGATCTGTACGCAAGCTTCATCAATTTGTACTTCCAGCGCATTCACTTTGTAATCACGCTGTAAAACTTGTTCTGCTAGCTCGTGATCGGACTTTTCGATGGCAACCAGCGCATCCCGTAATTGTTGCTCGACCAAGCCCCCCATGTTCATGACTTGGGTACGAACGGTATCAAGCTCATCATTAAACTTACCGGAGATATGCCGGCTCATATTCAACTTGTCCATGCCTGACTCCTGTTAGCCGTAACGGCCGGTAATGTAATCTTCAGTTTGCTTCTGACTCGGGGTCGTAAATAACGTATTGGTATCGGCATACTCAATAAGTTTACCCATATACATAAATGCGGTTTGGTCAGAAACCCGCGCTGCCTGTTGCATGTTATGCGTAACAATCACCACGGTGTACTTTTCTTTTAAATCAGTAATCAGCTCTTCAATGGTAAGCGTCGAAATCGGGTCAAGTGCCGAGGTCGGCTCATCCAGAAGCAGGACTTCCGGCTCAATCGCAATGGCGCGGGCAATAACCAGTCGCTGTTGCTGACCACCAGAGAGACTAAATGCACTGGCGTTCAATCGATCTTTCACCTCTTCCCAAAGGGCAGCGCCTTTCAGTGAACGCTCCACCACTTCATCAAGTGTACGACGGTCATTGACCCCTTGCAGGCGCATGCCGTAAACCACGTTCTCGTAAATCGACTTAGGAAACGGGTTCGGACGCTGAAACACCATACCGACGTTACGACGCAAGGCTGCTGCATCCACATCTTTGTCGTAGATATTCTTTTCGTGTAAACGGATTTCACCGCTGATTCGACAAATTTCTACCAAGTCGTTCATACGATTTATGCAACGCAACAAGGTGGATTTACCACAGCCTGATGGTCCGATAAACGCAGTGACACGATTTTTTGGAATCGCCATGGAAATATCGTAAAGCGCCTGAGCATCGCCGTAGTGCAGATTCAGATTGCGAATTTCCAGTGCGGTTTCTTCCGCGGATAAATTTTCTAAATCCAGACGTTCTGCCTGATTTTCTGTCGGAGTTACCGAAATCATAGTAAGACCTTTCGCTTCTGCTTCGTTAATTAATGCTCAAGTGAGCGATATTTTTCACGTAAATGGTTACGTACGCCAATCGCAGTCAGATTCAGACCGATGATGATGGTAACCAGTAAAAATGAGGTTGCATAGACCAAGGGGCGCGCCGCCTCGACATTTGGACTCTGGAAGCCAACATCATAGATGTGGAAACCAAGGTGCATAAATTTACGATCCAAATGGAAGTACGGGAAGTTGCCATCCACCGGTAACATCGGCGCTGACTTGACCACACCGACCAGCATCAACGGCGCAACTTCGCCCGCTGCCCGCGCAACTGCCAGAATCAAGCCTGTCATAATTGCTGGGGAGGCCATTGGAATGATGATCCGCCACAGAGTCTCAGCCTTGGTCGCGCCTAGCGCTAAACTACCTTCACGGAGCGTACTCGGGATCCGCGATAAGCCTTCCTCGGTGGACACAATCACCACCGGTAGGGTCAGGATCGCCAGAGTAATCGCCGCCCACATGACACCCGGGGTACCAAAGGTTGGGTTGGGCAATGCTTCCGGATAGAAGATTTGGTCTAACGAGCCACCTACCATATAAACAAAGAAACCCAGACCAAATACGCCGTAAACAATCGACGGCACCCCCGCGAGGTTAATCACCGCGATGCGGATCAAACGCGTTATAGCATTCTTGCCAGCATACTCGTGCAGATAAATCGCCGCCACCACACCAAAGGGTGTCACAATCACCGACATCAGCAAGACCATGAACACGGTACCGAAAATCGCCGGGAACACCCCGCCTTCAGTATTTGCTTCGCGTGGATCCTGGCTCACAAACTTACCGATCTGCACAAAGAAATGGCCCAGCTTGGCGAAAAAGCCCATGTCGTTCGGGAAGTGTACGGCCAACATGCGATACATGGGTAAGGTCACCACTTCGCCGCGCATGTCGCGCACCTGGACCTGATCACGACTGGCTTTGTCACGCAGGGCAAACAGTTGCTCTTCGAGAACCTTATAATCCTGGCGTAACTGCTCTTCTTCAGCGGCGATTCGCGCTTCTTCGGCAGGCGTCAGATTACCGGCCAGCTCCAGCGCACGACGCTCGAGCCGCAACTGATTCAACTGGTAATTGATCGCGCTGATCTCACTGTCCTGCAGATCAGTTGCCTGTCCATTCAGTTCTACCGCACGTTCAATACGCTGCCTTAACACCTCACGAATCGACCCCTGCTCGGCTACAGAAACGCCATCTTCGAGCACATCTACCACGTAACCGTAAAAGTTACCGTCCTTGGTGCGCTCAAAGACTGCCAGGTCCGCAGGCGTTTCGTCACGCACAATCTGTGGCTCTAGTACCCAGGAGAAATCCAAAGGTACATATTCACGGTTACCTACTTTGATGAGCCAGCGCTCCAGCGTCGGCTCATTAAAGTTATCGAGCGCCACACCAGATTCTTGCAAACGCTCAATTGGAATCGATTCGGTCTCGTAAATTTCACCGATAATGGTTGAAGTCGAGCCGTCATTGGCGCGCACTTCCATTTCGTGAATTTGCGCAGGCCAGAAGAACGACAAGCCACGCCAGCCAATCAAGATCAACAGCCCGAGAACAGCGATCAAACTGATACTAACAGAGCCTGCTGTCAGCCAAATCCACGGTTTTCCTGATTTAAACCATTGCTTCATGGAAATCCTCTCGCTTACATCGAGCTGTATTTATCGCGTAACCGCTGGCGCACAAGCTCTGCCACAGTATTAAACGCGAAAGTGAAAACAAAGAGCACAAATGCCGCTAAGAACAGGATACGATAGTGCGAACTACCTACCTCTGACTCCGGCATCTCGACCGCGATATTGGCCGACAAGGTGCGCATTCCCTCAAAAATATTCCAGTCCATAATCGGTGTGTTACCCGTCGCCATTAATACGATCATGGTTTCACCGACGGCGCGACCCAGTCCCATCATGACGGCTGAGAAAATACCCGGGCTTGCGGTTAACAGCACAACCTTGGTCAGGGTTTGCCAGGTTGTCGCACCCAGCGCCAGCGAGCCATTGGTCAGGTGTCTTGGCACACTGAACACGGCATCCTCAGCAATCGAAAAGATGGTTGGGATCACCGCGAAGCCCATGGCAATACCGACCACCAGTGAGTTGCGCTGGTCAAAGGTAATTCCCAGTTCGTTAGTCAGATAACGGCGCACATTGCCGTCGAACAGCCAGTTTTCAATCAGTGGCGACATCTGAAATGAGAACCAGCCGACCAATGCCACTAATGGCAACAAGATAAGCGCAGCGCGCCCATCGGTAAAACTGTTGCGGATGCTCTGCGGTAGGTGACTGGTTAAAAATGCGAACATCACTATAGCCAGAGGCACCAGCAGTATTACCGCGATAATGCCGGGCAAGTAATGTTCAACAATAGGTGCTAACCACAGCCCCGCGAGGAAACCGAGAATGACCGTCGGTAACGCCTCCATAATTTCGACCGTAGGCTTCACTACTTTGCGAACACCGGCCGACATAAAATAAGCTGTGTAAACCGCTGCAGCTAAACCAATAGGTACTGCAAAAAGCATGGCGTAAGCGGCTGCTTTGATGGTACCGAACGAAATCGGAACCAGGCTGAACTTAGGTTCAAAATCATCGGAACCAGAGGTCGACTGCCAGACGTAGTCGGGCTCCGGGTAGCCCTCATACCAGACTTCCTGCCATAACCCACTCCAGGTCACTTCTGGATGTTCGTTGATGAGGTCAAATACGTGCAAACGCTGATCATTCAGCAGCAGTAACGTATTCGCGCGTGGGTCAATTACCACACGTTCAGCGGCAACATCATTGGCTTGACCACGGTAAAGTTCAGCTTCCGATGTGGTATGGAATACACCCAGTTCGCCAGCAGCCGAGATGGTATAGAAGGTACGGCGGTAATACTCAACCACGATATCGGTGATTGCCGTTTCTGCAGCCTGGAAGTCACGAATAAACTGGTAACGGCGGCCGTCATCACCAGCGACTTCGAACCACTGACTGACTTTGCCGTTAGCGTGGCCAAACAGCACTGAACTGGCTCCAGCTAATAACTGCATGCTGGTGACCTCGCCGAAGCGACGCGCGTCGAGCGTGATCAATTGCCGCTCTTTCACTGTGCCTGTGCGAGATACATCGTAGACCCAGAACCGGTTATTCTGGCGAATCAGTACTTGCCGTAAATCAGGAGTAACGACGATCTCACTGATGGCACCGGTAATGGGCAGTTCCGTGAACTTTGATTCTAATTCGACAGCTCCGGAAAGAAAGTTCCGGGAAGCCTGAATGGAATTAACGATGACGCGGTTATCTGCAGTTTGCGCGGCAAACAACATGGACTCACCGTCGTACTCGTGGGCCAGCTTGGTCAGATTTTCACCTTCAGGATCAACCTGAATCAATTCACCGGCATTCACTTCGCCCACTTTGGGTGTAATAAACAACTCACCATCGCGGAAACGGCTATTAAATTTGGGCTCAACCAGCAGTACCGCACCACCTTCCACCGCATAGGCATAGCGGTTATTCTGTGGCTGGGTCTGGGTGAAGGCCGTCGGCTTTGACGCGGTCAGTTGTTGCCTTAATAGCGCTTTGCCTGGCTCCCAATCCGTGCCCTCTTTGGCTTTTAACGCAAAAAACACCAGTTCGCCATCGGCGCTAAACTGATAGCCAATTTCAGACTGTTCCTCGACTCCCATGGCGACGACTTCACCACTCACTGGGCTTGTAAAGCTGCGCTCGTGGTTGACTTCTACACCGCGGAATATGGGCTCGATGACATAAAGCAAATAGAAGAATATCAGCAATAGTGCGACCAGAACCATGACACCGCCCAGGCTTACGCCCCAGCGTGCCGCCCGGTCCTTGAACAGTCGATAATTGCTGGCTCCCAATGCGGGTTGTTTTGCCGCCATTATTACCTCGAGTGGTTTAACAAGTTTGAGTTTAATTGGCCGGAAGTATAGCCGAGAATTATGACAGTACTGTTACAGAACCGTCATAAAAGTGACATTTTAGAAAAAATAAAAGCCGGCAGATGCCGGCTTTTACTGACTTTGACCTTAGTTTAAGCCAAGCTTTTCCAGCTCTTGCTCAACTACAACTTTTGGCAAAGGAATGTAACCGTCTTTATCAACAATCTCTTGTCCAGTTTTTGACAGCACCATTTTCAAAAACTCGGCCGTTGCCGGGTCTAATGGCTTATTCGGGTGTTTGTTCACATACACCACCAGGAAGCGCGCGAGTGGGTACTTACCAGCTAAGGCACTCTCAGTCGTCGCGTCCACATATTCCTCACCTTCAGCAACTGCCAAAGGCACCGTTTTCACGCCAGAGGTCATGTAGCCAATACCAGAGTAGCCGATAGCATTCAGAGAGGTTGATACCGACTGCACCACTGAAGCAGAACCAGGCTGCTCATTTACGTTAGCACGGAAATCACCGCCACATAATGCGATATCTTTAAAGTAGCCATAGGTACCAGACACTGAGTTACGACCGTAAAGCTGCAGATCGCGGCCAGCCCAACTGCCTTCAAGACCCAGGTCACCCCAGCGCTGTACCTGACTGGTAGCGCCACACAGACGGGTTGAACTGAATACCGCATCAACTTCAGCAATGGTCATGCCTTGGATCGGGTTATCTTTGTGCACAAACACAGCCAGCGCATCGATGGCAACACGCACAGGCGTCGGTTTGTAACCATGACGCTTTTCAAAAGCTTCGATTTCTTTGGACTTCATATTGCGGCTCATAGGGCCGAAGTTCGAAGTACCTTCCGTCAGTGCTGGTGGCGCAGTAGATGAGCCCGCAGCTTGAATCTGGATGTTCACGTTCGGGTAAAGGCGCTTAAACTCCTCCGCCCAGAAGGTCATCATGTTGGCCAGAGTATCTGATCCAACAGATGATAAGTTGCCTGACAGGCCACTTACTTTCTCGTATTCAGGAAGGTTGTCGGTTGGTTTTTGTGCGTGTGCTGAAGTAGCAACAACACCCGCTAAACCTAAAGCAAGAAGAATTGATTTAACTTTCATAATGACTCCAATCGTCAGAGCTGCGATACAGCTATTGTTCAAGTGACACTGGAGAGTGTAGATGGTCAATGTGACATTTTAATGACAAACACGCAATTGGTGTCATATTTCTGCCAATTTTCTGTCATGCGGTTGGCTTGCCGACCACCAGCTCTTCCGGAACCCGCACGATAAAGGTCGAGCCTCTGCCTACGACAGAGTTAATCGACAGCTTACAATGATGATGATCAATGGCCTGTTTCACAATTGCCAGCCCCAAACCTGAACCGCCTTTACTGCTATTGCGATCTTTATCGATGCGATAAAAGCGCTCAGTAATGCGTGGGATATGTTCCGCAGGTATTCCCGGGCCATTATCGCTCACGCTAAACTCCATTTGCTTACCCACTGGTTGCCAACGCACCACAATACGTCCTTCGGGCTGGGTGTAATGAATCGCATTGGTGATGAGGTTAGAAAATACGCTGCGCAGTTCATCTTCATGGCCAAACATGGATTGATCGGATAGCTCGAAAACCAGCTCATGCTGCTTTGCTGTATTTAATTGCTCAGCATCTTGTTGCAGCCGTTTGAGCAGGTCAGGAACAGGTACCACCTTATCGAAAATATCGCCTCGCGCGGAGTCCATTCGCGACAACGACAGTAATTGATCGACGAGATTGCGCATCCGCGTGCTTTGCCCGACCATGTCAGTTACGGCTTTCTGCAACAGCGCTGGCGGCATTGCCGCGGGATCTTCGCTCACCATCTCCAGATACCCCTGAATCACCGTCAGCGGTGTCTTCAGCTCATGGGAAACATTGGCAACAAATTCTTTGCGCATTTGCTCCAGTTGCCGCAGTTGGGTGACGTCCCGTGCCATCAACAGATACTGATCCTCGCTGTAAGGCATGATGCGGATCTCCAGCTCGACCTCATCCCGCACCGGAGACGGCAGGTAGATTTCGTCACTAAAGTCGCCTTTTTGCAAATAACTGATGAACTCGGGATGACGGATCAAATTCGACAGGCGGATGCCAGTATCGGCTGGCCACTTTAAGCCAAAATGAAATTGTCCAAGCTTATTGCACCAGATCAGGGCGCCATCGCGACGAAATACGATGGCTGCATCAGGGATGGCCTCGGAGGCTTCCCGAAACCGGCGTAAAATTCGTGCCAGTGCACGACGGCGTTGCTGACTGCGTCGCTGGGTGCGATAAATACCATCGTAGATATAGCTCCAACTGCCCGGTGCACTTGGTGGCAGCAAAGTTCGACGATTCCACAGCCAGTCGACGAGTTTATACTGAAAGTAATAATGCCAGGCGAGAATCGCCAGCAATCCCAGGCTTAAGGTCTGCCAGAAGAAGCCGATCAACCAACCAATCACGCCCAACGGCACTGCAAACCAGAGAAAACCGCGCACGATAAAGACCGTCGAGTAGTTCTTATCCATCTAGAGTTACCGAACCAAGCTAGCGACTGGAGAAGCGATAACCCACGCCCCGGACGGTCTGCACCAAACGGTCGTGGCCATGCATTTCAATAGCTTTGCGTAAGCGGCGAATATGGACATCAACGGTGCGATCTTCGACATAAACGTTGGTTCCCCAGACGTGATCTAAGAGTTGCTCACGACTATACACGCGTTCAGGGTGCGTCATAAAGAAATGCAGTAATTTAAATTCAGTGGGGCCCATATCTAATCGGTCGTTATAGGCACTGACCCGGTGGGACACGGGGTCTAGATTAAGACCTTCGATCTCCAGCGGCTCATCCAATACTGTCGGTGCCACACGACGAAAGACTGCGCGCATGCGGGCCATCAGCTCCTTAGGGGAAAAGGGCTTAGTAATATAATCATCGGCACCTACTTCCAGGCCGCGAATTTTATCTTCTTCTTCGCCTCGCGCGGTCAGCATAATAATCGGGATACCGCGCGTGAAATCATCACTTTTTAGTTTTTTCGCTAACTGAATACCCGAACCGCCCGGTATCATCCAGTCCAGTAGAATCATATCAGGAAAGGGTTCAGTGATTTTCTCCAACGCAACCTGGTAGTCGCCCGCTTCCACAGCCTGATAACCATGCTGTTCCATGACAAAACTCAACATTTCCCGAATGGGAGCTTCATCTTCAACGATCAGTATTTTTCTTGACATCTTTTTCACCTAGTCGTGTTCAAGCTGCGTCGATTATTACTGTAATGTATGACACTTTTATGAATCTACGACAATTTTGTGAAAATTACTGCAATTGGATGTCAATCCATACCAGTCGATGATCGGATGACGCTTCCCGGCCGTCCATCAATTGCGCCTTAGGTGATGAAGGCGTCGGCCAAAATACACCACCGTCGATGATCTTAATCCCATAGGCCGAAGGTAATGCGTAATCCGCACGCTTGCGCCAGCTTGCGGTATGTTGCTCAGCCAGAGGATTATCCGGTGTGTGTGCTGCACCTCCGGCACTGATCGGCACGAACTCACCCTGAATGAGCGGGTTCTCAAGCAGTTGCTCGATCGCGCCAGGTAAATTGTCATCACTTTCGATCGATGCGTTTAAGTCGCCTAAAATCACAAACCGCTGTTCATCCCCTAGTCCGCCCCGTCGGCCCTGGTCGTCGTAAATGAAATCAGTCGATGCGCGACCAATGTACTCCTTCCAGAAGCGTATTTCATCGAAATTGCGGCGGCCGTTGCGATTTTCCTCGCCATCAAATACTGGCGGCGTAGGATGGCTCACCAGCAAATGTAAGTCGAAGCCATTTACTTCAGCCACCACATCCCAATGGGATTTTGAGCTTAGCGGCATCTCCGCCCAAGCGGCGGGGCTAAACCAGGGCTCATAGGTGTTCGGTACCAGCGGTTGCAAAGCGCCGGGGAGGTCGCGCCAGAGAAAATACTGGAAAGTGCGACTCTCTTCTTTATTGATAGGAAAACGGGAGAGCACCAGCATTCCATACTGGCCCGGATAATTGCCATAGCCCCAGGCATCATCCCCGGTGCCACTGGCGGTGCCATCACGATTCAAATCAAAAGGACTTGGCCGTCCGGTGTTGACCGGTGCGTAATAGTGATAAGGATAGTCAATGGGAGCTTCGCCGTTTTGACTGACCGCCAGGTAATTCTCCTGAAACGTGGCTACGACATTTTCATCCGGCAGGTAATCAAACTCATTTAAAACCAAGATATCCGGACGGGTATGCTGAATAATTTCTGCGATCGCCTGAATTTGCGAATGGCCATCGGCCAGCGCTTTTGGCAAAGCCTTATTCCCCTTCGTCTGCAAATCCTCGACCGCAATGTAATTTGAGGCATCCATGCTGACATTGAAAGTAGCGACACGGAGTGTCGTAGGCGGTTTTGGTGTTTTTTGTGGCATATCACATCCAGTTAAGAAACCAATAAATAAAGCTATAACTCCGAGCGTGACTGGCTTCATCGAGTTTACCGTCCTTTTATGCAGCTAATAGACAACCAATATGCAACTAATCCGCATGTAAGGTGCAATTAAGCTGCAAGTTCGCTGAGACAAAATCTTACTGTATTCGTTCAAGAAAATCGGTGCAATTCTAATCGCTTTTGATTAAAATGCTGTCACATTTTTGACACGTTCAAGTGTTATAAAAGCTTCGACTTTATTTAAGGCTCAACATCAAGCGGTAATGCCTTTCAAATTTTTTTCAAACCACAACCCAGGAAATTTAGAAAGATGACAACATCTCTGCGATTTTCCCGCACCGCAAGTGCTATCGCAGTTGCTTTAGGCTTGGCCTCAGCAACAGCAGTAGCACAAGACACTTCGGCGTCTTTACGTGGTGAAATTTTAGGCCCACAAGGTAGTGGCGCTGCCAATACCAAAGTTGTTATTGAGCACGTACCTTCAGGTTCCCGAACCGAAGTTACCACCGATAACTCTGGTACTTTTATTGCCAGCGGTCTGCGTGTCGGCGGTCCCTACCGCATCACCTTAGACTCAGACGTTTATCAGGACGCCCAGTATTCAGAAGTGTTCCTGAAACTTGGTGAGACCTTCCGTTTAAATGCACAGCTTGAAGCCAATGATGTTGAGCGCATTACCGTAACCGGTCAGGCAATTAACTACGCACAGCTGAATAACGGTTCAAGCAGCTCATTCGGTGAAGAGCAAATTGAAGCGTTACCAACCTATAGCCGTGACCTGAAAGAAATTGTCCGCTTGAACCCACTAGCAACCCAACTGGGTGACGGTGATCAACTGGTTGTTGCTGGTAATAATCCACGCTACAACTCAATCACAGTTGATGGTATCGCGCAAAACGATGACTTTGGTCTGAACAGCAATGGTTACCCTACTCAGGGTTCACCTATTTCTATCGACGCGATTGAGCAGATCACTGTTGATGTTGTACCTTTCAACGCAAAAGACACCAACTTCACCGGTGCCAAAGTTAACGCGGTAACCAAATCTGGTACCAACGAGCTTAAAGGCTCAGTTTTCTATCAGTACACCAGTGACAGTCTTGCTGGCGACGCTGAAGCATCAAAATACGATGAAGATGCTCTGCCACCGAATGTCGATTACGAAGAAAAGACGCTTGGTATCAGCCTTGGCGGCCCTGTCATTAAAGATAAATTGTTCTTCTACGTAAACTACGAGACGCAAGACGAGACCAACGCTCCTTACCGTGGTCCTATCGGTTCTGACGCGGCCAACATTGCCAACATCACGACCGAAGAACTGGAACAAGTTCTGGCGATTGCGCGTGACGTGTATGGTCTGACTGACGACCAGCTTGGCGGTTGGGATATCCCGGCTGAAGAAGAAGATGAAAAACTGTTGGTGAAACTTGACTGGAACATCAGCAACGAGCACCGCGCAGCCTTCACTTACCAGCACACTGATGGCAACTCAATTCGTAACCAGTACGGCGGCGATGGTACGCTGACGCTTTCCTCAAGCTGGTACAACAACGAGCAAATCCTCGACGCTTATGCGCTTCAGGTGTATTCAAACTGGAATTCAAACTTCTCCAGCGACATCAAGTTGTCGTACAAGAATGTTGAAGCTAACCAGGATCCGTTGAACGGTCGTACCATGGGTATGGTGACGGTCGAAGTTGGTGGCCGCAACGCTATTGAGTTTGGCCCAGACTACTCGCGCCACGCCAACGAAGGTGAGAACTCTACCCTGGAATTCCAGGCGAATGGTGAATACCTGTTAGGCGATCACGCGATTGGCTTTGGTTATGCTTTCTCTGAAACCGATATCTATAACCTGTTCGTACAAAACGCTCTGGGCTCATGGGAATTCGACAGTATCGAAGACTTCGAAAACCGCGAAGCCGGCGCATTTTATTACGCAGGCAGCCTCACGGGCGACATCAACGATGCCGCGGCTAACTTCACGCAGGGTACCCAGGCGCTTTACATTCAGGATACCTGGCAGCCAACGTGGGACTTAGAGTTGATGTTTGGTTTGCGCTATGAGCGTATGCACGCTGAAGACAAGCCGGTGTACAACGAGAAGTTCGCTGCCCGTTACAACATCTCGAACACTGAAAACCTTGATGGTAAAGACCTGTTCTTACCACGCCTGGGCTTCAAGTATCAGTTAACTGATGATGTTCGTGTGCGCGGTGGCGTTGGTCGCTATGCAGGTGGTCGTCCAAATGTATGGGTATCGAACTCGTATACTAACAACGGTGAGACCTTCTCACAGTTTGACCGCTTCTTGTCTGATGTGCCTTGGTCTGTGTTCTTCGATAATGTCGACCCAACCCAGGTTCCACAAGCGGTGCAAGACGGCTTGATTGCTGACGGTTACGTCAATGCAATTGACCCGGAATTTGACCTGCCGTCAGACTGGCGTGGCAGCTTAGGCGTAGATTTCAACAACTTCAGCATTCCTGTGCTAGGTGATGACTGGTTTGCAAGTGTTGAATACATCTATACCCGTCGTAAAGATGACGTACAGTGGAAAGACCTGACTCGCGTACCTTTACTGGACGAAGACGGTAACCCACGTACCACGATTGACGGCGGCCGTATTCTGTACGTTGTTGACGATCCCCTCGACGATCACGAACCAATGAGTGTCGGCGACCACGGTAACGTACAGCGTTATGACTTGCTGTTAACTAATGGTGATGGCGGTAAGAGCCAAATCTTTACCACCACCTTAGGTAAAGCATGGGATAACGGCTTTAGCTTCCGTACCAGCTACACCAATCAGGATATCGAAGAAGCCGTTGCGGGTAGCTCAAGCACTGCCATCTCGAACTATCGCTTCCCGGTTGCTATCGATCGTCAGAACGTCCGCCCAGGTACTGCTTCCTATCAGGTTGAGCACCGTTTCATGGCTGACTTCACGTATAAAACTGAGCTCTTCAGTGGCTACACTTCAACCTTCGGTCTATTCTGGGAACGTTACTCAGGTCGTCCATGGGGTTATGTGTATGACAGCTATGGCGACGTAAGCTTTGGTAACCAGCCGTTTGGTACTTTAGGTCAATCGTCTGTGTACCTGCCGTACATCCCGACTGGACCTAACGATCCTGCGGTCGCGTACGAGAATAACTTTAGCTACGAGCAGTTCATGGACTATCTGCAACGTGCAGGCCTTGAAGGTTACGAAGGTGGTTACCTGCCACGTAACACTGAGCGCGGCCCGTGGACCACAAACCTGGATTTCAAATTCACTCAGGAATTACCAGGTTTTGTTGAAGGTCACAAAGGTGAGCTTTACATCAACGTTCGTAACCTGATTGCTATCTTTGATAAAGAAGCTGGCCAGAAGCACGTATTACCTTACGGCGATAACGTTCGCGAACTGGTAAGTGCGACCATCAACGATGACGGTCAATACGTTTATGGCGTGCCTTACAACAGCCGTGCCTTTGACGTAGTCACCCAGGCTCCGACGCGTTACCTCCCAGAGCGCTCGACCTGGCAGGCGAAGATCGGTATCCGTTACCGCTTCTAAGCTGGCTCCGCGCCACAACAAAGTACAGAAATGTACCAAAAGCCCTCGCTTTCGCGGGGGCTTTTTTTTAGAATGCCCGTCATTGCTGGCAAACGGGATTGCTAATGGAACACGAACGCTACATGCGCCGCGCTTTAGAACTCGCCCACCACGCCGAACAATTGGGAGAAGTGCCGGTTGGCGCCGTCCTCGTTTACAACAACCAGATTATTGGTGAAGGCTTCAATGAGGTTATTCGCCGCAACGACCCTTCAGCGCACGCTGAAGCTCAGGCCATTCGTGCCGCCGGACAACACCTTGCCAATTACCGGCTGGTCGATACCACTTTGTATGTTTCCCTGGAACCCTGCGCCATGTGCGCTGGGTTAATTACTCATGCGCGGGTTAAAACTCTGATTTTTGGCGCATTCGATCCGCGAACGGGCGCCACAGGCACCGCCATCGAGGTGTTAAATCATGCCTCGATGAACCACAAGGTGGACGTGATCGGTGGCGTGCTGGAACAGGAGTGCGCAGCGATCTTGCAGGATTTCTTCCGTAAACGCCGGAAAAAGGCGGCTAAATAGTCAGAACGTAAAAAATGATGTGAACCTGCTCATTTTTGACTACTATTTCATCAAACTGTCACACAAGGTTACTAAGCTTTGTGGACCAGGAACGCTAAACATCTTAACCACAACCCAGGAAAGCAACATCATGTTGAATAAAAATCCCAGCCGCATTGCTGCCGCAATTGCCCTAGCGATAGGTCTCTCCGCGACTGCAACTGCTCAAGAAACTTCATCAAGTCTGCGTGGTGTCGTCACTAGTGAAGCCACTGGGCAAGCTATCGCCAACGCATCGGTAACCTTGCGCGACGAACGTACCGGTACCACGACCACCTTCAGTGCTAACGATAGTGGCCTGTTTTCAGCCCGCGGTCTTGCCGTCGGCGGTCCATACACACTCACCGTAACGGACGCGATGGGCAACAGCGAAGTTGTTGAGAACGTTTACCTGACGCTTGGTGAGACAGAAAATGTTCGTGTTCAGGTCGCTCAGCAAACTGTCGAGCGTATCTCGGTGGAAGGCCGTCGCCTGACCATGACTTCTGGTGCCAGCAGTCCTGCATCGAACTTTAACTTGCGTGACATTCAAAATCAGCCTGCACCGAATCGTGACATCAAAGATGTTGTGCAAATTGACCCACGCATTTACATCAATGAAACCAATGCCCGTGACATCCAGTGTGGTGGTGGCAACCCGCGTTTCAACAGTCTGACCGTCGATGGCGTCCGCACCAATGACAACTTTGGTTTGAATTCCAGTGGTTACCCCACAGAGCGTATGCCATTTTCTTACGATGCGATTGAGCAGGTTGCAGTTGAGCTGGCCCCCTTTGATGTCGAGTACGGTGGCTTTACCGCATGTAATATTAACGCCGTCACCAAGTCAGGTGAGAACGAGCTCTTTGGCAGTGTATTCTTCGATTACACCAACGACTCACTCACCGGTGATGAGCTGGAAGGTGAACCGGTTAACATCGGTGCGTTCAATGAAAAGCGCTATGGTTTTAACGGCGGCGGTGCGCTGATTAAGGATAAGCTATTCGCCTTCATCGCTTATGAAAAGCTCGAAGGTTCCGATACGTTCGATCGTGGTCCTGAAGACGCCAGTGTCGCCACCCCTGTGCAAGGCGTGACCCAAGCCGACTTAGATCGCATCGCAGCGATCGCTCGTAATGTTTATAATTTTGAGCCAGGTGGGTTCCCGGCGAGCTTACCCGTTGAAGATGAAAAATTCCTTGCCAAACTCGACTGGTACATCAACCAGGATCATCGTGCGTCATTCACTTATAACTACAATGACGGTTATTCCATTGCTGAATCCGACGGCGATAGCGACGAGCTTGAGTTCTCCAACCACTTTTATGAGCGTGGTGCGGAGTTTAACTCCTATGTTGCACAGCTCTACTCTGACTGGACTTATAACTTCTCAACGGAGCTTCGTGCCGGTTACTCAGAGTTAGAAAACCGCGTCGAGCCGCTCGGCGGCAACGATATCGGCGAGGTTCAGATTCGTCATAACGGCAATACCATCTACCTTGGTGCCGATGACTCGCGTCACGCCAATAAGCTGGCCTACGATACCTCCTTCTATAAACTATCCGGTACCTACCTGTTAGATGATCATACCCTCACTTTCGGTTACGAATACGAAAGCTATGACGTCTTTAACCTGTTTATTCAGGAAGCTCAGGGTGAGCATCGTTTTAATTCAATTGATGACTTCGAAAGCGGTTTAGTCGACCGTCTGATATACGAAAATGCAGCCGGCACCAACAATCCAAACGATGGCGCTGCGCAATTCGAATATGCGGTCAATACCCTGTATGGGCAAGATGAATACTACTTCATCGATTACGACTTAACCCTGACATTGGGCCTGCGCTATGACTGGTACACGACCAACGACGCACCTACTCTTAATCAGGCATTTCTTGATACCTATGGCTTTGAGAACACTGCAACACTTGACGGTGAAGGGCTGATTCAACCACGTCTGGGCGTGAACTGGGTCGTCAATGATCAGCTTGAAGTTCGTGGTGGTTTCGGTCTTTACTCCGGTGGTAATCCGAACGTCTGGTTGTCGAACAATTACTCGAACAACGGTGTGACGCTGTATGAAGCAAACCGTTTCGACGTCAATATGTTTGATCTGGACTACGGTTCTGGCTCACCTATCATTGATGTGCCTTTGGAAATGATTGACGAGGTAGCAACCGCTGCTGGCCGTGGCCCTGTCAACGCATTGGATCCTGATTTCGAAATTCCAAACGAATGGAAGTTTGCAGTTGGCGCAACTTATGTCACCGAAAACGACTACGTTCTGATGGCTGACTTCCTCCACACTCGTAAGCAAGATGCAGCGATCATCAAAGACTTACGCGCAGAGCAGAGCGGTACAGCTCCGGACGGTCGTCCGATCTATTCGCGCAATGGTTCTGATGCCTTCCTGCTGACCAACGTTGACGGTGACTCAGGTGAGCAAACGAGCATCAGCTTTGCCGTTTCGAAAGATCACGACTGGGGCTTTAACTGGTCACTTGCGTACGCCTGGAACAAGTCAGAAGATGTCAATCCAATGACCAGTTCCGTCGCTTACTCGAACTACACCAGTGTCGCGACAGCAGATGCGGAGAACCCGGGTATCGCAACTTCGAACTATGAGATCCCTCATCGTTTCACGTTCCGTGGTACCTACACCAAAGAGTTCTTCTCAGGCTATGACACCACCTTCAGCCTGTTCGGTTCAGCCAATAAAGGTCGTCCCTACAGCTTCACTATGAATGCACCTGTTGGCGACATTACCCGCGGCCGCTCACTGCTGTACGTGCCGACCGGCGAAAATGATAGCAATGTGGCTTGGGGCGACGACCTGACCAGCAGCGATATCCAGGAATTCCTGGCATTTATTGAAGAGTCAGGCCTGAGTCAGTACGCTGGCGGTATTGCTCCTCGTAACGAGTTCAACAGCGACTGGTGGCATAAAGTTGACCTGAAGGTCGAGCAGGAATTACCTGGCTTTATGCAGGATCACAAGTCTCGTGTCTATTTCGTTGTGGATAACTTCACCAACATGCTGAACGATGACTGGGGTGTGCTGTACGAAACCAGCTTCCCGCGTTCTGTCAACGTTGCTGAAGTCGGCATCAACGACCAGAATCAATGGGTGTTCGAGGATATTACCCCGCGTATCAACCAGGTTCAGGGTCGTGCGGGTCAGCCATCACTTTGGAGTGTTCGCCTGGGCTTCCAGTACGACTTCTAAAACGCACTCAGACGCTCGCGAGCGTCCATAAAAAAACCCGGCAAACGCCGGGTTTTTTATTATCTAAAACACGTTAGCCAAGATAGACGCGCGCGTTTCTGAACATGCGCATCCACGGACTGTCTTCGCCCCATTCATCA
Organism: Pseudidiomarina terrestris; assembly: GCF_030466375.1. NCBI lineage: Bacteria > Pseudomonadati > Pseudomonadota > Gammaproteobacteria > Alteromonadales > Idiomarinaceae > Pseudidiomarina > Pseudidiomarina terrestris. The sequence continues at coordinate 77,153 of NZ_JAGGJE010000004.1, forward strand.
GGGTGCCAGCTATTGGCAACAGTACGGAAGACGCGTTCCGGGTGCGGCATCATAATAGATACGCGACCGTCCGGCGTAGTCAGTCCGGTGATCCCTTCGGGCGAGCCGTTCGGGTTTGCCGGATAATCCATGGCGATGCCACCTTTGTTGGTAATATAGCGCACCGCGACCAGCCCCTGCTCAGTAACAGTCGCCAGGTTTGACCCTTTAAATTCCGCGCGACCTTCGCCATGAGACACTGCGATGGGCATTTTTGAGCCTTGCATACCGTTGAAGAATAACGACGGGCTATCCTGGATCTCAACCATGCTCACGCGTGCTTCAAACCGCTCCGAGCGGTTGGTCACGAAGTGCGGCCAAGGATCAGCTCCCGGAATCAGCTCGCGCAAGTTCGAGAGCATCTGACAGCCATTACAAATACCCAGCGCAAAGGTCTTTTGCTTCTCAAAGAAGGCCGCAAATTCGTCTCGAGCCCGGCTGTTGAACAGGATTGATTTCGCCCAGCCTTCACCAGCTCCAAGTACATCACCGTACGAGAAACCACCGCAGGCAACAAGTCCGTTAAACTTATCAAGGCTTATGCGGCCGGCAAGGATATCGCTCATGTGCACGTCAATGGCGGCGAATCCGGCACGATCAAACGCAGCTGCCATCTCGACGTGGGAATTCACGCCTTGCTCCCGTAGGATAGCGACGACCGGATCACGTCCAGTGTTAATGTAAGGCGCGGCAACGTCCTCACTGGCGTCAAAAGAAAGGTCAGCGAAAAGCCCAGTGTCATCCGCTGCTTGCTTCGCTGCAAATTCCTCATCGGCACAGGCGGGGTTATCACGCAGACGCTGCATTTTATGAGTGGTTTCAGCCCAGATCTTACGGAAATGGCTACGGGTACCATTAAGAACCATGTCACCGTCGCGCTCAAAGCTGATTTCATCACCTGCGGCGACTTCACCAATCACTTTGACTGCATCAGCCAGACCTGCATCGGTATAAGCGGCGACGACTTTTTCCACATCGTCGCTACGCACCTGAATCACCGCGCCCAGTTCTTCGCTGTAAAGCGCCGCCAGATCGTCTGCATGAACCTCATCAAGACGAATGTGCGCTGCACAGTTTCCGGCGAATGCCATCTCTGCAACGGTCACGAACAAGCCACCATCTGAGCGATCGTGATAGGCCAGTAATTTTTTATCACGAACCAGCTGTTGCGTGACGTTAAAGAAACCTTTTAAGTGCTCTGCACAATCGACATCAGGGGTTACATCGCCAAGCTGACGGTAAACCTGTGCAATAGCCGAGCCCCCTAAACGAGCCTTGCCCATGCCTAAATCAATCAGCACTAAGCGTGTATCGCCCTGATCCGTGCGCAGCTGTGGAGTGACTGTACGACGTACGTCACGCACCCGACCGAAGGCAGTAATCACCAGGCTCAAAGGCGCAGTAACCGCTTTGGTTTCACCGTCGTCTTGCCACTGGGTTTTCATCGACATGGAGTCTTTACCCACCGGGATGGTGATACCCAGCTCCGGACACAACTCTTCGCCCACTGCTTTCACTGCTTCATACAAGCCAGCGTCTTCACCAGGATGACCTGCGGCGGCCATCCAGTTCGCAGAGAGTTTAATGTGCTTGAGGTCACCGATATCAGCAGCGGCAATATTTGTTAATGCCTCACCCACCGCAATTCGTGCCGATGCGGCATAATCTAATAGCGCTAATGGCGTTCGCTCACCCATTGCCATCGCTTCACCGGCATAAGAGTCGTAGCTTGCTGCGGTAACTGCAACGTCAGCAACAGGAATCTGCCATGGACCTACCATCTGATCGCGCGCCACCAGCCCGGTCACACTGCGATCACCGATGGTAATCAAAAAGGTTTTCTCGGCAATCGCCGGCAGTCTAAGCAGACGTTCTGCTGCCTCAGCAATATCGATAGCCCCTGTTTGCAACGCTTCTCCGGCAACCTGCTTACGTTGCACATCGCGGTGCATCTTCGGTGCCTTACCCAGAAGTACATTGAGCGGCAAATCGATCGGGGTGTTTTCAAAGTGGCGATCGGTTAAGGTTAAATGCTCTTCCTCTGTCGCTTCGCCTATCACCGCAAAAGGTGCGCGCTCACGTTCACAAATCTCGGCAAAAGTGGTCATCCGATCTGCGGCAATCGCCATAACATAACGTTCTTGCGACTCATTACACCAAATCGCAAGTGGCGACATACCCGGCTCATCGTTGGGTATTTCGCGTAATTCGAATTTGCCGCCACGGCCACCATCGCTGACTAGTTCCGGCATAGCATTGGAAAGACCACCTGCGCCGACGTCATGGATAAAGGCAATCGGGTTCTTGTCGCCCAACTGCCAGCAGCGATCGATGACTTCCTGACAGCGGCGCTCCATCTCTGGGTTATCACGCTGTACCGAGGCAAAATCGAGATCTTCGCTGGAACTGCCCGACGCCATTGACGATGCTGCGCCGCCGCCCAGGCCTATGTTCATGGCAGGCCCACCGAGTACAACCAGCTTGGCACCTACAGGAATCTCGCCCTTCTCGACGTGACTCTCACGAATATTCCCCATACCACCGGCGATCATGATCGGTTTATGGTAACCACGGACTTCAGTACCGTTATGGCTTTCAACGCGTTCTTCATAGGTACGGAAATAACCGGTCAACGCCGGGCGACCAAATTCATTGTTGAATGCAGCACCGCCCAGTGGCCCTTCCAGCATGATTTCCAGCGCGGTGACAATACGATCAGGCTTGCCAAAATCTTCTTCCCAGGGTTGTTCAAAGCCCGGAATACGTAGGTTGGAGACGCTGAACCCCACCAAACCAGCTTTAGGCTTAGAACCGCGGCCGGTTGCGCCTTCGTCGCGAATTTCGCCGCCTGAGCCCGTCGCCGCACCAGGGAACGGAGAAATCGCCGTCGGGTGATTGTGGGTTTCAACTTTCATTAAAATATGGATAGGCTCATGGAAGTAGCTGTACTCACCAGCTGCCTGCGAGCCTGCCGGATACGGGAAAAAGCGCCCGGCTTCTGAGCCGACCATGACCGCAGCATTATCCTTGTATGCGGACAACACGTTATCAGGGGTCACCTCAAAGGTATTTTTAATCATCTTGAACAGCGACTTTAACTGCTCTTTACCGTCGATGGTCCAGTCGGCATTAAAGATTTTATGACGGCAGTGCTCGGAATTCGCCTGCGCAAACATATAAAGTTCGATGTCGTTAGGGTTACGCCCTAAGCTATTAAAACTATCGAACAAATAGTCTATTTCATCGTCGGCGAGGGCTAAGCCCATATCAATATTGGCGCGTTGCAGCGCTTCACGGCCACCGGCAAGAATATCGACTGAGGTCAGCGGCTCAGGGGTGGCGGCAGCGAACAGTGCGTCCGCTTCGTCCAGATCCCGTAACACCATCTCGGTCATGCGATCGTGCAACACAGAACTCGCGCGAGTCAGCTGATCTTCATTGAGATCGCCTTCAAGATAGTAAACCATGCCGCGCTCAAGCCGCCGGATTTTTTCCAGTCCGCAGTTGTGCGCAATGTCGGTCGCTTTCGACGACCAGGGAGAAATAGTGCCTACCCGCGGCACAACGGCGAGCATAGCTCCTGCCGGAAGGTGTTGGGCAAGTGCTGGACCATAGGTCAGCAGCTTTTTTAAGACCTGCTGCTCGTCATCTGATAAAGAATCGGTAACATCAACAAAGTGTACGTACTCGGCATACACATCCTGCGCCGGAACATCCGCCTGATGTAACCGTTGCAATAATTTTTCCGTTCGAAATTCAGATAAGGCTGGGGCGCCGCGTACTATCTCCACAGGTCGTTCTCCAGGTTGGCAGTGGATGGTTTTCACCGACTTTTGAGGACGCGTATTATAGTCTTTTTTTGCTTGCTAAACTACCGCGTTCGACTGCAAGTTAATCTTCTTTCTCACATAAACGAAACCATTTCTGGCGTCGTTCATTTTTTAGATGCGTGCGCTTGCGTAACCAAGCCCGGCGCCGGGCATGTGGGACCAGTCGTTTTTTTGTGCGCATCAGTTTACCTCGTCTCCGCTACCAATCGGCAGTGAGATCTCCAGGGGCTGAGCTGGAATACGTCCGCGTTCATCCAACCAAACCAGAGTGTCGTAATAGCGACGAATGTTCCCTACATATCGCACCGGTTCATCACCACGCGCAAAACCAAAGCGTGTTTGTCGATAATATTTTTTCTGTCTCAATAAGGGTAGTCGTTTTCGCACATCAATCCAGCGATCCGGATCCCCACCTTGGCGTTCGGTTAAGACGCGCGCATCTTCCAGGTGGCCATAGCCAATGTTATAGGATGCTAAGGCAAACCAGGTACGGTCAGGCTCAGGGATTCGTGCGGGAATAGTCCCTAACATACGTTCGAAATAACGAGCGCCGCCGCGAATACTCTCTTCCGGATTCAAACGGCTACTTACGCCCATCTCCTCGGCGGTCGGCAGGGTCAACATCATCAGCCCACGCACGCCGGTTGCGGAAACGGCGCGCGGATTCCACAGACTTTCCTGATAGGAAATAGCAGCGAGCAGGCGCCAGTCCAACTGCCCTGAGTGCTCGACAAAGAAATCCCGATATTTGGGCAGTGTGGTTTGCACCGCATCGATGAACAGACTGGTATCCACATAGTTAAATTGTGAGACGTGGCCAAAGTGCTGATCCACCAAACGATCCAGCTCACCTGACTGACGCAGATCACCAAAAAACTGAATCACTTCGGCATAGAGGGAGGCATCACGCCCGGGACCTAACATCCAGCTGACATCCAGGTTATCCCGCACGGTGAAGGCAACACTGATATTCGGGAAGTAGCGCCTTTGCATATCCAGAATATTGCTGTCCGCGATGGTGAATGCAATTTCGCCGTCTATGACGGCCCGTAATAACTCCGTGGCATCGTGCTCATTGGTTGCCCGCCAGCGCAGTTCAGGAAAGCGTTCGCTGTTGCGGCGTAACCAATCATGGTGACTGCTACCAGCGACGACCACCACCTCGCCATCGACCTGGCTCCAGTCCCGCGGACGGGTCCGTGAGCCCTGGCGATAGACCAGTCGCTGCGCGACTTCCTGATATGGAGGTCCAAAGCGGTAATTGCGGTCCCTACGGGGAGTGCGATCCAGCCCGGCGGCCACCACATCGACCTGGCCGCGATCGAGTAAGCCAAACAGGTCTTTGATATTGTAGCGGGAGACGATCTCGAGCTCGACGTCGAGCTGTTCAGCGAAGGTGGCGGCAAGCGCGTACTCAAGACCGCCCTCACTCTCGAATTCGTGATAGTAGGTGGTCGGTCCTAACAGGGTGCCGACCCGAAGAACACCACGTTCTCGGATTTGGGTAAGGTGATCAGGCTGCGGTTGTGGCGCGCAGCCGGCCAGTAGCACTAATGCCAGCAGGGTCAGAAACCCTTTGCAATAATTCATAAGCTCAATGTGCCCAACCTGCAGATATAAAGTCAATAGTTACGACTGATCGCCTGGCGATATACCAACAAAATTTAGATGTCTGGCATTGTGCCTCAAGCCCTTGCTGATGTATATCGTCAGTGTAATTTCAAACGCGGTTTTACCGCACGCTTCAGTTTATCCACCAGCAGCAACAGGAACATTTTCCACCAGCCATGCAAGACGCGCTGATGCAGGCGGTATAAACTCGCGTAAGCCCAGCGTGCCAAAGTTCCCTCAAGCGGCACCGATAAACTCTTACTTTGCATAAAATTACCGACCGCGGAATAACGACTCAACGAGACCAGCGACCCACGGTCTTTATAGACAAACCGCTTTGGCGGCTGCAACTGGTATTCGCGTACAATATTCCGATACAGACGTTTCGCCATTTGGTGTGCCGACTGTGCGCGTGGCGGAACCCAGCGCTCGTCGTCAATGGGACACGCCGCACAGTCACCTAACGCATAGATAGCTTCATCTGATAGGGTTTGCAGGTACTGATTCACTTTAATTTGATTATTTTTCCGCGTCTCCAAGCCCCAGTCTTTGACAATGTCAGGAGCCCGTACCCCAGCCGCCCAGACGATCAAATCCGCCTGAATAGGCTCACCTTCACCGAGTACAAGGGTATTTTCTTTTACCTCTATAACAGGGTTATTCAACATAACTTCGACGCCCAACGAGCTGAGTTTTTTCTCAACCAGTTTCGACAAACGCTCGGGTAATTCGGGCAAAAGCCGCTGCTTTGCTTCTACTAAACAAACTTCAAAATGTTTTCGATCAAGATGAGACAAGCCATAAATTGACAGCAGTGATACTGAATGAATCAACTCTGCTGCTAACTCAACGCCGGTAGCGCCGCCACCGACAATAGCCAGTGAAAGTTTCGTCGCATTACCTTCTCCGATGGACTTATTGACCCGCAAAAACTCATTCAGCAGGTGTTCATGGAATCGATCCGCCTGCCGCAAGGAGTCCAGGAAATAGCTGTGATCTTTAACTCCGGGAGTGCCAAAATCCGCAGTCACGCTTCCGATGGCTAGAATCAGGCGATCATAGGAAAGGCTTCGTGCAGCAACGACTTCTTTGCCACGATCATCACGGATCGCAGCTAACTGAATCGTTTTGTTATCTTTATCTACCGACTCCAGTGTTCCCAGCAAAAACTCAAATCCGCAGCGCGCACTTTGGCCTCTATAATCGAGCTCCTCCATACGTGAATCCAGCGCGCCCGAAGCTACTTCATGCAATAACGGTTTCCATAAATGCGTACTGTTGCGATCAATCAAGGTGACTTTTGCTTGCTCACTGCGGCCCAGCTTGCGCCCGAGCATCGTCGCCAGTTCAAGGCCTCCGGCACCACCACCAACAATGACAATTTGCTCCTGCATATGAGTTTCGCTCCTTTAAAATTAAAAAAGCCACTGACGATAATAGCGTCAATGGCTTTCAATAACCAATCCGTGGTTAGACACAACAGGATGAATCTACTCCCATTCGATCGTTGCCGGTGGTTTACCTGAAATATCGTAAACGACCCTTGAAATCCCGTCGATTTCGTTGATGATGCGGTTCGAAACCGTTTCCAGCAGCTCATAAGGTAAATGCGCCCAACGTGCCGTCATGAAATCAATCGTTTCGACAGCCCGTATAGCAATAACCCAGTCGTATTTGCGGGCATCACCCATCACCCCTACCGAACGTACCGGCAGAAACACGGCAAATGCCTGACTCACTTCGTGATACAAACCAGCTTTGCGCAGCTCTGTAATGAAAATATGGTCGGCACGGCGTAACAGCTCGCAGTACTCTTTCTTAACTTCGGCCAGTACCCGAACTCCCAGGCCTGGACCCGGGAAGGGATGGCGATACAACATATCGTAAGGCAGACCAAGTTCCAGACCTATTTTACGAACCTCATCTTTGAATAGCTCGCGCAATGGTTCAACCAGGCTTAACTTCATGTCCGCTGGTAAACCGCCGACGTTATGGTGCGACTTGATTACATGGGCTTTGCCTGTTTTCGAGCCCGCAGATTCGATGACATCCGGGTAAATGGTGCCCTGCGCCAAAAAGGAAACGTCGTTGATGCTGGTGGCCTGTTCATCAAAGATTTCGATAAAGACACGACCGATAATCTTACGTTTGGCTTCCGGATCATGTTCGCCGGCTAAAGCATCTAAGAAACGGTCTTCAGCATCCACATGCACAATGTTCAAACCGTAGTGGTCGCCAAACATTTCCATGACTTGTTCTGCTTCTTTCCAGCGTAACAAGCCATTATCAACAAACACACAGGTTAATTGGTCGCCGATGGCCCGGTGCAACAGCATCGCTGTGACGGAACTGTCGACGCCACCAGACAAGCCAAGTACGACCTTGCCATTGCCCACCTGCTCGCGAATACGAGCAACGGCATCATCAATAATGTGTGCCGCGGTCCAGTTGGTTTCGCACTCACAGATTTCCACCACAAAATGCTCAAGCATCCGCTTACCCTGACGGGTATGCGTCACTTCCGGGTGGAACTGTAAGCCATAAAAATCGCGCGCTTCATCAGCCATGGACGCAATCGGGCAGGTTGGGGTCTGCGCAACGATACTAAAGCCTTCGGGCAATTCGATGACCTTATCACCATGGCTCATCCAAACGTCCAGCATTGGATTACCATTGTCATGCACGCTGTCTTCAATATGGTGAAACAGCGGGCTGGGTGCAGTGCGTTCCACCAGGGCGTAGCCAAATTCACGTTCCAGAGAACCTTGTACTTTACCACCTAACTGCGCTGCCATGGTTTGCATGCCATAGCAGATACCCAGCACAGGTACCCCCGCCTCAAACACATAATCCGGGGCACGTGGAGAGTCTGCTTCGGTCACCGACTCCGGGCCACCGGAGAGGATAATCCCATTCGGGTTAAAGTTTTTGATGTCTTCAGCATCGACATCCCACGCCCACAACTCACAATAAACACCGATTTCACGGATACGGCGAGCAATCAGTTGCGTGTACTGTGAACCAAAATCTAAAATTAATATGCGATGTGCATGAATATCTTGCATCTTGTCTTAACCCATTCGGTAGTTAGGAGCTTCTTTGGTGATTTGCACATCGTGCACGTGAGACTCGCCCATACCTGCAGATGTCACCCGGACAAATTGCGGTTTGGTTCGCATCTCTTTAATGTTTGCTGAGCCGGTCAGGCCCATTGCTGAGCGCAGCCCACCCATTTGTTGGTGAATAATGGTGGCCATTGGACCTTTATAAGCAACCCGACCTTCAATACCTTCCGGTACTAACTTCTCGGCTTCGTTTGAGGCCTGGAAGTAACGGTCTGATGAACCATGGCGCTGATCCATGGCACCCAGGCTACCCATGCCCCGGTAGGACTTATAGTAGCGGCCCTGGTAGAGTTCAACTTCACCTGGCGACTCTTCCGTACCGGCAAGCATACTGCCCACCATGACACAATCCGCTCCGGCTGCGATAGCTTTAGCAATGTCACCAGAGAAGCGGATGCCGCCGTCAGCGATAACTGGAATACCGGTTCCCTTCAAGGCGTCAACCGCATCACTGATCGCGGTAATTTGCGGAACGCCACAGCCAGTAACGATGCGAGTGGTACAAATTGAGCCCGGGCCAATACCGACTTTCACGGCATCGACACCCGCGTCCGCCAGAGCTTTCGCGCCTGCGCCGGTTGCTACGTTACCGGCAATAAGCTGCAAGTCAGGGTATTCTTTGCGTACATAAGCTACGCGATCGATAACGCCCTGCGAATGGCCGTGGGAAGTGTCGATGAGCAAAACGTCAACGCCCGCTTCAACTAGCGCAGCGATGCGCTCTTCTGTGCCTGGACCCACACCTACAGCCGCGCCCACACGTAAGCGGCCCAGTTCGTCTTTACAGGCATTTGGCTTGTTTTCGGCTTTGGTAAAATCTTTTAGGGTAATCATGCCACGCAGATGGAACGCGTCGTCGACCACCAGAATTTTCTCGATACGATGTTGATGCATCAAATCAAGAATTTCTTCGCTCTTGGCACTTTCTGTGACAGTGATCAGGCGCTCTTTTGGCGTCATTATAGTCGCCACACGCTTACTGTTGTCACTTTCTGCGCGAGCATCACGACCAGTGATAATTCCCACCAGCTCACCGCTCTTTTCAACCACCGGGAAGCCATGGAAGCCGTGTTCGACGTTAAGGGCGCGAATTTCGCCCAGGGTCGTGTCAGGTGTTACTGTTACCGGGTCCGAAACCATACCACTTTCGTACTTCTTCACTTTACGTACGTGAGCAGCCTGTTCTGAGATGGTCATGTTCTTATGCACGAAGCCAAGCCCACCCTCTTGCGCCAGCGCAATGGCCAGAGCAGCTTCAGTCACCGTATCCATGGCCGCAGAGACCATTGGAATATTAAGTTCAATGCCGCGCGTTAAACGCGTGCGCAGGTCGGCAGTATGAGGTAAAACAGTCGAATGACCGGGGACGAGTAAAACATCGTCGAAGGTAAGAGCTTCTTGAGCGATTCGTAGCATGGCAACATCCCACTAGCTGAGTTAATGTTGCGGGCAGATTTTACTCGTAAAGCGCTTTTCAGTAAACTGATTTTTTCACTTAGGACGGGTTTATAACATGAGCAAAGCCGCAATTTTCACTGTTGGCCAGTTAAATGCCGAAGTACGTCAAGTACTTGAACGCGGCTTTGGCTCAATTTGGCTAATTGGCGAAATTTCGAACTTTGCTGCGCCGGGCTCTGGACATTGGTACTTCACCCTTAAAGATGAGCGCGCTCAAATTAAGGCGGCCATGTTTCGTAACGCCAACCAACGCGCCAAAGTACGTCCTCAGCATGGCATGCAGGTGCTGGTGCGGGCCAAGCTGACCGTTTATGAACCGCGCGGTGATTACCAGCTGATCGTCGAGCATATGGAGGATGCCGGGGCCGGGTTGTTACAGCAGCGTTATGAGCAACTCAAGCACAAATTGCAAGCCGAGGGACTTTTTGCGGCAGAGCATAAGCAGCCCCTCCCCAGCGAAATCCGCCGCGTGGGCGTGATCACGTCGCCAACGGGCGCTGCTATTCGTGACATTCTGGCGGTGCTGAAACGGCGTGATCCAAGTGTTGAAGTGATTATCTACCCCAGCTCAGTGCAGGGGCAAAGCGCGGTAAACGAGCTGCTATTTGCCCTGCAGCGCGCCTGCCAGCGTAACGAAGTCGATGTGCTGCTGCTTAGTCGCGGTGGGGGCTCACTTGAAGATCTGTGGTGCTTCAACGACGAACATCTTGCCCACGCCCTGCACAGCTGCCCTATTCCCGTGATCAGCGCGGTCGGCCATGAAGTCGATTTTACTATCGCTGATTACGTTGCTGATGTCCGGGCGCCGACACCATCCGCTGCCGCTGAGCTGGTCAGTCGCGACCAGCGCGAAATCCTGCAGCGACTGGTACAGCTTGATCACCGTTTACAACAGCACTGGCAACGTCAGCGCAGCTTTTTACAGCAGACTCTGCAGCATTGGCAGCACCGCTTACAGCAACAACACCCGCAGCGGCGGCTGCAACAAAACAGTCAGCGCGTCGATGAACTTTCGGCGCGGGCAAGCGCAGCCTTACAGCGCTTGCAGCGTCAAACTCAACAACGTTTCAGCACCACCCAACAGCGGTTACAATCTCTGCACCCACAACGCCAGCTGGCTCCGTTGCAGCAACGTTTTGCGCAGCTGCAGGCCCGAAACAATCAGGCCATTCAGCAGATTCTTAAATTCTGGCAGCAAAAGCATGCTGCGACGTTACAAAATCTGCAAATCGTCAGCCCATTGCAAACCATTGCCCGTGGCTATGCCGTGGTACGCAGCGAGCAGGGTGAACTCGTGCGCAATCCGGAGCAGTTGCAGGACGAGGAACGGTTTTCAGTAAAAGTGGCCGAAGGCGAATTCTGGGCTAAAAAATCTTCTGCAGATACTGCAGAATAAAAAACCAGATTGGCAAAGTAATAAAACAAAGTAACACGCCATAGCCGACCACAGCTGCAGATAGTGTGGGTGCCAGCCCTGCCATAATCGCCAGTGCACCGGCAGAGATCATCGCTGGCATCGCCGCCTCCATAATGGTCACCTGCACCGCCAGTTGATCCAATCCAAAACCTATTAAGATGAGCAGTGCGACCAGCGGTGTCACGCCAAGCTTAAGCACCAGTGCCCAGGCCAGCGGGCCACGGTCTTCAGCGGGCAGTCGAAAGCGCAGCTGGAAGCCGACCGCAACCATGATCACCGGGACTAAGGTGATGGCCAGCGAGTCGATGAACTGTTTAACAGTATCAGGGTAAGTGACCCCGCGCAGAAGCAGTGCCACGACCAGCGCGATAAAGGGCGGAAAGCGCAGGATCCGCCAGGCAATAGCGGCGGCCGAAGGGCGTTGTGCCGTATCACCTTCGGCATGACTGTAGATGGCAGCGATCACCGTGGCATAAATCGACAAAATAAAAAACGAGCCTAATTGATCATAAAGCAGCGCATAGGGAATGCCTTCAGGACCAAAGAACGCCTCGATCATGGGAAAGCCGACAAAGGAGGTATTGCCTAAGGGGATCACCAGCAGCATTGCCCCTGTGGTGGTTCTTGACCAGCCGCGCCAACGCGCCAGCGCCAGCACCACAGGTACCGTCAATGCCAGCAATAGCCACGGCATCAGGGCTGGATAGAGCAGCTCTTTGCCAAACGTCAGTAAGGGGATTTTTTGCAGAACCACGGCGGGCAATGCCACGTAAATAACGTAGGCATTGAGGATTTGTCCTGTGTTTTGCGCAAACTGCTGGCTACGGCGCAGCAAAAGTCCGATCACGACGTAGCCAGCAATAAAGATAAAGTTCGCCATCATAGTTCAGATGTATGAATGATGGCGATAGTGTACCTAGCTTTGCGCCAGGATAACACTCACACTTTGGTCGTGTTTTACGACCTAGAATTTATGTTCAATACCTACTGCGATATAACGCTGTTCCGCTTCGATGGTGTCAAGGTCGCGACCCGTATACCAGGTATAGACTTTGGTGCCCTTAGCAAGTTTGTAGTCAACACCAAACGAGAGCGAGTCGTCATCGCCATCGATAAAGTCCATCATTTGATATTGCGCCTTGAAGCTGAAGCGGCCCCACGGTTGTTCAACACTGGCAACGAAACCATCTGCCTCAGCGGTGCCATCAACCCGTTCCTGTTGCTGCCACATTAAGCCGAACACGGTGGAATCAACCTTGGTATAACCGATCAGCCGTTCGATATCATAGCCATCGACATCGCGATCCATTGCAGCGCCGAAATAATAGCCGGTGTCATCAAGACCGTCGTCACCATAGGTGACTGCCAGCGAGTAACCGTCGTCCTGGGTATCGCCTTCGCTTAATACCACGCTACCGGCCACACGAATGTGATGGAAGCTGGGCGAGTAATACGAGATGGTGTTGCTGGTACGGTTTTCACCTTCAAACAGCGCTTTGATATCGGCTTCATAATCGTTGAACTGATCGAGATCGCCCTGCAGCGTCTTGAGCACTGTGTCGCGGCGTCCTACGGTCAGCTCACCAAAGTTGCCACGCAAGCCGACAAACTGATTACGTGACTTCAGATTATCATCACCACCTAAGTCGGCCAGGTCGACCTGCCACTCGAGCTGATAAATGACTTCTAAATCGTCACTGATCTTAGTGCCACCCTTCACGCCGATACGTGATGCGTTGCTCTCTAATTCAGTTTCAGTACTGGTGCCATCATCATTGCTCTGCAATGAGACATTTGCTTTACCGTAAAAATCAAAGGAGATCTTCGGTTCGTCGTTGCTCTCCTGAGCTGCCAGCGCAGTGCTGGTCAAAGCGAATGGAAGCATCATCAAAGCTACATGTTTAAAAGTCATAAGGTCCACCTACGCAATCTATGGTTCGGATGAGCGATCGATTTATCACTCAAGCGCGCATAGCATATTGCAACTTTATGACAGTTTCATGACTATGTGACAGTTTTTTGCTGTTTCGATAACTTTTTTATGTCGCTTCGGTGTCGTTCTGATGTCGTGCCAGTGACACTTTTATGACGACTGCAATTCTTTAATGCGCTCAGCCTGCTCTTTTTCAGAGGTGGCGTAGCGTTCCCACTGCCCTGCTGCCTTGCGCGCGTCGGCAAATGCTTTTGCTTTCGCGAAAGCCTGTAGCGCAGGATTATAGTTCTCTTGTTCAAGTTCAGCCATGCCGATAACTAAATGCATGGTACCGGGCTTTTCCAGATTACCTTTCGCCAGTGCAGTTTCCGCTGCTGCAATGGCTTGCGGATAACGTTCGGCATTGAGCAGCACCTGCGCACGTTGCGCATCTAGTTCACCATCACTGCTTAATTCAGCAGCTTGCTTTAAGGCGTTGACGGCTTTATCGGTTTCCCGGGCCGCAATCCAGCTTTGTGCCAGCAACTTCAGATTCCGTAAATCAGCCTCCAGTTTACCTTGGGCGATGGCTTGCTCCATCACCTGCCCCGCCTTAAAGGGGACGCCGCCAAAGAAGTAGCTTTGCACCAGCATCTGCAAATCCTGGCCACGGGTTAGAAACCCCTGTTGATAGGCCGCCTCGAGCATGGCTAACTGCTGCTGGTCACGGCCAAGCTGGCCGTACACGCCCGCCAACTGAGTCCAGTACTCAGGTTTATTGAAATGCTTGATCATTTGCTCAAGAACGTCGGCAACGGCTTCGGTCTGGCCTAATTCGTAGTGGATCGCGCGTTGCAGCACATACCAGGCTTCCTCACCGGTTTCGTTAGTTGCCCGAGCGGAGCTGATGGCGCGTTTTATCGGTGTCAGCGCCTGCTCGTAGTCACCTTTTTGGTACAGTGCCTGCGCCCGCAGTACATCGGCTTTGGTTGCCTGTTGCTCGCCAGTGACTTGCTGCCAGCGGTCCAGATAGGCAAGGGTTTGTGCATAATCGTTTTGCCCTAAAGACAACTGTGCCAGGCTGAACAAGGTCGTTTGCTTTAATGCGTCCGGAATGGGATCTTCGCTGACCACTTTGTCGAAGTAGGTAATCGCTTTGCCGATACGGTCTTTACCGTAATGCATATAACCATAGAAGTTCCACAGCATGGCGCGCTCGTAACTATTCATACTACTGAGCTTACCTTCGACCGCTTTGAGCGCTGCCAGGCCAGCCTCCACGTCACCGGCATCAGCCAGTTCCTGAGCCCGCGCTAACTGACTGTAAACCTGCTCGCGTAACGCAGGAACCCGTTTGCTGTCCTGCGCGCTCGCCGCCTGATGCACAAACTGGCTGATGACAATCCAGACAATAATAACGATTAAATGACGCATTGTGTTCTCCTAGCCATCGATTTCAAAGGTAATCCGGTTTTGCACGCCTTCCACTTCAACGGCGTCACCATTGACCACACGAGGTTTGTATTTAAACTTCAAGACGGCATCCATGGCAGCTTGATCAAAAATCTGTTCCGGCTGGGCCTCGACCACTCGCGGATCGCGCACAGTCCCCTGTCGGGTCACGGTAAACTCCACCACTACGTAGCCTTCTATACCGCGCTGTAGGGCGCGACGTGGATAGGCTGCCTGGACTTTCACAATAGGCAGATACTCGCCATCACTGGTATCCAGGTTCATGCCACCGGAGAGTCCGGTATCCGCTTGTGCGGAGGTGGAAAAATCATAGCTGCCGCCATCCGGCGAAAGCTCACTGGTGTCCATTTGTGGCGTCGGCATATCGGGCGGTGGCGCTTCTGGCTCTGGCGGCCGTTCCGGCTTACGCTCCTTCTGCTGTACGACTTCTTCTGGTTTGATCCGTACGAAATCGAGTACGCTGCCTTTTGCCGGCTCGGTCATCGCGCCTTGGCCACCCGTGATCAGCGAGTGCATCAGGTAAAACAAGCCGAGTGTCACGATAGCGGCGACGGCCAGTGCTGCTAAAAAACGCATGGTTCTACTCTTCCTGCGCTGCTATTGAGACATCGAAGACACCCGCAGCTCGCGCAGCGTCCATAACCTTTATCAGAGTTTCAGTGGTCGCTTTCTTGTCCGCTTGTATCACCACTGAACCTTGTGGGTTCTCTGCGTACAAACGTTCAATGTTGGCTTGCACGGCACGTGCATCGACCTGGCGTTTATTAATCCAAATCTCGCCTGTATCACTGATGGCAACCAGAATATTGGCGCGATCCTTTTGCACCGCGGTAGCGGCTTCTGGGCGGTTTACATCGATGCCGGCCTCTTTCACGAAGCTGGCGGTGACAATAAAAAAGATCAGCATGATAAACACCACGTCGAGCATTGGCGTCATATCAATCTGGGCTTCTTCTTCGTCGATCAAATTAGCAAAATGTTGTTTCATTATTCAGCCCTCTAGTGGTGTTCCATTAGCATGCGATCTTCCAGCTTCAGACGTTCGCGCTTCGCTGTTCGTTGTAACCAGGTGGTCGCAAACACACCTGATAATGCGCCCACCATGCCAGCCATGGTCGGGATGGTGGCTTTGGATACGCCAGCAGCCATCGAGCGGGCATTGCCGGTCCCCGCAACTGCCATCACATCAAATACTTCGATCATGCCGGTCACCGTCCCCATCAATCCCAGCAGTGGACAGAGTGCCACCAGCGCTTGCAACACCGGCAAACGCCCCCCCAGAGCAATGGAAACTCGCGAAATCATGGCCTGTCGGATCTGCTCGGCATTCCATGACGATTTATCCTCCCGCGCTTTCCACTTCTGCAACACTTGCTGTTTTTGCTGCTGGTGCCCACGGGTGAAGTAAAAAATGCGCTCCAGAATCATCAACCACATGATGAAAATCAGGATGCCGATGATCAGGAGTACCTGACCACCTGTTTCCACAAAGTCCTGAATCGCATTATAAAAGTCGATAAAGAACACCATCATTAGTGCCCCCGCTCAGAGCGCTCCGCAATAATGCCTGACGCCTGTTCCTGCAACACGTGGACCAGATTCTTACTCCGCGTATTTAAGGTGGCAAACAGCAAGGTCATCGGGATCGCGACCACCAGACCAAGGACCGTGGTAACCAGGGCTTGCGAAATACCGCCGGCCATTAGCTTCGGGTCGCCGGTACCGAACAAAGTGATCGCCTGGAAGGTATTAATCATACCGGTAACGGTACCTAACAGACCTAGCAGCGGCGCGACCACAGAGATGATCTTGATAAAGGTCAGATTGCGCGTGATCTTGGGAACTTCTCGCAAAATAGCTTCGCTGAGTTTCAACTCCAGGGTTTCGGTGTCGGCCTGTGGGTACTTGTCTTTTACTGCCATGACGCGACCTAAGGGGTTGTCGTCTTGCGCCTGCGCGTTCTTCAACTGGCGTTTTACTTTACCGCCCATCAATATCAGGGTAACGAAACGCTCTAATGCGATCAGCAGGCCAACAGCGCCAAGGGCAAGAATGATGTAACCAACGGTCGAGCCCTGATCAATGCGCTCCTGCAGATCTGGTGCTTGCACCAGCAACCCAAGAATGGAGCCGCCGGTGGGATCCAGGCCAAAACGAACGGGATTATCATTACTTTCCACAAGGGCTTCAGCGGTGTTGAGGTAACGCCCCGCAGGCTGACGCATGAGTTCAGCAACCGCGTCCGTACCCGGAATCAACTCAAGGTATTTGCCGTCGGAAACCATATTGAAGGTCCCTACACGGATCACTGGCTTGGTTTCTTTTTCGCCATTGGCCAGCGTCACCTGGGTATTGAACTGGCTCACTTTGCCGGATTCTGTCATCTCTTGCTGCAGTGCAAACCAGACCGATTCGATCTCCTCGATGCTGGCCAGCTTTGAACTTGAGCCCATTTTCTGAGCGAGGTCACTCAGGGCGTCACTGCGGCCTGGAAACTCGACCGAAACGTAAGAGTTTCTTAAGTTGCTGGCGGTGTCACCGGCCACTTGCTGTAGTACGCCGAACAGCTCTTTTAAGGAGCCCATGCGCTGCGTCAGCGCGTCTTCAAGCGCAGCCAGATCACGTTCATTGGTTTCAAACTGCCCCTCAAGACGGGCGCTGGCCTGCTCCAGCTGGTCGCGTTTGGCGATGGCTTCCCGCAAAACTTGCTGCTGCTGTTCAGCTTGCGCGCGGAACCGCGCCTCACGTTCTTCATTAGCCTGCGACTGGGCAAACTTGCCCTCTTTCAACTGCTGTAAAAGCTGATCTAGGTTCACCGGTTCCTGGCTAAATGCCGGAGCTGCGAATGCCAGAGCTAAAGCAGCGATGCAATGTTTTAATTTCAACATGGGTTAGTCTCCCGCCTGCGCAGTTTGAGTGAAAACCGGAAGCATTAATAAATCCGGGGCCAGCTGCTTGCGGGCAATCCGCAGCGCTTCCTGTACATCTGTGGCGTAGCTGGAATCCAGTTGCTGCCACTCACGGGCGAGCTGATTCCAAACGCCCATTTGCTTGCCATCACGGGTCTTATAGATGAGTACCGTACGGCCGATGCGCAGAAACTCGACATCCTGGGGCTGACCAGCAATGGTCATCTCGCCGTTGTAAGCTTCAATGGTACGGCCGTAATCGGCTTCAATCTGATAGGCTTCCATGACCCGGCGAAATTTCTCGGAAACATCCACATCAGCCCGATCCATCAGCTCATGCAAGCCAGCGATACGACCTTCACGCTCGGCAGAAAGAAATGGCACATCGAGGTTTACAAAGGTATCGAGGCTATCAATCATGCGCAGCATAAGCGGTGTGATCTGCCGCTCAACCACACTCACCTCGTCAATAGAATCATTGAGTTCGGCTTTTTCCTGTTGCTGAAAATCGATTTGTTTTTGCAGCTGCTGCACATACACCTCCAGACCTTGGATCTGGCGGTTGATTTGCTTGAATTGCTGCACGCGATCTTGCGTCGTGTCGGCGATTTTATCGACGGTGAGCTGGGAGGAGCGGGCGGCTTGATTGATTTCATTGGCGGCATCAACCACCGGCTCAAGCGCCTGATCTTGAGCGACAGCACTGGTACTTGCAAAAATCCCTGCGAGTACCAGCGTGCGAGCGAAACATGGTTTCATAGAAACACCTTGCACAGGTTGTGAGTGATGATGTGCAAGATACGTCAGTTGTGTGACAGCTTGGTGACTGCGCTATGTCAGTTTTGTGTCAGGATGAACTTTTTGTGCCACTTTGATTTAAGTTTCGTGTCATTTCACGCATATCAATACCACTTGGATGCTGGAATACGCGTAAACCGAACTCCGGCAAAATCGATAGCAAGTGGTCAAAGATATCCGACTGAATACCTTCGTATTCGGTCCAGACAATGGTGTTGGTAAAACAATAGACCTCGATAGGAAGACCGTCCGATGTCGGATTCAGCTGCCGTGCCATCAGAGTCATCTCTTGATGAACTTTCGGATGATTCTCAAGATATTGCAGGATATAAGCACGGAAGGTACCAATATTAGTGATACGCCGGGTATTTACCGGTTCCTTGCCTTCGTCTTTGAGTTGTTGGTTCCAGTCATCGATTTCCTGTTGTTTATTTTGCAGGTAATCTTTTAACAGCCGGAAACGCTTCACCGCTTTCAGCTCATCGTCTGTTAAGAAATGAATGCTTTGCTGATCTAACAACAAACTCCGCTTTATACGCCGGCCACCTGACTCCTGCATGCCACGCCAGTTTTTAAAGGGGTCAGAAATAAAGCGCCGGGTGGGAATGAAGGTAATGGTCTTGTCCCAGTTCTGCACTTTCACCTGGTGCAAGGCGATGTCGATGACATCGCCATCGGCGTTCAGATTGGGCATCTCCACCCAGTCACCGACCCGGATAATATCGTTCGAGGTAATTTGCACACTGGCGACCAGACTCAACAATGTATCCTGGAACACCAACATCAGCACCGCGGCCATCGCACCCAGACCGGAGAGCAATATAACGGGCGATTTATCGATCAAGACCGCAATCATCAGAATCGTTGCCACCGCATAGATGACAATTTTAGCGACCTGGATGTAACCTTTAATGGGCCGTTCTTGCGCCTGAGGCTGACGCTCATACAGCGTGTTTACAATGGTCAGGGTGCCACTTATCGCGCGAGCGATGGTGATCACGATGAACGCGAAACAGACGTTGGTGACAACAATGGTGAGTTCTTCAGCTAAGTTGGGAACCGAGGTAATGCCAAAAGCGATGACCAAAGCTGGAATGACGTTCGCTAGTCGCGCCACGATATTCCGCTCTATGGCTTGCCGGTCTTTACCTGCGGGTGTGTAGCTTAAAATTCGCAGCAGGCCACGTAGCAATACTTTCTTCACGATAAAGTTTGCCACCCAGGCACCCACCAGCAACAAACTTAATTTCGTTAAAGTATCCATGTCTGGCCGTTCAACCAGCCAGCTCTGCGCTGCTTCTAATTTCTCTTGCATATCTTGCATAGAAAATTGCCACTCGTTGTTCAATCTAAGAATCAAAAACGCCTCTGCGTGCCTCTATTGTATAACAAAAAACGGGAGCCGAAGCTCCCGTTTTATGACGTTGTTACAAACTCTTAAAAAGAGTAGCTGTATTCCAGACTGACTCCGGTACCGACGCTACGCGACTGAATCAAACGTCCGCCCTGTTCGATTTCAACATCCTCGCCCAGCATGTTTTGCACCTTAAGCTTCACCTTCGAATTAAAATCCGGATAATAGGTGTACACCAGATCCAGGCTATGGAACGGCTGCTCGACGGCATCGTCAATGCCTACAGCACCTTCTTTAACGCCAGCAAAAGCAATTCGCTCACCGGCTACATTGTAGATAAGTGATGCGCTGTGCTCACCATTTAATGAGTCATAGCCCAGCTGCAAGTTGGTGACGTACTTCGAGTGACCTGTCATCCGTCGGCTGTTATTCGTCAGCTCTACGTTACCCGTGTTAGCGATACTGATTTCTGAGTCTGAGAGAGTCAGGTTTCCTGATACGAACAGGCCATCCGTCAGCAGGGTCAGGTCTTTCAGGAATTCAAATTCCAGACCGTAGACTTCACCCGACTGGCCATTCAGGAAGGTAATGACGCGATCCGAATCAGTACCTTTAGCTTCAACAGCCTCAATCGGATTGGCCAGATCTTTGTAGAACATCGCGACCGAGTAATTTTCTCCAGCCGGCAAATACCATTCCCAACGTACATCGAAATTATCAATATCCGTGGTCATCAATTCGCTGTTCCCACGTACCTTAAAGTTGGTCAATGGGTCAACGAAAATCACCTCGGTCAGCTCTCGCAAATCAGGTCGTACAACAGTGCTGCCATAACCGAAACGCAGCTGCATCTCGTCATTGAGTTGGTACGTCAGCGCCAGCGAACCATAGAGATCATCTTCAACGCGGCCAGCATCAGCAACATCACCAACGACTCTCATGGTGCGAAGATCAAGTTGAGCAGCGACCTGAGTGTATTGCTCCCAACGCAAACCACCACTGACGCGCCAGTCATCGTTGAGCTGGATATCGGCAAGGCCATAACCGGCTTCGATCTGTTGCGCGGCCAGATAATTCGGATCGGTCGCCGTAGGAGCACCAAACAAAGCGAAACCAAACTCCGCATCCGTGAGGTTTTCATCACTGAACAGGTCGTTGTAGCTGACATTTCGTAATTCACCGTTGGCAACCTGCTCAGCACTGATTGCAAAGCGTCGGGAATATGAAGAACGAGCTTTCTTCGATACTTGCCCGCCGCCCTTAAGCAGGATCTCCATCGCCGCCAGTGATACAGGCAACTCACCGTCAACGCGCCAGTCCTGAGCGTCATCTTCCAGATTCTGATACTGCAAGGTGGTTGCGGTCCGGGTTTGCTGAAATGCCAGGTCGCCAACACCTTCGCCTAAATCACGATTGTTGATCTGACGATAAAAGACTTCACCTGGTGCATCACGGCTTGCCCGCGAATCAGCATACTGCCAGTCCAGCGCAAAGCCCCATAATTGAGGAAAATAATGCGAACCACGGATTTGATTGGTCAGTAATTCACGCTGTTCATAGCGGGTTTCGGTATCAAAGTAGCTTAACCCGGTTTCATCGATGGAGTTGGGGGTTTCAACCACGCCCTGCTCCACCCGATCAGCGGTATTCCGCAGAAAGATAGTTGAGGTCTCAATGCGGTGATAATCACCAATTTCTACACCGAAATTAAGCAAACCGCTGAGTTCTACATTCTGTGTAGTCACCCTGCTCTCGCTGGCCTGATCGATGGCCGCCGCACCCTCTGCAATTCCCAGTACCAGCTCAGATTCTTCGCTATTGGACCAGCTGTTGCCGTAATCCACCGCAGCAAGAAAGCCAAAAGTTAAATCGTCGCTGACTTCGTAGGCATTACCGTAGGTCACCGAGCCATCGAGATCCGGGCGCATAGATTTACTGTAGACTTCATTCTGTGTATTCAGTGACGCCGCCAGCTGTCGGTTAATGGCCGCCGCTTCGCTACTTGAGATACCCTCACTTGAGGCAATGCTGGGCGTATTGATACTTTCCTGATAACGCGCCAAGGCTGCCCGCATCTCTGCTGACAATGCCCGGGTGCCATCATCTTTACCTAACCAGTCATCATCACCGCCAGCGTAGGTCAACCCGTCGTCTGAGAAGTTACTGTTCCAGCCCGTTCCGACCGATACCTCAAACACTTCATCGGTAGGAATAGAAACCGTACGGATATTGACGTTACCACCACCGAAATTAGCGGGCATATCCGGCGAATAGGACTTTTGCACAGCCATACTTTCGATAATGCTGGCCGGGAACATGTCTAACGGGATGACGTTACGAGTCGGATCAGGTGACGGCACTGAAGCCCCATTTAACTGGGTACTTGAATAACGTTCACCGAGCCCGCGTACGTAAATGAATTTACCATCGACCAGAGTCAAACCTGTGACACGACGCAGCGCGGCCGCGGCATCGCTATCGCCTGTTCTGGAGATTTGCTCTGCTCCAAGAATATCAGCGACGAACGCCTGAGCCTTACGCTCTTCGACCACTGCGGCCGCTGAACCTTGCAATCGCGTGCCTGTGGTAACAACTTCTTCAATGGTGGTATCGCTCGTTGCTTGCGCTTGATCTTGCTGAGCGTAAGCAAGGGGACCAGACAACGCGAGAGCGATCGCGAGGCCCAGTTTACTTTGCATTAATACAGCCTGCTTTTTCATAGGAAACTCCGCATGCGTGACTTAATTATCAGGGGGAAAAGCTGCACATCCATGTGCTCCAATTCCTTCATTAGTCGCGCAGGCCTACGGTCCAGCCATTTGTCCAATCGTTGTCTTCACTAACTGCGCCAACAAAATCCACATCATCAAAGAATGGGTTCAGTGTGCTCAGGTCGGTTTTCGGCGTGACTGTTACCGGGGCACCGGAAGCGTCCGTCATATCAGCAGCAGTGACATATCCAGAGGTCAGCACAGTCGCAAGCTCGTCTAAGGTGACGTTCGAGGCTTCGCTTTCGTACCAATCCTGGGTCGCAACGTCAGCGAAGTTTTCGCTACAGGCAATAACTGAGTTAGCAATGCTAAGCGTACCGGCATCGGCGTTGGCAAAGGTGGCAGCGTTATCGATTTCCAGACATTCGCCACGTGCGTCAGTGATAACAAAGTTATATAAAGAACCGCGCGTACCCTGACGTAACAACACACCTTCAGATTCGTCCGAGCCGTCAGTTGCTGTTAACGAACCAATCGATGTGAAGTTTGCAATAATCGGATCTGAGTACGGGGTTGCATCGTTATTGCGGCTATTACCATCCGCTTCGATAGCACGGTTCGCACGGTCGTCAGCGTGTTTGGTGATAATGTACTGGATGTTACCCTGCCAGCCATCGGCCCAATCCAGTGAGTCATCGTCGTTACCTGTCAGCACGACATATTTTGCGTTGGCAGCACCGCCAAAGAACTCGATACCATCATCAAGGTTATTGTGAACCTGAATGTATTCAACTGTGGTGTCTGAACCGACACCATAGAAAGTAATGCCGTTCAGTTCGTTATCAAGAGAAACTTCGTAACCGGCATATTTCACCAATACGTAACGCAGGATACCTGAGTTGTCGGTATTGTCATCACCGCCGTAGAAACCAGCACCACCTTCGCCCTGCAGTACGCAGTTTGCCAGGTCATCCTGATCACATTTATTTGAGATACCAAATCCGTTAAGTACTAAACCGCCCCACAAACCACGCGCGTTCGGATTGCTAACACCATTTTCCACTTCTTGTACTGAAGTAAAGGTAATAGGTGCGTTACGATTGCCTTCCGCAATAATGTCTGCGCCACGTGCAATGCGCACAAATGAATCGCCGTCTTCAAACGCCAGCGTAGCACCGGCATCGATAGTCAGGGTGGGTCCATCACGTTCAACACTTGCGGTTTCCTGCACGTTTTCACCAATGTAGAGACCATTAGGGAAGATGTGCGCGCCACCTGGGAGCTCTACCAAGCGGATATCAGTCACAACCGGGCTTTCTGGCGTAGAGAAACTGCGTGGATAGACGCAGTCAGCGCCAATCTTTTCGCCACGTACGGTTGCACCAGCGTCCTCGTAGGAGGCACAGTTGTTGGTATCGGGAGCCGAGCCACCATTAGTATTGGTTGAGTTGTCGATAGAGGTCGGGGTCAAATTAATATCACCGCCACAACCGGCCAGCATAAAGGACGCGGTAAGTGCAGACAGAGCAAAAGCTTTGGTACGATTCATGAGATTCTCCGTTGAATTGAAGGCTTACTTTGTTTTCGTGCTGGCACTTTAGAGTTTCTTTGTGACAGCTAAGTGACGCCCTTGTGAACACTTCATGACAGCCTGTTTAGCATCGCTCTCGGTTGCGCTTCCGCGCAGTTGGGATAAACTGAGCAAACCTTTGCCAACGAGTACATTGATGTCGAGCACCACCAATATTTCTAAATCACTGTTAACCAACGTCCTCTCGGTGTATTTCGTACTTACACTGATAGTGACCTGTGTGCAGGTGATGGGGGAGTATTTCGATACCAAAAGCCAGCTCGTACAGGAACTGCAAAATCAGCAAAGCACCTTCAGTAACTCCCTTGCTCGATCATTGTGGGAGTACAACAACCGGCAAATTGAAGCCATCGCTGAGGGCTTAATTAATATTCCTGCCATCGCTGGCATTGTCATTCGTGATGAAGCTGGTGATACCATCGTTAAACTCGGTTTAACGGAAAGCATTAACGCGCTAAACCTCACCTCAGACGTTGAAGACTTCGTCATTCAAGAGCGCAATGGTTTATTTGGCTATTACTCGTCTATCATTTTCGAATTTGCCGGAGATTCGAATCGAGTCGGTGACGTTACCTTGTTCTCAACGCGTGATATTGCGCTGGACCGGATCAAGTTCAGTCTGTATTTCATTTTTGGTAACGCTATTATCAAAAGTACCTTTTTGATTGTTCTCTTCACGTTAGCGTTTAGCCGTATGCTCAACCGGCCCATGAACATCCTCACCCAACAAATTCGCAATTTCCGACTGGATGATTTAGAGCATTCACGGATTAATCTGAAGAATAACCGTCACACCGAGTTCAATATGGTGGAGCAGGCTTATAATCAGCTGCTGGATAACCTTGAGGACTATCAGGAAGATCTTAAACGTACCCAACAACAATTACTGCATGCCAATCAACAACTCGATGAACAAAATGCGGTGCTCGAGCAAGAGGTCGCGCGCAAAACATCAAGCCTGAGTCAGGTATTAACTGACCTGGAGCGGCGCAAAGATGAGCTGGAGCGACGTCAGGGCAAGCTGGAACGTGAGATCCGACAACGCAAAATTATTGAAGACGACCTGCGTGAGACCAACAGCCAGCTGCAGTCGTCCGTCACGGCCTTTGAACGTGTACAGGACCAATTGATTGAAGCAGAGAAACTCGCCTCACTGGGCCGTCTGGTTGCCGGTATTACCCATGATGTAAATACACCGCTTGGCATTGGCATTACCGCCACCAGCTTGCTGCGCGATAAACTCGACAACATGCAGCAAGCCCTCGAGAATAAGCAGCTCACCGAAGCGCAAATGCGCGAGCTTTTAGATGCCAGCCTGCAAAGCGTGGAGCTACTTGAAAGTAATCTGGGACGGGCTTCTGACCTGCTGGACGGCTTCAAACAAGTGGCCGTTGATCAGACGTCAGACGCGGTCCGTGAAATCAACCTGCAGCACTACATTCAAAATGTCTTACAGGCGTTGCAGCCACGGTTTAAAAATACCAACCACAAAATCAGTCTGGACTGCCCCGATACCATTATCGCGCGCTGTAACGCAGGCGCTTTGGCGCAGATCATTACTAATCTGGTGTTGAATTCACTGATCCATGCATTTGAAGATGACCAGCACGGTCGTCTCGAATTAACCGTTCGCCGACAGGGTGGAGTTCTGCACATCGACTATAAAG
Source organism: Pseudidiomarina terrestris (assembly GCF_030466375.1). Classification (NCBI taxonomy): domain Bacteria; kingdom Pseudomonadati; phylum Pseudomonadota; class Gammaproteobacteria; order Alteromonadales; family Idiomarinaceae; genus Pseudidiomarina; species Pseudidiomarina terrestris. The sequence goes on from NZ_JAGGJE010000004.1 coordinate 103,048, forward strand.
ATGATGGCAAAGGTCTCACCGAGGCTCAGCAGGAAACCTTGTTTGACCCCTTCTTCACAACGCGCCGCGAGCGCGGTGGCAGTGGGCTAGGCACTCATATCGTTCACAATCTTGTTGAACAAACCTTCAACGGCACCATCACGGTGCAATCGGCTCCAGGCGAAGGCCTGAGCTATCATATTGAGCTACCGATGCAGTTTATCGATAGCGAATCAAATTAACAGCCAACCCCAAGGAACGAAGTTATGTGGTTTCGCAATTTGCGTATTTATACTTTAGCTGATGATTTTCAACTGCCAGAAGAGCTGGCATCACCTTTAACTGAACATCAGTTTAAGCCCTGTGGACGTAATGAATTAGCAAGTTTTGGCTGGTCCTCTCCCTTTGGCCCGCGTAGCGAAGAACTGTTTCACAAAATTGGCGACCAGTACCTGTTTTGCGCACGTAAAGAAGAAAAAGTTTTACCTGCAAGCGTCGTCAATGCACAACTCGAAGAGCAAATTGAAGCCATTGAGTCGGACCAGGGTCGCCGTGTGGTCGGTAAAGAAAAACAATCATTAAAAGAAGATCTGGTGCATCAGCTGCTGCCGCAAGCATTCACTCGCTTCAAGCTGACCTGGGGCATGCTCGACATGCGCCATCGGATTGTTGTCGTTGATGCTTCCGCCAGTGCCCAGGCCGAAGACTTTTTAGGACTGTTACGTAGCACGCTCGGATCACTGCCGGTGAAACCATGGTTCAGCGAGCAGCCCACCGAGCTGTATTTCACGCAATGGCTGAAACAAGGCTCTCTGCCGGGTGACTTCGTCTTTGGTGATGAAGCAGAACTGCGCAGTAGCGATGAGGAAGGCGGCATTATCCGTTGCAAGAATCATGAGTTGACCAGCCCGGAAATAACCGCGCACTTAGAGCATGGCAAACAAGTCACTAAACTCGCTGTAGAGTGGCAAGAACGCATCACCATGGTGCTTGAGCAAGATATGGCCATCAAACGCTTTAAAGCAACAGATGTGCTGCTGGACGACCAGGATAAACTCGTTGACGCTACCCCGGAACAAAAGATAGATGCTGACTTTGCTCTGCTAAGTGGCGAGCTTACGGAGTTGTTTCCGGAACTTGTGCGTTTATTTAGTGACGAGATAAGCGTAGATTAAACCAGTATCTACCACTCAAACAACAAACAATAGGTGCTCTATGAAACGCTCAACCTCCATGACTTTAACAGCGCTGGCGCTGCTCACTCTGAGCGCCTGCGGCCCGCAACAGACGGCCAATAAAACTGCGACATCTGCGCCGGCATACACGCTGAAAGAAGGCGCCGAAAAGCGCCTTGGTATTTACCAGCCGGTCGATTTAACCGCGGATCTCAGCCGCCTGAATGCCGACCAAAAGCAAATGATCAAGCTGCTGATCGATGCTTCGAAAATTATGGATGAGCTGTTTTGGCAGCAAGCTTTTCCTGGTGATAAAGAGCAGCTGCTCGATGCGCTGGACGATCCCGAGGTACATAAGTTCGCGCAAATCAACTATGGCCCATGGGACCGTCTCGACAACAATACGCCGTTCCTGACTGGCTTTGGGCCTAAGCCCGCCGGGGCTAACTTTTATCCGACGGATATGAGTAAAGCGGAATTTGAGCAAGCCGAGTTTGCCGGTAAAATCGATTTATACACTTTGGTGCGCCGCAATGACGCCGGTGAGCTCTATGCGATTCCTTATAACGAAGCCTATCGCGACGAACTTGGACAAGCGGCACGCCTGCTTCGTGAGGCAGCCGAACTCGCTGCCAGCGAGAGTTTTGCAGAGTATCTGAAATTGCGGGCAGACGCTTTTGAAAGCAATAGCTATCAGGCCTCAGATTTTGCCTGGATGGACATGACAGAAAATCAGATCGATATCGTCATGGGCCCGATCGAGACCTACGAAGATCAACTTTATGGCTATCGTGCGGGCTTTGAGTCTTATGTATTAATTAAGGATCTCGCCTGGAGTGCGCGCTTAGAAAAGTACGCAGCCTATCTACCAGAGTTGCAACGAGGTTTACCTGTTGCGGCCGAGTATAAAGCTGAAATGCCAGGTTCTGATGCGCAATTAAATGCCTATGACGTGGTGTATTACGCCGGGCATTCGAACGCAGGCAGCAAAACCATTGCGATTAACTTACCCAACGATGAACAAGTGCAGTTGCAAAAGGGCACTCGCCGCCTGCAACTCAAAAACGCTATGCGTGCTAAGTTCGATCAGATCCTGCTCCCGATTGCCGATGAGTTGATTGTGCCAGAGCAACGCGCACATATTACGTTCGATGCCTTTTTTGCCAACACCATGTTCCATGAGGTTGCCCATGGTTTAGGTATCAAAAACACTATAGATGGCTCCGCCACCGTCCGCGAAGCACTGAAAGAGCATGCCTCAGCTCTGGAAGAAGGTAAAGCTGACATTCTCGGACTTTATATGGTCACTCAGTTGCTGGAAAAAGGCGTGATCACAGACGGCCAGTTGGAAGACTATTACACCACTTTCCTGGCAGGAATTTTCCGTTCGGTGCGGTTCGGTGCCTCCAGCGCGCATGGCAAAGCCAATATGATCCGATTTAATTATTTTGCCGATGCCGGTGCGTTTACCCGCAATGAAAATGGCCAGTATGCGGTTGATATGGACGCAATGCGCGCAGCCATGACCAGCTTGTCAGATAAAATTCTGACCTTGCAGGGCGACGGTGATTATGAGGGGGTGGGCGAACTCTTTGCCCAGCAAGGCAACGTTGGCGCCACCTTACAGGCAGATTTGGATCGTTTATCCGCGGCCAGTATCCCGGTGGATATTACTTTTAACCAAGGTAAAGCGGTGCTGAATCTTTAAGTCAGAATTGTTATCCTGAACCGGCGAGGTAAAACTCGCCGGTTAAGCGCCGAAATTCTGCGCTGTAACCTTTGCCAGCGTGAATCACCAACTCGCGCTGCTGCACATGTTGGCACGGCTCTCGCTGCCAGCCCTGAATGACCAGCCGCGGACCTTTTCTCAAAGTACTGTAAACCAGCAGTTCGTCGCGCAACTGCAAGCCGCAAGCAGTCGCTGCCTCCGTTCGTGGTGTCTTTTGAGCAGCAGGAACGACCCAATAAAACTGTCCGGACGGGCTCAGGTTACGCAACACACAAGCCAGCCACGCCGTGACTGGGGCGAGGCCCTGACGGGCCATTTCACGAGCTGCTGTGGCACTGGCAAGATGCTGCGGAAAATAAGGCGGGTTGCAGATGATGAGATCGTAGTTCTGACTTGCCTGCCAGCTGGCGACGTCAGCCAGATAACTCGTCATACGCTCCGGCCAGGGCGATGCGATAAAGTTTTCCCGCGCCTGGGCAACCGCATCCTGATCTGCATCAATCGCATCGACGCGCAGCATAGGCTGGCGCTGGGCCAGCATCAACGCCAGTAATCCAGAGCCGGTGCCTAAATCCAGGGCACGGCATACTCCCGCAACAGGCACATAACTTCCTAAAATAAGACTATCTGTGCTTACTTTCATCGCACATCGGTCGTCTTTGATATAAAATTGCTGGCATTGAAAGCCCATGCTGACCCCGACGAAGCATATCGTTTGGAATAAAGGAACACATCATGACCCCCGATTGGGATCAACTCGAACTCGATGATGAACTCATTGACGTCCTACTTGGCGCAGAGCTCAATAAGCCTGCCAAAGTTCAACAAGCGGTTATCCCGCTGGCGCTGGCTGGCCAGGACTTATTAGTCAATTCACCAACAGGCACCGGAAAAACGCTGGCCTTTTTGTTACCGGCCCTGCAGCATCTGATTGACTTCCCGCGCCAGCAACCAGGCGGCGCGCGTGTGCTTATTCTAGCACCAACCCGTGAACTGGCGCAGCAGATTGCTGAGCAAGCGGATGCCTTTGAGGAAACCACCGGACTGCGTTCTGTGCTGATCACAGGTGGCGTGAACTATGGTAGTCAACATCAGCTGCTCGAAGCACCGCACGATATTCTGGTCGCCACACCCGGTCGGTTGCTTGATTTATTAAATGCCGGACAGTATGAGCTTGAACATATCGAGTGGCTCATTATTGACGAAGCGGATCGCATGTTGGACATGGGCTTTGCTGAATCGGTGAAAATGATCGCGCAGAATGCCTTACACCTGAAACAGTCGCTGCTGTTCTCAGCAACCCTGGAAAGTCCCGGGGTGCTGAAGTTTTCCGCGGCGATACAAAATGATCCGCAGCACATTGTGGTGCAGCCGCCAAAGCGTGAAAAAGGTAAAATCCTGCAGCGCTGGTATCAGGCTGATACCGCCGAGCACAAGCTGCAACTGCTGCTCCGTCTGCTTCAGGATTACCCGGGCCGCCGTGTGGTCTTTGTCCGAACCCGTGAAAAAGTAGAAGAGTTATCTGCCAAGCTATGGTCGGCAGACATTAAGAATCTGACCCTGCGGGGCGATATGCCACAAGATGAGCGGCAAAAAATCATTGCCCGTATGGAGACCTATACCGACGCCACGCTTATCGCTACGGATATTGCTGCCCGGGGCCTTGATATCGAAGCTATTGAGCTGGTGGTCAACTATGACTTACCACGCCAGGCGGATGTCTATCTGCATCGTATCGGGCGCACCGCGCGCGCCGGCAAAAGCGGTGTCGCAGTCAACCTGGTCGAAGCCCATGATGCTGACCTACTAGGCCGTATAGAGCGTTATCAGGACAGTAAAATTGAACGCCGCGTGTTTGCCGAACTTAAACCTCAGTATAAGTTTCCGGACCCACGCAAGCGCAGCAAGAAGAAGAAAAGTAAAAAGGCCGACGCTGCTAAGTCGAAGAAGAAGAAGAAGTCTTAGCCTTTTGTTTGCGATGGCGCACAAAGCGCCACCAGGCAATCAAGTAAAACGTTGCTGCGCCGGCTCCGTCGGCCAGCAAATCGCCCCAACTCGAGTCCCGGTATGGCAAGAGTTCCTGCACATACTCAATTAGCAAGCCGTAGCCCGTCAGAACAATAAGAGCGAGCCATATCGGCAGGCGGAACGCATGGTGAAACGCCCAGGCAAGCACAAAAAATGAGCCAAAATGCACCACTTTGTCCAGGTGCTCAACGCGCGGCAGGTCTCCGCTTGAGATCTGCATCAGGAAGGCTGCCGTCACAGCAATCAGGAGCAGAATAAAAATAACGCGCGCTAAGTTTTTCGAACTCATTAAGTATCCTTGTTCGTTACTGCATCAACGCTCACGACGAGGTTGATAAACGCCTACATTGTTATAGCCTTGCTCCTGTAAGTAAAGAGCCTGAAGCTTACTCATTACACCTTTTTCACAATAAAGAAGATAATGTTTCTCTGGAGCAAGGTCAGCGAAGGCTGTTGCCAGCTTAAAAAACGGAATGTTGTGCTGCGACACCCCTTCCGGCAAGTGCTTCAGGGGCTTGGCCTCCTGCTCATCAAGACTGCGAATATCAATGATCACTTCACCTTGTTCTACCGCATCTACAGTACTGACGGGATGAACCTGAGCGTCGGTTGCTTCACCGATATGCCGCACATCTTCAACGTTTGCTGCCCGGACCACCCGTTCCAGCAGTTCAGGATCCAGCTTGGCCTCGGCGTCCAGTACCGCATCACGCTGCGCTTTCACCGTCGGCTTGATCGATATGACACCACAATATTCCGGCATGCTACGCGCAATATCGGCGGTGCCGATACGCTCGGCAAGGTTAATGATTTCCTGTTTGTCCATGGTGATCAGCGGCCGCAGAACCAGGGTGTCAACGGCTTCGTCAATCACGCTCAAGTTGCTTAAGGTCTGACTCGAAACCTGCCCCAACGCCTCTCCCGTGACCAGTGCACTGGCATTGATACGTTGTGCAACGATCTGTGCGGTACGCAACATCTGACGCTTTAACACCACGCCCATCAAGCCGTTATCCACCTGGCTCAGGATCTCTTCAACTACCGGTGCGAAATCGATACTGATAAATTTTAGCGGATGGGAACTGGCATACGTCTGCCATAGGTAATACGCCGTTTGTCGAACGCCCGTCTCGTGTCGATCGCCGCCTAAATTGAAAAAGCAAAAGTGGGTCCGTGCGCCCCGCCGGATCAACTGAAAACTTGCCACACTGGAGTCAAAGCCACCGGACAACAAGCTGACAACCGTTTCCTGCGTGGGGAGTGGGAAGCCGCCAAGGCCATGCTGTTTGTCACCAAACACACGTACGGTTTCGTTATCCACTTCAATTCTTAGTTCAATATCCGGTTGTTTCAGAGCCACCCGGGTACCGGCCACTTCCTGCAATACACCGCCACCGATGTAACGCTCCAGATCCATCGAACGAAAACCATGTGTGCCCTTGCGTTTTACCCGTACCGCAAAACTACGGTGGCGCAGTCGCTCCGCCCAGCAGCTCAGTACCTGTTCCAGAATCGGCTTAAAGTCAGCTTCGCTGGTGGAGTTCAACGTTAACTCATGGGAGCGACTGAACCAGGCAATGCCCGGGATGCGTTGTAGCTCATCACTGATCTGTTCAGCAATGAGAGGCTCCTGACTGGCGACATCGACCTCAATCCGGTCCCATAACCACCGCACTTTTATAGGTGCTGAATCGTCTACCTCAACGCGCTTTAAAATGTTTTTCAGGTTGTTGACCAACACTTTACCGTAACGTTTGCGGACACCTTTACTCTTGATGGTGATTTCAGCGTGTAAGCGAATAATAAATTTCATGACCGGATGACTTCTATAACTTTAAAAGCGCGCTAGTATACCTGATTTGACCGTACATCGGAATCAGGGTAACTTGAGCGCCACAAGCATCAACAGGTACTGCTATGAGTGACTTATCGCTAGAACAAGCCATCCAGGAACTGGAACAAATTGTTGTGCAACTTGAGCAAGGAGAGCTGCCACTCGAGCAAGCCCTTGAACAGTTTGAGAAAGCTGTCCGTTTGTCTCGTGTCAGTCAGCAAAAGCTGCAACAGGCCGAACAAAAGGTCAGCCAACTGCTGCAGCAACAAAATGGAGAGGAACTTACTTCGTTTGCCGCGGATGGCGCAGAAGAGGATGAGTCGTGACCCTTGATTCTCTGTTAAAAGCGCCGCGCGAACATATCAATGCAGTGCTTGAACAACAGCTCGCTGAAAACAATTCCGCTGACGCGAAACTGCAGGCGGCAATGCGCCATGCCCTGATCCTGGGCGGCAAGCGGGTGCGACCTTTTTTAACCTATTCGGTTGGCGCCATCTGTGCTGCCCCTGAGCAGGTGTTAGACCGCGCTGCTGCGGCGATTGAATGTATTCACGCATATTCACTGGTACACGACGACTTGCCAGCCATGGACGATGATGACCTGCGCCGCGGTCAACCGACCTGTCACCGCGCTTTTGACGAAGCTACGGCGATTCTCGCTGGCGATGCCCTGCAGACCCTGGCGTTTGAGTTGTTAAGTACACCTCAGCCTGAGCTGCGTGCAGAGCGGCAGCTACTGATGCTGCAGGTGTTAGCGTATGCCAGCGGCAGTCGTGGTATGTGCGGTGGCCAGGCACTGGATCTGGCAGCCACCAATGCGCTGTTGAGCGAAGCCGAGCTTGAGCAAGTGCACGTGCTTAAAACCGGCGCGCTGATTACTGCTGCTGTGCAGCTGGCGGTGCTTGCCGGCAGCGATGACGCGCAGCAGTATTACGATGATTTTACCGATTTTGCGACCTGGCTGGGCCTGGCGTTTCAGGTGCAGGATGACATTCTTGACGTGACCAGCTCGACAGAAACCCTCGGCAAAACAAACGGTAAAGATGTAGCCGCGAACAAAAGTACCTACGTGCAATTGCTTGGTCTGAAGGGCGCGCAGGCAAAGCTCACGCAATTACACCAGAAAGCGCTTCAAGCCCTCCACAGAATCCCCTACAATACACAGTTACTAGAAAACTTTGCAGAACAGTTGTTAAACCGGGATTATTAATCGCATGACATCTTCGTCTCGTTCATCTCACGATGCTTATCCGTTGCTTGACGGTATCGACAATCCAGCGGATTTGCGCACCTTGTATGAACGTCAGTTACCACAGCTATGTGCTGAAGTCCGTGAGTTTTTACTCAGCTCGGTCAGTCGCAGCAGTGGCCACCTCGCATCTGGACTGGGTACGGTCGAACTGACCGTTGCCTTGCATTACGTATACGCCACGCCATATGACCAATTGGTCTGGGACGTCGGCCATCAGGCCTACCCGCATAAAATCCTGACGGGGCGTAAGCATCAGTTGCACACGATTCGACAAAAAGATGGGCTGCATCCGTTCCCATGGCGCCCCGAGAGTGAGTACGACACCCTGAGTGTGGGTCACTCCAGTACCTCAATCAGTGCCGCTTTAGGTATGGCCATCGCCGCCGAACGCGAGCGCTCTGAAAAGAAAGTCGTGGCGATTATCGGTGATGGCGCAATGACTGCCGGTATGGCGTTCGAGGCGCTCAATCATGCCGGTGATATTAAGCCTGATATGCTGGTGATTCTGAACGACAATGATATGTCGATTTCTGAAAACGTTGGTGCCTTGAATAACCATCTGGCACGCGTGCTGTCGGGCCGGTTTTATACTTCATTGCGCGAGAGCAGCAAGAAGCTGCTGCAAGGCATGCCGGGTATCCAGCACCTTGCCAGCCGCGCAGAAGAGCACATGAAAGGTATGGTCGCTCCAGGCACCATCTTTGAGGAGCTGGGCTTTAATTACATTGGTCCGATCGATGGCCATGACGTCAATCTACTGGTGTCGACGTTACGCAATATGCGCCATCTGAAAGGCCCGCAATTCCTGCACATAGTGACCCGCAAAGGCAAAGGTTACGAGCCTGCAGAAAAAGATCCTATTGGCTATCATGGCGTGCCAAAATTTGATCCAGCCACGACCTCCTTACCCACGAAAAAAGCGGCAACGCCTTCGTACTCAAAGGTATTCGGCGACTGGCTCTGTGAAATGGCCAGCCAGGATGACAAGTTGATGGCCGTCACCCCGGCAATGCGCGAAGGCTCTGGTATGGTCGAGTTTTCCCAGCGCTTTCCGAAACAGTATTTTGACGTTGCTATCGCTGAACAGCACGCCGTAACTTTTGGCGCTGGTTTAGCCATAGGCGGCTATCATCCGGTGGTCGCTATCTACTCAACCTTCTTACAGCGCGGATACGACCAACTCATTCACGATGTTGCGCTGCAAAGTTTACCGGTGCTTTTTGCCATCGACAGGGCCGGAATTGTCGGTGCTGATGGACCCACCCACCAAGGCGCATTCGATCTCAGCTACTTGCGCTGCATTCCCAACCTGGTGGTGATGGCGCCAAGCGATGAAAATGAATGTCGTAACATGCTGTATACCGGCCATAAGTTACAACAACCTGCTGCCGTGCGTTACCCGCGGGGTAATGGTACCGGGTGCAGCATCGACAGCGATCTGCAAGCACTGCCCATCGGCAAAGGTCGGATCCTGCGCGAAGCCAGCAGCGAAGCAGCCGCGCCCAGAATTGCGATATTAAGCTTTGGGACTGTACTAAACGACGTCCTGCCCTGTGCCGAGACGCTTGATGCTACAGTGGCCGATATGCGTTTCGTGAAGCCGCTTGATGAAGACTTGATTCGCAACCTCGCCGAACGTCATGCCCTGCTCATCACGGTGGAAGACAATGTGGTTGCGGGTGGCGCTGGAAGTGGTGTCGGTGAGTATCTGCATGCGCAGGGCATCAGCACTCCATTGCTGCAAATTGGCCTGCCCGATGACTTTATAAAGCACGGCAGTCAGGACGAAGTGCGCGCTGAGCTTGGTTTAGATGCGCAAGGGCTAGAGCAGCGTATTCGTGAGCGCATAGCCAGCATGTAAAAGGACACAGCTGACGATGCCAGCAAGGATATCGTCAGCCATGATGCCCAACCCGCCTTTTAGCTTTTTATCGCACCAGCCGATCGGGCCAGGTTTATAAATATCAAAAAAGCGAAACAGCAGAAAAGCCAGCAACAGGTTCAGTGCTGTTGCCGGTAAAAAGCTCATGGCCAGCAGATAACCGGCAATCTCATCCAGTACTATCGCCGGGTGATCATGCACACCTAAAGCGTCCGCTGTAATACGACACATGGCAATGCCCAGACCACTGACCAATACGGCGATCGCAAGGTACAGCCAGGGATCTAACCCTTGCATCAGCATTACCAGCGGCACCGTAACTAAGGTACCAAAGGTTCCGGGCGCTTTTGGCGCCAGACCACTGCCAAAGCCCAGCGAAAAGAAATGCACCGGGTGAGCCAGTTGTTTCCAGCCCGGCTTGCGCAGCCTGGCTTTACTGTTAGCCGAAGTGGTCATATCCGCCCTTTTCATCTGCGCCTTGCCAGGGCTCTTCATTGCGCTCCAGACGCAGTTTATTGGCTTCACTGGTAATACGCCCGATACAGGTAGGTTTAGCGGGATGGCGGGCCAACACGGTATCAAAAACACCACGCCGGCTTTCTGGCACGGTGAAGCACAGTTCGTAATCATCACCGCTATGCAGCGCGTAACGAATTGCATCTTCGCCGGTGACGGATTCGGTCAGTGCCAGACTCAATGGCAGTTCGTCCACGTCGACACGAGCACCGACATTCGAGGCTTGCAAAATGTGACCCAAATCAGCCTTCAGCCCGTCTGAGATATCAATAGCGCTGGAAGCGATGTCGCGCAGTGCCTGGCCAAGAGCCACCCGGGGAGATGGGAAGTAGAGTCGTTCGAGCACGCGGCGGTAATGACTGTCAGAAATTTGCACTTTGCGTTGCTGGGCCGCGAGCGCAAGTCCAGCATCGCCGATACTGCCACTGACGTAAATCCAGTCGCCGGGTTTAGCACCATCACGACGCAACGCCGTGCCTTGAGGTACAAAACCGTGGGCCGTGACGGTCAGTGTCAGGGGGCCCTTGGTGGTGTCACCGCCAATCAGATGGCAATCGTAGTAGTCACAGATCTCGCGCAAGCCATGGCTAAAACCTTCCAACCACTCCTGATCCATTTCAGGTAAGGTCAGGGCCAGCGACAGCCACGCCGGTTCGGCGCCCATGGCGGCAAGATCACTTAAATTGACCGCAGCAACCTTATGGCCAACGGCACGGGCAGGCATTTGCTCATCAAAATGCACCCCAGAGACCATGGTATCGGTTGCAATGATGAGTTCAGAATCACTGGGTAGCGTAAGAATGGCAGCGTCGTCGCCAACCCCTTTCACCACATCGTCGCGCTTCGGCCAACGATGGGTGAAATAGGTATCGATCAGATCAAACTCGCCAAAGGCCATGATGCGATTCGTTATCTGCGGCTAGGGCGCAGACTATCAATGGCTTTATCAAGCACGCCATTGACGAACCGGTGGCTTTCGTCGGCACCAAAAGATTTTGCCAGCTCGATCGCTTCGTTAATTGCCACTTTGTAAGGCACGTCCTGGCGCTCGCGCAGCTCAAATGCGGCGAGGCGAAGGACCGCTCGCTCGACGTGGTCAAGCTCTGCCAGAGGACGGTCGAGAAACGGCGATAAAGCTTCGTCTAAGGTTTTGACCTGTCCCGCAACACCACGTACCAGCGCCAGAAAGTAATCAACATCGACCTTATTCGTATCGTTATCAGTGAGAAACTGAGCTTCGATATCGCTCATGCTGTTTTCACTAAGTTGCCATGAATAAATGGCTTGTACTGCAAGCTTACGCGCTTTACGACGTGCAGCTGGTTTCATAGTTATTCCTCTTAAAGCTGCTCAAGCACATTGACCATTTCAAGCGCGCTTAAAGCTGCTTCTGAGCCTTTATTACCGGCTTTAGTGCCGCTACGCTCAATGGCTTGCTCGATGGTATCTGTGGTGATCACGCCATTTGCTACAGGGATATCAAACTCATGCATGACCCGGCTCAGGCCGCTATTGCATTCGCCTGCAACGAAATCAAAATGTGGTGTGCCACCGCGGATCACGGCGCCGATAGCGATGATTGCGTCATAGTTACCCGACGCTGCCAGACGGCGAGCGACCAGTGGTAATTCGTACGCACCCGGAGCTTTAACGACGGTGATAGCATCGTCAGCAACCTGGCCGTAGTGTTTAAGTGTTGTCACAGCGCCATCAAGCAGGCTGTCGACAACGAAATGATTAAATCTGGAAACCACCAGAGCAAACTTTTTCCCTGGCGCAGCGATGCCGGCTTCGATTACGTTCATGATTGCATCCTTATAAAGAAATCGGCGCGATAATAGCACAAATTTTATTTTCAGGCATGCTGAGGATTTTTACCTACAGCATGGCTTACAGCCTGTTTAACACGAAGCAATTCGTCATCAATGTCGCCCTCAATCATCATCGGCGGCTGAATATCGATAACTTTACGGCTGAAATCCATTGCCACAGGTATCACAGGTACCTGCGCGGCTTTAGCGATATGCACAAAACCTTTCTTCCACTCTGATACTTTTTTACGGGTGCCCTCTGGCGCTAACGCCAGGATAAGCTCATGCCGTTGCTCAAATTCTTCCACCATTTGCCCGACAACGCCCTGCGCGGCACTACGATCGATTGGAATACCTCCAAGCCACCGCAAAATACCATTCACAGGGAAACGAAAAATGGTGTGTTTGCCTAAAAACGATAAGTTCAGACCTAACGCCAGCATGACAAATACGCCGACAAAAAAATCCCAGTTTGAGGTGTGAGGTGCGACTGGAATAATGGCTTGGCGGGTCTCTGGAAGTTCACCTTCAATACGCCACCCGCCAAGCATACGCATGCCCATGCGCCCGATCCACCTACTGAAGCGGTTGCCCCGCCTGGGTAAAGGGGCATGCAGATGCGCTGGAATTAAAGCCTTCGCATCAGTCATTTTGCAGCGCTGTACGCAACGCATCGAGTTTAAGTTTGACGCGACGCATGTTGTCCGGGCCTAAGCGCAACATCTGTTTCTGCGCATCCGGCAGAGCTTCCAGGGCAGGATCAGCATAGCGATACATGACACTGTAATCATTCAGTTCAATCACAGTTCCAACCGACGGTGTTGCCATTAGCATGTCGATGGCATCCAGCAACACCCGATCGGGTGCGGTATCCGGATAACCAATCTCGGCCAGTGCTTCTTGTACCAGCGGCTGGTAGCGATCCAACATATCCGTTAAGACATCAACATCGAGACTGACAAACCAGTCAACCACGGGGTTGTAGCGATCATAGGAGCGCGGATCAATGTAGATCTTGTCCTCTTGCTCGAGTACCCGAAAACGTCCTTTGGGGCCTTCGACAATTGCCGCATCACTGACCACCACACCATTGCGAATATTGTCCACAAAAACCACAGCATCACGAATCAACTGTTCGCTTTCGATAGGTTCGACTGGCTGCTCTGCCGCTTCCAGGCGCGCGATAATTTCATCCGTGCTTTCGGTTAGACTTGGCAATTCTGGCTCAGGAGCACGTTCTGCAGCTTCCATCTCTTTTGAATCTCTTTGCTCAGGCTCACCAAGTTCTACCGTCGCGGCAGGTTCACTTATCAGGTCTTCGCTTGACTCAGTTTCGGTTGCTGTTGGTTCTGCCGGCAGCGCCACTTCAACAGGCTGAGGGCTGCTTGATTGCCGCGGCTGTTGATCTTGCAGCAAGTACCAGATCACCACCACCGCGAGCACGATGACAACGAGCACCGCCATTATTAACTTGCCCTTACCGTTCGGTTGCGGTTGGTAGTTGGGATCGCGATCAATCATATCAGCTCCTAAGTTGGTTTACTGGTCTCGCTCAGCACGCTGGAAAACCAATTCCGTTTCCGTTGATTGCTCAGCATTAAAACGATAACCATTGGCATTAAACTGCTTCAGCCCGGCGACGCTATCAATCGCTTCTTTCATGATAAAGCGAGCCATTGCGCCACGAGCTTTCTTGGCCCAAAAACTGATCACCTTGTATTGACCATTTTTCTCATCTTTGAAAACCGGTGTAATAACCTTGGCGTTCAGGTTTTTGGGGACCACACTTGAGAAATACTCATTCGAAGCCAGATTCACCAGGACGTCGCTGTCAATCGCAGCTAAATCTTCATTGAGCATGTCAGTAATGGTATTGCCCCAGAACTCATAAAGATTCTTACCGCGTGCGGTATCCAGCTTAGTTCCCATCTCCAGCCGGTACGGCTGCATCAGATCAAGTGGTCTCAGTACTCCATATAGACCTGACAGAATGCGCAAATGTTCCTGCGCGAATGCAATTGTTTCGGCAGACATTTTCTCTGCCTGCAATCCAGTATAGACGTCACCATCAAAAGCGAACACTGCCTGGCGAGAATTATCGGGATTGAACGGTTGATGCCATTCACTAAAGCGCGCGGCATTCAGACCCGCCAGCTTATCGCTAATCTTCATCAGCGAACCCAGTTCCTGAGGCGACAATGACTGGCAACGATCGACCAGCTCTTGCGCGCGATCAAGCAGGCGCGGTTGACTGTACTCATCCGTTGGTAACGGACTTTCGTAATCGAGGTTTTTAGCCGGCGATAGTACAACTAACATCATCCGTTCTCCTGTAATTTTTTATTAAGCGAACCGGTTAGGGCATTGGATCCAAATCTTCGCCTTCTTTCTCTACTTCTGGCGGCATCAGGTCTTCACGGCTTACACCCAGTGCCAGTGCTAACGAGCTGGCGATATAGATTGATGAGTAAGTACCGATAAACACACCAAACAGCAATGCCGTTGCGAATCCATGAATCAGTGCGCCACCGAGAAAGAATAGCGCGAGCAGTACCAGCACTGTTGTCAATGACGTGATGACCGTACGGCTCATGGTGATGGTTAAGGCACCATTGATGATTTCCTCAGGTGTGCCTTTGCGGAATTTACGGAAGTTCTCCCGGATCCGATCGCTCACCACCACGGTATCGTTGATGGAGTAACCAATAACCGCCAGCAATGCAGCCAGTACCGTCAGGTCAAATTCCAGCCCCAGAATTGAGAACAAACCCAAGGTCAGAATGACGTCATGCGCCAAAGCTCCGACAGCCCCAAGTGCCAAACGCCATTCAAAGCGGAAGGCGATGTAGACCAAAATACAAATCAGCGCTGTCAGCATGGCCAGCCCACCCTGCTCAGTCAACTGATCACCGACGTTAGGGCCAACAAATTCAATGCGACGCATGGTGACTTCGTCGTCCGTCGATGCTCGTAACAGGCTGAGAATGTTATCGCCAACTTCCTGAGCTTTAACGTCTTCCTGAGGCTCAATTCGGATCAGCACATCTTGCTGGGTACCAAAGTTTTGCACTACGGCACCGCTGAAGCCATTGGCATCCAGCGTGGTCCGAATCTCGCTCAGGTTCGCTTCCCGCTCATACCCTACTTCAATGACAGTACCGCCGGTAAAGTCGAGACCCCAGTTCAGTTGGTTCACCGCCAGTGAGGCAATGGAGGCCAGCAGTAACACACCGCTTAATACCCAGGCGACCATGCGAAAACGCATGAACGGAATGGTTTTCTCTGTTTTTATTAACTCTTGCATGTGGCCTCCTAAACCGACAACTTCTCAATGCGCTTGCCACCCCAGATGGCATTCACCACCGCACGGGTACCAACAATCGAAGTAAACATTGAGGTCACAATACCGATTGCGAGTGTGACCGCGAATCCTTTAATCGGACCCGTTCCAATCGCAAACAAGATAATCGCTGCTATCAACGTCGTAACGTTGGCATCAGCAATGGTTGATAATGCGCTGTCATAACCGTGATGGATCGCCTGTTGCGGGCTGCGTTTGGCTTTGATCTCTTCGCGTATTCGCTCGAAGATAAGCACATTCGCATCCACGGCCATACCTACTGTCAGGACGATACCTGCCATACCTGGCAAGGTCAGGGTGGCGCCCGGAATCATCGACATCACACCGACAATTAATACCAGATTGGTGGCCAGTGCGAGGTTGGCAACCATGCCAAACTTCCTGTAGTACATCACCATAAAGGCCAACACCAGCACAAAGCCCCAGATAATGGCCTGCATACCCATGTCGATATTTTCCTGGCCTAAACTCGGCCCTACGGTACGCTCTTCAACAATTTGAATCGGTGCAATCAGCGCGCCCGCACGTAGCAACAGCGCGAGGTTTTGTGCTTCTTGCACTGAATCGAGACCCGTAATCCGGAAACTGCTGCCCAAACGTGCCTGAATGGTCGCCACGTTAATGACTTCTTCTTTGCGCTCGAAGATGATGTTGTCTTCCTGATCACGCTCACCCGTCGCTTTAAACTCGATAAACAAAGTCGCCATAGGCTGGCCGACATTATCACGGGTCGCCAGTGACATTTTTTCGCCACCGGTACCATCGAGGCTGATATTCACCTGCGGCCGTTGATTCTCATCAAAACCAGAGCTGGCGTTGACGATATGGTCCCCGGTAAGAATCACATCTTCTTTCAGCAGCACGTTGCCGCCGTTGCGGTTCGGATAAAGCTCAGAGCCAAAAGGTACCCGACCAATTTCGGCTTCACGGACACTGTTCTCGTTATCAACAAGACGGAATTCCAACGTGGCCGTGGCCCCCAGAATTTCTTTCGCCCGTGCAGTGTCCTGCACCCCTGGTAGTTGTACCACAATCCGGTCGGCGCCCTGGCGCTGCACCAAAGGCTCAGCCACACCCAGTTCGTTTACACGGTTACGCAAGATAGTTACGTTTTGCGAAATCGCGTAATCTTTGGTTTCCTGCACCTTAGTGTCGGTCATCCGCAGCGTCAGTTTGCGCGCGGCTTCATCTTCCAACAAGGTGTAACCGTCATAAAGACCATCAAGATAACTTTCTGCCGCCTGATAGTCCTCTGCCGTACGCAGGGTGACGATAATGCTATTACCGCTGCGTTCGACGCCGGTATAACGAATCCGCTCATCGCGCAATTCAGTTCGCACCGTATCGCGCATCTGCCCGAGGATTTTGCGCATGGCTTCGTTCATGTCCACTTCCATCAGGAAATGCACCCCGCCACGTAAATCCAGACCAAGCTTCATCGGAGTCGCGCCTAACGCCGCCAGCCAGTCCGGCGTTGCCGGGGCCAGGTTCAGTGCGACCACATAGTTGGTGCCTAATTCATTCAGAATTGCCTGACGCGCCTGCAGTTGCTCGCTATCCGACGAAAGTCGAATCAACAGCTGATCGTCTTCCATCACAATCGACTTGGGCGTGATATCCAGGTCAGCCAGCGTATCTTCAACACGGCCCATGACCTGTGTATCAACGCTGGTGGTGCGCGTTGCCGATACCTGAACCGCGAAGTCTTCACCATAGAGATTCGGTAAAGCGTACACTGCGGCGATCAGCAAAATGCCGACCACCATCAGGTTTTTCCAGAGCGGAAACTTGTTTAACACGTTAAATCCTTATCTCTATTACAGAGATTTCATGGTTCCTTTTGGCAGAACCGCGGTTACCGCTGATTTCTGCACAGTCACTTCCACACTCTCAGCGAGTGCGATAACCATAAAGTCTTTATCTTCACTGATTTTAGTGATGCGACCTACCATGCCACCGTTCATCAGTACTTCGTCGCCTTTGCTAATGCCAGCGATAAGTTCTTTATGTTGCTTGACGCGTTTTGCTTGCGGACGGTAAATCATGAAATAGAAAATCAAACCGAACATGACCAGCATGAAAATCAATTCCATACCGCCACCTTGTTGCGCTGCGCCGTCTTGTGCGTGAGCCGTACCGATTAAAAAGTCCATAAATCCCTCTGTCTTATCGAGTTAGTTTGAATAGCATTGAGATGGGGTTGTTCTGCTTGCAAACAAGCCCTCTCAGGTTTTTTTTAGAAAATTGTTCCGCATTCTAACGAATTTAACAGTGAATGGGGAGAGATGTTGCAACACAGATCGCTAGGCTTCTGTAACAATCCATGCCAAACTGGCCCCATTACAAGAAAAAAACGTCTGTTTACCATGGCTATAGAGACATTCTTCTACTGGTTTGATCATCTCGGAGTTGCTGTTTTTGCAATCTCCGGCACCTTACTCGCATTCCGTAAAAATATGGATGGCTTTGGTGTCGTCGTGCTCGCCTCGGTCACAGCTATAGGTGGCGGCACCGTTCGCGACTTAATCCTTGATTTGCCAGTCTTCTGGGCCCATGACCCAACCTATATCTATACCATTTTAGTGGCCGCTTTCGGTACTATTTTATGGTTGCGCCTGCGTGACTATATTCATCAGAAAACCTTACTCATCGCCGATGCTTTTGGGGTTTCCTTTTTTACCGTGATGGGCGCACAAAAAGCTCTTGAAGCCGATTACCCGGCAGTGGTCTGTGTCGTTATGGGAACCATTACAGCCTGTTTTGGCGGCATGCTGCGTGATGTCCTCGCACGGGACATTCCCATGGTGCTAAAAAGCGAGCTCTACGCCACCACCTGCATCGTCGGTGCCAGTGTGTATGTCTTGCTCGCGCCCTATACCGCGCTCACCGCACTCCTGGTTGGCGGTTTAGTGACCTTGTTGCTACGACTCGGTGCGATCCGTTGGCAATGGTCACTGACCGTGTTCCAGGAACATGGCGACGGGCATCGTTAACCATGTTGAGTACCGGTGTTGCCATTTTACTGGCCGTCGCCTATATCGCCATTCTTTACAGCATCGCTTATCGCGGTGAGCGTAAACCGCCCAATCAAATCAAACCCTACCGTTATGCATTGGCCCAAGGCATTCACTGCACCACCTGGGCCTTCTATGGCACCATAACTCAGTCGGCTTATTATGGCTGGTCGGTCGCGCCCACCTATATTGGTGCCATGCTGGTGTTTTTGTTTGCCCATCGCATACAACTGCGCTTGCTACATGTGTGTAAACAGCAAAACCTGACCTCTATCGCCGATGTGATTAGCCACAGGTATGGTAAATCTCCTACTTTGGCGCTAGCTGTTGCGGTCATCGCTTTGGTTGGAATTGTACCTTATATTTCATTGCAACTGCGTGCGGTCACAGGCAGTTTTGCCGCAGTCACCGGGCTGGCAGACCAACCCTTACCGTGGTTTGGTGACGTCGCAGCGCTGGTCGCACTTGCCATGATGATGTTCGCGATATTGTTTGGCACCCGCCGCATGAGTCTGGCTGAACAGCACTCGGGACTTATGGATGCGGTTGCGTTTGAATCCGTGGTGAAGCTCTTGGCCTTCATGGGAGTGGGGCTCTACGTCAGTTACAGTCTTTTTGACGGTGTTGCTGACGTGTTCTTGCAAGCGGCGCAGTCAGCTGAAGTCAGCAGCCTGTTGCAAGGGCGTCCATCAGGAGGCTTTGTCTATGTCACCCATATCCTGCTGGGCGCTATTTCAATGTTCTGTCTGCCGCGACAGTTTCATGTCATCTACATCGAAAACACTGACCCCGAAGAGCTGCGGACAGCACGCTGGGCATTTCCGCTGTACTTGTTTGCCATCAACCTGTTTATTCTGCCCATTGCGCTGGCCGGCATGCTGCTGGTGCCAGAGGCAGCGCAATCCGACACTTTTATGATCACCATTCTGCTGCAAGCAGATAATCCGTGGATCACCACCGTCGCTTTTATCGGTGGTCTGGCATCCGCGACCAGTATGGTCATTATCGCCACTTTGGCGCTGAGTATCATGATGTCGAACGATGTGGTGATGCCTTTCTGGCTGCGCGCCACCAAACGCCGACTGCGTAATGTAACCTTTACTCCGCGACGCATTCTGCGGATTCGGCGCACGACCATTGCCGGCATTATTGTTTTGGCCTTCGGTTTTCATAAACTCACTGAAACCAGTCTGCCACTGGTTAATGCTGGTTTGTTGTCGCTGGCCCTGCTGGCACAGCTGGCCCCGGCACTGCTTGGCGGGTTGGTCTGGCAGCGCGGTAATAAGAAAGGCGCGAGTATAGGGATTGCCGTAGGTACCATACTTTGGCTGTGGCTGCTGTTTTTCCCTTCCGTGCAGCTCAACCGCGGTCTGACTGACAGCGAGCTTAGCGCTGGGGTGCTGCTGAGCCTTGGTCTGAATCTGTTGATTTATGTGCTCACCTCCTGGCTCAGCAAGGCCAACGTCACCGAACAACAGCAACATCGGTTGTTTACCGATCCGACTGGTGGCCACCCCGAGCTTTATCAGCATCAACCGATTTCCTGGGGCCGCTTACGACAGTTGCTGGCACGCTTTTTCGATTCCATTGAACTGGAGCGTCTCAACGAGCGCGTCAAACATGACTTGACCAGCGCTCCCGCGGATGAACTTGTACCCGGCTCGCTGCTCGCGCGTGTCGAGCGCGAACTATCAGCGGTGATAGGAAGTGCTGCCAGCCGTATTTTACTCGATACCGTCACCCAGCAGCCCTCAGTGCCCATTTCTCAAGTCGTCACCTGGGCGACTGAAGCATCACAACTCTATAAATTTAATCGCGAGTTGCTGCAGGCCTCAGTAGAAAATATCCCGCAGGGTATCAGCGTGATCGACCAGGACCTGCGCCTGGTGGCCTGGAACCATAGGTACGTCGAAGTCTTTCAGTATCCGCCGGGCTTTTTACATGCAGGTATGCCGGTCGCCGATCTGCTGCGCTATAACGCAGAGCGCGGACTGATTCAGGCAGAAGATAGCAATGCCATCAGCGACGAAGTGGAAAAGCGCCTGAATTACCTTCGGCTCGGCAGTGCCTACCGCTATCAGCGCCAGCAGGGCGAGCATGTGATTGAGTTACAGGGCGCGCCTATGCCAGGTGGTGGCTTTGTGACCACCTATACCGATATTACCGAGCTGGTGCAGGCGCAACGCGCGTTAGAGCGGATCAACGCAGAACTGGAACAACGGGTTGCCGATCGCACCGCGCAGCTGCTTGATGCCAAACAAGCGGAGGAGCGTGCGCACCAGAGTAAAACCCGCTTTTTTGCCGCCGTCAGCCACGACCTGATGCAGCCCTTTAACGCCGCCACGCTATTTTGCGACATGCTGACCCAGCGCCTGAAGGGTGAAGAGTCGAAGCTCGCGCAGCAGATTCAACAGTCCCTCGATAACGCGGAAGAATTACTGACCATGTTGCTGGAGATGACGCGGCTGGAGGCAGGAAATCTGCCAGTGAATAAGCAGATTGTCTCCCTCCATGACATTATTCAGCCGATTGTCGACAACCAGAAAATTATTGCTGCGGAAAAGTCCGTCGCGGTGCACTACGTCCCCTCCCGTTTGCAACTGACGACCGATCGCAAAATGATTGGCCGAATTGTTCAGAACTTACTGTCGAATGCGGTGCGCTATACCGACAGCGGCAAGGTGCTCATCGGTGTCCGCCGACGCGGCAATACTGCACAACTCAAAGTCATGGATACCGGCCGCGGTATTCCCAGCGATCAGCGTGACAAGATCTTTCGCGAGTTTCATCAGGTGAATCAGACCGGCGACAACCCGGGGATTGGCCTTGGCTTAGCCATTGTCGATCGCATGTGTCGCCTGCTTGGCATTCCGTTATCACTGGAGTCACATGTCGATCGAGGAACGACCTTCACTTTGACCTTCCACGATGTGACCTGGCAGCCGCAGCTCGCAAAGGCCAAGCCTGCCACCCGCACAGATGCCGAGCAGTTCTTAAAAGGATGTCATGTCTGGTTACTTGATAATGACGCCAGCGTACTGCAGGCCATGGATCAGCTCTTCCAAAGCTGGGGCGCGAAGGTAACCACAGCAACGCACCGCGAACAGCTGCCTTGGCAGGCAACACCGCCCGATCTTGCCGTGTTTGATTACCATCTGGATGACAGTGATACCGGAATCGAAGTCCTTAAAGCGGTGCGTGCACACTTCGCGCTGGAGAAACTTCCGGCCATTATAAATTCCGCCGATCCGGACGAGACCGTGCGTGAAGAAGTGATCGCTGAGCACGCGCTGTTTGCCTCAAAACCGATCAAAATTGCAGCTCTGAAGAGGTTAATCAAACGTCTGTTGCGGCGTTAAGATCCGGAGAGTTCAGCATTTGTTTGAAGACGATTCCGGCTTGCGTCCGGTTGATCACATTTAGCTTCCGTAAAATCGCAGAAACATGCTGCTTGATCGTTGTTTCCTGCACATTGAGCTCAAACGCAATCTGCTTATTCAGAAGACCGTCAGCGAGACACTCAAGCACCCGAAATTGTTGTGGGGTGAGTTGTTCCAGGCGCTGCGCAAAATCGACATGCTCAGTGGGTAATTCTGCCTCAACGGCATCGCGAAGATGCTCAGGCAACCAGGTATCCCCGGCCAGCACTGCATGCACCGCCTGCTGAAGCTCAGCTAAGGGCATTGACTTGGGAATATAAGCACTCGCACCAAAAGCCATCGCCTGACGAATGGTCGCCACTTGCTCGTTAGCCGAAACAATCACTACCAGAATATCCGGATAGCGGCTGCGCAACGAGGTGAGACCGGTTAGGCCGCGATTTCCGGGCATGGTGAGGTCGAGTAAGATCAGTTCAATTTGGGGTTCGCTGCGGATCAATTCGCTCAACTGTTCAAACGAGGCAGCTTCCAGAATAGGTGTATCAAGAGTTTCAGTAAGTGCCTGACGAAGCGCCGCACGAAAAAGAGGATGGTCATCTGCGATAATAGCGCGCGCCATGTGTGAACCTGATTGGCTTGAAACTGATGTGCTCATGCTAGCGCGTCCACAGAAAAAAGTCAGTGGTTACCCGCATAAAATACGGGCAACCACCAATTCACCAGGGTTAAAACTTATAACCCACGCTCAGGGAGAACGTACGAGGGTCGCCGTAGTAACCAACAACGGCGTCATCGCCAAAGGTTGGGCCGAAGTTATAGCCACCAACACGATATTCTTCGTCAGTCAGGTTCTTGCCATGTAAACCAACGTTCCATTGACCGTTAGCCGAGTACCAGACCACACTGGTGTTCAGTAAGCCGTAGCTCTCCTGATCCAGTGGTGACGGAGCTTCAAACATTTGCGTATCGTCACGGAACGCGTAGTTCGCAGACCAGACCACTTGGCCGGCTTCCATTTCAAACGTCTGGTTGAAGCCGACGTTGTAGGTCAGTTCAGGCGTATTCTGGAACGACCAGGCATCGGTCACATCGGTGGTTTCACCCGTTGCTGGCTCCTGATAAACAACAGAGTCGAACTCAGCGTCGATGTAACCCAACATAGCAGTCACGTTTAAGCTATCCGTTGCCGCAAATACCGTTTCAACTTCGAAGCCTTTTACCGTAGATTCACCGGCATTCAGGACCTGTGACGAAATTCCCGACTCAACTACACGTTGCACAGTAACCTGCATATCCTGGTAATCAGAGTAGAATACCGCGCTGTTCAAGCGCATACGGCCATCGAGTAACTCTGATTTCATACCAAATTCGAAGGTATCGACAATCTCAGGATCGTAAGGCTCATCAATGGTGGGGTTCAGCGACTTATCACCGCGCATATCAACACCGCCAGACTTAAAGCCGTTGCTGTAGCTGGCATAAACCATCACATCGTCGTTCACATCGTAATTAAGCGCAACGTGCGGGGAGAAACGACTCCAGTCGCCTTGCGAATTGAAGTTCGAATTGATGCTGAACGGCTGGCCAAAGGTAGCAATTACTTCATTTGGATCGTATGGCGTGTCCAAGCCAGCACGGTTGATGTAGTGCACACCCAGATACGTGTAACGGAAGACATCGGCTTCTTTTTCATCGCTGGTGTAACGACCACCGATGGTTAACGTCAGATCGTCGGTCATGCGGTAGTCGCCCTGTCCGTAGACAGCGAAACTTTCCGTCTGCACACACCCGCCGTTATCAACGGTAACGCCACCGAAGGCTGCCAGGTACATTGGCAAGACTGTACCAAACACACCACATGCTTCACCGTCGTAGTAGTAAACACCACCGACGAAGTCGAAGTTGTTGTTGTTGGTGTAGCTTAACTGGAATTCCTGAGTAAACTGCTCGTCTTCGTAGATCGCAGGAACCATGAAGATAGGTTCACCGGTTGCGTTAAAGTCGATGTTGGTATCGGTATAACCTTCGCGGCTTGCGGTAACTGATTTAAAGTCCCACTCAGCGTTAATATCCCAGTTCAGAACCAAAGACGCGCCTTCAGTTTCCACCAGGTTATCCACTGGCATGGCGGTATTTGAATCGTAAACATCTTCATAAGGTTCCTGACCGGTAACGCCACTGGTCAACAGACGATGGGCCCCTTTTGAGTTCGACTCATCTTCTGTTTTATCGTAAGAAAACTTCACATCGACTGTATCGCTGACCAGCCATTTGGCCGATAACCGGTAGGTTAAAAGATCTTTATTGTAGTTCTCTTCACCGGTGTTCACGTATTCACCGAAGCCATCACGTTGTAGTGAAGCAACTGCACCACCAACGAAGAAATTGTCTGCTAAGGCGGTTTGGCCTGAGATTTTAATATCACGCTGGTTGTAACTGCCAACGGTGCCTTGTAACGACAGTTCGTTGTAGCCGGTAAGCTCTTTGGTCACATACTTCAGCGCACCACCAATGGTGTTTTTGCCGTACAAGGTGCCCTGCGGTCCACGCAATACTTCGATACGCTCGAGATCAAAAACCTCTAACACTGCGCCTTGGGGACGAGCGACGTAGACATCATCAATGTAGACACCAACACCAGGTTCGAAGCCCCATAAAGGATCCTGCTGACCGACACCACGAATGTAAGCGGTCAGGGTGGAGTTCGTGCCGCGGCTGACCTGAATGGTGGCGTTTGGAATCCGTTGCTGAAGTTCAGTGATGTCTTCGACACCAAGTTCTTCAAGATCGCCAGCGCCAAACGAAGTGACTGAGACCGGCACGTTCTGCAGACTCTCTGTCTTGCGGCGTGCGGTAACTTCAATACGCTCTAATTTGCTGTTTGCTGCTGCTTGTTCTTCCTGCTCATCCTGCGCTTGCGCATATGCCGGCAAACTCACAACGGATGCGATAGCCAGCGCTACTAATGAGTGACGAAACTTGGGTTGACTCATGATGTCATTCTCCCGGTTACTGTTATTGTTGTCTTGTTATAAAAAGTGCGTGTGACGGCACGTTATTTGTTATGGCACAGTTACCCTAGCGCAAAGTCTCGAGTTTGTATTCTGTACGTTAGTACTATGTAATTTTCACACGGTCTCACGCATGATGATGCCATCTCACCGAATAGTGAACTCGAGCCGATATAATAACTACAACGAGGTAATGCATGTTAAGCATGATTGGATTAGTCGGCGGCTTAGTACTACTCATTGTACTGACGCTGCGCGGCATGAACTTATTTATTAGTGCGCCTTTGTGCGCCGTGGTGGTTGCCCTCACCAGCGGTGTCCCTCTGTTTCAGGGTGAGGTGAATTTCGTTAACGCTTACATGGACGGTTTCGCCAGCTTTGTTGCCAACTGGTTCTTCATGTTCTTACTCGGCTCACTCTTTGGTAAATTCATGGAAGACACCGGGGCCGCCGACAGTGTAGCCCACTGGATCATCGGCAAGCTGGGCAAAAAACAAGCGGTACTGGCAGTCGTGCTGGCCTGCGCCATTCTTACCTATGGTGGCGTCAGTGTCTTCGTGGTGGCGTTTTCCGTTTATCCAATGGCCTTGTCTTTGTTTAAAGATGCTGACCTGCCCCGCCGCTTTATTCCCGCGGCACTGGCTTTCGGCTCAGTTACCTTCACTATGACGTCGGCAGGCTCACCTGAAATCCAGAACTGGATTCCGATTCAGTATCTGGGGACCTCACCTTACGCAGCCTGGGAAGTGTCCATTGTGGTCGCGGTGATCATGTTTATCATCGGCTACTGGTGGCTGACCAAAATGATTAAAGCCGCAGTTTCGCGCGGTGAAACCTTCCAGCAGCGCGAAAGTGATCCACAACTGATTGAACGCAAACTGCCATCGCCGTTTAGCGGGCTGATACCACTTATCGTAGTGCTGTCGTTAAGTTTCTTATTCCACGAAGATCTGAAACAGAATGCGCTGATTATTGCTTTGAGTGGCGGCGTACTGGCCATTGCTATTATTAACTTTAAGTACTTCCAGAATATGTCGCGGGCTGTCGGTGAGGCTTCCACAGGTGCGCTGATTGCTATCGGCAACACCTCAGCCGTGGTCGGTTTTGGCAGTATTGCTAAGGTCACCCCGGCCTTCGCTGAAGCAGTGACCTTTATGACCAACCTGCCCGGTAACGAGCTGGTGGGCGCAGCCGTCGCGGTTAGCGTGATTGCCGGCCTGACCGGTTCTGCCTCAGGCGGCCAGGCAATCGCATTGCCGGAAATTGGCCCGCACTACATGGATCAGGGCGTCAATCCAGATCAGCTGCACCGTATTGTCGCGATTTCGTCGGGTGCGCTGGACTCGCTACCGCATAATGGCTACGTGGTCACGACCATTCGCGCGATTTGTAATGAAACGCACCAAGCCGCTTACTGGCCGGTCGCAGCAGTCACCGTGGTGGTCCCCTTTATCGGCCTGAGCATTGCCATCGCTTTATTTAACCTGTTTTAAGCCAAGGCTGTAATTATGTTTGAAACAACACAACATCAGGCGCCGCAACTTGCAGGCGCCATGCAAGCAAGCCAGTTATTGATTATTGATTTGCTGCGCCATGGCGTGCGTCGCCATCCAACTCAGGAAATTGTGAGCCGTCGTATTGAAGGCGATATTCATCGTTACACGTATACCGACTGTTACCAGCGCACCTGTCAGCTTGCCCACAGCTTAACCAAGTTTGGCGTTAAGCCCGGCGAACGTGTCGCTACACTCGCCTGGAACACCTATCGGCATCTGGAACTCTATTATGCGGTCAGTGGCATTGGCGCAGTTTTGCATACGGTCAACCCACGCCTGATTGCCGACCAGATCGAATGGATTTTAAATGACGCCAACGCAACCTGGCTGTTCGTTGATGCATGCTTTGCCGAGCTTGCCGCTGCAGTGGTCAATCAGGTTCCTCAGCTCAAGGGTGTGATCGTACTGGCTGATGATTGCCAGCAACCTGAGCTGGCCGAGTGCCAGGCGCAACTCTATGCGTACGAGTCGTTACTCGAGGATTTACCCGGCGAGTTCAGCTGGCCTGCACTGCATGAGGATAGCGCGGCACTGCTCTGCTATACCTCAGGTACAACCGGTAACCCCAAGGGCGTGTTAAGCTCGCAGCGGGCCATGGTCCTGCATGCGCAGGCAACGGTCAGCGCCGAGCTACTGGATTTGCGCGCCAACACCGTACTGATGCCGATGGTCGCTATGTATCATGCGGGAGCCTGGGGCGCGCCCTACGCTGCTCCATTGGCGGGCTGTAAACTGGTGCTGCCTGGTATGGGTATGAGCGGCGCGGCGATGTACGAACTGATAGCAACGGAGAACGTCACCGTGGGACTGGGTGTTCCCACCATCTGGTTAACCCTGCATAATTACCTCAACGAGACAACGTCCAGCGTGCCAACGCTGGAGCGCGTTTGTGTCGGCGGGGCTGCATCTCCACTGGGCCTTGTGAAAGCGTTCGATGAGGATTACGACGTCTACTGGCAACCTATCTGGGGCATGACCGAGACTGGCCCGTTAACCTGTTCTGCTCCACCTGAACCGAGTCTTATGGCATTACCAAAAGCGCAGCGGTATCGGATCCAGACCACTGCCGGACGCGCTTGCTTTGGTGTCGACATGGAGATCGTTAATGCTGACGGTGAAGCACTGCCACACGATGGCGAAACCAGCGGCGAATTACGCGTGCGCGGTCCCTGGATCGCGAATAGTTATTATCAGCGCAACGACCCGGAAACTTTCGCCGACGGCTGGTTAGCTACTGGCGACATCGCCGTCATCGATCCGCAAGGCTACATGAAGGTTGTGGATCGTAAAAAGGATGTCATCAAAAGCGGCGGCGAATGGATTAGCTCTCTTGATATTGAAAACATCTGTAGCCAGCATCCGGCGGTAAACGAAAGCTGCGTCATTGGCGTAAAACATCCGAAATGGGATGAACGCCCGTTGCTACTGGTGGTACCGAATAAAGGCGCCAGCGTTGATAAAGCCATGCTGTATGAATTCCTGCAGGGTAAAATCGCAAAATGGTGGACACCTGATGATATTTTGATTGTTGCCGAACTGCCACATACTGGCACCGGTAAACTGGTAAAAAACGAATTGCGCAAGCAGTATGAAAATTACTTACTTGAGCAATCATCTGACGCATAACGGGAGCCTGCTATGCAACGTACTATGATTTTCATTGTTAGCTTATTCACACTGCTGCTGAGTTATGGATGCCACGCGCAGACCGAAACCGAGCCGATGCTGGTGGAGAAAAACTCTTTCACCTTTGCCGACTACACCACGTTAGGCGGTGAAGTCATTCCCGAAGTGACGATTGGCTGGGAAAGCTACGGCGAGCTCAATGCCGACAAAGACAATGTAATTCTGATCACGCACTTCTTCTCTGGAAACAGCCACGCCGCAGGTAAATACGCCGCCGATGACGTGCTGCCGGGCTACTGGGACGCGATTATCGGTCCCGGCAAAGCCATTGATACCAATAAGTATTTTGTAATCAGCTCCGACACTCTGGTTAATGCTTTTCCGCATGACCCAAATGTTATCACCACTGGTCCAGCCTCGATTAATCCAGCTACCGGCAAGCCCTACGGTCTGGATTTTCCGGTGGTGACCATCCGTGATTTTGTCAACGTACAGTATGAGCTATTGCAAAGTATGGGCATTACTAAGCTGCATGCTGTAGTCGGCGCCTCCATGGGCTCGCTACAGGCTCTGGAGTGGTCGATTGCTTATCCGGATAAGGTCGAGCGCATGGTTTCAGTGATCGGTGCGGGTGCCATGGATGCCTGGACCATTATGGCACTTGAGCACTGGGCCCGCCCGATCCGCCACGACCCGAACTGGAACAATGGTGATTACTACGATGGTGAAGCTCCTTTAACAGGCATCACCAGCACTCTGGCCATGATTACTCAACAAGCCATGCACCCGGTCATCATGAACTTACGCGCACCTAAGCCTGAAGTTCTCCCGCAAGCCGCGCTGGAAAGCGTCACCAACAGTACTCCTGTGCTTGACTACCTGTTTGCCAGCAGCGCCACCCGGGCGCCCCTTGCGGATGGTAATCACCTGCTTTACCTGGTGCGGGCCAATCAGCTGTTTGTCGCAGGGCACAACAATGATCTGGCCAGCGGCCTTGCTAAAGTGAAAGCGAAAACCCTGTTTTTGCCAGCGACGAATGATCTGTTGTTGCAGCCGTACCTCGCCAAACAGGCGGTCACTGAGCTGGAACGCCAGGGCAAAGCGCCGCAATACGAGGAAATTGAGGGTGTATGGGGACACCTGGACGGTCTGTTCAGTATTCCTAGCAAAGCCGCAACACTGAAAGCTTTTATCGAAGAATAAGCGTACAGCGCCACACCCGCTGGGGAACTAGCCGTTCCCCAGCAATCCTTTAAGTTTATCTTTTACTTTATCTTCAAGCTGATTCTGTAACTTCATTTCCAGCATTTCCTGCAGCCGTGCTTCGCGATTTTCTGCATCAGTCAGTAAACTTGTCAGCTGCGTCAGCTCTTCCTGATACTCCCCAACAAAGCCATCTGACTGTGATGTCAGACGCTGGCGAAGATTTGCCAGCTCACCCTTAGCGGCGTCTTTAGCAGCGGCCTGTAATGCCTGGCCAAGCTGTCGGTCAAGATCAGATGACAAACTGAAATCGGGGTTCATCAGCTCGCCTTTCAGGTCGGCGTTAATATCTAGTCGCTGCAGGCTCTCCAAAGCTTTGGCGATCACCGCCGCCCACTGATTCTCAGCACTGGCCTCGATCACCATGTCGGCCAGGCGCAGCGTTGCATTGCCGTCAAACTGACTGTTGCGTAAAGCGACATTCCCTTCACTATCCAGTAGCGCCGACAAAATGCTCGCCGCTAACTCGCTACGCTCACTTAATGCCGTGCGGGCCAGGTTTACCCCTTGTACTCGCCATTCCTGACGGGCATCAAATCCGGCCTCAGTCAGGGCCAGTTCGCCATTGAGCTGCAATGATGACCAGAGCGCGTTGTTTTCGCCACGGGCACGGAAGGTGGTCGGTTGACCCAGTTGCTGGTGCTGATGGGTGATATTGGCCCAGTCAACATCCAGCACCGTAGGCCCTATTGCGAATTCAGTACGTGCTTTTTTAATCAGAAAATCCGGTGGCGCATCGCTACCAGTGAAGGAAAACCAAATACCTTCGCCGCGCGGAGGTTGCAGCGCGGTTTCATCCGCGGAGCGCATTAACATAGGCGCCAGTTGTTCATAAGCAAGCAGCATATAGTCGGCCCAACGCCGAGCCTGTTCGCCAAAAAGTACGGTTGTTATCTCGCTCAACCCCTGGCTATTCATCTGCAAAAGCTCGCCGACCCGGTCTAAATCGCGTTGGGGCGCCGCTTTCACTTTTTCCATTTGCGTCTTTAATTCAGCCGCAGCAGTTGAAGCAATTTCTTTAAACTCCTGCAGCGCCTGCCGGTCGGCTGCAAATTTTTCTTTCAACTCGGCAAACTTTTCTTTTCTCTCCTGCAACTGAACGGGGGTCTCAATTTTGCCCTCAGTGAGCGCTTTTAACTCGGCTTCATAGGTTGCGATACGCTCTTTGCTTGGCAGCTTATCCATGACCGCTTTAACGCGCTCTTGTTGCTGCTCAAAGCTTGTTTTTGCCTCAGCGACGGCTGCTGGTGTGCGCAAGTCAACACGGGCCATGACCTCATCGACCGAGGGCATCGACAACTGAAGCTTATCCATGCCTTCGCCGAACCATCCTCCGACCTGCTCTTTACTTGGCAGTTGATAAACCTCACCGGTGGTTTCCCGGGGAGTATGAACACGAATGCCTGTGCTGACCACATCTTCAAAATGGAAACGGCCCATAAGCAGCTGCTCCCAGCTTAATTCTCCGCGCACATCTCCCACGGCAACCCGGTTAAAATCAGGCTGCAAAGGATCCGTCACCTGAATGCCAGAGAGCTCGACCGTAAGTGGAACCCACTGATGCTCGACCCGTTCAATATTCACCTCAGCGCCGTTGAGTGTGCCCAGCGTCCGCTCCAGCGACCATTTTAAAATAGTATCGAGCAGCAACCAGGAAAAAGCTGCAATCAGCCCGACAATAACGAGAAAAGCGACCAGTCCTGGCCAGCGAAACGCACTACGGCGAACAGTATGCTGTTCCATGCTTGTTACCCTCTCAAGTTCGAATAAACGGCCCAGAATCGATTGGCTTTAAGTGCCTGAACGATTTTCAGTTTGTTAAACCAGACCTGGATGCGACGTCGATATTGCGTCACCAGCCAAAAGCTCAGGATCGCAAGTATAGGTGCAAAAGCGAGACTAATGACCAGACTGCCTAACGTGATGGTATGGTGAAATTGCACAACCCGCCAAAAGGCAGAATCGTACATGCCCTGCCATACCGGCTGCCAGCTCTCAGCGGAAAGTATCGCGAAGCCGACCTGATGGAAAACAGGGTCCAGTAAAAAGGCCAGTCCGGAACAAATCACAAAGCTGAGAATAAACCCAGAGAGATTGACGCGGAACAATAAAGCTATCAGCAAAATCACCAGGTTATGCACTCGCCATAACGGAGTGAATCCCATAATCATGCCAAGCACGAAGGCGATTGCCAGTGCCCAGGCACCGGATTCTGAGTTCAAAGCACGAAGCAATCGCGCGAGTAACGTGAGCATGTAAACTCTCCTAAATAAGTGAACCCATTGAATTAGTTAAGGATAGCTTACTTGGTTTGTTGTGCTACCCTTTTTTATTGAGCATAAAATAAAATTTTACTTGTGTTTTCGTAAATTTAGCCGTAAATATGCGCGCAATTCTAATGCGGAGTTACTATGCAGAACGCAGCCCTGATTATTCTTGATTCCATTGCCGACTGGCAGCCCTATTACCCCAGTCAGTCCATCATTTCTGCCAGCGATTACCTGCTGGAGCAGGACGCAAAAGCGCGCGCACAAATTCTCAATTTGTGTGGTGACCTGAGCTATTTGTCGACCGGTTACTACGTCAGCTTATTGGCTGAAGCGCGAGGTCAGCGGGTGCTGCCCTCGGTCTCCACGATCAACGATCTGGCTAACTTCTCGCATTACCAGTTATTGCTACCCGCCAGCACCGACAAACAGATCAGTCGTTATCTGACGCAGCAAACCGAAAGCCAGCGCCAGCGTGTTCTCATTTGCTTTGGCCAGACTCAGGATCCTTTGCTGGCCAGCTTTGCACGCCAGATCTTTGACCGTTACCCCTGCCCAATTTTGTGGGTTGAGTTCAGCTATCAGGGGCGCTGGTTTATTCATAACCTGATCGCTGGCAATTTGGCCGAGCTGACGGACGAGCAGCAGACCTTTTTTGGCGATAGTCTGGACAGCTTTAGCAAGCGCGTCTGGCGTAAAGCGCGCGCGAAAAAAGAGTATCGTTACGATTTGGCGATTCTGCATGATCCGGAAGAGCCCATTCCGACCAGTGATAAAAAAGCCCTGCAGAAGTTTATCAAAGCCGCTAAAGAGGCTGATATCGATGCTGAACTGATCACTGCAGATGACTACAACCGTCTGCTGGAATTCGACGCGCTCTTTATTCGTGAGACGACTCGCATCAGCCATTACACCTATCACTTTGCCAAAAAAGCCGAAGCGAACGGCATGGTGGTGATTGACGCGCCACACTCGATTTTACAATGTGCGAATAAAGTCTTTTTGAAGGAACTGCTCGATAAGCACCGTATTCCGACGCCTCGTACAGAACTTATTCTCAGTCAGCAGGACATCGACTATGAAGCCATAGGTGAGCGTTTAGGCTATCCCGTGGTGCTGAAGATTCCTGATGGCTCGTTCTCCATCGGCGTCGAAAAAGCTGAGTCCATTGATGAGTTAAAAAGTATTGCCGCTGATTTGTTTAAGACTTCTACCATACTACTGGCACAGGAGTTTGTGCGTACGGAGTTCGACTGGCGTATTGGTATTTTGAATAACCGGGCCATTTACGCCTGTAAATACTATATGGCGCGTAATCACTGGCAGATCTATAACCATGCCAGTGCGACCAGTCGCAGCAAATCAGGTGGCTTTGAAACAGTTGGCATCCATCAGGTGCCAAAGGATGTGGTGAAAACCGCGTTGCAGGCGACCCGGTTGATTGGCGATGGTTTGTATGGCGTCGATATGAAGTTAACGGCACAGGGGCCAGTGATCATCGAGATCAACGATAATCCATCGATTGATGCAGGGGTGGAAGACTTACTTCTCGGTGATGAGCTCTATCACATTATCATGCGTGATTTTGCGAGGCGGTTAGACGAAAAATAATGGCCAGCTCGATTCGTCCTGCAGAACTATCTGACGTTAACGCTCTGGTTGCACTTGAAGCTGCAACCTTTGATTACAGCCAATTGGGCAAGCGCAGTTTCCAGCGCTTGCTGAAAGCTGAGTCCGCCCACATCTTTGTCTTTACAACACCAGCCGCGCCAGCACAGGTGCTGGGCTACAGCCTGCTATTGACCCGCAAAAACAGTCGCGTCTGGCGCCTGTACTCCATTGCTGTAGCGGCGCAGGCTCGCGGGCAAGGCGTCGGCCGGCAGTTGCTTGAACACGCCATGAGCTATGCACAAACACAGGGCGCTAAAGGACTATCGCTGGAAGTTAAGGTGGACAACACAGCGGCGATCGAACTTTATCGCCGCTATGATTTTGAGGTGGTCGACCTGCTTCCGGACTATTATCCCGGGCATGCCGACGGCTATCGCATGCGTTTGAGTTTTACTTAGCCGCGTACCAGACCCGTTCACCCATTTCGCGGTAACGGGCGACCATCTCCCTGGCGGGTTCAGCAGCAAGCTCTACACCGCGCTCACGCAAATAGTTCTCGTTGTAGAGTTTACTGGCTGAGCGCTCACCTAGGTCGCAGGCAAAGGTAACGATGGTTTTGCCTGGCCCATGCAGAGCTGCTGCCTGCAATGCTCCGGCAAGATTCAGCGCTGAACTGCTACCCAAGACCAGACCGTCATGATCCCGAACATAGCGCGACAGCGCGTAGAGATCCTGATCTGGCAAATTCACCGCGGCGTCGATGCGAGCCTGCTTGAAATTCTCGACCAGACGCATGATACCGATCCCTTCGGTAAAGGAGCCGCCAGTGGCAACATACTCACCGTCTTTCAAAAAGCTGTAAATGCCGGAACCATCTGGGTCCGTCAACCACACCTGAACGTCTTCATTACGCTCTTTCAGATACATCGATGAGCCAGCAATGGTACCGCCGGTGCCGGCGACCGACACCAAAATGTCGATGCTACCCTCGGTTTGCTGCCAGATCTCCGGCCCAGTTCCCAAATAATGAGCGCGGGCGTTGCTGGTATTTTCGAACTGGTTTGCCCACCAGTAATCATCGCGACTTTCGGCCAGTCGCCTGGCGGTGTGATAAAAATGGTTGTCATTGCGAAACGGCACCGGATCAACAGTTTTACATTGCGCCCCATGCAGGCGGATCATGCGCTCTTTCTCCGGCGACTGATCATTCGGCATGACTGCCAGCATCTGTAAACCCAGGGACCGCGCCACCAGTGCCAAACCGATACCAGTATTCCCCGCAGTGCCTTCAACTACGGTCATGCCGGGCTCCAGCTCACCACTGTCGAGAGCATCTTTTATCATCTGATAAGATGCACGATCCTTGATAGAGCCTCCGGGATTCTGTGACTCCAACTTCATCCAGATATCACAACCGGTCAGCTCCGACAGCGAGCGGACACGAATCATGTCCGTCTGGCCAATCAAATCTGTCGGACGTTGTGCGTTGCGCATAACCAACTCCTATTCTTTATTACTGCAATGGCACAGCTTGGTACGCATCGCCCTCGCACCACCAACGGGTCGTGCATCCGCCTTCGTCGTCTTTAACGCATTTTTTCAACACTAAACGGTTTGCCTGCCGTTCAGCGGCGGCAAGTTTCATCCGCATGCGCGCTTGTTCCTGCGAGGCCTCATCCGCCAGCAGGTGACTCGCGCACGACTCGCCCCGAACCGGACCTACGCTGACAAACTCGACGTCTGAGCGTGACAATTCATAAGGTCGCATAAACTCTACCTGACCTG
This sequence comes from Pseudidiomarina terrestris, assembly GCF_030466375.1. Lineage (NCBI taxonomy): Bacteria > Pseudomonadati > Pseudomonadota > Gammaproteobacteria > Alteromonadales > Idiomarinaceae > Pseudidiomarina > Pseudidiomarina terrestris. The sequence continues at coordinate 138,128 of NZ_JAGGJE010000004.1, forward strand.
CTTTAGCAAGTTGCTCGGCGCTCATCCCCTGGGGTGCGCTGGCGCACGCTGACAAGCCAGTCAACAGCATCAGGCTCGCGAAAGTGGCGGCGGCTTTGCTGTACATGTTGCGGATCTTGCACATAAAATGCCTCTTCGATAAGTTTGTAGAAACCATACGTTTTGCTCAGACTAAAGTCTAGAACGATTCGCTCTATGCTAAAACGTTCGCTGCGATAGTCTGCGTTTTTCACCAGCTTAGCTACACTTATTAGCAATCAGGAGAGAGGCGATCATGGAAACCCGAGCTTATATCGAAAAGTTACTTGCCCGCGCCGATATCAGTATAAACGGTTCCAGGCCATGGGACATGCAGCTGCATCGTGCTGATGTACTCAATGATGTCCTCGCCCGAGGTAATCTTGGTTTAGGCGAAGGCTACATGCGCGGCGACTGGGATTGTGAGCAGCTGGATGAATTCTTTTATCGAATCTTACGCGCGCAACTTGGTCAGGAAATTAAACCCACGCGCTTTCTATGGCAGCACCTTAAAGCGCGCTGGCTGAACTTACAAAGTCGAGCGCGTGCCTTCCAGGTCGGTGAACAGCATTACGATTTAGGCAATCAACTTTATCAGGCCATGCTCGATGAGCGTATGGTCTACACCTGCGGTTATTGGCAGCGGGCTGAGAATCTTGCCGATGCCCAGCGCGACAAGCTGGAACTGATCTGTCAGAAGCTACAATTACGTCCGGGCATGCAACTGCTGGATATTGGCTGCGGCTGGGGCAGCTTTATGAAGTATGCAGCAGAGAACTACTCTGTCAGGTGTGTCGGCGTAACCGTCTCCAAAGCACAGGTCGAGCTTGGTGAAAAAATGTGCGCGGGCCTGCCCATTGAATTCCGCCTGCAAGACTATCGTGATATTAACGAACATTTCGACGCTGTGGTCAGTATTGGTATGTTTGAACACGTCGGTCAGAAAAATTACGACAGTTTTATGGAAGTCGCCGCGCGCAGTCTAAAAGACGACGGGCTGTTCCTGCTACATACGATTGGCAGAAACCGCGATGTCCGTGGTACTGATCCCTGGATCAACCGGCATATTTTCCCTAACGGCGAGTTGCCGTGCCTGGCCCACATCGATAACAGTTCCCGCGCACATTTCACCGCCGAAGATATCCATAATTTTGGTGCCGACTATGATCGGACGTTAATGGCCTGGAGTGACAATTTTGAGCGCAACTGGGAACAGTTAAGCGGCGATTACGATGAAACCTTTAAACGCATGTGGCGGTACTACCTGCACTCCTGTGCCGGCGCCTTTCGTGCCCGCGACCTGCAGCTCTGGCAGTGGGTCTTCAGTAAAAACGGGATTGAGGGCGGCTATCACCGCCCGACATTGGACTAAGTCGCGGACAGGCTACATTTCGCCATTAAAGTCTTTCATAAAAATCTGCCAGGTCGCCATGAACAGCGCGGCGACCAGCGGGCCGATGACAAAGCCATTGATACCAAAAAGGGTGATACCACCGATGGTAGAAAATAGCACCACATAATCCGGAAGCTTGGTATCGCGTCCAACCAGAATCGGTCGTAACACATTGTCGGCCAGGCCTATGACAACAGCACCGTAGGCGAGCAGGATGGTGCCGCTTATCCAGTCGCCGGTGGCGAATAAATACAAACACACCGGGAACCAGATAATCGCCGCGCCCACCGCAGGGATCAAGGACAAGAACGCCATCACCACACCCCATAACAAGGGCCCTGGTATCGCAAGCAGCCAGAAGATAATACCGCCAAGAGCACCCTGCACGATCGCCACCACTAAGTTCCCTTTTACTGTCGCGCGGGTCACTTCAGCGAACTTTTTAAATAATGCCTCTTCGCGTTCGTCGCCAAGCGGAAGAGCTCTGACGATAATCCGCATCAGCTTACTGCCATCACGCAGCAGGAAAAAGGTCAGGTACATCATCAGCGCCAGACTGATCAAAAAGCTAAAGGTATTCTGCCCGATACTGAGAGTTTCTTTGGCTAGAAATTGCGTTGCACTGACCAGACTGTTAGAAATGCGCTCGCGCAGGTTAGTGGTATCGATGCCAAGCTCGACCAATACCTGATCAAACCAAGGGAAAGCATCACGGAGCTGCTGCAGGATTTGCCGGGGATCAATCTCTCCCGCTTCAACTCGCTGGTAAAATTGAATCCCCTCTTTCACGAAGGCTGTACTCAGGAAGATAACCGGGATAACGACAATCGCCATACAGGTCAATAGAGTGAATCCGGCGGCGGTATTGGGTTTTTCGCCTATTTTTGACAGTACCCAGCGTTGCATAGGCGCAAAAATAACCGTCACCGCACAGGCCCAAAAAATAGCGCCAAAAAACGGCTCTAAAATGAATCCGAAAGCGATGCTTACCAGTATAAGCAGAAGCAAAAACGAGCGACGCTCCAATTTATCGCGCATGGCCTTTCCCTTCAGTGGATTTTCTATTTATAGTAGATGGCAAACCGTCATACTGACAGCACAATAGCTACAGGGCAAGACTATGAAAACAATAACAGACCATTTGTCTGAGTATGCCGCGTACCATCGCGACCGCCGTAATATTGCAACCCATCTGCTGGGTATCCCGATGATTGTCATCGCGATACAGATTTTACTCTCGCGTCCGCATTGGTCTTTTGAGGGGTGGTTCTTAAGCCCGGCTCTGATTATTGCTGTTATCGCATCTTTTTTCTACTTGCGTCTCGACCGTCCGTTAGGACTGCTGATGGCAGTATTACTTGCCTTGACCGTGGTGCTAGGCGTGCAAGTAGCAGCCCTGTCGACCAGTGCGTGGTTGAGCTGGGGCGTTGGCTTGTTCGTAGTGGGCTGGGCTTTTCAGTTTATTGGGCATTATTTTGAAGGGCGCAAACCAGCGTTTGTCGACGACATTATGGGACTGACCATTGGCCCCCTGTTTGTCGTCGCGGAAGTGGTTTTTATGCTGGGTTTGAAAAAAGATTTGCACCAGGCCATCGAAAAGAGATTCTCGTAAATGGACCCACGCAAACTTATTTTCTCTGTGCTCGCAGCAGGATTCTCTCTTGCCTCATCGCCCCTGGTGGCCAGCACCGACACGACCACACTGGCAGGACCTGACGTTGCCTACTCAAGCGTTACCGAGCTCAGCTATAGCGCAGCACAGCAACGGGTAAGCTACGGTGATGATCCGCTGCAATTTATCGATCTCTGGCCAACATCTGGGGTGTCTGCGCCCTTGGTAGTATTCATTCATGGTGGATGCTGGTTAAATGCCTACAACATCGACCATACCCGACCAGCCGCCACTGCTTTGCAGCAGGCAGGCTATGCGGTGGCCTCGATTGAGTATCGCCGTACCGGCGATAATGGCGGGGGTTGGCCCGGAACCTGGCATGATATCCAGAATGCCATGCAGCGGCTCATTGCTCTGCCTGAGTTAGCGCTTCGTGAGCGACAGGTCGTGGTGATGGGGCACAGTGCCGGCGGACATCTGGCTTTACTTGCCGGTGGCGCATTCGCTGAGTCTGTGGATCATGTTGTTGGTCTGGCGGCCATTACCGATCTTGCTGCTTATACCGCAGCCGAAGGCGGCTGCCAGCAGGCCGGCGCGCAGTTTATGCAGAGCGCCTCGGCCAGCGACTGGCAGCAAGCCAACCCCATTACACAGGATATCACCGTCGCAGTCACCTTGCTGCAGGGAGGCGCCGATAGTATCGTGCCTACCGAACAGGCCCGCGCTTATGCACAAAAAGGTGCGGTTCAGGTCGTTCTGGCAGAAAGTGCTGGCCATTTCGACTGGGTTCATCCAAATACAGCGGCCTGGCAACAGCTGCTCACCACCCTGGAAGCGATGCATGACTGATATTAATTTCAGTGCGCTCGAGCGCCTGGACCAAGCTGATCCGCTTGCTCATCTGCGGGATGAATTTGTCATTCCCGAAGACACCGTTTACCTCGATGGTAACTCCTTGGGTTTAATGACCCACGGCACTCAAGCTCGTGTGGCCGAGACGACCGCGCAACAATGGGGTCAGGACGGCATCCGCAGCTGGAACGAACATGGCTGGGTTCACCTGCCCGCTAAAATCGGCGACAAGCTGGCACCAATCATTGGCGCGCAGGCAGGACAGGTCATCTGCTGTGACTCCATCTCAGTGAACTTATTTAAAACGCTCAGTGCTGCTTTTGCGGTTCTTGATGCCCGCGGCGAACCACGCAACCAGCGTCATCAAGTGCTGTCTACCGCGGATAATTTCCCAACCGACCTTTATATGGTGCAGGGGTTGCAGCAACTGATCGGCGCGGAGAATTGTGAGCTGGTGCTTGCCGATGAAGCTGAGCTGCTTGCTGATCTTAGCAAGCATATTCATGCTCAAACCGCCATCGTAATGCTAACCGAGGTCAACTTTCGTAGTGGCCGGCGATTACCTATGGCCGAGATTATCGCTCATGCCCACGCGGCTGGCGCATTAGTCATTGTTGACCTCGCCCATAGCGCAGGTGCTGTGCCGGTCGAGCTGGATAAGTGGCAGGCGGATTTTGCTGTAGGTTGCACTTACAAATACCTGAACGGTGGACCCGGGGCACCGGCCTTTGTGTATGTGGCCGAGCGTCACCTGGGTAGCGTCAGACAGCCACTATCCGGCTGGTTTGGTCATGCCCGGCCATTCGTCTTTGATGCACAGTTCGAAGCCACTGACGGCATCGGAAAAATGCTCAGTGGGACGCCATCAATTCTTGCCATGAGCGCTGTCGATGCGGCATTAGATGTATTTGCGGATGTTACCATGGTGCAGGTCCGCGAGAAATCCATCGGCCTGGCAGAGCTGTTTTTAGAACTTTTAGAGCAAACGGGACTGGCCCGGGAATTCGACTGCATTTCACCGAAGACGGCGCAGCAGCGCGGCAGTCAGCTGTCGTTCGCTCACCCGGATGCTTATGCGATTTGTCAGGCTCTGATTGAGCACAAGGTGATTGCCGATTTTCGCGCACCGAATTATCTGCGCGTCGGCTTCACGCCACTCTACACCAGTTTTACCGATATTGGGCGTGCCGTCGCGCGTCTGGCGGAGATTATGCAAACGCGGGCCTATACAGACCCACGTTTTCAGACGCGTCAGGCAGTCACCTGATCAACCCGGACAGGCTAGCGCAACACCAGAACTGGAGTTGTGCTTTCCTGCAGCATGCGCATGGTGGTGCTGCCCACCAAAAACTGGCGAATGCGTGAGTGGCCAAAGGCCCCCATCACCATGATGTCGATGCCATGGTCGGTCTGATAACTGTGTAAGCTTTCTTCTACATTTCCGCTCAACAGTTTGGTTTCGACGTCGTGCCCGCCCGCGCGCAGATGCTCTGCGGCCCAGTCCAGGCGCTCCTGGTTTTCCACAGTGTCATCATCAACCATTACCAGGTGCACCGGCATACCTTTAAAAAGTGGGCTCTCGGTCACTAGCTCAACCCCTTTTTTGGCGGTTTCACTGCCATCATAAGCCAGCATCGCGCTTTTCGGTGGCTGGAACTCATCAGGGGTCAGCAGTAACGGCCGATGAACGCTACGAATCACGGTTTCCAGATGACTGCCAACTTTGCGGAGCTGATTTATTGAGTCTTCGCCGTGTAAGCCCAACACCGCCAGCCGCACATCCTGCTCCATGTCGAGCAGAGTGGGTGCTAGCCCACCGTGGCGCTGGCGCTGATGAATGTCGGTAAGACCTAGCTTGCGCACCTTCTGTTCAGCTTGCTCAAGCAACATATGGCCATGCTTCAACGCCAGTTTCGCGCGTTGTTCATCCAGCTCTGCCAGCTGCTCGAGTAGATGCTCACGAGTCCCAAGCCCGATGTTACCGGTAACATCCGTGCTCGCTTCCAGGGTCGAGTTTTCGAGCACGTGCAATAGTAAAACTGGCGCAGAAAGCTGTGTTGCGGCCCAGGCGGAATACTCACACACTGCGGTGCTGGCTGTGGCCCCATCGATACATCCAATAACAAATGACATCTTGTCCTCCTGCAGCCTAGTGGCCGCCAATGATTTTATCGGCCGCGTCAGGTTTATCATGCACACCGAAACGGTCAACAATTGTTGCGCTGGCCTCATTCAGGCCTATGACTTCAACGTCAGCACCGTCGCGACGGAACTTCAATACCACTTTATCCAACGCACCAACAGCGGTGATATCCCAGAAATGCGCACGGGTTAAGTCTATTACTACTTTATCGACTGCTTCTTTGAAGTCAAAGAAAGCGACAAATTTATCTGCAGAACTAAAGAAAACCTGGCCAATGACCTGATACTTACGCTCAGTCCCTGCCTCATTGATGGTGGATTGAACATGCATGAAATGGCCAATTTTATTGGCAAAGAACATTGCCGCCAAAAGCACACCAACGCCGACACCTAAGGCGAGATTATGCGTCGCTACAACCACAGCTACGGTAGTGACCATCACGATATTGGTCGACAACGGGTGCTTGCGCAAATCACGAATTGACGCCCAGCTGAAGGTACCGATAGACACCATAATCATGACCGCGACCAGGGCCGCCATCGGGATTTGTTTCAACCACTCATCGAGCACCAGGATCATCACCATCAAAAAGGCGCCCGCAACAAAAGTTGAAAGGCGGGTACGGCCCCCGGACTTCACGTTGATCACCGACTGACCAATCATGGCACAGCCCGCCATACCGCCAAACAAACCGGCGCCCACATTGGCAATACCCTGGCCTTTACATTCACGGTTTTTATCACTATCGGTATCCGTCAGGTCATCAACGATAGTTGCGGTCATCATCGATTCAAGCAAGCCTACTATTGCTAATGCGGCTGAATAAGGAAACACGATCCACAAGGTTTCAAGCGTTAAGGGCACGTCAGGCCAGAGAAAAATCGGCAAGGTATCAGGTAGCTGCCCCATATCACCAACGGTACGGATATCAATGTTCCAGAAAATGGCAACGAGGGTCAGTGCAACAATACAAATCAACGGCGATGGCAGTACTTTGCCAATCACTGGAACATAAGGGAACAGGTAAATGATACCCAGACCGGCAGCGGTCATAGCGTAAACATGCCAGGTCACATTCGTCAGCTCAGGTAATTGCGCCATGAAAATCAGTATCGCCAGCGCATTCACAAACCCTGTCACTACCGAGCGCGAGACAAAGCGCATCAAATCGCCAAGCTTCAGGTAACCGGCAACGATCTGCAGGACGCCAGTCAACAAGGTTGCCGCGAGCAAATACTCAAGCCCATGTTCACGAACCAGCGTCACCATCAGCAGCGCCATGGCGCCAGTAGCGGCAGAAATCATGCCCGGTCGGCCACCTGTAAAGGCAATAATAACGGCGATACAGAACGAGGCATACAAGCCAACTTTTGGATCGACTCCGGCAATAATAGAAAAGGCAATGGCTTCAGGGATAAGCGCCAGCGCCACCACGATACCCGCGAGCAGATCGCCACGGATATTCGAGAACCATTGGTTTTGAATGGTCTTCAACATAATTGTTATCACTTTTAAAGTTAGAAATTAAGAACACGAAAATGCGCCGGCACAGAAGCTGGCCAGCTAAAAGAAGAGAAAACTGTTACGGCTAGGGTGGCGTAAGCAGGAACAAAGCCCAAACTCCACTGTTGTTGCATGGTTTGGGCCGAAGCCCTTTAGAGGGCGGGAATGATATAGAAAATCAGGCGGCGGCGCAAATGCCCCGCCGATTTTAGTTGCCGCCGCGATTACCGCTAAGCACATCCCCAAGGCTGCTTTGTCCTCTACCAGGACTCAATACTGCGCACGGAGAGCCCGTGTCAGCGCAGCCAACGCCGCGAATGCGTGAGCCAATGGAACGGTTATCAAAACTGCCTGAAGCGTCCAGTTGATTGACCAGACGATCGAGTTGAGTACGGTACAGACTTGCGTCTGCGGTGACCGTGATCCGCTCCATGGCCTGCTCAGCCTGACGCAGCAGCTGGCCATCATCGCTCGCAGCAAATTCAGTGCCGGCTAACTGCTGATTAACCTGCTGCAGTTGCTGCCGCGCGTCGCCATAACCTGAGCGAGCTAAGCGCGCAAACAGTGTGCCTGCGGCAATCAAATCCTGCTCCACCAGAGTTCCGGTTTGTTGCAACCGTGCCAGCGCGTACATGGCCGTCAGCAATCCTGTTTCAGCAGCCTGCTCTAACAAGGGAACCGCCTGTTGCTGCTCAGTGACAGTATTACTGGCCAGCAATTGCGTTGCCTTCAAGTACAGGGCGGGCGCGTAACCAGTTTTGACAGCACGGTCGAGCCAGCGCTGACTCTGCTCTGCATTCTGTTCCACTACGAAGCCGCGTTGGTACCAGTCAGAAATAACGTACATCGCTAACGGGTTGCGCCGGTTTGCGCCTTGCTCCATAAACTGTTGGGCTTTTTCGGTGTCTTGTTCCACACCATCACCACTGGCGTAGGCCAGCGCTACCACAGCAGCGGCATCGCCACTGCCCTTGCGTGCCAAACGCTCAAGCTCTGCCAACTGGCGCTCGCAATCGCCACTTTCACAAATGGTCAGGTTTTCACTGACCTGCGCATGTGCCGCGGAGCCAGCACTGAGCGAGATCGCAGATACGGCGAGCAAGATTGCTAACGTGAGACCCGGAAATGATGTGCGTAACATAGCTGATGACCTGTTTAAAAGAACGGATAATGACCACGCGCACAACATAGCACTGGCTGCAGCGCAACAACATTGCCGCGTGGTAAACAATTGTAACCAAGGTTTTCTGTAACGACTGTACGCCTGTTACATGCCGCCCATAGCTTGCGTTAAGGGCACTTGTTGGCCATTCATATCTAATACCCCAGCGGCAACCTGCAGATCCAATACGTAAGAACCATCTTCCTCGCGTAATACACCCTGCTGCACAAAGCTTTGGATCATCATCGCGGCTTGCTGGGCTGCAATCTGTTGCAGTTGTTCAACGGTCAATTCGCGCGCTTGTCCGGCATTAACCAGGCTCATCTGCACATACATTTGGGTTGCCCACTGCAACAGCGGTTTTTCTACATTCAGGTGGGTACTGGCGCGCATGTGTTCACGCCAGAACGCATCATCGTCCATGGCTTGTGGTAAGGCACGGACACCAGCAACCGACAGCGAGGCGCTGGCAACAAACTGACCTTCGGGCAAGCTGCCACTAAAGTTAGTGATCGTCAGCTCTGGCTCGGCCTGTAACAACGCCAGTCCCTGCTGCTCGAACAACTCTTCGAGAGCTGCCTGGAGCTGCTCGGGATCTGTGCCAGCATCGCTTTGCAGCAGTTGCAGATAGGCATCCATAAATCCCTTATCGATAGCGTTCATGGCAGTGTTCATACGCAGGTCATTGGTCTCGACGCCATTCACCCGTAGAGTATCAAACCCGTAGTCCATGGCCATCTGCACGAGCTCGTTTCCGGTCGCACTTGCCTCACTGATGGACACGACGTAGTCCATAGAGACCTTGTCGGCCCCCATCACTTCGCCGGCTTCTGCGGTCGTCACTGTCATGGCATCCAGAGTCATACTGCCGTGCCCTTCGTAAAACTGACCGCGTAACAGGGTTTGCAGCGATGCTTCAGCAAGGCCACTTAACTGTGCATTTTGCAGTTCAACCTGCAACGACTCGACCCCTAGATTAAACTCTGAAAAAGCGCCTTCGTATCTTAACGTTTTACCGTCGTACTGCCCCTGACCACCGTATTCTGCCAGTTCAAAACGTACTTCGCCGGTACGCTCGGTATTACTCAACTGCGGAATACTGTCGCGATAACTGGCATTGCCAGCCAGATTGACGGTACCTTGCTGCAGGTAAAGTAAACGGCTGCTATCCCACTGCACATAATCTTGCAGGCCCTGACCATCATTGCTGACCTGCCACGACGCAAGCCCAATTGCCAGTCCCTGATCTGTCAATAACGGACCGTGTTGCAGGGAAAGTTCGAACTCGGTGGTCACCACCTCACCGGTTGCCCCGTCTTCGAGCCCCAGAGCACGCGTATCAATACCAACCTCGATCACAGCATTTGCGCTCAACCAGTCGCGCTCGTAGCTGACCACCCGCGCTTGATATAAATGCTGAGATTCATCAAAAAGGGCCACGTAATCTTTAATCGCTGACTCTGTTTGCGTTCCGATGAAATAAGGAGTGACCGATAGCCCTGCAGCAACCACGACAATCCCGATAAATGCGCCCTTCTTGCTCATACTCATTGATCCATATCTTGATGTTAAAAGTAACGAGAAGATAACAAAATTGATCCTTCTTATCATAGTTTTTTAAGTTTAATGTTGTAACTAAATATAAGGAAAGGCACGGCGCTATGAAAAAATCAGTTGTTATTCTCACTTTATTGCTCGTGATCAGTGCTTGTTCTTCAAGTGATTGGCGCGATGCATCGCGGGAGTCGGCGGGCTTGGCCGCTGATCCGCAGCTACAGAATCAGGCCATTATTGAGGCCTATGCCGCTGATGCCTTTGGTTGGCGCGGCTGGTTTGCGGTTCATACCTGGCTGGCGGTAAAACCCGAGAACGCGACTGAGTATACGGTTTATGAGGTGGTCGGTTGGCGGGTTGATAATGGCGAGCCTGCACTGCGCGTCTACCAAACTAAAACTCCCGATCGCTACTGGTATGGCGCACGTCCTGAGAAGCTGCTGTCGCTCACCGGTATAGAGGCGGCTGAGCTGATCCCACAAATTGCGGAAGCATCAACCCGTTACCCCTGGGCAAATGAATACCGCGCGGTTCCTGGCCCCAACAGCAACACTTTTCCGGCCTGGATTGCATTACAATTTCCGCAACTGGGGCTAAAGCTCCCCTTCAGTGCCATCGGTAGCGGCTATGCCGATAACGAGTAGCAACATTAATGATGGTCGACTAAGATTCTTGCAGTCATTGCGCTCGTAACGAATCGCGTTAAAAACTGATGACTTTTGAATGCATTTGGTTAAATTAACCAACCGTATCTATGCGGACCAAGATAAAAACGTTGACTTACAATGGCTTATATTTTGGCCTTAATATTGCATAATTATCGGCAGGGTTCGCACAATAAGGAAGACTAATGCCTGTTAAACTCGAAGACCGTCCGCTTGAACAAGTCCGCGAAGAAACCGTCGATAAGCTTATCGTCAATTATAGTCGCGCGATTATTTCCGCCGAAGCTTTTGAACGACGTCTTGATGAAGCTATGGCCATGGACTCCAATCAACAGCTGGTTGAGCTCGTTGCTGACTTGCCGTTAGAAGCTGACCCCGGCTACGACGATTCTAAAGAGCGTTCGTTTACCCCAAATTACGCCGCGGCCAACACAAAATCAGAGCATGGCGAGACTGACGATAAACTCATTAGCATTCTGGGTTCCAATGTTCGTGAAGGGCAATGGCTGGTGCCTAAAAAGATTGTCGTTGTGGATGTTTTGGGCTCGGCTAAGATCGACTTCACCGACGCTGTTTTTCAGCACCAGCATGTAGAAATTCACGTATCTAATGTCCTCGGCAGCCTGGAAGTCTTTGTCCCTGAGAATGTAAATGTCACCAGCCGCATGTTTAATATCATCGGCTCTGCAGAAAACCATGCGCCATCGATGGGCAGCCGCCAGGCTCCGCAAATTACCATCACCGGCTGGACGCTGCTTGGCTCGGTAGAAGTTTCCGTGAAGCGCACCATGAAAGAAAAACTGGTCGCCTTTGCCAACAGCATGCGGGAAACCTTCGGCATGGAAAAGCAGTAGCTTATCAGGGATAATAGCGGGCATACCCTCATTCGTAACCCCGGTAGCCCGCCATGGAAATAAAAGTAAACTTTCTCGACAACTTGCGTCTCGAGGCTAAATTTGACGACTTCACGGTCATCACCGATCAGCCTATCCGTTACAAAGGCGACGGCTCGGCGCCGAGTCCGTTCGACTATTTCCTGGCCTCATCAGCGCTATGCGCCGCCTACTTCGTAAAGGTCTATTGCGTCTCGCGCGATATCGCTACCGACAACATTCGTCTTTCACAAAATAATATTGTCGACCCGGAAAATCGTTACAACCAGATCTTCAAGATCCAGGTCGAGCTGCCAGACGATATTTCTGACAAAGACCGGCAAGGTATTCTGCGCTCAATCGAGCGCTGTACGGTTAAAAAAGTGGTGCAAACGGGACCCGAATTCCAGATTGAAGTGGTTGAGAACCTTGATGAAGATGCTCAGGCTCTGCTGATGGGTGCACCAGATGGCAACGCACTGACCTATATTGAAGGTAAAGATCTGCCACTGGAGCAGACTATCGCTAATATGACGCAGATTCTTGCTGACCTGGGCATGAAAATTGAAATCGCCTCGTGGCGCAATATTGTGCCTCATGTCTGGTCTTTGCATATTCGTGATGCGGCTTCGCCCATGTGCTTCACCAATGGCAAAGGCGCCACGAAGGAAGCGGCGCTGGCGTCCGCGCTTGGTGAGTTCATTGAACGTCTGAGCTGCAACTTCTTCTACAATGATCAGTATTTTGGCGAAGAGCTCGCCAACGCGGAGTTTGTGCATTACCCGAATGAAAAATGGTTTAAACCCGGTGCTGACGATAGCCTGCCCGACGGAGTGCTGGATGAGCACTGCCGGGCATTTTACGACCCAGAGGGCGAGCTATGCGGATCGCACCTGATTGACACCAATTCCGGCAATGTGGAACGCGGCATTTGTGCCCTGCCTTTCGTGCGTCGCTCCGATGGCGAAACTGTGTATTTCCCTTCGAATTTGATTGAGAACCTCTACCTGAGCAACGGTATGAGCGCGGGAAATACCTTTCCTGAAGCGCAGGTCCAGTGTTTGTCCGAGATCTTTGAACGAGCGGTCAAAAAACAAATCATTGAGCAAGAGATTGCCCTACCTGATGTGCCGGACACGGTACTGGCCAAGTACCCGCATCTGGTCGAAGGTGTGCAAGCTCTTGAAGCCCAGGGCTACCCCGTGCTGGTTAAAGATGCTTCGCTGGGCGGTCAGTTCCCTGTCGCTTGTGTGACCCTGATGAACCCCCGCACCGGCGGCGTGTTTGCTTCATTTGGCGCGCATCCCAGCATGGCAGTTGCTATTGAGCGCAGCCTGACAGAGCTACTACAGGGCCGCAGCTTTGAGGGCCTTAATGATTTACCACCGCCCACCTTCAACAGCATGGAAGTGACCGAGCCGAACAATTTTGTCGAACACTTTATTGATTCATCCGGCGTGATCTCCTGGCGCTTCTTTAGTGCGCATAGCGATTATGACTTTACTGAGTGGGACTTCTCCGGCACCAACCAAGCAGAAGCCGACACCTTATTCGGTATTTTTGCGCAAATGGGGAAAGAGGTTTACGTGGCGCAGCATGACGCTCTGGGTGCACCCGTTTGCCGCATTCTGGTGCCCGGCTATTCGGAAGTTTACCCCGTTGAGGATTTGGTTTGGGACAACACCAATCAGGCGCTGAATTTCCGTGAGGATATTCTGAATCTGCACCGACTCAGTGATGCCGAGCTGGAGGACCTGGTGGATCGCCTGGAAGAAAGTCAGCTCGACAATTACACCGATATCATTACCTTGATTGGTGTTGAGTTCGATGAAAATACCGTATGGGGTCAACTCACGATACTTGAGCTTAAACTGTTAATTTACCTTGCTCTGCAGCGTCACGAAGAAGCACTGGAACTGGTCGAAGCCTTCCTGCAATACAACGATAATACCGTCGAGCGCGTGCTGTTCTACCGTGCCATGCAGGCAGCCCTTGAGATTGAACTTGATGACGAGTTGGAAATGGCGGACTTTTCGCATAATCTGCAACGTATGTATGGCGTCGAAACCATGCAGGCGGTGGTCGGTTCGGTGGCTGGCTCTGTTAAGTTTTCCGGCCTGACACCAACCAACATGCAGCTGGAAGGCCTGGATAAGCATCAACGCTTACTGGATAGTTACCAGAAATTGCATGCCGCGCGTGCTCGCATGAAATGAACTCTACAAAAGTCATCTGATAATTGCACACTCAGACTTAGCTCTGAACAGGAGAGGTTTCGTGACCTTCATTATTCAGCAACTGAGCTGGCACAAACGCCGCAAAGCAACGGTTGAGCCTCAACCCGTTGCTATATCTGTTCCCGACTTCGAAAAAGTACTGAATCACTTTTGTACCGTTGAAGTCACTTTTGATAATGGGGAGGTCGCCAAACTTACCGGGCGGGTCACCCAGCATCCCATTACCGGCGTCTGGTCAGTAAACGGCATTAACGCTAAAGGGCAGAGTGTCTCTGCGCGGTACCAGGACGACAACAACGATGACAGCGTCTGAGCTATAGGTGGTCAATATGCTCGAACGCCGCACGTAAGCCAGCATTGTAGCCGACATCCAAGCGCTCGCGTTGCCGGGTAAAGCGTCCTACCGGCATATCTTCGGGTGGCGCGATAATGTGCACCACACAATCGTCGGGTGGGTTCTCAATAAAATCCACGGTCGCATTGTAGCGTTCTGCGCGATCTTCAATCGCATCACATAACTTCGGATATTGGCTCAGGATGCGTCGGGTGATCCCTAGAGTATGGCCATTTTTCTTACGATAGCCCTTTGCCCGAGACAGCACTACGGTTATTTCACGGGCGCCCATTGCGTAGGCTTTCAGGACTGGAATAGAATCCGCGACACCGCCATCAGTCATCGCCACGCCCTCAACTTCAGGGAAATCACGAAACGCTAATGGAATCGCACAGGAAGCGGGGAAGAGCTGATGCAGATTGTTCTCCGTCACCTCGATATAACACGGCGCGCCGTCTTCAACTTGAGTGGTGACCACATAGAGCGGTACATGCCCGGAAAGGTAGCGCGAAAAATGCAGTTCAATTTCCTTGTACGAGGTACGCCAGAGCCACTCAACATCACAGAAGTGACCACCCAGCAGACCGCGGACAGGGTCGATAAAATCTTTCGATTGCGCCAGTTCAGTGAGGATCCGGTAACTGCGTTGATAGTCATCGGTCAGATAACCAATCAGATTAGTCGAGCCAGCAGAAACGCCTATGGCAAAATCATAGAGTTTAAAGGACTCGCGCATAAAACCGTCCAGTACACCGGCAGCGAAGATGCCGCGCATGGCACCGCCCTCTACCACTATTGCTCGTGACTTATGTGTTGTCATGTTTGCGGTTAACCTTAAGCTGGAGCTGTTTTATGCGTCTTTAATGGACGCTTTGCGACGGCTCGAATGTACACTTAGCGCAGTGACCGTAACTAAAATCAGCGCCATGCCCAGGATCTGAATGACATTCAGGTTTTCACCCAGCACCACAACTCCAAACAACGATGCGGTAATAGGTTCCACCATCGCCACCATTGAGGCGATCGCGGGTGCGGTATAGTTGAGCCCAAATATATAAAAGACAAACGACAATCCAGCGCCAAGCACACCCAATAAAACCAGTAACGGAAAACTTGCCGAGGACCATGCGGCGCTGACCTGATCGACTTCACCCAGCACGATTAGGATTCCCGCAAGCACCGCAAAAGCTATCACAAGAATCGCCTGCGCACTACCGTGGGGTGCGGCGTATTTGAAGCCAAAGATGAACATTGCATAAGACAATCCTGAGAGTAGACCGGTCGTTACTGCGAACAGGGTTACCGCGCCGGCACTCAGAGTGTAGATCTGCGTTAATAAAACCACGCCTGACATGACCAGAAGAATGGCCAGGCATTTGAACAATGAAGGTGATTCAAGACCCAGAACAAAGGAGACCAGATAAACAAACACCGGGGCGCAGTACATCAGTGTTGCGGCAACAGCAACACTGCCTTCGGCAATGCTCAGAAAATAAAAAGCGAAGTTACCAGCAACGCCAACTCCGGCCACGACCGACCATAGCCACAACTTTGGTTTGCTTAAACCACTGCGCTGTGGACGCAGCGCTAGCCAGATGACAACAAACAGGAACCCGACCGCTCCGCGGTAGAAGGACACGGTGAATGCATCCCAACCGCGCTCCATCAAAATGGCGCCAATACCGCCTGAGAGGCCCCAGCAAAATGCCGCCAGGGTGACCAGCAACGTACTTCGCCGCACCCACTTGCCTGGTGAGACTAACCGTAAAGGAGCGTATAAGCCAAAGGGCATCGGCGTTATCCTTCAGTGATGCGGGTGCCTGCGTTACCTTGCACCAGGTCCAGCGCATCTTCCATTGCACCTATTGCACTAAATCTGCCCGCACGGACAAAACGTGCCGCTGCGATTAATTTAGGTCCCATCGAGCCTTGCGGCGCCTCAAACTGTTCCGCTTCACTGACGGTCATGGCTTCGATGGCGTGCTCATCGGGTCCGCCAAAATCATGATAAACCGCGGCCACATCGGTCAGCAGTAACAGCGCATCGGCGTTAACCTGTTCGGCCAGTAAGGCGCTGGCGGCGTCTTTGTCGATGACCGCTTCCACCCCACGGTAGGTGCCGTCCGGCTGGCGTACAATAGGAATCCCGCCACCGCCAATGCAGATGGTGATGACCTGCTCCGCTAGCAGCAGCTTGAGAATTTTTAAATCCAGTATTTCCCGAGGCTCAGGTGATGGCACCACCCGCCGCCAGTCGTCGCCGTCTTTGGCAAGGATCCAGCCATGCCGTTGCTTGAGCTTGTTTGCCTGTTCCTCATCATATACCGGACCGATAAACTTGCTCGGATTGTCGAAGCCAGGATCATCAGGGTCCACAGCGATTTGGGTGAGTAAGGTTGCGACAGAGTAATTATCACCCAGCTGATTTTCCAGCTCCTGCTCAATCAGGTAGCCAATCATGCCCTCAGATTCGGCACCGAGGATATCCAGAGGGAAAATGCTATCCGCATCATAAGCATGGTTCTGCAACGCCAGCAGTCCTATCTGCGGACCATTACCGTGGGTGATCACCAAGTGATGTCCTTCCCTTACCAGTTCAGCCAACACTTTTACCGCCTTTTGCACGTTTTCGCGCTGATTTTTGGCGGTGACGTCCTCGCCGCGACGTAACAATGCATTACCTCCCAAAGCTACGACCACTAGCATGATTCCTCCTCACAAGTACAGCGAAGTTATCTGGTTAAACACTAGTTGATCGCGGTGGCTTTCGTCCAGTCGACGCGCACTAGCGGTTGGTGTAATGGCCGATAGCCGCCAATACATCCTGCTGAACCGAGCCTGCGGTCGCCTCAAGGCCGGCGCCTATGCCCTCAACGGGAATTGGGGTCTCTGGAGCGCGCGCGGCCCAGACTCTGAAATATGCGCGCTCGGGAGCGAGCTGAGCATAGGGTGAGTCACTGCTTACCGGCTCCAACGCAGCGCTGGCTTTGACTTGCTGATGCTCGTCTGCCTGCAGTCGTCCTACGTAACAAAACTGAGTGGCATCCGGATAAGTCGTTAAGCGCCACTGGTCGAATGCCGCGTCCAATTCGTCATCTAATGCGGGCGCCATCACCAGACTTTGAATGTCGGCGTCTGCCAAGTCAAAGTCCCAACCAGCCTCACGCGCAACGATGAGCAGTTTTTTCGCAACGTCCCTGCCGCCGAGGTCGGTGCGTGGATCGGGCTCTGTAATACCCGCATCGCTCGCTTTACGCAGTAACGCAGAGAGCTTATCACCGGGCCGGTATTGCTGGAAAATCCAGGTCAGTGAACCGGAAAAGTTACCCTCCACCCTTAGCACTGAATCACCAGTCTCATAACATTCCCGCACCGTTTGCGGTACCGGCACACCGGCACCGACAGTCGCCCGGTAGAGCCATTGTCGCTCATGGGTTTGCAGTGCTGTTTTAACTTTGTGATAAAACTCATAATCGGCGGCGCCGGCATATTTATTAGCACTAATAATATCGGCACCGGCGCCAATCCAGTCAGGGTAACAACGGCTTACAGCTTCCGACGCAGTAAGATCCAGCACCAAAGGTTGCCGTCCTTTGCTTTGCTGCAGCTCAATATCCGCCAGGCTTATTGGGTTACGCGAGTTGTGGGTGCTGGTGACGACCGCAGACGCCGGTAGCTGTGGTGCAAAGTTCTCCAGCCAGCAACTCCCTACCTGGCCAACACCGACCACCAGTAGTGCAAATTGGGGTTCTGTCTTAGACTGTCGTTTCACGGAGGATCGCATAGTGTTCCCTGAGCTGTGATGGTGACCTTTACGTCGTTTCCAAGAGCGCTGGGCGCACCTCTATCGACACGGAGTTAAAGTGTTTTTTCGATAATGCCCAGCGCTTTTTTGGTAACGTGTTAAAATAGTGCATAAAATAAACGCTCAATACAAGCGAGCACCGGACCTTGGGTACCTAATTATGCAAACGTTTTCTTGTCAGTGTGGTAATACTCTGCATTTTGCCAACACCCGCTGTGTCAGTTGTGGTCTGATGCTAGGCTTTATGCCTGACGAAAAAAAGTTGAGTGCTTTTACCCACCACGAAAAAGGCGTCTGGCGCGCCGCAGCGAACGGCAAACTCTACCGTCAGTGCAAGAATTATTCGATACAGGACGTCTGTAACTGGATGGTCCCGGCAGACCAACAGGGAGAGTTATGTGCGTCCTGCGAGTTAACCCGAACCATTCCTAATCTCGACCAGCCTGATAACCGGGGCCTATGGGCGCAGATGGAGCAAGCCAAACGGCGGTTACTCTATACCCTTTATAAACTTGAGTTGCCGGTCATCTCGCGACAACAAGACCCACAGCAAGGTCTGGGTTTTGAGTTTCTTGAAGATCAGACGGAAGATGAGTATGGCAACGAGCTGACGGTTAAGAATTTCGTCACCACCGGTCACAACGCCGGCATCATCACGCTTGATTTAAAAGAAGCTGAACCAAGTTCAAGAATGAAAATGCGCGAAGAAATGAATGAGCAATACCGTACTCTTGTCGGGCATTTTCGGCATGAGTCCGGGCATTACTTTTGGGACCGACTGGTACGTAACAGCCACTGGCTAGATGATTTTAGAGAGCTTTTTGGTGACGAACGGCTGGATTATACCTATGCGCTGCAGCACTACTATGAACAGGGGCCAGCACCGGACTGGCACAAGGTATGGGTCAGTGCGTATGCCAGTATGCACCCATGGGAGGATTGGGCGGAAACTTGGGCTCATTACTTGCACATGGTAGATACCCTGGAGACCGCCAGTGATTTTGATTTCAGCGTATCTTCACATCAGGTCGTCAATCCATTGCTGCAATTACCACAAAGTGATGAAGCGAAAAGTGAAACGCATTTCAATCAGCTCTACAACGACTGGTGTCGACTCACCGCGGTATTAAATGCGCTTAATCGCAGCATGGGACTGGACGATGCCTATCCTTTCGTACTCTCCAACGTCGCCATAGGTAAACTCCGCTTTGTGCACAAGGTCATAAGCTCAGCGCATAGCAGTTCAAGTTAATCCTCTTTTTCCCAATCAAACCGCGGCAGGCCGGAAAATGCCTGTCGCAGACCTTCATTCCACTGCTTCTGCATAGATTTGTACATCGGGCTGAAGGCGCTGTATTTGTTGTGCCAGGGCTCGGCAAGACTACCGTCATCGTAAATCGCCAGCTCAATAGGTAACCCCACACTGATATTACTGCGCACGGTAGAATCAAGAGACACCATGGCGCAGCGCGCGGCATCTTCCAGCGACGTATTGGGCGCGATAATACGATCCAGGATAGGTTTACCGTATTTGTTTTCGCCGATCTGTAAATAGGGTGTATCGTCAGACGCGCTAATGTAATTGCCTTGTGGATAAATCATATAGATTTCAGAAGCTTTACCGGCAATTTGCCCACCGAGAATGAAACTTGCCTCGGCGCTGGCATTACTTTTTTCCAGAGCCGACGCGTGCTGCTGTTGCTCTTTTTGACTCAGGTTGCCAATGTAGCTGGCAAGGTCATATAAATGTTTGCCTTTGCGAAGGTTAAACTCAGCCTCGGGATCTTCCAGATCCGAGTTTATGGCATTCACCACCGACTGCGAGGTCGCCAGACTGCCCGCCGAAAGCAACACCAAAGTGCGCTCACCAGGCCACGAAAACCTATGCATCTTGCTGTAGGTCGCAACGTAATCTACCCCGGCATTGGTGCGTGAATCAGACGCAAACACCAAGCCTTTGTTAACACGAATTGCCAAACAATAGGTCACAAAACACTCCAAAAAATAGCAGCTGATACGCAGCTTAAACTCGCCATATTCTCTATGCAAGTCGCATTAAAAACAAACAGTTTTGTCTTTTTACTGCGATTGCCACTATGTTTAAAGGAGGTAATCAAACAAAAAAGGACCGTGCATGACCATTCGTTGGGGAAGCTATAAAGTCACTAATTTGTACGATGAGTTATTACGAGCGTCAGGTAAACCGAGGGCTGCAGCTGAAATCATATGCGGTTATCTGCGCAGTCTGAAAGATGACGATCTTGAAGAATTTAAGATGGCTGCAGAGTCAGCCATTCATGTCATGGGCATCAGCTTCCGCGTCTATCACGAGGACGAAGGATCGATCGACAGGGACTGGCCCTTTGATATCATTCCAAGAATTATCGACAAGCAGGAATGGCTAAACATCGAGGCGGGGCTAAAACAGCGTGTGAAAGCCTTAAATATGTTTATCGATGACCTGTACAACGATCAGAACATCGTCAAAGACGGCGTATTTCCGGCTGACCTCCTGAAAAAGTCTAAGAATTTTCTACCGCAATGCAAAGGTGTTCATCCTCCCTTAGGAATATGGGCACATATTTGCGGATCAGATTTAGTGAGGGATAACGACGGTACAGTTTACGTCCTTGAGGATAACTTGCGCGTTCCTTCAGGCGTATCCTATATGCTTGAAAACCGTAAGGTGATGAAACGGGTTTTCCCGGAAATGTTTGAACAATACAGTATTTTACCGGTGGACGATTACCCATCGCACCTTTACGACATGTTGTGTGAACTATCACCAAGAGACATTGAACAGCCGGAAATCGTCCTGCTAACTCCGGGCATCTACAATTCCGCCTATTTCGAGCATGCTTACCTGGCCCAGCAGATGGGCGCAGAGGTGGTTGAAGGACGGGATATGTTTGTCGATGACGACGATGTTGTCTACATGCGTACGATTGAGGGTCCTGCACGGGTGGATGTTATCTATCGGCGGGTTGATGACCACTTTATTGACCCTGAGGTATTCAACCCGGATTCGATGCTGGGTGTTCCTGGTCTGATGCGCGCCTGGAAAGCGGGCAATGTCGCACTTGCCAATGCGCCTGGCTCAGGAGTGGCGGATGACAAAGTCGTCTACGCTTTCGTGCCCGATATCATTAAGTATTATTTAAACGAAGATGCCATCCTGCCCAATGTTCCCACCTACAAGTGTATTAACAAAGACGAGCGGGACCATGTCATCGAGAATATTCATAACATGGTAGTTAAGCCAGCTAATGAGTCTGGTGGCGCCGGCATGCTGATCGGTCCCCATTCCAGCAAAGCAGAATGTGAAAAGTTTAAGCGTTTGATCCGCAGAGATCCGCGTAATTATGTCGCGCAGCCTATGCTGATGCTATCCACCGCGCCAACTTTAATTGGCAATAAAGCTGAGCCCAGACATTTGGATTTACGACCATTTGTCTTAAGTGGTAAAGCTATTGAGGTCACCATGGGCGGCTTAACCCGGGTAGCTCTGCGCAAAGGCTCAATCGTCGTCAACTCCTCTCAGGGTGGCGGCAGTAAGGATACCTGGATAGTGGATATGGAGGCCTAATCATGTTGTCACGAGTAGCTAGCAATATCTTCTGGATGGGCAGGTACCTTGAGCGCGCTGAAAACACCGCCAGGGTCATTAACGTTAATTCGCATTTGTTAATGGATTTACCGCGCACGGTAAAGCTCGGTTGGGAGCCGATTATCGACATTTTATCCGTCAGGGAAGATTTCTATGAAAATTATGAAGAGGCTGATGAGCACAGTGTGGTCAAATATATGGTCACAGATAAAAATAATCCCAGCTCTATTATCAGTTCGCTCACCATGGCCAGAGAAAACGCCCGCACGATAAGGGAAATTTTACCCACCGAAACCTGGGAGCAGATTAATTCCCTATACCTTTCGGCCATGCAAAATCGTGCTTCGATGCTGGGCAGACGTCACCGCTACGAAGCGCTAGGCGATGTCATCCGCTCCAACCAAACGATCACGGGTATGCTCTCGGGTACCATGACTCAGGATGAGGGCTACGCCTTTTTGCGCATTGGCCGTAATCTTGAAAGAGGCGATATGACCACTCGTATTATTGATGTGCGCTCGGCGACCTTGCTCCCTGAACTTGATACAGAGCAATCAGCGTTCGAAAATATTCAGTGGATGGGTGTACTTAAATCCATGTCTGCGTATCAAATGTACCGGCGGGAAATGCGCCTGCGTATCAACCGCGCCGACGTGCTGAAATTTCTGCTCCAGGAACCTCGCTTTCCGCGTTCCTTGCTGCATACCCTGAAACAGGTGAAAGCACTGTTGCAGGAACTCCCGCAGCATGACAACGCGATTGTGCGTATCGATAAGCTGCGCTCAACACTACTGGACGCCAAACCGCAATCCTTAAAACAGGATAGCCTGCACGAGTTTATTGATGAGATGCAGTTAGGGTTGATCAAGATTGCCGAGGAGATCAACGAGACGTATTTTTAGCGTCCTTGTTCGCACATGATGACCCGGTTTCGGCCCTCGCGCTTGCCCGCATACAGCATTTTGTCGGCGCGCGTGATGAGGGCCTCCAGATCAACATCGTCTTCGTGCGCGACAGCAATTCCAACGGTGACGCTTAAATTAAGCTCGCCCATGTCTTCCTTCACTGGCAGCTCGGCGACATTGATCTTCAACCGCTCAGCTATCACCTGGGCGTCGGCGGGACTAGTTTGTGGCAGTCCGACAATAAACTCTTCACCACCAAAGCGCCCAATCACATCCGTGGGGCGCAGCGATTGTGCACAAACCTCGGCGATTTTGGTCAAAATAAGGTCGCCGCGGGTATGCCCCCAGGTATCATTGATACTTTTAAAATGGTCCACATCAATCATGAACAGGCAGAACGGTGTTTTTTCTAAGCGTGAGCGTTGCAGCAGCCCTTCGGCGCGTTTCATGAAATAAGAGCGACTGTCGAGGCCGGTCAGCGCGTCTCGCTCGGCAACCATTCGTAACTGTGCTTCCAGTGACTTCCGGTGAGCAATTTCTGCGACTAGATCGCGATTTTGCTGACGCTCTTCGTGAAGTAGCGCAAATTGTTTACGCTGCAGGAACTCGAGTCGCAGTAACGCGCAGTAGCCAACGACATTAGCCATAATTAACAACAGCACTATCCGCACAATTTCCGCCGGCGACAGTCCCGTAAAAAGCATCACCGCCGCGACAAAGCCTACACTCAAATACAAACAGCCCAACGCGGCTACCGTAAGCAGGTTGGGGATGAGCAAGAAGAACGCCAGAACTGCGACAGCGGCGGCTGTTATCTGGCTCGAGAGACTTTCCGGGCGCAGAGGAACGATTAAAAGAATGCCCGTAGCCACAAGCAAAAGCGGTAATAGATGCAGCCAGCGGTTCCGGTTGTAGTCGCCTCGCCGGCCAAGAACAAGTGCCAACACCAGACAAAGACTGACCACCACCGCGCGCATGCTAAGTAATAAGTAGTACTCGCGGGTTAGACCGAGCAGACTGTAGTCAGTAATGGTAAACATACCAAAGACCACCGACACCAAAACCCAGGCGAGACGAGACTCGTATCGAACCCGAGCTTTGATTGAACTGCGATAGCCCGACTCTTTGTCGGGATCGCGAAATTGTCCGGTCAACCAATGGAGATCAAATTGTTTCTGTGGGGATGTCAACGATACTCATTCCTCTAACAAACGGTCATGGTGTCTGTTGCAGCAACTGAACCGTTTTTTCTTTCAGCTACTAAGCCACCTGAATTTCAGCGCTCATGAAATCTGCACAACGCCCGATAAGAACGACACGCTCGCCTTTGACTTCACACTCTATGCTGCCGCCCCTTTGGGAAAGTTGTTCCGCGCTAAGTTTACGCTTGTCAAGTCGCCCGGCCCAGTATGGCGCGAGCTCACAATGTGCGGAACCGGTGACGGGATCTTCGTTTACCCGCAGCTTGGGGAAAAAACAGCGACTGACAAAATCGACATTCTTGCCAGGTGCGGTAACGACAACTCCTCGCAAGCTGAGGTCTTTGAGTTTTTCGAAATCAGGGGATAACGAGCGAATTTCGTCTTCTGAACCATACACCGCTACATAATCAAACCCGGCAAGTACCTGTTCAGGTGGCTTGCCCAGTCCATCCGTAAGCTCCTGTGGTGCTTCAGTTGGGTTCGGCAAGGTTCCAGGAAAGTCCATGGCATAACCGCTTTCTGCGCGGCTTACACGAAGCTCACCACTGCGGGTCTGAAAGACAACCTCAGGCTCGTTAAAGGCAAGGTGAGTAAAGATCACATGCGCCGTCGCCAAGGTCGCATGACCACACAGATCCACTTCTTCAACGGGGGTGAACCAACGCAGCTCAAAAACATCGTCTTTGGCGACAAAAAATGCCGTCTCAGAAAGGTTATTTTCCTCAGCAATAGCTTGCAGCATACTGTCATCAAGCCAGGCCTCCAGGGGACAAACCGCTGCCGGGTTACCCCCAAAGACATGCTCACTGAACGCATCCACCTGAAACATCTTTAACTTCATCTGCTCTCCCCTACTTTGCTTAGTCAGCTTGACCCGTCTGTGCCTTAATAAAGGCGCGGGTGTCTTTTAACAACGCCTGCCGCGCCGGCTCGTGCACATACATCATGTGGCCACCGTGATAATAGTGGTAAATAATGTCCTCGCCCGCAATGCCATGGCGATTCAAGGTGTACTCAGCATCGAAAAAAGGTGTGACCAGATCATAATAACCGGAACCTACCATCACCTTTAACATGGGATTATTGCGCAGAACATCCGCCAAATCAGGGGCGGTATTAACGTAATGCGGCTCCCACGAACGGCCTTCAGGCAGAGGGCTCCAACGCCACTTGCCTGACAATTCAGGGTCCGACGGATTGAGATACTTACGCTGCCAGTCAATACCTAAGTCACTCGCCATGTAGTGCATCAACGCCGCTTTGTACGCAGGTGAAATCACACGAGCCGCATCACCTTCAGGTCGTGCTGCGACATCATCGCGCTCGTCTTGGGTATAGCGGCTATCGAGCAGACCGACTGCGATGCCTTCATCGCGACGCAGCTCTTTGGCAAAACGGAACGCATTGATGCGCAAGTCAACACGCTCAATGTACTCTTTACTCAAACCGGTAAAACGCTGCAGTTTAGCCACTAATTCTGCACGTTTGGCTTCACTTAGCAGATTGCCCTGGAACAGTGCCGGTAACAATTCCTGCGCAGCAAAGTCGCGGCTGGCCTGAATAAAGGCTTCAAAATCGCCTGAGTTATCCACTTTGCCGTGATACCAGGCGGTCGCCGCCATGGTCGGCACATAGGTAATGTAGGAAATGATATTGTCATCAACGTACGGAGTCGACCCTTGGTAATCCAGGGCTTGTGAGACAAACACGATGCCGTTGACGTTGATCACGTAGTCATCCAGCAACACCTTGGCTACGGCTGCCGCGCGGGTGGTACCAAAGCTCTCCCCCATCAGGATGACCGGGGAGTTCCAACGATTATTCGCAGTCAGCCACTCAGCAATGAAGGCTGCCATTGAGTTGGCGTCTTCCGTCAGTCCCCAGAAGTCTTCCTTTTTGCCTTTACCGATAGCGCGGGAAAAACCTGTGCCTACGGGATCAATAAAGACCATGTCGGTGACATCGAGAATGGTTTCCGGTGCATCTTTTAGCGTATAGGGCGCAACGCCCGGATGCTCCGCATCGCTCGGAACAACGATACGTTTGGGACCATAGCCCCCCATGTGTAACCAGGTCGAAGAGGATCCCGGACCGCCATTCCAGATGAAGGTCACCGGGCGATTCTGCTCTTTGTCGACCACATAATCGAACGAGAAAATCGCCGCTGTTGGCTCCCCTTCACCATTGCGAATATAGGTTTCGCCGGCGTCGACCGTATAAGTCAGGCGCTTGCCATTAAAGATACCTTTATGTTCCGAGCGAAAACGCGTCGGCGCCGGCACTGGCTGCTCGGCTTGCTCTGCTGCTTTGCTGGTTTCAGCCGGTTGCGCTGAAACGCTGGCAGGCAACGCCACCAACATTAAAAGAGATAAAAACGCTAAGTAGTTGTGCATTATTTTCACTGTTTTGCTTCCTATCTGGGCTATTTACGCAGATTACCATAAATAGGAAAGGCAAAGCGATGCATAAGCAACCAAGCCTGTTATGGCTGCATGTGCAGCGGAATGAACATACAGCACCGAAGACCTAAGGTAGTGTTCGCCCACGGGGCAATTTAGGGGGAACTCCCCTATATCGTTCTTCAGGGGGAGGTGTAACTCTGAGAAGGTCAACCACGACCTTTTTGGAGATTAACCATGAAACGAACACTTCTATCATTAGGTATTTTGGCCTCAGGCCTCTTCGTCGCACCAGCGGTTAGCGCTGATGCATTACTGGGACCTAAATTGGCACAAGATTTAAAAAGCCTTACCGGGCCATACGATGTCATCGTATCCTTTGACGAACAGAGTACTATCGAACCCGTGTTGCAGAATTTGGGAATCCCATTTCTGGCACTTAAAACCATGCCAATGGCGGGCGCCACTGTAACTAAATTGCAATTAGAAGCGCTGATGGTTAACCCTGCAGTTAGCAGTATTTATGCGAATAACCCTTTAGAATACAGTAATTACACCTCTGGTGAGATTACTGGTGGTCATTACGTGCAAGACTATTATGGCTTAGACGGAGACGGCGTGACCATAGCGGTACTTGACTCAGGAGTAGATGCAACGCACCCAGACCTAGAGTTTCAGACAAAAACCGTTGAAAATGTAAAGATTGTCGGTGACCTTGATTTGCTTGGTGGACGCAACGCCTTTATCGAAGGAGTTCCCAATAGCGATACTTCGTCAGGTCATGGTACCCACGTTGCGGGCACAGTTGCAGGCTCTGGTATGGCGTCAGTTAACGATGAGCGCCGGGCTTACTATCACGATGGTATTGCCCCAGGAGCAAGTCTCATTGGCCTTGGCGCAGGGGAAGGTATCTCGATCCTATATGCGTTATTAGGTTTCGATTATGCCATTGCCAATCAAGACCGACTTGATATTGATATTATAACTAATAGTTGGGGCGGCGGAGACGGTGCTGAATTTGACCCAAATAACCCTATCAACAAGGCTTCCTTCGAGGCTTATAGTAAGGGTATGGTTGTCAGCTTTGCAGCTTCTAATTCCGGTCCTGCTGAAGATACCCTAAACCAGTATGCCGTTGCACCATGGGTAATTAATGTCGCGGCGGGCACGAGCGAAAAACTTCTCGCCGACTTCTCAAGTCGCGGTGTGGCGGGCCACCCGTACAAGCTACCGGATATTACAGCACCAGGGCAAGATATTACTTCTACCCGAGCTCCGAATACCGCTATTGGAGCAACCGGCCCGGTTACCGACCCAGCGCACCCTGAATATACAGTGTATTACCATACGATCAGCGGTACTTCGATGGCCACGCCATTTGTAGCAGGGGTCGCCGCATTGTTGCTGGAAGTTAATCCAAACTTATCGCCTGACCAAATTGAGCAAATCATCAAAGACACTGCAGAGCCAATGGACTATGCTCCGCACGAGGTGGGGAGCGGCTATATAGATGTCAAAGCAGCTGTCGATTTAGCGAAGGTAACAACTGGTAAGCGCCTTGCCTTTTTGGATGGCGATACCTTATGGTCGAGTCAAGGTGAGTGGACGGCGGCCGATGAAAGCGCTGAACAATTTGTTTATGTGGGTAAGTGGCAAACTAAACACTACGATTCCGCATTCCAACAAACCGTGACTACGGCGAAGAATCCTCATTCGTCGGTTTTCGTAAAAGTACGTGGCGAACGGGTTCGTTTTCACTTTTTAGCCGTCAATGATAAGCCAGTTTCGATTGAGCTTATTGCTGATGGGCAATCCATGGGGACGAAAACAATCTATGCTGCTGATGCGTCAGAAGCGGCACCAAAGGACGTTGCCGTCGCCTTTGATCACTTAGGTGAAGGAATCCACGACCTGGAAGTCCGAATTCTGGATAAACGCGTCATGTTTGACCGTATGGATGTGGATGGAGCAATTCTATCTCCAGATGTCAGCTTTACCACCAGTCAGCAGATGGATTCCGGCACTATGGGCGTTTCAGCCGAGAACCTCGAAGTACAAGAATTCCCGCTGGAAATCGCACCAAATGATGTCAGCATCACTTCAACCCTGAACTGGACGGGTGTGGCTGACTTGGACTTTTTCCTGGTCAATCCAGAGGGCGTCGAAGTCGCTTCCAGTGCATCATTGGAGAACCCTGAGGTAATACAGTTCTGGACCGATATGCCAGGCACCTACACGCTGCGTGTAACTGGCTACATTAGTCTTGCTACACCATTTACCATCACGACCGACATCACCTCTGAAGTACGGTAATAGTTTAACAAGCGCGGAATGCATGACGCATTCGTGAGCTCTAACCAAAAGGCGCCATTGGCGCCTTTTTACTTAATGAGTTTTTCAAGTGTAAGGAGGTACTGAATGAATAGGGCCAACTTTTTTGTTTTCACAAATTTTGTTGTAAAGCGTTTGTTTTGCCATGCAAGCTAAATCTGCAACTTGGCATGCTAAATTGAGAAAAAAAATCGTGTGCGTGTAGCGTGACGACTTCCAGATAGATTATTGGTAGCTTTGTAGGCTCGGTTGCGAGAACAAGAGCCGGCGTAGACAAGAATAAGAAGCCGGACAGCACGCCCGCCGCAGCTAAAAGTCCCCTCAGATATGATCGCGCGGAATCGTCTCGTCCCAGCTCATGCAGCACACCCGCGTCTCACCTTCATAGGCATCGAGCTCGGCGCGGATGTAGAAATTGTTCTCGTCCGAGCTCAGACAGGTATAGGTCCGGGTCTTGATCTTCCAGTCGTCGCGCTGGAGCGTCCGGATCCACTCAGTTGTCCCCATCACGCTGGTGAAATCGCCCGTGACGGCTGAATATTTCTCCACTGCATGGGTGCCGACCGTCAGGTCGATATCGTCGAACCGGAACAGGCCGCGATCATCGATGACCTCCAGTTCGGAGCGCTGGTCAGCAAGATCGCGATGGACCAGCCAGCGATGCTCGCCCGACTCGTACAAAGTGGTCGAGGGGGGAGGCGCGCAGACCGGCGGATCGAAGCTTGCCTCCTCCTCGCCGCCGACATTTTTCGTGCGGCAGGGCAGGATGATCCGGCTCTTGCCCGTATAGACCGTGAGCTTGGTGGATTCCGGCGGGGTCCAAGCCATCGGCCAGTAGACGGTGGAGACGGAAACCCGAATTCGGTGGCCCTTCTCGAAGCGCTGGGCGATATGGTTCAAGGGCACCTTGACCCTGTAGCGCTTGCCCGGTTCCAGTAATTCGGGGTGCTGGCGGCTGTCACGATGGGTGAGGTTGAGCATCCCGTAGGTCACGCGCGTGATTTGATGGTCGGGCAGGAAATCCGAAAGCCGCACCGCGACCATGGCGATCGGCTGATCGCTCTCCAAGTCTAGTTCGACGACCGGCTGACCAAAAATCTCCACGGCCTCTTCCAGCTCGTGGGTCTGGAAGATCAGTCCGCCGCCGTCCTCGGAACGCTGATCACCGGCGAGATCCGGCCCGTTGGCGTAGGAACACCATTTGCCGGCAAACAGTCCCAGCGTGACCGGGGACTGGACCTTCATGCCCACCTCCTCGGTCTCCTCACCGCTATCCTCTGCGATGAGGTGGCGTCCAGTCCCGAAGCTGTAGGCGCGAGGCTCGATATCCGGGCTCGGCCATTCAGCCTCGACCACCCAGCGGCCTTTGCGGTATTTGTACTGGGGATTGGGCGGGGCGGAGTCCTGCATGTAGGCGCACAGCATGTTCTCGTCGTCCATGCCCTGGTCCTTGCCCTTCAGCCAGTGATCCCACCAATCGAGAAGCTCGCCGAGAAAGTCGATGGCCGGCCCGGGGCTTCCGATATGCGGATAGGTGTGACCCCAGGGCCCGACGAGGCCCTTACGCGGCACGTCGAGATTTTCCATGAGGCGGAAGACGGTATTGGTATAGCCGTCGGCCCACCCTGAGACTGCGAAGACCGGGATCTTGATGTCGCCGTAATGCTCAGAAACTGAGCCGTGCCGCCAGTAGCAGTCGCGGCGCTGATGCTGCAGCCAGGTCTTCAGCCACAGTCCGCTCCCCTTCAGGCGCTCCATCCACATCTCCTTCCAGCGGTCCCCGACTAGCGCGGGGTCGGGCGGCATGGTGTTGTAAGAGAACATGACGCCAGCCCAGGAGAGATTGTCGCCCAACAGCGTGCCGCCCATGTGGTGGATGTCGTCGGCATAGCGGTCGTCGCTGGAGCAGACCGTAACGATGGCCTTGAGCGGTTCGGGCTGCATCGCCGCGATCATCAGACCGTTGAACCCACCCCAGCTGATGCCCATCATTCCGACATTGCCGTCGCACCAGTCCTGCTCGGCCAGCCAGTGGATGGCGGCCACACCGTCATCGAGCTCGCTCTGCAGGTACTCGTCAGTCAGCACGCCCTCGGACTCCCCGCTACCCCGAATGTCCAGGCGAACACAGGCATAGCCGTGCCCGGCGAGGTATTTGTGCGTGATCTCGTCGCGCACGGTCGAACCGAAGCGCTTTCTGTAGGGAATGTATTCCAGGATCACCGGTACCGGATCGTCGCCTGAATCCTTCGGGCGCCAGACGCGCGCGGCCAGCTTCAGGCCGTCGCCGACCGGGATCCAGACATTCTCCTCCTCGATGATCTCGCGGGGAAAGTCGGATACGCTTTTCATAAGTCCTCGGGGTGCGGCTGAATGTAGATGGGAAGCGAAGCTAAAATCCGGTTATACGCATCCTCCAGCATGTCCTTGTCATGGCCGCCGAGGAAAATGTCGGCAAGCTCGTACGAATAACTGTCTTGGTAAAACATGTCAGAGAGACGCTGATCCTTCTCGACAAGAACGTTCGCATCGAAATCGGGCAGGATGCGCTTCAACTCCGCGATCTCTTCAGAGCTGGGCACGCGCTTGACGATGCCATCGGCCTCGAAGCTTCTCAGCATGAACTTGCCCGCGATGGCGTCTTTTCCTTCGCGGTAAGGCATGTCTGGCTCGAGCCCCATCGACAGCTCGATAGCCACCTTCTGGTGAGCCGCGCCGTCGACCATGTGGAATAACGGAGAGTGGGACTTGGAGATTCGGGCGTTGATCTCGAGCAGATGCAGGTCGCCGCTATCGGGATCGTAGAAGAATTCGACATTGAACGGCGAGCCGTCATAGCCGAGCGCCGTCATCATCTTGCCGGCGATCTCGGTGGAGCGCTCGATGACCTCTTCGGGCAGATCGGCGGGGTACTGATAGCGCGAGAAGCTGGACGCGTTCTCGCCCTCGCGTAGGGACTCCACCGCGCCGTAGACCCTAATTTCGCCCTGCCAGACATAGCCTTCCAGCGTGAACTGCCGCTGGGCCGAAATAAGTTGTTCGGCCACGGCGAAATTACCGTCGATACCGTCGATCTCGCTGCGGTCCTCAAGCTTGTCCAGGAAAGCGTTGAAAGGCTCGCCGATCAGATGGATCTTCTGGCGACAGGCTTGCAACGCCGCATCGAATCCTTCCTCGTCCTCGACCAGAAACCCGAGCACGGAGGAATGACCTTTGACCGGTTTGAGCCAAAACGGATAGTCCGGCGCGTCTTTCTTCGCATTTTCCGGCTCGAAGGGATTGATGGCACGCACCTCGGGTGTAACATCGGGGAAGGCCTCTTTCTGCTTCAGGCGTGCCCAGTACTTGTGCTCGCATTTCGCGACCGCTTCGGGACTAGCACCCGGCATTTCGTAGTCGCGCAGCAGCAACGAAACGAGCGAGGTCACGGGAAAATCCAGATAGCCGATGATCGCATCTGGCCTGCCGCCATGCGCGTCGATAATGGATCTGGCACGCTCGTAAAGCTCGTCGAAATCGATGCGGCCGCTGGCTGGCTGAACGTCAGAATATTCAAGTGTGCGGATCAGTTCCCAGTTCTCCGAGCCTGGGATTTTCTCGATCAGGGAGAGATTGAAGTCGTCGGCACCGACGACGAAGATCTTTTTTTTGCCGCTGCTGGCCTGGGTCCGATCGTTCATCTGTAATATCCCTGTACTGCTAGACTTTCCAGAAGTATAGGACACGTCTTAAGAAATTTCCTATTTGGACGAGCCTGCTAATAGACCAAGAGCGGCAGCACTGAGATGGGCTCTACGCAAATTTTACGCACACATCCAAAGCGAGGCCTCAATATGCCCATAAGGAGTGTTCATGACCAAAGGAGAGAAATACAGTAACTTAATGATTTTTTTGGTGGCCCCTCCCAGATTTGAACTGGGGACCAACCGATTATGAGTCGGCTGCTCTAACCACTGAGCTAAGGGGCCATTACAGATAGGAATTGAAAAAGCGGGCGCAAGTATATGAAATTTCGGCCCGCTTGTCATGACCCCTGAGGGCGGTTTTTACAGTTTAATATTGTAGAATTCGGCAGCGTTGCGCGCGAATACTTTGTCAATCGCGTCGGCGTTGTCCAGCGCGCCAGCGACAACTGAGATGTCGGTTCTGTTAAACGGTCGCTCAGCGCGATTTGACGGCAGGTCGGTACCGAACATCAAACAGTCAGGGTTGGTCTCGTACAGCTTCTGCACGGCTTCAGCAACATTTACTTCCGTCCGACCAAAGCCACTTGCTTTAATCTTCACCCCAGCTTCTGCCAGCTTGCGCACCTGTGACAGACCTGAACGTGCCATGCCCAGATGATCCACTGATGCCTTTGGTAACTTTATCAGCTTAGGAATGATTTCATCGAGCTCACGGCTATCGACGTACATTTCCAGATGCCAGCCCGCCAGATCCCAGATCCGCATGCCGAAATCGACCAGGTTATCCAGACCGCTCACCACGCCGCGCTTCAAATTAACACGAACGCCTCGCACACCTGCGTCACGCAGGCTCAAAATCTTTTCATCGGAGACCGTACTCGGCAGATTGGTGATGCCAACAAACTGATCACCGAGCTTCTCCAGTGCGGGTTTCAAATACTTTTGATCAAACCCATGGGATGAGCCTGACACAACAACCCCACCCACGATCGGCAGATCGCGTGTACGATGTTGGTAGTCTTCCACCGAAAATGGTGGCGGTAAAAATCCCTGATTCTCGATCAACGGATACGCATCATTATAAATGTGTAGATGCGCGTCAATAATACGACCCGGTTGTGGGTTATCAGCGATTTTCTTATCCGACTCTGTCATAAGGTATCCTTTTCAGCGAAGTTAGCCTCACCTTAACAAATTTAGCGGCAAATTTCACATCAGCCGCGTTTATACTCATTACAAAAAAGCCCCTGAGCTATTCGCTACAAGGGCTTTCGAAGTAGTAAGCACTTACCTCGGGGTAAGACGCTTACTCGTCAAGGAACGATTTCAGTTGCTCAGAACGGCTAGGATGACGCAGTTTACGCAGCGCCTTAGCTTCGATCTGACGAATTCGTTCGCGGGTGACATCGAACTGTTTGCCCACTTCTTCCAACGTATGGTCCGTATTCATATCAATACCGAAGCGCATCCGCAAGACCTTCGCTTCACGCTGGGTCAATCCACCCAGGACTTCGCGGACTGAATTACGCAAGCTTTCCGAGGTTGCAGAGTCGACTGGCAGGTCGAGGGTCGTGTCCTCGATAAAATCGCCAAGATGCGAATCTTCATCATCGCCAATTGGCGTCTCCATGGAGATCGGCTCTTTGGCAATTTTCAGCACTTTACGGATTTTATCTTCTGGCATCACCATGCGCTCAGCCAGCTCTTCAGGTGACGGTTCGCGACCCATCTCCTGCAGCATCTGCCGCGAAATACGGTTGAGCTTGTTGATGGTCTCGATCATATGCACAGGAATACGGATGGTCCGCGCCTGGTCAGCGATCGAACGGGTGATCGCTTGACGGATCCACCAGGTCGCATAAGTTGAGAATTTATAGCCACGACGGTATTCGAATTTGTCGACGGCTTTCATCAGACCAATGTTACCTTCCTGAATCAAGTCCAGGAACTGCAGACCACGGTTGGTGTATTTCTTGGCAATCGAGATAACCAAACGTAAGTTCGCTTCAACCATCTCTTTCTTGGCGCGCCGTGCCTTGGCTTCGCCGATCGACATGCGACGGTTGATGTCCTTCACTTTCGCGATGGTCAAACCGGTCTCAATTTCGACTTCAGACAATTTTGAGATGCAACGCTCGATTTCCGGGCGCAGGTCACTCAAGCCTTGCGCATAGCTTTCGCCACTGTCAATAGCGGCATCTAGCCAGGCGGTGCTGTTCTCGTTTCCGGCAAAAGCTTTCATGAAGGCGCGTTTTGGCATTTGTGCCTGTTCGACACTCATCTTCATGATCAAGCGCTCTTGCACGCGAACACGATGCATCATGTCGCGCATATCTTTGACCAAGCGGTCAAACTGCTTAGGAACCAGACGGAATTGCTTAAATAAGTCGCTCAGCGCGTCGATTTCTTTACGAGCTTTTGCGTTATCGCGGCCATGTTTGCTGATAGCTTTGCGCGTTTTTTCATACTGCGCGCGTAATTCGCCAAACTTTTGCCGTGCAAATTCCGGATCGATACCGCCCTCATTTGCATCATCGTCGTCATCGTCATCGTCGTCGTCATCATCTTCGTCATCGAGCTCATCCTGAGATAGCTCAGAACCGATGTGGGTCGCGGCGACAGGCGCTTCGTCGACTTCGTTTGGATCGATAAAGCCAGAGATGATGTCGGTTAAACGCATCTCTTCGGCTTCACATTGATCCCATTGATCAAGTAAAAAGTTAATCGCTTCTGGATATTCAGCGACGGAACACTGGACCTGGTTGATGCCTTCTTCGATACGCTTGGCAATATCGATCTCGCCTTCACGAGTCAATAGCTCAACGGTACCCATTTCCCGCATGTACATACGCACCGGGTCGGTGGTACGGCCAAGTTCACCGTCAACACTCGCAAGTGCTTGAGCTGCGGCTTCCGCGGCATCTTCATCGGCAGTGTCTTCGCTCATCATCAGGTCATCGGCATCAGGGGCGTTTTCAAACACCTTGATACCCATGTCATTGATCATGGCAATAATATCTTCGATTTGATCGGAATCTACAATCTCAGAAGGTAAATGATCGTTAACCTCGGAAAATGTCAGGTACCCCTGCTCTTTCCCTTTGGCAATAAGAATTCTGAGTTGCGATTGACGACTCTGCTGCATACAGATCTACCACCTGTCATTTCAAATGGATAAATAAAAACCGGTCTTAAACTTACGAATCAAATTCAAGACCGGAAATTATAGCAGAATATGCAGTTTTGAGCCAGAAATTAATCAGTAGCTTTGTGGGATTCGGCTGAGTGCCAATTCACCGGTTCCGACCAGAATACTGTCTTTAAAAACCAGCGGTGTGCACTCGTCTTTGCTGGTATTGCCATCAGCTTCGACGCGGTGTGTACGGTAGTAAAGGACATCGTAGCGGGCGCCATCAACGGTGGTGCGATTGGCAAAATCCGGGGTTCCCATGCGACTGCGAACATCGGTCAAGGTCGCGCTATCCGACAACGCCGAAATCATCTGGCGGTTCTGCTCTTCCTGTTTGCGGAAGTCACTGCTTGAGTAGCCATCGCCATGCTCGCCGTCGGCAACAATGATACATCCTTGCAAAGTCGCACTCGCGGCTAAGATTGCTACAGCAGCTGCTAAACCTTTTATTGCTTTCATTCGTTTTTCTCCTAGATAAGACGTCAGGTTATTATTAGGTCGTGGTTTTGACTTATGACATAGGTTTTAAAGCAAAGATGATGCCAACTTATCAGAATTCTATTTTTATACTTTAATTCAAACACTTAGAATTTAAATAAGAAGAGGTATGGAAACTCGTTAGAGAAACTGTTCGGCAGAATCGCCAAGCGTTGGTCAAATTCGCTAGTCGCTGTCGCTAACCTGGCTTTTTTGTGCGCGGTGCTGCATCAGCGCCATGTACTCTTTTTTCTCGGTATGGGTCAGCGGTGCTTCACGTTCCTTGGCGAGCAGTTCGTTGGCACGTTGCTCAACAAAAAGATCGATAAAGAACAAGAACGTATCAAAAAATTCCTGGCCAATCTTATCCTGATCCAGGTGGTGCTCCCAGGTCACTAACTGACGTAGCAGTTTCTCTTCACGGCTGCCGCGCCACTGTTCGAGTAGCTGAGCTGAAGTCAGGTTCTGTTCGCGGGCCTGCTGATGCAGCTGCATAAATACTTGGATACCTGGCAGCTTGAGCTGACCAAGCGCATCATGAACCGGTACTTCCTGGGCCAGTTGCGGGTATTGCAATAACAGTGCAATAGCACGTCGAATTGGCGTGATCTTAAGCTCGTCCCGCTCGGTGGTGGTGGTTTTCGCTTGCCGTACCTGTGCCGCAACCTGTGACACCTCGCGGCGCAACAGCCGCGCGAGCTCGGCCAACAGCGCTTCGCGGTAATAGTCACTGGCAATACGCTCAATTAAAGGCTTGGCCTGGTTGAGCAAAGCCGCTCGGCCACTGTCGGAAGCCAGATCCAACTGCTCTGACAGATGACTGAAAAAGTAGCTGGTGAAGCTTTGCGCCTGAGCGAGTCGCGCGGTGAAGGCTTCAGCACCCTCCTGGCGGACCAGACTATCGGGATCCTCACCGTCAGGCAGAAACAGAAAGCTCAATTCCAGGCCGTCGGTTAAAAGAGGTAAGGCATTTTCCAGCGCGCGCCATGCAGCATCACGGCCGGCGCGATCGCCATCGTAACAGCAGACCACCTTGCGCGTAGCGCGGAACAGCATCTGTAACTGGTCCGTCGTAGTGGCTGTACCCAACGAGGCAACAGCAAAATCAATGCCCGCCTGAGCCAGTGCCACCACGTCCATGTAGCCTTCGACAATGACGATTTGTTCAATCTGCCGATGGGCCCGCTTCACCTCATAAAATCCGTACAGCTCCCGGCCTTTGTGAAAAACACGGGTTTCGGGCGAATTGAGGTACTTAGGCCCATCGCCTTCAAGGATGCGGCCACCGAAACCGACCACGCGACCACGGCGATCCCGGATCGGAAACATCACCCGATCCCGGAAAAAGTCATAATAACGTCCGTTATCGTTGCGATTGACGAGTTTCAGATCCACTAACTGATCGCGTGATCCCTGGCCTTTGCCCAGGGTTTTCAGCAGATCGTCCCAACCATCGGGGGCATAGCCAATCTGGAAAGCTTTCACCACTTCACCACTCAGGCCTCGGCCCTTTAGGTAGTCAATGACCTTAGGTGCATTGGCATGGCGGCGAAGCTGGTGAGCAAAGAACTTAGCCGCATGTTCCATTTGCTGGTAGTCATCGGCCGCCTGTTGACGTTTGCGCGCCTCTGCCTGAGGATTAACTGAGGTTTCCCGCGGCACTTCCATGCCCAGCATTGCCGCTAACTCTTCAATTGCATCAGGAAAGTCCAGGCCGTCATAGCGCATCAAAAAATCAATGGCATTGCCATGCTCACCGCAACCAAAGCAATGAAAGAATTGCTTGTCGGGAGCAACAGTGAAACTTGGGGACTTTTCATTATGAAAGGGGCAACACGCCTGGTAGTTACGGCCTGCTTTTTTTAACGGAACGCGGCTGTCCACGACTTCGACCACGTCTGCGCGATCAAGGAGATCATGAATAAAGCTTTTTGGGATCAGGCCTGCCATGGTTATTTGTGTTCCGTTGTTCTGAACTGACTTGATTGTACTTGCTGAATGGGAATTGCAAAAGCCTAAATCAAAAAGCCCAAATGAAAAAGCCGGACCACGTTTCCGTGCTCCGGCCTTCGATTAGTTACTGAAGCTTTCAGTAACCAGTCGCGACGTAAAAGCTAGCGACTCTCTCTACTAAGCAATACTTGCTTGTTCTTAGTAAAGACGAGTGCGGCGCGCGTTTTCGCGCGATAATTTCTTCGCGTGACGTTTTACGGCTGCAGCTTTCTTGCGCTTACGCTCTGAAGTTGGCTTTTCGTAGAATTCACGACGACGCACTTCTGAAAGTACACCGGCTTTTTCGCAAGAACGCTTGAAGCGGCGTAAAGCGACGTCAAACGGTTCGTTTTCTTTTACTTTAACAACTGGCATTAAAATCTCACCTCAATGAAAATTCTGTTGTTGGGTTATCAACATTGGTTACTAATTAACCAAGACGAATAAAAATGGTGCTGAATTGTAGCGAGTTCAGATCCTGATGTAAAGCCTGCGATCAATTTAATTAAGGGGATTTAGCACTAGCAGCGGCAGGGATGGAAGCGGTGAAGCATGGTATCAGGCTGGTCAACGAGAGTCCCATGCTCTTAGTCACCGCTTCCAAATTTTTGGCCGAAGGGTTCGCCTCAAATGAACTGAGACTATTGTTTCATTTTTGTAATCAGTAGTATGACAGTTTATTGCGCCAAAGCGTGTCGCAGCAACTTTTTTCGCTTAAAACTTTTTCTTTTTTAGCTACAATTTTTATAAGTTGATACAATACCTCAACTTATTTTTTCGGGAATCGCACCATGCTTGACACTTTTCTGTTCCAGTTCACTTCGTTATTCACCATGATTAACCCGATTGCCGCAATTCCCATCTATATCGCGTTAACTGAGGCAATGACTCCGAAGGCTGCGCGTTGGGTTGCTATGCGTGCGGCTGTCACGGCTTTTATTGCTCTAACAGTGTTTGCCCTGCTGGGCGAAGCGATCTTCAGCTTCTTTAATATCTCCGTAAACGGCTTACGCGTCGCTGGTGGTATTTTGTTCTTCGTGATGGGCTTTGAGATGCTGCGCGGGCGCACGGTACCCAAGCGGGTGGACGGTGAGACCGACGGGGACTTTGGTTCTGATGTGGCAGTCACCCCTATAGGCATTCCGATGATTGCCGGACCCGGTGCGATCACCATGGTGATTCTGTTTATTCAGGAAGGCAAAGTTACCGAAGCAACCGCCTCTGCCACTATTAGCTTATTTATTGCTATTGCCACGGTATGCGTACTGACGGCCATCGTCTTGGCCAGTGGCCGGCAAATGCTGGCTAAGCTCGGTCGTAGCGGCAGTAAGATCCTGATGCGCCTGATGGGGTTAATCGTCATGCTCATTGCCGTCGAGTTCTTCTTCGCCGGCATCAAGCCTTACATCATTGATATCGCGACGTCGATCCCGGCCTGAGCAGACCGGGATCGATTTCGTTAGCCCAGCGCTGGAACATCCATGCCGCGTTTTTGATAAAACTCGGCGACGTGCTGATCCAGGCGGTCGGCGGCAATCGCCTCGCGCAAATCACGCATGACTTTTTGATAGAAGTGCAGGTTATGGATGGTATTCAGGCGTCCGCCTAACATCTCGTTGGAGCGATCCAGGTGATGCAGGTATGCGCGCGAGTAGTTTTTACAGGTGTAGCAGTCGCACTCAGGATCCAGCGGCCCGGTATCGGTACGGTGCACTGCGTTACGGATCTTGACCACGCCAGTACTGACAAACAAATGACCATTCCGGGCGTTACGGGTCGGCATCACGCAGTCGAACATATCAATGCCGCGCCGTACCGCTTCCACCAGATCCTCAGGTTTACCTACGCCCATCAGATAACGGGGTTTGTCCACCGGCATTTGAGGCGCAATATGGTCCAGTACCCGCATCATATCTTCTTTGGGTTCACCCACAGAAAGCCCGCCGACAGCGTAGCCATCAAAACCGATATCGGTCAGACCATCCAGCGAGATGGTCCGCAATTCTTCGTACATACCGCCTTGAATGATGCCAAATAACGCCGCCGGATTATCTCCGTGTGCGGTCTTAGAGCGCTCCGCCCAACGCAGCGATAACTCCATAGAACTGCGGGCCTCGGCCTGCGTCGCCGGGTAAGGTGTGCACTCATCAAAAATCATCACGATGTCAGAACCTAAGTCCCGTTGCACTTCCATCGACTTCTCTGGCGTCAGCAGAATTTTTTCACCATTGATTGGCGAACGGAAAGTCACGCCTTCCTCAGTAATCTTGCGCAATTCGCCCAGGCTAAACACCTGAAAGCCACCCGAATCCGTCAGAATGGGTTTATCCCAATTCATGAAGTCGTGTAAATCGCCATGTTGCTTGATGATTTGCGTACCGGGACGCAGCATCAGATGGAAAGTATTGCCCAGGCAGATGTGCGCGCCAGTATCCTTCACTTCTTCTGGCGTCATCCCTTTTACAGTACCTGCAGTACCCACGGGCATAAAGGCTGGTGTCTCAACCACGCCCCGCTCAAAAATCATGCGCCCGCGGCGAGCTTTGCCACAGGTCGAAAGTAATTCAAACTTCATTTCATCACCGCTAGGTTAAATCACGGAAAAACAGTCCGAGAGCATCAGTATACCTTAGCTCGGCTGACGGGTCACAAACATCGCGTCACCGTAGCTGAAGAAGCGATAGCTGTTGTCAATCGCCTGCTGGTAGGCGTTCAGCACATGATCCCGACCAGCAAATGCCGACACCAACATGATGAGAGTTGACTCTGGTAAATGGAAGTTGGTGATCATCGCATCGATGATCTCAAACTTGTAGCCAGGATAGATAAAAATGTCAGTATCGGAGAAAAACGGTGCCAGTTCTCGCTGTTCCTGGACCGCAGCCTGCGCCGCAGATTCCAGTGACCGCACCGAAGTCGTGCCCACTGCGACCACCCGACCGCCATTGGCCTGTGTTTGTTTTATCAGGGTCACGGTTTCTTCGGGGACCTCAGCGTATTCACTGTGCATGTGATGCTCTTCAATCTTATCGACGCGCACCGGCTGGAAGGTTCCGGCGCCGACATGCAATGTCACATAAGCAAAGTTAACGCCTTTGGCTTTCAGCTTGGCCAGAATGGCGTCATCAAAGTGCAATCCTGCCGTGGGCGCTGCGACGGCACCGGGCTTTTTGTTATAGACCGTCTGATAGCGCTCACGATCACTGGCTTCATCGGGGCGATCGATATAAGGAGGTAATGGCATGTGACCATGCTGCTCCAGAACCTCGAGCACACTTTGTTCAGTATCAAAGCGCAATTCAAACAGCGCTCCGTCGCGCCCTAGCATTTCAACTTCAACGGCATCTTCCATCCGCATCCGCTGGCCAGGCTTAGGCGCACGGTTACTGCGTACGTGCGCCAGCACGCGGTTATCATCAAGCATACGCTCGACGAGAATTTCGACTTTGCCGCCCGAGATTTTTTCACCCAGCATCCGCGCTGGAATCACCCGGGTATCATTGAAAACCAGCAAATCACCTGCCTGTAAATGATCTTCAATGGCTTTGAACTGGTCGTGGGTCACCTCACCCGTCGCTCCATCGAGCACGAGTAAACGGCTCGCGCTGCGCTCTGGCTGTGGGTAGCGGGCAATCAATTGGTCGGGTAAATCAAAGTTAAAGTCTTTAACGTCCATAGGGCTTACTGCTGCTGGTTTTTGTGCGCGTACTTTACCCTTTTTACGCGACAAAAAAAAGCACGCCGGCAGGCGTGCTAAACAGAGATGACAACCGACCTTTCGATCAGTTAAAAGCTATACGTGGTTGCTTTTGCTAATAGATCACTGGCCGATGAACAATTTTCCAATTGCTGCTTGTTAAAAATAAAGATTTTGTCACTTCCGTCTGCGCCGTTTCCTGCGCCCTCAACGACAAAGGTGACGTGCTCCTGGTCAGGTAA
This sequence comes from Pseudidiomarina terrestris, assembly GCF_030466375.1. Classification (NCBI taxonomy): domain Bacteria; kingdom Pseudomonadati; phylum Pseudomonadota; class Gammaproteobacteria; order Alteromonadales; family Idiomarinaceae; genus Pseudidiomarina; species Pseudidiomarina terrestris. The sequence goes on from NZ_JAGGJE010000004.1 coordinate 180,006, forward strand.
GGCGCGTAAGGTACGGCCGTAATTGCACAAGGTACTGGTCATGGTTTGCTCAAACTGCGCCAATTGCTGTGCTCTTTGCTCAGCGCGTTTAGCACGATGTTCTGCTGCTCTTGCTTGCAGTTGCGTCTTCGCTTCGTCAAGTTCTGCACGGGCGCTGGCAACTTTCTCTTCGCTTTTCCGCAGCTGTTCGCGAACTTCCGTTAACTGCTTTTCAATAGCTTTGCCATCGTCCGCGTTGGCGCGCGCTAATTCAAGGTCGCGCACCTGGCGCCGTAATTCGCGCACCTGTTGGGCATGGTCGCGCATTTTTCGTGAGACCTGGCGCACCACTTTCACTTTGCCATCGCCATCGTCGCTGGTGAAATACACTTCACCGTCGTTGATCACGATTTCATCGGTTACCACCTCAATCTCACGCATCACTTCACCTGCAGCGGCCAGTCCTTCGGCCATGGCAGCCTCCAGCTCGATGCTTTCTATGCCATCTAAGTGGGGCAGATCCGGCATCGGGGGCATCGGCACACCTCCATTGAAAAACACCCGGTGTCCGCCACCTAGTTTGGTCCGGTACACGACCCCCTGACCCGCCAGGTAATTAAAGCTGAGACGATTGCTGCGCAGGTTACCCTGGCCGTCTTCACTGCGCTCCTGATCAAGCGCCGTGGTAAAAATGCTGTTCATAATCTCTAGCTGCTTACGTAACTCCTCTCGCTGCTGCTGGTCGGCCTGTGCTCCGGCACTGCCCAGCAATGCCACCGCGATGGCTGAAACTACTGCTAATGTACGCATGGTCTTACTCCTGAGTTGGGTCGTTCTGATAGTCACCGTCTTCGAGTAACTCGCCGGTAACCTGTGATAATTGGTAGGCCAGGTAGACTTGGTCGTCCTCACGCTGGGCGTTGACGTAGCGGATGATATCTTCCATATCTTCCTGACGTTCGGTGCGATTGGTGGTCAGAATATAATTCACCAGTTGCTGATTAGCAGCCGCTACATCGTCGCTAAAATCCTGTCGTAAATTGGCTGCGTAATTCGCCAGTTGCAGTTGCTGCTCTGCTGCAAAAACAGTGATTTGCTCATTGACCGCAGCCTGCAACTGCTGCTCTGTCAGACTACCGCCGAAATGTACGTTAAAACCTTGCTCTGTGACCTGCACTTGTAACTGTGTAACAACAGCCAGTACTGCCAGTGCTGAGCACGCCAGCGAAGCAACAGGTAACAGGGGTCGTTGCCACCAGCGCAGGGTTTCGGTGCTGTTGTAACGAGCGCGAAAGGTCGTTTCCCGCGGCCACTCTGGCACAGCCTCAGGCCGGGTGTCAGTGGCCGTTTTTTCGATCCAGTTCTGGAATTCATCGTGCTTGTTCATACAGCCTCCACCAACGTCTGTAACTCTTCTACCGCTTTGTACAAGCGGGACTTAACGGTATTCAGTGGCACTTCAAGTTGCTGACTAATTTCCTGCAGCTTCAAGTGCTGAAAAAACTTTAATTCCACGATGAGGCGCTGCTCAACAGGCAACTTCTGCATCGCGCTCACCAGCTGCTGTGTTTGCTGCTGGCCGTGGTACACCGCCTCGGGATCGTGCCAGTCCGATGAGCTCGGTTGCTGGTCAAAATCGTAATCGTCAGCAAAGTCTTTGCGCCGGCGAAAGTGCTCGATGCAACGGTGATGAGCGATGGTCATCAGCCAGTTCTTAAACGAGCTCTCACCACGCCAGCCAGCCAGGTTCCGAAACAGTGACATAAACACATCCTGCATCAGGTCCAGAGCGTCATCGCGGCTACCACTCATGCGCAACGCGTAGTTAAAGACTAAACCCTCGTAACGCTTTACCAGCTGCAGCCAAGCTTGTTTATTATTTTCCAGCGCTCGTTTCACGAGCCTTTCATCTGATGGTGCAAACACAGTGTCGTTTCCTTTTTCTACTGCCACTAAGGTCGTGGTGGCTGATAAAAAAGTTGCCATAAAAGCAAAAAATAATCGAGCAGGCACAAAAAAAGGCGACCGAAGTCGCCTTTTTAAACAGTTTCCATCAGGCTTTAGACGCCAAATGCTGTTTTAATAATAAAGAAGAAAATGATCGACATGATTGCACCGGCAGGTAGGGTAACAACCCAGGACACCACGATGTTGCGCACCACGCCAAGGTTCAGGGCGGCAATACCACGGGCCATACCAACACCAAGCACCGCACCGACCAAGGTTTGTGTGGTTGAAATAGGTAAGCCTGTGCCTGATGCAATAACCACCGTTGAAGCCGCTGCGAGTTCCGCAGCGAAACCACGACTTGGGGTTAAATGGGTGATGCCTTTACCGATAGTGGCAATGACGCGCTTGCCCAACATTGCCAAACCTAGCACGATACCTACAGCACCTACTGGCAATACCCACCAGGCCAGGGTTGCTTTGCTGGAAATCTCGCCACCATTTTGCACAATACTGACCACAGCGGCCAATGGACCGATGGCATTAGCAACGTCATTCGAACCGTGGGCAAATGCCATGGCACACGCGGTCACAACCATAAGTACCGCAAAGACTTTTTCGACGTTGGTATAATGCATATCGCGGTCAGCTGCCGGATCAAAGCGTAAGCGGCTGATCATGATTTTACCAAGGAAGAACACCACCACAGCAATACCGACCGCCAGGGCAATGGATTCCATTAACGTGAAGTTCAAACCAACGTGTTTCAGACCTTTGGTGATGGTTACCAGTGCGATGACAAAGCCCGTCAAGCCCATGTAGAAGGGGACGTAACGCTTGGCCATATCCAGCGGACTTTCGCTATCAAAAATCAGCTTCTGTGCGCTGATAAAGATAAAGTAAGCCAGCAAGCCGGCGATCATCGGTGTCACCACCCAACTTCCCACGATACCCAGAACTTTGCCCCATTCGACCGCGTCCGGGCTTACGCCCACCGCAGCAAAACCGACAATGGCACCGATAATGGAGTGCGTGGTAGAAACCGGCCAGCCCAGATAAGAAGCAATAAGTAGCCAAAACCCTGCCGCCAGCAAGGAGCCGATCATACCAAACACCAACAGCTCCGGTGTGTCGATAAAGTAGGCTGAATCGATAATCCCCTTACGAATGGTTGACGTTACCTCACCACCAGCAAGGTAGGCCCCGGCAAATTCGAAGATCATGGCAACGATAATGGCTTGCTTGATGGTTAAGGCTTTGGAGCCTACCGAGGTGCCCATCGCGTTAGCGACGTCATTTGCACCAATACCCCACGCCATGAAGAAAGCAAAAGCTGCTGCCATTAAAATCAGCGTGAGATTATAAGTAGAAATAATATCCATTGTTCGTCTCCGACTTAGACCCGTGCAAGCATGAGTTCAAAACGCGCACCCACGCGCTCGGCCAGGTCCGCGAGATCACCGACCCAATCAAGAATTTTATAGAGAAACATAGCATCCAGCGGGTTCATTTCTTGTTCCAAAGCCCGCAACTGACGACGCAATTTTACTTGTAACGCGTCGGTGTCTTGCTCGATGCTGTCTAGTTCGGAAATCAGACTATCCACGATACGTCGTTCGCGGCCTTTAAAGCCAACTTCCAGCAGATCGTCAAACTCACCGATGGTTTCTTTAGCTTTATCAGTGGCGTCCAGACAACGCTGCAGATAAGCATCAAAGCCCTCGATCATATCTTTTGGGATTTGCAGCTCACGGCCGGTAATCAATCCTGAGATATCTTTGGCTTTATTGGCAATACGGTCTTGTTGAGAAACGAGTTCCAGAAGATCGGTACGCTCAACGGGCATGAATAAACCACTAGGAAGGTTGAGACGGATTTCACGCTTCATATCATCCGCAGCCTTCTCTTTCTTGACGATGGCTTTGCGATGCTCTTCCGCATCATCCCAGTTCGCCGCGTACACAGCTTGAAAAAAAGGTTTTAAGGTCATCGCGCAGTCATGCACCTGAGAAATGTGCTCGATCATTGGTTTGATCGGAGACTTAGCGAAAACACCCAGAAACGAATTTGCAGACATAAAAGTTCGCCTTTGTTGCTGCTATTAGAGTCAAATGTCCCCCTTCATCCAGGGGTGCGCGCATACTAGCTAAAAGCCGAAGGACACGCAAAAGTTATTGTCCGTTGTTTTTGCACAATAACCTGTTTATTGTAATCCAATCCTCCCATATTGTCAGAGTAAGCGAAATGTTCGAGTGGATCTTTTTACCCGAAGCATGGGTAGCGCTAGCCACGCTCACTGCTTTAGAAGTTGTCTTAGGTATTGATAACATTATCTTCATCTCAATTCTGGTTGGTCGATTGCCGGAGCATCAACGGCAGAAAGCAAGGCAAATTGGTCTATTGCTGGCCATGGGCATGCGGATTGCCTTACTGCTCGCAATTGTCTGGGTGATGGGGCTGACGGAGACACTTTTCTCGGTGTTCAGTTTTGATTTTTCTGGACGTGACTTGATCTTGTTTTTCGGTGGTTTGTTCCTGCTAGGGAAAAGTACTCTGGAAATTCATCACAGTTTAGAAGGTGTCGAAGAACACAAAACGGCGGGAAAAACCGCAACTTTTGCGGCCATTATCACGCAGATTGCCGTCATTGATATGGTCTTCTCGCTGGATTCCGTGATTACCGCTGTCGGACTGGTTGATTACGTTGCCGTCATGATTATTGCTGTCGTGGTGGCGGTACTGGTAATGATGCTGGCAGCGAAGGCGATTGGTGACTTTGTCGATAGTCATCCCACCATCAAGATGTTGGCGTTGAGCTTTTTGATTCTGATTGGCTTTACGTTGATGGGCGAAGGGCTTGGCTTCCACGTACCGAAAGGCTACGTCTACTTCGCTATGGCCTTCTCACTGATTGTCGAACTGCTCAATATCAAAGTGCGCAAGCGCAACAAGCCCGTGCATTTGAAAAAGCGGATTGCCGAGGACTAATCGGCAACCCGCTTGCTGGACTAAAACCCGCAAAGCTCGATACTTTAGAAACTGTAGACCAAGGTCACTGCAGTTTCGGTATCGAGTTTTTCTTTGCTAGCATCTTCTAAGTACGAGTTATGGTTTGCAGCCACTGAAAATTTAAGTGCCAGTGAACTGTTCACGTTCGCAGATACCGAGACTTCAGCACGCGACTTGGTGTTGTCTTGACCAACTTCACTAGATGCCAGCGCGTTGAATTTTGAGGTCTTGGTAATATCCCAGACCAGATTGCCCGCCACACGCAAGATGGCACTGCTTTCCTGCTCCTGCACCACGCCATTGACGATAGGCTTATTCACAGAGTAACCCGGACCCACTTCATAGTCGGTGTACAATGACGGACTATAACGATAGCGGGCACCGTAACCGACAGCGATGGTTCCCTGATACTCGTAACCACTGAATTTATCTTCTTCATACGAGCCAAACACAAATAGTGAGGAACGGCTCTCAGGATTAAACTTGTAGTTCGACTGACCTGATATGAACAGCTTGTCGCCGGTCACATAAGTATCACCCGTACTTTGGTCTTCCTGTTCGGAGCGGTAATAGTCGATAATGCCTTTGTGGCGCCAGTTCTGGTAGTCACGCGCGGCACTCAACTTGGTCTTAAATGTCTCAGTCTTAGTGTTACCTGAAGTGAACAGCAGACCAAGCTCTGCCGAAGCATCCCAGTCCGACTTTTCTTCGGTGTTCAAATCACTGGCATCGTCATACATAAAAATCGAGGCTTGCGCGTTCGCAACAGACGCCCCGCCTAAGCACGCGACAATAGCCAATGCTGTTAAAGTTTTCTGATATGCCACAAACACCTCTTTTAGTCTTCCGCAATCCACGTTTACATTAGTATAACGTGGGATTGCGGCGTAAATGAACCCCGACTAGTTCACTTTAGCGTCTAAATCTCCCGCTTCGTAGCGTTTGAACATCTCTTCCAGAGAAATCGGTTTAATTTTATGAGCCTGACCAGCACAGCCAAATGCTTCAAAACGTGCCTTACAGATATCGTACATAGCATCGGTTGAAGCCTTGAGGAATTTGCGCGGGTCAAAATTGCTGGGGTTCTGCGCTAAATGACGACGCACCGCACCGGTAGATGCCAAGCGTAAGTCGGTATCGATATTCACTTTACGAACACCGTGCTTGATGCCTTCAGCGATCTGCTCCACCGGGACACCATAAGTTTCGGGGATTTCACCACCAAATTCGTTGATCACTTTCAACCATTCTTGCGGCACCGAAGAGGAACCATGCATGACCAGGTGGGTGGTTGGAATGCGTTTGTGGATCTCTTTGATACGGTCGATCGCCAGAATATCACCGGTCGGTGGGCGACTAAACTTATAGGCGCCATGTGAGGTACCACAGGCGATGGCCAAAGCATCTACATTGGTCGCTTTTACGAACTGTGCTGCTTCTTCGGGATCGGTCAGCAGTTGGTCGTGGCTAAGTTTACCTTCTGCACCTACACCGTCTTCTTCACCAGCTTCACCCGTTTCAAGCGAACCCAGCACACCCAACTCGCCCTCGACCGACACGCCACAGGCATGGGCCATTGCCACAGCTGTTTGCGTGACCTTGACGTTGTAATCGTAATCCGCTGGTGTTTTACCGTCTTCTTGTAATGAGCCATCCATCATGACCGAGCTAAAGCCCAGTTGAATGGAACGCTGACAGATCGCCGGAGAAGTACCGTGATCCTGATGCATAACGACCGGGATATGCGGCCATTCTTCAATAGCTGCCAGAATAAGGTGACGCAAAAACGGTGCTCCTGCGTAGGAGCGAGCGCCTGCCGAGGCCTGCACAATGACCGGACTATCTGTCGCATCAGCAGCTTCCATGATGGCGCGCATTTGCTCGAGGTTATTAACGTTGAATGCCGGCACGCCGTAATCGTTCTCGGCGGCGTGATCGAGCAACTGACGTAATGAAATTAAAGCCATAGTTTATCTCCTGATTTGCTGTTCTGCTCGGCTAGGCTTAGCCATGTTCTGCGCGTTCTTCCAGAATCGCTACTGCGGGAAGTTTTTTACCTTCTAAGAACTCTAAGAAGGCCCCACCGCCGGTCGAGATATAGCTGATTTTATCAGCGATACCATACTTATCAATTGCCGCAAGAGTGTCACCACCGCCTGCGATAGAAAATGCTGAGCTTGCTGCTATTGCGTCAGCTAAACGTTGGGTACCTGCACCAAACTGATCAAATTCAAACACACCGACTGGACCATTCCATACGATAGTGCCCGCATTTTGCAGAATGTTTGCGAAGGCTTCAGCGGTATCAGGACCAATATCAAATACCATGTCATCGTCACTGATCGCATCGACAGTTTTGGTTTCAGCCTGAGCTTCAGCGCTGAACTCCTTGCCAGTGACCACATCGGTCGGCAGTGGAATATCACCACCTTTCGCTTGCGCAGCATCAATCAGGCGCTGCGCTTCATCGGTAAGATCGGCCTCGTAAAGCGATTTACCAACGTTGTGCCCCGCGGCCGCGATAAAGGTGTTGGCGATGCCACCACCAACAATCAGCTGATCGACCACTCCGGATAAAGATTCCAGTACCGTCAGCTTGGTTGAGACTTTCGAGCCACCGACAATGGCCACCAACGGCCGTGCCGGCTCAGCCAGGGCTTTGCCCAGTGCATCCAGCTCTGCGGCGAGTAACGGTCCAGCACAGGCAACGTCAGCATACTTCGCCACGCCATGCGTGGAGGCTTGCGCCCGGTGTGCGGTACCAAAGGCGTCCATAACAAACACATCGCAAAGTGCTGCGAGTTTCTGCGCCAGCGCATCGTCGTTATTCTTTTCGCCTGGATTAAAGCGTACGTTCTCAAAAACCACCACTTCGCCGGCAGCAACATCGACCCCGTCCAGATAGTCTTTAGCAAGCCGTACCGGTGCGTCCAGCGCATCCTTTAAGTAATCAACCACAGGTTGCAACGAAAACTCAGGGTTATACTCGCCCTCTTCCGGCCGGCCAAGATGCGACATCACCATGACTTTGGCGCCACCTGCAAGTGCCTGCTTCAGAGTAGGCAATGCGGCCTTGATGCGGGCATCAGAGCTCACTTTTCCGTCTTTGACCGGAACATTAAGATCCTCGCGGATCAGAACGCGCAATCCGTCTAAATCTAAATCATCCATTGTGATGACTGCGGACATCGTTGTTTCCTCTCTCATCTACTTCTGATTAATCTTGCCGTGCTTGCTGCAGCATAACTTCGGCGGTATCGAGCATGCGATTGGCAAACCCCCACTCGTTGTCACACCAGCACAGCACTTTAATTAAATGTTTACCTGCGACCCGGGTCTGGGTGCCATCGACAATGCTTGAACGTGGATCATGGTTAAAATCAATCGACACCAGCGGCTCATCGGTGTAGCCGAGAATCGTCGCCATCGCGCCCCGGGCAGCCTTCGCCAGCGCCTCGTTCACCGTCTCGATGGACACCTCATCACGGACCGTGACACTGAGGTCCATGGCGGTCACATTAGTGGTGGGCACACGCACCTGAATGGCTTCAAACTTACCGGCAAAATGCGGCATGATACGCTCGATACCGCGTGCCAGGCGAGTATCCACTGGGATAATAGAACGCCCTGCGGCACGCGCCAGACGCGGGTCTTTGTGGTAAGCATCAATCACCTGCTGATCGTGCATAGCAGCGTGGATGGTGGTAATGGCGCCACTTTCGATGCCAAACAGATCGTCTAATACCTTCAGTACGGGGACCGAGCAGTTGGTGGTACAGGAGCCATTGGAAACGATCCGATGTGCCGCCGTTAACTGGTCTGTATTGACGCCATAAATTGCAGTGAAATCAACATCCGGCGAGCCTGGATGTGAGAACAATACCTGTGGGATACCGACATCATGATAATGCGCGCCATCTTCAGGGGTGCCATGCACGCCGGTACAATCCAACACCAGATCTACGTCCAGGTCCTGCCAGCTAAGATTGCTGATTTCCGATTCGGCAGAAACCCGAATCACATCGGCTCCGACGCGCAACTCGTGCTCGCCTGAGCAGGTCACCGCCTGCTCAAAGCGACCATGACTGGTGTCGTACTTAAGTAAATGAGCCATGGCAGTGACCGGTGCCAGCTCATTAATGGCGACAATTTCAATGTGCTCGCGATAACCACGTTCATACAAAGCACGCAGCACACTGCGTCCAATTCGACCAAATCCGTTGAGTGCTAACCGTGCCCGTGGTTGCGTCATTCCCCTAGTAACTCCTCAGCCATGGCCACCAGGTGCTCAGGCGTGAATCCGAAGTGTTTGAATAGATCACCAGCCGGTGCCGATTCGCCAAAGCTGGTCATGCCAAGTATACGTCCGTGCAGGCCGACGTACTTGTACCAGTAATCAGCAATCCCCGCTTCCACAGCAATACGCTTAGTGACTGAACCTGGCAGTACCTGTTCACGATAATCCGCTGGCTGAGCATCAAATACGTCGGTCGCTGGCATCGACACCACGCGCACTGAGTGGCCTTTGGCCTGCAGAGTTTTTGCTGCGGCGACGCTAAGTGCAACTTCCGAACCGGTAGCAATCAAAATCAGCTCAGGCGCGCCCTGACCATCCAATAAGGTATAGCCACCACGAGCAATATTCGCGAGCTGTTCAGAACTACGCTGCTGCTGTGCCAGGCCCTGACGACTGAAGATCAATGCCGTTGGCCCGTCAGTGCGTTGCAGTGCAGCTTTCCAGGCGACTGCAGACTCAACCTGGTCACATGGACGCCAGGTGCTCATGTTTGGTGTGGTGCGCAAACTGGCCAACTGCTCCACCGGCTGGTGGGTAGGCCCGTCCTCGCCCAGACCAATTGAGTCATGGGTGTAAACAAAAATACTGCGCTGTTTCATCAACGCTGCCATGCGCACTGCATTGCGGGCATATTCCATAAACATCAGGAACGTTGCGCCGTAAGGCACCAACCCACGATGCAAAGCAACACCGTTCATAATCGCCGACATACCAAATTCACGAACACCGTAGTAAACATAGTTGCCGCTGGCATCGTCGGCATTGACATCTTTGGCATCGTTCCACAAAGTCAGGTTTGAGCCGGCAAGGTCAGCGGAACCGCCGAGTAACTCGGGTAACTTCGGGCCATAAGCATTCAGCGCGTTTTGTGACGCTTTACGGCTGGCAATGTCGGCTGGCTCAGCTTGCAGCTGTTCGATATAAGCTTGCGCATGAGCATCAAAATCCGCAGGTAAGTCACCCGCTAACCGGCGCTTCAGTTCCTCTGCTAGTTCAGGGTAGGCTTGCGCATATGCGGCCAAGCGCTGCTCCCAAGCTTGCTCTTGCTCAGCGCCGCGCTCTTTGGCCGACCAGGCTTGATAAACGTCATCAGGAATCTCAAACGGTCCATAAGACCAGCCTAACTCTTTGCGGGCTGCCGCGATTTCATCATCACCAAGTGGCGCCCCATGGCAACTTTCCGAGCCCTGCTTGTTGGGAGCACCAAAACCGATAATCGTTTTGCAGATAATTAATGTGGGCCGCGCTGTCTCCGCGTGAGCGGCATCGACAGCAGTTTTAATTGCTTCGGCATCATGACCATCTACGCTGTCGATAACATGCCAACCATAAGCTGCAAAACGCTTGGCGGTATCGTCGGTGAACCAGCCTTCAACTTCACCATCAATAGAGATGCCGTTGTCGTCATAAAACGCCACCAATTTACCAAGACCTAAGGTGCCGGCTAACGAGCAAACTTCGTGGGAAATACCTTCCATTAAGCAGCCGTCACCTAAGAAAGTGTAGGTGTTATGGTCAATGATATTGTGCTCGTCACGGTTAAACTGCGCCGCCAGCACTTTCTCTGCTAATGCCATTCCGACTGCGTTGGCCAGCCCCTGACCCAAAGGTCCGGTGGTCGTTTCAACGCCAGGAGTATAACCATATTCCGGGTGACCCGGAGTCTTTGAATGCAACTGACGAAAATTTTTCAACTCGTCGATGGGCAGTTCATAACCGGTCAGGTGCAGCAATGAATAAATCAGCATCGAACCGTGTCCGTTGGACAGGACAAAACGGTCACGGTCGGCCCAATCAGGGTTTTCAGGATTGTGTTTCAGGTAGTCACGCCACAGGACTTCGGCAATATCCGCCATGCCCATAGGTGCGCCCGGGTGGCCCGAGTTGGCTTGCTGTACGGCATCCATGCTTAACGCACGAATAGCGTTGGCGAGATGCTTACGCTCAGAAACTGCTGTCGTCATAACAAATAACCCCGAATTGCTGCTTGAGAAAATGCTCACTTGGTGCGCGTATTCTCCACAATTCGGGGCTTCTAAGCAAATCAGATGTCAGCGCGAAGGGCTTCGGCTTTGTCTGTTTTCTCCCACGGAAACTCTTCCCGGCCAAAGTGGCCGTAGGCTGCTGTCGCAAGATACATAGGTTGCTCAAGGTTTAGCATCTTAATTAAGCCATAAGGACGTAAATCAAAGTGCTTGCGGACCAGAGCAATCAGGCGCTCCTCAGAATACGAGCTGGTACCAAAGGTTTCGATACTGATTGAAGTCGGCTCGGCAACGCCAATCGCATACGAAATTTGCAGCTCACAGCGGTCAGCCAGGCCAGCAGCAACCAGGTTTTTCGCGACATAACGCGCCGCATAGGCGGCACTGCGGTCAACCTTGGACGGATCTTTGCCGGAAAACGCTCCGCCACCATGGCGCGCCATACCGCCGTAGGTATCGACGATGATCTTGCGTCCGGTCAGGCCACAGTCACCCATAGGCCCACCGATCACAAATTTACCGGTCGGATTAATGAAAATGCGCTCTTGATTCGCTGGGAACCATTGGCCCGGCAACACCGGTTTGATAATGGTTTCAATCACCGCTTCCCGCAGCTCTGCCTGAGTAATACCCTCGGCGTGCTGCGTAGACAGCACCACTGTATCAATGGCAACGGGCTTGCCGTCTTCATAGATAAAGGTCAGCTGGCTTTTGGCGTCAGGCCGTAACCAGGGCAAAGTTCCGTTTTTACGGACTTCCGCTTGCCGTTGCATCAATCGATGGGCATAGGTAATCGGCGCTGGCATTAATACGTCAGTTTCATTTGAGGCATAGCCAAACATCAGCCCCTGGTCACCGGCGCCCTGCTCTTCCAACGAGGTCCGGTCAACGCCCTGATTAATATCCGGCGACTGCTTACCGATGGCATTTAAGACTGCGCAAGAGTCAGCATCAAAGCCCATATCTGAATGAACATAGCCAATGTCGCGCACGGTATTACGGGTCAATTCTTCAATATCCACCCAGGCCTTGGTGGAGACTTCACCGCCAACCAATACCATGCCGGTTTTTACGTAAGTTTCGCAGGCCACTCGGGCACGGGGATCTTGCGTCAGAATAGCATCAAGAACCGCATCTGAAATCTGGTCTGCAATTTTATCAGGATGTCCTTCTGAAACAGATTCAGAAGTAAAAAGGTGCTTCGTCATAGTTTAGGTGTCTCTACTTTTATCCGGACTTAAAAAATTGGGCGTAGTTTAGCGAAACCACGCCCAGTTTTCTACATTTAGACGTCTAAAAGTCTTTATCGCTGTTTTAACGTCGCCATATCAATTACAAAGCGGTATTTCACATCGCTACGCAACATCCGCTCATATGCTTTATTGATATCATTCATCGCAATCAGTTCAATATCCGAGGTGATGTTGTGCTCAGCGCAGAAATCGAGCATTTCCTGCGTTTCGGCAATACCGCCAATCAAAGACCCTGCCAGTGAACGGCGTTTGGCGATCAGGTTGAAGACCGACGGCGACGGATGCGATTCAGCCGGGACGCCGACCAGACACATGGTGCCGTCTAACCGTAGTAACGCCAGGTACTCATCCAGGTTATGCGGAGCTGCAACGGTATTCAGAATAAAGTCGAGCGAGTTCACCCACTCTCCCATAGCTTCTTCGTCTTTCGAGATCACCACATGGTCGGCACCCAGACGTTTACCATCTTCAACTTTGCCGGGCGAGGTGGTGAACAAGACCACTTCTGCTCCCATGGCTTTGGCAAGTTTTACCGCCATATGACCCAGTCCACCTAGGCCGACAACGCCCACTTTGTGACCTTTGCTCACACCCCAGTGGCGTAGTGGTGAGTAGGTGGTGATACCGGCGCATAGCAGCGGTGCCACGCCAGCCAGATCAGCATCATCAGCAACCCGCAAGACAAAGTCTTCAGTGACTGTAATGCGATTTGAGTAGCCACCATAGGTGACGCCTCCCGAGTGCTTGTCTTCGCCGTTGTAAGTCGCGACGAAACCGTTCTCACAGTACTGTTCGTGACCATCATCACAGCTATGGCAGTGGCCACAAGAGTCCACCATACAGCCAACACCGACGTTATCGCCAACTTTATACTTGCTGACTTTGCTGCCAACACGGGTCACTTTACCCACAATTTCGTGACCTGGGACGCAAGGGAACACGGTGTTGCCACCCCACTCATCGCGTACCTGATGTAAATCCGAGTGGCAAACACCGCAGTAAGCAATCTCAATCTCTACATCAAGCTCGGTGGGCTCGCGCCGGTCAAATTCAAAATACTCCAGCTCTTTGTCCGCAGCATGCGCTGCATAACCAATAGCTCGTGGCATTATTCACTCCTTTTTCGCTTAATGTTCCGGGTACAACAACGCTTCGTTGACGGTTTGTGTCAACGGATGGTAGCCAGATTTCGCCTGTTCATAGACTTCGCGTGCCCATTTCAGGTTTTCCGGTGTTTTCGCCAGTTCCCGATAAAGCGGGCTGACCAGCTTGTTGCGACCAATGTTGAGCAGGTAGTTACGTAAACGATCACGCGCTGGTTCATATTTTTTAGTAATCGCCAGCTTCAACCAGGCATGCGCAATTTCGGCATTGCTGCTGGCGGTTAAATGATAGTCGTTATCCAACCTTTTCATGTTGGTACTGGAAATATCCAGCGGTAAGTTATTGATAAAGTGTAGCCATTCATGCGTGGTCCATTCTGCGGTTTGCAGCTGCCCACCTTTTAACCAACGCTGCATTTGTCGCTCGACCTGGGCAAAAGCATCGGACTCGGGTTTTGGTGCATCCGCAGGCAGGCCGGGCTCATGGATCCATTCGTTCACTTTATCCATGCTAACCACATTGGGATGCTTGGCCAGCAGGTTCTTGGCCAGGTAATGTTTGAACTGAGCGGTCGAAATACTTTGAAAGGCGAAATCAGCAAAGTATTGACGTAAAAAGGCATCGAAGACTTCGCGACCAAATTTGTGCTCCAGGTAAACCAGGAACAACTGACCTTTAACGTAGGGAACGTTGGAAAAGACGTCGTCAGGATGGCGGGTCCCCAGATCGATATTTAAAACGGTATCGGCCGCTGGCAGCCGTTCCATATCAGCTAACAGATCCTGATACCCCAGCGCCAGCTCCATCTGGGCCCGGCGCTCACCAAACAAAGCTTCCATGATGCGGTTTTCAACATAGCTGGTGAAGCCTTCATTGAGCCATAAGTCGCGCCAGCTGGCATTGGTCACCAGATTGCCTGACCAGGAATGCGCCAGCTCATGAGCAATTAAGTTAATCAGGGAGCGATCACCGGAAACCACGGTCGGGGTGATAAACGACAGCCGTGGGTTTTCCATACCGCCGAACGGAAAGCTGGGCGGCAGTACCAGCAAGTCGTACCGATCCCAGCGGTAAGGGCCATACATTTTTTCGGTAGCGGTAATCATCGCCGGGGTATCCGCCCACTCCCAGGCGGCGTCATCAATAATGTAAGACTCAGCAAACACAGCAACGTTATCGCTGATGGATTTAATTTCCAGATCGCCCACAGCAATTGCAATCAGATAAGGCGGGATCGGCTGCGGCATGGTGAAGCTGTAGTTCCCATCACGGTCGTCACTCAAGCTGTTATCTGCACTCATCACCGCTAACAAGCCGGCGGGCGTGTAGACCTGCGCATTGTAGGTCAGGCGCAGTGCAGGCGTATCCTGAATTGGAATCCAGCTGCGCGCATGGATCGGCTGTGACTGGCTGAACATAAACGGATGTTCTTTACCCGCGGTTTGCGCCGGTGTTAGCCACTGCAGACCACTCGCCGTTGGCGCTGTTTTATAATGGATGCGCAGCTTATCGGCATCTTCACCGATGGTCACCGTCAGTTCTTGCCCCAGCGTTTGATGGGGTTCGCCTAAAGCGAAGGGCGTTTCCTGCCAGACACCATCCTGCCATAGCTCGGTTTTTTGGATGGTCAGATCACGCGTATCAAGATGGATGGCGGTAGCATCGGAGCGACGCAGCAGATCATAAGTCGCGGTTCCTTCCAGTTGCTGCTCGGCAAAATCGACGGTCAGGTTCAACTCTAAGTGAGGGGTGCTGACTTCATCAAGGCGGGCATAACTATGCGCGTCTTCCGCCCACGCCGTTGCTGATGAGCTCGCCGCAGCGACCAGGGTTACCGCGCCTGCCCACTGAATCAGTTGCTGCTGTATCGCCATAAAAGGTTTCCTTCTGATAAGATGATGGCATAAACATATTTAGGATCATGTTATGCGAGTACCGCGAATTTATCACCCTTTGCCGGCGAATACGCTTGAAAATAGTACGCAACCTGCGCTCAGCGTGGGCCAACAACTCGATCTTTGCGACGAGGCGGCGAATCACGTCGGCCGGGTGTTGCGTATGCAGGACGGCCAGCCGCTGGTCCTTTTCACCGGCGATGGCATGGATTACCGGGCGGTGATTGTCAGCGCCTCAAAGAAAAATGTGCGGGTTGAGATCACAGACATGGTGGTCAACGCCACTGAGTCCCCCGTGAAGATTCATCTGGGCCAGGGCATTTCCCGCGGCGATCGTATGGACTTCGTGCTGCAAAAGTCGGTGGAACTGGGCGTGCACAGCATCACGCCTGTCTTTACCGAGCGCTGCGGGGTGAAGTTAAGCGGTGACCGACTGCAGAAAAAAGTGCAACAATGGCAGAAGATTGTCGTCGCTGCCTGCGAGCAAAGTGGTCGCAGTGTCGTACCACAAGTTCATTCACCGGTGGCCCTCAATGACTGGCTGGCAAAGCTGCCGCCGGCGTTACGGCTGACCCTCGACCCGACCGCCCGTAAACCCTTGCGCGAGCAGCAGCTGACCAGCGAGCACGTGCAACTGCTCATTGGCCCGGAAGGCGGCCTGACCGATACCGAAATTGCCGCTTCGAAAAATGCTGATTTTCAGCCCGTACAACTTGGCCCCAGAGTGCTGCGCACAGAAACCGCAGCCTTAACGGCACTCAGTGTCATGCAATATCAATTTGGCGATTTAGCCACGCCCATTATTCAGGAGTAACCTTATGAAGTTAGCAATGATTATGGACCCCATTGCCACCGTTAAGACCTACAAGGACACCAGCTTCCGGTTGCTGCTTGAAGCGCAGGAGCGTGGCTACGAATGCTATTACCTGGAGATGAGCGATCTCTCATTGATTGCCGGCAAACCCATGGCGCATGCCCGCCGTGTCGATGTTGTTGATCAGGAGCGTGACTTTTATAAGTTAGGTGAAAGCGTGAATCAGCCGCTGGCCGATTTTGACGTGATCATGATGCGCAAGGACCCGCCCTTTGATACGGAATTTTTATACACCACCTATTTGCTCGAACTAGCAGAGGAAGCCGGTGCACTGGTAGTGAATAAACCGCGCAGTTTGCGCGACTGTAATGAGAAACTGTTCACGGCCTGGTTCTCTCATTTAACGCCGCCGACCATTGTCACCCGTCGCGCGGACGAGGTCCGTGCGTTTCATAAAGAGCATCAGGACATTATTTTAAAGCCTCTGGATGGCATGGGTGGCGCTTCCATTTTCCGGGTCGGCGAAGATGGCAATAACCTGGGCGTCATCATCGAAACACTGACCGCTCACGGTCAGCGATTTGCCATGATCCAACGCTATATGCCCGAAATAAAAGACGGCGATAAGCGTATTCTGATTATTGATGGCGAGCCTATGCCCTACTCACTGGCACGGGTACCTTCGGCCGGTGAAACCCGCGGTAACCTGGCAGCAGGAGGCAGCGGCCGACCACAGCCATTGAGTGATAGCGACTGGGAGTTAGCGCGTGAAGTGGGGCCTGAACTGAAACGTCGCGGCCTGTTGCTGGTTGGACTTGACGTGATTGGCGATCGCATCACCGAAATTAATGTCACGAGTCCAACTTGTATGCGCGAGATCGAAGCCGCATATGATATCAATATCGCAGGCAAACTTTATGAAGCCATTGAGGCACGCCGCGAAGCAAAAAGCAGATAAGGTCATTATGGAAGCACTCACGAATTTACAGAATCATTTTTTAATTGCGATGCCGGGCATGGACGACCCCTTTTTCCATCGCTCGGTCACTTACATCTGCGAGCACAATGCGGAAGGGGCGATGGGTCTTATCATTAACCAGCCCGTAGAACTTAATGTCGCCAACCTGCTTGAGCAACTTGAGATTGTAGTGCCTGAGCAGTCGCTGATGTTCGATAAGCAAGTTTTTGCCGGCGGTCCTTTGGCACGTGACCGCGGCTTTGTGCTGCACTCGCCGGAAGAAGAGTGGCGTAGTTCGGCACGATTAAGTGACGACGTCATGATTACCACTTCCAAAGACATTCTTGAGGCTATGGGCCGCGGCGATGCGCCAGAGAAGTTTCTGCTGACTCTGGGGTATGCCGGCTGGGAAGCGGGCCAACTGGAACAGGAACTGGCGGACAACAGCTGGCTGACGATTCCCGCTGATCCGGAAATCCTGTTTAACACGCCTATCACCGAGCGTTGGCAAAAAGCCACGGAAACACTAGGCTTTCACGCCTGGCAATTAGGGCCCGGAGCCGGCCACGCATGAGTCAGCTGCTGGGCTTTGATTTTGGTACACACAATATTGGCGTTGCCGTGGGTCAGACCATAACAGGAACCGCTTCGCCGCTGGCCGCGTTAAAAGCAAAAGACGGCCAGCCGGACTGGCACAAAGTGCAGGTGCTGATTAACGAGTGGCAGCCCCAGTGTCTGGTGGTAGGTTTGCCTCTGAATATGGATGGTACCGAACAGCCAGTAACCGAGCTGGCGCGTAAATTTGCCAACCGCTTACACGGCCGGTTTGGTTTACCCGTGCACCTGCAGGACGAACGCTTAACCACTGTCGCCGCAAAAGAAGAGTTGTTTGAGCGCGGCGGCTTTCGTCAGCTCAGCAAAGATAAAATCGACAGTGCTGCTGCGCAGCTCATCCTCGAAGACTACATTAGTCAGTTAAGCTGATGCAGCAGCTGCATTGCCTATAAATTTTCTTCGGCGTATTGCGCCAGACTGCTGCGCACCACACCATTTAAATTCACCGTCGCACTGCCGGGGTAATCTTTAAAACGCTCCACAATATAGGTTAAACCTGAAGTCACTGCGGTCAGATAATAGCTGTCAATTTGCGCCAGGTTACCGGAGCAAATGATTTTAGTACCGGTACCACAGCGGGTAATAATGGTTTTTAGCTGCGACGCGGTAAGGTTCTGCGACTCATCTAATAATACGATGGCATTTTGAATGCTTCGTCCGCGCATAAAGTTCAACGACTTAAACTGGATATTGGCCTTATTCATGATGTAATTCAGGCTCGACTCCATGCTTTCATCGTTTTTGTGCAACACTTCCAGCGAATCGGTAATTGCCGCCAGCCAGGGCGCCATTTTTTCTTCTTCAGTGCCAGGCAGGTAACCGATAGACTCAGCAATTTCCGGTGTATTGCGGGTCACGATGATCTTTTCATAAATACCTTGTTCAATAACCAGCTCCAGGGCCGAGGCCAGCGCCAGCAGGGTTTTACCACTGCCTGCCGGACCGGTCAGAATCACCAGATCAATGGTCGGATCAAGCAGAGCATTCATGGCCATTGCCTGATAAATATTTTTCGGATGAATTCCCCAGGCGTGATAACTCATCATCCGCTCGAAGCCCAGATCATGCAGCCGCACAAGCTCGTCACCGTAGCCTACTACTTTGGCCGCAAAATGCTCGGTTTCATCGATCAGGTACTGGTTGCGAAAGACGGTCGGTAAAATGTCCCGGTTCAGTTCGTGGAAGGTTTCCCGACCTTCCTGTACGCTGGTGACTTCGCCAACGCTTTGCCAGAAATCACCTTCGAGCTCAACAAAGCCTTTCGATAAGAAGCGGATATCGTCGATCAACTGGTCCGTGCGGTAGTCCTCAACAAACTTCACTCCAGCGCCTTTCGCCTTTAACCGCATATTGATGTCTTTGGTGACTAAGACAATTTTGGCGTTGCTCTTGGTCTTCTGCAGCTCAAGTGCGGCCTGAATAATGCGGTGATCATTTTCTGAGAGGTTCAGTACCGACTCGGTTTGCTTTAACTGATAATCAGGGAAAATGGCCAGTGTACCTTCGGCGCGATGCGCTCCTTGTATACGGTTAAGTGGTACTCCTTCGATGATTTCCTCAGGACTGGCGTCCTTCAGGGCATCCTCTAACGAGCGAATTGCGACCCGGGCCTCGCGGCTGACATCTTTATGGCGATCTTTAATGTTGTCGAGCTCTTCGAGCACAACCATCGGAATAATAACGTTATGTTCTTCAAAGTTTAAAAAGGCGAGCGGTTCGTGGAGTAAGATATTGGTGTCGAGCAGGTAGTATTTGGGCATTGTTTCAGTCATGCGTGACCTCAAGCAGCTATGAAGATTATTTATAATTTTGGCTTGCCATGCACTTTTAAGACTAGCGCAGTTTTCATGAAAATGGTGTGAACATTGAAAAAAATTTCGCTACCATGTGCGCCCTTTGGTAGAACGTCCTCGGACGTGTTGAGTTGTAGAGGTTTTTGCATGTCAAAAGATAGCGAGCACACTTATGTTGCAGGTCAGCGCTGGTTAAGCGAAACGGAACTTGAACAGGGGCTTGGCTTGTTGACGCAAGTTGAAGGCCGCATGCTCACAGTTTTGTTCCCTGCGACAGAGGAACTGCGCCATTATGCCATTCAGCAGGCACCGCTGGCGCGCTATCGGCTGTTACCTGACGATCGGGGTCAACACGCTGACGGCTGGTTCTTCCGTGTGACTGAGGTCGAGACTAAAGCTGGAGTACTGCATTACCACGGCGTGCATGAAGATACTGATAAAAAGATCACTCTGCCAGAAACACAGCTGGCTGCACAGGTCGCCACTCAGCATCCATTAACCCGCATCCTGGCGGGCAAAACCGATCGACTTGACATGTACCGCCTGCGCCAGCAGGCCCAGCAACACTTACAACATTGGCAACAATCTTCCGTTGCCGGATTGCTTGGCGCCCGGGCACAGTTACTCCCTCATCAGCTTTACATTGCCCATACTGTGGCCGACCGTTTTCAGCCGCGGGTGTTGCTCGCCGATGAAGTCGGCCTTGGCAAAACCATTGAAGCAGGCTTAATTTTGCAGCGACGCTTACTCAGCGGACGGAGTCAGCGGGTGGTGGTGATAGTACCGGACAGCCTTTGTCATCAATGGCTGGTCGAACTTAAGCGGCGTTTTGCCCTGGCCTTTAGCTTGTTTGATGAAGAGCGCTGCGAACAGACTCTGCACGAGTACGACAACGTCTTCAGCGCTGAACAACTGGTAGTGGTACCTCAGAGTCTGCTGCAAAGTGAAACTTGGCAAGCCCAGCTCGCTGCGGCGGACTTTGATCTACTGATAGTCGATGAAGCGCACCGCATCGCACCACAAACATCACATTTTGCTCAGTTACAGCAATTGTGTGGCGCGATTCCTGCTGTGTTGCTGCTTACCGCGACACCAGAGCAAGCCGGACTTGAGGGACACTTTGCCCGCTTACAACTGCTCGACCCTGATCGGTTCCACAGCTTTGACGACTTTGTCGCCGAGCAGGAAAGTTACCAGCAGTTGAGTCCTTTAGCCGAGGTGCTGGCGCGAGTGGAAGCCGATAAGTTGCTTGACCGTGTGCTTGATCACTACGGCACCGGGCGGCTGATGTTCCGTAACAGCCGCGCGCACGTCGGCGGCTTCCCTGAGCGCCAGTGTCAGCCTGCGCCATTAGAAGCCGACAACGATGAATTCACCAGCAAAGCCAACTGGCTGCATAACCTGCTGCGCCAGCACAAGCCGGAAAAGTTTATTCTGATTTGTCGCTCAGCTCTGACCGTGCAGGAACTGTACGATTACCTGCGGGTGCAACACGGCGTCCATGCCGCCGTATTCCATGAGGGCATGAGCCTGCTCGAGCGTGATCGCGCAGCTGAATTCTTTGCCAGTCCAGAAGATGGCTGCCCGGTACTGCTGTGTTCCGAAATTGGCAGCGAAGGTCGCAACTTCCAGTTTGCCCATCACCTGGTCTTGTTTGATCTGCCGGAGCACCCGGATCTTCTCGAGCAGCGCATCGGACGACTGGACCGCCTTGGCCAGAATCAGGACGTACAGATTCATGTGCCTTATGTTACCGACAGCCGCGATGCTTACCTGTTCCAGTGGTATCAGCAAATGCAGGCGTTTGCCGCACCAAACGCGGTTGGTGCCATGCTTTATAATGAATTCAGTGAGCAACTGCAGCCCTATTTAAGCGGTGATTATCATGACGAGCTGGGCTTCGAAGGACTGCTGGAAGCCACAGCCGAGCGCGCCGGGCAATTGCGTGAGCAAATCCGCCAGGGCCGTGACCGCCTGCAGGAACTGAACGCTTATCGGCCGCATCAGGCGCAGGCGATACTCGACGCAATTACCAGTGATGAGCGTCCGCAGCAGCTACGTGATTTCATGCACAACTTCTGGGCACGGTTTGGCCTCGATTACGATGAGCTGAATGCCGACAGTGGCTGGTTGCGCCCCACCGAACATATGCGGGTTCAGCTCCCGGGTTTGCCCGATGAGGGCCTGACGGTCACCTTTTCCCGTGACTATGCGCTGGCCAACGAACAGGTGGAGTTCCTGAGCTGGGACCATCCGCAGGTGCAACACGCACTGGAATTACTCAGCACCGATAGTTTTGGGAGCACTTGTGTTGCTCTGATCCAGAATCGCGCCCTGCCGGCGGGCAGCTGGTTTGTTGAGCTGACCTTTAGCAGTCAGCTGACGGCACCGGCCCATCTGGTCGCGCAGGAATTTTACCCGCAGCAGGCCATCCGGGTGCTGCTGGACAGTCAAGGTCGGGACTTGACCTCGCGCGTGCAAGCCAACGCATTTGATAAACAATTGCAGTTTATTGATAAAAAACAGTCCCGCGCGTTGTTGCAACAGTTACGGCAGACCATTCAGCAACATATTCAAAGCGCCTGGCAGCCGGCCGAAACGCAACAGCAGGCGCTCGTTGCCCAAGCCGCGGAACGCCTTGAACAACGTATGGCTGCGGCCCAGCAACGACTGCAACAATTGCAGCAACGCAACCCGGCGGTGCGGCAGAGCGAAGTGGACGCGCTGAACTCACGTCAGCAACAGCTTACCGCGGCTCTGCGTCAGCCTATGCTGCAGCTCGACAGTGTCCGTATCGTTGTGAATTCGCCAGCATGACCTTGCTGCACTACGCGCCACCCACCGAGCCTTATCTGGATATTGTCTACCGTGATGAGGCCATTGTGGTGGTGAATAAGCCTTCCGGTTTGTTGAGTGTACCTGGTAAAGATCCGGCACACCGCGACTCGGTCTGGGCTAGGGTCACCCGCGTTTTACCGGGGGCCCGTGTCGTTCACCGCCTGGATATGGCGACCTCGGGTCTCATCGTGCTGGCCTTACACAAAACCGCACAAGCGCATTTACAGCGTCAGTTTGAACAGCGCAAAGTGCATAAGTACTATCGCGCTCGTGTCGCTGGGCAACTCCCCGCCACTGCCGGAGTGATTGATCTGGCGATGCGCTGTGACTGGCCCAACCGGCCCCGGCAGATGATCGATTTAATTGAGGGGCGTCAGGCCCAGACCCGCTATCAGGTGGTGGCCTTTGATGGCGAAATAAGCGAAGTGATGTTATTTCCTGTCACCGGTCGGTCGCACCAGCTCCGGGTACATATGCAGGTGTTAGGCACACCTATTCTGGGGGACAAGTTTTATGCGGGCGCGGCCGCTTATGCCGCCGCTTCCCGTTTACTTTTACATGCCGAAGAGATTGGTTTTACTCATCCTCTGAGCGGGGCAGCGATTAACTTTCACTGCCCTGCTGACTTTTGATAAGTTCATAAGCCGCCTGAATTTCCTGCGCTTTTTGCTGGGCTGAAGCTCGCATTTCCTCTGGCAGACCTTGCGCTGCCAGCTTGTCCGGGTGGTGCTTTGCCATCAACTTGCGGTAGGCTTTTTTCACCTCAGCGAAGCTGGCTTTGCGGTCCACACCCAGTACCGCATAGGCATCATCAAGTTGACTGGCCGCAGTAGCACCACTGCTACCGCCCTGACCGCCCCGAAAACGCTGGCCAGCCTGTGCCATCCGCAACCACAGATCAAGCTGAGCGCGGCGGAAACCCAACGCCTGAGTGATGCGCAGCAGCACGTCGTACTCGGCTTGATCAAGCTTGCCATCATGTAAGGCAACAATCAGGATCTGCTCAATGAAAAACTGCAGAATGTCTTTGCGCCATGCCACTTGGCGACGGAAGGCGCTGACTTTGCTGACCAGCGGATAACCGGCATCTTTGCCTTCGCGAAAAGCTTCCTGGGCACGACTGCGAGCATCATCACTGAGTTTCAGGTGATGCATCAGGGCATTCACATAATCAATGTCCTGTTCCGTAACGCGGCCCTTCGATTTGGCCAGATGCCCTAACACGGCAAACAGCGTATCTGTAAATAGCTGCTGATCGACCGCGCCACCCGGGCGCATGGATTGCTGCAAAGCGCGATCAAACCAATGCCCAATCAAGAGCCCCAGAAACAAACCGGGAAGTTTTAGAAACAGGTAACCGAAGAAACCACCGAGCACTTTACCCAAAAACATGCTTACTCCTCGTACTTAATCCAGTGCCGCCATGGCGGGCAAGATACGGTCTTTTAAAAGATCGCGAAAATCGTCGAACTCCGGGTAGATGGCAGCAACGTCGTGAAGATAGCCCAAATTTCTTGGAATATCCTGCACGTACCCTGGATTACCATCCCGTTGATAGCGGCGGGCAAACAAGCCACTGGCATACGCATGGCGCTGTAAGCCCATTAAATCGAACCAACGTTGCCAGGTGGTGCTATCGACATCTTTTACTAAATCACTCTGCTCTTTACACAGATAATCAAAGCATTCTGCTGACAGCCGGCGCACCTGCTCTTCTGGCCAGCGCACATAGCAGTCACGCAGCAAACTGACGACATCATAGGTGATTGGCCCAATCACTGCATCATGAAATCCCGTATAAGCCAGAGATTTATCCCCTTGCACCAGCACGTTCCGCGCATGAAATTTACGGTGCACACCCACCTGCGGTTGTGCCGTGGCATTATCAACCAGGGTTGCGCAAAATCGCTCCCATACC
Organism: Pseudidiomarina terrestris; assembly: GCF_030466375.1. Classification (NCBI taxonomy): domain Bacteria; kingdom Pseudomonadati; phylum Pseudomonadota; class Gammaproteobacteria; order Alteromonadales; family Idiomarinaceae; genus Pseudidiomarina; species Pseudidiomarina terrestris. The sequence continues at coordinate 204,411 of NZ_JAGGJE010000004.1, forward strand.
TCTTGCTCTGCAGCAGTAAACTCGATCTGCAGGTGAGCCTTCACTAACCATTCTGGCAGCAAATCAAGCTCGGCCTGTAACTGTGTGCGATTAAATTCCGGTAAGGCGCCATACTGGGTTTCACGTACCCGCATAATCTCGCCAAGATCAGCGAATACTTTCGCGTACCAGTCACTGAGTGAGTGTTCACTTAGGTGGCTCAGCAACAAGCTCGAGCCCAGATCTGTGATCAGCATAAAACCATGTTGCTGCTGCACAGCCACCAGTTCGGGAACGGCTATATTGCGTTCACTGTAAGCGTCAGCAACTGCTAGGTAGTTTTCCAAAACCGCCTCAGTGTTCATGGTATCAACTGCAATAAGACTACGCAGACCATCATGAGTTCGGTAGTAACGCCAGGGACGGGCATCACCAAATACCGGTTGCAGATCCTGTTGCGGGTGCCCGGTCACCGCCTCACACCACGCCTGCAACTTTACTTCTCGTTTATTTTCCACGCTTATTCCTCGCTCACAAATGGCAGGCAAAGTAAATTTGCTTTATCATACCTTCCACATTGTTAAGGACAAAGTTGAGTCATCACTAACATGCATTCATTTATTCGCGGAGCCGGCTGGGGCATTGGCCTATATTTATGCGGCACCACAGTCGTCTCAGCACAGGCGCAGGACAACGCAGAGTTCCTTGCCCAATGTCCCGTCCGCGCACCGTTATTCCAGCTGGATGAACTCAAACCTATCCGTAACCTTAGCACTGATGCTATTGGCGTCCGAGCAAATCAAGCCGACATTGACTCAGAAACTTCTATCGCCTCGTTTACCGGCAATGTTGAGGTGCAATTTAATAATCAATTCTTATTGACTGAGCAGGCTACTGTGAATCAAGCGACGGGCAATATCAATGCCAGTGGTGCGACTCAATTTACTGATGGTTACGTCCAGGTGGCAAGTGAAAATTTCCGTCTCAACTCCGGTGAAAACCGTGCCTACCTGTCGGGTGCTCAATATCAGCTGATTGATAACGGTGCACACGGTACCGCTGAGCTTCTAGCCATTGCTCAGGAACAAGTTTTGCTGACCGGCTCAACCTTTACCACCTGTCCGACAGATAACCCGGCCTGGCAGCTTAGTGCTGAAGAAATCAGTATTAGCGAAGATGAAGCCTGGGGTGAAGCATGGCACGCTAAGTTTGAGCTTTTTGGTGTTCCGGTGCTGTATGTTCCCTACCTTAACTTTCCGATTAATGACGAACGCAAAACCGGATTTTTGTTCCCGACTATCCGCTCGTCACAGAAAAACGGCTTTGAGTTTGAAATTCCTTATTACATCAACATCGCTCCTAATCAGGACGCCACGATCACGCCGCGCTACATGGCTGAACGCGGGCTGCAAATGCAAGCCGAGTACCGTGTGCTTACCGACGACGGCTATGGTCAGTTAAACCTGGCTTATCTCAACGACGATAATAGTCTTGAGACCGAGGAGTCACGTTATCTGTGGCGGGTTGAGCACGCCCAGAACTGGAATCAGAACTGGCGTTCGTACATCAATGCTCTTGATATCAGCGATGACGATTACTTAAATGATTTTGGTAGCGACTTTGCTGGGCGAGCCGATGCGCAGCTTTATCGGCACGCCCGTATCGATTATCTGAGTGACAACGTCGAGGTCATGCTCCGGGCGGAAGATTTTGAGCTACTCGGTAACTACCGCTCGCCGTACCGTACGATGCCGCAAATTGTGACGCAGGCGCACTGGCAGGGACCGCGGATGCTGTCTTATGGCGTGTTCTCCGAGCTCACCCACTTTCAGAATCAGGAAGACAGTCGCGATTATGCCTCGCGTCTGCATGTTGAACCACAGGTCAGCCTGGCGCTTGAGAAGCCTGCTTATGACTGGCTGACAGAGTTACGTTATAGCTACACATACTATGACCAGACGGCCAGCGACAGTGGCCTGAGCGAAAACCCCTCGCGCGGTTTACCGCAGTTCCGGATGCGCGGACGTCTGAATCTCGAACGCGAGTTCAACTGGGACAACACGAATTACCGCCAAACCCTGCAACCCCAGATTCAGTATCTGTATGTGCCCTACCGGGATCAGTCTGATATCGGTATCTATGATTCGACCTTAATGCAGGATGACTACCGCGGTTTGTTTCGTGCGCGCCGTTTTTCCGGACTTGACCGAATCGCCGATGCCAACCAGGTCACTATCGGCGCCTCGACCAGTGTCTACAACGACAGCGCCCGCGAGTTGATGCGTTTTAGTGTAGGACAGATTTATTATTTTGATGACAGCGAGGTCAATCTGTTCGATGAAGCCAGCCAGGTTTCCGATGACCGTTCTGATGTGGCTTTTGAAACCCGTTTTCGCCTTGGCCAGCGTTGGTTTATCAACGGTGCTGTGCAGTACGATCTTGAGCAGGAAAACACCCGTAAGAGTCAAACTGCGGTTGAGTATCGCGTCAATGAGAGTAACCTCGTGCAGCTGAGTCACCGGCAGGTGACCAACATTCTTAACGATGATATCGAACAATTAGGTTTACAGACGGTCTATCAAGTGAATAGCAAGTGGCAACTGGCCACAAATTGGTACTACGATTTGCAGCAGAAGCGTACCAACGACGCGCTTCTTGCGTTACAGTACAACGACTGTTGTTGGGCCGTACGCGTGAGTGCCTATCGTCGCATCAATCGCAATCTCGAATTACAACAATTTGATCCCATGGCAGGTGAACCAGAGTTCGATAATGGGGTCAGTATACAATTCATAATTAAGGGGCTTGGCTCTGACAATGGTAATCTGCTGGAACTTATTGAGCAGAGCCTGTTTGGTTATCGCCACCCGTTTTATTTAAGCAACTAGGTAGTTTTCATGAACAAGATGTTGAAGTTAGTGAGCATTGCATGGCTGGCAATCGCAAGCAGCGTAGTCTCAGTGCAAGCCAACGAAGTGCTCGACCGGGTCGCTGTCATCGTTAATGACGGTGTGATTCTGCAAAGCGAAGTCGAAGCCATGTTGGCTCAGATCAAGCGTAACGCGGCTGAACAAGATATCAGTCTACCCGGTGATGAAGTGCTGCGGGTACAAGCGATCGATCGCCTGGTGTTGCAGGAAGTCCAGCTTCAAATCGCCCGTCGTGCCGGTATTGAGGTGAGTGATGCGCAACTTGAACAAACCATTCAAGGCATCGCTCAGGAATCCAACATGAGTGTTGATGAGCTGCGTAACGAGATTGAGCGTCTGGGCAGTTCCTGGTCGAGCTACCGTGAATCAGTGCGCAAAGAAATGCTGCTAGGTGAAATTCAGCGCGGCGCCGTACGCGAGCGGGTTTATATCTCACCACAGGAAATTCAAAATCTGTCCGAGATGCTGGACGAAGTCAACAGCCAGGAAGTCGAGTACCGGTTGAGCCACATTTTGGTGGGTTTACGTGACGGCAGTGGCGGTGACGAAGTCCAGGACGCACGCGAGCGTGCTGAACAGCTGTTAGATGTTCTGCGTAACGGTGCTGATTTTGCCGAGACAGCAATTTCCGCATCGTCGGGCTCACGCGCACTGGAAGGTGGTGATTTGGGCTGGATGAATATTAATGCGATGCCAACGTTATTCGCAGAAGCCGTGCGTGGTAAGCGCGAAGGCGACCTGATTGGTCCGATTAAAAGTGGTGTTGGTTTTCATATTCTGAAAGTTGCCGACACTCGCGGTTTAGAAACTGTTGAAGTGGAAGAAGTGAATGCCCGGCATATTCTGCTGCAACCTTCTGTGATTCTCTCTGACAAACGTGCCCGCGAGAAGCTGACCGAGATTCGTGCGCAAATCGTCGCCGGTGAAGCGACCTTCGAAGAGATGGCGCGCGAGCATTCCTCTGATCCGGGTTCAGCGAGCCAGGGCGGTGAATTAGGCTGGTCGCAAACCGATGTCTATGACCCAGCCTTTAAGCAGGTCGTCGATAGCTCCGAGATCGGTGTCATTAGTGAGCCTTTCAAATCACAGTTTGGCTGGCACATCGTTGAAGTTCTCGACCGCCGTGTTCAGGACGCCACCGAGCGGAGTAAACAAAACCGCGCGTATCAGTTACTGTTCCGTCGTAAATACCAGGAAGAGCTGGAAAACTGGCAACAAGAGATCCGTGACCAGGCGTATATTGAACAGGTCATTAAATGAGTTTGAAACGTATCGCCTATAGTTCCGGCGAGCCGGCCGGCATCGGTCCTGACATTGCACTGTATTTAATGCAAGAGATGGCCGCGAAGCAATGGCCCTGTGAACTGGTGGTACTGGGTAACAAACAACTCCTACAAGACCGGGCTGAACAGCTCGGTCTTGTCGTTTCCTGTGTCGACTATGACGCTCAACGGCCCCCGCAACTCTGGCCCAGCGGAACTCTGGTGGTCGCCGAGCATGAACTTGGCGCACCCGTGCAGGCCGGGCAGTTGGATAGTGCCAATAGTGCCTATGTACTGAGCCTGCTACGCCATGCTGGCGAAGGCTGCATGCAAGGCGAATTTGATGCCATCATGACCGGCCCCGTTCACAAAGGGGTGATTAACGATGCTGGCATCGCCTTTAGTGGTCATACGGAGTTCTTCGCTGAGCTTAGCCACACCAAACAAGTGGTCATGATGCTGGCCACTGAAGGTCTTCGTGTTGCCCTGGTAACCACTCACCTGCCCTTGAGTCAGGTTCCGGCAGCTATTACCCAGCCGCTGGTGGAGAGTGTCACCAAGATCGTAGCAACAGAATTGCGCCAGCGCTTTCAGTGCAGCTCGCCCAAAATACTGATGTGTGGCCTTAACCCGCATGCCGGCGAACAAGGCCATCTCGGCCGGGAAGAGATCGAACACATAGAGCCAGCGCTCGCAGCCTTGCAGTCGCAGGGTATCGAGGTAAGCGGCCCATGGCCGGCTGACACCGTATTTCAACCCCATTATTTAGCCAACGCCGATGCTGTCATCGCCATGTATCACGATCAAGGGTTACCCGTGCTAAAATACCGGGGCTTCGGCAATGCCGTGAATATCACCCTCGGCCTGCCTTTTGTTCGCACCTCGGTGGATCACGGCACTGCCCTCGATAAAGCGGGCACCGGCGCAATTGACATCGGCAGTGCCTGCTACGCTTTAGAGACCGCCTTAACCATGGTAACGGAATGACAAAAACGCATTTGGGACATCGCGCACGTAAGCGCTTTGGACAAAACTTTCTGCACGACACCTTTGTGATTGACGCTATCGTTGATGCAATTAATCCGCAAAAAGACGAGCAGTTGCTTGAGATCGGCCCTGGCCTTGCAGCACTTACTGAGCCGGTCTGCGACCGCATTGATCACCTGACCGTGGTCGAGCTTGACCGTGACCTTGCTGATCGCCTCGAACAGCACCCGTTCTTGCAGCAAAAGCTGACGGTCTATCGTGGTGATGCGCTGAAAACAGATTTTCGTCAGTTCCAACAAGACGGACAAAAACTGCGCGTGTTCGGCAACCTGCCGTACAACATTTCAACGCCGATTATTTTTCACTTACTCGACCAGATCGACGCGATTAGCGATATGCATTTCATGCTGCAAAAAGAAGTGGTCGAGCGTCTGGCAGCACAACCTGGTACTAAGGCTTATGGTCGCCTGACCGTGGCAGTGCAACAAGCCTGTGCCGTTGAGCCGGTGCTGACGGTGCCTGCCGGCGCCTTCACCCCGCCACCTAAAGTGGAGTCGGCAGTGGTACGGTTAACTCCGTATGCGGAGCCACCCTACCCGGTGCACGACTTTAAAACCTTGCAGAAACTTTGTCTGGTTGCCTTTAACCAGCGCCGTAAGACCATCCGCAACAACTTAAAACAGCATTTCTCTGATGCACAACTTGAGGCGCTGGGAATCGACCCGGGCACACGCCCGGAAACATTATCCGTGGCCGACTATTGTCGGCTCGCCAATTGGTATTACGAAAACGAAGGTGCTTTATGAGTGACATACGTATTGAGGTTCAAACTCACTATCTTGCTGCCCAATCAGCACCGGATAATGGTCAGTATGTTTTTGCCTACACCATCACCATCAGTAATGATGGCGCCCAAGCGGTGCAACTGCTGAATCGTGCCTGGCGCATCACCGATGCGGATCACAAAATCACCCGGGTCGCCGGTGACGGCGTAGTCGGTCAGCAGCCTCACATAGCCCCGGGCGAATCCTTCAGCTACACCAGCGGCACCGTGCTCGCTACACCGATCGGTACAATGGAAGGACATTACGGTATGGAAGCTGCTGATGGCTCGAAATTTGAGGTTACTATCCCGTCATTCCGTCTGGCTGTGCCTAATATTCTGCACTAACACCGGAGCTTTGTATGGCACGCTATTTTGTCGGAGATCTGCAAGGCTGTGTGACCCAGCTCGACGAATTGCTGGCACAGGTCAACTTCGATCCACGCTTTGATGAACTCTGGTGCGTCGGCGACATCGTTGCCCGCGGCCCGGACTCACTGGCCTGCCTGCAACGCTTGCGTGACCTGGGTGAAGCAGCAAAGTGCGTGCTCGGCAATCATGACTTGAATTTACTTGCCGTGCTGACTGGGGTGCGCAACGCCAACCCGAAAGACAAGCTGGATGCCATTCTCGCGCTTCCTAAAGCTGAACAACACGAGTGGATTGAATTTCTGGTGCAACAACCGCTGATGCGCCAGGTCGATGATGTCGTAATGACCCATGCTGGCATCTATCCGCAGTGGTCTTTAGCGCAAGCTGCGGCGCTAGCCGAGGAAGTCCGCGCGAGTCTGCAGCGTGCCTGGCGCCACCGCAAGCTGGCCCAGTGGCTTGATAAAATGTACGGCAATGAGCCGACCTGCTGGTCATCGACATTGCAGGGCCCCGAGCGGATCCGCTTTATTATTAATGCCTTCACGCGTATGCGCTTTATCGGCGAGAATCACTGCCTGGAGCTAGATACTAAAGGAGCGCCAGATGCCGACACTCGGGAGCGGGGACTAATACCGTGGTTTGAAACCTGGCAACCACAACCCATGACCCTGATGTTCGGGCATTGGGCTGCCTTACAAGGTCATACTGGTCGTGACGATGTGATTGGTCTGGAAACAGGCTGCGTATGGGGCGAAACAATGACCCTGCTGCGCTGGCCCGAAGGCCAGCGTTGGCAGGCAGAAAATCCTGAAGGTGCGGATTAAGCGACACCTAAGCTACAGTAATCCGCGCAAACTTACGTTTGCCAACCTGATAGACCGCCGTAGTGCCGGCTGCAATCATTTGTTTGGTATCGGTGACCTTCTCGCCATCCACCTTCACCGCACTTTGTTTAATCATCCGCATCGCATCAGAGGTGGAGTTGACCAGCTGAGCTTCTTTAAGCAAGTGGCAAATACCGATTTCGCCAGCCTCAGTGTTAAGCTCAAGTTCAGGCATGTCATCAGGGATAGCATTTTTACTAAAGCGCTGCACAAAATCCTGCTCTGCTGCCTCGGCTGCTTCGGCGTCATGAAAGCGAGTGATAATCTCTTTTGCCAGCAGCACTTTATAATCACGAGGGTTAGCGCCTGCGCTGACCGCCTGCTTGAACTGTGCAAGTTCTTCCAGTGGCCGGAAGCTCAGCAATTCAAAGTAGCGCCACATCAGCTCGTCCGAGACCGACATCAACTTACCGAACATATCGTTGGCGGGCTCAGTGATGCCAACGTAGTTGCCCAGCGACTTCGACATCTTCTGCACCCCGTCAAGGCCCTCAAGCAAAGGTACCATGATCACCGTTTGAGGGATCTGACCCTCATCTTTTTGTAGTTCACGGCCCATCAGCAAGTTGAAGCGCTGGTCGGTACCACCGAGTTCAACATCGGCACGCAGTGCCACGGAATCCCAGCCTTGTACCAGCGGGTACAAAAACTCATGAATGGCAATGGGCTGCCCGGAAGCGTAACGCTTCTTGAAGTCATCGCGTTCCAGCATACGCGCAACGGTCTGACGCGCCGCCAGTTTGATCATGCCGTCCGAGCCTAACTCATTCATCCATTCTGAATTGAAACGAATTTGGGTTTTTGCCGGATCGAGAATCTTAAAGACCTGTTCTTTATAGGTTTGCGCATTGGCAATTACATCGTCACGCGACAAGGGTTTACGGGTGACATTTTTACCCGTTGGATCGCCGATCATGCCGGTGAAATCACCGATAAGAAAAACGATCTCATGGCCGAGATCCTGAAACGCCCGCATTTTATTGATTAAAACCGTATGGCCAAGGTGTAAATCTGGTGCGGTTGGATCAAAACCGGCCTTGATCACTAAAGGTTTACCTTTTGCGAGCTTATCCTTAAGTTCATCGGCGAGCAGAATTTCTTCTGTGCCGCGGGCTATCTCTGCAAACGCATCCGCCGCTGATTTTGTCATTACTTTCATACTCCTGAGCTGTCGACCGTGACGCGGGAAGGGCTATCAAACGTTGCATTGTATGCTATTTGAGACGGTCTTTTAAGCGGAAATAAAGGTAAAGCGACTGGAAAAACGTTGCACTTCGTATTATTCTGCCAAAAGAACTATGGGAAATAGGGTTCCCAGTGCGCTAACTTCAGGAAGTATATGAAGGTATTAACTACTAGAATGGCAGGTGTTTTAAAGCAACTGCCACGACGTCACCAGCTCTTATTGTCGGGGGTTTGCCTCGCGACGCTAATTGTCATGTTGCTGCCATCCGAGCCAGCGACCGCGTCGCGTAATACCTCCGATCCCAAACTTGCCGATAAACAGTTGATTCTGGGCGAGCGTCTCGAAATTCCGCTCACCCTGAAGGACACAGTGACTGCCCCAGCCGCGCAGGAATTGCAGCTAAAGCCAGCCGTAGATTCTACCGCAGCCGCTGAAACGTTCGCCGTAGAGGAACCTGCAGAGCCTGCTGTGCACTGGAGCGGTTATGAAGTTAAGTCCGGAGATAGTCTGGCACGTATTTTCGATGTCATGGGCTTCTCACCGCAACAGCTCTATCGGGTCACGCAAGATAAGCAAGCAAACAAGTACCTGCTGAAGCTGCATCCGGGCGATACCCTGCGCTTTGCCAAGAATGCTGAAGGCGAGCTGCTGCAGCTGGCCTACCAAATCAGTCCTGTGGATACCCTGATCGTGAGCCAGACCACGAAGGGCTACGCCAGTGAAATCGACACTAAAGAAGTGCAGATTCAGGAAGCCTTTGCCTTTGCTGAAATCGATTCAAGCTTCTGGAACGCAGGTATTAATGCGGGCCTGACCGAAAATCAAATCATGAGTATCGCCAATATTTTTGGTTGGGACATCGACTTTGCACTCGACCTGCGTAAGGGTGACGAGTTCTCGGTCATCTTTGAAAAAGAGTACGTTGACGGTGAGTTCGTCGGTTATGGCCGAGTTCTGGCCGCCGAGTTTGTCAATCAGGATCGTAAATTCCAGGCGATTTTACACAGCAACGGCGACTACTACGCGGTGAATGGCAACGCCATGCGTAAATCATTTCTACGCTCGCCGGTGAAATTTACCTATATAAGCTCTAGCTTTAATCCGCGCCGCCTGCACCCTGTTACCGGTCGGGTCCGTCCCCACAATGGGATTGATTACGCTGCCAATGTCGGCACACCGGTTATGTCCTCAGGTAGCGGTAAAGTCATTGCCAGCGCCTACAACAATCTGAACGGCAATTACGTGTTTATCCAGCATGGCGAGCGCTATGTCACCAAGTACCTGCACCTGAGCAAGCGCACGGTGAAACGTGGCGATCGGGTCAAGCAAGGCGACTTGATTGGCCGTGTTGGTGCAACCGGCCGTGTCACCGGTGCTCATCTGCATTACGAATTTTTGGTAGATGGTGTGCATCGTAATCCGCGCACCGTCAAATTCCCTGAGGCCGAGTCACTGACCGCCAGCGAAATGCCAGAGTTCAAGCAAATTGCTGACCAACGTTTAGCGATGCTGGCAGATAACAGACGCGTCTTCCTGGCCATGCGCTGAGCATGAGCGAACAGCTTTACATCGGTTTAATGTCAGGAACCAGCATGGACGGCCTTGATGCCGTCCTTGTTGATTTTAGCGGCGAACAACCGCAGCTTCTGCAACACTACTCCCAGGCACTTCCGCCGCACCTCAAGGCTGAGTTTCAAGACCTCTGTGCCCCCGGTACTAATGAACTGCACCGACTCGCTACTGCGGATCGGCAATTTGCCGAATACAGTGCTGAGGTGGTGTTGGCATTGCTCGAGCAGGCTCAACTGTCAGCCTCAGCCATTGCAGCCGTGGGCAGCCATGGTCAGACCGTACGCCATATGCCTGACGCACTGACGCCCTACACTGTGCAACTCGGTGATCCCAATACGCTTGCCGCACTAACGGGAATTGCCGTCGTCGCAGACTTCCGCCGTAAAGACATTGCCTTAGGTGGTCAGGGAGCCCCGCTGGTACCTGCTTTTCACGAGGCCTTGTTTAAAACGCGTCTGGCAGAAGACTGTCCAACGGCGGTGCTTAACCTCGGCGGCATCGCGAACATTACTTTGTTCGCGGCCAACGGCGGTGAGGTCACCGGCTTTGACACCGGACCAGCCAACACGCTCCTCGACCTTTGGTATCAACTCCACCACCCAGACGCAGCGCAAAGCTACGATCCGGAAGGCAGTTATGCTGCCAGTGGCAAAGTGATTCATGAGCTGCTTGGGGCTATGCTTGCCGACGATTACATCCAGCAGGCACCTCCGAAAAGCACCGGCCGCGAGTACTTTAATTACAACTGGCTAATGAGCTATCTTGAGTCTGCAAATGGCTCAGATATCGGGTGGCGGAGTGAGGACATTCAGGCAACCCTGGCAGAATTTACGGCTGCCACGGTCGCTCACGGCCTGCAGCAAGCCAGCCGGACACAGGTCCATAGCGTTTTTGTTGCCGGTGGTGGAGCTTTTAACCAGCATTTATTAGGCCGCTTAGCGACGCACTATCCCGAGGCTCAGTGGCGTAGTGTTGCTGCCTTAGGGGTAGACCCGCAACAATTGGAAGCGATGGCGTTTGCCTGGTTAGCGCGCCAGTTTATGCTCGGTTTACCAGGCAATATGCCGGCAGTGACGGGCGCCAGCCGCGCCACTGTACTCGGTGGTCTTTACTTACCTTAATGACGTTGTATCAGGCTAAGCTTTGGCTTTTAAGCCTGCAGCTTCGCAAAAGCATCACGGGTAAGATTTTCATTGTTGCCATCAGCACCTACCACGATACTGTCTTCAATACGCACACCGCCGTAAGGGCGTAACTCAGCGATACGCTCCCAGTTCATTTCTTTGGCATCAGCATGTGCTTCAAGCAGCTGATCGACGACGTAAAGACCAGGTTCAATGGTGAAGACCTGTCCTTCTTCTACCGGGCGTAACAAACGCAGGAACGGATGGCGTGGGTCGCGGTCGTACGTATCCCCGCGATCATTGCGAAGGAAGCCACCCACATCATGCACCTGCAGGCCAATAAAGTGACCCAGCCCATGAGGGAAGAATGCGCTGCTGAAGCCCTGTTCATAAATGCTCTCCGCTGAGCCTTCCACGAAACCAAAATCACTCAGAATCTGGGCAATTTTCAGGTGCTGGGAGACATGCAACTGATAGTAATCGACACCAGGCTTGATCTCCTTCAGCAACGCTTGCTGCGCATCATCTACCGCTGTCACTAAATCGGCAAAGAAGCCCTCATTACGGGCGTATGTGCGGGTGATATCCGCGCAGTAACCACGATAGGTGGCGCCAGCATCAATTAAGAATGAACGGCTTTCGGCAGGAGCTTGGGTCTCGTACACATCGTAATGCAAAATGGCGCCATGCTCATTCAGGCCGACAATACTGTTGTAAGGCAGCTCGCTTTCACGGAAGTGAATCGCGGCAAGATAGGCATGGTGAATTTCCAGCTCACTCTTGCCCGCTAAAAACGCATCACGGGCCGCCAGATGAGCGTAGGCTGCGCGCTCGTTTGCCACGCGCAGGTTCTCCAGTTCCCATTCAGTTTTCAGAGCACGGTGAAAGTGCAGGTGGTCGATGAGATCTTGTGGATTGCGAGCTTTCACGTTCCAGCTGGCCACTGGCTCGGCAAAATCTTCGCCGATGAAAGCAGCATCCTGGAGTTTACTGCCTAACTGTGCGGTCAGTTTGGAGAGGTCGTCGATGACCACCAGCTCTACGTGCTCCTGCCATTCAGCCGGCTCGATAGTGACAGGTGCATGCCAGAAATCGCGAGCCTGGAACAGGAACAGTACCGGCTTTTGGCCGCGCTCATAGAAAATTGCACTCTTTGGGCTTGCTGTGACCGGCAACCAGTATTTGAATAATGGATTGACTTTGAAAGGGGCTGGATTATCGTCCAAAAACGCTACCCGCGGTTGGCCCGCGTAAACCAGAACGGAATCGAAATTGGTTGCTGCCAGGGCTGCGTCGAAACGGGCCTGAACTGTGGCGATATGTGCCGCATAAGAACTCATAGAATACCTCCCCTACAAATGAAGAAGGCATTCTAACGTAAAGCTAAGCGGAAGGCATCACTCGTCCGTTAACGAGTGCAGATAAGAGGTTAAACGGCGAAACTCGCACCACAGCCACAGGTCGTGGTGGCGTTGGGATTATCGACAAAGAAGCGGGCGCCTTGCAAACCTTCTTCGTAATTGACTGTACCGCCAACCAGATATTGCAGGCTCATGGGATCGACCACCAGAGTCACGCCGTTTTTTTCGATTTCCATATCACCGGCGTTCACTTTTTCGTCAAAAGTGAAGCCATACTGAAAGCCCGAACAGCCCCCACCAGTTACGTAAACACGCAGCTTCAACGCAGGATTCTCTTCATCTGCGATCAGGGTCTTCACTTTATTTGCTGCTGCCTCAGTAAATTGGATAGGCATCGCTTGCGCTGCATCAGTCATTCGTTTACTACCTCCGATGATTAGAACGCTATTTTCTCGTACCTGAGTAAAAGGGTCAAGTATTGCAGTCGGACTATGACTGCAGCTCACTCCATAAAAACGTGCGCTCAAGCAGTGTATTTCCACTTCCCTGTACATTTACGCGTACAGTAATGCTCTCTGGCTCAAAGTTATCGGGTAATCTGAAGCTACCTGTCTGGACTTTGAAATAACGCATGCTGAATTCTTTGTCAGCCGCTGGCAGCTCTGCCAGCTCAAATACATCCAGGACCACTCTGCTGCCGTCCAACAGGCCATGCAGGCTGACATTCAGCGTGCCTTTGACACCGCCGCGCTGCCGATCCGTTTGCACGACCGCAAGACGAAACTGATAATGCTCTGGCTGGCGTAACGAATAAAGCTCAAAAGCATCGATGACCACCCCTTGCGCTTCCAGTTCCGGAGCCATGATCTTCTGATAAAAGGCCAACTCTCGTTTGAGCGCCATTAACTCATCCTGACCCGCAATAAGATCGCGTTCCAGCTGTTCACTGGCGGCGCGCTCGATGCCAAGCTCAACTTCAGCAATATGCTTTTGATAATCCGTTGTTTCGGCTTGTTCATAAAGCTGCTCGACTTGCAATTCAAGGTCGTTTACCCGGCTCAGCAAATACCAGTTTTGTCCGGCACCGATTAGGTAACCCAGCACGAAAGCGCTGATCACAACCACAGCAATTAAGCCAAACTTTTGCTTCTCATTCATAGCAGCTCTTCATATCATGGAACGCATGTTATGCTACGCAGCTTAAAAGGATTAAACAATGACTTTACTCTGGGTAAAAGCCCTCCACATCATTTTTATGGTGGCCTGGTTCGCCGGAATTTTCTATCTGCCGCGCTTATTTGTCTATCACGCTCAGACCGAGTCGGCAGAAGTGAGCGCACAACTTAAAGTTATGGAGCGCCGCTTACTTTATTTTGTCACCCCCTTTGCCCTGCTGACATTGGTCTTCGGGGTCTGGTTAATTATCGCCTATGGTAGCGCCTGGTTCTCTGCCAGCGGCTGGATGCATATCAAACTGCTGCTGGTGATTCTGTTATATGGCTACCACCTGTATTGCTTTAAGTTGTTGGCGGATTTTGCCAATGACCGCAACCGCCGTAGCCACAAGTTTTACCGTATCTTCAATGAAGTACCGGTATTCGCTTTGTTTGCCATTGTGATACTGGCGATACTGAAGCCATTTTGAGTGCCAACATTCTTTTTGGCGCCACTATCTGCTAGTATAACGGTCCAGTGTTTGATCAACTTTTCGCTACTCTTTTCGTAACTCGCTGAGGCTGCAACACATGAACTTCACTGGCGCCAACATTCTTTCTGTTGACCAATTCAATCGTGACAGTATTGACGACATTTTCGAAGTGGCAGACCGTATGTTGCCCTATGCCCGTCGCCAAAAACGCACCCGCGTACTTGACGGTGCCATTCTCGGAAACCTGTTTTTTGAACCTTCTACCCGTACCCGCGTAAGTTTCGGTACCGCGTTTAATCTACTCGGTGGCGAAGTTCGTGAAACCACGGGTATGGAGAGCTCAGCTCTGGCGAAAGGCGAATCCCTGTACGATACCGCTCGCGTGCTCAGTAGCTACAGTGACGTTATCGCCATGCGCCACCCCAAATCAGGGGCGGTTGCAGAATTTGCCGAGGGCAGCCGGGTGCCGGTCATCAACGGGGGCGATGGCGCCAACGAACACCCGACCCAGGCGCTGCTGGATTTGTACACCATCAAAAAAGAACTCGCCTACCACGGCCATACGGTTGATGGCATGCATATCTGTATGATGGGTGACCTCAAGTTTGGGCGAACCGTACATTCCTTGTCACGTCTGCTGGCCCTTTATGACAATGTCCGCTTTACCCTGATCTCACCGCGCGAATTAATGATGCCAGATAGTGTCATGAGCGTGCTGACCAATGCCGGTCATGAAATCAATGTCACTGATCAGGTCAGTGGCAGCTCCGATGCTGATATTGTTTATCAGACCCGGATCCAGCAGGAACGTTTTACCTCGCCACAGGAAGCTGATCAGTACCGTGGCAAGTTTCGTCTGAACAGCGAGATCTACACCAAACATTACAAGCCCAACACCGTTATCATGCATCCTTTGCCGCGCGATTCCCGCGCTGAAGCGAACGAACTTGATAACGATTTGAACCAAAATCCCAATTTGGCCATATTCCGTCAAGCCGACAATGGCGTTCTTATCCGTATGGCGTTATTTGCGCTCACTCTTGGTGTTGCTGACCAGGTTCAGGATTACGAGTGTGAAGTCAACTGGTTCAGCGACAAGCGCAACGTCTAACTTATCGTAAAAGAGGATCACGATGTCTCGATCTGAAGATTTATTTGCTCAAGCCCAGCTCGCCATTCCTGGCGGCGTTAATTCCCCTGTGCGTGCCTTCAACGGAGTTGGTGGTTCGCCGATCTTCATCGAGCGTGCTGACGGCGCTTATATGTACGATGCTGACGGCCAGCGCTACATTGACTACGTTGGCTCATGGGGCCCGATGATTTTAGGCCACAACAATGCTGCGATTCGCGAGGCGACTCACGCTGCTGTCGACCGTGGCCTGAGCTTCGGTACCCCGACCTCCAGCGAAATTACTATGGCCGAGAAAATCAAGGCACTGGTACCCTCCATTGAGAAAGTTCGCATGGTGAACTCCGGCACCGAAGCGACCATGACGGCTATCCGTCTGGCACGTGGTTTTACCGGGCGCGACAAGATTTTGAAATTCGAAGGCTGCTATCACGGTCACGCCGATGCCCTGTTAGTCAAAGCGGGCTCAGGCCTGCTGACTCTGGGCGTGCCAAACTCGCCCGGGATCCCGGAAGACTTCGCTAAACATACGCTGACGGTGACCTTTAACGACATCGAGTCGGTCCGCCAGATCTTTGCTGAACACGGACAGGATATTGCAACCATTATCGTTGAGCCGGTGGCCGGCAACATGAATTGTATCCCTCCTGCCCCCGGCTTCCTGGAAGGTTTACGGGAAGTTTGTGACGAGTACGGCAGTGTCCTTATTTTTGACGAGGTGATGTCAGGTTTCCGCGTTGCCCGTGGCGGTGCCCAGGAGTACTTCAATGTGATTCCTGATCTAACCACTCTGGGTAAAGTGATTGGCGGTGGTATGCCCGTCGGCGCATTCGGTGGTAAGCGCGAGATTATGGATTATATTGCGCCGGTAGGGCCCGTCTATCAGGCCGGTACCCTGTCAGGGAACCCAGTGGCTATGGCGGCAGGTCTTGCCGCACTGTCACAACTTGACGATGAAGCGCTTTACCCACAACTAGACGCCAAGGTTGAGCGTTTGGTAACCGGTATGCAGGAACGCGCTGATGCCGCAGGTATTCCATTTACCACCAATCGCGCAGGCTCAATGTTTGGTTTCTTCTTCAGCACTGATGCAGAAGTCACCAGCTACGCCCAGGCAACCCAGTGTAATATGGAACACTTCCGTAAGTTCTATCACAGCATGCTCAAACAGAGGATCTACCTGGCTCCATCAGCGTTTGAAGCAGGCTTTATGTCGGCGGTCCATAGCGATGCCGATATCGACGCCACTCTGGATGCCGCCAGCAACGCCTTTGCTGAATTAAAACAAGGCTAACCCAGCCTGCTCAGAATGGACCGCATGGTGGAGGAGCGCTAATTAAATAGCTTCTCCCACCACGCGCGTTCGTCGATTTCTCCGTCACAGTTCACCTGCTCAGGTAGTGCCTGAGGGTACGCCGGGAAACGACGTTGGGATGGACAATCCAGAGGTATTGCTACACCTGTTTGCGGATGAAATGCAGTAAGCTGCAAAGGTGCCGGAGGCTGAGTTGCCAAAGGCCGCACGCCGAGCTGACTGAAAATTTCGGCAACGACTGGCAACGCACCGGAGCTACCGGTTAGATGAATCGGCTGATTGTCATCCCGGCCCAGCCACACGGTGACCAGTTTGTCCTCATCATAAGCTACGAACCAGCTATCGCGGTAATCATTGGTGGTGCCACTCTTGCCTGCCAGTGCATCGCTGCCAAACAGCGCAGCTAGTGCCTTGCCGGTTCCCTCGTTAATCACGCCGCGCAGGCCGTAATTCACCAGCGCCGTCGTCACCTCATCAAAAACTTCATAACCTGCCGGCGGGCGCCGTTGATAAAATTCAAGACCGCGATGGTCCGTCAACGCCTGTATGGTCGCATAGCTGCGATAGCGTCCCTGTTGCGCCCACACTCCATAAAGCTCACTGACTTGCAGCGGAGATAACTCCACCGACCCCAGAGCCAGCGAAGGTACACTTGGAATCGGAGTATCCACTCCGGCGGCCTGCAGTTTATCGACCACAGCGGGAATACCTACACTCAAGCCGAGCCGGACCGCCGGCAAGTTGCGCGATTGCGCCAGCGCATCGTACAGCATCAAGCTGCCCTGGAACTTGCCGTCGTAGTTGGCTGGACGCCAGGTACTGCCGTCCGCTTCCTGTAACTCCAGCGGCTGATCTTCAACAATGGTTCCCAGGTGGAAGCTGTTTTTTTGGGCCAATGCCAGGCCATAAATCGTGGGTTTGATGAGTGAACCCACCTGGCGAATCGCCATGCTGGCCCGGTTAAAGCCAAACTGCTGTGGTTGCCGGTCGCCCACCAAGGCCACCAGACTTGCATTATCAGGCTCGGCAATCACCACCGCCGCCTGTAATTCCTCGGCTTTACTCAGACGCGGCAGCTGACTCGCCACACTGGCCTCAGCAATTTGCTGTGCCAGCGGATCAAAATAGGTGAATACCCGCAGTCCTTGTTGGGCCCAGTCTTCAGGGACATTGAGCTGGCTCAGCTCTTGTTTCACCTGCGCCAGGTAGTGTGGCGCCCAGGTCTGACCCACCCGTGGCCCTTTCGGAGCGACCAGTGTGGTATCCAGAGCCGTCAGATAAGCCGGTTGGGATAATAAATTCTCGGCAAACATGAGCTGCAGAATCATGTCCCTGCGCTTTTTTACCCGCTCGGGGTAACGGTGGGGATTGTAA
The DNA here is from genome assembly GCF_030466375.1 of Pseudidiomarina terrestris. Taxonomy (NCBI): domain Bacteria; kingdom Pseudomonadati; phylum Pseudomonadota; class Gammaproteobacteria; order Alteromonadales; family Idiomarinaceae; genus Pseudidiomarina; species Pseudidiomarina terrestris. The sequence goes on from NZ_JAGGJE010000004.1 coordinate 222,357, forward strand.
TACGAAGGACCTTTGACGATAGCCACCAGTAAGGCCATTTCCGCAGGTTCGAGCTCTTCCACAGATTTGCCAAAATAATAGCGGCTGGCCAGGCCCACGCCATGAATCGCCCGGCCACCGTCCTGACCGAAATAAATTTCGTTAAAGTAGGTTTCGAGGATTTCGTTCTTACTAAAGCGAAAATCGATGATCAATGCCATCAACGCCTCGTTGGCTTTTCGCCAAAGCGTTTGCTCCCGCGTCAGATAAAGGTTCTTCACTAGCTGCTGGGTCAGGGTGCTGCCACCTTGTACGGTTTCCATTGCCGCCAGGTTGGCCAGTGCCGCACGTCCAATGGAGCTTAGGGAGACCCCGGCGTGATGGTAAAAGTCACGATCTTCAACCAGCAATAAGGTTTCTATGAGCAAGTTTGGCACGCGTTCAAGCCCCACCAGCAGGCGGTCCTCGCCTTGGTCACCGGTGACCTGTCCAAGCACTAAGGGATCCAGCTGAAATTGGCTTAACATGCGCCCGTCTGGCAGGCTGCGTAGACTTGCCACCCGGCCATTGGCAAAACTGACACGAACCTTTTGTGCCATTGCCGGGCCGCTGGCAAAATCAAAGGGGCGGCGGTGGATTTCCAGCTGATCGCCTGAGCGACGGTAACTGCCGCTCGCAGCAGTGGTGGCACTTTGCTGATAGCGTAATTGGGTTAATTCTGCCAGCACCTGCGACATACGCAATGGTGCGGTGGGCTCAAGGGTCAGGGGCCGTGCATAAACAATGGCTGAAGCCTGATAACGCTCGCTGGCGAAGCGTTTGGTCAGCGAGCTGTCGAGGTATATGGCATAAAAGCCAAGCGTAATCAGCACCACAAGGGCGAGCTTGGCCAGAGTCACTAGCAAAAAGCGCATCAGCATCCGTCTTCTGTTATCAGAGACTCACTAGGATACTTTGGTTTTTGTTGATGTGTACCCTTTTCGCGAGAATTTTCATTAAATTTAATCTGCACCTTTATCCTGCTCAGCCCGCCTGCCGCGGCGTTGTACACAAATCCGTCGTGCTCATCTTATTCGTTGTTCTGCAGAAACTTTTTGGTTTTGCGCGTCGCTTGCGCCTGCACCGGATCGTCGGGCCAGGGATGCTTGGGATAGCGGCCTTTCATTTCTTTTTTTACTTGCTGATAGGAGTTTTGCCAAAAGCTTGCCAGATCACTGGTACGCTGCAACGGCCGGCCCGCGGGTGAAAGTAACTCGAGCATGAGTGTAACCTTGCCCTGACACAGGGCGGGGGATGCTGGCGTGCCAAACACCTCTTGCAGCTTTAGCGCTACTTTCGGCGGTGTACTGGTATAGTCGATGGCGTGGCGATGGCCACTGGGAGCGTGCCAGTACTGTGGACAAAGATGCTCTAACAGTTGTTCCTGCTGATAGCTCAGCCGCGCCTTTAAGGCGGCCTGTGGCGACCAGCGTCGCAGCTGCTCGAGATCCTTAATGTTCTGCCAATAAGGTGCGGCCCAGTGCGCCAGCTCAGCCAGTAATGCACGCTGCTCGAAATCGGGCCAGTGGCCGTGTTCGCTCTCCGGCAAATAACGCTGCGCTAATCTGAGGCGCGCCAATAAACTGGCCGCGGAGTCCCAGTCCAGCGCAGCAGATGGCTGTTGCTGGACGTAATCCACCAGTAGTTGTACGCGCTCGTCGTGGGTCGGTTGAGTTTGTGCAGCACGCTGCGCTACGGTTAACACGCCCAGGCGTTGTACCTCGACCACCTCAAAACGCTGCCGGGGCCCGCTCAAGCGCAGCTCCTGCTGCCACGCCAGGGTCAGTGCCGGATGCCGAAAATCGCTCTCAGCCAGCGGTAGCACACAGCCAATAATGGCATCTGCCTGAGCTTCACTGAAGTTCATGGTTAACACCAGCAGCCACTCTCCTCCAACACGATGATCACCATGATGAAAGCGTGCACCGCCACCGTAGGCAAGACGATAATGAGTACCGGCTTCACCACGACATTGGGCGATCCGATCGGCGAAACCCCACAGCGCAAGCTCTGCGGCAAGTGGCGCAGCGACCTGGGTCACTACGGGTTTGACCCGCAACTTCTGACACCAGAATTGCCAGCGTTTGCGTGCCTCGCCCTGCAACTGGTTTGCGGTTAACGGGAACTGTTCCGGTTGCCGTGGTGGCTGTTCAAGCTGCGCCAGCACTAATGCTGCCGCACCGCGTTGCTCCGCAGAAGCCTGCTCAACGGCGACAGCGATCCTTGCCAGACGTGGCTCCGCACCATACTCAGCGACGCGTTTCCCAAGTGCGGTCAAATGCAAAGTGCCATCAACCACACCCAGCGCCTGCAAGTGCTGTTGCGCGACCTCCACATGCACAGGGTTTGCCGGCGACAGAAACTGCATCTCGGACAGCTCAGTGCCCCAGCGTTTTGCTTCCAGTGCGGCACCACTCAGGTCGTCGGTCAGCAGCGCCGGCTCATCGTAGTCGCGCATACTGTGTTCTTCATTCTGGCTCCATAAACGAAAACATTGACCAGGACCAAGCCGCCCTGCGCGGCCGGCGCGCTGAGTTGCCGCGGCCTTACTGATCCGCTGTGTCTGCAGACGGCTGACGCCATGCCGCGGATGAAACACCGAGCGCCGCTCACGGCCACTGTCGACCACCACGTCGATGCCGGGAATGGTCAGGCTGGTTTCGGCGATATTGGTGGCTAGCACAACTTTCTTTTGACCTTCAGGGAGTTCACCAAGTGCTGCGCGTTGCGCCGCTAAGGGTAATTGCCGGTGCAAGGGCAGTACCTCGGCTGGCAGCTGCAAGCGTTGCTGTAACTGCTGGATTTCGCGCCAGCCGGGCAGGAACACCAGTACGCCTTGCCCGGCGCTCTGCAGTGCCTCGCTAATCACCTGCACACTATGCTGTAACCAGTCGTTGGCGACCTTTGGCGGGCGATAATGCACGCTGATAGGATGCTGTCGTCCGGCACTTTGCAAGACTCTGGCATCCTCACCCAGCCAGCTGGCAATGGTCTCAGCCGGCAGCGTTGCCGACATGATCAGAACGCCCAGGTCTGGCCTTAAAGGCAAGGCTTCGAGCAACATCGCCAGCCCTAAGTCACTGAATAAGTTACGCTCATGGAACTCGTCAAAAAGCACCACAGCAACATCACTGAGCTCGGGATCCTGTTGCAGGTATTGTACGAAAACACCTTCAGTGATCACCATCAGCTGGGTGTTCGCCTGCGCGCGGCGCTCGCCACGGACGTGATAGCCGACGCGCTGGCCAACAGATTCACCCAGCTGCTCGGCCAGATAGTGGGCAATGGCAACCGCCGCCAGGCGCCGCGGTTGCAGCAGCAGAATGCGCCGGCCTTGCCAGTCGCCCTGTTGCAGTAAAGCTAAAGGTAAGTAGGTAGATTTGCCGGCGCCGGGCGGCGCCTGCAAGACAAGTTTGCTACCTTTAAGCTGCGCCAGAACCTCAGGAACCAGCGCAGCGACAGGTAGTTCTTGCGGGCCGCTCACTTAGTCGTTAAGCAAGGCAGCGATGGTCCGCACACCAAGCGCGGTCGCACCTGTTGCCCACATTGCATTGGCATTGTTTTGATAAGCTCCGGCAATGTCAAAATGCAGCCAGCCTTTACCTTCATTTGGCGCAAAGCGCAGCAGGAAGCCCGCAGCATTACTTGCGCCAGCAGCGCCGCCGCCTTTCTGTGGTCGGCTGTTCGCGCAATCGGCGAAGGCGGACGGGGTATTCTCCTTATGCCAGCGGTTCAGCGGCAACCGCCAGAGGTTTTCCCGCTGTTGCGCCGCCGTTGCAAGAGCTTTATTGGCAAGTTCATCGTCGACACTAAAGAGTGCGTTGTATTCATTACCTACCGCCATCTGAGCGGCACCCGTCAAGGTGGCAGCATCCAGCACCAGCTTAGCATTGACCTCGCCCGCGTATTGCAGGCCATCAGCCAGCACCAGACGGCCTTCAGCATCGGTATTGACGACTTCCACGGTCGTGCCATTTTTATAGGTGATCACATCCCCTAGCTTGTAGGCGGTGCCATCAATCAGGTTCTCGGCACAGCAAAGTACCAGCTGCACCCGCTTTTGCAGGCCTTGCTGTATCGCCAGCCCTAAAGCACCAGCAACCGTGGCCGCACCACCCATGTCACACTTCATCGCCAGCATTCCTTCACTGGATTTAACGCTGTAACCACCGGAGTCAAAGGTAATGCCCTTACCGACCAGCACCGCATCAACAGGGGCACTGTCTTGCTGACTCGGGTTATAGTCCACAATCAACATACAAGGCTTATGCTTACTGGCACGACCCACGGTGTGAATACCCACCCAGCCTTCATCCAGCAGTTCATCGCCGGAGATGACCCGGCTGCTGACGTGCTCAGGGGCAATGGCTTCAAGCTTTTCGGAGACGCGCTTAGCCAGTGACTCCGGGTAAATATCTGCCGGAGGTAAGTTGGTCAGCTCGCGCGACCAGTTCACCAGCTCACGCATCGAGGTTAAGGTTTGTGCATCACCCGCAAACTCGATGGAGTTGGTACTGCGGGTGTCGGTATAGCCGTTAGCGAATGCCCATTGCCGCTCAAAATCCCAGTCATCGCCGGCCAGTTTGACTTTGCTCACGCCCAGCGAGTCAAGCTGACGTCCTGCTTTTTGAACTTTGCGTAAGTTTTCCGCTTCGTCGCTACCGACGTAGATGGTTGCGCCCTTTTCACCCATGATGACCGCGGCGCTCTTTTTCCACGCGGCGTCTGAAAACTCTTGTTGAACAATAAATACAGCTAATGCAGTAGACATGCTTTACAGCTCCCATTAAGGTTGCGAATCAATTTGAGTATATCCTATGCAAAGTATATGAGGCTGGCAATGCAGTTTGACAACCCTTTACGCGAGGCTTTTTTAGTGCGCAGGTACAAGCGCTTTCTGGCCGATGTCTATCATCCGGACTGGCCTGAGTACGCTGCAGCGGAAACCCCCTTAACGGTCCATTGTCCGAATACCGGGGCCATGACTGGCTGTGCTGAACCGGGAATGCGGGTCTGGTTAAGCGACTCCAATAACAGCAAACGCAAATACCGCTACACCTGGGAACTTGCCAAAACCTCTAGCGGTGCCGGTATTTGTGTCAACACCCAGCGCGCCAATACCGTCGTCGGGGAGGCTCTACAGCTAGGCTTACTGAAGTCCCTTGGCCCGCTGCAGGAGCTGCGCGCCGAACAGCGTTACGGTTACGATAACCGCAGAATTGACTGGCTGGCCCGGGACGCTCAGGGGCAGCAGGTGTTCATTGAAGTGAAAAGCGTCACCCTGGCTGAACAGCGACAAGGCTACTTCCCGGATACCGTTAGCAAGCGAGCAAGTGAACACTTACTGAGTTTAATAGATATGTGCCGCGACGGACACCGGGCAGCGGTCGTCTACTGTGTGCTTCATGGCGATGTGCAGAGTGTACAAGCCGCGGCCCACTGCGATCCTGCTTACGCTGAATTAACCCACAAAGCAAAGCAGTCAGGGGTTGAATTCTATGCATTACAGACCGATATCACGCCACAGGGTATCCGCGCCATTGGCGAACTTCCGAGCAAATAAAATTGCGCAGGGGTTGGCTTTCTGGTATATGTACCGACCTTTTTTGACGAATCATCTCATACAGGAGATCCACAATGCCTCAAGGAACGCCCAAAAAAGCCCATGGCATTCTGGCACAAGCTGGCTTAGAGCCTTATCAGGAAAAGCCAAACGAAGAATATATGAACGAAAAGCAGCGCGACCACTTCCGTAAAATTCTGGAAGTATGGCGCAACCAGCTGCGTGAGGAAGTGGATCGCACCGTGCATCACATGAAAGATGAAGCGGCGAACTTTCCTGACCCGGTCGACCGTGCTGCACAGGAAGAAGAGTTCAGTATTGAGTTACGCACCCGTGACCGCGAGCGTAAGCTGATTAAAAAGATTGAAAAGACACTACAGAAAATTGAAGCCGACGATTTTGGTTTCTGTGATTCCTGTGGCATCGAAATTGGTATTCGCCGCCTTGAAGCGCGCCCTACCGCCGATCTCTGCGTGGACTGCAAAACCCTCGCGGAAATCAAAGAGAAGCAAATGACTGGCGCCTGATATGGCGACCGGCCTCCCGTATTGCGGACGCTTTGCCCCGACCCCGTCGGGGCCTCTTCATTTTGGTTCTTTAGTCGCTGCAGTTGCAAGTTACCTCGACGCCAAAGCCCATGACGGACGCTGGCTGGTGCGTATCGAAGATGTCGATAAACCCCGCGCAGTCGCTGGCGCCAGCGACACCATTTTACGCCAGTTGGAACAGCATGGCCTGCTGTGGGATGGCGAGATCTGGTATCAGTCGCAGCGCGATGCCGCTTATCAGCAAGCTCTCGAAACACTTCGTGCGCAAAGCCTGACTTATTACTGCACCTGCACCCGTAAACAAATTAAAGCGCGTGGCGCCCACTACACTGGCTACTGCCGCAGCCGTCAACGACCTGCCGCAGGCAGCGCCGAGCGTTTCCGTAATGACCAGCCCAGCCTGCAGTTCCATGACCGTATTCAGGGTGACGTCCAGCTGGAGCCGGTATTTGCGCGCGAAGACTTCCTTTTGTATCGTCGCGACCAGCTCTATACCTATCAATTGGCAGTGGTCGTTGATGACCATCAACAAGGCGTAACCGATATTGTTCGTGGTGCCGACCTGATGACCGCATCCAGCTGGCAACTTGCCCTCTGGCAACAGCTCAGCGAGCGTTGCCCCCGGCTTGCGCATGTCCCCTTAGCGCTTGATCCGGACGGTCGCAAACTGAGTAAACAGAACCACGCGCCAGCCCTGCGTGCAGACCAGGTGCCAGCGCAACTGCTGCGCGCCTTTGAATTTTTAGGCCTGACCGACATAGCAGCTGATGCGTCGCCTGCTGAATTACTACAACAAGCAACCATAGCATGGCGGCTAAAGTACCTTTCCTGAAGCTTCAGTAACGGCTACAATACGCACATTGCACTACACCAAAGGTTTGATTAGGGAGACAAAACTATTATCAAACGCATCAAAGCCCTCGCCAAGAAAGCGATGCGGCAAGCCGAACCCAGTTCGGACTTACCTCGCAATATACTCGCGAAACCTTTGGTTATACCTCGCGATCAGCATCCGGTTTCGCGCAAAGATATTGCCGAGCCTGCTTTAAAGGTGCTGTACCGGCTGCACAATGCGGGTTATGAAGCCTTCTTAGTCGGCGGTTGCGTCCGCGACTTACTGCTTGGCATCCAACCCAAAGACTTCGACGTCGCTACCAGTGCCAAGCCTGAAGAAGTGCAAAAGTTATTCCGTAATTGCCGCTTAGTCGGCCGCCGCTTTCGCCTGGCCCATATTATGTTTGGCCGTGAAATCATCGAAGTAGCAACCTTCCGCGGCCACCACAGCGACAGCGAAGAAAACGCACAAGCGCAAAAACACGCCAAGAGTGATAACGAAGGGATGCTGCTGCGCGACAATGTCTACGGCAGCATAGAGGAAGACGCGCAACGCCGTGACTTCACCGTGAATGCTCTGTATTACAATATCGCCGACTTCTCAATTCACGATTTCGCCAACGGCGTGCGTGACATTGAAAACGGTGTATTGCGCATGATTGGCGATGCCGAGACCCGCTATCGGGAAGATCCGGTACGAATGTTGCGCGCCATTCGCTTTGCCACCAAATTATCCATGCGCATGGATGCCAGTGTTGCCGACCCTATTCGTCAGCATGCGGCACTTCTGCAAAACATTCCTGCGGCGCGACTGTTTGAAGAGTCGCTGAAGTTATTTACCGCCGGTAAGGCGCTGGCAAATTTCGAAATGCTTAGCGACTATCACCTGTTTCAGCAGCTATTCCCGCAACTCAAAAACTACTTAAAAGCACCTGAAGAATCGCCCTATCAGATGCTGCGTCAGACCTTCGCGGATACCGATGCGCGTCTGGCCAAGGGACTCAGCATTACCCCTGCTTATTTATTTGCAGCGTTGCTGTGGTGGCCATTGCAAGCGCGCATGGAAGAGCTCATGTTTGAGAGCGGACTGCCACCAGTCGATGCCATGAACATCGCCGCGGCAGACGTCATTGGCCGCCAGATGCAAAGTATTGCAGTGCCGAAACGATTTACTATTCCCGCCCGTGAGATCTGGCAGTTACAGCAACGTCTGGAACGCGCCAAAGGGAAACGCGTCAAATCGCTGTTGGGCCACCCTCGCTTTCGCGCGGCCTATGATTTCCTGTTGTTGCGCGCGGCTACCGCTACGCCGCTTGAGCAAAAGAAACTCAACGAACTGGCACAGTTCTGGACCAAACAGCAGGAGCACACGCCAGCTGCACCTGCCAGCGACGAAGTGCGCCCTGCTAAACGCCGCGGTCGTCGCGGCGGCCGGCGACGTAAGAAGCCAGGCAGTTCATCAAGCTCATGAGCCAGGTCTACATTGCTCTGGGCGCTAACCTTGGTGACCCAGTGACAACTCTGCAACGTCTGCTCGAGCACTTGCGCGTGCAGCCTGAATTAAGCGCTATTCGCTGCTCGAGTTTCTATCGCAGCAAACCTATGGGCCCGCAGGATCAGCCCGACTACGTCAACGCCGTGTTTTACGCCGAGACGGACCTGGCACCACTTGCGTTACTGGATTACCTGCAACAGCTGGAAAGCCAATTCGGTCGTGTGCGCGGTCGCCGCTGGGGCGCTCGCACACTAGACCTTGATCTGCTGCTTTACAACGATGTCACCCTACAGCATGAACGCCTGCAAGTTCCCCATCCTGGGCTTGCCGAACGTGACTTTGTGGTACTGCCGCTGGCGGAAATCGCACCTGAACTGAGGTTACCGGATGGTCGTCCCGTCTCCGAGCTGCGTGCTTCCATGGCCAGTCATGACCTGATAAAAATTACCTGATACAATCAACATCTCTTTTGCCCGGCGTTAAGGACTCATCATGGCCGCAACTACCATTGCTAAACTCGCTAAAATGAAAGCCGAGGGCGACAAAATCACGTCCCTGACCGCTTACGATGCCTCTTTTGCAAAGCTGTTTGCGCAATGCGGTGTCGATTTTATGCTGGTCGGTGACTCACTTGGCAATACCATCCTCGGAGCCTCCAGCACCTTGCCGGTGACGACCGAAAATGTCGCTTACCATACCCAGGCAGTGCGCAACGGCGCACCCGAGGCGTTTGTCATCGCCGATATGCCATTCATGAGTTATGCCACGCCCGAACAAGCGTGTCTGGAAGCTGCCAAGCTGATGCGTGCAGGCGCGAATATGGTCAAGCTGGAAGGGGGGGACTGGTTGCTCGAAACTATCCATAAGCTGGTCGAGCGTAGTGTCCCCGTCTGTGCCCACCTGGGGTTAATGCCGCAATCAGTTAACGTACTCGGCGGCTACAAAGTGCAGGGTAAAGACGCCAGCGCGGCCGATAATACAGTCCGCCAGGCGCTGGCACTACAGGAAGCTGGTGCACAGATGCTGGTACTTGAATGTGTGCCGAGCTCGCTGGCCAAACGTATTACCGAAAAACTCAGCATTCCAACCATTGGCATAGGCGCCGGCCCCGAGTGTGATGGCCAGATCCTGGTCATGCATGACATGATTGGCCTCAACAGTGAGTACCTGCCCAAATTTGTGAAAGATTTCCTGGCTGAAGCCGGTAATCTTACAGCAGCAGTTGAATTGTATGTGCAGCAAGTCAAGGACGGTAGCTTCCCCGGTCCTGAGCATAGTTTTAAGGGTTAAGCGATGCGGTTATTAAAAAGCTTAGAGGAATTGAGAGCATGGCATCGCCAACAACAGGGAACGCTGGGGCTGGTACCGACGATGGGCAATCTGCATGAAGGCCATCTGAAACTGGTCGACTTAGCGCAACAGCATGCCGACCAGGTGATTGTCAGCATTTTCGTCAATCCGATGCAATTTGGTGCCAATGAAGATCTTGATAGCTATCCCCGTACCCTCGACGCTGACTGCCAGGCTCTTGCCGAACGTGGCGTACAAGCGGTGTTTGCGCCGCAAGTGACTGACGTCTATCCGCGCGGTCTGGAAGCACAAACCTCGATTGAAGTTCCAAAGATCGGAGACATACTTTGCGGGGCCAGTCGCCCGGGTCACTTCCGCGGCGTCGCTACCGTGGTTGCCAAGCTGTTTAATATGGTCCAGCCAGATCACGCAGTGTTCGGTGAAAAGGACTATCAGCAACTACAGGTCATTCGTTTAATGGCACAGGATTTAAGCTTTCCGGTAGAAATTATCGGCATGCCGACTGAACGTGCCGCTGATGGCCTGGCATTAAGTTCCCGCAATGGCTACCTGTCTGCATCTGAACGCCGTCTTGCGCCCATTTTGTATCAGGTGCTACAAAATGTTGCGCATGCCATTCAACATGACAAGATCGATGCGGAACAGGCGCTCGCCGAAGCTCGTATTGCCTTGCAGGAAAGCGGTTTCCGCATGGATTATCTGGAACTTCGCCGGCAGGCGGATTTGCAACCGGCGAACGTCACGGATAAAGATCTGGTGGTACTGGTCGCTGCATTTCTTGGCCGCACCCGCCTGATTGATAATCTGCAGTTTTCCCGCGACGCTTAATGTCGCGACAGCAGGCCCAGCTCGCGCATTTCTGTGTGCAGTGCGCCCCGCAGTCCCAGGGCCTGCTCAGCAATTTCCCGTTGCTCTTGCAATACTTCCGCAAGCATTTCCTGGGTCGTTAGCGGATTGGCGAGTACCACCCGAAAGACTACGGTCGGCTCACGATAATAGTGTGCTGGGGTAAGCTTGGTCCGTGACACGAAGGAGCGCCCTGTCTCACGTTGCCGCTTTTGAATAAAGCGTGTGATGGCATTTAAATGAGGATTTAAGCGCCGGATCTGCTCTGCTGTCGCCTGCTGCAGAATTGCTTTCACCGCTTTCGGCACGAACCGGTAAGTCAGCAGACACAGCTGAGGATCAGTGATGACTTCAAAGTCATCCTGCGCCCGAATCAGTTGCGCGAACTGTTTCGCCTGCTCAATGCTTTTGTTGATTAGTAATTCGTAACCACGCCGGCCCATCACATGCATGGCAGAATACACCAGCATCGCCATGCCCGGACGAGAGCCTTCCATGGTGTGCGCCCCCAAATCTTTCGAACCGTGGCGAATAACATACTCAGCGTGATGCTCGATGGCCCGCACCATGCCGGGCTCTTTGAAGAGCACCATGCCAGCGCCCATAGGCACGTACATTTGTTTGTGTGCGTCGATGGTGACACTGTCGGCCCGCTCGATACCAGCAAGCAAGTGTCGGTGTTGCTTTGACATCAAGGTGGCACCACCCCAGGCGGCGTCGACATGAAAGTGTGCGCCGATTTCTTCGGCGTAATCGGCAAGCTCGCTGAGCGGATCGATATGCCCGGTCTCCGTGGTGCCGGCGACACCGACAATCGCCAGCACTTTGCCGCCGTCGGCAGCCACTTGTGCGCAAGCTTCGCGCAGCTTATCTACGCGGATACGGTTATGATCATCGGTGGCCACACCAATTAAGTTGTTACGGCCAATACCAAGAATATCTGCCGCTTTTGCCAGCGAGTAATGCCCGCGCTCAGATACCATCACCGTCAACCGTTTATAGCCGTAGTGGCTGAGCCCGGCCGCAAAGCCATCCGCAGCGACTCCGGCAAAGCCTTGCGCTGGCTTCAGCAGGACGTTGCGGGCGACCCATAACGCGGTAATGTTGGCAACGGTCCCGCCGGAACACATAGCGCCTAAGGAGTGCTGAGCACTGTGCATCCAGCGCTGATAAAAGCTCTTATCCCGGTCGTAAACCAGGTTGTGCAACATCCCCAGCACATTACGCTCGAGCGGAGTGAACGCCTTGGATGTTTCGATCTTCACCAGATTCTGGTTGAGACCTACCATAAGTTTCGCTAACGGCAGCAGAAAATAAGGCAGTGCCGAGGTCATATGGCCGATAAAACGAGGTGATGATGTGTGCACCGAGTGAGCAACGAGATTATCTAACAAAAATTCCGTATGGTCAGACACATAGCGTGGCTGCTCAGGAACCTCACTGGCCGAAAAATTGGTTTCTATTTCATGCAGAGGTTTTTCGCGAGCGACAATGTGCTCACCGAGAAATCCCATCAGGTTCTCTGATAAGTCCTTTTCTATCCGACCCAGGGTCGAGTCAGGTGCTTCCGGAAGCGTAAATATTTTCAATAACGCTTCTTCACTCACTTCAGCAAAAACTTGATCACTCAAGGCGTTAACCCTTATTCGTTATGAGCAGGCGATTATTCTGCCTCGATTGCAGAAAAATAGCGACCGTCCTCTGGCAGCGTAGCAGTTAATTGCCACAGTTGCTGTCCACTGCGCTGGTATTTACGTTCAAACGGCGTAATAGGCTCATGGCGCGCCAGCAACGGCTGCAAGGTTGCAGAACAGTTGACCAGTGCCAGACTACTGGCCACTTCCGTCAGATACGTCACCCAGTTTGAGCGCATGATCAACTCACCGCCAAGTCCCAAAACGTAGGGCCAAACCGGACTGCCATGCCATCTGCGGCTAAAATGCGAGGCTTTTGGCCAGGGATTGGGGTACAAAATATAATGCTGCTGGAGCTGCCAGTTTGCCTCGACCGCAAGGCGCCAGAAATCCTGTAAATCGGCGCGCACCAACAAGTAACGTTGTCCTGCTTCGGCAGTCTGATAATTGGCATGGCGCTGCAAGCGATGGGCCGATTTATCGACCCCGATCACCAGTGCTTGCGGATGCTGTTCCGCCAGCCTGGCCGTGCTTTCACCCACACCACAGCAGGAGTCCAAAATCACCGGCCCCTGCCATTCGGCAACCGCCTGCGCCGCTTGCTGAAAGGCCTCCCGGTTATGTTCCTGGATCGGCTTTTTAAATGGTGAGCGCAGATGGCGCATCACCACCTGCGTCAAATCCTCATGATTACCGTGCTGATTGGTCGTAACTGGACGCGATTCTTTGGCACTCACGAACGGATCCCTATACCACGTTGCAGCAAGGTGTAAGCCGTCACGAAAAACACCAGATTAAAAGCGATGATGACACTCAGCGCGACGCTGATACTGACATCAGACACGCCAAGGAAGCCGTAGCGAAACGCATTCACCATGTACAAAACCGGGTTAGCCCGGGCGACGGTTTCCCAGATGCCAGGCAGCAGGCTGATGCTGAAGAACACCCCGCCTAAATAGGTTAAGGGGGTCAGAATAAAGGTCGGTACGATGGAGATATCATCGAACGTTTTGGCGTAGACCGCGTTAATGAGTCCCGCCAGTGAAAACAGTGTTGAGGTCAACACCACAGTCAATACCAGAATACCCGCGTGATTGATGCTGACATTTTCAACAAAGGTAAAAGAGACCAGCGTAACGATGACCGCAACGATCATAGCACGCGCTAAACCGCCGCCAACATAGCCGGCAATAATCACCGGCGTGGACACGGGGGCAACCAGCATCTCTTCAATATTGCGCTGAAACTTAGCACTGAAAAAAGATGATGCAACGTTCGAATAGGAGTTGGTGATCACCGACATCATGATCAGGCCGGGCACGATGAACTCCATGTAGGGGCGACCACTCATGTCACCGATACGCTCACCGACAATGCTACCGAAAATGACAAAATACAGGGTCATGGTGATGGCCGGTGGCACCAACGTCTGCACCCAAATGCGCAGGAAGCGTGTACACTCTTTAATCCAGATGGTTTTAAGCGCGGTAAAATTATAAGACGTCGTCATCATGTTAGGCTCCCGCTGCTGATTTTTCTGTACGTCCACGTTCAACCAGATCAACAAACAGCTCTTCTAAGCGGTTGGCCTTATTGCGCATAGATAAGACTTTAATGTTCTGTGCGCTGAGCTGGTCAAAAACCTTGTTCAGACCTTGGGATTTCTCGACATCGACCTCTATCGTATGGTCGTCCATCTGACGCATGGTAAAGCCCTCAAGAGCAGGCTCAACCCGCGTGTCATCGTCACGGCTCAGATCCAGTACAAAGGTCTCCCGGTTCAGCGTGGCCAATAAGCGTTTGATTGAGGTATTTTCTACAATGTTCCCCTGATCAATGATGGCGATGTTACGGCACAAGGTTTCTGCCTCTTCCAGGTAATGCGTGGTGAGGATAATGGTGATGCCTTGTTTATTTATATCGATGAGGTAATCCCACATACTGCGACGCAATTCAATATCCACGCCAGCGGTAGGCTCATCCAGAATGAGTAATTTAGGTTCGTGCAGAAGTGCGCGGGCGATCATCAGACGACGTTTCATCCCGCCTGATAGCATCCGGGCAGCGTTATCACGTTTGTCCCATAGACCCAGTTGCTTGAGGTAATGCTCAGCGCGTTCGTGCGCCACTTGCCGTGGCACGCCGTAATAACCGGCCTGATTCACCACGATTTGGCGTACGGTCTCGAACTGATTGAAATTAAATTCCTGTGGCACCAGTCCGATCTGCTTCTTCAGGTCGACCAGCTGGGTATCCAGATCGTAGCCAAACACGCTCACCTGACCGGCGCTCTTGTTGACCAGCGATGAAATAATACCAATGGTGGTCGACTTGCCTGCCCCATTCGGACCGAGCAAGGCAAAAAAGTCACCTTCCTCGACATCCAGATCGATGCCTTTCAGGGCTTCGAATCCGCCTTTGTAGGTTTTTCTTAAATTACTAATCGATAAAGCTTTCATGTCGAATTACGACTCCTCTCCGTAGCCCCAGCGAGGCTGCAAAGTTTGCTCTAACCCGAGGTGATCAAGCACCCGCGCCACCACAAAATCGACTAAATCGTCGATGCTCTGCGGTTGATGGTAAAACCCTGGCGCGGCAGGCATGATGGTGACCCCTAACCGCGCCAGTTTCAGCATATTCTCAAGATGTATCGCAGAAAGCGGCATCTCGCGCGGCACCAGAACAAGCTGTCCGCGCTCCTTTATCACCACATCTGCGGCACGTTCAATCAGATTGTCGCTGGCACCACTGGCGATCGCCGCAAGCGTCCCTGTTGAGCAGGGGCATACCAGCATTCGTTTGGGCGCAGCAGAGCCGGATGCCACTGGTGCAAACCATTGCTCTTTGCCGTACACCTGCAGTTGTTCGGCACTCACCTTAAAGCGTTCGCGTAGGGCGTTCCCCATGGCTTGTGGGGCTGCTGGCAGTTGCCAGTCAAGCTCCGTCGCAAACACCACTCGCGCTGCGCTCGACATTAACAAATGCACCTGTTGCTGTTGTTGCAACAGGCATTCTAACAAACGCATCGCATAAGGTGCACCTGAGGCACCCGTGATCGCGAGGGTTATTGCTGAACTGGAAACGTTCATCACACCACCTTCGTTAGTTTTGTTGAGGTTCAAGCTCGCGCAGCAAGCGCTGGTGCAAGCCGCCGAAGCCACCATTGCTCATGATCAGCAATTGATCACCAGGCTCTAATGTACGCACCAGCAGCGCGGCAAGTTCATCGACAGACGTTGCCACAGTCGCTGCTGGAACGCACTCGGCAATAGACCATTCTAACCCTTCGGGCTCAAGCATAAAGCAAGCATCGGCCACCGCGAGCGCAGCATCCAGCTTGTCGGCATGAATGCCTTGTTTCATAGTATTGGAACGCGGCTCCAATACCGCGACAATCCGGGCATCGCCAACCTTGGCCCGCAGACCGGCGAGGGTCGTTGCGATGGCGGTCGGATGATGGGCAAAATCATCGTAAATCGCAATGCCGTTCGGCGTACCCACTAATTCCAGCCGCCGTTTGGTGTTCTTAAATTCACCCAGCGCCTGCGCAGAAACCTCTAAAGGCACTCCCACATGGTGGGCCGCGGCCATTGCCATCACCGCATTCGCCGCATTATGCTCGCCTACCAGCTCCCAGTTCACGGTCGCCTCGGTGTCACCATGTCTGGCAATAAAACGACTCGCGTCAGCGTTAACCAATTGGTAATGCCAGTCCGCAGGGATGTTATCGACCGTCGGCGCCAGGGTCGCGCGCTCGCTCCAGCACCCGCGCTCTAACACTTGCTCGATGCTGCTGGTGTTGGCCGGATAAATAATCTTACCGTGACCGGGAATAATGCGAATCAGATGATGGAACTGGGTCTGAATCGCGGCCAGATCCGGGAAAATATCCGCATGATCGTATTCCAGGTTGTTTAAAACCAGCGTTGACGGCTGGTAATGGACAAACTTCGAACGCTTGTCGAAAAACGCAGTGTCATACTCATCCGCTTCTATGACAAAGAAGTCGCTGGCACCGAGTTGTGCAGAACAACCAAAATTGGCTAGCACGCCGCCGACCAGAAAGCCTGGCTGGTAGCCTGCCTGCGCCAGAATCCAGGCCAACATACTTGCCGTGGTTGTTTTTCCATGGGTACCGGCTACCGCCAGGACCCATTTGTCTTGCAGCAAAGTATCGTGCAGCCATTGGGCACCGGAACGATACGCGATGCGTTGATTAAGCACCGCTTCAACCGCCGGATTACCACGACTGAGGACATTACCAATAATCACCAGATCAGGACGCGGCTCCAGCTGCCCGGGATCATAGCCCTGATAAACGTCAATCCCCAGCGCTGCCAGTTGATCACTCATCGGCGGATAGACGGCTGCGTCACTGCCCGTGACATGGTGGCCCATCGCCTTGGCCAGCGCGGCGATACCGCCCATAAAGGTGCCACAAACCCCAAGAATATGAATGTGCATAATTTCGTCCAACGGTTACATCATAGTGCTGTGCATAATAAAAAGGGAGCTAGTGTAGCATGCAGGCGCAATTTACGGAGATTCTTGCAGGCATTTTACCTCTTTTTGCGGTAAACTTAGCCGCGATTTTGAGCAGCACACCATATGAGGACGTTATGCAACGCTTAATACCTACTTTACGCCGTGATCAGGTCGATGAAGAGCTTCTTTCAGTCATAAATACACTACAAATTTGTGCTAAAGAAATTTCGTTCCGTCTCCATCAGGGTGAGTTAGCAGGTGTGCTGGGTTCAACTCTGGACGAAAACATTCAGGGTGAAACACAGAAAATGCTGGATGTGCTGGCCAACCAGCTGCTGAAAGATATCTTACTGGAGAATCCACACGTTCGCGCAGTGGCTTCTGAGGAAGAAGAAGGCATCGTTGAAGGGACGACCGAGGGCGAGTATCTGGTGGCTTTCGATCCCCTTGATGGCAGCTCAAATATTGATATTAACAGTTTGGTCGGCACGATTTTCTCGATCATGCCCACACCGAAAGACGGCCGTACCGGTGAGGACATGTTCCTGCAACCTGGTACCCATCAGGTCGCCGCTGGCTATGTTCTTTATGGTCCGTCAACCATGCTGGTGTTCACCACCGGCCGTGGCGTACGCATGTTTACTCTGGATCAGAAGGTGGGCGAATTCCTGCTGACCGACACCGACATCGAGATCCCGAAAAGCACCTGTGAATTTGCCATCAATATGTCAAATTACCGCCACTGGGAGCCGCAAATGCGGCGCTATGTGGACGACTTGCTGGCAGGGGAGACCGGACCCCGTTGTAAAAACTTCAATATGCGCTGGATTGCCGCCATGGTTGCTGACGTGCACCGTGTACTCTGCCGCGGCGGATTGTTTACCTATCCAGGCGATAGCCGTAAGCCGGGCAAACCCTTCAAGTTAAGACTCATGTACGAAGGTAACCCAATGGCGATGCTGGTCGAACAAGCGGGCGGTATCGCCCATACGGGAAAGCAACGAATCCTTGAGGTGCAACCTGAACATATTCACCAACGCGTCAGTGTTATCTTGGGTTCAGAGCAGGAAGTAAGCACCTGCTTAGAGTATTTGCAAGATTCGCATTCGACGACAACCGACGTATAATAAGTCACGTATTTTTCACCATTATTTGTTAAACAGGAACGATCATGAGTTTAAGTGATGTGAGTGCAGGTAAAAACTTGCCTGAAGAAGTAAATGTCATCATCGAGATCCCGGCCAATGCGGATCCGATCAAATATGAAGTCGATAAAGACACAGGTACGCTATGGGTTGACCGTTTTATGTCAACGCCAATGTTCTACCCATGCAACTACGGCTTCGTAAACGACACCTTATCTTTGGATGGTGACCCTGTTGACGTATTGGTGCCGACACCTTATCCGTTGCAAGCGGGATCTGTGATCAAATGCCGCCCGGTTGGCGTCCTGAAGATGACCGACGAAGCTGGCGAAGACGCGAAAGTCGTCGCAGTGCCCATCAGCAAGCTGAGCAAAGAGTACGATCACATTAAAGACGTCAGCGACTTGCCAGAGCTGTTAAAAGCACAAATTACGCATTTCTTCGAGCGCTATAAAGAGCTGGAAAGTGGCAAATGGGTCAAGGTTGAAGGCTGGGGCGACGTGAACGAAGCCAAAGACGAGATCCTGACGTCATTCGAACGCGCACAAGCTAAGTAAGTCGAATGAGCACCTGTGTTGAGCTAAATCGACTCGAGTTTAGCTGGCCGGGTGCTCAGTCTGCCCTGCTGAGCATCCCGCATCTCTCCCTCGCCCGCGGCGAACGAGTTCTGCTTCGCGGCGCCAGTGGCAGTGGTAAATCCACCTTGCTCAGCCTGATTGCCGGCATCCATACCACTGCAGCAGGTCAGGTGAATGTGCTTGGCCATGACCTTGCGCAATTAAGCCAACATCAGCGCGATCGGCTGCGTGCCAATGAAATCGGTTATATTTTTCAGCAATTCAACTTGCTGCCTTACCTGTCAGCGCTCGCTAACGTCACGCTTGCCTGTCAGTTTGCCCCTGCGCGCCGGCAACGTTTGCAAGGACATAGCATCGAGGCTGCCGCAGAAGTCTTACTGGATCGGCTCGGCCTGAGCCGCTCACAGCAACAGCAGCCGGCGCACCAATTGAGCGTGGGCCAGCAACAGCGCGTTGCCGCAGCCAGAGCGCTGTTAGGCAGTCCAGCTTTAATCATTGCCGACGAGCCAACCTCGGCGCTTGATCAAGCCCATCGTGACGATTTTATCCGACTCCTGTTTGAAGCCTGCGAAGCGCAGGATACCACGTTGTTATTTGTCACCCACGACGCCACCTTAGCACCACATTTCCCGCGCACGATTGAGCTGCACGAGCTGAACCAGGCCAGTGGAGCTGCCCATGTTTAAACTAGCCTTAGCGAGCCTGTGGAATCGTCGCGGCAGCGTCTGGCTGACGGTGGTCGCCATCGCGGTGAGCACCTTGTTGTTGCTTGGCGTGGAACGTATTCGCGTGCAGACCCAGGAAAATTTTGCCAACACAATTTCCGGCACTGATCTGATCGTTGGCGCACGCACAGGCTCCACCGAACTTCTGCTGAGCAGCGTATTTCATATCGGCAATTTGTCTAATACGCTGAACTGGAACAGTTATCAGTACCTACAGCAGCTGCCTGGCGTCGACTGGCATATTCCCATGGCTATGGGCGACAGTGTGCAGGGGTTTCCGGTTATTGCCACCACAGATGCATTGTTTGAACATTTCCAATATGGCTCCAAACAACCTTTACAGTTTCAGTCCGGGGGCAACTTCGCTACCCATACAAACTTCACTGTCGCGGTGTTGGGTGCCGAGGCCGCAGCAGAGCTCGGCAAAACTATCAACCAACCCCTCACCATTTCTCACGGTACCGGGGACATCAGTTTTAGTGATCATGACGCGCACCCGTTTACCGTGGCTGGCGTGTTAGCCAGAACTGGGACACCGATTGACCGTGGTGTCTTCATTCCTCTGCAAGGACAAGGGTTGGTGCACGGCGACTACTTGCCAGCAACGGAAGTTGAGACCACACATTCTGCTGAAGGGCATGCGCATGAACAACACGCGCACGAGCATCAACAGGAAAGCGCGAATGAGCATTCAGCGCCGCCGGTCTACACCTTAAGCGCTGTACTGCTGGGTCTTGAAAACCGTGCCTACGCCCTGCGCCTGCAGCGTGTCATTAATACCTATGATGAGGAAGCACTGTCCGCCATCATGCCCGGTCTGGCGCTACAGAACTTCTGGCGCACCCTGAATTTGTTTGAGCGTGCCTTGATGACAATCTCGGTATTGGTGGTCATTACGGGACTGTTGGGGATGCTCACCACATTGCTCGCCAGTTTACGGGAACGCCGCCGCGAGATGGCGGTCTTACGTTCTATTGGTGCGGGTCCGGTGACGATTCTTGGTTTATTAGTCTGTGAAGCAGCCGCTGTCACTATTGTCGGCGCAACTGCGGGCACCGCCGCGCTTTATGCGGTACTCATCTTTGGTGCCGACGCTTTACAGAACACCTTAGGTATCCAGGTGACTGCGAGTGTATTGACCCTGCGTGAGATCTACTTGCTGGCAGCGATAATAGGCGCTGCGATCATTTTGAGTTTTTATCCGGCATGGCGAGCCTATCGCAATGCTTTAGCAGATGGATTAACGGTGAAATTATGATGAAAAGTTGGTTTCTGAGTATCGCGGCAATGGCATTAGTTGCGGTGAGTTCGGTAAATCCGGCAACTGCCAGTGATTACCGTGAGTTGGAGTGGAAGAATCTGATCCCGGAAGGTTATACGCCGCCACCGGTGCGCAGTCAGGCTTACTATGACATGAACCCTGAAGCCATGGGTCAGCCTGAATTGAATGCCCCTGTCGTGGCAGCCCTGGATGGCCAGAAAGTACGCATTCCAGGATTTGTCGTGCAGTTACAGGCGGAAGACAGCAAGGTTACAGAGTTCTTGCTGGTACCTTACGAGGGCGCTTGTATCCACGTACCACCACCGCCACCGAATCAGGTCTTGCTGGTCACTTACCCAGAGGGCTATCCGATTCGACAGGCCTTCAACCCGGTGTGGGTCGAAGGCACGATTAAGGTAGAACGCGCCGACGGCGAGCTGGCGGTGGTTGGTTACCAGCTTGAAGCGGCCACGGTAACGCCTTACGGTGGTTAGAAGTGCAGTTCAAGGCCCAGATAAGGGCCTTTGTAATCTAAGTTACTGTAGACGCCATCCAAATCATCAAGCTCGATTGCGAACGCCCGATAGCCCAGCTGCAGGTTCACATCAATCGCCAGGTTTTCGATGACCCGATACTCGATACCCAGGTCGTAATCTTCGATTTTTGAGTCATCGATACTGACGGCGTTGGCAGTGCCATAAAAGGTAAGCGGGGTCGCCGGAATACCGACCCGAAGCTGACTGTATAATGTCGGAACCCAGCCATCAGTGGCGCTACGTTCCACGAGTTGCTGACTCTGTACGGCAAGTTCACCCTCTACGCGCTTGGCCGTTAGCCCTAAATCAAACGTCAGTAAGTCGTTATCAAACAGCTCGTAATAAAAAGTGTAATCCGTATGGGTAAGATCCGTTTGATACGCAGCTGAGGTGCCAGCGCTGAAGTTGGTACCAAAGAAGTTGAAGTCCTGGCTTAAGGTTTGCTGCCCGGAGCTGACCAGCTCGTTATGACGCACCTTAAGGTTAGGAAACATCGGGATGGGATGCTCAAACGCTATGTAATAGCTCTTTTGCTGTTCATCCTCAAAGTCAAACTCCTGCGCATTGCTGTTACTGCCAAAGGAGCCGGACGTATCCGTCTGCCAGTACTGACCTCCTGCATAAACACCAAAAACGGTATCCGCAGCTACGGGTGCAGATAACAGGCAGCACGCTAAAAGGGTCGACACTCTGGTTAGCTTTAAATCAGCCATGTAGCGGTATTCCTTGCGGTTCTAAAAAGTTACTGATGACTACAGTGGACGCACTTCAGCGTTCACCTCTAACGCGTCAGCATCTGCGAACTGTAGCTGAAAAGCAACCTCATCTCCGACTTTAAACGGAAATTTTACACCGAAAAACATCACGTGGTAGCCACCTGGCTGAAAGGTGACCGTTTCCTTAGGCCCGATCACCAATTCGGGCACACGCCGCATCCTCATCATGCCGTCTTCGCTCATGATATGTTGATGCACTTCTGCCGCCCGCGCCGCTTCCGTGGTCACCCCAATAAGCGTGATACTTGTTTCGCTGGTATTGGTGATCACCACATAGCCGGCACCGTTCTCTGTCCCCGGAATTGTGGGTTTTACCCACGCATCGTCGATGCTAAGTTGTTCTGCTTGGGCACTAATACTGCTAAGCAACAGTGCCAGACATACCACGAGCTGTTTCATTGGTTTACCCTGGTTGGTTTTGACAGGCTTTTAGTCTACACAGCTTTAGGGCGTTTTCGAACCAATAAGTACAGGATCCCCAGTAATAACAGGTAAGGCCATAGCCAACTGAATAGCACCGCCACCAGCGCAACCGCTGAGACAATTAGGGCAACAGCGATGCTACCGCCAACCATGACGACTAAGGCAAAAGCACCAATCGCAATCGCCAGCATAACCAATCCGGTGATACCGATACTTACAATAAGCCCGATAATCGCACCAAGCAGACCAAGCACCTCGTCGCCGAACAAGGCCAGGCCGATGACTGCGGCAATGACCCATAACCAGGTCGATTTGTTTCCCATGACGTTCTCCATTAAGTATCACTTCAAGATGTTGCTACTAAAGTAATACAAGAACCGTGCCAGTTATTTATCATGCTGTTTTAATTGAATTTATTTAGATAGCGATAAATCGATATTGAGAGAAAACGCTATAAAGTGGTGAGTTTCACACAGCTATAGCCGGTCTTGATCGAAAGTTACCAAAGGCTAGATCCGTAAGACATCTGCTATAAAAAGGCGGGCATAAAAAAAGCCCCCAGCGTTAGCTGAGGGCTTTTCGATAATTAAAGCCTGGCGGTGTCCTACTCTCACATGGGGAAGCCCCACACTACCATCGGCGCTGAAGCGTTTCACTACTGAGTTCGGAATGGATCAGGTGGTTCCACTTCGCTATTGCCGCCAGGCATAAACTGTTAAACAACATGAACTTGGCTGATTGTACTAGAGCTTTGGTGCCACTCTGCTTATCGCACGTTGCACATGGCAACGCGTCACTATTTCGGTAAAGGTTTTCGAACTTATGCAGTTCAAGACAACCCTAAACACCTTCGGTGTTGTATGGTTAAGCCTCACGGGCAATTAGTACGGGTTAGCTCAACGCATTACTACGCTTCCAC
>NZ_JAGGJE010000005.1:0-228969 GCF_030466375.1 Pseudidiomarina terrestris
CTGGCGGCAATAGCGAAGTGGAACCACCTGATCCATTCCGAACTCAGTAGTGAAACGCTTCAGCGCCGATGGTAGTGTGGGGCTTCCCCATGTGAGAGTAGGACACCGCCAGGCTTTAATTATCGAAAAGCCCTCAGCAACGCTGGGGGCTTTTTTTTGTGCCCGCCTTTTTATAGCTAATGATGGAGAACCCAGCATTTTAAGAGTTTTGCTAAGTTCTTGATGTTGCATTTACTGTTCGCTCATTCCCTAAAGCTACTCGCTGGTTTAGAATGCCTTTATGACAAAGATTCATAAGTTCGTCTCTTTAAAAGACCTGCATACATTTAAATTACCTTATCAGGCAGATGCTGTGGTTGAATTAACTGCGGCAGAGGATCTGCCGTCGCTTGCTGATGACTACTATGTACTTGGTGAAGGCAGTAATACTATTTTCACGACCGACTTTAGCCGAACGGTATTGAAGGTTGGGATCAAAGGCTACGAATGCTCGGAAACGGAAAACAGTTTCGAGCTTAGGGTTGGCGCAGGCGAAAACTGGCATGATTTAGTGAGAAAAACCTTAGATGCAGACATGCCAGGGCTGGAAAATCTTGCGTTGATACCGGGGAGTGTTGGCGCAGCACCGGTGCAGAATATTGGCGCTTATGGGGTCGAGGTGTCGGAGTTTATCCGCACAGTGGAGGCCTGGGATAGGGAACAACACGAGTTTGTTCTGTTCAGCCAGAAGCAGTGCTGTTTTGCGTATCGTGATAGTTTGTTTAAACAGCATGCGGGACGTTATGTGATTACGCATGTCAACTTTTCGCTTAGTAAAAACTGGCGCGCTCAGCTTAGCTACGGAGCTTTATCCAGCGTGCCTGGTGATGCCTCGGCGAAGACGATCATGAAGGCAGTGGTGGCCATACGGAACAGTAAACTACCAAACCCCAAAGTATTACCAAACGCTGGCAGCTTTTTTAAAAATCCCGTTATCCCCCGGCAGCAGTTACAGGGATTGCTGGAGCGGTTCCCGGACATGCCGTATTACCCAGTAGATGATATGCAGGTTAAAGTCGCAGCTGGCTGGTTGATCGATCAGCTGGGCCTGAAAGGTTTCAGTTGCGGCGGTGTCTCGGTTCACGATAAGCAAGCTTTGGTGTTGGTTAATAAAGGTGAGGCTTCAGGTGAGGAGCTGCTTACCCTGGCAAAGGAAATCACAAGCCGGGTCAAGACGAGGTTTGCCATCGAATTGGAAATTGAGGTCAGGATCATGGGTGAAAAGGAACTTATCAACGCATGAGTAAACGCAATGAACGGGTGATAAAAGTGATCGAATTACTCGCCGACGGCGAGTTCCATTCCGGTCAGACCATTGGCGATGAGATTGGTGTTACCCGTACCGCCATCAGCCAATACATAAAAGATATTCAGGGGTTAGGTGTCGATGTGTTCCGGGTGACCGGCAAAGGCTACCGACTGGCGAAGGCTGTAGAGCTTTTGGATGAAGACATTATCACCCGGGAACTCAAAGCTCCTGTGGCGAACATAGAAGTGGAACGTGTGGTCACGTCCAGCAATGATGTCTTGCGTGAGCGCTTACGGGAAAACAAGGAACTGAATGCGGGTTACGCTGTACTGGCAGAAGCGCAAACGGCTGGTCGGGGACGACGCGGTAAAGCTTGGTACTCGCCCTTTGCTTCTAACCTTTATTTGAGTATGTACTGGCCCCTTGAGCATGGCATGTCCGGTGCAATGGGCCTTAGCGTTGCTATTGGTACCGCTTTAGCTGAAACTCTTGCCGAAGATGGTATGGAAGGGGTGCAACTGAAGTGGCCCAATGACATCCTGGTTGGCGGTAAGAAAATAGCTGGCATCCTGATCGAGCTTGAAGGGCAGGCGACAGATTCAGCGCATGCGATTATTGGTATAGGTATTAATCTGCGCATGCCGGATTGGCTTGATGCCCCGATTGACCAGCCCTGGACGGATGTCGAAACTGAGCTAAATGGCCGGGTGGAGCGTAATCAACTGGTAGCTAAACTGCTGAATAAGCTGCGCACTGCTTTGCAGGCTTATGATGTCGAGGGACTTGCCCCTTTTATCGAACGTTGGAGCAGCTTCGATAAACTACAGGAGCGCGCGGTGCGCATCCAGTTTGGCGAAAAATACATTTCAGGAGTGGCCAAGGGCATCTCAGAAGATGGCGCCTTGCTGGTCGAAGTCGCCGGTGAAGTAAAGCGTTTTCACGCGGGAGAAGTAAGTTTACGCTATGAATCCTAATAAATTACTGATTGATGCAGGGAATACCCGAGTCAAAGCGGCGCAAATGGACGCCGACGGCCATTTAGAGCCGCTTTTTAATCTCTCCTACGAAGAGCTTCGTGAGACCCATCTGCAGGCTCCTGTGGCTTCCGTATGGCTTGCTCTGGTCGGCGGTGCGGCGCAGCAATCGTTGCTGAACGAATGGATGAAGTCACAATGCGGACAGGCGCAAGTTTATCCAGTAACTTCTGAGGCGCATAAGTTTGGTGTTTCTAACGCCTACAGTGAACCTACGCATCTTGGTGTAGATCGCTGGCTCGCTCTGCTGGGAGCGTACAATGAAAATAAAAAGCCGACGTTAATCATCGACGCAGGTACCGCCATTACCGTTGACTGGATTGATGACCAAGGCCAGCACTTAGGCGGCTGGATCGCGCCTGGCGTAGATATGATGCAAAAGGCGGTTACCGACCGAGCGCCCCGTGTATTCACTGATACTCAGAAAATATGGGGCCGAGTGAATCAGCTTGGCACGAGCACCCCTGACGGTTTGCTGGACGGCTGCGTAAATATGTTTGCCGGTATTGTTCGGCAGGCCTTGCACGTAACTGAAACCGAGCTGGACTGGTTTGATTACCGGCTGCTCTTTAGTGGCGGTTCGACACCGTTACTGCCTGTCGAGTTGAAGCGTAAAGGCGAACTGCGCAGTGAATTAGTACTGCAAGGTCTGGCGTTGTACGCGCGGGAGCAGTCAGGAATTTAACGTCAGGGATTGGCGGTAAGCTGAAGGACCTGTGATGCTTGTGCATCACAGGTACTGATGAATAAATTAAAGCCTAAGCCTCAGGACAAGCGTGAGCGAAAGTCCTCGTAGGTGAAGCTGCGCACCAGATCAAAGTTACCATCCCGGCGCAGAATACCTATGTGCGGGTGCTCAACACCGTTGAAGAATGTCGTTTTGACCATGGTGTAATGCATCATATCTTCGAAAATAATGCGGCTACCCGGACGCAGCGGTTCGTCAAAACTGTACAAACCAATGACATCTCCGGCAAGACACGAGTTCCCACCAAGCTTGTAGGTGTGCTTGAGAACACCAGGTTCGCGGGCACCGGTGATTGCCGGGCGATAGGGCATCTCCAGCACGTCAGGCATATGTGCTGTAGCGGAGATATCCAGGATCGCGATTGGACCATCATTCTCTACAATATCAATGACCTCGGCGATAAGAGGACCGGTTTGCCAAGCTACGGCAGAACCAGGTTCAAGAATCACATCAAGGTCATACGTCTCGCGCAAACGCTTAAGTTGTTTGATCAAATGGTCGACATCATAGCCAGCGCGGGTCATCAGATGACCGCCGCCCAGATTCAACCATTTCATCTTATGCAGCAGGTCACCAAACTTTTCTTCAACAGCTTTAAGCGTACGCTCCAGGGCGAAAGAGTCGCACTCGCACAAGTTATGGACGTGCAAGCCCTCGATTCCTTCCAGATCGGCTCCTTGCAGGTCAGCCGCACGGATCCCTAAGCGTGAGCCGGGAGCACTGGGATCGTACAACTCAGTCTCTGCTTCCTGATGTTCCGGATTCACCCGTAATCCCGGGGAAACGCCCGCTTCGAGAACCTGATCTTTAAAGGTTTGCCACTGGTTCAAACTATTAAATGAGATATGGTTGACCAGCGGTAACAAGGCGTCCATTTCAGACGTTTTGTAACCTGGTGCGTAAGCGTGGACTTCGCGGCCAAACTCCTCAGCGGCGAGTTTTGCTTCCCACACTGAACTGGCGGTACATCCCACCAGGTACTTGCGGATCAAAGGGAAGGTACTCCACATTGAAAAACCTTTTAAGGCAAGAATGATGTGTGCACCACTTTCGCGCTGCACCCGCTCCATTAATTGCAGGTTCTGTTCCAGCAGCGCCTCGTTACAGACGTAACAAGGCGATGGGATAGCGTCAGATAAATAGGATTCTGTCATCATATTAGCGCTTAAATGGTGATTCACATTCGACCACCTGCCATGGCAGACCGTACTTGTTCAGACGCTCCATGAACTCATCCGGGTCAAATTGTTCCATGTTCCAGACTCCAGGTTTCATCCAGTGCTCTTGCAGCATCATGGAAGCACCGATCATCGCTGGTACACCAGTGGTGTAGGATACGGCTTGCGCACCTACTTCTGCGTTACAGGCGGCGTGGTCACAGTTATTGAAAATGAAGATAGTTTTCTCTTCACCATCTTTGATGCCAGTGACATAAGTACCGATACAGGTGCGTCCAGTGTAACCTTCGGCTAACGAGCCTGGGTTTGGCAATACTGCTTTCAAAAACTCCAGAGGTACAATTTTCTGTCCCTGAAACTCAACTGGCTCAATCGAGGTCATACCGACATTTTCCAATACCCGTAAATGCGTCAGGTACTGATCACCAAAGGTCATCCAGAATCGCGCGCGTTTGAGACTTGGGAAATGTTTTACCAGTGACTCCAGCTCTTCATGGAACAACAAATAAGAAGCGCGGACACCGACACCCGGATAGTCGAGATCTTCGCGCACACTGATCGGGTCAGTCTCAAGCCACTCCCCGTTTTCCCAGTATTTACCTCGTTGGGTAATCTCGCGAATATTAATTTCCGGATTGAAGTTGGTCGCAAAGGCCTGACCATGGTCTCCGCCATTACAATCGACAATATCCAGATAATGAATTTCATCAAAATAATGTTTTGCAGCGTATGCAGTAAACACGTTGGTCACGCCTGGATCAAAGCCGGCGCCAAGTAGTGCCATGATGCCTTTCTCTTTGAAACGCTCATGGTAGGCCCACTGCCAGGAGTATTCGAATTTGGCTTCGTCTTTAGGTTCGTAGTTGGCCGTATCCAGGTAGTGAACGCCTGTTTCTAAACAAGCATCCATGATTGGCAGGTCCTGATAAGGAAGAGCAACATTAATTACCAGCGCTGGCTCAACCTCACGGATTAGTTTTGCCACCTCACCAGCATTGTCGGCATCAACCTGGTAAACACCGACCACGCGATCTTTACCCACTTCCTGTTGCAAGGCTTCGCATTTCGAAACGGTACGACTGGCCAGGTGAATTTCAGAAAAATACTCTGGTAGCATTGCACATTTTTTGACAACGACTCCGGCTACACCGCCGGCGCCAATAACTAATACTCGTGACATGTAGAGACCCTTTCTTTGGTTCCATTTACGGGTGACTTAAAGGCTGAAAGATAGCATATTTTTGCAAAAACAGCATCCCGACTTAACCTTTGGTGGGGCCGTAGTGCAGATACTGACCAACGATTTCTCGTAGCTGATTCTCAAATTCGGCGCGGCTGTTAGCGTGGTTGATTTGCGTCAACGCCGCATTATCAATAGCCGGGTCAAATAGCGCCCGGGGTTGGGCTGCCAGAACTGAATGTGCAGCTTGCTGCCGCAGTATATACCACCAGGCAAAGCGCGCGTTCGACAGCGGTAAGTATCCTTGCGCAAAACCACGCAGAATGGGCACAACGGTAGTGTCGATATTAAGGTTTAGCGGCACAGTTTGGCCGCGCTGCCAGCCAACTTCAGCTTCCTGTAATTGCTGTAACGCTTTGATCAGCGAACAACTTGCCGTGGTCAGCCCCTGCGCCCAGATTGCACTGACCGCGCCACTGGCCATATTCTTTTTCTGGCCACGGCGGATTTCCACCAGCCCTGATGTTTGCCAAAAAGCTTCAACTGCCGGCGTGATGCCAAAACTGGTGCCCAATGCATCTATGTTCTGTGTCTGTGCATGCTGGTGGAGCGCAGCAAGCATGCGCCGGCCAATCCCCTGGCGGCGCAATTCGGGGTGCGTGGCAATGCGGACAATGCGCAGCCAGCGCCACGCAAGACAGTCGGGTTGTTGTCGGTAAAATCCTATCGCTTGCGGCAGAAGCTGTCCCTTAAGCCGACGCTCACCGCGCAAAACAGGCTGTTGTAGCTCCAATTCGATAGGGCCTTCCTGCGCCACCCAGCAGACACCTATAACCAGCTCATCTGCCAGTAATAAACCGAGGTGCTGAGCGGGGTCATCGAGTAATAACCGCAGATCGTTTGGACTGCTTTGATAATGCGCTTCAAGGAGTAGC
Source organism: Pseudidiomarina terrestris (assembly GCF_030466375.1). Lineage (NCBI taxonomy): Bacteria > Pseudomonadati > Pseudomonadota > Gammaproteobacteria > Alteromonadales > Idiomarinaceae > Pseudidiomarina > Pseudidiomarina terrestris. Next base: position 6,364 of record NZ_JAGGJE010000005.1, read on the forward strand.
GTCATCACCTGTTGTAGGAGTGCATTGCTAAGCTCACTGGCATGAACATAATGCCAGCGGACTTGGCCTGATGTTGCTTGCGGTTTTTTTAAGGGCGCGAGTTTGAGCATCAGCACTTGGTTGAGCCAGGCTTCTACTGCGTCAGCAGTGCTCCAACGGAGCGGCTCGGTGAGCTGGTGTTGCTGACACTCGCAGCTTTGTTTGAGCCAGGTTAGAAACCGCAGGGCAAAGCCTTTACCACAGCCTTCATAACCGTCGACGGTAGTCGCGATGGCCCAGACACGGAAATGCTGCTGCAGTTGCTTGAGAATATGTAACGGAATAGCCGCGGCTTCATCGATAACGAGCTCGGCGCCGAACTCAGAACTATCTTTAAGTAGTCGATCCCATGCCCGAAACCTTGCCCCGCCGGCAGCATGTTTTAAGAGTGTAGCCGCAGCCTGTGGCTGCGGCGCGGTCACCAGAATCGGCTTTGCTGAGCTATAACCCGCTGCTTTAATCGCCAGGCCCAAAGTCGTACTTTTGCCGCGCCCACGGTCGGCGAGCAAGAGATGTGTCGCTAATTTGTATTCGGTCATTTGACTAATGACCTGAGCCTGACTGGCAGAGGGTAAGTCTGGTGCAGCAGACGCAGGCAGGTGCGTCTGAGTAACGGCAGCGAGATGATCAGGCAGGTGTTGCCAGTGGCCGACGTGTCGAACCAGACCGATGTCTTCGGCAGATTGTAACAGCCGCTGTTTAAATGCTGATGAGCCCGCCGGTAAAATCACCCACAAAATACCGCCACCCCTGATGGTGCCGGTGACTGCCGCAAGGGCATCAGCATGAATAAGCTGCTGGTAGTCAAGCAGCACTGCGTCATAAGTCTGACCCAGTACATCGCGGTAACGGTGAATGGCTTTAGTGTCAGCTGTTGTATCACTGAAGTGCAGGGCGTTGGGAGTGAGTTCCAGCAGCTTATCACGAAGCTGTGCACGCTCATGATCATGGTCTGGGCTAAAAATGAAAACAGCACGTTGCCGTGCTGTTTTCAAATGGTGTCTGACGAGTGCTAATGAAGCTTGCAGTGACATGTCGTGATGACGTGTAAGCAGCTTACAACAAAGCCACACCAAAGAACTTCGCTGCTACCGTATTGGCAAATACGAGAGCGAGAATTAACGGGATAAAGGTACCGATCGCAAAGTTGACATATTTGTGCAGAAAGCTGGTTGCGTAGTTACTGTTACCTTCGCCAAGTTCAGCCGCGAAGTTCTCACGCTTCCAGCGGAAGCGGACAAATAGACAAATCAACAGACCGTTTAATGGCAAGATGGTTTCGTAAAAGACGTCGACAATGACATCGAACAGTGACTTGTCTATCCCGGCGTAGGTGATCACGTGGCTCACCCAGGGCACCAGACCAAAGGATGTGGCTGCCAGTAAGGTCAGAATAGTGATGGCAATGCCCATAACCAATAGCGCCGTACTACGTGACACGTTGCGCTTCTCCATAAAGGATGAGGTCGGCACCTCGATAATAGACACTAATGAAGTGATAGCAGCAACAAAGGCGAGCAAAAAGAAGACGGAAGCTGCGACTGTGGCAAAACCGTAACCTATAATGTCTGACAACTGCATGAAAATTTGCGGGAAGAACGAGAAAATCATTGATACCGATGAGTCACTTAAGGACTCTGGGTTAGTATCTGGATAGATGGCAAAAATTGCAGGTAATGTCATTAAGCCGGCGGTAAAAGCTACTGCCGTGTCGGTAATAGCGACCAGCTTACCAGAGGTCACGATATCGTCATTGCGGCGGAAATAGGAGCCATAGGTAATGAGAATCCCCATACCTAACGACAACGAGAAGAATGCTTGGGCGAGGGCACCGTTAATCACACTACCATCAATTTTGCTGAAATCAGGAACCAGATAGAATTCGACCCCTGCCATGGCGTTATCCAATGTCAGTACGAAGATGACCAGTAAGATGAGCATTAAAAACAACGTTGGCATCAGAATTTTGGATGCGCGTTCAATACCCTTACGGACACCACCTACCAGAATAAAGTTGATGATCAGGGTGACGGCGATTAAGTAACCGACAAACGAATAGTCGTTAACGAAATGTCCAAAGTACTCGGGTTGCGCTATGACTTCCAAATTACCCGACAAGGTCTGAAACAGATAACCGAAGATCCACACGGTAATGACCATATAGAAGACTGCAATCATAAACGGCGTTATGGTTGCGAACCACCCGGCGAGACGCCACTGAATAGCATTCTTACCAAGTTCGGCGTAAGCGCTATAAGGGCTATGCTGAGTGCGGCGGCCCAGTCCCATTTCCGCGAGCATGATTGGCAGACAAATAAAAGCGACAAAAAGTGCATAGATGATAAGAAATGCACCGCCGCCGTTTTTCGTTGCTGCAACTGGGAAACCAACGAGGTTGCCAATACCTACGGCAGAACCTGCCGCAGCCAGTATGAAGCCAATTTTCGAGCTAAAATGCTCGCGAGATGTACTCATAGGGGGACCTTTATTTATAGTTATTATAGACATAGCTTAGCGAGGCATAAGGAAACCTCGACGAACATTCGCTCAATCCTAGCGTATGCCGTAGAATGCGGCAAGCACCAGCAACACATAGATACGATGCAACACGATTTATTCTCGACAAACGGAAGCCCTGAGATCATTTCTCTTGGTGAGCAGAGCGCGCTGTTACGCGGCTATGCCTTACCCTGGGAAAGGCATCTGCTTAAGGCAATTGATACTATAACGAGCCAAGCCTTTTGGCGTCGCCTGCAGACGCCTGGTGGACGAGCGATGTCGGTGCAAACCACAAATAGCGGAAGCTGGGGGTGGCATAGTGATAAGCAGGGATACCGTTACGTAGGGACAGATCCTTTGACGGAAAAGCCTTGGCCAGAGTTACCTGCTGAGGTGATTGGATTAGCGAAAAATGCCGCTGCACACGTGGGCTTTTCTGAGTTTATTGCTGACGCTTGCCTGATCAATCGTTACCAGCCAGGCACGCAGATGGGACTTCATCAAGACCGTGATGAATACTCCTTTGAGCATCCCATAGTATCGGTGTCACTTGGTTTACCGGCGCGTTTTTTATGGGGAGGTTTGCAACGTTCGGATCGTCCGTCTCGTATCGAGCTGCGGCATGGTGACGTAGTGGTCTGGGGTGGTGTTGATCGCTTGCGCTATCATGGAATTGCCAAAGTAGCGGATGGCTACCATCCGCAGCTTGGCGCGCAGCGCATAAACCTTACGCTGCGCCGAGCCGGCCCTTAATACATCATGCTATAGAGTAAACGGCGGTAACGGGCGGCCAAAGGATCGCCTTTTGGTAGGCCATTGAGCATATCCAGCGCTTGTTGTCTGGCTTCTGGAAAGTTGAAATCTCGTTTGAGTACGGAAAAGCAAACCTCCAACGCCTCTTCCATACGCTTCGCCTGATATAAGCTGGTCGCTAATTCCAGTGCCAGTTCGAGATTATCCGGTTGTTCCTTTACCTGCTGCTGCAGGGCTCGCAGCTCCGGACTGTCCGCCGCTTGCTTTGCCAGCTGTAATTTACTCTGTACCTGCTGGAAATAGCTGTCCTGATCAGCGAGTCGAATGCCATCTAGCAATGACTCCGTTTGCTCGATTCGGCCAAGGCTGCAGGCTGCATCAGCTAAAGTCAGTTGCGCCTGGGTATCTTCTGGCTGCAGGTCATAGGCCTGTTTGGCAAGCGCATAAGCCTCGTCAAATTGTTCTTGCTCGAGTAACTCCCGGGCATGCTTTAGTAAGTCCTCGCCAGGGCCAGGTATATGTTGTTCAATCCGCGCACGGATAGCACTTTCGGGCTCAACACCGGCAAAGCCATCCACGGGCTGACCCTCTTTGAAAAACGCGACGGTCGGCAAGCTGCGAATGCCAAATTGGGCGGCAAGTTGCTGCTGTTCGTCACAATCGATTTTAACCAAAGTGACACGGTCACTGTATTCGGCGGCAAGTTTTTCCAATACCGGCATGAGCTGCTTACACGGCTCACACCAGTCAGCCCAAAAATCGACAATAATCAGTTTGGATTGAGAGCCCTCCAGAATCACTTGTTGGAAGTTCTCGAGCGTTACCGTGATACCTGTGTTTGCCACACTTATTCCTTCTTACTCATTAAGTTTGTATGTTGAACTAACTAAACCAGCGTAAAAGCTTTTGCTTAAACGAAGTATAGGGAGGATACCGGAAATTCGGATCGAACCAAAATGGCCGTTGCATTACCGATTTCTGATGGCTAAAGGTATCAAATCCAAATTTGCCATGATAGCGACCCATGCCACTAGGACCTACGCCGCCGAAGGGAAGCTTCGGATTCAGCATAAACATCAGCGTGTCATTATTGCATTGGTTCCCCGCGTGGGTTTGCTCCGTTAACTGCTGTAGGCTGCGGGTCGAGCCGCTGAAACCATAAAGTGCCAGTGGCTTATCACGATCACGAATAAATTCGATGGCACTGGCAAGGTTTGGTACCGTCAGCACCGGGAGTAGCGGGCCGAAAATCTCCTCCTGCATGACGGGGCTGTCGGTGGCAACCTCGGTCATTATGGTGGGTTCAATGTAACGCGCCTGACGGTCAAACTCACCGCCATAATAAAGCGTACCCTGGTCAAGGTAATCGACCAGTCGTTGCCAGTGTTGCTCATTGACAATCATTCCATAGTCGTCAGCATCTGCTGCATCGTCCCCAAAAAAGGACTCAATGGCTTCTCGTAGCGCCTCAAGAAAAGGTTCTTTGACGCTTTCATCGACCAGCACATAATCTGGAGCGATACAGGTTTGTCCTGCGTTCAGCCACTTTCCCCAGGCAATACGGCGGGCCGCTGTTTTGATATCAGCATCCGCCAGCACCACCGCCGGGCTCTTTCCTCCCAACTCCAGCGTTACTGGTGTTAAATGTTCGGCGGCGGCTTTCATGACAATACGTCCGACTCGACCACCCCCGGTGTACATGATGTGGTCAAAACGCTGCTGCAAAAGCGCTTGCGCAGTGTCAGCACCGCCATTAACCACCTGAACCGCTTCATTAGCTAAATAGTCGGGCAACAATCGCGCCATGAGTGACGCCGTCGCTGGGGCAAGTTCTGACGGTTTCAGCACGACACAATTACCGGCTGCCAGAGCAGCAATCAATGGGCTTAGCAGCAATTGTAGCGGGTAATTCCAGGCACCTATGATAAGCACCACCCCCAGCGGCTCGGGCTGCAAAAAGCTTTTGCCCGGCCAGGCCATCAGTGGCTGACTTACGCGGGTTGGTTGCATCCACTTCCGTAGCCGCTTGCAGGTATGTTCAATATCACTGGTCAAATAACCCAGCTCCGTCAGCCAGCCTTCTGCCTGGCTTTTACCCAGATCAGAATGTAACGCCTCGAGAAGCTCAGCTCCATGTGTTTCCAGCATTAACGCGAGCTGTTTCAGCTGCGTCATACGCCACGCGTGAGAACGCGTCAGTCCGCTCACATAGGTATGGCGCAGGCGTTGCATTAAGCTGCTAAGCTCCATTTGTTCTGACACAGGTCGTACTCCTTAAGCAAAACCACCTAAAGTAAGGGTTTTGGTTTCTTGGTATTCGGCGAGGCCGTAACGCGAGCCTTCGCGACCAATACCTGACTCTTTAACACCACCGAAGGCGTTATACGCGTGCGAGATGGCGCCGGCATTTATGCCGAGCATGCCACACTCCAGTTCACTACTGACCCGCTCGATACGGCGATAGTCTTCGGCACAAAAGTAGCCCGCCAGACCAAAGGGCGTGGCATTGGCTTTGCGGATGCCTTCTTCTTCGGTGTCGAAGGTCTGAACTGCAACCACGGGGCCAAATATCTCTTCCTGAGCGATGTCCATGGTTGAGGTCACTCCGGTTAACAGGGTAGGGGCGTAGAATAACTCGCCAACCTCGTCCAGAACCTTGCCACCGGTTAAACATTCAGCACCTTGCTCTCTGGCATCGGCAACCAGTCGTTTGACCTTATCGATGGCATCCTGGTCAATCAGCGGGCCATAATCGACTTCATCTGCAGTACCTGGGGCAACTTTGAGCTTTTCCATTTCGGATTTCAGGGTGTTGACGAATTTATCTAAGACTTTCTCCTGTACCAGAATACGGTTGGCACTGATACAGGTCTGGCCTGCGTTACGGAATTTGCAGATTAAAAGTTGCTCGACTGCAAGCTCAATGTCGGCATCGTCAAATACGATAAACGGAGCATTGCCACCGAGCTCAAAAGATACTTTCTTCACGGTGCTGGCGCATTGCTGCATCAGTTTCTTACCGACCGCCGTTGAGCCAGTGAAACTAAACTTACGCACGTCTGGATGTTCGGTGAGAACTCCGCCAATCGATTTGGCGTCAGTGCTAGGTACGATATTGATGACGCCGTCAGGGATCCCCACCTCGCTGGCGAGCTGCGCGATAGCCAGTGCGGAAAGTGGTGTTAATTGTGGTGGTTTTACCACCATAGTGCAGCCAGCTGCCAGCGCTGGCGCGACTTTTCGGGTGATCATGGCGTTTGGAAAGTTCCAGGGAGTTATCGCGGCACAGACGCCTACCCCTTGTTTGGTGATCCAAACGCGCTTATCCGGGCTCTGCAGTGGGAGCACGTCGCCGTAACTGCGCTCAGCTTCAGCCGCAAACCACTCAACAAAGCTGGCGCCGTATTCAATTTCAGCTGCGGCTTCCGCGACGGGCTTGCCTTGCTCGGCGCACATTAACTCGGCCAGGGCTTGTTTGTTACTTAGCATCGAGTTAAACCACCGACGCAATAATTCGGCACGCTCGTGGGGCGTCTTCTTGCGCCAGCCGGGCAGGGCATTTTTGGCTGCCTCAACGGCCCGTTCAGCCAGCGTTGCATCAGCATCAGCAACTTCAGCAACGACTTCACCAGTGGCCGGGTTGGTAACGGCAAAACGTTGTTCCACAGGCACCCAGTGGCCATCGATGAATGCATTGGTCTTCGTAAGTGAACGCATGCTGTGGGATGTCATAACTTTCCCCTTGTTGTTGGCAAGTAGTAAAAACTTATAACTCTCTTATGAGTATGTTGCCTAAGTGGTTCACATGCAATGCTAGTTTAGCTTGTAATTAGGTAGCGATTCACGTATAGTCCGCAGCCTCAGGGTCATTACCGCTAATGATGGGAGCGGCTCAACCCCTGACTACGCTGGGGTTCAGCGCCTAATCTTCCTGCCAGAGTGTTCATCGTGTTCTGTAGCTGGGCGTACCTATACCCCCTTTATGCTTTACAGAAATGATGTGAGATACAAATGTCTGATTTAATGACTGGCCAATCGTTCAGCGATTTTGGCCTACCAAGTGCTGTGCTTAAACAAGTCGAAAGCATGGGCTTTACAACACCAACTCCTATTCAAATTCAAGCCATTCCAGCCTTACTTGAAGGTAAGAATGTTTTAGGCGAAGCGCAGACCGGTACCGGTAAAACTGCGGCCTTTGGCTTGCCTGGCTTGACTTTAGTCGATCCAAAAGTACGTCAAACCCAAATGTTGGTTGTTGCACCAACTCGCGAATTGGCGATTCAGGTAGCAGAAGCTATTACCGAATTTGGCAAACAAATGCGAGGTCTTGAAGTCGCAACTGTCTACGGTGGCGCTGCATTTGGACCACAGATCAAAGCGCTACGTACTGGCGCGCAAGTGATCGTCGGTACTCCGGGTCGTTTGCTCGATATGCTGAAAAAAGGCGTATTGAAATTAGACGCACTGCGTATGGCCGTTTTGGATGAAGCAGACGAAATGCTAAACATGGGCTTCATCGATGATATCGAAGCCATCATGGGTGCTGTGCCAAATACATCGCAACGGACCTTGTTCTCAGCGACGATGCCGAATGCAATCCGTAAGCTTGCAAAAACCTTCCTGGTGACCAGCGAAGGCGAACAACCTGTTTCGATTAAAATTGAAGCTAAAAACGTGGCGAAATCTAAGATTCGTCAACGTGCATGGCAAGTTCGTGGTATCACCAAGATGATGGCACTGACACGCCTGCTTGAAACCATGGATTATCAACGCGTGTTGATTTTCGTCCGCACTCGTAATGATACGATGGAAGTTACTGAGCAGTTGCAGGCTGCCGGCTTCAAAGCATCGCCATTGAGCGGCGATCTTAATCAGGCGCAACGTGAGCAGACTGTGAATCAGTTGCGTAGTGGTCGTATTGAAATTCTCGTCGCTACCGACGTTGTTGCGCGTGGACTAGACGTCCCAGAAATCACCCACGTGGTGAATTATGACTTACCTGGTGACACTGAGTCTTATGTCCACCGCATCGGCCGTACCGGCCGTGCCGGTCGCAGTGGCGAGGCAATCTTGTTTTTCCGCCCGCGCGAGAAACATTTGTTGCGCCATTATGAGCGGTTAACGAGCAGCACCATTGAGTTTTTCGAAGTGCCAAGTGCAAGCGATTTGAGTGCTCATCGCCAAGCTTCTTTGCAGCAGAAAATCGTTGCACAGGTTGAAAAAGGCGGCATGGATGAACTGACTGCGATCATCGAAAAGATGCAAGAACAGACAGAATTAACGGCAAGCCAAATCGCAGTAGCGTTGTTAGCACAGCAACAACAGCAGCGTCCGTTGATTGTCTCAGCTGATCCGGCGCCGAAGAAATTCGCCGAGCGTCCTGAGCGCGCTGACCGCAATGACCGTGGTGACCGTAAGCGTCCAGAGAAACGCGCAAATACTCGTGACCGTCGCGATGCAAACGTTGAATTTGATACTTATCGGATTCAGGTCGGCCGTGATCACGGTGCTCGTCCACAAGATATCGTGGGTGCTATTGCCAACGAAGCGGAAATGGACAGCAAGTATATTGGGCAAATCCAATTATTCGAAAACCACAGTCTGGTTGAGTTACCGAAAGGCTTGCCAACAGGCGTGTTACGCATTCTGCAGCGCGCCCGTGTCCGTCAGCAACAGATGGGTATGGAGTTAGCTGCCGATCAGGCTATCGCGCCTCGTGCGCACAAGCCTGGTGGACGTCCAGCACCGAAAAGTTTTGCCCGCAACGAACGCCAGCCCCGTGGTGAACGTCGCAGCCGTCGCTTTCAATAAGCCGGTATAATAAGCACTAGCCAAAAAGGGAGCTCCAGTAGCTCCCTTTTTTAATCTTGTTGCGGCGAATTTCCCAGGTTTGCCAGAAAGCTCTCCGCCTGCTCTCGAATCTCCTTCTTTTCGCTCTCGTCTCTTTTTCGCCACTGACTTAAAATCAAAGCCATTCGTGAATTATTGGCAAAGCGCTGCTGATGACGGTCAATAAAATGCCAGTACAAGAGATTAAAAGGGCAAGCGCCGTCACCAACCTTGGTCTGCACATCGTAATGACAGGACTTACAATAGTTGGACATCTTATTAATGTAACTGCCACTGGACACATAAGGTTTGGTTGCTAACTTACCCCCGTCTGCAAATTGACTCATCGCCCGCGTATTGGGAAGCTCGACCCACTCAATCGCATCAATGTAGACCCCCAGATACCAGGCATCCACAGCATCTGGAGCGCAACCGGCCAGCAGTGCGAAATTGCCGGTGACCATGAGCCGCTGAATATGGTGCGCGTACGCATAGTCTAGTGACTGAGTGATGCTATGCTGCAGGCAGTTCATTTGGGTTTTCCCAGTCCAGTAGAAGTCAGGCAGGGGACGCTCATGCTCCAGAAAGTTACTGTCTGCATAAGCCGGCATAAAGTGCCAGTAAATTGCGCGCACAAACTCACGCCAACCAATGATTTGCCGGATAAACCCTTCAATCTGATTCAGTGAAATGTCATCGGGGTTCGCTTGCCAGGCAGATAACGCGGCTTCCACAACTTGCTTAGGGCTGAGCATTTTGGTGTTCAGCGCAAAGGAGATGCGGGCATGGTAAAGAGCCCAGTGCCCCTCAAGCATAGCGTCTTGATAATCCCCGAAGCGCGACAGCAGGTGTTCAGTAAAGTAACTCAATAGCTGCTTAGCTTCGCTGCGTTGGACCGGCCAGATGAAGTTGTTAGGGTCAATATGACCAAAGGTATCAACACCTTCTTGCTCAAGTAGCTCAACAAGTGCGCTGACATCGTGCGCGAACAGCAACGGCTCGGGCAGTTCTGCCGATGCTTTGAGGGATTTGCGGTTTTCTTTGTCGTAGTTCCATTTGCCACCGACAGGTTTGCCGTCTTCCATAAGGTAACCGGTTTGCTTGCGGACGCGGCGGTAGAAATGTTCCATGAGATAGTTGTCTTTGTCACCAAACCATTGATTCAGGACGTTCCGCTCAGTAAGGAAGTGCTCACTGTCGTGCCAGGTTAATGAGCACGAGTCTGGCGCTTGCCATTCATCGAACTGCTTATCCAGACGGTATTCATCCGGCTGTTGCAGTAAAATTTCCTTGCTGTTGCAGTGCTTAGCGACCGCGGCAAGATTATCCGTCAGGGATTGTTTGTTATCGCTGTGGTCCAAAGTGAGATAGAGCACGTTGTGACCCGCTTTTGCCAAGGCGCTGGCAAAGTTTCGCATCGCAGCAAAAAAGCCCACCACTTTTTGAATATGGTGGCGACAGTAGTCGGTTTCCTGGCGCATTTCGAACATAACAAACAAGCGTCGTTTAGATTTCTGGTGGTACCAGCTGTGACTGGCATTAAGCTGATCGCCAAGGATTAACGCAATTTCTGCATAGTCATTGGTGGGTAGCTTGGACAAACTGGTGAAGCAATTCGAATGAAGTTGAGTCATGGCGTCCCGGGTGGTTCGATGTGTACTAAGCTTAGCCAAGAACTACGCAGCAGATTCAGGAAAAGATCGGGTTTTATAACGCGAAATATAGCCACCGCATGCAGAATTTGGCATTATGCGCACATTCATAAGCGAGTCTTACAGGCAGGGATAAGAATGCAGCCAGTTAACGTTATTTGTATCAAATGGGGCCAAAAATACGGCGCTGATTACGTCAATACACTTTACTCAATGGTAAGCCGTAATTTATCGCGGCCGTTCCGCTTTGTCTGTTTGACCGACGATGCCGATGGTATTCGTGACGAAGTCGAAGTTAAACCCATCCCTGAGGTAGGTTTTGAAGATTTTGACCAGCGCAAACCCTGGACCTTTGGTCATGGATGGTTGAAGTTAACTTGCTTTGCCAAACCGCTGTATGATCTCGAAGGGCAGACACTATTTCTCGATCTGGATATCGTGATTGTTGGCAGTCTGGACGAATTCTTTGAGCCGGAGGGGGAATTTCTGGTCATCAAAGAATGGGATAAGTCCGATGCAACAGGCAATACCTCGGTGTTTCGCTTCAACATAGGCGCTCATGTCGACGCTCTTGAACATTTAAAGAATGATCCGGTTGGATCGCGTAAGAATGTCCGGAATGAGCAAGAGTTTATTACTCAGTTTGTTGACCGTCAGGGTAAGCTCAAATACTGGCCAGCCGAGTGGTGCCGCAGTTTCAAACGTCATTGCTTGCGGCCCTTCCCGCTAAGTTTCTTCCAACAGCCGCGCATCCCTGAAGGGGCGAAAGTGATTATTTTCCACGGCCGTCCGCATCCGGACGATGCAGTGGCAGGGCGTAGCGGTAAGTGGTACCGCAAGGTTCTTCCAACGACCTGGATTAAAGAATACTGGCGTTAAATGCGATGACGGTTTCTTATCGTCTGCTCATACGCCTCAGTCTGCCACTGATTTTTATTTATCTGTGGCTACGCGGCCGCAAAGCTCCGGCTTATCGTCAACGCTGGAGCGAGCGCCTGGCTTTACAGTCTATTCCCGCGAATGCGCGGCAGGGAATTCTGATCCACTGCGTATCTGTAGGGGAAACGGTGGCAGCTCGCCAGCTGATCGAACAAGTTCTGCATAGCTACCCCCACCTTCCGGTAACTTTATCGTCGATGACGCCAACCGCCGCCGCGCTGGCGCAGTCTGCCTTTGGTGACCGTGTTCACCACCTTTATCTTCCGATCGATACCCCCGGTGCGATGCGCCGCCTGTTTACCAAGTTGGTACCAAGAGCTGTGTTGCTGCTGGAAACGGAAGTCTGGCCGTGCTTTTTACAACGCGCGAAGCAGCACAAGGTTCCGGTGGTTTTACTCAATGCCCGTATGTCGGCAAAATCGCAACGCTCCTACCATAAATACAGTTGGCTGATTGGTCCTGTCTGGCAGCAGTTAAGCTGGATTGCGGCGCAGAACCAAAGTAGCGCGGAGCGCTTCGTAAATCTTGGGGTGGCAGCGGATCGCATTGCGGTGCGCGGAAACCTGAAGTTTGATAGCCAGGTATCGGCTAATTTGTTGGCAGAGGCTACTTTATTAAAGCAACAGCTTGAGCGGCCTGTGTTATTGGCAGCCAGCACGCACAATGGTGAAGACGAGCTGGTGTTGCAGGCATTTAAAAAAGTTTTAGCGAAAATCCCTGCAGCCTTGCTAATTTTGGTCCCGCGCCACCCTGAGCGTTTTGACGCAGTCGCGGAACAGATTGCAGCGGCTGAATTGTCGCTGGTTCGGCGCAGTGCTGGTGACCAACCAGACTCAGCGACACAGGTCTGGCTGGGGGATAGTATGGGTGAGTTGATGCTATGGTACGCAACCGCCGATGTTGCATTTGTCGGAGGAAGTTTGATCACTCGTGGCGGACACAATCCTCTGGAGCCGATTGCCACCCATACGCCCATTGTTTCCGGGCCTCATGTATTTAATTTCCAGGATATATTCGATCGCCTGAACGCGGCTGAAGGCGTGTGCTGGGCCGCCGATGATCTGCAGCTGGCGCGGCAATGGCTGAACTTACTCAATGATGCGAACTTACGCTTTACCATGCAACGAGCTGCTGCTCGGGAGTTTGCTCAGGATCAGGGCGCTACAGCAGCCATGCTCAATGATATTCACGCTATCTTTAAACATCAGTCACCACCTATCAAGCGGCCTTCAGAAACTGATGCTATGGAGTTCACCAGTATGAAAACTATCACTACCTTAAAACCCTCCGACAAGTTGGAGATCTGGTTTGATAACTCTGTTTTTAAAACCTTCTCAGATGAGTTTTTCAGTGCGGAATACTGGCAACAGCAGCATAAGATAAAAGGCGCTGCGACGGGCCGAAGTACAGCCTGGTTTATTGAGTTTGGCGAACCAGGCATGTTACTTCGTCATTATTACCGCGGCGGCTTAGTGGGCAAAGTGAACAAAGACCGTTTTGCTCGCGAGCCCATTGCTAAAAGCCGCGCGATGGCTGAATTTGAACTATTGCAACGCCTGCGGGAAGCTGGTCTGCCGGTGCCAAAACCGCTGGCGGCGCGCTATGAAAGGGCGCCATTGTGGGGATATCGGGCAGACATTTTAGTCGAGATTATTCCCCAGGCACAGGACGTCTTTAAAGTGCTTGGCGAGCGTCCGCTAAACCATGATGAATGGCACAGCATAGGTGCTGTTATTCGCCGCTTTCATGAGGCTGGTGTTTACCACTCTGATCTGAACTGTCACAACATCATGCTCGATGCTGACGACAAAGTATGGCTGGTTGATTTTGATAAGTGTGGTTTTCGTGAGGCAGGGGAATGGCAACAAGCCAATCTGGCGCGATTACTACGCAGTCTGCTGAAAGAGGCAGGTAAAGCAAAAGAGGCCAATCGCGACTTCCATTGGCAGGAAGAACGCGACTGGCCCCTTCTCATTACGGGTTATGAGGCTAAACCCGATACATAAGGTCGCTTTTAGTCACGAATTTGACCGGTACCTGTCACCACAAACTTTTCTGTCGTAAGCGCTTGCAGTCCCATAGGACCGTATGCGTGAAGCTTACTGGTGGAAATACCAATCTCAGCGCCTAAGCCTAACTGACCACCGTCACTGAATCGTGATGACGCATTCCACATGGTTACCGCAGAGTCGACTTCACGAATGAAACGTTGCGCAGTAACTTCGTTTTCGGTCGCGATGACTTCTGTGTGGCCGCTGCCAAAATTCTGAATATGCTCGATGGCGCCATCATAATCGGCGACCGTACGCACTGCGATTTCTAACGCCAGGTACTCTTCACCAAAAGCATCATCAGCGATGACGTCGGCATCAGCAAAGTACTCAGCAGAGGCTTTGTCACTATGGATCTTCACGCCTTTATCTTGCAGCGCCTGCGCTACTTTTGGCAGGAATTCAGCAGCGATGTCGTTATGGACTAACAGACCTTCAAGCGCATTACAGACGCCAGTTCGTTGAGTTTTACCGTTCAATAACAGCGCTAAAGCTTTGTCCAGATCCGCGTCTTTATCGACGTAGAGATGGCAAACACCCTTGTAGTGCTGGATGACCGGAATTTTGCTGTTATCGCTGACAAAGTGAATCAAGCCTTCGCCGCCGCGTGGAATGACGAGATCAATGTAGTCGTCTTGCTGCAACAGCTGCAGCATCAGGTCGCGGTCAGGCGTCGGTACCACAGTGATCACATCTTCTGGCAGGCCATTCGCACGCAGCGCTTCATGCAAGGCGTCAGCAATGGCTTTACTGCTTTCGATTGCTTCGCGTCCACAACGCAGAATGACGGCGTTACCTGACTTGAAGCAAAGAGCTCCAGCGTCAGCGGTAACGTTTGGCCGAGCTTCGTAAATCATACAAATCACGCCAAGCGGGATGCGCATTTTTTCAACAACAATACCATTAGGGCGGGTATTGAACGGCTTGCGTTCGCCTACCGGGTCCTGCAACTGAATAATCTCTTCGATTGCCGTTGCCATCCCCTCGATACGCTCTGGGTTCAATTGCAACCGGTCCAGCATTGAATCAGAAAGCTGCTTGTCGCGGCCGGCCTGCATGTCTTTCTCGTTGACGGCAAGGATCTTGTCCTGATGCTGGCGAATGCTATCAGCCATGCTCTGCAGAACCTTGTTCTTTTCTGCTTCACTTAGCGTTGCGACTGCGCGCGCTGCGACGGCAGCGCGTTTAGAAATATCTCGTGCTACGGAGTTACTCATTCATCCTCCAGAATCATTAAGTCGTTACTTTGGATAACTTCGGTGATGGGGCTGTACCCGTATTGTTTTGCGATGTCGCTGACTTCCTGGCCTTTGATATGGATCAGTTCGTGCGAGCTGTACTGACAAATACCTTTGGCAACAGCTTCGGCATTATCACCGCTACGGATGACTACCGCATCGCCACGGTTGAAATCGCCCTGAATATCAACAATTCCCATGGTGGTAAGGGACTGACCTTCAACCACGCTTTTCGCTGTTTCAGCATCGACCACAATCTCTCCCTGAGAAACCAGGGTGTGACGCAACCAGTGTTTCTTGTTGGTCATTGGATCCTGTTGCCGGCTAAACAAGGTACCTGGATTTTCGCCCTGCAACAGGCGTTCAAAGGTATCCCCTTTGCGGCCGTTGACAATATAGGTATCGATGCCGTGCGAGGTCGCTTTTTCAGCAGCCTCAATCTTAGTGCGCATACCGCCGGTGGCAATCTTATTTGTGGTTCCACCTGCCAGCGCAAAAATTTCTTCGGTGATCGTATCGACCACTGGAATTTTTTTCGCATCAGGCTTAACCCGCGGATCAGCATCGAATAAGCCGTCGATGTCAGAGCAAATAAATAACGCATCCGCATCCACCAATGTTGCCACCATTGCGGCGAGATTGTCGTTGTCACCGACTTTCATTTCATCGGTCGCCAAGGCATCGTTTTCGTTCACAATCGGCAATACATCGTGTTCTAACAATGTGTGCAAGGTGTTGCGGATGCTCACGTAACGCGCTCGATCGCGCAGGTCACCATGGGTCATCAACACCTGAGCACAGGGGAAGTCAAAAAAGCGTGACCAGTTTGCCATCATGTCGGTTTGACCGACGGCTGCCATTGCTTTTTTAACTGTGACGGGAATCGTCTCGCCGTCAAAGGTAATGTGCTTACGTCCAGCAGCAGCACTGCCGGATGATACCAAGACAACTTCTTGCCCGCGTTCATGACATTCAATAATAAAACGGGCAATGGCTAATAAATATTTACTGCTCGTTCCTGTATCGTCTGGCGCAATCAAAGCACTGCCTACTTTCACAACAGCACGCTGCCAGGAAGGCATTTTCATAGTGGCTCCCTCTTGAAAAATTCGTTCGTAGTCTAACAGAATCGTTAGGGTTTCTCTAGCTTCGTACTATAACTGCTGCCTATGTTGATCATAGTTTAGTAAAATTTGAGAAATAGCGCTCAAAAAACGCTCAGAAAGGTGGAGGGCGGGTAAAAAAAAGCCCCAAAAGTATGGGGCTAGCAAGGAATTTATTGGCCGGGCGGGGTATAACCTTCAATTTCGATGTCTTGCCCCTCAAAAAGAAAGGCTTTCATCTGTTCCTCAAGAAAGTTACGTGAGTCCGGATCCATCAGATTCAGGCGTTTCTCATTAATCAGCATAGTTTGCTTTTTCTGCCACTCAGCCCAAGCTTCTTTGGAGATGTTTTCGAAAATTTTCTGCCCCAATTCACCGGGGTACATTTGAAAATCCAAGCCTTCCGCTTCTTTTTTCAAATATTGGCAATATACAGTACGACTCATGATTACCTCGCTCGATTTCAGATAGTACTAATAGTACGCACTATTCTAATTTCTGACAAACTTCTCTGCGATCCAGTTTCTGCAAATAGTTGCGGATGGGGGCGGGTAATCCGAGTTGGTCGATCGCGTCAAGAGCAACTCTTTGTTGGCGCAATTGGTCAGGGGCAGGCTGCCACCAGATGGAGGCCTCAAGCTTGTAATGGCTAAACGTATGTTTAAAGTGCCCAAAGGCGTCGCCGCTTGGCATTGCGGCCAGTTCCGGGAGACACCAGAGATTAGGCCAGACACTGCTGTCGTCACGTTTCTGCAGCAGCACGCCGGCTTCTGTTACATCCAGTACAAAATGTCCGGCGCGTGTCGGGGTGGCTTTCTTTGTTTCGCGCTTAGGGTAATCATCGACCAGGTCTAGGGCCAGACTATGACAGACGGATTGCAGCGGACAGGCGGCACAGAGCGGCTGTTTCGGCTTACAGATGGTGGCTCCGAGGTCGAGCAGCCCCTGCGCGAAGCGCCGGTTCTCCTGCGTTGGCGTATACTCTTCAGCGAGCGCCCAGAAGTAACGGTCGTGGCTGCTCTTGTTCACCAGAAACGGCAGGGCAAACAGTCTGGCGAACAGACGTTTCACGTTGCCATCGACAATTGCTGCAGGGGCATCGTAAGCGAAAGCACGAATCGCGCCAACCGTGTAGGGCCCAATGCCCGGGATCTCACGCAGCTCTGTTGCCGTTGTCGGGATCTCACCGTTGTGATTGTTGACGACGGTCCGGGCTGCAGCCTGCAGGTTTCGCGCGCGCCGGTAATAACCAAGTCCCTGCCACAGTTGCATAACGTCGTCCTCAGATGCTGCAGCAAGGGTTTCAACATCCGGGAAGCGAGCCAGCCACCTGGAAAAGTAGGGAATGACCGTCTTGACCTGAGTCTGCTGTAACATCAGCTCACTGACCAGCACATGGTAGGGGTTGGCTTCACGCTGCCAGGGCAAATCATTGCGGCCATGTGTTTGTTGCCAGTCGATAACCGTCCGGGAAAAGTTAGCCGGCGCAATCGTCTGCTTCGCTGTACGTACATAATAATCAATAGATTGCATGAATCCTCAACGATTTGTTTGACGACAAATCAACACTTAGTAAAGGTTTTGTAAAGCCCAAAGAATTTGCTGAAAAGTGAGCAAAATTTGCTTATTTCGTATATAGTAAAGGGAAATTAAAATCCATTCATTGAGAAATTTAAAGGAGCATCTCGTGAATCGTATCGCCGCAGTTTCATTTGCTGTAATAGCAGGCTTATCAGTGACGGGTACAGCGTTCGCGCAAACCAGTTCTGAAGAAGGCCAATGGTATATCGGTCCGCGTCTTGGACCACTAGGTACTGACTCTGATCGTGTCGCAATTGACAACAATCAGTTACGTACTTTCAAGGGCGGATTCGACAGTGCATTCTACGGCCTGGAGGCCGGTTTCCAATTTACTCCAGAGTGGGGTTATCGGGTGTATTATGACTATCTGCGTGGCGATCTGCATAATGCAGACTCTGCAGATGGTTCTATTTATGGTGTTGACCTGATGTATAACTTCACCGACAGCGTCTACGGTAGCATCGGTATTAACAATACAGACCTGGGTGACGTATCCAATCGTTTCCTGCGTGTTGGTGCCGGTTACCGCGAGCAGCTTAACAATAACTGGCAGCTTTTCGTTGAAGGTGGCGTACAGCAGAGCGACGGCGACTTAACAGAGTTCCTGTTAATGACGGGTCTGCGTTACTACTTCGGTGAGTCGGCAAGCCCTGCACCTGCACCGGCTCCAGCGCCACAGCAAGCCGCACCAGTTGATTCAGATGGTGATGGTGTGATGGACGCCAACGATCGTTGCCCGAACACTCAGCCAACTTACAAAGTGGATCAGTATGGTTGTGTGATGTATAGCAACGAAACAATCACGCATGAGTTAATGATCAACTTTGCCTTTGATTCTGCAGTCATTCCTGCAGGTGAAAAAGTTGAAATCAAGGAAACTGCAGACTTCCTGAAAGAGTTCCCGCAGCTTGATATCCGCATTGAAGGTCATACTGATAGCATTGGTACCGTTGAATACAACCAAGGCTTATCAGAGCGCCGTGCGAAGTCAGTAGGTCAAAGCTTAATTTCTGACTTTGGTATCGAGCAGGAGCGCGTTAGCACTGTAGGTTTCAGTGAGAACCGCCCGTTAGTGCCGAACACTTCGCCTGAGAACCGTGCGAAGAACCGCCGGATCGAAGCGAAAATGTCGATCACTAAAGAAGTGCCGGTAAAAGAAGACAACTAAGTTTTAGTTGCTCTTTAAAAGAGGCGCACCGAGCCCAGCTTGGTTGCGCCTTTTTTGTCTTAAATTGAGATAGTTAACACTACTATGAACGATAAAGAATCCACTCAAAAGAATCTCAGTGAAGCGCAGGAACAAGGGCGTTATATTCGCCGGATCCGCAGTTTTGTAAAGCGTGAAGGTCGTCTGACCAAAGGCCAGGCATCAGCTTTAGAGCGCAGCTGGCCGACGATGGGGCTGAAACATGAAGATGGCCTGCTTGATTTAGGAAAAGTATTTGGCCGTGAAGCAGACACCATAGTTGAAATCGGATTTGGTATGGGCCATTCGTTAGTCGAGATGGCTGCCGCTGCTCCGGAAAAGAATTTCATTGGTATTGAAGTACATCGGCCGGGTGTCGGCGCCTGTCTTATGGAAGCTGAAGAACAGGGCGTGACCAATTTACGCGTTTTTGAGCACGATGCAGTAGAAGTATTGCAGGATTGTATCGCCGATGAAGCTTTGGCCGGGGTGCAAGTCTTTTTCCCTGACCCATGGCATAAAAAGCGCCACCATAAGCGCCGTTTGATCCAGCCTGAGTTTGTCGAACAACTGCGGCGCAAATTACGTATAGGTGGTGTTTTACACCTGGCTACGGACTGGGAAAACTATGCAGAACACATGCTTGAAGTGATGCAGAATGCGTCCAAGTGGCAAAATCTGTCCGCTACCAATGATTATATCCCACGCCCGGAGGAGCGCCCGCTGACGAAATTTGAAAAGCGCGGTGCACGACTTGGTCACGGGGTGTGGGATTTGAAATTTAGCCGTGTGGAATAATTCTCTAGACCATTTCGTCGAGGATTGAATTAAGAAAACGGCGTCCCAGTGACGTCGTTTCCCATTGTTCGTCACTGCCAGTTAGCAGTCCTTGCGCTATGGCTGGGGCAAGCGCCTGTTCGGCAATAGCCACAGATAACCCCGTGCGCGCGCTGAACAACGATTTTGGCATAGGTTCATTGAGTCGCAATAGGTTCATAAAGAACTCAAAAGGTAATTCTTCCTCGCTCACCTGCCATAACTTGTACCGAAGTGGACGAGTAAGATCTAAATAGCCCTGTGGATGTTTTATTTTCTCGCAGCGTAAAATCTTACCCTCTGCAGGTAACGTGATTTTGCTGTGCGCTCCGCAGCCAATCCCCAGGTAATCACCAAATTGCCAGTAATTGCGATTGTGCTGGCTCTGATGCCCAGGCTTGGCATATGCACTGACCTCATAATGCTGATACCCCGCAGCGGCCAGTTTTTCATGCCCACGTTGATAGATCTCCCATAGAACCTCATCATCCGGCAACTTGGGTGGTCGGCTGGCGAAGGATGTATTAGGTTCGATGGTGAGCTGATACCAGGAAATATGGGGTGGATTAAGGGCAATAATTCCGTCAAGGTCCGCCATCGCCTGTGCCAGGCTTTGCTCCGGTAAACCATGCATCAGATCGAGATTGTAGCTGTTTAACTGGAGCTGGCTGGCATGCTCAGCGGCCGCACATGCCTGCTGTGGGTCATGGATCCGGCCAAGGCCTTTGAGCTGCTCGGCATCGAGGCTTTGCACGCCAATTGACAAGCGATTCACACCGGCTTCTACAAACCCCTGAAAACGTTCTTTTTCAAAGGTTCCCGGATTAGCTTCCAGGGTGACCTCGCAGTCTTCCGTCAATTCTACCAGGCTTGCAATGCCGGCGAGCAAGCGCTTTACTGCTGCCGCGGTCAACAAGCTTGGTGTGCCGCCACCAATGAAAATGCTGCTCAATTGACGTCCCTGAACCCATGCCAGATCGGCGCGCAAATCATCGAGTAAACGATTCACATAAGCATCTTCAGGGACGCCGCCTTTTAGTGCGTGGGAGTTAAAGTCGCAATAGGGGCACTTTTGTACACACCAGGGGATGTGCACATATAACGAAAGTGGAGGTAGCCTCATGAGGGTGTCTGCAACTGTTTAAGTAGCTGTTGCAACGCCTGACCTCTGTGGCTTAGTTGTTGTTTTTGACTCTTTTCGAGCTCTGCGGCAGTACAGCCTTCGTTGGCGACATAAAATACCGGGTCATAACCAAAACCTCCTGCACCGCTTGGTTGCAGAGCGATCTCGCCGTGCCAGACGCCGTGACAAACTATTGGAGTTGGGTCAGTGGCATGGCGCATGAAGGCAAGCACACAGTGAAAGCTTGCCTGACGTTGCCCGGCCGGTACATTGGCCAAGTCCGATAATAGCTTATCAACGTTTGCCTGATCCGAAGCCTGAGCGCCGGCATAGCGGGCAGAGTAAATGCCCGGTGCTCCGGCCAGCGCGTCGACGGCCAGACCAGAGTCATCGGCCAGCGCCGGCAGTCCGGTCTGCGCCGCAGCATGGCGGGCTTTTAAAAGCGCGTTTTCAATAAAGCTGAGGCCAGTTTCTTCTACTTCTTCAAACTGCCATTCTCCCTGTGCGCGCACCTGCCAGTCCAGCGCTTGCAGGAGCGCCTGCAGTTCGCGAATTTTTCCTTGGTTACCAGTAGCTAATACGAGTTGTTGCATGACAGATGATTTTGGTTTGGGCACAATAGGAGTAGTATAAAGCATAGGGTGTACTGACCAAAGGGGAAATCATTGGCAGATCTAAACGGTATTATGCTGCTTATGGGCTCGCTGCTATTAGTGAGCATTCTGGCAGCGGTCGTATCCTCCCGGCTGGGAGCGCCATTGCTACTGGTGTTTCTGGTTGTGGGCATGCTGGCAGGCGAAGAAGGCTTGCTGGGCATTGGCTTCGATCAGCCTGAAATTGCGTTCCTCATAGGCTCACTGGCGTTAGTCATCATCATCTTCGACGGCGGCATGCGCACCAAGCGTGAGCGCTTCCGTGTAGCGCTGTGGCCGGCAATAAGCCTGGCCACCCTTGGGGTTGCCTTAACTTCAACATTAACCGCCCTGGGCATCGTTTGGCTGTTTGATTTGTCCTGGCCGATAGCTTTACTGATTGGCGCCATTCTCAGCTCAACGGATGCCGCTGCGGTGTTTGGCATTTTTCAGTCGCAGAACCTAAAGATTAAGCAACGCGTCGCCTCAACGTTGGAAATTGAGTCGGGAACCAACGACCCTATGGCGGTCATTCTCACCATGACCATGACCACGTTAATAGCTTCAGGAGAAGCCTTCTCGTTTACGGTGGTCGGGCTGGAGGTTGCACAGCAGCTGACTATTGGCTTTATTGCTGGCTGGTTCGGCGGCCGGCTGTTTGTCCTGATGGCGGAAAAAATTACTGCACAGTTCGCATTTTTCCCACTATTAGCAGCAGCCAGTGCTGTCGTGGTGTTTGCCTTGACCTCAAGTATTGGCGGTAGTGGCTTCCTCGCGGTTTACCTGATGGGCTACAAGATTGGCAATGCCAGATTACCGCAGCTGATGCATATCTTACAGGTTCAGGATGGGCTGGCCTGGCTAAGCCAAATCATGATGTTTTTGATTTTGGGCTTGTTGGTCACTCCTTCGCACTTGATTGAGAACCTGGGACTGTCTCTTAGTATTGCAGGATTGATGATTTTTATCGTGCGGCCTTTGGCTGTCGTAGTGAGTCTGGCGCCTTTCTCGTTTCCCATACGCGAGCAGTTTTTCATAAGCTGGGTCGGATTAAGAGGCGCGGTACCTATTATTCTTGCTCTGTACCCCTGGCTAAGCGGCTTGCCGGGGCAAGAACTGTTTTTTGATGTCGCCTTTGTCGTGGTCCTGGTTTCGCTGATTTTACAAGGCTGGACTCTTGCACCGCTGGCACGCTGGCTGAAGTTAGAAGTTCCGCTTGAGGCTGAGCCGGATCGGCGCATGGCGCTGGATCAAGTGGGTAGTAATGATCCGTTAGAATTATGGTCTTACGAGATTAGTGAACGCTCACCAGCCTGCGACCATTATTGGTATGAGCTGCGTTGGTCCGTACCCTTAGAGTTTGTCGGCCTGATTCGGGATGGTGAGTGGTTACAACCTTCAGAGCGACCTAAATTACTTGAAGATGATCATGTGCTGGTGGTGGCAAAAGTTCAGCATATTGATGAAATCAGCCGTGTCTTAGCAGCCGGTGGCAAAGCCCGCTCTCTGAACAGCAGCGACTTCTTCGGCGACTTCACCTTGAACGGCGAGTTATCGCTTGCTGATGTCGCCAGCTTTTACCCCCTCGGTCATCTCAATCCGCAAGAGCTGACAATGAGCCTACATGCCTTTTTCTCGCAGAAGTTCCATCGTCGCATGGTGGTGGGGGATCAACTGACGTTGGGTAATGTTCAGCTCACTATTCGTGAGCTGAACGAAGAAAATCGTATTACCAAAGTCGGGGTGAAGCTGCTGGACGGCAGCGATTCGAAGTCGGGTTAATTGCGCCAGAACTCTTCAGAGAATCGTAACTCCTGAACTTCGTCGCCCTTTTGAATAGTGATAAAAAAGCGTAGTCTTTCCAGGTTCGTAAATGAGGTCTGTGCCAGATAGTAAACTGCATCGCCTTCTACTACTTCGCGAAAGTCCAGCGGTTGTTGCATGCTGAGTGCATTCATCGCATAGCCTTCGACCGTCACTTGTTGTGCTGGTTTACCAGGCTTTTCAGCGGCCAGTACCGCGATGTTTAAGGTGGCCAGAGTACTGGAGCGTTCCAGCTGATACTGGCGCGCCATCTCCGGTCGGAGCAAGGTCGAATTGAAAGCGTTGTAGTGGACCTCCCAGGGGCCTAGTCGTTTACTTTGTTCAGCTGCCGCAGGCGCTGTAAATACAGCACCTGCAAGCAAAGCGAGCCCGAACCACCAGTAGCTAAACTTGTGCATGAGGTTAAACTCCAATCAGTATGCGTAGTGCCTGAATACCAATCACTAACACCAGGACGGACAAATCTAACCCACCGATAGGGGGGATAATGCGTCGAATAGGTGCCAGGAAAGGTTCAGTCAGTTGCACCAGTATGGCTTGCATAGGGTTGTAACCTTGGGCAAACCAGCTCAATAGAGCGCGGATGATCACAATCCAAAACAATAACTGCAGGAATTGACTGATCGCGCTAAGCACACCCACCAGCAGAATGTCGGCCCAGATCATCGGATAGCCAAGCACTGCGTAAAGAGCAATAAACTTACCGATACTGACCAGCAAGGCGAGAACTATAGTGGCTAGATCCCAAACACCCACCATGGGGATGACTTTACGTAGTGGTAACACCAAAGGGTTGGTCGCTTTTACCACAAACTGGCTGACCGGGTTATAAAAGTCAGCACGGGCGGCTTGTAACCAAACCCGCAAAATGACCACCATCAAAAACAGCTCGAACAGGATGGTGATGAGAAATTGCATAAGTTCCATAATTGGTCGCCTTTAAAAAAGTTTAGCCATTTCCTGGTTGCGCTTGACCGCAGCTTTGACCGCAGCATCAGAGATTTTATCAATATCGTGCGCTTGATACTGTTCAATTCCCTTCGCTGTAGAGCCACCTTTACTGGTGACTTGCTTGCGTAACTCTTCCAGCTCAAGCTCGCTGGCAATCGCCATTTCAGCTGCGCCCAGCGCGGTTTGCTGAACCATTTTACGGGCTTTATCCCGGTCAAAACCAAGTTCTACTGCAGCTTTTTGTAAACTTGCCATAAACTCGAAAAAGTATGCAGGACCACTGCCTGCGACTGCGCCCAAAATATCGAGCTCATCTTCGTTTGCCACCCATAGCGTTGCACCTACGCCATCGAAAGCTTCGGTAATGTAGTTTTTATCATCGTCACTGACACGATCATCAGCAACCAGCCCGGACATGCCCTTACCGACAAGGGACGGCGTATTGGGCATGACGCGAATCATGCGAATACTCTCTCCCAGGTATTGACGATACTTTTCAATCCGAATGCCAGCAGCGATGGTGACAATAAGTTTATCACTTAAATTACTGACCTGCTTGGTCAGGGCGGCGCAGACATCGGCCATAAGTTGAGGTTTAACCGCAAGAACGATGACATCGGCAGCGTTGGCGACTTCTGCATTATCCTGACTGGTGTGGACATGCAACGAGTTGGCCATTTTTTCAAGTTTGCCGACGCTTGGATTACTGACGTAAATTTTATCGTTGGGGTAGCCACTTGAAACCATACCGCCGACGATACTTTGGGTCATATTTCCAGCGCCGATAAAGGCAATTTTGCGCACTTGCGTTGTCATTCTTTACTCCTTGTTTGTGTCGCGGGCGCCGAATAATGCGGTGCCAATGCGGACCATAGTTGAGCCTGCTGCAATAGCGGTCTCAAGGTCATTACTCATACCCATAGAAAGTGTATCCACAGTTGGATATTGGGACTTTAACTCAGAAAACAACCGCTGCATGGCCGTCAGACTCTGTCGTTGCTGCTCAGCAGTTGGGTTTGCCGCTGGCAAAGTCATTAAGCCACGCAACTTCAGCTGCGGGAACTGTTGCAGTTCAGCGGCAAACTCCGCCAATTGGTCAGGGGCAATGCCAGCTTTACTCTGTTCGTCGTCGATATTGACCTGAATCAGAATATTGAGAGGCGGCATGTGTTGTTCCCGTTGCTCGTTGAGGCGGCGTGCGATTTTCAACCGATCGATACTTTGCACCCAGGTAAAATGAGTTGCAATGTCACGCGTCTTATTGGATTGAATCGGACCTATAAAATGCCAGACAATGTCGCTCAGGTCGGTAAGCTGCAACTGTTTTTGCAGTGCCTCCTGCAGGTAATTTTCTCCAAAGTGACGTTGCCCGGCTTGGTACAGTTGGCGTATCTTATCGGCTGGCTTGGTTTTGCTTACTGCTAACAATTGCACCGATTCTGGACTACGATTGCTCTGTAGACATGCGGATTCAATGCTGCTGCGGACTTCTTTTAAGCGGTCAATTATGCTATTCATCATGTAACGGCTCACCGATAACAATAAGAGAACTGGTATGGACATAACAGAGTTACTAGGCTTCGCCGTCAAACATAACTCTTCAGATTTGCATCTTTCGGCAGATTCGCCCCCTATGATACGGGTTGATGGTGATATTCGTAAAATTAATATACCTGCGCTGACGCACAAGCAAGTGCAGGAATTGGTTTACGACATCATGAATGACCGCCAACGTAAAGAGTACGAGCAAAACCTGGAATGCGACTTCTCTTTCGAAGTTCCTGATCTGGCGCGCTTTCGTGTCAACGTATTTATGCAAAACCGTGGCTGCGGTGCTGTTCTGCGGACCATCCCCAGCGAAGTCCTGACGCTTGAACAATTGGGCTGCCCAGACATTTTTAAAACCATCGCTGATCAACCCAGAGGACTGGTGTTAGTCACCGGCCCGACCGGTTCGGGTAAATCCACCACCCTGGCGGCGATGGTGGATTTCATCAACGAAAGTAAACACCACCATATTCTGACCATCGAAGATCCAATTGAGTTTGTGCACAAAAACAAGCTAAGCCTGGTCAACCAGCGTGAAGTGCATCGTGACACTCATAACTTTAGTGCCGCATTGCGCTCAGCGTTGCGCGAAGATCCCGACGTTATTCTGGTCGGTGAGATGCGCGATCTGGAAACTATTCGGCTGGCGATGACTGCGGCTGAAACCGGTCACCTGGTGTTTGGCACCTTGCATACCACATCAGCTCCGAAGACCATTGACCGGATCATTGATGTGTTCCCTGGGGATGAAAAACCTATGGTGCGCTCGATGCTATCCGAGTCACTGCGTGCGGTTATCTCCCAGACATTGTTGAAGCGGGTGGGCGGTGGCCGTATTGCAGCCCATGAAATTATGATCGCCACATCGGCAATTAAGAACCTGATTCGTGAAGACAAAGTTGCCCAGATGTACTCGTCAATCCAGACGGGAGCATCCCATGGTATGCAGACACTGGACCAAGGCCTGCTTAACCTGCTGAATCAAGGTTTGGTTGCCCGTGTCGAGGCAAGAGCCAAGGCCGCTAATAAAGAGGCGTTTAAATAAGCCATGGCGAGTGAGCAGAAGCGAGGAAGCACTATGTTGCTAGATAAATTACTCAAAGTCATGATCGAAAAAGAGGCTTCGGACCTTTTTATTTCCGCAAACTTGCCGCCGAGTGCGAAGATAAATGGCGAGTTGCGCCATTTAAGTGAGCAAAAGCTTTCCAATGAAGGTGCGCTGGATTTGGTTAAAGAGGCTCTTGGTGAAAAGCATCAGGACGAATTTTTTAAAGAGTTCGAAGCTAACTTTGCTATTTTCCGCGAAGGCATTGGGCGTTTTCGGGTCAGTGCATTCTGGCAACGGCAGCGCGCAGGCATGGTTATTCGCCGCATTGTTACCGAGATCCCAACGGTTGATGAGCTGAAGCTACCTGAAACGCTAACTAAATTGATTATGGCGAAGCGTGGCCTGATGCTGGTAGTCGGTGGAACAGGTACGGGTAAGTCCACCAGCCTGGCGGCCTTAATTGGCTATCGGAATCAACACTCGCGTGGTCATATCCTTACTATTGAAGACCCGGTGGAATTCGTGCATGAACACGGTAAGTCAATGGTTACCCAGCGCGAAGTAGGCACCGATACAGAGAGCTTCGAGTCAGCGCTGAAAAGCTCGCTGCGACAGGCTCCTGATGTCATTCTGGTCGGTGAAATCCGCTCCCAGGAAGTCATGGAGTACGCATTGACCTTTGCTGAAACGGGTCACCTTTGCGTCGCCACCCTACACGCCAACAACGCCAACCAGGCGATTGAACGTATTATGCATATGGTGCCAAAGGAAAAGATTGGTAAACTTATGTTTGATTTGTCGCTCAACCTGCGCGGCATTGTCGCTCAGCAACTTGTGCCCACCAGTGATGGTGGCCGTGTGGCGGCGTTCGAAGTGCTCTTGAACAGTCCTATCGTGGCAGAAAAAATTGCCAAAAATGACATGGGCGAAGTCAAAGAAATCATGGGCAAGTCACGCGAGCTGGGCATGCAAACCTTCGATCAGGCGCTGTTTGATTTGTATAAAGCACGGAAAATATCTTTCGAGGAAGCACTGCGCCATGCTGATGCGCCAAACGATTTGCGCTTACGCATTAAACTAAGTGGTGAGTCTGGTGCTGGCGACGAGGGCGCAATG
The DNA here is from genome assembly GCF_030466375.1 of Pseudidiomarina terrestris. Taxonomy (NCBI): domain Bacteria; kingdom Pseudomonadati; phylum Pseudomonadota; class Gammaproteobacteria; order Alteromonadales; family Idiomarinaceae; genus Pseudidiomarina; species Pseudidiomarina terrestris. Next base: position 34,292 of record NZ_JAGGJE010000005.1, read on the forward strand.
AAAGGTGTGACTGTCGATCTTGAGTAACTTCGAGTAAACTACCGCTCTCAAGTTGTTAGCGGTAGTAAACGAGGTTAAGCATGCGCGTTTTAGGTATCGAGACATCCTGTGATGAGACAGGAATAGCGATTTACGATACAGAGAAAGGTCTGTTAGCACATCAGCTCTATTCGCAGGTGAAACTTCATGCGGACTATGGCGGTGTGGTGCCGGAACTTGCCTCGCGTGATCATGTCCGTAAAACCCTGCCGTTAATTCAAGCTGCGCTTAAAGAAGCAAAGTTAAACTCCGCTGATATCGATGGCGTCGCCTATACGGCTGGTCCTGGCCTGGTCGGTGCATTATTGGTCGGTGCCTGTATCGGCCGCAGTTTAGCCCTAGGCTGGCAGGTCCCCGCAATAGCAGTGCACCACATGGAAGGCCATCTGCTGGCGCCGATGCTGGAAGATGTGTCGCCGGAATTTCCTTTTATCGCCTTACTGGTCTCCGGTGGACACACTCAGCTCGTCCGCGTTGATGGTATTGGTCGCTATCAGCTACTTGGCGAATCCGTTGACGACGCCGCTGGAGAAGCCTTCGACAAAACGGCTAAACTCATGGGCCTGGACTATCCTGGCGGGCCGCGCTTGGCGGCTTTGGCAGAGCAAGGTGAGACGGGGCACTATCAGTTCCCGCGGCCGATGACGGATCGCCCTGGGCTTGATTTCAGTTTTAGCGGTTTGAAAACCTTTGCTGCGAACACCATCGCCGCAGCTGCCGATGATCAGCAAACCCGGGCAAACATTGCCCGCGCTTTTCAAGAGGCTGTGGTCGACACTCTGGTCATCAAATGTCGTCGTGCTTTAAAGGCAACAGGGCTGAAACGTCTGGTCGTGGCCGGAGGGGTCAGTGCGAACAAAGAGTTGCGACGCCAACTACACGAATTTGCAGAAAAAATTGGCGGTGAGGTGTTCTTTCCCGGGCCGCAGTTCTGTACTGATAACGGAGCCATGATCGCTTACGCTGGGGCGCAACGTCTGGCCGCAGGTGAGTCAGTGGATAATGTCGTAAAAACTTTCCCGCGCTGGCCGCTGGAGCAGCTCGACGCACCCATGGTAAAAGCTTAAGAGCGTCTTCGGGTGCGCTCTTCGTTACCGTGGCGAAGCCGTGAGATGTTGGCTTGATGGCGCCAGATGATCAGAATTGAGATCATGATGGTCGGCACCGTGTACTGGGGCTTGATCCAATAGGCGTAGAAAGGGGCCAGGGTTACCGTAATCAGTGCGGCTATGGAAGAAACCTTGCTGACCCGGAACACCAGCAGCCAGGTGGCAATCAATAGTAGCGCCATTTCCCAGGCGACCGGAAACATCGTACCTAAAGCCGTTGCTACCGCCTTGCCACCGCGAAACTGGAAGTACAGAGGGAAAATGTGGCCCAGGCATGCGGCAACGGCAACGACCCCAAGAAATAGTGGCGGAATACCGAGAAAATATGACCCCCACACAGGTAACATACCTTTAAGAACATCAAAGGTTAAGGTTAGCAATGCTGGGATTTTGCCGCCGATTCGGTAAACATTCGTGGCGCCCGGGTTGTTGGAGCCGTTAAAGCGAGGATCAGGTAAGCGGAACAGCTTGCAGATGATGACTGCACTGCTAAGTGATCCGAATAAGTAGGCCACGATAATGGCCAGTACAATTATTGCACCCATATGGTTTATTTTCCGGCGCGCTTTCCGTTACTATGCGAAGCCTTAAGCATAAGCGCTTCTGGAAAAAAATTCTATGCTGATAATGAGAGTAGTATTCGATGGATAAAGTGTTTGTTAAAGGTCTGCGCACTGATGCCTACATTGGCGTGTACGAATGGGAGCATGAACAGCCACAACCCTTGCTCTTCGATTTGACTATGGCCTGGGATCAGACTGCCGCGGCTGCAAGCGATGATCTGCAGCATGCACTTGATTATGATGCCTTGAGTAAGGCCGTGATTAAGCTGGTTGAAGCGCGCCCCAGACAGCTGATCGAAACCGTTGCTGAAGAAGTGGCAGAACTGATCCTGACAGACTTTAAGGTGTCCAGGGTCACGGTCTGCGTGAGCAAGCCTAACGCGGTGCCTGCCGCCGATACTGTCGGTGTAGAAATTACCCGAGGCAAGAACTGATATGGCGTTGGCGCAGGTGTTTTTAGGGCTTGGCAGTAATCGCCGCCGCTATCATCACATTGCTGCGGGGTTGCGCGCTCTACATCAGGAGTTCGCTAGTGCAGGAAAGCCGCTAAGGGTTGCGCGGGTTTACGAAAGTGAGGCAATAGGATTCGCTGGTAATGACTTTTTAAATACCGTCGTGCAGCTGCAGACGGAGCTTTCTATTGGTGATCTCAGTAAAGCCTGCAAAGCTATCGAACGTGCTCATGGCCATCCCTCAAGTGCAGCCAAGTATAGCCCGCGAACGCTGGATATTGATGTGCTGTTGTACAACCAGGAAGTCTGCGAAACTCCGGTGCAGCTGCCACGCGCTGAAATATTGCATAATGCTTTTGTGCTGCGCCCATTAGCGGAGCTTGCGGCTGAGCTCGAGCACCCTGTAGCAGGGAAATCTTTTGCGCAACTTTGGCAAAATTATCGTAGTGAGCAGCGTCTGCACGCGGTAGACTTTAAATTTGAAGATTTACCTTACTTCATCACCCCCACCGATAACAAGGACAGCTAGTTTGAGCACGTTTGAAGCCATAATCCTGGCGCTTATTCAAGGTCTTACAGAGTTTTTACCCATCTCAAGTTCGGCTCATTTAATTTTACCCTCACAGGTACTCGGCTGGCAGGATCAAGGACTGGCATTCGATGTTGCGGTGCACGTGGGAACCCTCGCTGCGGTGGTATTTTATTATCGTAAAGAAGTAGTTGAGTTGCTCACGGGGTGGTTCCAAAGCCTGCGGGGACACCACTCAAGTCATAGCCGCTTAGCCTGGTTTATTATCTGGGCCACTGTTCCTGCTGGAGTTGCCGGGTTGTTAGGCAACGATTTATTGGAAAACTATGGCCGCTCCGCGTTAGTCATTGCTACCACCACTATCGGCTTTGGTTTGTTGCTTTGGTACGCTGACGCCCGCGCCAGTGAACGTTCTTCGCTACAAGCGCTTACTCTGCGACAAGCTTTGCTGATCGGTGTGGCGCAGGCTGTAGCATTGATCCCGGGGACCTCGCGTTCAGGTATCACGATTACGGCCGGGCTGCTGTTAGGGCTGACACGCACTGATGCCGCCCGTTTCTCATTTTTGCTCTCAATTCCGGTCATTTTGCTGGCTGGAAGCTACAAAGGTCTGCAACTGGCACAACAAACTGAACCGGTGTCCTGGGCCGTAGTTCTGCTTGGTATGAGCGTTGCTTTTGTTGCTGCTTATGTCTGTATCACGCTGTTTTTGAAAGCCATCGAGCGAATCGGTATGCTGCCATTCGTCATCTATCGCCTGGCTCTGGGTGCGCTGCTGCTCGTTTTATTTATTTAACACCGAGCGCAGCTGAGCATTGCGGGCTTGCTGCAATGCTTTGCCTATCTGTGGACCTGCCAGGGTCTCGCCCCGAGCTTCTGCTTGCTGTATTAATGCAGCCGCGGACAGCTTACGGGCGCTATCAAACGCATGCTGCAGCAGGGTCTGATGGTCGGCACTCAGACCTTGTCTGCTCCAAATAGCAAGTAACTTCTCAAATCGTTCCTGACGGCGCCAGACGTCACTCTGCTGCAGACAATCAATAACATTGTCTGCGCTGGTTAGATCGTATCGCTGGGCATGCCATTGGCTGGCAAGTTTACCCAGTTGATGCCATTCGGTCGGCACGCGCAGACGCCTTGCCAGAGCATCTACTTCGCTAACTGGATGTTCCCCCATCCACAGGGCGAAGGTCAGCTCTGCGCTGGCGGAGTTGACCTGTGCCAAACGTTGAACTACATCTGCAAATCTACCGCGCTGCGCAAGCTCGGGGAACCAGGGCAGTAAGGCTTCTACCTGCTCAAGTACCTGAAAATAAACTTCCGGACGGGGCGTGGTAAGCGCTTTAATGGTTTCGTGCCAGACACGCTCATTAGCGAGCGTCGCCAATTCGTCAGCAGCGCTAATTTCACGCATTAGTTGCAAGGTGTCCGGCGCAACAGTAAAACCATCATCGGCAAAGCGGGCAGCAAAGCGGGCGGCTCGCAGAACTCGGAGAGGGTCTTCCACAAAGGCAGGAGAAACATGGCGGATGCGCCGGGCTTCGAGGTCCGGCACGCCACCATAAGGGTCAATCAAGCTGCCGTCAGCGTCCTCAGCGATGGCGTTGATGGTCAAATCACGGCGTTGCAGGTCCTGTTCCAGGGTGACTTCCGGGTCAGCAGCTATAGTAAAGCCGGTATAACCTGGCCCCGATTTTCGCTCAGTGCGCGCCAGCGCGTACTCCTCTCCGGTCGCCGGGTGCAGGAATACCGGAAAGTCTTTGCCGACCTGACGAAAGCCCTGCGCCAGCATCTCTGCCGGGGTCGAACCGACGACGACATAGTCACGTTCATGCACGGGTTTACCCAGTAACTTATCGCGGACAGCGCCACCAACGAGATAGACTTTCACATTGCACTCCTATTTATTTTTTCTGATGATGGCGAATGACTAGCTCTGATGCAAGTCAGTCGTTACACTGAAGATTGTTTAACGTTGGCAAATGAACCCAAACTATGTATCTGAATTACTTTGGCTTACAAGCAGAACCCTTCTCAATTGCGCCGGATCCAAACTTCCTTTACCTGAGTGAACGGCATCAGGAAGCACTCGCGCATCTGAGCTACGGCCTGCAGGGCAGTGGTGGTTTTATACTCCTCACCGGCGAAGTCGGCACGGGTAAAACCACAGTGTCCAGAGCATTACTCGAGCAACTGCCCGAGCAGACCCGTACGGCGTTTATTCTTAATCCTATGCTCAACGAAACAGAATTGCTTGCGACCTTATGCGATGAGTTCGGGATCCGTTACGCCAAGCGTAACATCACCAACAAGCGACTGACCGATAAACTCTCCGAGTTTCTGCTGCAAGCGCACGCCGAAGGCGAGCAATGTGTGGTACTGATTGATGAAGCGCAGCATCTGCGACCCCAAGTGCTGGAACAGTTGCGCTTACTGACCAATCTGGAGACCAACCAAAGTAAGCTGTTGCGGGTGATTTTGATTGGTCAGCCGGAATTACAGGATTTATTGCGCCGCCGCGAGCTGCGCCAGCTCGCGCAGCGGATCACCGCTCGTTACCACTTGTTACCGCTGCAGGAAAGCGACACCGAACGTTACATCAATTACCGTCTGCAAGTTGCTGGCGCCCAACGCGCGCTGTTTGATAAATCCGCTTTGCGGCTTGTTCATCACTACAGTGGAGGTATTCCGCGGCGCTTAAACTTGCTCTGTGACCGAGCGCTGTTAGCTGCCTACAACGATCAGGTACAGGTGGTGGGAAGGGCGCAAATCCGGCATGCGGCAAAGGAACTCGACGCTGATGCAGGCAACCGGCACCCCCGCTTTCATCCATTAGGTGCGGCCGCAGTGGCGTTATTGGTCCTGGTTTTGAGCGCGGCGGCAAGTTTCTGGTATCAACACAGCTCACCTGCGCAGGAAGCCGCCGCAGTGCCGGCGGAAACAAGCAAACAAGCAGGTGTGCGCCAGTTGCTGCGCGCCTGGCAACTGCCGCAGCCGGCGGCCGATCGCGCACTTTGTGATTGGGTTACGGACTATCAGCTCGGTTGCATTAAAGGGCGTTTGCGCTTTGATCGTATTGTGGCGCTGAATTTACCTGTAGTGCTAGAACTGCAAGGGGATGAGTGGCAGTGGGTCGAGGATCCTCAGACTCTCCCGGATGAGCGCTGGACAGGTGAATTCCTGGCTTTCTATCCACATCCGCCCGGTTACACGCTTGCTGATGCAACCACCTATCAGAACTGGCTACAACGCCAGCTTCAGAGTTATGCCGCTGCGCCTGGACAAGAGCTCAGCAGTCTGACGCAGGCGCTACAGCAACAGCATGGTCTGCCAGTGACCGCGGAACTTGACGCCCTGACCTTGGCCTGGCTGGCCAGCCACCACACCGGTATGGGCCCGCGTATGCAGCGTCCCGCCAACGGGGAGGCGAACTAATGTCATCAGTTTTAAAAGCCTTACGCCAGCAACAATCCAAACTAGTGCCGGCGCAACCGGCAATTTATCTTGAGCCAGCGCACAAGCAACAACGCTCATTTATGGGCCTGATCTGGTTGCTAATACCGATAGCGGCGTTAGTCGGGTGGTGGCTGGTGCACTGGTGGACGACCGCACCGGCTGAGCAGCCTGCGGCGCCTGTCGCATCGTCGCCACAGTGGGAGATCGGCGCGCCACAACCGGTGCGGGTGGTTGAGCTCCCCGAAGAAAATGCGGTGGTGACAACGCCCCCTGAGCCAGCTGTTGAAGCCACGCAACCGACCCGTTCCAGCTTTGCTCAACCGGAAGCTCTCGCACAAAACCAGACCGTGGATTTAAATGAGGTTCCAGCTGATCTACTCTCTGCATTTGAGGAAGCGCTGACTGCGACAGGAGGCAGCAGCGGTCAGCAAAACTCGGTGTTGCCCCGTATCAGCGAATTAAATTCTTCGTTACAAGGACGCATTCCTGACTTCAGTTACGATGCCCACCAGTACTCTTCGCGGGTGAGTGATCGGTTTATTGAACTGGCCGGTCAACGCCTCCGGCAGGGTGATAATTGGCAGGGTATTCAGGTCCTTAGTATCGCCCCGAATCATGTCGTGCTGGCCCTGGGGAATGATGCTTTTCAGCAACCCGCCTTAGAAGACTGGACAAGCGCGCGCTAAGTTGATATTAAAACACCTGTTTAAATTCATTGTTTGATTTTATTGAGGTGTCGTATGGCGGATTATCGAGCTCCACGGGATGACATGCAGTTTTTACTGCAAGACGTGTTTCAGGTTGATCAGGACTGGGGCCGTTTTCCAGCTCTGTCCGAAGTTGATATGGAAATGGCGACAGCCATCATTGACGAGGCTGCCAAGCTAGCCGAAACCATCATCGCACCGAACGCGCGCGCGGCCGATGAAGAAGGTGTCGTCTTCGATAACGGAGTCGTCACCACACCTGCCAATTACAAAGAAAATTTCCAGCAACTTGCTGCAGGAGGCTGGGTAGGCGTTACCGCTAATCCGGACTTTGGCGGTATGGGACTGCCTAAAGTTGTTTCCGCACAGTACGAAGAAATCCTCTGTGCTGCAGATATTTCATTCTCACTCTATCCGGGCTTAACTGCCGGCGCCATCATCACCATCGATGCTTATGCCAGCGATGAATTGAAGAATCTTTACTTACCACGTATGACCGCCGGTGAATGGACCGGCACCATGTGTCTGACAGAACCTCACGCTGGAACAGATTTGGGGATTATCCGGACCAAAGCTGAACCATTGGATGACGGTAGCTTTGCGGTCACTGGTACGAAGATATTTATTACCGGTGGTGAGCACGATTTAACTGAAAATATCGTCCACCTGGTTTTAGCTAAATTGCCTGACGCTCCAGCTGGCAGCAAAGGTATTAGTCTGTTTATCGTACCTAAATATCTGCCGGATACAGACGGTAATGTGGGTGAGCGTAACACTGTGCAGTGCGGTTCGATTGAGCACAAAATGGGCATCCATGCATCCGCAACCTGTGTAATGAACTTTGATGGCGCCAAGGGCTGGCTGGTTGGAGCTCCGCATCAAGGACTGCCAGCGATGTTTACGATGATGAATTACGAGCGTCTGGGGGTTGGTATTCAGGGGCTTGGTGCTGCAGCACGTTCCTATCAGAATGCGCTGGAATACGCTCAGGAGCGCATTCAAGGGCGAGGCGCTCAGGCCAACCGTAATTTTGATAAAGAAGCCGATCCGCTGATTGTCCACGGTGACGTCCGTCGTATGTTACTTACCATGAAAGCTTTTGTTGAAGGCGGGCGCGCGTTTTCGACCTATGTTGGACAGCAACTGGACACCGCCAAATTTAGTGCCGATGCGGCAGAAAAAGCGCGTGCAGATAAACTTGTCGCTTTACTGACTCCGATTGCCAAAGCCTTTATTACCGATACCGGTTTTGAAACCACGGTGGTGGGACAGCAGGTTTTCGGTGGGCACGGTTATGTCCGCGAATGGGGACAGGAGCAACTGGTGCGGGACTGCCGCATTGCGCAAATTTACGAGGGTACCAATGGTATTCAGGCGCTGGATTTGCTGGGTCGCAAAGTCGCCGGCTCACGAGGTGAACTATTACAGCCGTTGGTTGAGGATATTCAGGCGTTGCTGGCAGATCCTGTAGCAGAATTAGAAGCTGAATATGAGCAGCTGGCGCAAGCGCTCAAACGTGCTGATGCAGTAACAAAAAGGGTACTGGCGCAGGTAGGTGATGACGAAAACATTATCAACAGTGTGGCGGTTGAGTATCTGCATCTTCTGGGGTATCTGATCTACGGCTATTTATGGCTACGTATGGCCAAAGCTGCGTTACCACTTGTCGCTGAGCGCCCCTACCTGTCGAGCAAAGTGAAAACGGCGAAGTTCTTTATGGCGCGATTGTTGCCTCGCTTTGAAAGTCTGGCTGCCGCCGTCGATGACGGCAGCCAGTCATTGTACCTGCATGAACTGGGCGAGTTTTAATCGCCCAGTGATAGCAAGGTCGCGTTGCCACCAACAGCAGTAATGTTGTTGCTGCGCGTTTTTTCGGTGATAAAGCGGGTGAGGTAATGGGGTCCACCTGCTTTTGGACCTGTACCTGACATACCCCGCCCACCGAACGGTTGCACCCCAACTACTGCGCCGACCTGGTTACGGTTGATGTAAACGTTACCGACGTCAATACGACGGGCGACATCAGCGGCAAAAGTTTCGTTACGGCTATGAATGCCGAAGGTTAAACCGAAACCTGTGGCATTGATACTCTTGATTACCTCGTCGAGGTTATCGGTCGAGTAGCGAATCACGTGCAGAATCGGACCAAAGTTTTCTTTAACCAACTGATTGATACTGTCAATTTCAATGGCTGTAGGAGCCATGAAGGTTCCGCCATTGGTATAATCAGGCATCGGTGCACGAGCAATCAGACGGCCGGCCTGAGAAATATCACTGACATGCTGCTCCAGGTTACTCTTGGCAACGCCATCAATAACCGGACCCACATCAGTTTCATGCAGCATGGGATCGCCTACTTCCAGTTCGGCCATCGCACCTTTTAATAGCTCAATCACACGGTCGGCAATATCATCCTGAACGAACAGCACGCGTAATGCTGAGCAGCGCTGTCCCGCACTCGTAAAGGCGCTGTCAACGATGTCGGTGACCGCTTGCTCAGGTAACGCGGTCGAATCGATGAGCATCGCGTTCTGACCACCTGTTTCAGCGATGAGCGGCACAATGGGGCCGGTGCGTGCGGCAAGCGCACGATTAATAGACTGGGCGGTGTAGGTTGAACCAGTGAAGCATACCCCACCGATATCTTCCTGGCTGACCAGGAATGAGCCGACTTCAGCACCACTGCCAGGCATGAAATGCACCACATCGCCAGGGATGCCAGCTTCAAGTAGCAGCTGCACGGCTCGGAATGCGATTAAGCCGGTTTGTTCCGCTGGTTTAGCTATGACACAGTTGCCAGCAACCAGCGCTGCCACCACTTGGCCGGTGAAAATAGCTAAGGGGAAATTCCAGGGGCTGATACAGACAAAGGTACCACGGCCTTCAACAATGAGTTCGTTGGATTCGCCTGTGGGACCTGGTAAGGTTTTCGGCTCGCCCATCAGTTTACGGCCTTCAACGGCGTAATAGCGACAAAAATCAACGGCTTCACGGACTTCATCGATACCGTCCTGTAAGCTTTTGCCCCCTTCAAGAGAGCATAAGGCAATCAGTTCGTCACGATTGGCTTCCATCAGGTCGGCAAACTTTTCTAAAGCGCTCGCCCGCACTTCAACATCGGTATCGCGCCAGCGACGGTAAGCGGCATTGGCGCTGTTCAGGGCTTTCTCGGCAAGCGCTTTGTCGCCCCAACAGATACTGCCGATTTGCCGCTGAGTTTCCTGCGGACTGGTGATACTGACACGGTGGTGCGCATCGATGACATCGCCATTAACGATCGGGCCACCTTGCCATTGCTTGTCACGGTATTGCTGCACCGCAGCAATAAAATCATCTGCTTGCGAATGAATATTCATGTTCAATCCTAACGAGTTTTTGCGATCGCTGAAAATCTGCGTCGGTAATGGAATTTTGGTGTTTGCCAGGCGCTCGTACTTGTTGATAGTGCGCATCGGGTGCTTAATCAGCTCATCCACAGGCGTTGCCGGATCGACCAGCTTATGGACAAATGAGGTGTTGGCACCATTTTCTAACAGACGCCTTACCAGGTAGGGTAAAAGATCTTTGTGGGCACCTACCGGGGCATAAATACGTACGGTTATTTCCGGGTCATCCTGCAGTAGCGTATCGTACAGGTCATCACCCATACCATGCAGGCGTTGGAACTCAATACGTCGTTTATAGGTCTCATTCATCTGCCGGATGGCTACCACACTCTGGGCATTATGCGTCGCGAACTGCGGATAAATCGCACCATCCGTCGCTTCACTCAGTAAGTAACGCGAGCAGGCCAGATAGCTGACATCGGTATTGGCCTTGCGCGTGAACACCGGGTAGCCGGTGAGACCATTCATCTGACAGAGTTTGATCTCAGTATCCCAGTAAGCCCCTTTTACCAGGCGCACCGGTATTTCATCACCACACTCTTTCGCCAGTGCAGTCAACCAGCACAGGGTCGGTAATGCGCGCTTCGAATAGGCTTGCACCACCAGACCAAACCGCGGCCAGCCTTTACAGACGCCGCTACGATAGACTTTCTCGAAAAGTTCGAGGGAAAGCTCGTGACGATCCGCTTCTTCGGCATCAATGGTAACCCCAACGTCAGCTTCTTTTGCGAGCTTGACCAGCTCGGTCAGACTCTGGGCCAACTCCGTCAGTACCCGACCCTGATTGCCAGCTTCGTAACGTGGGTGTAACGCTGACAATTTAATTGAGATGGTAGGGCGTGGCGCCTTCGGATTGTTAAAGTTCTCCTTCGCCACAACCTCTATCGAATTCACGTATTCGGCATGGTAACGGCGAGCATCGGCCATGGTTAGAGCGGCCTCACCGAGCATGTCATAGGCGTGGGTATAGCCGATTTCACGATTGGCCCGGCTATTTTTTAAGGCTTCTTCGATGTCGCGACCCAGGACAAACTGTTTGCCCATAATTCGCATCGCGGTGTAAGTCGCCTTACGCACGATAGGCATACCTAACCGGCGAGTGAGCCGGCGAAATACCCCGCGAGGGGTTTCCATCGGTTGGCCGGTCGGATTGATGACCGCATTGGTCAGTGCCAACCCCCAACTCCCGGAGTTCACCAACCAGGATGCGCTTGCGCCCATATGCTTCTGCCAGTCACCGCCAGACAGGCGGTCCTGAATCAGAGCATCTGCGGTGCGCGCATCCGGAACCCGCAACAAGGCCTCGGCCAGGCACATCAAAATAATGCCTTCTTTGGTATCAAGACTGTATTCCTGAAGAAAGGCATCAATGCCACCGCCTTGCGCACGATCGCGCACGGTGTTTACTAATTTAGCCGAACTGTCAGTCACTGTATCAAGGGTTGCCTCGTCACTCGGAACCAGTTGCATAAGTTCCTGCATGTACGCGTCTTCATCGATTAAATAGCTGTCGGTGATGGCGCGCTGCAAACTGCCGAGGTCGGCGCTTGTATACTGAGCCTGAAGTACTTCACTGGCTTTGAACATAGCATCTCCTGTAAGACTCAGCCAAAGGCTTGAGAGGGCATATTTTGCGCGCAAGTATATGTCTTTTTCTGCGCGCGTAAAGCCCATACAATCAGTTTTTTACAACTTTTATTCGCTGTCCACGGTGCAATTTTTGTACTGCGCTGTCAAGCCCATTTCAGTTGACCCGCTTGCGGCCTGCGAGTACCGTAGATAACTAAGTTTAGCCGAGGCACGTGAGAGTTTTTGTGAGTCAGGAAATTGAAATCAAACTATTAGTCGATGGTGCTACCCGCGAGCAGGTGCTGGCGTTATGCCAAAACCTGGCAAAAGACGCAGAAATGGCCGAGTTAGAGTTAAGTAACCGCTATTTTGACACCGAAGATCTGCGTTTACGGCAGCATGATATCGGTTTGCGTATTCGCCAGCGCGGTGATGAGCTTGAGCAAACTGTGAAACTTGCCGGAGAAGTTCTGGGCGGCGTACATAGCCGGCCAGAGTACAATACCGTCATTACCTCTGAGGTACCGGACCTGACCTTATTTGAGGAAGATATCTGGCCCGATGATTTTGCGCTGTTCGATATCAACCGTGAACTTGAAGAAATTTTCCGGACGGATTTCACCCGTTACCGTTGGCGCTTGCCAAGTGGCGATGGTCGCATTGAGCTGGTTTACGATGAGGGCTCGATTAAAGTTGGCGATGACGAGCGGCCGCTGGCGGAAATTGAAATTGAAGTTCAACAAGGCGATATCGCCGACGCCTATCGTTTGGCGCGCCGTTTCATTACCCGTCTGAATGCGCGACTGGGAAGCCTCAGCAAGGCAGCTCGCGGCTACATGCTGGCGGGCAAGACCGTGCTTGAACCTTTTACCCATGCGCATTTCGTACCGCAGCAACCCAATGATGACGTAGGCGCCGGACTCTACCGTGCGCTCACCTATGCGCTGCAGTACTGGCAACATAACGATGCCTGTCTGACGGAAGTCCCCAGTGTGCGGGCTGTGGCAGGTATCACAGATGGTATCCGTCTAAGTAAGGTTGTGTTGCAACAGTTGGCCACCCTGGAGGTGGATGTCGGCGATCATATTTTACGTCTGGAACAGATGCTGGGTCATCTGGGCTGGTTAAGTCGTTACGACGGGCTCACTGAGCTGACCGCGGAGGACGGTGCCTACCATCGCGCACTGAAACAACATCCGAAACTCTTTGAGATCATCCAGGAGCAACAGCAACATTCGGTGCAGCTGGAGCTGGTGCAAAGTCTGAGTGTTCGTGATGACTATCAACTCACCTTGCTCGAGTTAGGGGCCCTGTGCCATGAGCAACCTCGACATGAGCAGATTTCTCAATTACCGCTGCGGCAGTGGGCAAGCCAGCGCTTGCGGGAAGACTGGCAAAGCGTCATTGATGCGTTTGCCAAAGAGGGCGATCTCAAACCCGAGTATTACCTGAAACAACTGCCGCTGCTGCTAAGCTCTTTGCAGCTGGGCTATTGTGTTGGCTACCTGTTTGACGAAGAAGATCGTGAGCAGTTTCGGGCGCCCTGGCAGGACATGGTCCGCGGCATTCGCGAAATTATGGCATTGAAGCTGCTCCGGGATGCTATTAAAGATAATGACGACAGTCAGCCTGAGCGCCTGCTCAACTGGCAAACCGTGCAACTGGAGTCGCTGCTGTACGCGCTGGAACACTCGCGCAAAGCTGCATTGAAGCAAGAACCCTACTGGCTGGGCTAAAGCATGAGTAAAGACAGACAACAGCGGGAATACTGGTGTTCGATTAGTGAGTTTATTGCCAGAGTCTGGCACAACGATGCTGATGCAATAACCATCGATGCTGCCGGCAAAGTCACTTTACCTGCTACTGACGATTATCTGCCGCAATTGCAGCGCGCGCTGACTGAGGCCAATGATGAGAGCGACGCGCAGCAGGTGCTGCGTCGCTATCGGCAACGCTGGTTTGCCAGTATTGCCGCTGCAGATCTTGACCAGCAACTTGAGCTAAGAGAAACCCTGAATCATATTTCTGCGGCCGCCGACGCATTTATTATTGCTGCGCGTGACTGGGCTTATGTTCAATTGTGTGAGCGTCATGGCACGCCCCGTGATGAGCAAGGTCAGGCGCAGCCCTTGCTGATCATCGGCATGGGCAAGCTTGGCGGTAAAGAGCTGAACTTCTCATCGGATATTGATCTGATTTTTTGCTATCCAGAACAAAGTGAGACGGACCATCCAAAGAAGCCAATTGAGACCAATGTTTTCTTTACCAAACTGGTGCAGGCGCTGGTGGGTTTGCTGGATACGATGACCGGCGACGGTCGGGTTTTTCGTGTCGATCTGCGCTTACGCCCCTTTGGCCAGTCGGGTCCTGTGGTTACCAGCCTGGCTGCACTGGAATACTACTACCAGGAGCAGGGGCGCGACTGGGAACGTTACGCCATGGTGAAAGCACGCTTGATTGGCGCTTCTGCAGATTACGAACAGCAGTTACGGCAGTTGCTGCGGCCTTTTGTTTATCGTCGTTACATTGATTTTTCAGCCATCGATGCGCTGCGCAAGATGAAAACCCTGATCACTCAGGAAACGCGGCGCCAGGGTGTGCAGAATAATATAAAGCTGGGTCCTGGTGGTATTCGTGAGGTGGAGTTTATCGCCCAGACGTTCCAGTTGATCCGGGGTGGGCAGCAGCGACAATTGCAGACCCAGTCGCTCTACGCGGCTTACCACGCCATTGACGAGCTTGGCCTGATGTCTTCGACGGCGGTCAGGGAGTTACTCGAGTGCTATGAATTTCTGCGTAAAGTTGAGCATGTTTTGCAGCAGCTCAATGACGAGCAAACGCAAAGCTTACCGGCAGAGCCCGAGCGTCAGCAGCGGGTGGCGAAAGCTTTTTCCTGCAGCTGGGAAGAGCTCTCTGAACAGATCCGTGCAACTATGGCAAAGGTGCACGCGCACTTTCAGCATGTCATCGGCGATAACGAAGCGGATGATGAGGATGCCGGCGCATTGCAATTGCTCTGGCAGGATATGATCGAAGACGACACCGCGCTCGATGTGCTGCATGATGCAGGCCTGAATAAGCAACGTGCACAGCAGGTGTGGGCGGCGGTCAGCGATTTACGTCTGGAAGTCCGTAAACGCGGTAGCGGCCCCCGCGGGCGCAAGGCGATGGCCAGACTGGTACCCTTATTATTGCAGCGAAGTTTGCAGTTGGCGGACGCCGAGATCGTGCTGGAGCGGGTGTTTACGGTACTTCGGCGAATTATGAGTCGGACCGCTTATGTCGAGTTACTGGTAGAAAACGCTGGCGCCCGTGAGCAGTTGATCAAACTTTGCCGGGCCAGCTCCTGGATTACCCAGCATCTGGCTAACTTTCCGATTCTGCTCGATGAACTGATTGATCCACAGCATCTGTATGAGCTGCCAGAACTCAGCGAATACCCTGCCATAATCAACGACTACATGGTACGCATTCCTGAGCAGGAAGACGATCTTGAAGCGCAGATGAACGCGCTGCGTCAGGCGCGGCAATCATGTCAGTTGAAAATCGCGGCAGCGGACATCAGTGGCGCATTGCCGTTGATGAAAGTAAGTGACCACTTAAGTTACCTGGCCGAGGCGATTATCGGGCATGTGGTCGGTCTGGCCTGGCAGCATCTGGTCGCACGCCATGGTTGTCCACCCGGACGTTCGATTGAGGATACCGGATTCGCTGTTATTGCCTACGGTAAACTCGGTGGGCTTGAGCTTAGCTACAGTTCTGATCTCGATTTAGTGTTTGTCACAGACAGTGACTATCAGGGTGAGACAGATGGTGTAAAACCTCTCGAAACCCAACAGTTTTATTTACGTTTAGCGCAGCGGATCCTGCACCTGTTTACCACACGCACTATGATTGGAACTCTTTATGAGGTGGATATGCGGCTGCGGCCTTCAGGCAAATCCGGTCTGTTGGTAAGCCGGCTGGATACCTATGCTGGCTATTTAGCCGAGGATGCCTGGACCTGGGAGCTGCAGGCTTTGGTGCGGGCGCGCCCGGTGTTTGGCAGTTCGCAATTGCGCGATGCCTTTAACCAGCTGCGCCGGCAGCAGCTCGCACAGCAACGAGACGGTCAGGAACTGGCTGAAACTGTGGTTAACATGCGCGAAAAGATGCGCGCGCATAAAGAACTTCGTGACTCCAGTTCCAAGGCTAGTTTTGCCTTTGATCTCAAGCAAGGCGTCGGTGGCATTACCGACATCGAATTCCTGGTGCAGTATCTGGTGTTGCGTTACAGCCATGAGTACCCGGAACTGACCCGTCATTCGGACAATGTACGTATCATCGAAGCGGCGGGAGAATTGGGGATTTTAGAAGCGGAGCGGGCGCAGGCGCTGATCGAGGTGTATATACGTGAGCGCGAATGGCTGCACCAACTGGCTTTAGATGAGCATGGCTCGCTGACACACCTACCCGTAGATAAAGAACGGGAAGTGGTGCAGCAAGCCTGGCAACATTGGTTTAAAGAGGTTATTGATAAAGACTAGGATCGTCTTCGTTGGGTCGGGTTTTAAAGCGGCGGTGAACCCAGAGGTACTGTTCCGGACACTGAGATACCGCAAACTCGACCATTTTGTTGACGCGCGTCACGTCCGCCACAGGGTCGTCCGTAGGGAAGTTGGCAAACTCCGGGTAAAAGGTCACATCATAGCCGCTGCCATCCGCGCGGCGAAAGCACGTGGTGCTGAGCACAGCACACTTTTTACTGGCGGCAAATAATAAAGTGCCGGTGGTGGTACTGGTCTTCTCAACCGCAAAGAAAGGAGCGAAAACCGTACGTCTGCGACCATAATCCTGGTCTGGCAGGTAGCCCGCGATCTCACCCTGGTCAATCGCCTGTTTCATACTACGAACGTCAGTGCGGGGGATCATGTATTTATTCGAGCGGCCGCGGCCCCGGGTTTGCAAAAACTCCATCAAAGCATTGTTGTGCGGCCGGTAAAGACCTACCGCCGGCTGAATAAAGCCATGCAATCGGGCATGCACTTCCAGGCTTAAAAAGTGGAACAGTAGCAAGAGTACGCCTTTGCCTTCGCGAAGGGGGGCGTGAAGATGCTCGACACCATGGACATGGAGCTTGCGACGAATGCGCCAATCCGGCCACCACCAGGCCATGCCCGTTTCAAAAAAAGCAATGCCGGTATTTTCCATATTGGTACGCACCAGCTGCTCTATTTCATCTGCTGACTTATCAGGAAAGCACAGCTCAAGGTTGCGCCGGGCAACGGCTGCACGTTTTGGAACAAATCGATAGAAAAGCCGGCCCAGACCACGGCCCATGGCGAGTTGCCACTTGTAAGGAAGCCAGGAAATAAAATAAAGAAGGCCGACCCCTAACCAGGTCAGCCAATACTTAGGAAGTAAAAACCGTGCTTCAAATTTAGGTTTTTCAATTATTTTCATTAATGAGACTTGCGTTAATTGCCATCAGATCTTGTTCACTGATCTTACCTGAAGCCTGTTGTAGTGTCAGTGATTGCCGGATGTAATTATAACGCGCAGTCGACAAGTTGCGACGAGCATTAAACAGATTACGGGTACTGTCGAGCACGTCAACAATGGTGCGCGTGCCTACTTCGAAGCCGGTCTGAGTTGCTTTCAGCGCGCTTTCAGCAGAGATAACAGCTTGTTCCAGTGCACGAATGGTGGCGATAGCTGCGACCACATCGTAGTAAGAGCTGCGCACTTCACGTTCAACATTACGACGAGTAAATTCAAGCTGTTGGCTGCTGGCCACATAGTTCGCCCGAGCCTGGTCGGCCTGCGAGGAAGTACGGAAACCACTGAACAGGGGCACATTCAGGCTAACGCCAATTGATGAACTGTCCATGCGCGGCGGGTTTGAGGTACGGCCTAAAACTTCACTCTCACTGTCTTGCGTTGAAAAGCTGCCTGACAAGGAGACTCGGGGGTAGTGACCGGCGAGCGCTAAATCGATACGTTGATCTGAGATCTCAACAGCTACGCGCTGCACCAGCAACTGCAGGTTTTTATCTTCAGCAGTCGTGACCCAGTTGTCGGCGTTTTCTGGATTAGGTGCACTCGGAGAGAAGTTTTCTGTGTCGAGTTCAGCGATGTCCTGATGGTAACGGCCGGTGATCTCCCGCAGACCTTCCTGAGCGATCTCGACAGCGTTTTGTGCCTGAATTTCCCGCGCTACAGCGTTATCAAACTGAGCTTGGGCTTCATGTACGTCGGTGATGGCGGTCAACCCCACAGAAAAACGTTGTTTGGTTTGTTCCAACTGACGCTCAATGGCACGTTTCTCTGCTTGGGCAAACTCCAGGTCGTCTTTCCGCTCAAGCACAGTAAAGTAAGCGTTGACCACGCGGATCATGAGTTGCTGGCGTTCGCTGAGGTAACTGACTTCAGCTTGATAGGCTTGTTTTTCGGCAATCGCGGTTTGTTCCCAAACGCTCTTACTGAAGAGTGTTTGACTTAGGTTGACGCCAGCGCTCCAGCCAGAGGAGGTAATGTCATACATGAAAATATTACCAGAGCTATCGAAGTTCTGGGTTTCACGGGTACTGCGCGAGTAACCGGCTTCAAAGCCAACCTGTGGCCACCAGTCCGCCTGAGCAATATCAACGCCTTGACGCGCGGCGTCACGCTGCGCCTGAGCTTGCTTTAGGGTTGGGTCGTTTTGTAAAGCGAGTTGAAAAATTTGTGCGAGGTCGTCAGCATAAGTGGCTGAACTTCCCGTGGCAAAAGTAAGTCCGATTAGAGCTGAAAGAATCTTTTTATTCATGAGTTCAGTTGTCCTGATAGGTTTATCTGGCTCAGATGACCGTTGCTAATTGTTCGGTATTTTACATACACATTTGAATGATTACTAGCATACACCCGATAGTTCGTCGGTTTCATGCTTTCAGTTGCAACAGGACGTGCTTAAATGTAACTAATTATGAGATGTGTGCACGAAAACATACACTTTTTCGTAGTCACCAGTTGAATCAATTCAATCCATTACAGACGTACTCCCAAGGTAAAAGGTTTACTGTGCAAAAATTTAATCACGATGATTATGAAGTTATCGAGAAAAAGTCGATTCGCGAGGGGTTTCTGAGCCTCTTTAATTACCGTATCCGACATAAGCTTTTCAGCGGGGGCTGGTCTAAGGTCTTCGATCGGGAAATTATGGATCGAGGCCACGCAGTGGTGGTGTTGCCCTACGATGCCGAGCGCGACACGCTGGTGTTGCTCGAGCAGTTTCGAATTGGCGCGTTGGAGCAGGAAGACTCACCCTGGTTGCTCGAGTTTGTCGCGGGCATGATCGATGATCCGGATGAGAACCCTGAACAAGTCGCGCACCGTGAACTCGAAGAAGAGGCCGGCTTGCAAACGGAACAACTGGATTATGCTCTGACTTATTTATCAACACCCGGGGGCTGCACCGAGAAGATCTCCGTCTATGTGGCCCGGGTCGATAGCAGTCAAGCTTCGAAACAAGGCGGCGTAGCCAGTGAGAATGAAGATATCCGGGTGCACGTTTTGCCACGTACCGAAGTCGTGCAACTGCTGGAACAGGGAAAAATTAACAATGCCGCCAGTGTGATTGGGCTACAATGGTTACAACTTCACTTGCAACATGTGCGGGATAATTAAACAGAAACTATGATTAGCGACGTCAAACGAAAGCGTTACCAGTTTGATCTGGCTGCATTGCAACGGCTTGCTGCAGTCAATTACGCCACCTTGATGAAACTGGTGGCACACATCAAGCAGGGCCGCGAGCAGCTCATCAAGGTGGGGTCTCACCTGCATTTTCGGGTGGCCGTTACTCAGCGTGCGCCTTATACCACCGATGTTCGTATCAAGCAGCATGCCTTGCAGGCCAAGCTACCGGGTCTGATTGAAACGGAGCTTGAAGTTCGGCTCTATCATGATGCGCAGCTGGCTGAAGTCACCCGCAGCCAAAATGTTACGCGCCTGCAGGCCGTCTATGAACAACCCAATCGCGCCATGCACCAGAGCAACGAAAAATTCCAGGTAAACCGATTTTTGCAGGAATGGCTGGAACTTATTCGTGAACAGGGGCTGGCGACCGAATACTAGCTTGAGTTTCCGCTCATCCTGTAACAGTATATGAGCATCCTATAACAACAATTCTTGTCACCAAAAAGAAGAGCGCATGTCAGATTACAAAGCAGATGCGATTGAGGTCCTCAATGGCCTTGAACCCGTGCGTCGCCGCCCGGGCATGTATACCGATACCACTCGCCCTAATCATCTTGGCCAAGAAGTCATCGATAATAGTGTGGATGAAGCTCTGGCCGGCCATGCTCGCGAAATGGTGGTCATTCTGCACCCCGACCAGTCCCTCGAAGTTCAGGATGATGGTCGTGGGATGCCAGTGGATGTGCATCCGGAAGAGGGTGTGCCTGGCGTAGAGCTGATCATGACCAAGCTGCACGCGGGCGGTAAGTTTTCGAATAAAAGCTACAACTTTTCCGGCGGTCTGCATGGCGTCGGCATTTCCGTGGTGAACGCACTCTCGACACGAGTCGATGTGACCGTAAAACGTGACGGCCAGGTTTTCGAAATGGCCTTTGAAAACGGTGATAAAGTCAGTGAACTTACAGTCACGGGAACCGTCGGCAAACGCAATACGGGCACCCATTTACGCTTTTGGCCAGATCCGAAATATTTCGATTCCGCGAAATTTTCCGTACTGAAGATGACCCACCTGTTGCGGGCCAAAGCTGTACTTTGTCCGGGGCTGAAAATCACCTTTCGTAACCTGCTTGATGATAATGAACAGACCTGGCAATACGAAGATGGTCTCAGGGACTATCTGGTTGAAGCCGTAGAAGAGTTACCCACACTGCCGGAAGAACCTTTTATCGGCAGTTTCAGCAGTAACCAGGAAGCCGTCGACTGGGCGGTGACATGGTTGCCGGAAGGCGGCGAGGGCGTGGCCGAGAGTTATGTGAACCTGATCCCGACTCCGCAAGGTGGTACCCATGTGAATGGCTTACGCCAGGGCTTACTTGAAGCCATGCGTGAGTTCTGTGAGTTCCGTAATCTGATGCCGCGCGGGGTGCGCTTAACCCCGGAAGATATCTGGGAGCGTTGCACTTATATCCTTTCGGTCAAGATGCAGGATCCGCAGTTTGCCGGACAAACCAAAGAGCGTTTGTCGTCACGGCAGTGTTCGGCATTTGTTTCGGGGGTCGTCAAAGATGCCTTCAGCTTGTGGCTAAACGAGCATACCGAACAAGCGGAACTGCTTGCTGATCTTTGTATCAACAATGCCCAACGGCGCATGCGTGCCAGTAAGAAAGTGGTGCGCAAAAAGGTCACTCAGGGACCGCCGTTACCGGGCAAACTGACGGATTGTGCCACTCAGGACCCAGCGCGCGGAGAACTCTTTTTAGTCGAGGGTGACTCTGCCGGCGGCTCAGCTAAACAAGCCCGGGATCGTGACTTCCAGGCGGTGATGCCGTTACGCGGTAAAATTCTGAATACCTGGGAAGTTGAGTCGGATCAAATTCTGGGCTCTCAGGAAATTCATGATATTTCCGTCGCTCTGGGGGTGGATCCGGACTCAGTCGATTTAGAGAAATTAAGGTACGGTAAAATCTGCATCCTGGCCGATGCGGATTCCGATGGTCTGCACATTGCTACCTTGTTGTGCGCGCTCTTTGTGCGTCATTTCCGGGCACTTGTTGACAATGGCCATGTGTACGTGGCCATGCCGCCATTGTACCGGGTCGATGTCGGCAAAGAGGTCTTTTACGCCCTCGATGAAGATGAGAAACAAGGCATCCTGGATCGCATTGATGCGGAAAAGCGCAAGGGAAAGGTGAACGTTCAGCGGTTTAAAGGCCTGGGTGAGATGAATCCGTTACAACTGCGGGAAACCACCATGGATCCCAACACCCGACGTTTAGTGCAGTTAACTGTTGACGATGACAGCGCCACTGAAGAAATGATGGATATGTTGTTGGCGAAAAAGCGTGCCAGTGACCGTCGTGACTGGTTGGAAAGCAAGGGCAACCTGGTCGATCTGGCTGAGCTTTAAGGAGAACAAAAAGAATGTCGATGGACACAGTAGAACAAATTCCGTTACGCCGATTTACCGAAGACGCTTATTTGAATTACTCCATGTACGTCATCATGGATCGCGCCTTGCCGCATATTGGCGATGGCCTCAAACCGGTACAGCGACGCATCGTTTATGCCATGTCAGAACTTGGCTTGTCGGCGCTGGCCAAATATAAGAAATCCGCGCGTACCGTCGGTGATGTTCTCGGTAAGTTTCATCCGCATGGCGACAGTGCCTGTTACGAAGCTATGGTCCTTATGGCGCAACCCTTCTCCTATCGTTATCCACTGGTGGATGGGCAGGGCAACTGGGGCTCGCAGGATGATCCAAAATCTTTCGCGGCGATGCGTTACACAGAAGCGAAACTTTCCCGCTTTAGCGAGCTGCTACTAAGTGAGTTAGGGCAAGGCACCGTTGACTGGACGCCAAACTTTGATGGCACCATGAAAGAGCCACGGATGCTGCCGGCACGGTTACCGCATATTCTGCTCAATGGTGTCACCGGTATTGCCGTCGGTATGGCAACAGATATCCCGCCGCACAATGCCCGTGAAGTTGCCCATGCCTGCGCTTTGCTGTTAGAAAAACCATCGGCAGATTTAGCTGAGGTCATGGAACATTTACGTGGTCCTGATTATCCCACCGACGCGGAGATCATCACCCCAGCGGACGAGATTGTAAAACTCTATGAGTCTGGACGTGGCAGCATCAGAATGCGCGCTAAATACCAACTTGAAGATGGCGAAGTAGTTATCCACGCGCTCCCGCATCAGGCGTCAGGCTCTAAAGTTTTGGAGCAAATCGCCGGACAGATGCAGGCGAAGAAGTTGCCGATGGTTTCCGATCTGCGCGATGAGTCGGATCACGAAAATCCGACGCGTCTGGTGATTGTGCCGCGCTCCAACCGCGTTGACGTTGAGCAGATGATGCAACATCTGTTTGCGACGACGGACCTGGAAAAGCAATATCGGGTCAATCTTAATATGTTGGGCTTAGACGGACGTCCGCAGGTTAAGCCGATACTGACGGTACTAAAGGAATGGCTGACGTTCCGGCAAACCACAGTAACCCGCCGCTTGCAGCATCGTCTGGACAAGGTGATGGCGCGCCTGCATATCCTTGAAGGCTTGTTGGTCGCTTACCTGAACCTGGATGAAGTCATTGCCATTATCCGCTACGAAGACGAACCGAAAGCGGAACTGATCAAGCGCTTTAAGCTCACTGAAACACAGGCTGAAGCTATCCTTGAGTTGAAACTCCGTCATTTAGCCAAGCTTGAGGAAATGAAGCTGAAGGGTGAGCAGGATGAACTTGAGAAAGAACGTAAGCAACTTGAATTACTGCTCAGTTCTGACCGTCGCTTAAAAACCCTTATCCGCAAGGAAATATTGGCAGACGCTGAAAAGTATGGCGACGACCGCCGTTCGCCATTAGTGGAACGCCAAGAAGCCAAAGCACTGAGTGAACGTGACCTGACGCCGGCCGAAGCCGTGACCGTGGTGCTGTCTAAGAAAGGCTGGGTACGTGCGGCCAAAGGCCATGACGTCGATGGTAGCAGCTTGGCGTACAAGTCGGGAGATAGCTTCCTGGCGCGAGCTCAGGGTAAGAGTAATCAGCAAGTTGTCTTCCTTGACAGCTCTGGACGCAGCTTCTCCTGTGAAGCACATTTATTGCCCTCTGCGAGAACTCAGGGTGAACCTTTAACCGGACGTTTCAGCATGGTGGCCGGCGAAATTGTAGAACAGGTGCTGATGGCCAAGGATGAACAGCGTTATCTGTTAGCTTCTGATGCCGGTTATGGTTTTGTTTGCAAGTTTGCAGATCTGGTGAGCCGCAATAAGAACGGTAAGGCTGTTCTGAACCTTCCTGCAGGGGCGAAAATACTCCCGCCAAACCCTGTCAGTGAGGTCGAAACTGATCAGGTGGTGGTCGTCTCTAACGAAGGACGCATGCTGATCTTCCCGGTATCTGAGCTACCTGAACTGTCAAAAGGGAAGGGCAATAAGATGATCAGTATTCCGACGTTGCGGGCACAATCGCGGGAAGAGTATGTAGTTGCTACCAATGTGGTGCCACAAGATGCGGCAATCACGCTGCTGGCCGGCAAGCGAAAACTGACACTGAAGCCTGCTGATCTTGAACATTATCGCGGTGAGCGGGGCCGTCGAGGCAATAAGCTGCCCCGCGGTTTGCAACGCGTCGATGCGATAACTGTCGATAGTCAGGGCTGATGGGACGTTTTTTTTCGCTGAAACAGGTATACTAGCGGGCAGCAAAAAGAGGAGATGGCATGCTCGCTGTTGTACGACTTATTTTACTTGGCTTTTTTGTAGTCCTGTCTGGGGTGTTTGGCCTGCTGTTTTGTCTGGCCCGGCCGTTTCACCCCAACAATACTCCTATCTTCGCTCATTTATATGGCAGCATGCATCGGTTGCTGGGAGTGAAGCTGGAGATACGTGTTCCTGATGGGCTGACTGAAGGCGGGCCTTATGTGTACATTGCCAACCATCAGAATACCTATGATATCTTCACCCTGAGTCGCGCGATGCCACCGCGGTCAGTGAGTATCGGCAAAAAGAGCCTAAAGTGGATACCGTTTTTTGGACAGTTATATTGGCTGGCCGGAAATATTTTGATTGATCGCAAAAATACGGGCCGTGCCCGTGGCACCATCGATCAGGCCGCGCAGGCGATAACAGAACGGCAGATCTCTGTGCTGCTCTTTCCAGAAGGTACACGCAGCTATGGCCGCGGTTTACTGCCCTTCAAGACCGGTGCGTTTCGCACCGCACTGCAGGCCAACGTGCCGATCGTGCCTATTTGCGTCTCAAACCTGCATGGCCGGATTAAACTGAATCGTTGGAACAACGGTAAGGTGTTGATTGAAATGTTGCCTCCTATCAAGGTTAGCGACTACTCAGCCGATAATGTTCGGGCGCTGGTCGCTCATTGTCATCAGCAAATGCAATTAAAAATCAGTGCGCTCGATCATGAGCTTGCCGAACAAGCGAACCGCTAAGAGGAATTCTTATGAGCGTAGATAAACAGGCTATCCGCGAACAAACCGGCGAAACAATAGCAGCCTTATTAGCCGATGGTGCACCAGAAGATGAGATCTATACCATTGAGCATCATCTGGCGAGCCCGGATTTCACCAAGCTGGAAAAGGCTGCTGTGGAATTGGTTAAGGTCGGCTATCACGTTGACGATGCCGATGAGTTTGAGCTGGATGATGGCAGCCGCTGGTACGCGTTTGCGGCGGTCAGCGAGCTACCGCTGCAACAGGAAAAAATTGAAGCTCAGGCCATCGAAGTGGCTGAACTGGCTGCTCAAACAGGGGTCGAGTATGACGGCTGGGGCACCTACTTTGGCGATGACGAAGAAGAGTAATAGCGCTGGCGGCATCAGCCGCCAGCTCCACGCCGCCTTATAGGGCGGCGATTTTTTCTCGTTGATAGCGTAATTGTTGCAAGGTCTCTTCGGCGTTTAGCAGCTTTTCACGTTCCTTCGTAATGACCTCAGCAGGGGCTTTACTGACAAAGTTGTCATTGCTGAGTTTACGCGAGAACATAGCCACTTCTTTCTCGGCTTTCTCGATGGCTTTATCCAGCCGCGCCAACTCTGCCGCGGTGTCGATAAGTCCAGCCATCGGAATATGCAGTTCCATCCGGCCTACCAATGCCGTTGCGCTTGCTGGCGCCTCGTCAGCAGAATCGATAAACTCAACTGTCTCCAGTTTCGCCAGCGCGCTCAGGAAGCTGGCATTATGCTTCAAGCGTGCGCGCGCCTGCGTATCCGCGTTGGCGATTAACACTGGCAAAGGTGTGTTAGGTGACAGGTTCATTTCGCCACGAATATTGCGGATGGCGACAATCACTTGCTTGAGCCATTCCATGTCATCGCGGGCACTGGCAAAGCGCTCTGCCTGAACTTGCGGGTAGGCTTGCAACATAATGGTATCGCCTCGCTCACCGGCCAGTGGCGCTGCACGAAGCCAAATCTCTTCGGTGATAAATGGCAACAGTGGATGTAACAAGCGCAACAATTGCTCGAGTACCGTCACCAGCGTGTTGCGGGTGCCACGCAGTTCAGCTTCGTTGCCATTGAATAACACCGGTTTGGTTAATTCCAGGTACCAGTCACAGAACTGGTTCCAGGTAAATTCGTAAGCAATGGCGGCAGCCTGGTCAAAGCGGTAATTGTCGAGCGCGCTACGGAACTGCTTAACCGTGTCATTGAAGCACTCAATAATCCACTGATCGGCAAGGGACAAGGTCAGTTCGCCACCTTTGAGACCGCAATCATGTTCTTCGGTATTCATCAGCACATAACGGCTGGCGTTCCATAACTTGTTGCAGAAGTTACGGTAACCTTCCAGGCGTTTCATGTCCCAGTTGATATCCCGACCTGTTGACGCCAAAGCTGCCAAAGTGAAGCGCAGAGCATCGGTGCCATGGGCGCTAATACCTTCTGGAAATTGTTTTTCCGTACGCTTTTTGATCTTTGCTTCAAGCTGCGGCTGCATCATATTTGCAGTACGCTTTGCGACCAACTTCTCGCGCTCAATACCATCGATCATGTCCAGAGGGTCAAGTACATTACCTTTTGACTTTGACATTTTCTGGCCTTCCTCATCGCGAATAAGGCCAGTGACGTAAACGGTTTTAAAGGGCACTTGTGGTTTGCCATGCTCATCTTTCAGGAAGTGCATGGTCATCATAATCATGCGTGCCACCCAGAAGAAAATGATGTCAAAGCCAGTCACCAGTACATCCGTAGGATGGAAGGTCTTCAGGTCTTCCGTTGATTCAGGCCAACCGAGCGTAGAGAAACTCCAAAGCGCTGAAGAGAACCAGGTATCCAGCACGTCTTCATCCTGTTGTAAGCGCACATCGTCGCTCAGGTTGTGCTCCTGACGCACTTCTGCTTCGTCACGACCCACGTACACGTTACCTTGCTCGTCATACCAGGCTGGAATGCGGTGTCCCCACCAAAGCTGACGGGAAATACACCAATCCTGAATATCGCGCATCCAGGCAAAGTACATATTCTCGTACTGTTTAGGAACGAATTGAATTTCGCCGTCTTCAACCGCGCGCGTAGCGACTTCCGCCATAGGCGCAACGCGCACATACCATTGGTCGGTCAGGTGCGGTTCTATTGGCACGCCACCACGATCGCCATAAGGAACTTTGTTGGTATGTTGCTCGACTTTATCGAGCAGACCTGCGGCATCAAAATCGGCAATAATCTGTTTCCGTGCAGCAAAGCGCTCCATGCCCTGGTAGGCGCTTGGCAAAGTGCCATCAAAGCCATCGATAGTGTCGATTGCCTCGCCGGTTGCTGTGTATAAACCTGCACGCTCGCGCACATGGGCGTGGTCATCGAGTACTGCAATCATCGCCAGCTTGTTGCGCTTGCCAATGTCATAGTCATTGAAGTCGTGGGCGGGGGTGATTTTCACACAACCGGTACCGAAGTCCTGATCCACATAGCTGTCGGCAATAATAGGAATACGGCGCTGCACCAGCGGTAAATCAATAAACTTGCCTACCAGTGCCTGATAGCGTTCATCGTCTGGGTGCACAGCAACACAGACGTCGCCGAGCATAGTTTCGGGACGGGTTGTGGCCACCACCAGGTGATCTTTGCCGTCTGCTGTTTTAGCGCCATCCGCCAGTGGATAGCGCAAGTGCCAGATGTGGCCTTGTTGTTCTTTATTTTCCACCTCCAGATCAGAGATGGCCGTTTGCAACTTAGGATCCCAGTTCACCAGGCGCTTGCCACGGTAAATCAGGTTTTCCTTATGCAGGCGTACGAAGACCTCTTTGACAGCGTTGGACAGACCTTCGTCCATGGTGAAACGCTCACGGTCCCAGTCAACCGAGTCGCCAAGGCGACGCATTTGCTGAGTGATGGTGCCACCGGATTGCTCTTTCCATTCCCAGATCTTGTCAATAAAGGCATCGCGGCCAAGCTCCTGACGACTGGTGCCTTGCGCAGCTAACTGCCGTTCAACTACCATCTGCGTGGCAATGCCGGCATGGTCGGAGCCAACCTGCCAGAGGGTGTTGAAACCGTCCATGCGCTTATAACGCGTCAGCGTATCCATAATGGTGTGCTGGAATGCGTGGCCCATGTGCAGACTACCCGTCACATTGGGGGGCGGGATCATAATGCAGTAACTACTGCCCTGGCCGGAGGGTTTGAAATAACCTGCCTGCTCCCATTTTTGGTAGAGCGCTTGCTCGATAGCATTGGGCGAATACGTTTTATCCATGAGTAACCTTCACGACAATAATTTAATTTGAATGTGTTGCGGTCTCAGCGACATTAACGGTGCTGAGATTCACGCCTTGTTGGCGATACCATTTAAACCGCTCGCGCGCTTCCTGGCGTTGCTCAGGCGCGCTCGGCACCTGGTCAACAATCAGTTGAGCGCCGGCGAACTGCGGTGCTGTTGGCATAAAATTGACACTGACTTTGCAGCGGCGCTGACTGACCGCCGCTGTTGGCCAGCAAAGCTCGACTGGCGCACCATAGGGCGGGCCCTCGCCAACCAGATTATGTGGTACGAAGGCGTCAGCGGGCTGCTGCCATAGGGCTTCATCCAGCATTTCTGCGTGCTGTTGATCACGACACCAGACGCGAACGCTACCAAACTCACGCCAGCGTTCACAGATGGTTTGACAGAAGAACTGCAACTGCTGCTCTTCGCTCAATCCATCGAGTACGTAGAAAATGCCCTGCACCATACTAATCCTGTTGTCCTGCAGCTGTTCGGTTCAAAAGGAACTGGGTCAGCAACGGCACAGGTCGTCCGGTTGCGCCCTTTTTGGCGCCACTGCGCCAGGCTGTACCGGCAATATCCAGATGCGCCCAGTGATACTTCTTGGTAAAGCGGGATAAGAAGCAACCGGCGCCAATGGAGCCTGCATCGCGACCACCAAGATTCGCCATATCAGCGAAGGGGCTATCCAGGGCGTCCTGATATTCATCCCATAAAGGCAGTCGCCAAGCTCGATCACCACTTTGTTCAGAGGCATTCAGCAACTCGTGCGCAAGTGGATTATGGGTGCTCATCAGGCCACTGGCATGATGACCCAAGGCAATGATACAGGCACCGGTCAGAGTGGCCACATCAATGACCGTATCTGGCGAGAAGCGTTCGACATAGGTCAGCGTATCGCATAGCACCAGGCGGCCCTCAGCATCAGTGTTCAAGACTTCAACGGTCTGCCCACTCATGGTGGTTAACACATCACCGGGACGGTAAGCTTTACCATCGGGCATATTCTCACAGCCGGCCACAGCGCCGATCACATTGATCGGCAGTTGCAGTTCTGCCAGAGCTTGCATAGCACCTAGCACCGACGCTGCGCCGCCCATGTCGTATTTCATTTCGTCCATATTGGCGGACGGCTTGATAGAAATACCACCCGCGTCAAAGGTAAGACCTTTGCCAACCAGAACGATAGGTGGGACATCGTCAGCTGCACCTTTGTAATGAAGTAGTGACAGCACCGACTCATTTTCAGAGCCACGGCCAACCGCCAGATAGGCATTCATGCCCAGCTCGGCCATTTCTGCTTCTTCAACAGTGCTGAAACTGAGGTTGTCGTAATTACCGGCCATTGCTTCGGCCTGCTCAGCAAGGTAGCGTGGTGTGCAAATGTTCGGGGGCATATTGGCCACGTCACGACAGATGAGCATGCCTTTACTCACGGCCAGGCCATGCTGAATGGCGCGCTCACCTAAAGGTAGCTCACGTCGCGTGGGCACATTAAAAACCAGTTTCCGCAAGGGGCGGCGCGGCTCTTCTTTACGGGTTTTGAGCTGGTTAAAAGTATACAAACCGGCTTGCGCGGCTTCGACAGCCTGACGGACTTTCCAATAGGTGTCGCGACCTTTAACATGGAGCTCACTGAGGAAGCAGACAGCTTCCATTGAACCTGTTTCATTCAAAGTATGAATGGTTTTTTCGATAATTTGTTTATACTGACGTTCATCAAGCTCTCGTTCTTTCCCGCAACCAACGAGAAGAACGCGTTCACTTAAAATATTTGGCACATGGTGCAATAGCAACACTTGACCGGCTTTACCTTCGAGGTCACCGCGGCGAAGCAAGTTACTGAGGTAGCCTTCGCTGACCTGGTCCAGCTGCTCAGCAACGCCTGATAAACGGCGAGGTTCGAAGACTCCGACCACGATACAGGCTGAACGTTGCTTCTCCGGACTGCCACTTTTGACGCTAAACTCCATACTAACTCCCGTTTTCGGCGGTTGACAGGGTAGGGCTGTCATAGAATAATTCTTGTTAAAACGACAAGTTTACTGAAAAATTGCGTATTTTCCAGCAAAAAGCAAAGTTAAGAGTGGTCACCAGTGCGTATATTCCGCTATTTAATGCGAGAAACATTTAAATCTCAGATCGCCGTTTTAACGGTGTTGATGACCATTTTTATCAGCCAAAAGTTCGTTCGGGTGCTTGCGGACGCTTCTGCGGGTGAAATCCCCGGCGATCTCGTCATAAAACTGCTCGGTTTGAACCTTCCTGCACTTGCTGCCTTAATTCTACCACTAAGTTTGTTCCTGGGTATCCTTCTCGCTCATGGTCGCATTTATGCCGACAACGAGATGACGGTTTTGCATGCCTGTGGCGTGAGTGAATGGTACGTTACCCGCGTGACTCTGGTGTTGGCAACTTTGCTGGCCCTGGCGACGGCTTCGTTGACGTTATGGCTGGTGCCCTGGTCGCTGGAGCAAGAGCGTCAGGTGGAAGAGCGTGCACGCAGCGATACCGGATTGTCGGTGATTATGCCAGGTCGTTTCCAACAGGCCAGTAACCAAAAAGCGGTGATTTTCGTGCAGGGGCTGACCGAAACTGGCGAACTGGACGAGGTTTTCGTGGCCCAGTCGCTGCGTGATGAAGAAAACCAGGTGATCGGCGGTAGTGTGGTGATGGCTGACACGGGCAATGTTATTGCCAATGAGAGTGGCTCTCAGCAACTGGTGCTGAAAGATGGTACCAGGTACGCCCGCAACTCAGGAGAGGGCGACTATCAGGTGATGGAATTCGGCAGTTACCAGTTACAAATTAAAGAACAGGAAGCGACCGAATATATCCGTAAGCTGGAAGCCTATAAAACCACCGAGCTCTGGGGCGAAAATAACCCTGAAGCGGCGGCTGAATGGCAGTGGCGCGTAGCTATTCCTTTGGCGATGCCATTATTAACCCTCATTGCGGTCCCTTTGAGTCGGGTCAATCCTCGGCAAGGCAAGTTTGCGCGTATGGCGCCGGCATTGCTGATTTATCTTGGCTACTTCCTGTTATTGATGGCCGCCCGTTCCGCTGTCGCAGATGGGGTGATCCCGGCTGTTATCGGGCTATGGTGGATTCATGTACTGCTATTGATTTTTGGCGTAATACTAGTAGGTAAAGGACGCCCGTTTGGCTTGCGTGTGTTGGCGCGGCTGCGGAGGAATCCAGCATGATGCAGTTTAGTATTCTCGATCGCTACATTGCGCGCTCGGTACTGATGACATCCTTACTAAGCCTGGCCGTACTCAGCGGCTTGTCCTCGCTGATCCGTTTTGTCGAACAGTTAAAATCGGTGGGCAAAGGCACTTATTCGGTCGCAGATGCCGGACTTTTTGTGTTGTACAGCCTGCCGCGCGATATTGAAGTGTTCTTCCCCATGGCGGCATTACTCGGCGGTCTGATCGGGATGGGCATGCTCGCCAGCAACTCCGAATTAGTGGTCATGCTTGCTGCCGGGCGCTCAAGGCTGAACATTGTTGGCTCAGTCATGAAAGCTGCAATCATCATGATGCTTGCGGTAATGGCTATGGGCGAGTGGGTGGCTCCGCAACTGGAAGCGCAGGGACGTGAATTGCGCGCTTCAGCGATTTCTGGTGGTAGTTTGATTTCCGCCCAGCAAGGCGTATGGGCAAAAGACGGGGCCCACTTTGTTAATATTTCCGAAGTGGAAGATACCGGTCGGCTGCGCGATCTGACGGTCTATCGTTTTAGTCAAAACCGCCAGCTGGAATCCGTCGTACAAGGTGGTAGTGCGACCTATCAGGGTGACCAATGGGTACTGAATAACGTTACCATTACTGAGCATGAAGTTGAGCAAATCACCGAGCGAAAGTTACCGCGCTGGGTCTGGGAGTCTTCTCTGACCCCCGATAAACTGGGTGTTGTGACAGTGAAGCCAGAGGCGCTGTCGATTAGTGGGCTACTTGATTATCTGGATTACCTGAGTGCTAACCAACAAGCAACGGAGCGCTACGAATTAGCCCTTTGGCGGAAAATCTTTGCGCCTGTTACCGTTGCGGTAATGTTGTTGGTTGCGCTGTCCTTTATCTTCGGTCCGTTGCGTTCGACCACCATGGGAGCGAGGATTTTACTCGGGGTGATCACAGGTTTTGGTTTTCATGTCAGTAATGAAATCTTCGGGCCCCTGGCCCAGGTGTATCAATTACCACCATTACTGGGCGCTTTGTTACCAAGTCTGCTGTTTGCCGGCACGGCACTGTGGTTAATGCAGCGGCGCAGCGGTTAATGCAGCGCCGCAGTGGCTAAAGCGCTGCAGGGCATTTAGAGGTCGCGCCAGTAGTACAACTGATTCGCTTCTTTTGAAAGGGTAACCAATTCAGTTCCAGCAGCGTAATCATGCCAGGCTCTGCGGTTTTTAAAATCAACCAGAACCCACAAATTACCCAGTCCGAAACAGCAGGTAATCACTCTAATCAGAGCCTGTTTTTTAGTAAGCAGAGAGCCATCGCGCTGCTGTACTTTCAGACGCCATGCACGCATGCCCAGGGTTTGTCCGCTGCGGCGCCAGAACCAGCCAAAGAAAAAACCGAGTACGCTTAGCAGGTAGATAGCATAGAGTGGCGAGCTGTTGAGCCAGCCCGCATGGTCCATGCCTTCGGGCAGCTGCAACCAACCGGAACTGGTAAGAATTGCCGCAAAGGCCAGCGCTAGTGCCGAAGACAACATAATCACAGCAACCGCAACCAGCACATCATAAATCCAGGCTGCGAGACGGCGCCCAAATCCGGCGCTGGGAAACGACGCATGCAGGGTATGGGAGGGGCTGGCTGCTGACATTTGGGATCCTTTCATCTAAAGCTCATGACGATAGTGGTGATCCGGGCAGGCATCACCGAAATGGAGATTATCATGTCCTGGCAGCG
Organism: Pseudidiomarina terrestris; assembly: GCF_030466375.1. Taxonomy (NCBI): domain Bacteria; kingdom Pseudomonadati; phylum Pseudomonadota; class Gammaproteobacteria; order Alteromonadales; family Idiomarinaceae; genus Pseudidiomarina; species Pseudidiomarina terrestris. Next base: position 67,394 of record NZ_JAGGJE010000005.1, read on the forward strand.
GATTAGCAAGGCAGCTGATGAAAAAGCCGGTGTTGCTCATGTTTTAGGCGAACGCTTCGTTTCTGTAATAATTTTCTTGATTGCAAAATTGCCTTGCGTATAATGCCTCGCACTACCGACAATCAAGTCAAATCTTCTATGCCGAAGTGGCGGAATTGGTAGACGCAGCGGATTCAAAATCCGCCGCTGGTAACAGCGTGGGGGTTCAAGTCCCCCCTTCGGCACCATCTTATTTATCTGCAGTTCGAATCCTTGAACCTTGTCTGCTGTCGCAGCCGAAAATCCAGCTGATGTTTGGCTCTTTAGGGTTGTCCTTGTCGCTTATGTTCGACCGTAACTGGTGGCAGTGATCGCAGATAAGCAATCAGCGCGCTCATATCCGCAGGACTCATTTCCGCATAAAAGGCTGCTGGCATCATCTCATGCAGCTTGCTGCCATCAGGCAGTTCTCCCGTGCGAAGGACATGCTCCAGTTGCTGATCAGAATAGCCACCGACGGGACCTGCCGGCGTGATATTCTTCGAATAGATGTAGATATTTTCTGCTACGGGCAATGGATTTCCGCCGGCGCCTATAAGTTCCTGCGCGTGCCACGGCGTATGACAGGCAAAACAGTGGGCCTGGGTGGCAACATAGTCACCTCGTACCATAGGATCTGAATAGTCAATAGCTGCAACAGTAGTCACCATTGGCTGGCGCGACTTGTCCACTCGTTGTAAAAAACCATCAGGATAGTCGGACGCTGGCGTCGCTCGCTCAATAGGCGGGCGGCTTAGCAGGTAGGCGGCAATCGCCTTGGCGTCGTCATCTGATAGATTTTTGTACATTTCAATCGGCATAGGTATTCCGATGACACTACCATCAGGTCGCCGGCCGTTACGCAGAGCATGGATAATGTCATCATGGGACCAATGGCCAATTCCGGTGGCTTTGTGTGGCGTGATATTGGGCACATAGACGTTGCCGAAATCTTCAGGGATGACCGTGCCGCCCGCCAGGTCTTTGCCGTGGCAATGGCCACAGGCCATGACGTGATTGACGAGGTAATCGCCATGTTTAATGAGTTCTTTGCTCTCATCAGCGGCAACGGGCATTGAAAACAAAGTGGTGAGACTACAAATAAAAATGGCCTTGATAGCGTGAAGTTTGCCCATGACCAGAGCTCCTTAAATAGGTTGAAATTTAACGGACTAGTGGTCTCTGTCATGGACCTGGAAGGTTAAATATGGTTATTTTTTGTCCACAGCAGGCAGAGTGAAAAGCCTAGCAGAGGACTGGGAAACTGCAAAAATGTGCTCGTGCTGGCGTCGATTCACGGGCGATGACCTTGTGCGTAGGCGCGTACACTATTTACGACGTTGTGTCTGAAATCTGCTATAGTAAGAGCAACTTAGACAAGCGTCCGATTCACAAAATTTTGAGGTGATATGAGTCACAAGAACGAACAAAATTCGTCCTCAGCTCCAGAGTATGAAGTAGAAATTCCGTCGCGCGAGGACCTGCTCGAGGCCATTGAAGCTCGCCTGAAGCCCACGACGTTTGAAGAGATCGTTGAGCGTTTTAAGCTGGACGATGAGCGTCAGCATATCGGCCTGAAACGACGGTTACGCGCGATGGAGCGCGATGGGCAACTCATTTACACCAAAGCCAATGCTTATGGTCTGCCGTCCCGGATGAACCTGATTAAAGGTCGCATTATCGGCCACCGCGATGGGTTTGGCTTCTGCCACCCTGACGACGGTGGCGGTGATTTATTCATTCCGCCAAGCCAGATGTACAGTGTGCTGCATGGTGATCGGGTGTTGGTGCAAGAGCAGGGGAGCGATAGTAAAGGCCGCCGCGAAGGCCGTATCGTCCGGGTTATCGAGCCGCGCCAGGGCGGTATCGTGGGTCGCTTCTTTGTCGATCACGACTTAGGTATTGTGGTGCCCGATGACAGCCGGCTGAATCAGGATATTCTGATCCCGGATGACGCTCGCAATGGTGCCCGGCATGGCCAGATTGTGGTGGTTGAAATTACCCGGCGGCCGAACCGCCGCACCAGCCCCATTGGGGAAATTACCGAAATTCTTGGTGAACATATGGCACCAGGAATGGAGATCGAAGTTGCCATCCGCGAACACGATATTCCCACGGAGTGGAGTGCGGCAACGCTAAAAGAAATTGAACAGTTTGGCGAAACCGTGCCGCAGGACGCTTATGAAGATCGGGTGGATCTGCGTGAATTACCTCTGGTCACCATTGATGGTGAAGACTCCCGCGACTTTGATGATGCTGTCTGTGCCGAACCTGATGGGGACGGTTGGCGCCTGTGGGTAGCGATTGCAGATGTCAGTTACTATGTGCGCCCAAACACAGCGTTAGACAAAGATGCCCTGGAACGTGGTAACTCCGTCTACTTTCCAAATTTTGTCGTGCCGATGTTACCGGAAAAACTTTCGAACGGGCTATGTTCACTCAATCCGGACGTTGACCGTTTGTGTATGGTCGCCGAGATGCGCATCAATGCTAAAGGAAAACTACGCGACTCGAAGTTTTACCCGGCAGTGATGAAGTCGCACGCGCGCCTGACCTACAATAAAGTCGCCGATATTCTTGATGGCGATCCTAAATTACGTCAGGATTATCAACACGTACTGGCGCAAATTGATCACCTGAATGAATTGTTTAAGGTGTTAAAGTCGGCTCGTCAGCAACGCTCAGCAATTGAGTTTGAAACCCTTGAAACGCGCTTTATTTTCAATGCTCAGCGCAAGATTGAAAGCATTGAGCCAGTGCGGCGTAATGTTGCCCATACCATTATCGAAGAATGCATGATTATGGCGAACGTGGCGACTGCCCGGTTAATTGAGGGACATGATGAAGCTGGTGCTTTATTCCGGGTGCATGAGCCTCCCTCCTCCGAGCGCTTAACCAACTTCCGCAGTTTTTTAGCTGAGCTTGGCTTAACCATGAAGGGTGGCGATGAGCCCAACCCGGCGGATTACGCCGCAGTGCTGGAACAGGTGCGTGAGCGTGCCGATGCCGAGCTCATTCAGACCATGCTGCTGCGATCGATGCAGCAAGCAGTGTATAGCCCTGACAATGCCGGCCACTTTGGCCTGGCGCTGGACGAGTATGCACACTTTACATCGCCCATCCGGCGCTATCCGGATCTGGTGTTGCACCGGGCAATTAAAGCCTTACTGAAAAAGCAACAAGGTCCGAATAAAGCCCTGGCTGGCGCATGGATGTACCCAGATGAGCAACTCGACGAGCTGGGTGAACAATGTTCCATGACCGAGCGCCGCGCAGATGACGCGACGCGGCAGGTGGCCGATTGGCTGAAGTGCGAATACATGCAGGATCATGTTGGTGGCGAGTTCACTGGTGTGATTGCTTCAGTAACCAACTTTGGTTTGTTTATTCGCATAGATGACCTTTCTATTGATGGCCTGGTGCATGTCAGCAACCTGGATAATGACTACTATCGTTTCGATAACGAACGTCATCTCCTGATTGGTGAAAACAGTCGCCGCGTTTATCGGCTTGGCGATAAAGTTAAGGTCAAAGTCCGCAGTGTGAATCTCGATGAACGTAAAATCGATCTCACCTTGCTGGCCGCGGAAAGTCCGACGGGCAAAGATCGCATGCCGGGAGCTGATGCTGCCGCGGGCGATGAAAAACCTGCACGCAAGCCGCGAAAAAAATCATCGAATAAAGGTAAGCGCGGCAAAAGCGGCGCCAAAAGCAGCTCAAAAACTAAGGGTAGCCGCAAAAAATGAGTAAGAAAGTTTCCGTCTTTGGTTTGCATGCTGTACGAGCATTGCTTGAACGTCACCCGGAACGGGTTATCGAAATTTTTGCATTGCGCGAGCGACAGGATCAGGCGTTACAGAGTTTGGTGCAAAGCGCTCAGAAAATGGGGATTCGACCACAGTTTGTGCCTAAGCATACGCTGGAAAAAAAAGCTGAGGGCGGCAATCATCAGGGCGTAGTGGTGACGGCTCAGGAAGCACCGCTATTAAGTGATAACGATCTGCCTGACCTGGTAGAGAAAAGTGCCGGTAAGGCTTTATTTCTGGTGCTTGACGGTATCACTGACCCGCATAATCTGGGGGCCTGTTTACGCACCGCCGATGCCGCAGGCGTCACCGCTGTGATTGTGCCAAAAGACAAGTCAGCTTCACTCAATCCGACCGTCCGCAAAGTTGCCAGCGGCGCAGCAGAAACTGTGCCGTTAGTGCAAGTTACCAATCTTGCCCGCGCGCTCAAACAATTGCAGGACTTGCAAGTCTGGGTAATGGGCACCGCAGGCGAGGCCGAACAATCGGTCTATGCTGTCGATCTGAAAAATTCGGTCGCCGTGGTGATGGGGGCAGAGGGTGATGGCATGCGTCGTTTGACCCGTGAAACCTGTGATGAACTGATTAAAATTCCACTGCAGGGAACCGTCTCCAGTCTTAACGTATCCGTCGCGACTGGCGTTTGTTTGTTCGAAGCCGTGCGCCAGCGGCAGGGTAACTGAGATGCCTAAGGTACCTTTTTTACGCATGCGCCCGGTGGTGCTTTCAATCGTGGTGATGGTGCTGCTGGCCCTGGCTTGGTTGCCTACCGGCAATTTCCTGCCGGGCGAACGTACCAATAAACCGCAGTTGCACGTCAGCTACCGTGCTCAGGACGATGTCCCGAGGGCGGAGGATATTATCTATGACTTGCAGCAACGCATTGGCCAACGTCATGAGTGGCTGCTCACCGAAACAAGCGAAGCTTATGCGTGGGATCTTGATATAGAGGTCAGTCAATCCTCCGGACAGGTGGTGATTCACGGTGTACTGACACAACCGGGTCCTGATGCCAGCTCAGCGCAAGAGCAACGCTTTAAAATTCAGGGGCCTGTTGATGCTGTCGGTGCGCTGCCTGAGCAATTCGTGAAAGTCTTGATTGATTTAGTCGAAAACGCAGAAAACTACGGCTCGAGCTTGTGATCTGGGTGAAATTCGGCTACACTCCCGCCGCTTAAATCAGTCTGAAGTATTACCAAAACTATCAAAAGCGTTCCTTGCTGCTGAGGTGTGACTGAGCCTAACAGTGGCTATGAACCATAAGGAGCAGAAATGCGTCATTATGAAATCGTATTCATGGTCCATCCGGACCAGAGCGAGCAAGTATCTGGTATGATCGAGCGCTACAGCGACACGATCACACAAGGTAACGGCACCATCCATCGTTTGGAAGACTGGGGCCGTCGTCAACTGGCTTACCCAATCAACAAGTTGCACAAAGCGCACTACGTATTGATGAACATCGAAGCATCGAACGAAGTTATCGAAGAGTTGGAAACAGCTTTCCGTTACAACGACGCGGTGTTACGCAACATGATCATGCGTAAGAAAGAAGCCGTCACTGAACCTTCTCCTTTGACTAAAAAGGAAGAGCGTAAAGGTGATAGCCGCAACGAAGAACAAGGCGACAGCGAAGCAGCGTAAGCTGATTTGTGACGTCTAACCATTGTGGAACTAAGCAATCAATTGAATTTAGGTGGCAGCGTAAGCAAACCACCAAAATTAACCACCAGTCCAGCAGGCATTAAGCACTTACGCTTCGTATTTGATCATCAATCGGAGCAGCAGGAAGCAGGACTACCACGACGCAGTTTCGTCAGAATCTTAGTCGTGTTAAGTGGCAGTGAAGCACCACAGTGGGCAAATGAATTGACCGTTGGGACGCAATTGCAAGTAACTGGTTTTTTGAATCGTATTGAAGATAAAAACGGAGTTGGAAAACTTGTACTGCATGCCCGGCAACTTGTGAAGATTTGAGGAGACCATCATGGCTCGTTTTTTCCGTCGCCGTAAATTCTGCCGTTTTAAGGCTGAAGGCGTTAAAGAAATTGATTATAAAGATATCGCTACTCTGAAAAACTACATCACTGAGAGTGGCAAAATCGTTCCTAGCCGCATCACTGGCACTTCAGCGAAGTACCAGCGTCAGTTGGCGCGTGCCATCAAACGTGCACGTTATTTGTCGTTGCTGCCTTATACTGATTCACATCAGTAAGCCGGCATCGCGAACGATCTCAGAAACTCAGAGGTAGCGAACAATGGAAATCATTCTATTAGACAAAATTGCCAACTTAGGTGGCTTGGGTGACCAAGTATCTGTTAAGTCTGGCTATGCACGTAACTTTTTGTTCCCGCAAGGTAAAGCAGTTCCTGCAACTCAGGCGAACGTTAAAGTATTTGAAGAGCGCCGCGCTGAATTAGAAGCTAAAATTGCTTCTGAGCTGGCTGCTGCTGAAGAACGTGCAGCAAAAATTAATGCTCTTGATCCAATCGTAATCAGTTCAAAAGCTGGAGACGAAGGTAAATTGTTTGGCTCGATCGGTACTAAAGACATCGCTGACGCAGTTACTGCGGCCGGTGTTGAAGTGCAGAAGAGCGAAGTATTGTTGCCAAACGGCACTTTACGTGAAACTGGCGAGTACGACATCGAGCTGCACTTGCACGCCGACGTATTTGCTAACATCAAGCTGCAAGTTGTTGCGACAGATTAATCTGCGTCAGTAACTTTAGCTACTAAGCAATTTAGCTTTCAAAAACCGCATCCTGCTGAGCAGGGTGCGGTTTTTTTTTGCTTTTTTTCCAAGCCGTGTAAACCTTTACTTCGGTCGTTGCGACCAAGTTAGTAAGCAAATTCACCCAAGCTGTATCTGTAGGATGAAAAGGGATAACCAGTGACAGTACAACTTAACCGCGAGAGCGCCATAGAAGATCCCGATCGTGGGCTGGTGCGGCAGGCAACGCAAGGCAGCATACAGGCTTTTCAGCAGCTTTTTGAAAGGCACCACCGGCGCGTCTATGGACTTGTCTGGCGGCTGGCTGGTAATAGCGAGATGGCCCAGGATCTGACTCAGGAAGTGTTTATCAAGCTATGGGGTAATCTTGCCAGCTTTCGTGGTGAAAGTAAGTTTAGTACCTGGTTACACACTGTAGCGACACGGGTTGCCCTTACCGAGCTACGCAAGAATAAGCGCTGGCAACAGGTGCGGCTAACGGGCGAGGCCGGTTATGCAGATACCCTGGAGTATCAGGAGAGTGCGGATCTGAGTGAGTTGGATCAATTGATCCGGCGCTTACCTGCGCAGACGCGGTGGGCTTTTGTCTTGCATTGTATTGAAGGTTTACGCCACGAAGAAGTTGCCGCGGAAATGGGGATTGCCGTGGGGACGAGTAAAGCGCAAGTGCATCGGGCACGCATGATGTTAGAGGAGTGGTTGAGCGATGACGACAGCGAATGAAAAACTAGCACGCCTGATAAGTGAAGCTGCTGACGGTAAAGATACGCCGCAGCCAGGTCATGACTTGTGGCGCGGCATTGAGCATAGCATCTCACGTTCGGGCCGACGCCGTGGGCGTTGGTTGAACTGGGCTTGGGCGAGTGCCGCTTGCGCGGTGCTGGCTGTTGGCCTGGTGACCTTTAATAGTATGCAGTCTTCACCAGGTACCGCTACACCGCAGAGCGAACTGCTGCTGACAGTTTTGAATCAGCAACATGAGCAACAGCGACAGATGTTGCTCAGTCATTATCAGACAGTGGGTTGGGACGGCAAAAGTGGGTATGTACAGCAGGAATTGGAACAAATTCGCGCCAGTATTCATGAAGTCAGCGAACAGCTGATCGAAGAACCGAATAACCGCCAGTTGTGGCAATTGTTGCAATGGCTGTACAGCAAGGAACTTGAGCTGCTGGAGTCGCAATTTAAAGTGAATGAACAATTACAACAGGTCTAATCAAAAGAGGGAAAAATGATGAAAAAGCTAATGAATCTGCTCTTCAGTGTCTCTGTGGCCGCTGTTCTGTACGCGGCCCCTACCGCGGCCTTTGCTGCCCAGGAGAGCGTCGACAAACGCCTGGATGTGCCGGCGAATGTTGTGGTAACCATTGAAAATATGCGTGGCGAGGTCGAGATTATCGGTACCGAGGAAACCTATGCACAGGTCAGAGGTAAACTCGATGAGTATGCCACTGGAATGACGTTTGAACTCGCTGACAATAATCTGACGATTCGGGTGGAAATGCCAGCACGCGGTAATTTCTCGGGCAACCATGGTTCAGAGTTAGAAATTCATCTGCCCTCGAGTGCTGAACTGAATATCAGCGGTGTTTCCAGCGATTTTGTGGTCAGGGATTTTAGCAGTGATGTGCAGCTGAACACTGTCAGTGGCGATATTCATGCTCATAGCTTGCGCGGTAAGCTCAACCTCACCAGCGTCAGTGGAGACATTCAGAGCGAGAAACTGACCGGCCGGGTGACGCTTAAATCCGTAAGCGGTGACATTGACGACCGGGACGGCGCGGGTTCCAATGCCAGCTATTCGTCCACCAGTGGTGACATCGACGTGAGGACGTCCGTCAGTGATATTTCTGCCGAGAGCGTTTCAGGCGATGTAATGCTGGATTTGCAGTCGGTTTCAAATTTGCGTTTGAAATCAGTTAGTGGTGATGTAAAAGCGACTCTGGCCCTGACCAGGAACGGACGTATCTCAGCGAACTCAGTAAGCGGCGATGTCGAACTGTTGTTCTCAGGCGCCGTCGATGCCAACCTTGAAGCGAACGTCAGTGGCGGTGGCAGTATTGTCAACGACGTCAATGACGCCCAGGTTGAGGAGTCAAAATGGGGTGTAGGTGCCAATCTGGAAACTCGTCTGGGCAGTGGCTCAGGTACTATCGAGTTGACCACCATGAGCGGTGATATCATCCTTCGTAAAAAATAACCGATAAGAGGCGGATCCGAGCGGATCCGCTTCCCTCCATCCTCAGGTTTTTGTATAGTCGTACCCATTGTTCTGATTCACCTGAGAGAGATATGGCAAACCGCCCCGATAAACACCGCAACGACGCTAAACTCGCCGCAATTAAAACGCCACCGCATTCAATTGAAGCAGAGCAGTCGGTATTGGGCGGGCTCATGCTTGATAATCAGGCGTGGGACGCGATTTCCGGTGACATCATCAGTGATGACTTCTATCACCGCGGACATCGCCTTATTTTCCGTGCGATGCATCGCTTATCTGAACAAAACCAACCGATAGATTTGATTACTGTCTCTGAAACTCTTGAGGCCGCCGGTGAGCTTAAGGATGTGGGTGGTTTTGCTTATCTTGGCGAGATTGCCAAAAACACTCCGAGTGCAGCCAACATCCGGGCTTATGCGCAAATTGTCCGTGAACGCGCGATCCTGCGGGAAATGATTGCCGCATCAAATGAAATTGCCGAGTCCTGTTTCGATACTCAGAATCGTAGCAGTGCTGAGCTGCTGGACATTGCGGAGAGTAAGGTATTTCATATTGCGGAAAAGCGCACGACGGCAAACGAAGGACCGCAGGCCATTGCCCCTATTCTGCAGCGCACCGTGGATCGTATTGATGAACTCAGTCGCAGTAAGAACCCTAATGGTGTCACTGGCCGTTCCACCGGCTTTACGGATCTGGATCGTATGACTGCGGGGCTACAGTCCTCGGACTTAATCATTGTCGCCGCACGACCCTCCATGGGTAAAACCACGTTCGCCATGAACTTATGTGAAAATATTGCCCTTAAAGAAGACAAACCGGTATTGGTTTTTAGCCTGGAGATGCCGTCCGAGCAGATCATGATGCGGATGATGGCGTCACTTAGTCATGTCGACCAAACCCGCATCCGCAACGGTCAGTTAAAAGAAGAGGACTGGAGCCGGGTCGCTTCGACGATTTCTATTTTGAAAGACCGTAACAATATCTATATCGACGATTCCTCAGGACTGACACCTACCGAGGTGCGGTCGCGCGCGCGCCGCGTATTCCGTGAGCATGGCGGGCTGTCGGTGATTATGGTCGATTACCTGCAATTAATGACGGTTCCGGGCATGTCAGAAAACCGGACACTCGAAATCGCTGAAATTTCCCGCTCACTGAAAGCCCTGGCGAAAGAGCTGGAAGTTCCTGTCGTGGCGTTGTCACAGTTGAACCGGTCACTTGAGCAGCGCTCTAATCGTCGCCCGGTGAACTCAGATTTACGTGAATCCGGCTCGATTGAGCAGGATGCCGACGTCATCATGTTCATCTACCGTGATGAAGTTTATCATCCGGAAAGTGAAGAAAAGGGGATTGCTGAAGTGATTTTGGGGAAACAGCGGAACGGACCTATCGGCACCATAAAACTCAAATTCCAGGGGCAGTACTCACGCTTTGATAATCTTGCCCAGCATGAGATCCCTGACGGGCCTGGTTACTAAGCGCAGTCGCGGCAGAGCCCGTGGGCTTCAATAGATTGGCTGACGACCTGAAAGCCCTGGTCTTCGGCCTGCTTACGCAGCGCGTTATAAACCCCTTCTGACTGGATTTCCTGCACTGAACCACAGCTTTCGCAAATCAGCATCTGCACCGGGTGCTGATGATCGAAATGACTGCACAGGACATAGCTGTTTGACGAAGTGATTTTATGCACAAAGCCTTGTTCCTGGAGAAAGTCCAGGGCGCGGTAGATGGTCGGCGGCTTGGCATTGGGTACTGCTGAGCGCAGCTTATCCAACAAGTCATAGGCGCCAATCGCACCGGTTTCAGCAGCGAGGATCTCGAACACTTCACGGCGCGCAGGGGTTAACCGCGCTCCACGTTGTTCGCATAATTTTTCCGCTTTAGTGATCAGTCGAGCAGTTTCTTTTGTCATCATGTCGCAAAGTTTACCACGCCCGCATACGATGGGATAGACTGAGCTTATCGATTAACCCGAACGAGGAAACCGCAATGACAACAGGCATAAATCAAGCAGGGAGCCGGCGCTGGCAGTACCTTTTATTCAGTGTGGCGAGCCTTGCTCTGCTGTGGCAAAGCCAGACACTGGGGGCAACGGAGTTTGACTACCAGGAAGCACAGGTCGACGAACTGCAGGAGGCCATGACGGTCGGCACCTTGAGTGCGGAAGATGTGGTGCGTCATTATTATCAGCAAATCGCACGGCACAACCGCCGAGGTGCTGATTTGCGCGCAGTCAATCAGTTGTTACCGCTGGCGGATGCCCTTGCGCTGGCGCGCACACTCGACGCTGAGCGCGAGCAGGGCGCACTGCGGGGACCATTGCATGGTATCCCGGTGCTGTTGAAAGACAATATTGATACCGCTGATGGCTTAGCCAATACCGGCGGCTCGTTATTATTAAAAGAGCACTACCCGGCGGCAGATGCGTTTCTGGTGCAACGCTTACGCGATGCCGGTGCAATTATTATCGGTAAAGCCAACCTGAGTGAATGGGCAAATTTCCGCTCCACTGCGTCAAGTTCCGGCTGGAGCAGTGTTGGCGGTCAAACCAAGAACCCCTTTGATACGTCGCGCAGCACCTGTGGCTCCAGCGCCGGTTCGGCGGCGGCCGTCAGTGCCAACCTTATTCCTTTAGCGGTGGGCACCGAAACCGATGGCTCGCTGGTCTGTCCGGCAGCCATAACCGGCATTGTCACGATCAAACCGACGCTGGGTCTGGTCAGCCGTGGCGGGATTATTCCAATCTCCCACAGTCAGGACACTGCCGGGCCCTTGGCACGCTCTGTCCGTGATGCCGTTTATTTGCTCAGCGCCATGCTCGGTGAAGATACCGCCGACAGCGCCAGTTATGCAGCAAAGGTGGACTTCACCCAGCACTTGAACGCGGATGGATTGCGCGGCAAACGCATTGGCGTAATGCGTGATTTGATGGGGTATCACAGCGGCCTGGATGCGGTCCTTGAAACGCAGTTACAGGTATTACGCGACGCCGGCGCGATCATTGTCGATGATGTGGAGTTCGTGAATGGCCGCGGTTGGGGACAAGACGAATTTACCGTTCTGCTGCATGAATTCAAGGCCGATTTGGCGCATTATTTTGCCCAGCACCCCGAATCGCCTTATCGTAATTTAGCCGACTTGATCGCTGCTAACCAAGCCCAGGCAGACGCCATTATGCCGTTTTTCGGTCAGGAGTTGTTTACCCTCGCACAGGGCCGCAGCGAAGCTGATCAGGAAGCTTACGAAGCCGCTCTTAAACGCGCCAAGCAGGCAGCTGGACCCGATGGTATCGATGCCACCCTCGCAAGTCAGGATCTGGACATCCTCATTGCGCCAACTACGGCACCTGCGTGGAAGATTGATTTAATTAACGGTGATAACTACATGGGCTCTGCCAGCTCGCCAGCGGCGGTGGCAGGCTACCCGCATATCACTGTACCTATGGGCTTTGTGCATCATCTGCCAGTCGGGCTCAGTTTCTTTGCTGGCGCGAATAGCGAAGCCAAGCTGATTGAAGCCGCCTATGGCTTTGAGCAGCATACCAAGGCGCGTCGCGCTCCAGCATTGCTGCCTCGTCACCATTGACAGCGCACGACTAGCCAACCCGAAAACTTGCAAAGCGGGGCCAAAACTTTAGAATACGGCCTCCGCTTTGCCCGATAGAGGTCACTATGGTCCAACAACTCGCATCTCCAACACTTGCTGTCGCACCGATGCTGGACTGGACTGATCGCCATTGCCGTTATTTTCATCGGTTATTGAGCACAAAAACAGTGCTTTTCACTGAAATGGTGACTACTGGCGCCATTATCCACGGCAAGCATGATTTTCTGGCGTTTAATCCCACCGAGCAACCTGTGGTGCTGCAGCTTGGCGGTAGTGACCCTGCGGCCATGGCAGAGTGCGCTGCCAGGGCCTACGAGCGCGGCTATACTGCGGTCGATATCAATGTGGGCTGCCCTTCTGATCGGGTGAAGAACGGCAGTTTCGGTGCCTGTCTTATGGCGGCTCCGGACAGGGTGGCAGCCTGTGTACAGGCGATGCAACAGGCGGCGCCTGAGCTGCGGGTGTCTGTGAAAACACGACTGGGGATAGATGAGCAGGATAGTGATGAGTTTCTCTATCGTTTTATCGATGACATTACTGCTGCTGGCTGTCGTCATCTGACCTTGCATGCCCGAAAAGCCTGGTTACAAGGGTTAAGCCCGAAACAGAATCGTGAAATTCCGCCCTTGCAGTACGAGCGCGTGTACCGGGCCAAACAGCGTTACCCTGAACTGCATGTGATGATAAACGGGGGCATTGCTCAGGCGGCTGATGTGGTTGCCCATTTACAGCATGTGGACGGTGTCATGGTAGGCCGCGAAGCCTACCAGAATCCAGCCTTTCTCGGCTGCTTTGATAGCATACTTACTGCTCCGACCCAGGTTCCTGCAGCGACGGCAGCTTCGTTTGAAGAGCAGGTTAGGGTCGTCGAGCAGATGATCCCCTATATAGAAGCGCATCTGGCTCAAGGCGGACGTTGCTGGCATGTGGTCCGGCATATGCTGGGGCTGTTCCAGGGCCAGCCAGGGGCAAGACGCTGGCGGCAATGGCTCAGTCAGCAGGGACCAGCTGCCGATTCCGCTGAGCAACTGGTGCGCGGGGGACTGCAGCTGGTACTCGATGCTCGTGCGTTATTTGACCAAAAATTGGCAGAATCCCCACAATAGAAGCCACAGGCTAGTGGCTCCTTCTTCTCTTATTTAAAAATAAAAACAATATAAAACAAGTGCTTGTGTATTTAGTTTGAGAGTTGGCACAACCTTTGTATTACTTCTAGCGACTTTACTTAACCCGTTGTGACGACGGGAATCAACATAGCTAGGAGAACAAAATGAAAAAGTTAGTTTTAAGTTTAGCTCTTGTCGCAAGCACCATGACCGCGCCAGTATGGGCGAAGCAACCCACACTGAATGAAGCATTAAGTCATTCGTTGGCTGCGCAAACCCAGATGGTCAAGCAACAACTGGCCAACGAAACCCGCCGTTCAAGCTTTGAGAACTTAGCAGAAATGCGCAAAGATATTCCTTACCGGGTGGTGGTCTATGCGTCGCTTACTACTGACAAGCAAAACCAGAACGACGATAATCAAGTACGTGTCCAACCGGAGTAATCACTATGTTCGCAACGACATCTACATGGCTGATTATTCTGACCTTTGCGCCGGTGCTAAGCATCATCGCCGGCGCTGCGGTCGTTGCCACTAACCATGCGCTTAACGGGGTGAAGACAGGGTGATTTCCGTTAAATAAGTGTGCTAATCTGCTGACCATACCTATTAGAATAACTAAGTAATCTTAAATTACAGAGGGATGTGCAGTGAACACTAACGCATGGTTTGGCAAGGTCAGCGCCCTGAGTCTGGCAACTACGCTTGCGCTTTCGGCTTCATCTATCGCGCCGGCAATGGCACAGGATGCAGCGGCAGCAAGCTACACCGCAAGCGAGCGGGCAATGGTGCTGGCAAAGGAAAACCTCCTGATTGATACCCATATTGACGTTCCGTATCGTCTTAACAATAAGTGGGACGATGTCAGTGAAGCGACCGTAGGTGGCGACTTTGATTATCCGCGCGCAGTGGCCGGCGGCCTGAACGTACCTTTTATGTCGATTTACATACCTGCGCAGCTGGAACAGACCCCCGGTGCAAGTAAGCAACTGGCACATCAGCTGATCGATAGTATGGAAGCGCTAGCCTGGCGGGCTCCTGAAAAATTTGCCATGGCCTACACCGTTGACGACGTACTTAAGCAGTACGATCAAGGTCAGATTTCACTTGCCCTGGGCATGGAAAATGGCTCGCCGATAGAAGGCGATATGGCCAATCTGAAAGAATTCTATGAGCGGGGTATCCGTTACATTACCCTGTCGCATTCCCTCTCCAACCACATTGCTGACTCCTCTTATGATATTCGTCGCCAATGGAACGGCTTAAGCCCTTTTGGCAAAGAGTTGGTGGTAGAAATGAACAACATCGGCATCATGGTGGATATTTCGCATGTCTCTGATGAAGCCTTCTGGCAAACGATTGAAATCAGTAAAGCCCCTGTGATTGCCTCCCACTCGTCACTGCGCCGGTACACTCCGGGTTTTGAGCGCAATATGAGCGACGATATGATTAAAGCCTTAGGCGAGAATGGCGGCGTGATCATGATCAACTTTGGCTCCAGCTTTGTCACTCAGTCCGCGAACCGCTGGCGCGATATGCTCAACCAGCAAATTGAAAAAGTGAATGAGAAATACGGTGAAGAGAGCGAAGAGGCCAAGCAACGCGTGGCTGCGCTACGTGCCGATAACCCGTTCCCTTATGCCACCCTGGAGCAAGTGCTGGACCACATTGATTATGTCGTAGACCTGGTCGGCATCGACCACGTGGGTATCGGCTCGGATTATGATGGTGTTGGTGATTCCCTGCCGGTCGGTCTGAAAGACGTGTCCAGCTATCCAAACCTGATCCAGGGTCTGCTTGATCGCGGCTACTCTGAAGCGGACATCAAACAGATCCTGAACGAGAATATTTTACGCGTTTGGCGTGAAGTGGAAGCCTACGCAAAGA
Organism: Pseudidiomarina terrestris; assembly: GCF_030466375.1. Classification (NCBI taxonomy): domain Bacteria; kingdom Pseudomonadati; phylum Pseudomonadota; class Gammaproteobacteria; order Alteromonadales; family Idiomarinaceae; genus Pseudidiomarina; species Pseudidiomarina terrestris. The sequence continues at coordinate 82,769 of NZ_JAGGJE010000005.1, forward strand.
ACAACTGATCGGTTTGCACCGAGCTGTCAGTGCTGCGCTTTTTACTGAGTGATTGAAAAGCGCAGCACGCTACAGAGAATAAGCTCACCAGCCTGTATTACCCCTTGCTTTTCTGTCTCACTCTTGTATAATCCGTCGCCACGGTTGTTGCTCCCTCGGGTACTTTTAGTGTCCTGTGGGGTGAAGAATTCAACCGGTAGTTGGTTGCCACAGCAATCCCGATAGGGGATTGAATGGAATTTTCGTTGAAAATACCTCGCCCGGTATGCTGCCAGGGTGCAGGTTTTTTTCTGTGCTCTTTTTTAAATGCTCTTTATTATTTGAGGCTTTGATTTTTTATGGCTAATCAAAGAATTCGGATTCGACTGAAAGCGTTCGATCACCGTCTGATTGACCAGTCGACTGCAGAGATTGTCGAAACTGCAAAACGCACTGGTGCTCAGGTACGTGGTCCAATCCCTCTGCCTACGCGCAAAGAACGTTTCACCGTGTTGATTTCACCACACGTGAACAAAGATGCGCGTGACCAGTACGAGATCCGTACCCACAAACGTCTGATTGATATCATGGATCCAACTGACAAGACTGTTGATGCGCTGATGCGTCTTGACCTTGCAGCTGGCGTTGATGTTCAGATCAGCCTGGGTTAAGCGGGCAGTAATAGGATTACACACGAGAGGTTTTAACAATGGCTATTGGTCTAGTCGGTCGTAAAGTAGGAATGACACGTGTCTTCCAAGAAGACGGCGCTTCTGTACCTGTTACTGTGATTGAAGTGACTGCAAACCGTGTGACTCAGGTTAAAACTGAGGAAACGGACGGCTATCGTGCGCTTCAGGTTACAGCAGGTGACAAAAAAGCGAACCGCGTAAACAAACCAGCTGCAGGCCACTTCGCGAAAGCGGGTGTCGAAGCAGGTCGTGGTCTCTGGGAATTCCGCCTGGAAGACGGCGAAGGTGATGATTTCGCAGTAGGTTCTGAAATCACCGTAGAAATTTTTGCGGACACCAAAAAAGTAGACGTTACCGGCACTTCGAAAGGTAAAGGTTTCCAAGGTGCTGTCAAGCGCTGGAATTTCCGTACTCAGGACGCTACCCATGGTAACTCGTTGTCACATCGTGCACCGGGTTCTATCGGGCAAAACCAGTCTCCTGGTCGGGTATTCAAAGGCAAGAAAATGGCAGGCCAAATGGGTAACAAACAAATTACCGTGCAGACACTTGATGTTGTACGTGTAGACGCTGAGCGTGGTTTGTTACTAATTCGTGGCGCTGTCCCTGGTGCTACTGGCGGTGATGTCATCATCAAGCCAGCAGTCAAGGCTAAGGCGTAACGTCTGAGGAGAATGGTGATGGAATTAACATTTAAAGACGCAAAAGGCGCTCTTGAGGTTTCCGAAGCTACCTTTGGACGTGAGTTCAACGAAGCTCTGATTCATCAGGTAGTCGTCGCTTATGCTGCTGGTGCTCGTCAGGGCTCGAAAGCACAAAAGACGCGTTCTGAAGTTTCTGGCGGCGGCAAAAAGCCGTGGCGTCAAAAGGGTACTGGTCGTGCTCGTGCGGGTACTGCTAGCAGCCCAATCTGGCGTAGTGGTGGTGTAACTTTCGCAGCGAAACCACAAAACCACACCCAGAAAGTGAATAAGAAAATGTACCGCGGTGCAATGAAAAGCATCTTGTCTGAACTGGTTCGTCAGGACCGTTTGGTCGTGGTAGAAAGCTTTGGTGTTGAAGCACCAAAGACTAAGCAATTGTCTGCAAAGCTGAAAGAAATGGGCTTGAACGACGTGTTAATCGTGACTAAAGAACTTGATGAAAACTTGTTCTTAGCGTCACGCAACCTGCACAAGGTTGATGCACGTGATGTTCAGGGCGTTGACCCAGTTAGCTTGATTGCTTTCGAAAAAGTTCTGATGACTGCGGACGCAGTGAAGCAACTTGAGGAGGTGTTATCATGATGCGTGAAGAACGTTTACTCAAAGTGATTCTTGCACCTCACGTTTCTGAGAAATCAACTGTTGCAGCTGAAACCAGCAACACGGTTGTTTTCAAAGTTGCTAAAGACGCCAACAAAGCGGAAATCAAAGCGGCAGTTGAAAAACTGTTCGAGGTTGAAGTTGAAGGCGTTCGCACAGTCAACGTGAAAGGCAAAACCAAACGTTCAGGCATGCGCTTCGGTAAGCGTAGTGACTGGAAAAAAGCGTATGTCACCCTTAAAGAAGGTGCTGACATCGACTTCGTCGGCGGCGCTGAGTAATAGGAGGAATTCACATGGCATTAGTTAAGTGTAAGCCTACATCTCCAGGTCGTCGCCACGTCGTTAAAGTGGTTAACGAAGACCTGTATAAAGGTAAACCTTACGCGCCTTTGTTGGATAAAAACAACAAGAAAGGTGGTCGTAATAATAACGGTCGTATTACAGTTCGTCACATCGGCGGTGGTCACAAGCATCACTACCGTATGATCGACTTTAAACGCGACAAAGACGGTATCCCTGCGAAAGTTGAGCGTTTGGAATATGATCCAAACCGTTCAGCAAACATCGCATTGGTTCTGTATGCAGACGGTGAGCGTCGTTACATTCTTGCTCCAAAAGGCATGAAAGCTGGCGATAAAGTACAGTCTGGATCAGATGCACCGATCAAAGCGGGTAACGCATTACCACTGCGTAATATTCCAGTAGGTTCTGTAGTACACGCAATCGAAATGAAGCCTGGTAAAGGTGCTCAGTTGGCTCGTTCAGCTGGTGCTTATGTACAGGTTTTGGCTCGCGATGGCGGTTACGTAACTATACGTCTGCGTTCTGGCGAAATGCGCCGAATTCAGTCGGATTGTCGTGCAACCATCGGTGAAGTCGGCAACGCAGAACACATGCTGCGTCAATTGGGTAAAGCTGGTGCAACGCGCTGGCGTGGTGTTCGTCCTACCGTCCGCGGTGTGGCGATGAACCCAGTTGATCACCCACACGGTGGTGGTGAAGGTCGTACTTCAGGTGGTCGTCATCCGGTTACCCCATGGGGTACTCCGACTAAGGGTTATAAGACCCGTAAGAACAAGCGTACTGATAAATTTATCGTACGTCGTCGCAACAAATAAGAGTTGAGGATTAAACATGCCACGTTCTCTTAAAAAAGGTCCATTTATTGACCTTCACCTGCTAAATAAGGTGGAGAAAGCGTTGGAAGCCGGGGACAAGAAGCCAATTAAAACTTGGTCCCGTCGTTCAATGATTATCCCTGATATGATCGGCCTTACAATTGCTGTTCATAACGGTCGCCAGCACGTGCCAGTTTTCGTTTCTGACGAAATGATTGGTCACAAGCTTGGTGAATTTGCACCAACCCGTACTTATCGCGGCCATGCTGCTGATAAGAAAGCGAAGAAACGGTAAGGGAGACACAAGATGGAAGCTATTGCTATTCACAAGTTCGCCCGCCTATCTGCGCAGAAAGGCCGGTTGGTTGCTGACCAAATTCGCGGTTTACCAGTAGCGAAAGCTCTGGATGTGCTTAACTACAGCCCTAAAGACGCAGCTGGTCTGCTGAAAAAGGTGCTGGAGTCAGCTATCGCGAATGCTGAACACAACGAAGGTGCGGACATCGACGAGCTTAAAGTTGCAAAAGTAATGGTTGACGAAGGTCCTACCATGAAACGCATCAAGCCTCGTGCGAAAGGTCGCGCTGATCGTATCTTTAAGCGTACCAGCCACATTACTGTGGTTGTATCAGATAGCTAGGAGATAAGTTATGGGTCAGAAAGTTCATCCTAATGGTATTCGCCTAGGTATCACTAAGCCATGGAATGCAACCTGGTTCGCGAATACAAAAGATTTTGCCGATAACCTGCACAGTGATCACCAGGTTCGTGAATTACTTCGCAAGAAGCTGAGCAATGCATCAGTTTCTCGCATCGTAATCGAGCGTCCTGCGAAGAGCATCCGTGTCACCATTCATACTGCACGCCCAGGCGTGGTCATCGGTAAGAAAGGTGAAGATGTTGAGAAGCTGCGTCAAGCAGTTTCAAAATTGACTGGCGTGCCAGCTCAAATCAACATCTCAGAAGTGCGTAAGCCTGAATTGGACGCACAACTGGTTGCGGAAAACATTGCTGGTCAGCTGGAACGTCGTGTTATGTTCCGTCGCGCGATGAAGCGTGCGGTACAGAACGCAATGCGTCTTGGCGCCAAAGGTATCAAAGTGGAAGTTAGCGGTCGTTTAGGCGGTGCAGAGATTGCCCGTACTGAATGGTACCGTGAAGGTCGCGTACCACTGCACACATTGCGTGCAGACATTGATTACGCAACTGCTGAAGCAAATACCACTTACGGCATCATCGGTGTGAAAGTTTGGGTCTTCCGTGGTGAAGTACTGGGCGGTATGCCAGTCGAAGAAAAGCCACAAGCTCCAGCCAAACGCCCTAAAGGCCGTAAGTAAGGAGATACTAAATGTTACAACCAAAGCGTACTAAATTCCGTAAGGTCCATAAGGGCCGCAACCGTGGTATGGCGCAAGCAGGTAACAAAGTTAGCTTCGGTACTTTCGGATTGAAAGCTGTTGACCGTGGTCGTATGACTGCGCGTCAAATCGAAGCGGCTCGTCGTGCCATGACGCGTCACGTTAAACGTCAGGGTAAAATTTGGATCCGCGTTTTCCCTGATAAGCCAATTACTCAAAAGCCTCTTGAAGTGCGGATGGGTAAAGGTAAAGGTAACGTGGAATACTGGGTAGCTCAAATTCAGCCAGGTCGTGTCCTGTATGAAATCGACGGTGTCTCGGAAGAGCTGGCGCGTGAAGCGTTCACTCTTGCGGCACGTAAGCTGCCATTCAAAACCATCTTTGTATCTCGGACGGTGATGTAATGAAAGCGAACGAACTTAATGATAAAACCGTTGAGCAGCTGCAAGAAGAATTGCTGGGTTTGCGTCGTGAGCAGTTTAACCTGCGCATGCAAGCAGCGACTGGTCAGCTGAATCAAACTCACATGTTGAAGCAAGTGCGTCGTGATATCGCACGTGTGAAAACTATTCTGAATCAGAAGGCAGGTGCGTAATGGCTGATGAAAAACGTGTTCGTACTCTGCAAGGTCGTGTTATTAGCGATAAGATGGACAAGTCTATCACTGTTGCTATTGAGCGTCGGGTTAAACACCCTGTATATGGTAAGTACATTTCTCGTACGACCAAATTACACGCACACGACGAAGACAACTCGTGCAAGACTGGCGATACCGTGATTATTCGCGAAACTCGTCCAGTATCTAAGACTAAGTCTTGGGCACTTGTTGAAATTGTAGAGCGCGCAGAAGTTATCTAAACACTAGATAGCAAGATGTGATCATAAAAGGCTTCCGTTCTGGAGGCCTTTTTTTTGATCTAAACTCGCATCTTATGCATAAGTTTCTATAATTAATGGAAATAAAAAAACCAACAGGAGTAAGACGCATGGAATCTTCCGATAAAGCACGTCTGAATCCACCCGTTTTTTATAGTGCGGCTGGTCTTATCTTTATCATTCTTTTATTAACTTCTTTTTTCCCTGAAGGTGCCAATGAAACTCTAGACGCCATTCAGTCAGCGATCATCACAAATGGTAGCTGGTTTTACGTAGCAGCTGTAGCTCTTATACTGCTCTCCGTCTTATACCTTGGCTTCTCCCGTTTCGGTACCATTAAATTAGGACCGGACCATTCTGCTCCCGATTACTCGAACCTAACCTGGTTCTCAATGCTGTTTTCTGCCGGTATGGGTATCGGTTTAATGTTTTTCGGTGTAGCAGAGCCGGTGATGCACTTTCTTTCGCCGCCCGTTGTTGAATCAGGAACCACGGAAGCTGCGCGCGAGGCAATGAAAGTGACCTTTTTCCACTGGGGTCTTCATGCTTGGGCTATTTATGCAATTGTGGCGCTTATTTTGGCATTCTTCGCCTACCGTCATGGTTTGCCTCTAACCTTGCGCTCAGCTTTGTATCCAATGATAGGCGAGCGTATCTATGGTCCCATCGGTCATGTGGTCGATGTTTTTGCGGTAATAGGTACCGTGTTTGGTGTTGCAACGTCACTTGGTTTTGGTGTGGCGCAGGTGAATTCAGGGTTAGGCTACTTATTCGGTGTCCCGGTATCCACCACGGTTCAGGTCATGCTAATTATCGGGGTAACCCTGTTAGCGATTATTTCGGTGACCACGGGCCTGGATAAAGGCATCCGCCGATTATCTGAGTTAAACATGGGATTAGCGGTACTATTGTTAATCTTTGTGCTGGTTGCTGGTCCTACCGTATTCTTACTCCAAGCGTTGGTGCAAAATACGGGGTCTTACATTTCAGAAATAGTCAGCAATACATTTAATCTGTTCGCTTATGAAAAAAGTGACTGGATTGGTGGTTGGACAGTTTTCTACTGGGGTTGGTGGTTAAGCTGGGCTCCTTTTGTTGGCTTATTTATTGCCCGCGTATCTCGAGGTCGTACGATTCGCCAATTTGTTCTTGGCGTATTACTCGTGCCTTCAGGCTTTACCATGATGTGGATGACGTTCTTTGGTAATTCAGCCATTGAGTTGATTTTGAACCAAGGAATGACCTCGCTTGCTGAGCAAGTTCAAAATGATGTTCCTGTGGCACTGTTTGCCTTCTTAGAGAGCTTTCCATTTAGTGATTTCCTGGCCGGCCTGGCTACGCTGATGGTCATTGTTTTCTTTGTAACCTCCTCGGATTCCGGGTCGATGGTCGTCGATATGCTTTGTTCGAATGGGCGTGATGATACGCCAATTTGGCAACGTATCTTTTGGGCCGGTGGTGAGGGTGTTGTCGCCATCGTGTTGTTACTTGCGGGCGGCTTGGCTGCCTTGCAAACCATGACGATTGCGAGTGCGTTACCGTTCACCATAATATTATTGTTCGCAACCTACGGTCTTATTAAAGCTCTAAGGATTGACGTGCACAAAAAGGATGCGCTGCAGAATAACTATCTGACAGGCACCGCCACTAGCACGAAGAATTGGCGTGAACGTTTGCACAATATTATCGATTTCCCAAGCCAGCAGGTCGCACAGCGCTTTTTAACGCAAGTGGTCAAACCCGCACTAAATGAAGTGGCTGAGGAAATGCGTGAGAGCGATATGGTTGTAAAAATCGAAGAGGACGACGGCGAGCAAATGATTTTCCGCGTGGTCCATGGTGATGAGATAGACTTTGTTTATCAGGTTCATTTAGTGAGCCACATCCGGCCTGCGTTTATTCATGCTGAGGAAGAGCAACCGCAACACCCACGTGATGTCTCGGAAGAAGAGAAGTACTACCGTGCCGAAGTACACTTGCGCGAGGGTGGTCAGGATTACGATATCCTTGGTTGGTCACGTGAAGCCGTGATTGGCGATGTTATCGACCACTATCACAAACACATGCATTTCTTGCACGTGTTGCGTTAAGAGAGGGAGGTCAATGATGAAGAAGCAACTACTCGCAATCTGTATAGGTGCGGTTCTGAGTACTCCCGCACTGGCGCAGCAACAAGGTGACAGCGAAGTGACCGCGACACAGCTGCAGGAAGTCATGCAGCAAATGCAGCGTTTGCAAAAACGTGTCGAGGAACTGGAAGCGCAACTGGCGGCTAAGCAAGAACAGGACGTGGAAGTTACTGAAGAAATCGCTCTTGAGCGCTCTCCTCGAGCCGAAGAGGTTGCGCCGCGTAAGCGGATCAACGCGAATACCGCTCTCCAGGCCCGGGTTGAACGTCTCGAAGAAGATATTCAGGCTGCCGAAAATGCACCCATCACCATTGGTGGTGCGGTGCGCACTCAGTTTGTCTGGGAAGATTATAATGAAGGTAACAAAGACCGCGGTGGCGACATCGATTTTGACCTGCTGCGTCTTGATTACAGCGGCACCATTGGTGACGTGATCCTGTCGGCGCAGTATCGCTGGTTCCAGTATATGGAGTCGGTACAACACGCGTGGGTCGGCTATAACTTCAATGACAACTGGCAGGGGCAAGTGGGGATCACCAAAGTCCCCTTTGGTAACACCCCATATAACTCGAATAACTATTTCTTCAGTTCCAATTTCTATGTTGGTCTGGAGGATGACCATGACGCCGGCATTAAGCTCCGTTATCGTGATTCGGAATGGGATTTCGATATCGCTTTCTTCAAAAATGATGAGCAAGGCGGAGTTGATGGCTATGTCAGCAACCGTGAAGATCGTTATGCCTATGATCCACTAGGGGTGCGACTAAGCGGCGAAGGTATCTATGACACGCCCGACTTAGCGGTCGGGGAAAGCAATAGTTTCGCTGCCCGCGTGGCGCGCAAGTATGCGCTAAGTGATGGTCGTAGCTTTGAATGGGGTTTGTCCGGACAAATGGGCAAGATGAACGACGGTTCCGATGATGTTGGCGACCGCAGTGCATTCGCGGTGCATGGTGTTTATAACGTCGATCGCTGGACCTTTATGGGACAGGTGAGTCAGTACGATTACGACATGGACATGGCGAACGAGGGGATTGTTGTCGGTGCTTATGCGTTTTACGATACCATTCCGAGCAAAGCCACCTTGTATACTGCCAATATTGCATACAGCCTGCCAGTCAAGATCGGTCCGATTTCAAACCTGACCTTCTACAACGATTACAGTCTGATGACGGATAAACGCGGTGGCGGTGAAGATACGGTGATGAACGTACTTGGCATGGCCGTGTCAGCGGGTGGCTTGTACACCTATTTCGACTTAGTCACGGCGAAGAATCAGCCCTTCGTTGGCGGTTCAATGGCTGGTAACGCAACAGATACCAACACCCGCTTTAACATTAATATAGGCTACTACTTCTAACCCCCCTTGATTTCACTGTCTGGTGCGCGTGACACTTGCCGCCAGACAGTGAAATCAGTACAGTGGACTAATTCAAACACCCGTTTAAGTTGAGGTCACTGTGGCAAGCGCTTATCCCCACCTGTTAAAACCTCTGGATTTAGGTTTTACGCAAATTAAAAACAGAGTCCTGATGGGCTCCATGCATACCGGTCTGGAAGAAGAAAAAAACGGTTTCGAGAAGCTGGCTGCATTTTATGAGGCGCGCGCAAAAGGTGGTGTCGGGTTAATTGTCACGGGAGGCATCAGCCCCAACTTCCGTGGTCGTGTACAGCCCTTTGGCTCAGAGTTAAGCCGGCCATGGCATGTCGCCAAACATCGGCAAATCACTGCAGCCGTGCAGCGCCACGGTAGCAAAATCTGTCTGCAAATTTTACACACCGGACGCTACGCGTATCATCCGTTTGCGGTAGCGCCGAGCAAACTCAAGGCGCCGATTTCTCCCTTTACGCCTAAAGCCATGTCCGATCGGCAAATTCGAAAGACCATCAAACATTTCGCACGTTGTGCCAGGCTCGCACAAAAAGCCGGCTACGACGGCGTTGAAGTCATGGGCTCTGAGGGTTACCTGATTAATCAGTTTTTATGTCCCCGCACCAACAAGCGCACGGACAAGTGGGGCGGCTCATTTGCCAACCGCTCGCGCTTTGCTTTGGCAATCATGAAAGCTGTGCGTGAAGCAGTTGGCCCGGATTTTATTATTATCTATCGCTTGTCGATGCTCGACCTGGTGCCCGGAGGGCATGAATACGACGAAGTTATCGAACTGGCCAAAGCCATCGAGGCTGAAGGCGCGACCCTAATTAACAGCGGTATTGGCTGGCATGAAGCGCGCGTGCCCACCATAGTGACGTCGGTACCGCGTGGCGCCTTTAGCTGGATTACCGCGCGTGTCCGCGAACAGGTATCGATTCCAGTGGTGGCGGTCAATCGTATTAATACGCCTGAGATCGGAGAGGAGATTCTGGCGAAAGGCGAGGCTGATATGGTCTCTATGGCACGACCTTTGCTCGCCGATGCGAATTTTGTGGCTAAGGCAGAAGCGCAGCAGAGCGACCGCATCAATACTTGTATCGCCTGTAACCAGGCATGCCTGGATCATGTCTTTGAAAACAAACGCGCCAGCTGTCTGGTGAATCCTCAGGCCTGCTATGAAACAGAGCTGATGATGCCCCCGGCAACGCAGAAGAAGCGCATAGCGGTGGTGGGTGCAGGTCCTGCAGGACTGGCTTTCTCCTGCTACGCGGCAGAACGTGGCCACGAGGTGCATTTGTTTGAGTCCAATAATGAGATTGGTGGCCAGTTTAATTACGCGAAGCAGATCCCGGGCAAGGAAGAGTTCCATGAGACCCTCCGTTACTTCGGGAACCGACTTATGGATACCGGTGTCAACCTACATCTGGGCTCTTCGCAAAGTGCTGAGTCACTGTTAGCGGGCCGCTTTGACGACGTCGTATTAGCCACTGGAGTAGTGCCCCGGGCGGTGTCACTGGAAGGCATCGAGAGCGATAAGGTGATGAGTTATGTCGAAGTACTTCGCGATCATAAACCCGTGGGTAAGAAAGTGGCGCTGATTGGTGCCGGCGGCATCGGCTTTGATGTGGCAGAGTATTTAACCACCAGTGTCTCGCCGACCTTAAACCCTGATGAGTGGTCAGCAATCTGGGGCGTTGATAAGACATATCAGGAACGTGGCGCATTGAGCCAGCCGCAGCCTGAATCCTCGGACCGTGAGGTGTGGCTGTTACAACGTAAAACCAGCAAAGTTGGTAAGGGTCTTGGTAAAACATCCGGCTGGGTGCATCGGGCGACACTGAAGAAAAAAGGCGTCCACATGATTCCGGGGGTGACCTATCAGCGTATTACTGACGAAGGACTTTGGATCGAAGTGGACGGCGAGCAACAATTACTTGAAGTCGATAACATTATCACTTGTGCGGGACAGTTACCGCTACGTGATTTGCAGCATGACCTTGAAGTTGCCGGGCAGTCGGCGCATTTGATCGGTGGCGCTGATGTCGCCGCCGAGCTCGATGCGAAGCGCGCCATTCGACAGGGTGCAGAACTGGCGGCAGCATTATGAATCAGGCGTCCAAACACCTCTATGATCTGCATTGTCACAGCCATTTTTCTGATGGTGAACTGGCGCCCGCTGATCTAGTGCAGCGGGCAGCAGCTCATGGTGTCACCCATCTCGCGCTCACCGATCATGATACGGTTGCCGGTCTCGAGCAGGCTGCCGAGGCAATTGCAGCCCATGAGCTTGAACTTGAATTGATCAGCGGTGTTGAGATCACCTGTCGCTGGCAAGGTTTTGAAATCCATTTGGTCGGCTTGCAGGTCGATGCGGAGCATCCGGCACTGCTGGACTTACTGCAGCGGCAACAGCAGTTGCGACATCAGCGTTATCAAACCATGCTTGAGAAACTGCACAAGGCTGGGATTGATGTGACACCACCTATGGCTGCAGAATTGACCATGCCCACGCGCAAGCATTTAGCCGAGGCGCTGGTTGAGCAAGGTTGGGTCAAAGATTTTGAGAGTGCCTTCCAACGTTATCTTGGCAAAGGGCAACAGGCTTACGTGGCGACCGACTGGAGCGATCTGGAAAGTGCCATAGCTGCGGTGCATGCTGCTGGCGGTAAAGCTGTGCTTGCTCACCCGCACGCCTATCAGTTAAGTAACAAGTGGTTAAGAAAATTGCTGCGGGAAGCGAAAAACTATGGCTTAGACGGTCTTGAAGTGGCCATCAGTCAACAAAGTCCGGGGCAGCGCCTGGCATTAGCGACAATGGCGAAGGAACTTGGTCTGGCAGCTTCTGCGGGCTCGGATTTTCATGGGCCGCGGCCATGGCGCGAGCTAGGCAAAAATCTTTGTCTACCGCCAGACACTGTGCCAATATGGAGTCAATGGAGTCCATCAACAGTTTAACCTGAGGTTGATCAGTAAACATGAGTCAGTATTTCACGATCCATCCGGAAAATCCGCAACCGCGTTTAATTCAGCAGGCCGTAGAAAAGGTCATGCAAGGGGGCGTCATGGTGTATCCGACGGATTCCGGTTATGCCATTGGTTGTCGTATTGGCGACAAAAATGCTATGGAACGGATCTGTCGCATCCGGGAGATAGAAAAAGAGCATCATTTTACCTTGATGTGTCGCGATCTGTCCGAGCTGTCCATCTATGCTCGTGTCGATAATGTGGCCTTTCGGTTGTTGAAAAATAATACGCCAGGCCATTACACCTTCATTTTAAAAGCCACGAAGGAAGTGCCTAAGCGCTTGCTCAATCCGAAGCGCAAAACGATCGGTATCCGGGTGTCGGACGACCCTATTACCATGGCATTGCTGGAGACCCTTGGCGAACCTTTGATGTCGACCAGCTTGATCCTTGGCAACAATGATTTCGCAGAGTCTGATCCCCATGAAATCAGAGAGCGGCTGGAGCGACAGGTGGATGTTATCGTTGATGGTGATCATCGCGGTGAAGCGCCGACCACAGTGGTAGATTTGGCTGACGATGTGGTGAAAGTAACACGGGTTGGCTCCGGTGACCCTGCTCCTTTTGATAAGCTTGGCTAATCATGGCCGGGTCGACAGCATCACCGCAACAGCACTCCTTGCCGCTCGGTTTTGTTCGTGGTGAACCTTTATTAGATAAACCTGAAGATCTTTACATCCCGCCAGATGCCCTTGAATTGATTCTGGAGAGCTTCTCCGGGCCTATGGATCTGTTGTTGTATCTGATCCGGCGGCAGAAACTTGATATCGTCGACCTGCCTATCTTACCCATTACCCGACAGTACATGGAATATGTCGAAATGATGAAAGAGCTCAAACTTGAGCTCGCAGCGGATTATCTGGTCATGGCAGCCATGCTCGCTGAAATCAAAAGCCGTATGTTGTTGCCGCGGCCACCCGCTGAAGATGAAGAAGAGACTGATCCGCGCGCTGAGTTGGTGCGCCGTTTGCAAGAGTACGAAGCGATTCGGACCGGCGCAGGTTATCTGGATGAAATGCCGCAGACCGAGCGCGACTTATTCGTGGTGCAGGCTGAGACGGACGCTAAAGACCTGGTAAAACAACATCTGCCCGATATCGCTCTGGCAGAGTTGGCAGTGGCGTTCAGTCGCGCCATGGCGCAGGCAGAATTGCAGAATCATCACCAGATCCACCGCGAAAAACTATCAACCAGGGAGCGAATGAGCAGAATTCTGGATTTATTGCAGACCAAGCAGCGCCTGCGCTTTGCCGATTTATTCGAGCCCAGTGAGGGGAAGCAGGGTGTTGTGGTAAGCTTTTTAGCGATACTGGAGCTGAGCAAAGAAGCTCTAGTCGATGTGGTTCAGGTTGATGCGTTCTCTGAAATTCATATCACGACCCGCGAGCAGGTTTATGCAGAATCAACAGATTAAACAAATCATTGAAGCGGTGCTATTTGTTGCTGATACGCCCTTATCCGTAGCGCAGCTGAATGATTATCTTCTTGAGCATGGTATGGACGCAACCCGCAAGACTGTGCGTGAAACCCTGGAGGAATTGCAGCGCGATTATCAAGAGCGTGGCGTGCAACTTTATGAGGTAGCTTCAGGGTACAGATTTCAGACGCGGGCAGAATTAGGTGGTATAATCGCTGGTCTATGGCAAGAGAAGCCCCCGCGCTATTCGCAGGCGCTGCTGGAAACTTTAGCCTTGATTGCGTACCGACAGCCGATCACCCGTGGCGATATCGAAGAGATCCGCGGTGTTAGTGTCAGTTCGCAAATCATGAAGACATTACAAGAGCGTGGTTGGGTAAAAGTCGTAGGTCATCGGGAAGTTCCTGGCAGACCACAGCTGTATGCGACCACCAGTGAGTTCTTGGATTATTTTAACCTGAAAGATCTATCTGAGTTACCTGCTATTCCAGAGCCCCCGGCAAAGGCATCGAATACAGGGCCCATTACTCAAGAGAGACCCGCTGAGACAGCGACCGAAGAGAGTGAAAGTGCCCCATGAGTGAAAAGTTACAAAAAGTTTTAGCCCGTTCAGGGCATGGTTCGCGGCGTGAATTAGAGGCTAAGATCGCTGCGGGTCGAGTGAGTGTCAATGGCCAGGTTGCGACTTTGGGTGAGCGTATCGATACTGACGCTAAGGTTCGCATTGATGGCCACGAAGTAGCGATTAAACCGCCCGAAGATGTGGTTTGCCGCGTGCTCATGTACCATAAGCCAGAAGGTGAATTGTGCACCCGTAAAGATCCCGAGGGTCGTCCTACGGTGTACGACAGTCTGCCACGAGTGCAGGGCTCACGCTGGGTTGCTGTTGGTCGTCTCGACGTGAATACGTCGGGGTTATTACTGTTCACGACGGACGGCGAACTGGCGAATCGGTTAATGCATCCCGGGCACCAGATTGAACGTGAATATGCGGTACGCGTATTTGGTGAAGTCGATGATGCTATGCTGCGCAAGCTTAAAAAGGGCGTTCAGCTTGAAGATGGGCCTGCCTCGTTTAAAGAAATCAAACGTGGTGGTGGCGAAGGAATGAATCAGTGGTATCGCGTCGTCTTAACCGAAGGACGTAACCGTGAAGTTCGCCGTTTGTGGGAGTCCCAGGGCGCTACGGTAAGCCGCCTGATGCGGGTTCGCTACGGTAATATCAAGCTTGAACAAGGTCTGCCACAAAGTGGCTGGGGCGAACTCTCCTTAGAGCAAATTAATTATTTGCGCGAGATGGTTGGTCTGTCTCCTGAAGATCGCAGCTTTGTTGATCCACGCCGCAAGGAAACTCGGCAAAAACGTTATGCGCGTGCTCGCCGTAGTCAGGCCAAACGCCTGCAAGAATCGAAGCAACGCACCCGTAAGTAAATGAAACTGCTCGCCGATTGGCAATCTGCTGGGCCACTGCTAATGCTGTGGCCTTATCGCGATGATGTCTGGCGGGGCCAGGCAGCGCCGGTGCAGCGCCAGCTGCTGCAAGCACTGACAGCTATCGCGCAACACCATCCCGTTTGTCTCGGCGTTCATCCGCCGCAACTCCACAGTGCTTTAAGTCTGGTCCCTGCCGGTATTCCCTGCTTCCCGATTGCCTACGATGATATCTGGGTGCGAGATATCGCGCCCTTGTACCTGTCCTATGCGCAGCAGGTGACTGCCATCGCTGGCGCATTTAACGGCTGGCAGGGCATTAACGCCCAACACCAACGTGATCGACGCTTTGCCCGCCGTCTGACAGCGCGCCATGGCCTGCGGCTGAACGCTTTGCCACTGGTTTTTGAGCCTGGCATGCTCAGCCATGACGGCAACGGGACTGCGGTGGTGCATGGCCGCAGTTTGCAGGCTCGCAATCCTGCGAAAAGGCGCAGCGAGCTTAGTCAGCTGCTGAGCAAAAGCTTTGGCTTTTCGCGTATGATCTGGTTAGAGAATGCGTTAGCCGCCGATGAAACCGGCGGACATACTGATAATCAGCTGCAATTTATAGCTGAGGACACTATCGCGTTCGTCAAAAGCAGCACGGACGAGTGCTGGAATCGTGAACTGCGGCGGCTCAGGCAAAGCGATTGGGCAAAAGAGTACCGCTGGCTTGAGTTACCAGCGGCGCGGCCGGTATCCGATCCTGCATTGAACTATGCAGATGTACGTCGCCGGCCTGGGGTGTTACAACGTGGAGCCGCTCCACTGCTATGCAGCTACGCCAACCTGGTTCGTTTGCCCACCGCGTTGGTGGTGCCGCAGTTTGGCCTTACTGACGACAGCAAAGCTGTTGACGTGCTGCAAAGGGCATTTCCAAAGCTTGCTATTGTGGCTGTCGATGCCATGGAGTTTGTAAGGGGAGGCGGCGGACCACATTGTCTCACCGCAACCCTACCTGACTCCTGCCGGATGGCATCTTATAACGCCTGACTGAGACGATAAACGACTTCAATACGAGCTTCGACGGCTTGCTGCCCAGGTAAGCTGACGTCGGCTTGCATTTCCGCTGCAGGAACACGATAGCGTGTCACCGGCGCCTGATTAGAGCTTTCGCGGATATCCTGTACACCCATAATCGTGACTCCCGCTGTCAGTGCCAGTTGCTCGGCTTTCGTACGAGCTAATTCCAGTGCTTGGGTCAACGCCTGCTGGTAGAGCTCATCAGCGTTACTGATCGTTAACTGTGGCTCACTGACGCGCTGCACTCCGTTGTTCAGGGCGTACTCAAGAAAAGGGCTGTGCTGTTCAGGATCGTGAAAATCAATCACCATACGCCGCGAGACCTGATAACCAGTTAAATGCTGCTGACCGTCGTCATAACGGTACTGAGGTGTGATACGGATCGCAAACGACTGGATGGCAGTGTCGCTGATGCCTTGCTCACGAAGGTAGCTCAGTAAGTTGGCAGTAATCTTATCGACTTCGGTTTTCAGCGCCGGGATATCCTGACCCAGGCGCTCGACGGAAAGGCTAAGCTGCAATCGATCAGGTACGGCTGCAACGGAAGCCGAGGCGCTGACAGCTACGGTGGGTGCTGCGGTACTGTGCGTCGCTGCGGGAACTTGTGGCTGACAACCGGCCAGGGCTAAAGTAGTGGCAATGATGAGGAGTATGAATACACGTTGCATGATTAAGTCCTTTTTTCTAAACAGGTATGAGTTGAGAGTGTAAACTGCAAAAATAATTCCATTGCAGGAGTGGTTTATGAGTAATGAAGAACAGCAGCAAGCAGACGAAACTGTGGTCAGGCTACTGGGACGTCGCGAGCACAGTGCCCATGAGTTGCGGCAAAAGTTACGTCAGCGAGGCTATGCTGACAGTATCATTAAACAGTCATTGGCGACTGCTCAGGAGCATGGCTGGCAGTCCGATGAACGCTATGCCGAAATATGGTTACGGCAAATGTTAAGTAGCGGCAATGGCTGGATGAAAATTAAGGCTGCTGCCGGCGCAAAAGGAATTACTGAAGAGCTGTTGCAAAGGTTGACCGATGAGGCGGCACCAGACTGGACGGAGCTATGCTATGAGCGGCTTAATCGCAAATTTGGCGAGCAGCCTCCGGAAACCCGCCAACAACGCGATAAAATTATGCGTCATCTGCAAAGCCGCGGCTTCCGTTTCGATGAAATCAAGGCTGCGCTGGAACGCCAGCAGCAGCCCGAGTAACAAATTAGGTAAAGATCTAGCTTTAAGGGGCGTGGATATGACCCCGACCGTTTTTATAATCTATGGTTAACACGAAATGCTTAAGTACATCATAGCCGAGAAGACCATCGATCTTTACTCCACGTACGCGCGAGTTCAGCTCTGAGCGGTTTTTACCAAAGTCTGCCCGTACACCCTCTTTTGGCACAGTGACGCGCACATCGGCTAAGTCAAAGGGACCAAAACCCAGTAGCGGTAACGGGAATGATTCAACTTCGGCGATCTGATTAACGCCTTTTGAGAGATGCTTTGTGGTCGGATAATTCTCAAGCCAACCGTGTTTCTCAGCGATTTCACGCTGCAGATAAATCCCGGTTGAAGCGCCCGTATCAAGTATCAGCCAGGCTTCTACTTCGTTATTCAGATTGATCTGGACAATAGGCTGGTCGTAATCACGACGCGATCGCATTGGCAGATTTTTAACATTAATCATGTCGATGGAGTCATGGTCAATCAGGCGCAAGCGACTATTAGGATAATCAAACTGGAACACATACTTGTCCATCACAGGAGCACCTATAATCAGCGCGACATCGCTACCGGCAAAATCGCCCGCAACATAATCCAACGCAAGGCTCTGGCCGAACATCTCCGTGGGGACGTCACGAAAGACATCACGTTCGCTTTTGCCATGCACGCCCTGGATCATTATTTTTCCGCGTAGCTTTTGCAGTTCAAGCTGGTGATGGTCAACGAAACTTTGATTGATAAGATTGATAGATGCACCGGAGTCCATGATCGCATAGGTGTCAATTCCAGCGACCTGGACTTGCATCATTACTTGTCCGTTACGATGTTCGAAAGGTATCCATTGGGAAACCCCCGCTGTGGCCGTTGCGGAGAGAATGAGAAAAGTTAGCAAAAGTAGTAAGCGCACAAAAAGTCCTTTTTATTTTAGTTTAAATTGGATTGCCTTATGGGCCAGGTCAAGCGCTTAAAGTTACCTTGTTTTAATTATTTTGCAACAATTAAATACTATAAATTACGGCAGGCGGGGCAGACTAGTCGAAACTCTGCTTTCGTGGTAGTCTTTCGCGCTAAATCGACCCTAAATTTTACCCTGATAAGCAGCAGTAGGAAGTGTTCATGAGTATGACCAGCGCAGAAGTCCGTGAAGCGTTTTTGTCCTATTTTGCCGACCGTGGTCACCAGCGCGTGGCATCGGCATCATTGATTCCCGGTAACGACCCGACCTTGTTATTTACTAACGCAGGTATGGTGCCGTTCAAAGATGTGTTTCTTGGCGATGAACAACGTGATTACAGCCGCGCGACTTCCTCGCAGCGCTGCTTACGTGCTGGGGGCAAGCACAACGACCTTGAAAATGTGGGCTATACCGCACGCCACCATACATTTTTTGAGATGCTGGGTAACTTTAGCTTCGGTGATTACTTTAAACGCGAAGCGATCCAATACGCCTGGGATTTTCTGACCAACGTGCTGCAGCTTCCGCAAGAAAAACTTTGGGTGACAGTATTTACCGAGGACGATGAAGCCTACGCTATCTGGGCCAACGAAATTGGTGTACCTGAAGATCGCATTTCAAGAATCGGTGAGAAGGATAATTTCTGGGCCATGGGCGACACGGGGCCCTGTGGGCCATGCTCGGAGATCTTTTACGATCACGGCGCTGATGTTTGGGGTGGTCCTCCGGGAACTCCAGAAGAAGACGGTGATCGTTACATTGAGATCTGGAACCTGGTTTTTATGCAATACAACCGCCAGGCGGACGGAACTTTGCAACCTTTACCGAAGCCTTCGGTCGATACGGGCATGGGGCTCGAGCGCATTGCTGCGGTGCTGCAGGATGTCCATAGTAACTATGAGATTGATCTGTTCCAGGCGCTGATCAAAGCAGCGGCCGAAATCATCGGTACTGAGGATCTCGATAGCAAATCCTTGCGGGTCATCGCTGATCATATTCGCTCCTGCAGCTTCCTGATTGCAGATGGCGTTCAGCCTTCCAATGAAGGGCGTGGTTACGTGCTGCGTCGTATCATCCGCCGTGCAGTTCGTCACGGCAACATGCTTGGGGCTCAGGGTGCTTTTTTCCACAAGTTAGTACCAGAGCTGCTGCGCCAGATGGGCGCTGCTTATCCAGAGTTGCAGACCAAAGAAAAAGTGATTACTGACGCCTTGCTGCGAGAAGAAGAACAGTTCGGTAAGACGCTTGAGCGTGGTCTGGCCATTTTAAATGACGCATTGGCAGACCTGCAGGGGTCAGTGATTCCGGGAGATGTGGTGTTCAAGCTTTACGACACTTATGGCTTCCCAGTTGATTTAACCGCCGATATTGCACGCGAAAAAGAGCTCAGCATCGATGTTGAAGGCTTTGAGCAGGCGATGGAAGCACAACGTAAACGTGCACAACAGGCTTCTCAGTTCGGCGTCGATTACAACGAACGCCTGAAATCCTCTCACCGTAGCGAGTTTACTGGTTACGATGCTACTGAAGGCGCCAGTGAGGTGGTTGAACTATTTGCTGAAGGTAAACAGGTCGAGAGTTTAAAGCCTGGACAGCAAGGGGTGGTGGTGCTCTCTGCCACGCCGTTTTATGCTGAAAGCGGTGGTCAGGTCGGTGATATCGGACGCTTCACTGCCAACGGCACAGTCTTTACCGTTGAAGATACGCAATACATTGGTAAGGCTATTGCCCACCATGGCAAAGCCGCGGCAGAACTGCGGGTTGGTGATAAAGTTGAGGTCGAGATTGATAGCCAGCGGCGCGCAGCGATTAAACGCAATCATAGTTCAACGCACCTGCTGCACGCTGCACTGCGTAACATCCTGGGCGAGCACGTGACGCAAAAAGGCAGCTTGGTGAATGCTGAGCGATTACGTTTCGACTTTTCTCATTTTGCCGCCCTGACGGCGGAAGAAATCGATGCCATTGAGCTGCAGGTCAATGAGCAAATTTTTGCCAATCATGAATTGAAGACCGCTCTAATGCCGATTGAAGAAGCCAAGCAAGCTGGCGCAATGGCTTTATTTGGCGAGAAGTATGACGACGATGTCCGGGTGGTACGGATGGGCGATTACTCTATGGAGCTTTGTGGCGGAACCCACGTTTCCCGCACAGGTGACATTGGTATGTTCCGCATCATCAGTGAAGCAGGGATCGCCTCTGGCGTTCGTCGTATCGAAGCCGTAAGTGGTTTACCTGCAATGCGCCATACCCAGCATCAACAACAGCTGCTACGTCGCAGTGCTGGCTTGTTAAAAGCCGACCCAGCGCAATTACCTGAGCGTCTGCAGCAACAACTGGACCGCACTAAAGGGCTCGAGCGTTCACTGGCCGATTTGCAACAGCAACTGGCTGCGCAGGCGGGGGGCAGCCTGCTGGATAATGCGTTAGAGATTGGCGGTGAAAAAGTGATCCTGGCAGAAATCGATAACGTAGAACCCAAAGCATTACGCGGAATGGTCGATGACCTGAAAAACCAGATGGGTCGTGGCATCGTTGTACTGGCGCTGGCGAACGACAACAAGGTGAGTCTGATTGTTGGCGTGACCAAAGATTTAACGAGCAAGGTAAAAGCGGGTGATATTGTCAATGTCGCTGCTGCTGAAGTCGGTGGTAAGGGCGGAGGTCGCCCGGACATGGCGCAGGCAGGTGGCACTGACAGTAGTAAGATCAAGGACGCTCTGGCAGCCGCACAGACACGCATCGAGGAGTCGTTACGATAAACGGTCGTTTTGTTACCACCAAGGTGC
Organism: Pseudidiomarina terrestris; assembly: GCF_030466375.1. NCBI lineage: Bacteria > Pseudomonadati > Pseudomonadota > Gammaproteobacteria > Alteromonadales > Idiomarinaceae > Pseudidiomarina > Pseudidiomarina terrestris. The sequence goes on from NZ_JAGGJE010000005.1 coordinate 103,498, forward strand.
GCAATCTAACTGTCATGGTTCAGATTTCCTTGCTAGAATGAAAGTTGCATGACATCCGGTGAGGATTCATGCAATCTGATGAGAATAATTCAGGCTGGTCGTGTGGTGTTTTCTCATGGATGCCCACACAAACAAATAGTAGGGAAGGAGCAGGTATAATGTTGATCTTAACCCGTCGCGTGGGTGAGACCTTAATGATTGGTGATGAGGTCACAGTCACAGTATTGGGTGTCAAAGGGAATCAAGTGCGCATTGGTGTAAATGCGCCCAAGGATGTCTCAGTGCACCGTGAAGAAATCTATATGCGGATTCAGGCCGAGAACGAAGATAAGCCTGAGTCGTCAGACTAGTTTACCCCTGCACAAAAGCTGATGACTGTTCATCAGCTTTTTTGATCTATAACCTGTCAAAATGACGAGTTCTGTGGGAATTTTGCTCGAGATGTTTAAAAATCCCACAAACACACCGCAAAACTAAAAAAATCGTTTGACATTATTGTCAGTGCCGCTAGAATTCATCGCCACAAGTAAGCGGTGAGGTGGCCGAGTGGCTGAAGGCGCTCCCCTGCTAAGGGAGTATAGGGTTTGTAGCCCTATCGAGGGTTCGAATCCCTCCCTCACCGCCATTTGTATCTTGCAACGCGCTCGTAGCTCAACTGGATAGAGTACCTGGCTACGAACCAGGCGGTTGGAGGTTCGAGTCCTCCCGAGCGCGCCACTTGCAAGCCATATCAGATTTAACGACGCGCTCGTAGCTCAACTGGATAGAGTACCTGGCTACGAACCAGGCGGTTGGAGGTTCGAGTCCTCCCGAGCGCGCCATTTCCTAGATGTCTACCTGCTGTATTTCCTTGATTTATACCTTCTATATAGTCAACTAAGGCTTACGCATCAGAAAGTTGTGTTATTCTGCTTTTAAGTTACGCTTATTTAAATGGCTCAAAAAGCAGGTTAATCACGATGCAGCAGCAACTCTCAGAAGCACTCACTATTATGCTCACGGGCATGATCACCGTGTTTGTTTTCCTTACGCTCCTCTTACTCGCAATGCACGGCTTACGCCGCTTTGTCGGTTCTGAAGAGCAGCCCACTGCAGCTCGTACAACCACCACTAAGCATAGGGATGCAGGTCATTCAGGCCAACGAATTGCCGCTATCACAGCTGCCGTACATGCCTATCGGCGCGAGCACGAGTAAATCCCCTAAAGAGGAGTCCAAGGATGACAAAACCATTAAAGTTAACCGAATTAGTTCTGCGTGATGCGCATCAATCGCTACTGGCGACCCGGATGCGTCTGGACGACATGCTGCCGATTGCTGAGCAGCTGGATAACGTAGGTTATTGGTCAATGGAGTCTTGGGGTGGAGCAACTTTTGATGCCTGTATCAGATATCTGGGGGAAGATCCCTGGGAACGCATTCGTGAGTTAAAAAAGGCCATGCCGAAGACGCCACAGCAAATGCTGTTGCGCGGTCAAAACTTGCTCGGATACCGGCATTATGCCGACGATGTTGTGCGTCGCTTCGTTGAGCGGGCAAAAGAAAATGGCGTTGATGTGTTTCGTATCTTTGATGCGATGAACGACGTTCGCAATCTGGAAACCGCAATTAAAGCCGCCAAGGACGTCGATGGCCATGCGCAGGGCACGATGGCTTATACGGTCAGCCCAGTCCACACCCTGGAGAAATGGGTTGAGATGGGTAACGAACTTGCGGATTTAGGCTGTGATTCACTGTGTATTAAAGACATGGCGGGATTATTACGCCCCCAGGCAGCTTATGACCTGATTACGGCCTTAAAAGAGGCCACAGGCTTGCCCATTGCCATGCAGTGTCACGCGACCACCGGTTTGAGCACCGCAACCTACCAGAAGTCTATCGACGCCGGTGTCGACATGCTGGATACCGCGATCTCTTCAATGAGTATGACCTATGGCCATTCTGCTACAGAAACCATAGTGGCAATGACTGAAAATACCGATCGTGATACCGGACTTGATTTGGAAAAGCTGGAAAATATTGCCAGTTATTTCCGCGAGGTGAGAAAGAAATACGCACAATTTGAGGGCTCACTGAAAGGCGTCGATGCGCGAATTCTGTTGGCGCAGGTCCCCGGGGGCATGCTGACTAACATGGAAAGCCAGCTGCGTGAGCAAGGTGCCGCGGACAAGTTCGATGAAGTATTAGCAGAGATCCCGCGGGTTCGTGAAGACCTGGGTTTCATTCCCCTGGTGACGCCAACCTCACAGATCGTAGGTACCCAGGCGGTATTAAACGTACTGACCGGCGAACGCTATAAGTCGATTTCGAAAGAGACCAAAGGTGTGCTTCGGGGTGAGTACGGCGCAACAGCGGCGCCTGTCAATAAAGAACTGCAGGCCAAAGTGCTGGACGGGGATGAGCCGATTACGGTAAGACCTGCGGATTTAATCGATGACGAAATGGATAAACTGACCGAGGAATTGCGGCGGCATAAAAAAGAAAAGTCTTTGCGCATTGCCGACAATGAAGTGGATGACGTGTTGACCTACGCACTTTTCCCACAGATTGGTCTGAAGTTCCTCGCCAATCGCGATAACCCTGATGCATTTGAACCTGAACCGCAGGCGGACACAAGTCCTTCAACGGCGCCAAAGGCTGACAAACCTGCACCGGCCAGCAAAGGTGAAAAAGCAACTTACAAAGTTAAAGTGGATGGCAAGAGCTTCACTGTGGAAGTGGGGCCTGCCGGAGAGGTAAGTACGACAGAAACCGTCACCGAGGAAAGTGATAGCAGCACCAGCGACGCTGCCGTGATTAGTGCTCCGCTTGCTGGAAATGTATTTAAAGTGCTGGTGAAGCCGGGTCAGGAAGTCGAGGAGGGTGAGGTACTGATTATTCTCGAAGCCATGAAGATGGAAACTGACATCAAAGCTGACCGAGCTGGGGTTGTAGCAGAGGTTAGCGCGCGCGAGGGCGACAGTGTTGCCGTCGGCGACAGTCTGCTAAGCCTGGAGTAACAGCAGCATGGATCGTTTATTAACTCTGTGGGATAGCACCGCACTCTCTGCCTTTACCTGGGGCCAGGCGGCGATGATGTTCGTCGGGGCATTATTGCTTTATTTAGCGATCAGTCGCAAATTTGAGCCTTTGCTCTTGTTGCCTATCGGTTTTGGTGCAATTTTAGCCAATATTCCACTGGCGGGCTTTACCGAGCCAGGTGGTATTTTGTACTACATCTATGTGGTCGGGATTGATACTGGGGTGTTCCCATTGTTGATTTTTATGGGGGTTGGCGCCATGACCGATTTCGGCCCCTTGCTTGCGAACCCGCGTACACTCCTGCTTGGTGCGGCAGCGCAGTTCGGTATTTTTGCAACCCTGTTTGGTGCTATCGCGCTAAATGCGGTTCCGGGTTTTGATTTTTCATTGCAAGACGCCTCAGCCATTGCGATCATCGGCGGCGCAGACGGACCCACGGCAATTTTTCTGGCGTCCAAATTAAGTCCGGACTTGCTTGGTGCAATTGCCGTTGCAGCCTATTCCTATATGGCGCTGGTGCCTATCATCCAGCCGCCGATAATGCGCTTGCTGACGACCAAGGAAGAGCGTGCCGTCAAGATGGAGCAGCTGCGTCAGATTGGGCGACGAGAGAAGATTCTATTCCCACTTGCTGTACTGTTTTTAACTTTACTGTTTCTTCCTACAGCGACGCCGCTGGTGGGAATGTTCTGTCTGGGTAACCTGATGCGTGAGGCTGGGGTAGTGGAACGCTTAAGCAAGACAGCGCAAAACGAGCTCATTAATATCGTCACTATCTTCCTTGGTTTGGCGGTGGGCTCGAAGTTATCCGCCAGTGAGTTTCTTACCCTGGAAACTTTGGGGATTCTGGGTTTAGGGGCAGTTGCATTTAGTATCGGCACCGCCTCAGGAGTATTGATGGCGAAGCTCATGGCGAAACTAAGTACAGCTCCGATTAACCCGTTGATCGGTGCGGCAGGAGTCTCTGCGGTGCCCATGGCGGCTCGAGTGGTGAATAAAGTGGGGCTGGAAGCGAATCAGAATAACTTTCTGCTGATGCACGCCATGGGACCTAATGTTGCTGGTGTATTAGGTTCTGCCGTAGCCGCAGGTATCCTGCTGGCTCTGGTGGGGTAATCAGCCCGAACCCGGCGGCAGTGTTAAAACTGCCGTCCGGTGATCCACATCAGCAATGTGTAGACCAGCGCGATGAAGGCGCTGACGATAAGAATATAGATGAAGCCTTTACGTCCCTGTGAAAAGGTATGCCCATTTGCCCGTAAATACATCCACCAGATCAGGCATAACACGACCGGAATTAAAAACAAAAAACGAATCATAATGACCTACTTGGTTTGTGGTTGACGTTTAACCCAAAGTTCCAAATCAGAAGCAGCTAATGCAGCCTGCTCCAACATCGGCCCTAGCCGGGTGATATGGTCAGCGACTTGGTCAAGCTCAGCGTTTTTCATTGCCTGCTCCAGTTGGGTGGCAAGCCGCTCAACACCAAGTAAGCCGAGGTTTGCAGCTGACCCTTTTAAAGTATGAAAGTAACGGCGCGCCTCTTCATGCTGGCCTTTACTGATAAAATCAACGACCTTGAGCGGCGCCTGATCATAGCTTTCATGCAAACGCCTGACTAATTCAGTATACAGCGTGACATTATGATTTAGACGCTCCATAGAAGCCTGGAAGTCGATATCATGATGTGTTGGATAACGCCGTTTGGTTTGCTCCGCAGTGCCGTCTGAACTCTCGTACAGAGCATCTGAAGATTTTAAACAATCGCGGCGGCACCACTTCTCAACCGCTTGTCTTAATTTTTTCTCATCAATGGGCTTGGCTAAGTGATCTTGCATACCGGCGGCCAGAGACTGTTCGACATCTTCGGTGGCACTGTTCGCCGTCATGGCGATAATTGGCACTCGCTCATAGGAGTACTGCGCGCGAATAGCTCTGGCCGCTGTATAGCCGTCCATGACCGGCATCTGGATATCCATCAGCACCAGGCCATATTCATGGCGCTCAACATTTTCTAATGCTTCAGCACCATTATTGGCCACTTCAACTTGTAAACCAAGGTGCTCAAGCATTTCTTTCGCGATGTGCTGATTAATATCATTATCTTCGACCAGTAACACTCGGGTTCCGGTCAGCTCTGCAAGTTTTGCTTGCTGACAATTCTCCTGCTGCTTGGGCCGGATCGCGAATACTGAGGCCAGCGCCCGAATCACGCTATTACTGGTATAAGGTTTCAGAAGCTGCTCTTTTACACCCAGCTCACGAGCGCGCTCGATCAGTTCACTGGCATGGTAACTGGTGGCCAGAATGCACGCTGGCGCAGCCGGCTGTTGCACTATCTCTTCACACAGGTCAATGCCGTTCATCCCTGGCAGCTGCCAGTCGATAATACAGACATCATAGGTCTCTGAGTTCATCGCTGCACGCGCTTCTTCGGCGGTTCTAAAACTGCTGACTTGCATCTGTATGCTGCGCAGCATATCGCTGAGCATTTCCCGGGTGGTCAGGTTATCCTCGACAATCAGCACCCGCTTACGTGCGAGGGCAGTGAGAATATCCTGCGGAATGCGCTGCTGTTTTGGCTGCTGTAATGGTAACTGGAGCTCAATAAAGAAGGTTGTTCCTTGTCCTTTGCTGCTGATGACCCCGATACCGTGCTCATTCATTAGCTTGACGATTCTCTGGCTGATGGCAAGCCCCAGACCTGTGCCGCCATATTTCCGTGTGGTCGAGGTATCGGCCTGGGTAAAAGCCTGAAACAGGCGAGCCCGTTGCTCTTCGTCCATGCCAATACCGGTGTCGGTGACGGACAAGCGCAGAAATAAATGCTGATCCGTTTCATCAAGTTTCGTGACCGACACGACCACTTCGCCATGCTCGGTAAACTTGATTGCGTTGCTGACCAGATTGACCAACACCTGATTCAGGCGTAACGCATCGCCGATTAACCGAGTCGGCAGATTGGGCGGAAGTTGGATAATAAACTCAAGGTTTTTATCATGGGCCCGGTAGGCAAATAGATCAGCCAGATTACCCAGCACTTCCTCGAGATCGAACGGAATCTGTTCGATGGTAAGTTTGTCAGCCTCGAGCTTAGAGAAGTCGAGTAGGTCGTTAATAATACCGAGCAGAATTTTCGACGAGCCTTCGATTGACTTCAGGTAACCCTGCTGTTTTTCGGTAAGCTCAGTTTTCAGGCAGAGCTGAGTCATGCCCAGAATGGCATTGATTGGGGTGCGGATCTCATGGCTCATGTTGGCGAGAAATTCACTTTTCGCCTGATTGGTCGCTTTGGCAGCTGCAATCGCTTGCTCCATGTCAGCAAGTTCGCGGAGGTGCTCGTTATCAGCTTGTTTCTTGTCCGACGCCATGTGGTGTGCAGCCATTGTGTTTAGGAAACTGTTGTCATGATGCCACGCAATGATAAATTCGCCAAGTCATGAAACTGACTCAAATTATGCATAGATCATGGACGTAGCGGCTTATAAACAGTAAGCTTTGCATCATCTAACGCGGAAGTAGTGATGGGCAGGAATCAGTTTGCAGACAACTCTGTTGAATACACTTAAGCACTTAAAATCACAATCGAATCAGGCGGATTTGCGGCGCTTCCAGCGCGGCATTGAGCGTGAGTGTTTGCGTATTACACCGGCAGGGAAACTTGCTGCGACAACGCATCCTATCGAACTGGGCAAGACGTTGACACACCCGCATATCACCACTGACTATGCTGAGATGTTGCTTGAGTTTATTACCCCCGTGGCGACAGATATCCAGGTGACACTTGATCAGCTGACGGACATTCACAGTTACACCTACCGTTATATGGGTGAAGAACTGATGTGGCCACTGAGCATGCCGTGCTTTGTCGGAGATGCCACAGATATACATATAGCGCGCTATGGTGACTCCCATAGCGGCCACATGAAAAATCTGTATCGGCAAGGGCTGACCTATAGATACGGTGGCGGCATGCAGATCATCGCTGGCGTACATTTTAATTTCTCGATTCCGCAGGCGATGTGGGAAGCGCTCGCCGCACAAGATGGTGAAACGCTGACGGCAGACTATATCTCTGCTCGCTACTTTGGTCTGATCCGTAATTACAAACGCCTGTGCTGGATGATCCCTTATCTGTTTGGTGCTTCTCCGGCAATTTGTCAGTCATTTTTAGAGCACACAGATGGCGCCATGGAGCTGAAAAAGCTTGGCAAAGGCACTGTGTACCGTGAGTTTGGCACGGCGCTGCGAATGAGTGATCTTGGCTACACCAATAAAGAACAAGCTGACTTACAGATCACCTACAATTCTTTAAACGACTATGTCACGCGTTTGCGCCGGGCAATTACTACGCCCTCACAGCGATTCGCTAAAATTGGCGTGAAAGAAGTGAATGCCGATGGCACTCCGGACTACCGCCAGCTGAATGCAAATATTTTGCAGATTGAAAATGAATTCTATTCCCCCATCCGGCCCAAGCGCGTGACCCTAAACGGGGAAACCCCGACTCAGGCACTAGAGCGTGGTGGCGTTGAATACATTGAAGTCAGAGCCCTGGATGTTAATCCATTTAGTCCCATAGGTATTACCGAAGGGCAAATACGCATGTTGGATATGCTGTTACTGCACTGCCTGTTGAGCGATAGTCCAGAACTTAACTGGGACGAGCAGCAAGCGACGGAGCGTAACTTTAATAAAGTTGTGCTGGACGGGCGCGATCCGCGCTTAAGCCTGAACGACCGCGGCTATGACCGTGCTATTGCCGACTGGTTGGAAGAGATTTTCGCTGACTTGCAAAGCATCGCAAAATTCCTTGATGGCGAGCAGGGGCAAAGCTATCAGGAAACCGTGGCAGAGCATTATCAAATGGTGCTGAATCCAGAGCTGACCTTATCTGGTCAGATGTTACGTATTCTGCGCGATGAAGATCTGGATAATAGTTATTTCGGTTTGCGTCTGGCGAAACAGTATCGACAGGAACTGCAACAACCGTTGCGTTATTTTTCTGAAGACGAATTTTCCAGCTGGCGCGATGCTTCAATTGCCGAGCAGCAGGCACGTGAGGATGAGGATAGCGGCACCTCGTTTGATGACTATCTGAAAACTTATTTTGAGAAAGCCCGCTGTACCGCCGCGGAGTGCGGCTCATCATGACGGCGAAAGTCAAAGCCATCGTCAGCGGCTGTCTGCTGGCTGTATTGGCTGGCTGTGCTTCAGCTCCGCCTGAACAACCGGAAGATTTGTGCGAAATCTTCTATGAGAAACGTGACTGGTATGATGCAGCTGCTGACATGCAGGAGCGTTGGGGCGTACCTATCCAGGTGCCGATGGCAATGATGTATCAGGAAAGCTCATTCAAGCACGATGCAGTGCCACCGCGGGATTATTTATTGTGGATTATTCCCTGGGGCCGGGTCAGTAGTGCCTACGGTTACTCCCAGGCAAAAACCCCCACCTGGGATGATTACGAACGCGAAACCGGCAATAGCTGGGCCTCGCGGGACTCCTTTGCCGACGCCATCGACTTTATGGGCTGGTTTATCGACAAAAGTCAGCGTATTAATGGCGTCTCAAAATGGGACGCATACGGGCAATACCTGAATTATCATGAAGGTTGGGGCGGCTATAAGCGTCAAACCTACCGTTCTAAGGCGTGGCTGATGCGCACCGCCGAAAAGGTCAAGCAACGCGCCGGGACCTATGGCGCGCAACTGCGTAGCTGCGAAGATGATTTGCAGAAAGGCTGGTTTTGGCGAATGTTTTTTAGCTAACAGCAGAACGCTCTGAGTTAACTGAAGAGGTTCTGCTGTTCCAGATGTCGCGATTCATTCGGAATGAATCGAATTTGTTTTACCATACTCTCACTGCATTCCAGGACTTCCAACGCGTAACCATCAATGCGCAGGCACAGCGGATGTTGCGGAATATCACCCAGTAATTCAACGATCAGACCGCTTACGGTTTTCGGACCGCTGGTGGGGAGCTCCCAGTTCATCTCTTTATTGAGTTCGCGGATGTTGGCAGTGCCTTCAACAATAAGCGACCCATCTTCCTGCGGACTCACCGACTCACTTGGAGTGGGGGCGATGTTCGTCGTAAAGTCTCCGACAATTTCTTCCAGAATATCTTCTAAAGTGACCAGCCCCTGAATGTCGCCGTATTCATCGACGACCAGGCCAATGCGCTCTTTGTTATGCTGAAATTTGAGCAACTGTACGTTCAGCGGGGTACCTTCAGGAATGTAATAGATCTCCCGCGCCGCACGTATCAATTCAGCTTTATCTGCATCGCCGCTGGTTTTGGTGACAATCTGCATAATATCCCGGGCATGCAGGAACCCAATAGCGTCATCGATCTCGCTGCGATAGAGCAACAAGCGGGTGTACTGTGCCTGAGATAACTGTTTAATGATGAGCTTAATATCATCCTGGACGTCGATGCCGCTAATCTCCGCCCGGGGAATCATAACGTCTTCGACGGTGACTTTTTCCAGATCAAGAATACTGAGCAGCATGTCCTGGTGGCTGCTCGGAATCATGGACTGAGCTTCATTGACCACGGTACGCAATTCTTCGGAGCTTAGAGCATCATGGCCCAAAGTGGTATTCGGATTGATCCCCAGCAGGCGCATAAAGCCATTGGTGATAAAGTTCACGGCGGCCACAATAGGGTACATGAGGGTCAGCAGAGGCTTCAGGATCAGCGAGCTTGGAAAGGCCACCCGTTCCGGATGTAGTGCTGCGATGGTTTTAGGCGTGACTTCAGCGAAAATCAGCACCACCAGGGTCAGTGCAAAGGTCGCAACAACGATTCCTGCATCACCAAACCAACGAATACACAGTACTGTCGCTATCGCCGATGCGGCAATGTTGACCAGGTTGTTACCGATCAGAATAAGGCCGATGAGTCGATCAGGACGGTCGAGCAGATACTGAACACGTTTCGCGCCGGCATGGTCTTGTTGCGAGAGGTGGCGCAAACGATAGCGGTTGACTGACATCATGCCAGTTTCCGAACCTGAAAAATACGCCGAGAGAAACAGTAAGAGACCCAGAATCATAAGCAGGGTCGACGTGGCTATTTCGTCCAAGAAATTTACCTATATTGGATACTTGAATGCCTAATTTAATGAGCTGCGCTGACAAGTCAAGTTTGGCATTGAGTTTTCTTACCCGGGAAGACCTTTAGTTCAGCAAAACATCGCGCACGAAACGACTGCCGAAATAGCCCAGACTTAAGATGATACTGGCAACCACACTTGCCACTACCAGGCTGCGTCCGCGCACTTGCTGTACACCATGGAGGATGACGACCGTCAAGTAAATAGCTGCGGCAATTAAGCTCAAAACAGTTTTGTGGCTCTGCCCCTGAGCGAACATATCATTGAGGAAAACAAAGCCGCTGCCAATGGCAATAAAAAGTAACAGGGTGCCGGTACTCAGTAAACGAAAAAAGTAGCTCTCCACCACCATGAGTGGTGGCAGGTAACCTGACAGCGCATTCATCCGGTGGTTTTTTAACAGGTAGGTCAGGTAAAGCAACTGTACCGCATACAAGGTCGCTAACATGAGGATGGCATAGGCAAGCAGGCTCAGGACGATATGTATGACCAGACCATGGCTCTCGGCGATATTTGCCCCCCAGCTGGCTGGGCTCAGCCACAAGATAATGCAGCTTACCGCGGCAAACAAATAGATGACCGGACGTAGAACCAGACCACTGTTGCGGTGCGCACGAAAAAGCGCAAACAACGCTAATAAAAACGCCACCGCACTTAAGCTACTGGCAACGTTTAAATGGTCAAAGTCGTCGCTGGCGAGGTAACTCCATAACAAGATGCCGTGACTCAACACCGCAGCTACTGCCACGCCCCAGGTCAGGGTGTTTGGCGCTTTAGCAGTTGCTAGCTGACGCCACATAACGCCGGCACTGGCACAGTAGAGGAGCAGAGTTAAAAGGAGAAGGATCAGCATCAAGGTTCCCACAAATTAAGTTTTAACTTCTTGAGATTGTTCATCAAGTATATGCATTGTCGTGACGAAACCCAATAGGATGGCGAAACTTTGCTTGAATTACGATATACTCAGCGCAATATCATTGTCAGCTAGCAGTAGATGGACAGTATCCCATGTTTGAGAATTTAAGCGACCGCCTGTCGCAGTCATTAAAAAACATTACCGGCCGTGGCCGACTTACCGATGACAACATCAAAGACACGCTGCGCGAGGTCCGTATGGCCTTGCTGGAGGCCGATGTTGCCTTGCCGGTGGTGCGTGAGTTTATTAAGCGGGTAAAAGAGCGCGCGGTAGGCACCGAAGTGAATAAAAGCCTGACGCCTGGCCAGGTGTTCCTGAAAATTGTTCAGCAGGAACTCGAGCATGCCATGGGCGAGGGCAATGTACCACTTAACCTGGCAACTCAGCCGCCAGCAGTTATTTTAATGGCGGGCTTGCAGGGTGCCGGTAAGACGACCAGCGTCGGTAAACTTGCTCGATATTTGCGGGAACGCGAGAAGAAAAAAGTATTAGTGGTGTCGGCTGACGTTTATCGTCCGGCAGCGATTAAGCAATTGGAGACGTTGGCGCAAGAAGTTGAGGTGGAATTTTTCCCATCGTCAACTGAGCAGAAGCCTGTGGCGATTGCTGAAGCTGCCATTAGCCACGCGCGCAAGAAGTTTATCGATGTGGTTTTGGTCGATACCGCGGGTCGTACGGCGATTGACGAAGCCATGATGACCGAGATCAAAGACTTACATAGTGCCATCAAACCGATCGAAACCTTGTTTGTGGTCGATGCGATGACGGGTCAGGATGCCGCGAATACGGCCAAAGCCTTTAATGAAGCACTCCCCCTGACCGGTGTCATACTGACCAAAACCGATGGTGATGCGCGTGGTGGTGCGGCGTTATCAATCCGTCATATTACCGGGAAGCCGATTAAATTCCTGGGGGTGGGCGAGAAGAACACAGCACTTGAGCCGTTCCATCCGGAACGTGTTGCGTCGCGCATACTGGGTATGGGCGATGTGATGTCGTTGATCGACGAACTGGAACAGAAAGTCGATCGTACCAAAGCTGAAAAAGTCGCGAAAAAAGTCATGAAAGAAGGGAAGTTTTCCCTCGAAGACTTTCGCGAACAGCTGGCGCAGATGCGCGACATGGGCGGCATGATGGGCTTAATGGATAAACTGCCTGGAATGGGCAAGATGAGCTCTCAGGTCAAAGGTCAGCTCGACGACAAAATGACGGTGCGCATGGAAGCTATTATCAGCTCGATGACGCCAAAAGAAAGAGAATTCCCAGACTTGATCAAGGGTTCACGGAAACGCCGCATCGCCGCCGGTTCGGGAACCCAGGTGCAGGATGTCAATAAGCTGCTCAAACAGTTTATGCAAATGCAGAAAATGATGAAGAAAATGAAAGGCGGCGGCATGGCTAAGATGATGCGTAGCATGGGCGGAATGGGTGGCAAAATGCCACCAGGCATGTTCCCTAAACGCTAGAGAATACTTGCATTCGACGGAAAAATCGGTAGAATTGCCGGGCTCTTCGACCCCGGTCGGAGGTTTTTCTATTTACTTAACATTATAAAACTGTATCGAGGAACGTAATGGTAACCATTCGTTTACAACGCGGCGGCGCTAAAAAGCGTCCATTCTACCAGATGGTAGTAACCGACAGTCGCAATGCCCGCGACGGTCGTTTCATTGAAAATGTAGGCTTCTTCAACCCGCTAGCGCGTGGTCAGGAAGAGAAATTACGTGTCGATTTAGAGCGTGTTGACCACTGGGTTGGTAACGGCGCAACTTTATCTGAGCGTGTTTCTAAGCTTTTAAAAGATGCGCGTAGCGCAGCTTAATTTGACGGTTTGAAGGGTAGCTATGAATCATCCTGCTGAATACGTTGTCGTTGGCCAGTTAGGCGCGGTGTACGGGGTAAAAGGCTGGATTAAAGTTCAAAGTTACACGGACGACGTTGAAGCCATATTTGATTATCACCCTTGGCAAATTCGTCAACAAGGGCAAGTGCGGGACGTTACTGTCGATGAATGGCGTCGACATAATAAAGGACTGATCGCCAAATTAGCCGGTGTCGATGATCGCGATGCTGCGCACTTGTTTACAGGTGCCGACATAGTGATTAGCGCCGAGCAATTGCCCGAATTGCCAGCGGATGAGTTTTACTGGCGCGATTTGATTGGTATGACGGTCGTAAACACCGACGGTTATAACATGGGAGTCGTTGACCAGTTGATGGCCACAGCATCGAATGATGTGATGGTGGTGAAAGCGAATAGTAACGATGCGTTTGGTCGCTCTGAGCGTTTGATTCCGTTTATTCAGAGTCAATACATTCAGAACGTCGACAAAGAAAACAAACGTATTGTTGTGGACTGGCCGTCGGACTTTTAATGGCTGCGAAACTACAGGTTGGCGTAATTACGCTATTTCCTGAAATGTTTCAGGCGATTTCCGACAACGGTGTTACGGGTAGAGCAGTTCGCGATGGTTTGTTAGACATAACGTTGACCAATCCCCGCGATTTTACTCAGGATAAGCATCGCACCGTAGATGACCGCCCTTATGGCGGTGGGCCTGGCATGTTGATGATGGTACAACCGCTCACTGATGCGATTGCTGCTGTCAAACAACAGTTAGGAGCCAGTACCAAGGTGATTTATTTATCACCTCAGGGTCGCAAACTTGATCATGAAGGTGTGCGTGAGCTTGCTGAGAATGACAAGTTGATCCTAATCGCCGGTCGCTATGAAGGCATTGATGAGCGCGTCATTATGCGCCACGTCGATGAAGAATGGTCGATTGGAGATTACGTGTTAAGTGGTGGCGAGTTGCCCGCAATGGTCATGATTGACAGTGTGGCGCGCTTGATTCCGGGGGTTCTCGGTCATCAGGACTCAGCAACAGAAGATTCTTTTGCGGCTGGATTACTCGATTGTCCACACTTTACACGGCCTGAAGTTTTAGATGGTGAGGCGGTGCCACCGGTATTACTGAGTGGTAACCACGAACAAATTAGACGCTGGCGTCTGCAGCAGGCTCTCGGTAGAACCTGGCTAAGACGTCCAGAATTATTAAATAACCTAGCTCTGACTGACGAGCAGCAGGCGTTACTGGAGGAATTTATTCACCAGTATCAAGCTGAATCTGATTCGGGTAGTTAATCTAGGCAAGTGAGGCTAACATGGCAAAAGTAAGTCACAATTTGATCAAAGCGATCGAAGACGAACAAATGAAATCAGACCTTCCGGACTACGCTCCGGGTGATACAGTGGTCGTTAATGTTAAGGTTGTTGAAGGTAACCGTGAGCGTGTTCAGGCATTTGAAGGCGTGGTTATCGCAAAGCGTAACCGTGGTTTGCACTCTGCATTCACGGTTCGTAAAGTGTCTAACGGTGAAGGCGTTGAGCGTACTTTCCAGGTACACAGCCCGATCATCGACAGCATTGTTGTGAAGCGTAAAGGTGCGGTACGTCGTGCTAAGCTTTACTATCTACGTGAGCGTTCAGGTAAATCTGCGCGTATCCGCGAGAAGCTGTCTTAAGCTCCGGCTTAACGAAAGCACTGAAAAAACCCGCCACTGGCGGGTTTTTTTATGCCCAGAATCAGGCACAATGTGAGCATGCGCTTAATTTAGGAGTCATTATCGTGTCTGAACCTTCCACAGCAACCCCTGAGGTACGTTTACAGCAGTTACGTGAAGCTATTGATGAGACCGATAATGCTTTGTTGAATCTGCTTTATCAGCGTAAACAGCTGGCTGCTGAAGTGGGTGTGGTCAAGCGTGCCATGGGCCAGCCTCTTTATGTGCCTGAGCGCGAGGCGAAATTGCTTGAAGCGAGACGCGAAGAAGCCGAAAAAATAGGGCTGTCACCGGATTTAATCGAAGATGTGCTGCGACGGATTATCCGCGAATCCTATCACCAGCAACAGGCGGCTGACGTACACCTGGAACAAAGAACCATTGTGGTGGTCGGTGGTGACGGTGCTTTAGGTAGGTTGTTTGTCGAGCGCTTCCGTGAAGCCGGGGCGACAGTCTATAGTCTGGATCAAGGCGATTGGCACCGCGCAGAAGAGTACTGCCATGCCGCAGATTTAGTGCTGGTAAGCGTTCCCATAGCGGCAACAGAGGAGGTGATTGCTAACCTGCCAACATTACCAGAGCAGTGTATTCTCGCCGATGTCACCAGTGTCAAACAAAAGCCTTTGCAGGCCATGCTGGCGCAGCATAACGGCCCCGTTGTTGGCTTGCACCCGATGTTTGGACCACAGGTGGCAACACTCGCCAAACAACTTATCGTAATTGCTGAAGGCCGCCAACCTGAAGCCTATCAGTGGTTGCTGGACACGCTTGCCCGTTGGGGGGCGCAACTCTATACGACCACCGCTGCGCGTCATGACGAAGCCATGGGCTTTATTCAGGTGATGCGACACCTCTCAACTTTTGTTTACGGCGCTCATCTGGCAGAGGAGCGCGCTGACTTGCAGCAGTTACTTGATTTGAGCTCTCCGATTTACCGGCTTGAACTGATGATGGTAGGGCGCTTGTTTGCCCAAAATGCAGATTTGTATGCTGATATTATTCTGGCTCATCCTGAGAATTTCGCCATGCTACGGCGTTACCTCAAAACCTTTGATGAGTACTTAGCTGCACTGGAAGCTGGAGATAAATCGAGGTTTGTCGAAAAATTTGCCGAAGTAAGCTCCTACTTCGGCGAGTTCTCGCAAAAATTTCTGGAAGATAGTCAGCGATTACTTGCCAGTGCCGGCGATGCGCATCAGCTCAGTCAAGTCGCTGGGCGCTAACGGCTTTTGTAGCAGCTTATTAATGCCTGCCGCTTCGCATTCGGCCTGAAATTGTTCGGGTTTGTGACCCGATACCATGGCGGCGACAGGTGTCGCATCACCCAGCTGGTCATGAACTTTGCAATACAGCTCGACCCCGTTAAAATCGGGTAGCTCGTGATCCAGCAAGACTAAGTCGGGGCGCTGCTCGATAATTAAATCGAAAGCTTCCTGACCGGTTAGAGCTGTTTTAACCTTAGCGTCCGGAAAGTGCGCGAGCATTGCTTTCATCACTTCGAGTGAAATAATATCGTCATCAACAATGACTACATTAACTTGGCTGGTCGTCATGGCTACCTCCTTAATGACTAGGTCTCTTACAGTAGCAAACTAACAGCAAAAACGGTATTCGCAAACGGAGCTTTGGGATGGTTAAGGTCTGGGATAGTTTTATACGTGGTTATCACTGGTTACTGGTCGTAGCTATAGGCGGCTTGTGGTGGACTGCTGAAAATGCCTACATGGAGTGGCACTTGCGTATTGCTATTGGTGTCGGCGCTTTAATGCTGGCGCGAATGATGTGGGGCGTGGCCGGAAGCCCTAACGCCCGCATCGCCACCTTTGTCAAAGGCCCCCGTGCATTTTGGCAACACCTGAAAGAGCTGCGCAGTGGCAACTATCAAGCGGGCAAAACCCATAACCCTGTCGGTGGTTGGGCCGTGCTGCTTTTATGGTCGTTGATTTTTGTGCAATTGGGAACCGGACTGTTCGCCACCGACGAAATCTTTTTCTCCGGTCCGTTGGCGAGTCTTGTCAGCAGTGAGACCCAGAGCCAGTTGACGGATATTCATAAGTTGAACTTCAACGTACTGCTCACTTTTATTGGCGTACATGTTGTCGCTATTCTGGTCTACCGTCTGCGCGGTGAGAATCTGCTTGGGTCTATGGTGCATGGCAGACGCAAGCTGGAGCAGGCGCCGCGCTTGTATGCCAGTGGTTGGGCCTGGCTAATGGCAGCCGTGCTGGCCACCATTGCCTGGTATTATTGGGGTTAGTCTTAGTCTTTGTACTGATCGTGACAACCTTTGCAGCTTTTCGCCGTGGTCATAAAGGCATCGCGCATCTGTTGTTGATCGCCAGTTCTTGCCGCGGCAAGCAGATTATCGGCGTCGGTTTGCAGTTGTTGGGCGCGCTCCTGAAAATCTTCCCAGTTGTCCCAGATGGCCGGCAGCGCATCAGTATTAGCGCCTGGCATGGCTCCTTCTTGCGCAAATCCCACCCAAGGTACCGAGGCCATTTTTGCGACCACTTCAGCGCGCTCGTTAAAAATGCTGAGATCAAATGGCATGTCGCCTTTGAGCATATCGCCCATATAGGCAAAGTTATTCTGCATCACTGAGAGTGCTTTTTGACGGTACTCTACGGCTTTATCGGCGTCGTTAAACGCGTGCTGTGCAACGACCGTGGCACTGGCCAGGGTGGCTGCGACGATTAATGAAGTGCGGATGGCTTTCGAGAACATCTGTGTTTTCCTTATTGTTGCTGTTCGAAGTGACTTCTTAACAGATACTACAACGCTTTACCGACTTAACTAAGCTGTTTATCCTTTAAAGGATTGCTTTCAGCTTATCCCTGCCGTTAATGTAAGCTAAGTAAGATGTCAGTAAAAACCATAACACAAACACAGACCAACCTTATAAAGGGGACGCCGATGATTAGCAGTAACCGCCTCAGCAAGTTGGCGGTTGCGATGTGTGCAGCGCTTCCAGCGCTGGTATCAGCATCGCAAACCACCACTGTGCAAGGGTTGCACGACAACTCATCTAGCTATGTCGCACTGCAAAATGCGACGATCGTGACCGAGCCCGGAACAACCATTGAAAACGCAACACTGGTTATTCGCAACGGCAAAATCGAACGCATCAATACTAACAACCGTGCACCCGAAGGTGCTCGTGTGGTCGATTTGTCAGGACATACAGTGTATCCAGGCTTTATCGACGCCTACAGTAATTACGGCGTTCCTCAACCGGAAAAACAGCAGCGCGGGCCGTGGTTCTCGACGCGACCTGAATATAACAATAAGCGTGAAGGTGGCAATGCCGCGAATGACGCTATTCACGCCCAGGTGCAGTGGGTCGATAACGCTGCGAGCGATAGTAAGAGCGCTCAAGATTACATTCAGCAAGGCTTCACCGCTGTCCAGAGTGCCCGTTTAGACGGTATCTTCCAGGGGCAGGCGGTCACCTTGTCGTTGGCAGATAAAATCGTCAACAACGTGGTGTATCAAGCCCAGGGACGTCACTTTGGTTCCTTCGATAAAGGCACATCACAACAGCAGTATCCGAACTCGCTGATGGGGTCGATTGCCTTGATTCGCCAAACGCTCTCTGACGCCAACTGGTACGAGCAAGCCTATGGCAAAGATGCCTACAACGGTCCTGTCGAATACAACGCGGCGTTAGCTGAGTTAGGGCCGGTCGAGCAAGAGGGCTTCGTTTTTACCGTTTCTGACGATAAGTCGCTATTGCGTGCGCACACTGTATTCAGTGAGTTCGACGTACCTGTAACCTATGTCGGCTCGAACTTTGAGTACGCGCGTCTGGACGCGATTAAAGCGACTAATTCGACGCTGATCCTGCCACTAAACTTTCCGGCTGCACCCGATGTATCGGGGGTTAACGATCACCTGGATGTTGAGTTGGCAGACTTACGTCACTGGGAGCGGGCACCAGGTAACGCGGCAGCCCTGTCGGCGGCCGATATCGACTTCTCTTTTACTTTACATCAGTTGAAAAAAGCGGATGAGTTCTGGCCCAATCTGCGCAAAGCCGTGCAGCATGGGCTAAGCAAAGATCGCGCTCTGGCCGCGCTGACAACAGTTCCGGCACGTATTGCTGGGGTTGCCGATAAGGCCGGTAAAATTGCCCCCGGCTACATGGCTGACTTCGTGGTTGCCGAAGGCGACTTGTTCACCTCGGGGACTATCAAGTCTGTTTGGTTGCAAGGTGAAGAGAAAGAACTGGCGCCATTACGTAAAGCCGACTTTAACGGTTCGATTGCAGCAACTATCGCCAATCAAGCGGTGACCTTTGAACTCAAAGGCGACGACAAAGTCGGTGGCGAGCTGGTGATCGGTGACACCCGTAGTAAGTTACGTTCCAGCCGCCGTGACGAAAGCAAGCTGTCCTTTGTTGTGGATACAGAGTTCGCTGGCGTTGCCGGCACCTGGCGCATGCAGTTGGAACAAACAGCTGAGCAAAACTACGCTGGCGTCGCAGTAGGCCCTGATGGCCGTGAGTTAACTTTCAGCGGTAGCCGTGACACTGCGGAGCAGATGACTGCCGAGAGTGAAAAGAGCGCTGATCAGGCCCATACCGACTATGTCAGCCGTTTGACCTATCCAAACGTTGCCTACGGACTCGATGGCCTGCCTGAGCGGCAAAACCTGCATATCAAAAACGCAACAGTATGGACTGCAGACGAGCAGGGCATTCTCGAGCAAGCTGATATTCTGGTTCGCGACGGTCAGTTCTACCGCGTCGGCAAAGATCTGCGTACGCCATCGGGCTATACCGTCATCGACGCAACTGGCATGCACGTCACGCCCGGTATCATTGATGAACACTCTCATATCGCCATTGATCGTGGCGTTAACGAAGCGTCTGAAGCTATCACTTCAGAAGTTCGCATCGGTGATGTTGTCAATCCTGATGATATTCACATCTACCGGTCCTTAGCTGGCGGTACTACTATGGCGCAGCTTTTGCACGGCTCGGCAAACCCTATCGGCGGTCAGGCACAAGTCATTAAACTGCGCTGGGGTGCAACCGCAGACCAGATGAAATTTGACGCCGCACCACCGTCGATTAAGTTCGCATTGGGTGAGAACGTCAAACAAAGCCGTTATCCATCGTGGTTGAGCACACGTTATCCGCAAACTCGCATGGGTGTTGAAACGCTGATGCGTGATGGCTTTACCGCCGCGCTGGATTATCGTGAGCGGATGCAGGCCTATGAAAAGTTAAGCCGCAGTGAGCGTGCCAAAACAGCACCACCTCGCCCGGATTATCGTCTGCAGACCTTGCTGGAAATCCTCGATCGCGAGCGCTTTGTGCATGCACATAGCTACGTGCAATCAGAAATCCTGATGTTACTGCGCCTGGCGGAAGACTTTAACTTTACCCTGACCACCTTCACGCACATTCTGGAAGGCTACAAAGTAGCGTCAGAAATGGCGAAACACGGTGCCGGTGGTTCCTCTTTCGCAGATTGGTGGGCGTATAAATTCGAGGTTTATGATGCGATTCCGCAAAATGCCTGCCTGATGTCTGAAAAAGGTGTCTTAACCAGTATCAACTCAGACAGCAACGACTTGCAGCGTCGTCTTAACACTGAAGCTGCCAAGTCAGTTACCTACTGTGGTATGTCTGAGCATGAAGCCTTAAAAATGGTCACTTTAAATCCAGCGAAGCAGCTCAAAGTCGACCAATATGTGGGTAGTATCACTGAAGGTAAGCATGCTGACTTCGTCATTTGGAACAACCATCCATTGAGTTCTTATGCACGGGTTGAACAGACCTGGATCAATGCGCGTAATTTCTTTGATCGTGAGCGTGACCAGGTATTGCGTGCCGAGTTGCAAGATGAGAAGCAAGCATTGATGCAGAAAGTATTGGCTGATCCTGCGGCAAGCAATGGCGCGGAAAATGGCTACAAGCGTGAGCAACCTAGCTGGCATTGCGATACTGAGCATGACACATGGCTACAAACCTTTACTGCGCATAGCCACGGAGGACACTAATAATGAAAAAACTAATGACAGCAGTTGCTGCTGCTAGCCTTACCCTGAGTGCTGCAGCGCATGACATTGTTCCTGGTGAGCCGCAGCAGCAACCGATTTTGTTGCAAGGTGGAACTCTTTACACCATTACCAATGGTATTAAGCAAGACACTGATTTATTGCTGGTTGACGGCAAAATTAGTGCCATGGGCAAAAACCTTGCGACTCCGGAAGGCGCGCAGGTGATCGATGTCACAGGGAAACATTTGTATCCTGGCGTCATTGCCATGGATACCACCCTGGGTCTGAAGGAAATTGAAGCAGTTCGTGCGACTGAAGACTCCGACGAAACCGGCGCCGTCACCCCTGAGGTGAGCGGTCATGTGGCTTACAATCCGGACTCCGAAGTTATACCGACCATTCGTTATAACGGTATTTCGCACGCGCAGATCGTTCCTCAGGGCGAGCTCATCACGGGTCGTTCAAGCCTGTTGCAGTTGGATGGCTGGACGTATGAGGATGCGGGCGAGCGCCTGGATATCGGTGTTCATGTGAACTGGCCACGAGTGGGTGTGAGTAACTCCTGGTGGGAGACGCGTTCACCCGAGGAGCAACGTAAAGCAAATGCGGAAGCGCGTAAGAACCTTAAACGTGCCTTTATCGAAGCAAAAGCCTATTACGATGCCAAGCAGGCCGGTGAGTTAAAAGGTACCGATTTGCGCTGGGAAGCTATGCTCGGACTGTTCGATGGCAGTGGCATGCTTTTCGTACACGCGGACGACCAACGTCAGATCCAGGAAGCTATGGAACTGACCAAAGAGTTTGGCTTTGACTGGGTACTTATGGGGGCTCGTGACGCCTGGCGTATGGCTGATGAGTTAGCTGCCGCCGAGATTCGTGTCGTGTATGGCGCGCCATTTGGCTTGCCAACGCGGCATGACGAAGCCTTCGATCAGGCCTTTTCGACGCCAGCAACACTGGCACAAGCAGGCGTAGACTTTGCCATCAGCTATCCGGGCTACTGGGATGTGCGTAACCTGGCGTTTGCCGCGGGCAATGCAGTTGCCTATGGTCTTGATAAAGAAGCTGCACTGCGGGCAATTACTTTGACGCCAGCTGAGTTTATGGGCGTTGCTGATCGTGTCGGCTCACTGGATGTGGGTAAACAAGCCACTGTGGTTATTTCTGATGGCGACTTGTTAGACCCGATCGGACAAAAGGTCGATATGTTATTTATTGAAGGGCGGCTGGTCGATTTAAACAATCGTCACTTGCAACTCTATAATAAATATCAGCAAAAACCTTAAGCAGAAAGTTAAGAAAAAAGCCGGTTCAGCGAAACCGGCTTTTTTTATGAATTTCTCCGTATAATTGGCGGCTGAGGCTTGTGTTTGCCGCTTCGTGTTGGCACTATTCACAACTGTCTAATCTAATAATAACAAGGTAAGTAGGTGACTAATGTCGATCACTCGTCATGTTTCAAATGATGGCAAAGAGCTCACTATTGCAGTGCACGGCAAATTCGACTTTGGCCTGGTCCAGGAGTTTCGTCGCGCTTACAGCTCAGTTGGCGACGAAAAGCCTACGGTCTACATCGACTTACGTGAAACGGAATACCTGGATAGCTCAGCTTTAGGGATGCTGCTTAATATGCGCAAAGCCTTGAGTGATGGGGTCAAAGGTATCCACATCATTAATAGCCGTCCCGAAGTAAAAAACATTCTCGATATTTCACGCTTCGACAAATTGTTTACCATCGAATAACAATCACCTTGCAGAGGCAACGCCGATGCTGAAGCCGTCCCAGCAAATTGTTATTGACATCTTTCAGGATGGTTCAGAATTTGCCATCTCAGTTGTTGAAAAACTTCAGCGTCTTCGCGTCGCTCGGCGCGTTCGAGTTAAAAACCTCTCTGACTGGCGCTCAGATCTTAACCACGTGCATCCCACGCTCGTGGTGACCAGTGAACTGGTACCACAACTTTTATCGCCCCTGCGCTGTCCTCAGCAATTGCTCATCCTTCCTCGTGCAAGTGATCTAGAGTCCAGCTTGAGGTGGCACGGCGACGTACTGTCATGGCCGGAAAAAACCGGCGTTCTATTGCAGCGTATCGACCTGATGGCAAATAGCTTTAATACCGCCCGGCAATTAAACGCTGTGCGTGAGAGTTTGATTTGGCACACGCAACGGGTCGAACGTGAACATGAGTTGATAGAACACATCTTTCGTAATGCTTTAAGTCGTAATTTTACGCACTACGAACATATTCGAACCTTGCTAACGCCGGCATCTAAGTTTAATGGCGACCTATGCTTAATCACCCCAGGTCCATTAGGTAACTTATATATTTTGATGGCCGATTTCACGGGTCATGGTCTAGCCCCTGCCACCGGGGCATTGCCTCTGTCACAAGCATTTTTTGCCATGGCCGATCGTGGCGTTTCTGTCTCAGAAATGGTGGTCGAGTTTAATTATCGGCTGCATCGGCTGTTACCCAGTGATATGTTCTGTGCCTGCTTTTTAATGGAACTGTCGGCGAGTGGCAAGCGCCTGACCTACTGGAACGGGGGGATGCCGCCGGCGTTAGTTTTTGGTCCCGATGGCATGGTGAAGCACCGACTGCGAGCTCAACATATGGCGCTTGGCGTATTAAGTGTTGATGACTTTGATAGCCAGGTGGCGACCATCAGTACTCGCACCGATGATACGATAGCGATGTATACCGATGGCGTCATCGAAATGCTCAGCCAGCGGGATGAGTTTCTGGGCATGGATGCATTTGAAGAAATTATCCAGACCTATCCCGGGACCGCTAATTTTGACAGATTAGTGGCTGAGCTTGAAAATTTTCGCGGTAGCCAACCGCTTCAGGATGACGTGTCGCTGGCCATACTTGAATGTTGCCCTACTGGCCTGGAACCGCCCGAAATTGGGCCTGAACTTCAGGCGTTGCCCTTTGTTTTTTCCACCGTTCTGGACGCTGAAGACCTGCAACAAATCGATGTGGTGGCCTCGATACTGGGAATTTTAGGTCGTTTGCCGGCACTGCATGCCCACCGTACCACTATCTACTTGCTGTTAGCCGAAGTTTTTAATAATGCACTGGAGCATGGTTTACTTGGCCTGGACTCACGCATGAAAAATGATCCCGAGGGCTTCGCGTATTACTATCAATTACGAGCAGATCGTCTGCAGGCGCTGACATCAGGCTCCATCAGTATTGAGGTGTGTTTTGAGCAGCGCCGGAACTACCTTAAGTTTACTGTCCGCAACACCGGCTTGCCCTGGGCCAGGGCTGAGTTAGCGAGTCTCGACAAAACCAGCCTGCCTTACGGACGTGGTCTGGATTTGTTGCAACAGCTGGCTTGTGACCTTAACTGGAGTGATGAAGGCCGGGAAGTTTCGTTCGGCTACTACTTAACCTCCAGCTAGTTTGACTTTAAAGCCTTGTTGTTCGAGAAAAGCCTTACTTGCCTCGCGCTGGTCACCCTGAAGCTCTATGGTTTCGTTTTTGACACTGCCACCTACGCCGCACTGTTTCCGTAGCTGTTTGGCATAATCGCTTAGGAGCTGAGGGTCTGTGGGTAGATCCATGATGACAGTCACCCCTTTTCCTTTACGGCCTTTAGTTTGTCGTTGAATCCGAACCGGGATACTGGTATCAATACTCGCTGCAGTGTTACTCTGCTCCTGAGGTGCTTCAGCGGAGGCCTCAAAGCCTAAATTTTTGAGTTGTTCAGACAAGCTAGACACAAAACCTCCTATATAAATCTTGGAATAAATAGCCAACGTGTTATATATTTTTAGAATAAGCAACGACACTGGGTCTTTCTATGAAATTACAGCAGCTGCGCTACATCGTCGAAGTATTAAATCATAACCTGAATGTTTCAGCGACCGCAGAAAGTCTGTTTACCTCACAACCCGGTATCAGTAAACAAGTCAGAATGCTGGAAGATGAGTTGGGCATTCAGATCTTTGAGCGTAGTGGCAAACACCTGACCCATGTCACCGCAGCCGGGCAGGAAGTTATCGAAATTGCTCGCTGCATACTTGCACAAGTCGATAGTATCAAAGCTGTAGCCAGCGAGCATACGTTACCCGACCAGGGCAAGCTCAATATTGCCACAACTCACACCCAGGCACGTTATGCTCTTCCGGCAAAAATAAAGCAATTCATGGAACGCTATCCGCGGGTATCCCTGCATATGCATCAGGGCTCCCCTGAGCAAATCAGCGAGGCAGCAGCGAAAGGCAAGGCCGACTTTGCGATAGCCACGGAAGCGCTGCATTTGTATCAGGATTTAATGATGTTGCCTTGCTACCACTGGAATCGTTCTATCATTGTACCCACGGATCATCCGCTGACCAGCGTCGGAAAGGTCTCCATCGAGCAACTTGGCGAACATCCAATCGTGACTTATGTGCACGGTTTTACCGGTCGCTCGGAATTAGACAGAGCCTTTAATGAGGCTGGCATTGAGCCCAATGTGGTCTTTACCGCAACGGATGCAGATGTAATTAAAACTTATGTGAGAGCGGGCTTAGGTGTCGGGGTAGTGGCGACCATGGCTTTTGATGAAAGCAATGATAAAGGATTGGTCGCGCTGCCTGCGGAGCATATTTTTGAGCCCAGCACGACGAAGATTGGTTTTCGGAAAGGCACGTTTTTACGCGGCTACATGTACGATTTTATTGAAACCTTCGCGCCGCACCTGACCAAGAGTGTGGTGGAAGAGGCGATGCAACAACGTACTCAAGAAGCTGTTGATCGCCTGTTTAATTCAGTGCAACTACCTACATTGTAATAGCATAGGTGGTGCCACCTAAGGTTCGTTAGCACTCGATAATATTCACCGCGAGACCACCGCGAGCGGTCTCTTTATATTTGGTTTTCATATCGTTGCCGGTGTCCCACATGGTTTTAATGACTTTATCCAGCGATACTTTGTGATCACCGCTACCACGCAGGGCAAGCCGGGCCGCATTGATGGCCTTAATAGCGCCCATGGCATTACGTTCAATGCAAGGAACCTGTACCAATCCACCAACTGGATCACAGGTCAAACCTAAATTATGCTCCATGCCAATTTCGGCGGCATTTTCAACGTTACTCACGCTCCCCCCCATAAGTTCGGCAAGGGCACCTGCTGCCATTGAGCAGGCCACGCCTACTTCACCCTGACAGCCAACTTCTGCGCCGGAAATCGAGGCATTTTTCTTGTACAGGATACCAATCGCAGCAGAGGTTAGCAGGAAGCGGACGACGGTCTCTTCATCTA
Organism: Pseudidiomarina terrestris; assembly: GCF_030466375.1. Taxonomy (NCBI): domain Bacteria; kingdom Pseudomonadati; phylum Pseudomonadota; class Gammaproteobacteria; order Alteromonadales; family Idiomarinaceae; genus Pseudidiomarina; species Pseudidiomarina terrestris. The sequence continues at coordinate 129,386 of NZ_JAGGJE010000005.1, forward strand.
ATTCACCAATGAACTTATCGGCGTACTTCATCACCGCCGGAATAATGCCAGCGGCACCGTTGGTTGGCGCAGTAACGACACGGCCGCCAGCAGCGTTTTCTTCATTGACGGCAAGGGCGAATAAATCTACCCAGTCCATTGTTTGCATGGGATCAGCTGAGCGCTCATTGCGCAACCGCTGATACAGCCCAGGTGCACGGCGACGAACTTTGAGGCCTCCGGGTAAAATACCCTCGGTTTTAATGCCAGTGTCGATGCACTGGTCCATGGTTTTCCAGACATGCATTAAACCTTTACGGATATCAGCTTCACTGCGGAACACTTTTTCGTTAGCTAACATCAAAGAGCTGATGCGCAAGCCGTGCTCCTGGCATTGAGCAAGCAATTCGGCTGCTGAATCAAAAGGATAGGGGATGGGTTGACTGGACTGTTCAATTGCTTCTTCGAGCGTCTCGTCAAAGTCGGCATCACGAACAATAAAACCACCACCGATGGAATAGTAGAGGTCTTTGTAGATCACTTCATCGCCTTTATACAGGCGCAGCTCCATAGCGTTAGCATGGCGCGGCATGGTCTTGCGGCGGTGGAAAGTAATGGCGCCTTCGCGAGGGAACTTGATCTCATGTTCGCCCAATAGCTTAAGCTTTTGAGTTTTCTCGGTGTTAGCCAGAAACTCATCGACAGACGTGGTATCTACGGTCTCAGGTTCTTCGCCAGCCAAGCCAAGGATGACTGCTTTACCCGTGCCATGGCCTTTACCGGTTTGACCTAAAGAGCCGAATAATTCGACTTTTATAGTGGTTGCCTGATCAAGTCCGACAGCCTCGTCGGCCGCGCGCAGGAACTCTAACGCCGCTCGCATCGGGCCGACGGTATGGGAACTTGATGGGCCGATGCCCACTTTGTAGATATCAAAAACACTTATCATAACTGTTATCGTTAACCTATTAGTTGAGAGAACGAAAAAATGAATGCCTTTCAGGATACACGTGATCGGCCAATTCGCGCAAAATTCCGGCCGTCGCTCCCCAAATGTTTCTATGCTGATATGGAATAAAGTATACCTGATCGTACAAAAAACGCCTTAGGCGGTAGGCAAAATGTTCCTGTTGATGCAAAACATGCTTGAGCGGCACGGTAAAGATTTCGGCGACTTCACGGGGATCGGCCTGCAAGGGATGCTGCGGGTCAATGAAGGCAACGTAAGGGCGGATCAGAAAGTTACTGATGACCGGGTAGTCTTGTAATTGACCGACTAAGGTGACCGCGCTCGGCTCCAGTGCGATTTCTTCGTGGGCTTCACGTAACGCAGTTTCATAGAGCGAGCGGTCAGCAGGTTCCTGCCGACCACCGGGGAAACTGATTTGTCCGGCGTGATGACGTAAATTTGCTGCGCGCTGAGTTAGCACTAACTGTAGTTCCCCGTCGCGCTCCCATAGCGGAATTAAGACCGCTGCCGGACGTAACCGCTTACGCACAGGACGCTTTCCCTGGCGCGTTGGATGTAACTGAAAGCGATGCAGAAATTCGTCTTTGGTCATGCTGAGTCTGCCTCGAGCGTGCTGCTCAGAACCGGGAGGATTTTTGCCACTTTATCGAGGGTCTCCTGGTACTCCGCCGCGCCATCGGAGTCCACCACCAGGCCGCCTCCGGCCCAGCAGTAAATAGTATGATTGCAAGCGACCAGAGTGCGGATTGCGATATTGGTATCGGTCTCACCATGCTGCGAAATATAGCCAAGACTGCCACAGTAGAAGCTGCGGCGATGAGGCTCAAGCTCGTCAATGATCTCCATCGCCCGTATTTTTGGTGCGCCGGTAATCGACCCGCCCGGGAAGCAGGCGGCAACAAGCTCCAGTGCCTGTTGCGGGCTTTCCAGTTGCCCTTCAACGGTACTGACCAAATGGTGGACCGCAGGGTAACTCTCAATGGCAAATAATTTCGGTACCTGCACCGAGCCTGGCTGACAAACGCGGCTTAAATCATTACGTAACAGATCAACAATCATCACGTTTTCAGCTCGGTCTTTAGCGGCGTGCTGCAGTTCATGAGCAAGCGCTGAATCGGTTTGCGAGTCTTTACCACGAGGGCGCGTGCCCTTAATAGGTTTGGTTTGTACCAGCCCTGTTGCGGACACATGCAGGAAACGCTCGGGGGAGTGGCTGAGGATAGCCCCATCAGATAGGCGCATGAAACCAGAAAAGGGCGCCTGGTTAGCTGCGCGAAGTTGCAGGTACGCTGCCCAGGGGTCACCTGAAAAAGGTGCTGAGAAGCGCTGTGCGAGGTTAATCTGATAACAGTCCCCGGCATGCAGATAGTCCTGCACGCGGACAAACTTCTGCAGATAATCGGCGCGACTCATGTTGCTCTGCCAATCGGCGGTAAGTTGAAAGAGCTTGCTGCCCGGCGTGTTCTGCTCCAGTTGCTTACGCCAAAAGGCGCTCAGTTCTGTAATCTCGTCGCTGCGCCCGACCAGCCAGGTTGCGCCGCTTTTACGGCAGCGGATCAGCGCCTGGGAATACAGCCCTACAGCCACCTCAGGCAGCGCGATATCGCGTTCAGCCTGACTGGGCAAATGCTCAAGCGCGCGCCCTGCATCGTAACTGAAAGCACCGGCAAGCCCGCCTCGAAATGGCACCGTTGCAGGTCCATCATAAGCGGGCAACTGCGCTTGCAGCTGGCGCAGCTGTTCCGGCCAGTTATCATTGACCGTAAGGGTTTGCTCGGGCTGGCGGAAAATAAAATCGTATTCACTTTGTGGATGCTCACAGCTATCCAGCAAAAGCGCCCAGGGCTCGTCTGCAATGGCAGCAAAAAGCTCGGCAAATTCTACTTTCAAGTCAATAGAAACAGCAGTAATCGACACAGTGTAACGACTCCAGAACGATTTACGGATAGCTTAACATAAGCCAGGTGAAAACTGGTCAGCGTGCCATGAAAACGCTATGATAGCCGCCAATTATAACCCGATGATGTAGAGGTAGTCATGGCCACCATTCGGCAAGCCGATTTCGTAGCAAGCATTGCGGACGCGCTGCAGTATATTTCCTATTATCACCCGCTGGACTTTGTACAAGCGCTGGAAAAGGCGTATCACAAAGAAGAAAGCGAGGCAGCAAAGAATGCCATCGCGCAGGTACTGACCAATTCACGTATGGCAGCCCAGGGACATCGGCCGATTTGTCAGGATACAGGTATCGTGACCTGTTTTGTGAAAGTCGGCATGGGAGTGCAATGGGATAAGACGGATATGACGGTGCAGCAGATGGTGGACGAGGGCACTCGCCAAGCGTACACCAATCCCGAGAATCCGCTGCGTGCGTCTATTGTCGCTGACCCTGCTGGAAAGCGTAAGAATACCGGTGACAACACTCCTGCAGTGGTTCATATTGACATGGTCCCGGGCGCAAATGTTGAGGTCATGATTGCTGCGAAAGGGGGCGGTTCAGAAAACAAATCTAAGATGGTCATGCTCAACCCAAGCGATTCGATTGCCGATTGGGTGGTGGAGACGATGCCGAAACTGGGTGCCGGCTGGTGTCCGCCGGGCATGATTGGACTTGGTATTGGCGGTACCGCCGAAAAGTCGGCAGTGCTGGCCAAAGAGGCCTTGATGGATCCTGTGGATATTCAGGAATTACTGGAGCGCGGACCACAAAGTGCAGAAGAAGAGTTGCGCCTGGAAATTTACGAGCGGGTCAACAAACTAGGTATCGGCGCGCAGGGTCTTGGCGGCGTCACTACGGTCATGGATGTGAAAATCAAAACTGCGCCGACACACGCGGCGTCAAAGCCTGTGACTTTGATTCCGAACTGCGCAGCCACCCGCCATGCTCATTTCACCCTGGACGGGTCCGGCCCTGCTGACCTTCAGCCACCGAAGCTGGAAGACTGGCCGGATATCACCTTTGAGCTGGGTGATGACGCGCGTCGTGTCAATCTGGATGAGCTGACACAGGCTGACATTGAGACCTGGAAAACCGGTGAGACAGTATTGCTGTCGGGTAAAATGTTGACCGGTCGCGATGCTGCCCATAAACGTATCAAAGATATGCTCGATAATGGTGAGAGCCTGCCGGTGGACTTCACCAACAAGTTTATTTATTACGTAGGTCCCGTGGATCCGGTGGGTGATGAAGTTGTCGGCCCAGCGGGTCCAACGACGGCGACTCGAATGGATAAATTTACTGACCTTATGCTCGACAAAACCGGCATTCTTGGCATGATTGGTAAAGCGGAACGCGGACCGGCCACGGTTGAGAGCATTAAGCAACATAAAGCGGTGTACCTGATGGCAGTCGGCGGGGCTGCGTATCTGGTTGCGAAAGCCATTAAGCAGGCCAAAGTAGTTGCCTTCGAAGATTTAGGTATGGAAGCCATCTATGAGTTTGACGTGGAAGATATGCCTGTGACGGTAGCCGTTGACAGTACTGGCGAAAATGCCCACGAAACTGGCCCGGCCATCTGGCGGGTGAAATTGGAAGGTGCAAATGCTTAGTCTTTTGACATGGCAATGGTTAGCTGCCGGCGCGGTTGCGCTGGCAGTAGGCGCGGGTTTGAGCTGGTTGCTGCAACGACCAAAGCTGGCGCGGCTGGCGCAGGATAAGGCGCATCAGCACGAGGTCGCCTTGCAACGAGAGCAACAACTTCAACTTGAGGCAGAGCGGACGGAGCAGCGCAACCAGCAACAGCTACAACAGGCTCAGCAGCGTCAGCAGCAGCTTGAGCAGCAGGTGCAGCAGGCGCAGCAGCAGCTTGAGCAGCAGGTGCAGCAGGCGCAGCAGCAACGTAGTCAGTTGCAAGCTGATTTAGCTGCATCGCAGAGCAAACTGGAAAGTACGCTAAAACATGCCGAAGAAAAGCAAAAATTACTGGAAGCCAGCGAAGAGCGCATGAAAAAAGAGTTCGAACGTTTGGCCCAACAGATTTTTGAGCAAAAGTCAGAACGCTTACAGCAGCATAGCAAACTAACTCTGGAAACTACGCTGGCGCCTTTCAAACAACAGCTGGAAGCCTTTAAAAAGCAAGTTGAATCGCAGTACACTGAAGAGCTCAAGCAGCGAGCCTCATTGACTCAACAGATCACGTCACTGCAGGATCTGAACAAGCAAATGGCATCAGAGGCTGAGGCGTTAACTAAAGCCCTCAAAGGTGACACCAAAACTCAAGGCAATTGGGGTGAGGTGGTACTTGAGCGCATTCTGAACCAGTCAGGGTTGCGTGAAGGCAACGAATACGAAACCCAGAGTCATCACCGCGATGAAGACGGTCGTTCCTTTAAGCCTGACGTCGTGGTGCATTTACCGAACGACAAAGACGTGGTGATTGACTCAAAAGTATCCTTGGTTGCCTACGAGCGCTATTTCAACAGTGATGATGAGCAAGCCCGTGAAGCGGCTTTGAATGAACATGTGAATTCTTTGCGCGCGCATATTAAGGGGCTGGGTAAGAAGAATTATCAGCAACTTGAAAGTGTGCGAACGCTGGATTACGTGCTTATGTTCATCCCTATTGAGCCCGCATTTCTGCTGGCGGTTGACCGCGATCCTGAACTGATCCGGTTGGCGCTGGACAATAACATCATGTTAGTGAGCCCAACCAATTTGTTAGTTGCATTGCGGACAGTGAACAACATCTGGCAGTACGAGTATCAAAACCGTAACGCACAACAAATCGCGACGGACGCAGGTAAACTCTACGATAAGTTTGTCGGCTTCATTGAAGACATGCAAAAGATCGGCAACAGTCTGGATTCGGCGCGCCGGAACTACGACGGCGCCATGAATAAGCTCTCGACCGGACGCGGCAACTTAATTGGCCGCGTCGAGAAGTTTAAAGATATGGGCGTCCAGACCTCGAAGAAACTTGATAATAAGTTACTCGACGACGAAAGCGAGTCATGAGGCGGTGAGTCTGGTTACTGCTGCGTGGTTGCTTTTTGATAGTAGCCACGTGGTAACGCTAACAGGAATAATACGACTAAACCGCCAAAAGGCACCAAAGCAAGCAACTGCCACCAACCACTGACTCCCACATCACGTAAGCGGCGGGATCCAAACGCAATAAGTGGAACCACTACCAGTAGCCCTAGTGCTTCCGCAAGTATGGGATGCACCAGAGTCGCTAATCCCAAGCTTACCGCAGAAATTAAGAAAAATCGCCAATAGTCTGCCCGGTTAAGCGTACCTGAAAAATCAATGAGTTGAATCAAACGGTCTCGCCAGTCGGGTTTTTGTTGCGAAACTGCCTGCGGTATTGCCTCTGAGGTCTGCGCCTTACGTTCGTCGGCCAGTTCACTAATGGGAACCTCAAAGGCTGCAGCCAGAGCTTGTATTGATTCGAGTGATGCTGCACCTGACGCCTCTATGCGTTGGACGGTGCGTAAGGTTATCCCAGCGATATCGGCAAGTTGCTGTTGCGACCAACCGCGGAATTGGCGAAGTTGTAAGATCTTTGCTGTGTCGATTTTCATTAGTATTCCTCGCTGAACAATGACCTGAGCTTAGGCGAAATTTTCAGCGAGGACGACGTCAGTTTTACGACAGCAATACGTCATTTCAAGCTTACGCGAAACGCTTAACTGATTCTGGTTCCCCAGAGGTCGTATTCATCTGCGTGTTCGATACGCACGGCAACAATGTCACCAGGTTTGACGTCATATTCGCCATTGAGGAAGACCAGACCGTCGATTTCAGGGGCATCGGCGTAACTGCGGCCGACAGCGCCTTCGGCATCGACATCATCAATCAGCACCTGCAAGGTGCGGCCAATCTTCTGTTGCAAACGCGCGGCACTGATCTCTTGCTGCACTTCCATGAAACGCGCATAGCGCTCCTGCTTTACTGCTTCTGGCACTGGGTCAGGCAAATCATTGGCTTTTGCGCCTTCCACGTCAGAGTAGGTGAAGCAACCGACCCGATCGAGCTGAGCTTCGCGTAAAAATTGCAGCAACTCCTCGAACTCTTCCTCTGTTTCACCGGGGAAGCCGACGATAAAAGTACTGCGGATGGTCAATTCGGGACAAATCTTGCGCCAGTTTTGAATACGTTCAAGAGTACGGTCCGCAGAGCCGGGGCGTTTCATCAGACGCAGGATGCGTTTATTGGCATGCTGCAGAGGAATATCCAGATAAGGCAGCAGTTTACCTTCTGCCATCAGTGGAATAACCTCATCCACCGAGGGGTAAGGATAAACGTAATGCAAACGCACCCAGATACCGAGTTTGCCGAGGGCTTCACACAGTTCTAGCATGCGGGTTTTGACCGGTTGTCCGTCCCAGAAACCAGTTTTGTGTTTCACATCGACCCCATAAGCGCTGGTATCCTGAGAAATAACCAGTAACTCCTTTACGCCAGCATTCGCCAGCCGCTGCGCTTCAGCAAGTACATCCCCCACCGGGCGGCTGATCAGGTCGCCGCGCATGGATGGAATAATGCAGAATGTGCATCTGTGGTTGCAGCCTTCAGAGATTTTCAGGTAGGCGAAATGGCGCGGGGTCAGTTTCACACCAGTTTCAGGAACCAGATTTTCAAACGGAATGCGCTCCGGTTTGGGTACATAAGTATGGACATGCCCCATGACTTCTTCGTAGGCATGAGGACCTGTTATGGCCAGTACATTTGGGTGCACTTCACGGATTTCATCGTCTTTGGCACCTAAACACCCAGTGACAATAACTTTACCGTTTTCATGCAGTGCCTCGCCGATAGCATCCAGCGACTCCTGCACCGCGCTGTCGATAAAGCCACAGGTATTAACAATGACCATATCCGCACCGTCATAGGTATTGACGATGTTATAACCTTCGGTGCGAAGCTGGGTAAGAATTCGCTCTGAATCGACCAGGTTTTTCGGGCAGCCGAGGCTAACAAAGCCAATTTTGGGTTGCACGGCAGTCGGCGCTGTTTCCGGCACAAATGACTCGACACTCATATTAACTCTGACCTTTGGCAAAAACGTGATTCAGGTAAGCCGCAATGCGCACTCCACCTTGCTGCAGGCAGGTTTTCATTACTGGGGTGTAGTTGTAAACGTAATCCCAGCCCAGGTAGGGCTCATCGGTCTCCGGATAAACCTCATCACGAAGCTTTGAACTCTCGCTAATCCAGGTGTAGGGATCGGGTGTGGCCCAGGATGCGGCTTGCTGCACACTGATTTTCCGTTGCAGCCAGTGCGAGAATTCACTATAGGAAAGTTGCTGATGATCCACCAGGCCAGAGTCCCATACGCGGTGGAGATTACTCTGCTCGCCAAAAAAGACCACTTTGACATCATTGCCGCCGCGATCAGCAAGCGCGGCTGAACCCACGTGCAGGGGTTGATGTAAATCGCCAATGATATGCACAATAAAGCGTAAGGCCAGCTGTTTCTCGTCGCGGCTCGCCTGCGGATCCTGCAAGGTTGCTGTGAATTCAGTTAAAGCGCTCATAGCGTCGCCTTGCGGAGGACAGTCCTCAGCATGGTAATTATGGGGCTCATTCAGGGTGACGTAATGGAACGGGTTCGCCGTTTCCTGCCAGAATTCACTCGGGTTGGAGCGCATTTCGTCGGCATAAGTGGACGCCTCCGCCAGCGACTCAGGGCCTAACAATGCGGTTATGGCCGCCCGCGCATCCTCGCTAAGGTAGGATTCGGCAATTTTTCCGGTGATGCGGTGACCCGTTTTGCCCCATGCCTGAGCATCCGTGGCATACAAAGAGCTGGCACACGCCAGCGTTAGCGCGGTAACTGTCGCTAGAGAAGAAGAAAAAGGATTCATTGTATTAGACAAACCATAGTGTTGAGAGATACAAGTTTAGAGAGGTGCCAGATGCACAGTAATCCGTCTATTTTACGGGTTCTGCGGCAGAAGCCAACGATCTTTTGCACGAACAAACTTGGGATCTTGTATCACCTCAGGAATCGCGCTGTTAATCAACTCAATGGCGCGCTTACCCCAAGGCGTTGCAGGGCAGCCCACGGCGCCTTCAACTATCTCGCCATAGTTCTCTTTAATCGGCAGAAAAACCAATTCGATAGGAAGTATTTGGTTGTGATAGTTCAGCAGCATTGGGTAGTCGACGACGAAATCAATTCGCGATGCATTCACCATCGCCAGCATGTTGGCGTTTGCATCAGCGCCAGAGATCTCGCTAAAGCGCGAGGTATTATGCAAAAACCGTTCAATATAAGGTTGCAAGGTGCCGTAACGGCGTCCTAAGGGCTGCCCGAAACGATAGTCGCCAGTCTTAAGCAATTCGACAAAATCGACAGGATTGCCAAACCTTTCGGTGAAGGTTTGTGCCAGTTCGGGGCGAGTGATAATGCCATGCGCTGGATATTCCAAAATTGTGTCGGAGAAGTATGCTACGTCGGTATCCTGCTCGAGCCGAATCACGCAGGGATAGCAAATATCTCCCCCTTGCCGGATCAACGCGGCGATACGTCCGGCTGGATAACGGCTGATGCGCTGATCGGTATCAGGCAGAGCGCGCTGAAAAGCTTCGACCATGGCATCACAAACACCTTGTTTGGCGAAATACCCTTCAACGACGTGAAACGGAGGCGCACTGTTTACGCCCCAGATGATATCAGCATCACTGGCGTGAAGGCTTGGTCCGAGACCGCAAACCAAGAGCAATGTAACTGCGTAATGGCGAAGTTTACCCACCTTGAATAACCTGAGTAGCTAACAGAATGTTAACCATCATAACCATTGCCAGGCGGTTGCGCTAGGGTAAATTTTGGCCACGCATATGATCTACCCACATCGCGGTAGAGCCACAAACAGCAACCGGAATCATAATAAGGTTAACCACTGGAATGGAGGCCAGGAATGCGACAACAACACCAAAAGTCAGGCTCTTGCCCTGATGGGTGTGCAAGCTGGAGCGCATGGTCCGGAACGGAATTTTGTGGTTATCAAAAGCATAGTCTGCATATTGAATGGTCATCATCCATCCCCCCCAGAGCAGCCAGAGAATCTGGCCGATCACCGGCAAGAACAATAGCAACAGCAGGAAACCCAGCGTACGCGGAATAAAATAAACTAACTTTTGCATTTCGCGGCCAAAGGTACGTGGGATATCTTTTATCATGCCCGCCACACCGCCGCCTGGCGCGCGAATACCGGTAAGTCGTTCTTCCACCTTTTCAGCGAGCAGGCTGTTAAAAGGCGAAGCGATGATATTGGCGACACTGGTAAAGGTCAGTGCGAACAGTAGTAGTACGCCAATAATAATCAACGGCCAGACCACAACTTCTAGCCAGCGCAGCCACTCCGGCAACCAGGCGACTAAATCAGCAACCCAAATCGCGGTATAGTGAAAGATGAAATAAATCGCGATGCTAAAAAGTACAATATTAATACTCAACGGAATGATTGCATAGCGCCGCACGCCTTTTTGAAATGCGAGCTCAAAACCACGTGCAACGTAGCTTGCGCCAATGTCACTGTAGGCTGGTTGGGGCATTCTTTACTCCTCTGGATGTTGAGCAAGTCTGTATTTGCTAAAGCTTTACTTAGTATACGTGCTTATACTAGTTAACCTACCCTTGAAAATGTTACAAAATCTAGCATTATGAACGGACAACGATAACAATGCAGCTGCAGACCGAATGCGCCTAAAACACATCAAACTTGCTGGTTTTAAATCCTTTGTCGATGCGACCAAAGTGCCTTTCCCCCACCAGATGACCTGCGTGGTCGGGCCGAACGGCTGTGGCAAATCAAACGTGATAGATGCGGTGCGCTGGGTGCTTGGAGAAAGCTCGGCGAAAAACCTGCGTGGCGATGCCATGACTGACGTCATTTTTAACGGTTCTGGTGCCAGAAAGCCGGTTTCGCAAGCCAGCGTGGAACTGGTGTTTGATAATTCCGATGGTCGCATTCAGGGAGAGTACGCGAATTACGCTGAGATCTCCGTGAAACGCTTGGTCACCCGCGATGGCCGCTCGGACTACTTCCTGAATTCTAGTAAATGTCGTCGCCGCGACATTACGGATTTATTTTTGGGGACGGGGCTGGGTCCGCGCAGCTATGCCATCATCGAGCAAGGCATGATCTCACGCCTGATAGAGTCTAAGCCACAAGAGCTACGGGTGTTCATTGAGGAAGCTGCAGGTATTTCAAAATACAAAGAACGGCGCCGGGAAACCGAAAATCGTATGCAACATACGCGGGATAACCTTGAGCGCCTGAGCGATGTGCGTGATGAGCTCGGTTCGCAACTTGAAAAACTACAACGTCAGGCGGCCGCCGCGCGGCGTTACAAAGACCTCAAGCAGCAAGAGCGGAAGTATAAAGGCGAGCTGCAGGCTTTGAAATGGCTTGCGCATGAACAGCAGGCCGAGCGCCTGCGCCAGACTGTTCGCGAGCACGAAGCAGAGCTGGAACGCTGGATCGCTGAACAACGCGGCAGTGAGCGCGGCTCTCTGGAGTTACGTGAACAGGCTGCGGAAACCAAAGCTAAACTCGATGAGATTCAGCACCAGTTCTACCAGTTAGGTAACGAGATCACCCGCACCGAACACCAGCTACAGAGCGCCCGTCAGCAACTGCAGCAACGTCAGCAACGTCAGCAGCAATTACAGGTCGAGCTGGAGCAACTCAACGACACCTGCCAGCGTGACCTGGCTCAGCAGGAGGAGCTGCAATTGCAGCTTGAGCAGTTACAGCCGGAGCTCGACGAAGCGGCGGTTACGGCGGAGCAAGCACAGCAGCAATTTGATGCTCACGAAGAGGCTTGGCTGCAGTTACAAAATGATTATCAGGCGCATATCACGGCGCAACAGCATCAGCGGGAACGAGGGCAACAACTGCAACTGCAACAGGAGCGTGTGGCCGACCAGGTGCAGCGTAATCAGCAGCAGCAACAGGAGCTGCAGCAACAACAGACACAACTGCAGCAGGAACTGACTACGATTCAAGCTGATGCAGCTGAGAGCGGGCTGGAAGATGCTGCCGCCGCTCTGGCAAGCAGCGAACAGCACTTGCAGGAGCTCGCTCAACAGCAGCAGCAGTTGCGCGAAGAACGTCAGCAGACAGAACAGGATTTAACGCAGCAGCGACAACAGCAGCAGCAATTGATGGGACGTCAGAGCTCGCTGCAAACCCTGTTAGAGGCTTCTCAGGCGAGTGACTGGCCGCAGGCAGTAGGTGGCTGGCTCGCCGAGCAGCGGATCGAGCACCATGGCCAGGTTCGCGAGGCGATGATACTCGATGACACTTGGCGTTTTGCCGCAGAACAGTTGCTGGGAGCCTGGCTGGATGCTTATGTGGTGGCGACCAAGCCCTCGTCCTGGCCAGAGCAGCTAGGCACGAGATTGGTAGTATTAACGGCTGACGATGCTCCGGCAAGAAGCCTGGCGAGCTTGATGCAGGGACCTTTACGACACTGGCCGTGGTTGCAGCAGGTGGCCTTGGTCAAAGATGCCGCTGAGGCCCAACTCAAGCTCGCTGAACCGGGCTGGCAATGCGCTTTAACGGCGGCCGGGGAGATGTGGTCTGCAGCGGGATATCAAGCTTCTCAGATTGATGCGGCGGACAGTCAGCTGTTGCAGCAACAGGAACTGATGCAGCTTGATGAGACGCTGGCGCGAGTTGCGACAGAGTTAACGCAACTGGAACAAGCTTTAACCCTACAGAAAGGACAGCGGCAGGAACTGGAAGCTTCGTTGCAACAGCAGCGCGAGCATCATGGCCAATGTCAGGCAGAACTTTCCACCTGGCGCGAAAAACAGCAGTGGCAAGCGCGGCAGCAGCAGGAGCTCGAACAAAAACTTGGCGCACTGAAACAGCGCCAGTCTGAGCTGGCCGAACAGAGCGAAGAGTTGGCACTGCAGCAGGAAGAAATTGCTATGCAGGTGGTCGCTTTCGAAGCGCAGCAGCACGACACACAGGGTGACGTGCAGTGGCAGGAAAAGCGTGAACAATTGCAAGCTGAGCGGGGCCTGTTGCGAGATGCTCTGCAGCAGCAACAACAACGATTGCAGGATAAGAAACTGCAGTTCGAGCAAGTGCGCAGCCAGTTGCAGCATACGCAGACACTGTTGCAACGGCTGCAGCAACAACAGCATCAGGCACAGGAGCAGTTGCAGCTGCTGGCTGATCCCGATACTGAGCAACAGGAAGAGTTGGAAGTTCAGGCTTTGCAGCTTGAAGAGCTCCTGCTGCAACGTGAACGCGTGGATGAACAACGCCGCGAGTGGGCCAATAAACTTGCTGAGGTTGAACAGCAATTGCATGAGGTCAGCAGGGGCGCCAAAGGTGTTGAAAGCCGGATTGAAAAAGCCCGACAGCAACTGCAAAGTACGCAGATGGAGTTGGCTGCACTGCAAGAGCGCAGCCGCAACGTTCTTAATGTGCTAGACGAGATGCAGCAGCCCCTGAAACCGGTATTGGAGCAGTTGCCAGAAGATGCCAACGAACGCGCCTGGCAAGCGGAAGTTGACCGCCTGCAAAGTGCTATTTCACGTCTGGGCGCAATTAACCTGGCGGCTATCGAAGAGGCTGATACCTTAGGCGAGAGAAAAGCCTATTTAGATCAGCAGCATGAGGATTTAAGTTCGAGTCTGGAGACGTTAGATTCAGCCATACGCAAGATTGACCGGGAAACCCGGCAGCGCTTCAAAACCACCTTTGATGCAGTGAATAATGGTTTACAGGAGTTATTTCCAAAAGTATTTGGTGGTGGCAGTGCCTATTTGGAACTTACTGAAGATGACCTGCTCGAAACAGGTGTAGCCATTATGGCGCGCCCACCGGGCAAGAAAAATAGTACAATTCACTTGTTATCGGGTGGTGAAAAAGCGCTGACGGCTTTATCATTAGTCTTTGCGATCTTCAGGCTCAATCCAGCGCCATTTTGTTTGCTGGATGAGGTTGATGCGCCACTTGATGATGCCAACGTTGGACGATTTTGCCGATTGGTGGAAGAGATGTCACAAACGGTTCAGTTCATCTACATCAGTCATAATAAAGTAGCGATGGAAATGGCCTCTCACCTGGCGGGGGTAACCATGCAAGAGCCGGGCGTCTCGCGTTTGGTAGCGGTTGATGTTGACGAAGCCGTCGCACTAACAGAAGCCTCTTAAAAACAAGAACTATAGGGTAATCACAGATCATGGAAAGCCGGCAATGAGTACCATGCAAATTGTTTTTAGCGTAATCGGTCTGCTACTGATTGGCCTGATTATTGGCCACGGTATGTGGAATATACGTCGTAATGAACGTCGTGCCCAGGCACGCGAACTTGAGCTTGAGCGTAAACGCCAACAGCAGTCGCAGCCAGGTCAGGGCTTTGATGACGATGGCATCGGTGAAGTGCGCGTGATTAAGCGCGCCTCTGAGCGCGCGCAGGAGCGTCCGGCAGGAGCAGCAGCGCGTCGTTCGGCTGACGGTAGTCACGTTGCTCGAACCCAGCAATCAACAGAACCGCGAGAAGTGGTTGGACGCACGCAAAATGAAGCTGGTGCGCAAGCAGCGCAACAGCCCACGCAAGTGGACGCTGAAGAGTTAACACCACGGAGTAAGCCGATTCGGGCGATGGACGATGAAGGTGAACTTGATTTGCCATCGCTGGCGGCAGAGCCCGATGAGCTGAAACAGGCTGAACAGCAACAGCCCGCAAAACAAAAAGCTAAGCCAAAAGCGGCCTCAGTGCGGAATAAGCCGGAACCATCCCAGCCCGCGCAGCAAAGTATGGAACTCGAGTTAGAGCCAGGAGATGAACCCGCGTTGACACAAGCACCCGATCTGGTGATTGCTTTACATGTCATGGGTCATATCACCGGACCAGTGTTATTGCAGCAAATGACTGAACTTGGCTTTAAATACGGTGAGTTCGATATTTTTCATCGTCACGTTGATACCGCAGGTCAGGGACCTGTGCTGTTTAGTTTGGCGAACATGTTTAATCCTGGCACTTTTGATATTGATGCGATGGAGCAATTTGAAACCAAAGGGGTCGCATTATTTCTGGCATTACCCATAAAAAGTAATTCAACAAAAGCCTTTACCATGATGCAAAACGCGGCAGAGAAGCTCGCCGCAGCAGTTGATGGCGGCCAGGTGTTGGATGAGAATCGCAATCCGTTGACCCGTCAGGCAGTGCAACATATTCATCAGAACATTCGTGAATACGAACGTAAACGACTTATTCGGCAGTAACAAAACGCTATGACAGACACAGATGTTAGCCAGCGCGTAGAACGTCTACGCACGCTCATTACCCGTTATAATCAGGAATACTACGAACTCGATGAGCCTTCAGTGCCCGATGCTGAATACGATCGACTCTTTCGCGAATTGCAGGAACTGGAACGGCAACATCCCGAGCTCCAAAGTGAGTATTCGCCTACCCAAAAAGTCGGCAGCCGGCCGGTTTCAGCTTTTTCACAAGTGCGTCACGAAATGCCGATGTTGTCGCTGGACAACGCGTTTGAACAAAGTGAGTTTGAAGCATTTGCCAGCCGAGTGGAAGAGCGCCTGGACAGTGGCTCAGAGATTGCGTATTGCTGTGAGCCAAAGCTAGACGGTGCCGCTGTCAGCTTGTTGTACGAGAATGGTCAGTTGGTACAGGGGGCGACCCGGGGCGATGGGCAAACAGGCGAAGCCATTACTGCTAACGTGCGAACGATTCGCAACTTACCGCTGCAGCTACACGGTAATTTTCCCGAGCGTATGGAGGTGCGTGGCGAAGTTTTTATGCCCCTGCAAGCGTTTGCGGAGTTTAACGAAAAAGCGCTGGCTCGAGGCGAGAAAACCTTTGCCAATCCGCGCAATGCTGCGGCTGGCAGTCTGCGTCAACTGGATTCACGGATCACAGCGCAGCGGCCTTTACATTTTTATGCCTATAGCATGGGCGTGGTGAGCGCTGATGCAGAACTGGCGGACTCTCATTATGAGCGGTTGCAGCAATTGGCGGACTGGGGCTTGCCGGTCAGTGCAGAGGTTAAACAAGTTGAGAGCTCCGCAGGTTGTCTGACGTATTACGCTGACATCCTCGAACGCCGTCATGATTTGCGCTACGAAATCGACGGTATCGTATTAAAAGTGGATGCTATCAAGCAGCAACAGGATCTGGGATTTGTCTCCCGTGCGCCACGTTGGGCGATCGCCTGGAAATTTCCTGCACAAGAGGAAATGACGGTGATTCATGGTGTCGACTTCCAGGTCGGCAGAACCGGTGCTATTACACCAGTGGCGCGGCTTGAGCCGGTAGCAGTCGCTGGTGTGACCGTTTCCAATGCTACCTTGCATAATGCCGATGAGATTGCGCGACTGGATATTAAACTGGGCGACACGGTGATTATCCGCCGCGCCGGAGATGTCATCCCACAAGTCGTTAATGTCGTCACCGAGCGCCGTCCGGAAGATGCCCAAGCTATCGAATTTCCGAGCTGTTGCCCGGTGTGTGGGTCAAACATTGAACGGGCTGAAGGCGAGGCGGTGGCCCGTTGCACAGGCGGCCTTATCTGCGGCGCTCAACGTAAAGAAGCTCTCAAGCACTTTGCCTCACGTAAAGCCATGGATATTGATGGTCTCGGCGATAAATTGCTTGAATTACTGGTTGAGCGTGAATGGTTAAAATCACCGGCCGACCTTTATCGACTAAAGGCGCGCGAGCTAGCAATGTTACCGCGCATGGGTGAGAAGTCAGCCGAGAACATTGTTGCGGCGATCACTGCCAGCAAGGAAACAACCTTGCCTAAATTTCTCTACGCGCTGGGCATACGTGAAGTTGGCGAGGCGACAGCTGCGAATCTGGCCAGTCATTTCGGTTCTTTAGACGCGCTACAGGAGGCTTCTCAGGACCAGCTTGAGGAAGTTGATGACGTGGGTAAAGTTGTCGCCAGTCATATCTATCAGTTCTTTCGCGAAGCTCACAACCAGGACGTCGTGCGGGAGTTGCTCGAATTAGGTATTCATTGGCCGGCGATAGAAAAACTGGCTGCCAGTGAAGCAACGCTGGCCGGCAATACCTACGTGCTGACAGGTACACTCACGCAAATGACGCGTGATGAAGCCAAACAAGCACTGCAAGCACGGGGCGCTAAGGTCAGTGGCAGCGTATCGAAGAAGACCACAGCTGTCATCGCCGGTGAAAATGCCGGCTCTAAGCTTAGTAAAGCTGAGCAACTGGGTGTTCCAGTGCTCAGCGAAGACGATCTGCAAGCGCTGATTACAAGTTAAGAGTCAGCACCTAACCTGGTCACGTCG
This sequence comes from Pseudidiomarina terrestris, assembly GCF_030466375.1. Taxonomy (NCBI): domain Bacteria; kingdom Pseudomonadati; phylum Pseudomonadota; class Gammaproteobacteria; order Alteromonadales; family Idiomarinaceae; genus Pseudidiomarina; species Pseudidiomarina terrestris. Next base: position 146,586 of record NZ_JAGGJE010000005.1, read on the forward strand.
ACAATAAGTTTGAGGCGCTGACCAGGTTGCAAGTACTTGGTTCTGGTAATCTGGTTCCACTTCTCAATGTCACCGATTCGCACGTTAAACTTCTGTGCAATTCGTGCTAGCGAATCTCCTGAGCGAACCCGATAGTGAATACTCCGGGTAACACCGCTTGGCTGACTGTCATCGGTCAGCCATACCACCAGCTCCCGGCCTGGTCGCAAAGGGTCTGTAGGAGCCATGCCATTCCATTTGGCAAGTTGGCGTAAGTTGACGTTATATTTGCGACTTAAATCCCAGAAGGTATCGCCTGTGGCGATTTCGTGCGTGATTTTGTAAGACCCACGTTGTTGCGATTGGGTCGCCGACAAGCGCTGATCTGCGGAGAGATTATACTCCTTCAGATCGCGTGAGGCAGCTGGAATTAATAAGTAATCCCCCGCACGGATCAGGTGGCCACGTATCGAATTGGCTTGCTGAATAGCTTGTGTGGTCGTCTGGTACTGCTTGGCGATGACAATCAGGCTCTCTCCTGACTGCACTTTGTGCCGGGTCCACCGGACCAGGTCTTTGCTGTCGGCAGTTGCTAACCAGTGCTTAAGTTGTTGCGCATTTTCCCGTGGCAGTAACAGGCGATGTGGCCCCTCGGGGTCAGTAGCCCAGCGATTGTAGCCAGAGTTGTAGTGGTGCAATTGATCAAGCTTAAGCCCGGATTTCTCTGCAGCCAGCGCTAAATCAATTTGGGCTTCGGTTTCAATCACTTCCAGGTAGGGTTGGTTTGGGATCGGTAACCAACTGACCTGATAGGTGTCCTGATTTTTCAGAATGTCCGCCAAAGCGAGAAGTTTTGGTACATAAGCACGGGTTTCCCGCGGCAAATCAAGGGACCAGAAGTCTGTGGCTTTACCTTGACGTTTATTTTTACGAATAGCTGAGTTGACCCGGCCACCGCCTGAGTTATAAGCAGCGAGCGCGTGCAACCAGTCATCAAAGCGACTATTTAAGTCGGTGAGATAGTCTAATGCAGCATGGGTTGAGGCATAAACATCGCGCCGACCGTCGTACCACCAGTTAATATCAAGGCCATACTGTCGCGCAGTTCCCGGAATAAACTGCCACACCCCTGCGGCTTGCCCATGGGAGTAAGCAAATGGGTCAAATGCGCTTTCAACGATGGGCAACAGAGCCAGCTCTAAAGGCAATCCACGGCGTTCTATCTCGGCCACGATGAGGTGCATAAAAGGTGCAGCACGCTCGGCCACCCGATTCATATAAGCGGGATGCTTGAGGTAATAATTCCGCTGCGCCGTAATCCGGGCTTCATCAGGAACGGGCATGCTCAGCTGGCGCCGGATACGTTCCCAGACGTCAGCTTCCTGCTGTGGTGTCAGCTCCTCGATAACAGGCTCGGCAGCGATCAGTTGTGGACTTAACAAAACTCGCTCGGGCGTGGTATCAATCTGGGGTGCTGGCGAGATTTTATCTTCCTGTTTTGTTTCTATTTTTGTTGTCTGCTGCTCGGTCGGTGTCGACTGACAGCCAGCCAGAGCCAACGCACTCATGGTCAGCACTACCCAATTCTTCATGTGAACCTGTTCCTATATATACAATCTCTGCGACGTTCTGCACAGCAGTGTACGGGTTTAAAACTTATCTTTCCACTGCCTTAATCGTGCGAACTCGTCAGGATCCCGGGCATGTAAAAAGGGGTTAATTTCGAGCTCCCGCGCTATGCTCGACGGCAAAGAGGGCTGGTCGTCCTCACGCCGGGCGGCGACGTCCCGTTGAGCTTGCTCGATAGCCTTGTTATCAGGTTCGGCAGCGGCTGCGAAACGCAAGTTGGCGGCAGTATACTCATGGGTACAGTAGACGGCGGTTGTTGCCGGAAGTTCTGCCAGTTTGCGTAAAGACGTGTAAAATTGTGGTGCTGTGCCCTCAAACATACGTCCGCAGCCAGCGCTGAACAGGGTATCGCCGCAAAACAGCAGGCCCGGGGTGTAAAAGCTGATATGGTCGAGGGTATGACCGGGCGTTTCAATCACCTCAAAGCGGCTTTGAAGACCCTCAGGTACGAAGGTATTGCCTTCGGCAACGGGATGAGTGATACCTTCTATTTTCGGATTCGCAGGGCCGTATACCGGCACCTGGTAGTGCTCCAGCAACGGCATCAGACCGTCGGTATGATCCCAATGATGGTGGGTGATCAGGATACTTGCCAGTTGCACATTGTGCTTTTCCAGCCACGCCAGCACAGGTTTTTCATCACCGGGGTCTACAATAACAGCAGGCTTCCCCTTGGCTGGCTGAATCGCCCAAATGTAGTTATCATCAAAGGCTCTGATCGGGGATATAAGCATAATTTACTCATTCATTTTGCATTCGCGTGCGAACAGTATACAGGTCAACGGAGCACATGTTAAAACCCGCATTTCGTGAACAGGCAGTGAAAGCGCCGAAGCATTGGCAGCAGTTAGCTTGCGGCCAATGGCTGAAGACGCAGACTGAGCAGGAGCTAGCGCCCCACTGTGAGCGGTTGTATGGGTACCATTTTGCCAGGGTGGGCTGTCTGACAGCTGAACTGGAACTGCCTAAATTTGCCGTTGCCCATCAGTTCAGCGTCGCGGAGCAACTGCATGAGCAAGTACAGGTACAAGCGAAAAGCACCGACTGGCCGTTCGCGGAGGACGCGCTGGATTCGATTTTGATGGTGGGGCAGCTTGAATTTGAAAGCGATCCCCATCAAGTATTAAGGGATGTAAGCCGCAGTTTGATTGCCGATGGTAAATTAATCTACGTGGGCTTTAATCCTTTTAGCCCAAACCTGTTAACGGGATTATGGCCGGGCAATATGAAGCGTTACCCTTGGTCGGGCCGTTACTTTAGTAAAGCCCGGTTGTTAGACTGGCTGTCATTACTGAATTTTGAGGTCACGGTACAGCAGTATTTCGCGCCGAGCCTGTTGCAGCAGCGCTGGGGAATCCTGCAAGCAGGGATGGAACGCATTTATAAATTTATTCCGCAAAGTGGGGCGCTTTATTTAGTTGTTGCTAAAAAACGAGAATTTCCGTTAACGTTAGTAAGCGAGCGCCATAAACACCGCCAGGTACGGCCAAATTTGCAGACTGCACCCCTGGCGAACCAAACACAACCGAAGGAGTACTGATGCTAACACCACAACAATTATGCGCAAAAGCCAAGAGCAATGTCGACGAGGTCGATGTCGATACCCTGCAACAACGAATCGCCGAGGGAGCCCGGGTGATAGATGTGCGGGAGCCCGGTGAGTATGCAGCAGGTCATATTCGCGGAGCGGTCAATATGCCCCGGGGCGTGCTGGAAATGCAGCTGAACCAACATCCGGATGTCGCTGGCTACGATGACGCACTGCAGCGTATTGCAGCGCAGCCATTGTATTTGATTTGTCGTTCAGGTGGGCGCTCAGCGCTGGCTGCCGAGTCACTGCAACGCATGGGATTTGATAAAGTGATCTCAGTTGATGGTGGCATGCAGGCATGGGACGAACGCAAATACCCGCAAGTGACCGGCGAATAATCGAGTATCCGCACTCAGCTAAGGCTGGTAGCCAGTGTCCTCGCTCAGCTTGGATCCGCTGGCTGCCTGTCGCGCTAATTCATCACAGCGTTCGTTCTGGGGGTGGCCGGCATGGCCTTTCACCCACTCCCAACTGACCTTGTGACGCTGGACCGCTTGGTCCAAGGCCTGCCAAAGATCCGCATTTTTCACCGGCTTACGATTGGATGTACGCCAGCCGTTACGTTTCCAGTTATGAATCCAGCTTTCGATGCCCTGTTTAAGGTACTGACTGTCTGAAGTAAGGGTGACCTGACAAGGATGCTTCAAGGCTTCAAGTGCCTTAATTGCGGCCAGCATCTCCATCCGGTTATTGGTCGTCAGACGATACCCCGCGGCAAGCTCCTTACGATGCTCACCATATTCAATGACCGCACCATAGCCGCCAGGCCCCGGGTTTCCCAGACAAGAACCATCGGTATAGATATGTACGTGCTTCATGAGGGCTGCTGCCAGAGTGGGGCGTCGATAAGCTGAAGTCGCTCCTGGTGCGCTTGTTCTTCCTCCGCCGAGGCCTTGATAACCCGCAGTGAGGGTTTATCCTGCACTGGCCGCCAGTCCACTTGCTGACCGTTTTGTTGATGGGACTGTTTTTGCGTGGCAAGCTCCAGTTTGGTCTGGCCACCTGTCATCATCAGGTAAACATCGGCCAGTAGTTCCGCATCGAGCAGCGCGCCGTGAAAGGTGCGATTAGAATTATCGATGCCAAAGGCCCGACAAAGCGCATCCAGATTGTTTTTCTGCCCTGGGCGCATTTCCCGCGCCAGCAACAGGGTATCCAGCACACCACAGTAATCGCGGGTGGCGCCGGTGCCATTGCGCAGGAGGGCGAACTCATGGTCCATAAAGCCGACATCGAAAGGCGCGTTGTGAATGACTAATTCAGCACCCTTAATAAACTCCAGAAACTCGTCTGCGATTTGAGCAAACACCGGTTTATCTTGCAGGAACTCATTGGTGATACCATGCACGCCAATGGCTTCCTGCTCGACCACGCGCTGCGGATTGATGTAGACATGGAAGGTATTGCCGGTAAGCTTACGACCAATAAGCTCAACCGCACCAATCTCGATGATGCGGTGTCCGCGCGCAGGGTCAAGGCCGGTGGTTTCAGTATCTAGTACGATTTGTCGCATGCCGCTGATAAAACCTTGTAGTGATTCGCTGTAGTGTTGAAGGAGATTACCTCAAGTCGTACCTAATTGCGATCGGTCTACAGGGGGAAAAGTAAGGAAAACAAGCCGATTTGATTGTTTTTCAGGCAAACAAAACAAAACTTCAAAAAAAAGGTTGACGAGGGGCGACCGCCCTCGTAATATTCGCTCCGCATTCAGGGGGACCCAGCCGGGGAGCCCAGAATCAGGAAGCTGGAGCGGTAGTTCAGTTGGTTAGAATACCGGCCTGTCACGCCGGGGGTCGCGGGTTCGAGTCCCGTCCGCTCCGCCACTTTCCTGAAAGCATTGACCGCTGCGGAGCGGTAGTTCAGTTGGTTAGAATACCGGCCTGTCACGCCGGGGGTCGCGGGTTCGAGTCCCGTCCGCTCCGCCATTTCAATAAGACTTTTCTTCTGGAGTGTTGCGCGATGAGTAAGGTTTCCGCCTGCTTGACGTGTGGGGCTTGCTGCGCGTTCTATCGCGTGTCTTTCTATTGGGGTGAAGCCACTGGCGCACCTGCCGGTTACGTTCCTTCAGAATTAACCGAAATTTTCCATCCTCATCTACTCTGCATGCAGGGCACGAATCAGGCTCAACCGCGTTGTGTCGCGCTGGAAGGCGAGATCGGCAAACACGTCGGATGTCGCATTTATCAAAATCGTCCTTCACCCTGTCGCGAGTTTGTGGCCGGTGATGAAATTGCTAATCCTTACTGTGACAAAGCTCGGGCAAATTATGGTCTGGCGGCGCTGATCCCTGTCAAAGAAGTCGCTTAAGCTCGTCAGAATAGGTTCAAACGCATGTTTGACGCTACGAAAAGCTCTTGAGTGCCCGGTAACCAAGGGTTACATTATTGTGCGTTAATAACCAACCCTATCTGTTAAGGTAGTAGGTCAACGAACCCACAGGGAGATTCTCCAATGCGTAAGAGCATCATTGCCGTAGCTATCGGCGCAGCACTCACAGTTGCTGCGTGTGGCGATAAAGAAGCAGCACAGACTGCGACAGAACAAGCCGCCGAGCAAACTCAACAAACAACCGAACAAGGCGCAGCCGCTGAGTTCAACCAAAGCAACCCATTCTATGCTGAGAGCAGCTTGCCGTTTCAGGCTCCAGATTTCACCAAAATTGAATTCGCTCATTACGAGCCAGCCTTACTTGCCGGTATTGAAGAGCATGCTAAGGAAATCGAAGCCATTGCTGCAAATTCTGAGCCAGCGACTTTTGAAAATACTATCGTAGCGATGGAAAAATCGGGTCAGTTACTGGGCCGTGTTGCGGCGGTATTTGGCAACGTTGCGGGTTCAGCGGGTAACGATGAGTTCCGTGCCTTACAAGTGAAGATGGCGCCTAAGTTTGCCGCGCATAGCGATAACATCAATCTGAACGCTGATTTGTTCGCACGGGTAAAAACCGTTTATGAAAATCGCGACCAGCTGGAAGGCGAAGCCTTGCGCTTAGTAGAAGATACCTATAAAGGCTTTGTTCGCGCTGGTGCTGAGCTGTCCGATGATCAGCAGGCGCGTATCCGCGAAATCAACTCTGAGATGTCTTCAGTTACCACCGAATTCCGTAACAACCTCATGAACTTAGTCGATGAGAACATGGTCGTGGTGGAAGATAAAGCGGAATTAGCAGGTTTGACTGAATCTCAAATTGCTCGCCTTGCCAGTACTGCAGAAAGCAAAGATATGCCAGGTAAGTACGTTATTACAGTAACCAACACAACTCGCCAGCCTATTTTGTCGTCACTGGAGAATCGTGAACTGCGCGAGAAAGTCTGGAAAGCGTCTGCGCTTCGTGGTTCTGGTAATACCGCGACGGATAACCGTCCACTGGTGAAAAAACTTGCTGAATTACGCGCTGAAAAAGCCGAATTATTAGGCTATGAAAACTGGGGTGCCTATGTGCTTGAGCGCAGCATGGCCTCAGCTCCGGAAGCTGCGCAAAGCATGCTCCGTGACCTCGTACCTGCAGTGGTGAGCAACGTTAAAGGCGAAATGGTCGCTATTCAGGATGTGATTAACGCTGAAGGCGGCGAGTTTGAAGTCGAGCCGTGGGACTGGGCATTTTATGCTGAAAAAGTCCGTGCAGAAAAATACGCAATGGACTCCAATGAAGTGAAGCAATACTTCGAGTTCAACCGCGTTGTTGAAGATGGCGTATTCTATGCCATGAACCAGCTCTTCGGTATCAGCTTTGAAAAGCGTGACGACATCCCGACTTACGCGGACGATATTGTCGTTTATGAAGTTAAAGATGTTGATGGTGAGAGCCTGGGATTGTTTTACGGTGACTGGTTCACCCGTGACGGTAAACGTGGCGGTGCCTGGATGAGCTCGTTCGTTTCACAGTCACACTTAATGGACACCAAGCCGGTTATCCTGAACAACATGAACATCACTAAAGCCGCTGACGGTGAGCCAACGCTGTTAAGCTTTGACGAAGTGAGCACAATGTTCCATGAGATGGGCCACGCTTTGCATGGTATGTTCTCTGACGTTATGTACCCGTCACTGGCTGGCACCTCAGTGTCACGTGACTATGTTGAGTTCCCATCGACGTTCCAGGAAGATTGGACGCTGAACCCGAAAGTTCTTGCGAACATGGCCAAACACCATGAAACAGGTGAGCAAATTCCACAGGAATTGCTGGACAAAGTCATGGCTGCGAAAAACTTCAACATGGGTTATGACACGCTCGAGTACATTGCCGCAGCATTACTTGATCTTGAGTATCACACTCTGACCAAGGAAGCTGCAGCAAGCATCGAAGATGTGAATCAGTTTGAAGAAGGCGCACTGGTACGTAACGGTGTTGACGTTGATGCGGTACCACCACGTTATCGCTCGAACTTCTTCGCCCACGTGTTCGCTGGCGGTTACTCAGCGGGTTACTACGCGTATATGTGGTCAGAAGTACTTGCTGCTGATGCGTTTAAGTACGTGCAGGAGAACGGTGGTCTTACCCTTGAAAACGGTCAGGCATTCCGTGATGCCATTCTGTCCAAAGGTAACAGTAAAGATCCGATGCAACAGTACATCGACTTCCGTGGCCAAAAGCCAACGGTTGACGCCTTGCTGGAACGTCGTGGTCTGACTGCGCCAAAAATTGACTAAAACTAAAACGCCAAGCGTTTAGGTTCACAAAGCAGGCACTTGGTGCCTGCTTTTTTTTTTAGTCTTCGTGCAGATTGACGAAAAAGGTGATCAGCAATATTGAAGCGAAATAAGTAAAGGAGCCTTTAAAGGCACTATCGCCGAGAGGTGTTTGCCACATTTGGAAGAAGGCACCGCCGAGCACATGAAACAAGCCAAACCAGACTAAGGTCGCAACACCCGCTGCGATAAAGGTCATGGATTTGGTTTTTTGAAAGACAATGGCGGGGGAGTTGATTTGCTTGATCAGTAGCCAGGCCGCGAACAGAAACAATAAGCCGGCCAGCGCCTCGAGTAAAATAATAATCCAGGAAGCGACCTGGATGAGCCCATTCCCCTCAACAGCAAAAGCGAACGTATTGGGATAGTATTCGTGATCAGCCATGGTAAGCACTGAGCCGACAAAATAGTAGACTGCATCCAGATTTGCTATGTTTTGCAAAGCATAGAACAGGCACATCAGCCCCATGCTGAGTACCAGAAGAACTTTGATCCATCGCAATGTCATTTCTCATTCCTTAATTATTATGCGCCTTCACGCGGTTACTTATTCCTAGTTTGCAAACGGGTAACTGTCAATTTACAAGAAGAGTAATAAACGCCATGAATAGTGGAATTTAAGTTAGGCTGACTGGTCTATATTGCCCATCCTTGCTATACTTCGCGCCACTTTTCTAATCCTTTCCGAACCTAGTAAGGAACGACTATGGCGATTGATAGTTCAAAGATTATTTATACGGAAACTGATGAAGCGCCGCGCTTGGCAACCTACTCCTTCTTGCCGATTATCCGCGCATTTACCGAAGCTGCAGGCGTCTCAGTTGAAACTCGTGATATCTCGCTGGCGGGTCGTGTGATCGCCCTGTTCCCTGAGTACCTGAGCGAAGACCAACGCATCAATGATGCCCTGGCTGAGCTGGGTGAACTGGCCAAAACACCAGAAGCGAACATCATCAAGCTACCTAATATCAGTGCCTCGATCCCGCAGCTGGTCGCTTGTATTAAGGAACTGCAAAGTCAGGGATATAAACTTCCGGATTACCCGTTTGAGCCGGCATCGGATGAAGAGCGTGAGATCAAGTCGCGCTATGACAAAGTGAAAGGCTCTGCCGTAAATCCGGTCTTGCGTGAAGGTAACTCAGACCGCCGGGCTCCTGCATCAGTGAAAAACTATGCGAAGAAGCACCCGCACCGCATGGGTAAGTGGAGCAAAGACTCGCAAACCCGCGTCGCACACATGGACGAAGGTGATTTTTACGGTAGTGAGCAGTCCACCACCTTTGCCGCTGCCGATGACCTGAAAATTGTTTTAAACACGCCTGCTGGCCAGACTGTACTGAAAGACTCGGTCAAAGTACTGGCGGGTGAAGTGGTTGACGCTGCACGTATGGACGTCGCTAAACTGCAGGACTTCTTCGCTCGTGAAACCGCAAAAGCGAAAGAAGAGGGCGTACTGCTGTCGTTACATTTAAAAGCGACCATGATGAAGGTTTCAGACCCCATCATGTTTGGTCATGCGGTGAAGGTTTACTTCAAAGACCTATTCAATAAGCATGCTGACCTGTTCGATGATTTAGGTGTTGACCCGACCAATGGATTCGGTGACGTGCTGGCTAAAATCGCAGAACTGCCTGCCGACAAACGTGCTGAAGTTGAAGCGGACATTCAGGCGGTTTACGACGATCAGCCAGACCTGGCGATGGTCAACTCGCACAAAGGTATTACTAACCTGCATGTACCTAGTGATGTCATCATCGATGCTTCTATGCCAGCGATGATTCGTGACTCAGGTAAAATGTGGAATCGTAACGACGAACGTCAGGATACCCGTGCAATGATTCCTGATCGTTCTTACGCCGGTGTTTATGATGAAACTATTACCTTTTGTCGTGAGAACGGTGCGTTCGATCCGGCGACCATGGGGACCTGCCCGAACGTTGGCCTGATGGCGCAAAAAGCCGAAGAATATGGTTCACATGATAAGACCTTTGAAATTCCAGCTGACGGTATGGTCAAAGTACTGAACCAAGCTGGCGAGGAAGTATTCTCGCACGAGGTTACTAAAGGTGATATCTGGCGCATGTGTCAGGTCAAAGACGAGCCTATCCGTGATTGGGTCAAATTGGCTGTTAACCGCTCACGCCTGAGTGGTATGCCTGCGGTATTCTGGCTGGATGCCAACCGTGCCCATGACGCTGAATTGATCAAAAAGGTGAACACTTATCTGCAGGATCACGATACCGATGGTCTTGATCTGCAAATCATGTCACCGGTTGACGCGACCCGTCATACCTTGCAGCGACTGAAAGCAGGTGAAGACACGATTTCGGTCACCGGTAACGTACTGCGTGATTACCTGACTGATTTGTTCCCGATTCTTGAACTGGGTACCTCAGCAAAAATGCTGTCTATCGTGCCGCTGATGAACGGTGGTGGTTTATTCGAAACGGGTGCTGGTGGTTCTGCACCGAAACACGTGCAACAGTTTGTCGAAGAGAACTACCTGCGTTGGGATTCATTAGGTGAATTCCTGGCCCTGGCGGCATCGTTAGAGCACCTGGCGCAACGTACAGACAATCAGCGTGCTCAGATCCTTGCTGATGCACTGGACAAGGCCACAGCCAAATTCCTGGAAAACGATAAGTCACCCGCACGTAAATTAGGTGAAATTGACAACCGCGGCAGCCACTTTTATTTGGGGCTGTACTGGGCAGAAGCGCTAGCTGAGCAGACCAAAGACAAAGACCTGGCAGCTCGTATGAACAAGCTGGCAACCTTTATGAGCGAAAATGAAGGTACTATTGTTAATGAGCTGAACGCAGTGCAGGGCAACAGTGTCGAGATTGGTGGTTACTATCAGCCAGATGGTAAATTAGTTTCGGCAGCCATGCGTCCATCAGCAACCCTGAACGCAGCTTTAGAAAACCTTTAAAAATAGGTCGATGAAACCTTATAAAAAACCGCGCCGAGGTAACTCGCGCGGTTTTTTTTATGGGCGCAAATAAATAGTTTCACGGGGGCCGGAATCAGGTTGATAGCGGATTCGATTACGCCCTTCATTCTTGGCTTGATAAAGCAGCTCGTCAACGAGTCGAACCGTGTCATCCCAGTTCGGAGGCATCTGCTCTTTGGCACTGGTCATGACGGTGCAGCCACCACTTAGCGTGATATGCAGCCGCCCGGCGCTGGTATGGAATGGTTTTTCACCGATCTCAGTCAATAGCTTACGCGCCACCTGCATCACCTGCTCGGTTTGCACATTTTCGAGGATAAGCAGGAATTCTTCGCCGCCCCAGCGAATTGCCATATCACTGCTACGTGTCGCCTGTTTGAGTCGACGCCCAAACTCTATTAACACTTCGTCACCGATCGAATGTCCGTATTTATCGTTAATGGTTTTAAAGTGATCGATATCAAGGATAAACACTGCGTGGTTTCCCGTATAGATACGTTGCTCGTCCCGTAACAGGCGATCGTAAATAGCACGCCGGTTATGTAAACCTGTCAAAGGATCACGTAATGATTGCTCTTGCAGCTCCGCGTTGGCTTCGTTAAGCAGTAAGTTTAGCTTTCTGGTCTTACGATAAACACCGGCGAAAACTATCAGCAAAACCAACATAAAAGCCCCGGCAAGGACAACGAAATCCTGCTTGCGTTCCTGGCTGGCGAGCTCCTGACGTTGCAGCTCGGCCTGTTGTTCCAGTAACTTGATCTCGTAGGACTTTTCGGCAGCTTCGTAACGAACTTGTAACTCATTAATCTGCTGTTCACGCTGAGTTTCGGCGACTTCTTGACGAAGTGCCGCTTGTTTTTTCAGCGTTTCCGCCTGTTCCTGATAGCGCCCGGCCAGTTCGTAGGCTCTGGCTATATGGGTGAGCAGTATCGCTTGCTCACGCTTTAACGCGAATCCATTAAACACTTCAGCGGCAGCCAACATCTCAGTAATGCCTGCATCATACTGTTCCTGCAAGACCTTGATGTAGCCTAAATTAAACTCGGTTACTGAGCGCTCATTGATATTGCCAATGCGCCTTGCGATGACCAGGCCTTGCTGCAGATACTGTGTTGCATCGTTGAGTTCATTCAGATGCAGCTTGGTGGCACCCGCATTGTTGTACGACAGCATCTCGACCCGGGCATTACCCATGTCACGGGCTACCTGCGCGGCTTCCAGAAAAGCGTCGACAATACTTTGGGATGGACCGTTCTGATATTGTTTCGAGTACGCCCGGACCAGGTAAAGGTCAGGCAGGTGGGTGCGGATACCGGTACGTCTGGTGTCTTCAATCGCGTTCTCAGCAGTTGCCATAGAAGCCGCCCAGCGGCCGAGATTGGCCTGTATACGCGCAAGGTGGAGGCTAAGGAAGTGGCGCCGGCGTTGTTGTCCCTGAGCTTCAGTTAATGGCAAAAGGGCCTGTGCAGCGAGCAAATATTCGAGAGCATCAGAGGTGTCATTGTTGTTTTGTAAAATACGAGCAACTAAATGATTGGCATGAAACCTTATCCGGACATTGCTGACCCTGGGCAGCAACTCAAGAATGCGCTCGACGCGAGTCGATGCTTTATCGAACTTCTCGTTTGCGACATGAGCCTCGGCGATGATCACATTAATTTCGGCGATCGCGTTAAGATTGTCAGCGGCCGTGGCCAGTTGTTCAACTTCTTCGGCAACAACCAACGCGGCCGTTAAATTGTCTTGCATGGCAAGCCGAAGAATCTGATAGCCCTGAGCACGGACAAAGGTTTCAATGGGCGTGTTTACATCTACGTCGCGTAGCAGCTCATCTAGCGCCTGAGTGTCTGAGGGCACGAAATCAGTGTCCATTAACGCATCCAATTGGACTTCTAATGCCAGATCACGGGCCGGCGTCTGTGCGCGCGCATTTTTTTCACTAAAATCGAAAAAGCTAGGCAGGTTCGAGGCCGACAATGGCAACGAAAAGGCGACCATTAGCAGGCTGGAAATGGCAATACTGGACTTTGCGTAAATCGAACGGCGATTCATAAGGGCTTACTGTCTAAGGCTTTAGTCTGAACAATAACGGGAAAAACTGAGGGTGTCTAGAATTTGCACAGCTCAGGTAGATGTAATTGCGTACCTGAAAAAAGATACGATTTCAGGGATGTGACTGGCAAAGCCCTGGAAGCCATGGTCGCCACCGGGCTCAATCGTATGTTTTGCTTGTGGGAGAGCTTGTACTGCTTCACGGTAATCGAGTAGCTCATCGCCGGTTTGCGCCAGTAACCAGCATTGCTCTTTGCTGAAAGACAAAGGATAGGAAGGTTCAAGTTTATCCAGCATGTCGACATAACTTTCCCGCCACTGGTAAGGGCTGTCATCATAATAATTGATGGCTGTTCCCAGTGCCCGTCGCAACGAGCGACCGGCATGCATAGATGGATTGATAAGTACCACCGGTAATGCATACTCAAGCGCCAGCACCTGAGCATAAAAGCCACCCAGTGATGAGCCCATCAGGCACAGGCTCCGTTCACCGGAGACCCGCTGCAATTGCTCGATAAGCTCACGCAAGGTTTGTAACGCCAGGTCGGGAATATGCGAGAGCGATGGCGCACTGTAAGGGATAGAGTGCTGCTGGCAGTACTCGCGCATCGCCTGTGCTTTACTACCGTAGCCATTGGACCCAAAGCCGTGAATAAATATAATGACCGGTGTTGTCATGATTGCTGGTCCATGAAATAGGCAGCATCGCCCCATAGGTCATTACCATTAAACATCATCAACTGAATAATCATGGGCAGCAAATGAGCTAAAATGCCGCAGCCATCACGCAACTGATCCCGGTTCAGCTGCCCATTCCAGGTCGCTCCCCCATGCACGAGCTGATTGCGCAAGGTGTACAGGCGATCCATGATAATACTTAGACTAGTGACCACATCACGTTCCGCTAAGGCCTTGTGTCCAGCACGCTTGGCAGAATCAAATGAAGCTTTCCAGGCATCGGGCTCATTACGGCCGGTGGCGCTGTCCCAGAACGGCTGGAACACATAGGGATTGTTCATCAGGGTACGAATTTTATTGGGATAGTGTTCCCAAATCATGGCATACAGCTGCTGGCTTTGATCATAGGTAAGGATGCGTTCGAAAAAAGCGGCGTAGGCATCACGCTGATTGAGCCGGCTGTCCTGGCTGTACTCACTGGCGTAAGCTGCATTAAAACCAATCCAAAGAAACAAAAACTCCGCGTCTAAATCCTTGCTGTGGCGCTCCTGCTCGGCGCGGTCCAACCAGCTTAAGGCACGATGCACTCGCAAGGAGAGACCTTTAGACCAGGTCTCCCTTTGTTTGCGTTGAAATGCTTTAAGCATCGTGTGAGTCAGCTGGTTCGGAACCTTCCACTCATCCATGCTGAACTCCTTGTTACTGAGCCGTTTTAGTTGCTAATGCACGAAGTACGTCGCGGGTGAAATCGTGTTCGTTAAATCCAGCTTGTCCTGCGAAATCGTAACCACGGCGAACCACAATCAGATTCCGACTTGGGATAATGACCAGAAACTGGCCGCGATTCCCGCGCGCTGCAATAGTATCATCAGGCAGCTCGGGAAAACGTTCGTTGTATAACCACCACTGCGCGCCATAGCCTGGGCTTCCTGTGGGCGGTTGTGCTGGAGCTTCACTACTGATGTAAGCCAGCCAGTCTTCCGGTAGCAATTGCTCACCATGCCAGACACCGTTATTCAGATGAAGTACACCAAGACGAGCTAAATCACGCGCCGTGGTCCAGACTTGCGAGGAGAGAATAAAGTCACCTTGCCAATCCGTTTCAAGGTAGGTGTGCTGCATACCGATTTTGTCCAGCAGCGCAACAAATGGAAAGCGCAGATAATCGTCAAGGGTTGCAAAGCGTTCGCGCAGGGTACGCAGTGCTAGCATAGTGTCGTTATTGGCGTATTTCCAGCGCTCTCCGGGGGTGACCTCAAGCGCGGTCTCAGTGGCGGTATCACTGACCAGACCGCCGCCCATATAGACTCGGTCGGTGCGATTTCCCGCTTGATTGCTATCCAGGCCCGAGGCCATATGCAGTAAATTCTCTAGTGTAATTGCAGCGCGTGGATCGGCTGGATGAGACCAGTTCGCTAATGCTGCGGGCTCGCTAACTTCCAGTAAGCGTTGATAGGCCGCGGCACCGATAACACTGGCGCCAATACTTTTGGCAACGGACCAGGTTCGCTGTGCTGTCTCTGGTGTAAACCCTTCTAAATAGCGCTCCGCGAGCAGATGTTCAGGAGTGGCAACAATGACTGCTGAGGTGCGGGCGCCGGCGCCGTAATACTTGCTAAAAGCTTGCTCAACCACAGCGGCAAGAGCTTGCTGCTGCGCTTCCGTTAATGGAGTTTCATCCAGCTGCCAGGGCGCGCCGCTATCCGGTGCTGGCGTAGGCGATGTGGCAAACGGGTTCGCCAAATGGCGCTCTGCCTCAAGAGTTGCGCCGACGGGAAGGTCAACACAACCCAGCTTAGGCCGCCACACTGAAATGCGTTCACGGGCGCCATTATCGTATTTAACCCGGACCCATTTATGTTGCTGGTTTACCTCAGCCGTCAACTGTTCTACCCGCTCTGCAATCAGTGGATATATGCCACCTAACTCATGTTCCCGGATTTGCTCAGCATTCTTATTGCCATTAAAGGTCGCGCTACAGGTAAAGCCTGCAACGTAGCCAGCAGCATAGGCATTGAGGGTGGCTTCTGTTTCTTCCGCGGCCTGCGCAAAAACACTGATCAATGCCAGTGGCAGCACGGCAAGACGATTGAATAAAGCTGACTTTCGCATAGACTTTCCTGTTAGGTTACTGAACCTTGGTTGTTTACTTGTTGAGTTTAATTCTAAGCACCTCAGTCTGATTGGTCACGTAGAGAACACGGCTGTCGGTCTCAACCACAGCAACGTTCGACGTAAAATCAGGTAACTCAATGATTTCCAATAGTTCACCGTCGGCTGCGTAGGTGTAAATTCCCTCTGGGCCGGCAACATAGAGCGTACCGTCGCTGGCCACGCTGATGCCATCCATACCCTGATCATACGTGCCTTCAAGCCGGGCAAAAGTGCGTTTGTTGGATACTCCGTTGGGCCCCAGGTCGTAGGCATAAATTATCCATTGATAGGCATCGTTAACATAGAGCGTGGTTTGATCGGGGCTTAAGGCAATCCCATTGGGCAATTCCAGCGCATCATCTAACAAGCTGAGTTCGCCTGTTGCGGAGATTTTGAAGACGCCAGCGAAGCCAAGCTCGTTGTCTTCTTCGGCAATGGCAAAGGGCGGATCGGTAAAGTAAATACTGCCATCGGCGGCAACGGTAAGATCATTGGGACTATTCAGCCGATTGCCCTGATAGGAGCTGGCTAATGCAGTTTGGCTGCCATCGTCATTCAGCCGTGCGATGCGCCGAGTGCTATGTTGCGCCATGAGTAAACGCTGGTCGTTATCTAAAGCCAGACCGTTGGCTTGGCCTGAGGGGCGGACGGCAACTTCTGTAGTGCCGTCGGGACTCCATGTATAAACGGTAGTATTTGGAATATCGGAGAACCAGAGTTGGTTATTATACCAAAGCGGGCCCTCGGTAAAGCGGTGGCCAGTACTGATGGTTTCGATTTCATGCGCATCATCTGCCGCAACAGAAACCCCGGGAATAAGCAGACTGAACACCAACAAAGACGAGTAAATCGGGCGTTTTAACATGACGTTTGCTCCAATTGAGACCTTCAACAGGTAAATTTCATGTTTCCTATAAGCTCATTTTTCCAGCAATAAATCAAGGCTTGGAGGTTTTTCCGGGGAATCAGAATCTGAAGAATGACATAGCGCAACGCATACGGCACAATAGGAGTTGATGTTCGACTTTCCGACAATGATAAAGGCGCATGACAGAACCAGTGCAAACTTCAGCTCCCCAGTTTATTCATTTACGCGTTCACAGCGACTTCTCGATGATCGATGGCCTGGCAAAAGTCGGACCGATTTGCGAGGCCACAGCTGCAAAAGGCATGCCAGCACTGGCGGTGACGGACCAAATGAATATGTGTGGTCTGGTCCGGTTTTACCGAACCACCCACAGTAAAGGACTCAAGCCCATCGTCGGCTGTGATCTCTGGGTGCTACCCGAAGGGTGGACTGCCGACAGTCAGGAGCAGCCTTTTCGGCTGACGGCATTAGCCATGAACAATGCCGGTTATCAGCAACTGACCCAGTTGATTAGCCGCGGTTATCTGGCGGGGCATCGGCAGGGCCGTCCCTGTGTGAACAAAGAATGGTTAGCGGAACACGCGGAAGGCTTACTGTTATTAAGTGGCGGCAGGGAAGGGGATGTCGGTCGTAAGTTACTGCAGAACCGCTTTGCTGAAGCTGAAACCGAGCTGGCTTTTTATCAACAGCATTTTCCTGATCGCTTTTATCTTGAGCTACTACGTACTGGCCGTCCCCAGGAAGATGATTACCTGCATGCTGCAGTAGCCTTGGCCGCCGCGCAGAACGTGCCCGTTGTCGCCACTAATGAAGTGGTCTTTTTAAAGCAGGAAGATTTTCACGCGCACGAAGTCAGGGTCGCTGTGGCCGATGGCTATACCCTTGATGACAAGCGCCGCCCTAAAAAATACACTCAGGAACAATACCTTAAGAGCCCGGAAGAAATGGCCGAGTTGTTCGCCGATCTGCCGGAGGCGCTTGCCAATACTGTCGAAATTGCTAAGCGCTGCAATGTCACCATTACTCTGGACGAATATGTGCTGCCGGAATTTCCGACCGGCGGTATGACGCCGGAAGACTTCCTGGTGAAGAAATCACAAGAGGGTCTTGAGCAGCGCTTAGTGCAGCTGTTTCCCGACGAAAGCGAACGTCTGGAACAGCGCAAATCTTATGATGAACGCTTAAAAATAGAACTCGACGTGATTAATCAGATGGGCTTTCCCGGCTACTTCCTGATTGTCATGGAGTTTATTCAGTGGTCGAAAGACAATAATATTCCGGTCGGGCCGGGGCGCGGTTCAGGTGCGGGCTCGTTGGTCGCTTACGCGCTGAAGATCACGGACCTGGATCCGTTAGAGCTCGATTTGCTCTTCGAACGTTTCCTTAACCCGGAACGGGTCTCAATGCCCGACTTTGACATCGACTTTTGTATGGACCGTCGCGATGAGGTGATCGATCACGTCGCCGATTTGTATGGGCGCGAGGCCGTATCGCAAATCATTACCTTCGGTACCATGGCGGCGAAAGCTTCGATCCGGGACGTGGGGCGGGTGCTGGGTCATCCTTATGGCTTCGTCGATAAAATTACCAAGCTGGTTCCCGGCGATCCGGGCATGACGCTGGCCAAGGCCTTTGACGTCGAGCCGCGCCTGGTCGAGGTTTACGATCAGGACGAAGATGTCCGCGATCTCATCGATATGGCCCGCATTCTGGAAGGCGTCACCCGTAACGCTGGCAAGCACGCTGGTGGCGTGGTGATTGCACCAAAGAAAATTACTGATTTCTCGCCTTTGTATTGCGACGAAGAGGGCAAGCAACCGGTCACGCAGTTTGATAAGAACGACGTTGAAGCTGCGGGGCTGGTGAAATTCGACTTTCTTGGCTTGCGTACGCTGACCATCATTCAGTGGGCACTCGACATGGTCAATGCTCAGCGTGCGAAGCGTGGCGAGCACGCCATCGTCATCGATAAGATACCGCTTGACGATCCGGCCTGCTTTAAGCTGCTGAAAAAGGCCCAGACCACAGCAGTGTTTCAGCTTGAATCAAGCGGCATGAAACAGTTGATCAAGAAAATGCTGCCCGACAGCTTTGAAGACATTATCGCATTAGTGGCGCTGTTTCGCCCGGGACCACTGCAGTCCGGAATGGTCGACAACTTCATCGACCGCAAGCACGGTCGCGAGCCAATTTCCTACCCGGACAAAGATTATCAGCACGAGTGGCTGGAACCGATCCTGGAGCCTACTTACGGGGTTATTCTCTACCAGGAGCAGGTCATGCAGATTGCGCAGGTTCTGGCTGGTTACTCCCTCGGTGGCGCTGATTTGTTGCGGCGCGCCATGGGTAAGAAAAAACCGGAAGAAATGGCCAAGCAACGGGCGGTATTTGCCGAAGGTGCCAAGAACACCGGCATCGACCCTGATCTGGCGATGAAGATCTTTGACCTGGTAGAGAAGTTTGCGGGCTACGGCTTTAACAAGTCACACTCTGCGGCCTATGCCCTGGTGTCCTATCAGACCCTGTGGATGAAAACCCATTACCCGGCAGAATTCATGGCGGCAGTGATGTCCGCGGATATGGACAACACTGACAAAATTGTGACTCTGGTCGATGAGTGCGAGCAGCTGGGGCTGAAGTTGTTGCCGCCAGATGTGAATGTTGGTCAATATAAATTTACCGTCGATGAGCAAGGTCATGTGGTTTATGGCATTGGCGCCATTAAAGGTGTCGGGGAAGCGCCGATCGAAGCTATTCTGGCAGCTCGTAACGAGGGTGGCGCTTTTACCGACTTATTTGATTTCTGCTGTCGGGTCGATCTGAAGCGTCTGAATCGCCGGGTTATGGAGAAACTTATCCGTGCTGGCGCAATGGATTCATTGGGACCGCATCGCGCAGCTTTGATGGCAACTCTGGAAAAGGCCATGCGCCAGGCCGAGCAGCACGCCCGTGCCGAAGCCATTGGCCAGTCCGACCTGTTCGGTGTGTTAACCACCGCTGCTGAAACGGATGCCATCGAGCATGAGTTTGAACAAGTGGCCGAATGGCCGGAAGCGATATGGCTTGACGGCGAACGGGAGACGCTTGGACTATACTTAACCGGACACCCGATCAACAGATTTCGTAAAGAGCTGCGTAATTATGTGCCCTGCAATCTGGCCGATGTAAGACCTACGGGCCGCGATCAGATGACCACCATCGCGGGGCTGGTGATAGATATGCGGGTGATGGTGAATAAAAAAGGCGCGCGCTGGGCTATTGTGACCTTAGATGACAAAACAGCACGTTTTGATGTACGCTTTTTCGCACAAGATTACGAATCCTATGAAGAATTTCTGGCCAAAGACAGAATTTTGGTCATAAAAGGAGAGGTCAGCTTTGATGATTACTCTGGTGGCAATACAATGACCGCCAGAGAAGTTATGACAATTACCGGCATGCGCGAACAGTACGCTAAGGGATTGCGCTTAAGGTTACGCCCAGAGCACCTGGAAGGGCCCGGGTTTAAGCGCCTGGTTGCAACTCTGGAAGCGTATCGCGGCGGCGCTTGCCCATTGGTATTTGATTATCAGCGCCCAGACGTAAGTGCGAGCTATCAGGCCGCGACAGAATGGTATATTACACCGGAAGACGAGCTGTTATACGAACTGGAACAGCAGCTAGGTGCGAAACATATTGCGCTAGAATTTTGATTTGCAACACGCATCGAGGCGATGTTGCTCACGGGAGTCCAAATGAATTTGCAATTTTTAGAGTTCGAAAAACCCATTGCAGAACTGCAAGCACAAATCGAAGAACTAAAAGCCGTTGGTGCAAAGGGTGACTTTGATATTTCTATTGAAGAAGAGATTGCCAAGCTACAGGAAAAGCGCGAGCAATTAATCGAGAAAATTTTCGGCGATCTCGGCGCCTGGCAGGTTGCCCAGATGGCGCGTCATCCGATGCGCCCTTACACGCTTGATTATATCCAGTCCATCTTTACGGACTTTGATGAGCTGGCCGGTGACCGCGCGTTTGCGAACGACCGCGCCATTGTCGGCGGGACTGCCCGCCTTGATGGTCAGCCGGTAATGATTATCGGCCATCAGAAAGGTCGTGAGACGAAAGAAAAGATTCGTCGTAACTTTGGTATGCCCAAGCCTGAAGGTTATCGCAAAGCCATGCGCCTGATGGAAATGGCTGAACGCTTCAAAATGCCTATCATCACCTTTATCGACACCCCCGGGGCCTATCCGGGAATTGGTGCAGAAGAGCGTGGGCAATCTGAAGCTATTGCACGAAACTTGAAAGTGATGGCGCGTTTGAATGTGCCGATCGTCTGTACCGTTATTGGTGAAGGTGGTTCAGGTGGAGCTCTGGCCATTGGCGTTGGCGACCGGGTGAACATGTTGCAGTACTCAACGTACTCAGTGATCTCGCCAGAAGGCTGCGCCTCTATTCTCTGGAAAAGCGCGGACAAAGCCCCGATTGCTGCTGAAGCTATGGGGGTGACTGCTGGTCGCAGCCTCGAGCTGGGCCTGATCGATGCGATCATCGAAGAGCCTCTGGGTGGCGCGCATCGCGACGCTGAGGAAATGGCGCAACGGCTGAAACAACGCTTGCTCAAAGATTTAGGTGAACTGAAAGGCCTGGATCGCACTGCTTTACTTGAGCAACGCTATCAGAAGCTCATGTCATTTGGTTATTGTTAGTCCCTTGTGAGTGCTGAGGCAAACGACTTATATCGGCAATTTTGTGCAGCTCTGCAAGAGGTAGAGCTGCACCCTCAGCAACAGCTGATCGCTTGCTTAGGCGGTGGCGCAGATTCGCAGACCATTCTCGATTTACTTGATCGCTGGCGCACTGAACACCCTGAGTTCAGTTATTTAGCCATTCATCTTGATCATCAATTTCACCCTTCATCAGGGGCCTGGGCGCAAAGTCTGGTGGAGGATTGCCAGCGGCGAAATTTCCCCATGTATTGTGAACAGCTTCGGGTCAGCCAGGGCTCACGTATCAGTAAAGAGGCTGCAGGGCGGGACGCTCGCTACCAGCGTCTGAGCGAGCTGGCCAGTGATGATGCGGTATTTCTGCTGGGTCAGCATCGCAATGATCAAATTGAGACGTTTTTACTCCAGCTTAAACGAGGCGCTGGTCCAAAAGGTCTGGCAGCAATGGCACAGCTGAGCTCGCGGCCAGGAACGCAGCAAAAAGCTCAGCAACGCTGGCTAAGGCCGCTACTGGGGGTTAGTAAAGCGCAAATCTATGCCTACGCCAGGCAGCATCAGCTGCATTGGATCGAGGATGAGACCAATTTCGATACTGCTATTGATCGCAACTACTTACGTCATGAGGTCGTACCGAAACTGGAACAGCGCTGGCCGCAGTTCGGCGATGCAGTGCTGCGCAGCGCGCGCCTATGTGCTGAACAGCAACAGGTACTGGATGAGTTATTACAAGACCAGTTAACGGCCTATATGGATGTTGCTGGCGCCTTAGCCGTTGATCCTTTGCAGAGTCACTCTGCTGCCAGCCAGCGAGCACTGCTGCGGGCATGGCTGGAGCAACAGGGCGCAGGCATGCCATCTTACGCGCAGCTGGAACAACTGCGGCTGCAGATGATTCATACGCAAAATGACAAACGCCCGCAAGTTGCCTGGGGCGACTTCATCGTGAAGCGTACACCGTCACGCCACCTTGTCCTGGAACAACGCCCGGCCGTTTAACGAGGAGCTCACTATGACAGCTGGTTCAGCTCCGCTTGTAAAAAATCAAAAGCGTGCCTTGGCCTTTGGGATAGCTGCGGTAGGGCTATGGTCAACGGTGGCGACCGCCTTTAAAATTGCGCTGACCTATTTATCCCCTCTGCATTTGCTGTTCTTAGCAGCCCTGATCAGTACCCTGATTTTTTTCCTGTTACTCATGTGGCAGGGCCGCTTTCGGGAGACCATGGCGCTGGGGCGGCAGCGTTGGCTGTTTTATTGTCTGCAAGGGCTGCTCAATCCTTTTATCTACTACTGGGTGCTTTTCGCAGCCTATGATCAATTACCGGCGCAGCAGGCGCAGGCGATCAATTATACCTGGGCGATTACCATGGCATTGCTAGCCGTGCCTATGTTGCAGCAACGGCTGAGCTTACGGGAGTTGGTAGCTATGGTGGTGGCTTATGCCGGTGTGGTGCTGATCGCAACTGGCGGGCACTGGGACTTTTCCCAAACCAATTGGCTGGGAATTGGCTTAGCGCTGTTAAGTACGCTACTTTGGGCAAGCTACTGGCTGATCAACACTAAAAATACTGATGCCCCCATTCCAGCGATGTTCTGGTGTTTTGCTTTCGGTACCATCGCCCTGGCGGTAGCAGTGGCGCTCGACCCACGGCCGTTGCCCTGGACCGAGTGGCGGGCATGGTTGGCGGCGGGCTATGTGGGCATGTTTGAGATGGGCGTGACCTTTCTGCTGTGGTTAACGGCAATGCGCACGGCCGAGAAAACTTCGCAGCTGTCAATGTTGATTTTTCTTAGCCCATTCATCAGTCTGTTACTTATTTACTCTATACTTGGCGAAGTTATCCAAGTGAGCACGGTTATCGGCTTAAGCTTGATTTGTTTAGGTCTCTATCTTCAGAGGAAATCAACGTGAACGGAGCTTTCGCAGACGTCTTATTATTACTCGCCATTGCCGTAGTTTTAGTCTGGGCCTTTCGGCGGATCAAATTACCGGCAATTTTAGCCTACCTGGTCGCCGGGATTGTCGCCGGTCCTGATGTTACCGCCTGGATTAAAGATCCTGATGAATACCACTTTATCGCCGAACTGGGTGTGGTGCTGCTACTGTTCTCACTGGGGCTTGAGTTCTCATTGCCAAAAATGATTGCTATGCGGCGCCTGGTATTTGGTCTTGGCGCCGGGCAAGTGGTGATCTGTTCCTTGCTCTTTGCCGGCTTGGCCTATCTGTTCACTGCTGACTGGATCGCGGCGATGGTGATCGGTGGTACCTTAGCGCTGAGTTCTACGGCTGTCGTCATCAAACAACTTGGCGAGTCTTCTCAGTTAACGACCCGTAAAGGCCAGGCCACGGTTGCTGTCCTATTGTTCCAGGATATTGCCGTGGTCCCGATGCTGATTATTATCCCGTTATTGGCCAGCACTTCGGTTGAAGTAAGTATTTGGGAGAGTCTTGGTATTGCGCTCCTGAAAGGCGCTGGCGTAGTGGTGCTGTTGATGGCGGTCGGAAAATGGGTACTGCCACATATCTTCCGCGAGATCGCTCGACTGCGCACCGATGAACTTTTTGTTCTCGCCACCTTGCTGGTGGCGCTGGTGGCAGGGGGCATGACCCATTTATTCGGACTGTCGATGGCCTTAGGCGCATTTCTGGCGGGAATGATGCTAGGCGAGAGTAAGTATAAACACCAGCTCGAGGCGGATATTCGCCCGTTTCGTGACATTTTGATGGGCTTGTTTTTTATTACCGTCGGCATGCAGCTTAATCTGATGGTGTTTTTAAACAACCTGCACTGGATTGCGCTGGGTGTGGTCCTCATTGGCTTAATCAAAATGCTGGTCATCCGCGCTCTGGCAGGCTTTATGGATGAACGCGAAGAAGATGCCTGGGGCGCCGGCCTGATGCTGTTCCAAATGGGCGAGTTTGGTTTTGTATTGGTCTCGCTCGCACTTTCTTTTGCGCTCCTGCCGCAGGATATCGCCTCGCTCCTGGTCGGGGTTGGTGTGCTGGGTATGGCAGTAACACCGGTTATTATTCAACGCTGCCGTGAGCTGGTTAAACCCTTGCTGAGAAAAGTTAAAACGACCGCCGCTGACGATATTCAACAACCTGACGTCTCTGAGCCGAAGCGGGTACTGGTGCTTGGCTTTGGGCGGGTAGGACAAACCGTCAGTCGCTTCCTGACCAACGAACAAATTCCGCATCTGGCTATTGATCACGATAGTAAGCGAGTGCAGGAGGCTATTGCCGGTGGTGCCAATGTATTTTTTGGTGATGGCGCCCGCCGCGATATTCTGAAAGCGGTGCATGCCGACCAGGTAGAGCTGATTATCATCACCTTTGCTGAAGATCAAAAAGCTCTGGACGTACTGAAAGCTATTCGTGAGATCAACGAACACGCCGAGGTCATTGTGCGCTCGCGGGATGATTTGCGCCTGGAAGACATGATGAACGCCGGGGCGACCCAGGTGGTTCCGGACACCTTAGAGGCAAGCCTCATGTTAGTGTCTCAGATCTTAAGCCGTACTGGCATTCCAATCCGCCGTATTCTGGCCCGGCTGGATCAGGCGCGGCGTTCCCATTACGGCGATATGCATGGCTTCTATCCGGGCGAAACCACGGATATGGATCCGGAAAAAATCGATCGGTTGCAGTTCTTACACGCTGTGCAGTTGTCCGACAACGCCTATGCCTGTGGCAAGGAGCTTGCCCAACTTGGCCTGGATGAGCTAGCCATTCAGGTGAAATCTGTGCGTCGTGGCAGTGATGAGTTCAGCGAAGTGCACGGCGATTTTAAACTGCAAAAAGGCGACGTCGTGCTGCTAGCTGGCGGACCACGGGCGATTGAGGCCGGTGAAAGTTACTTACTGAACGGTTAATGTTTCAGTTGTTACAACTCGCAACATAATCTGTCTTAATAATCCCTCATAGATGGCGCATACTATGCGCCATCTTCATGTTAAACCGGAATGATCTCGATGACTTTCAAAAAACGTGCGCTCTTGCCTCCTATTATAATTCTTGTCGCTGTAGCCTTAGTTATGGCGTTGAGCATGCTGCGACCCCAACTGCCGATGCGGGCAAAGGAACGTCCTGCGGTGCTGGTGGAGGTACAACAGGCGGAACCAGAGAGCATCAACCTGCTGGTAAGTGGGCAGGGGAATGTGATGCCCAAGCAGACCACCAACCTGATTGCTCAGGTCAGTGGGCAGGTGATTGAAACGGCAACGAACTTCCACAACGGTGGCTTTTTCAAAAAAGGCGACATGTTGTTAAAAATTGACAGTCGCGACTATGAAGTTGCGCTGCAAAATGCTAAAGCCAATCTGGCTCAGGCAAAGGCGGCTTTAGCGGAAGAAAGTGCACGTGCGGAAGTGGCTCGGGAAGAATGGGAGTCTCTGCAATTAGGCGAGATTCCAGACTTAGGTTTACGTAAACCTCAGGTCGCCAGCGCTGTAGCCGCCATGCAATCCGCGGAAGCCGCTGTTGCTAAAGCGCAACGGGATCTGGATCGCACTATCGTACGTGCGCCTTTCGATGGTGTTTTACAAAGCAAAGGCGTTGATTTAGGGCAGTACGTGAATGTCGGTAGTCAGATTGCCCAGATGATGGGGACTGAAGTCGCCGAAGTACGGGTGCCACTGAGCGACCGCGATCTGGCCTATCTTAACCTTCCGGAAGCAGGGCAGACCGCAGATTTTCCTGAGGTGCGTTTGACCTCGCAAGTGGCAGGACAGAACTATTTCTGGCAAGGGAAACTGGTGCGCAGTGAAGGCGTACTCGATAGTTCAAGCCGCGTTATCTACGGTGTGGTTGAGGTGCGCGACCCTTATAATCGCAACGGCCAGAGTCATGAGCATATCTTGCGCTTCGGTCGGTTTGTGGCGCTTGAGATCGAAGGGATTTTCGTCGAGAACGTCTACCGGATCCCGCGTTACGCACTCACCGCAGATGGCAATGTCTGGTTAGTCGGCGAGGACCGTCGCTTGCAGCGTACTCATGTTGAGGTGCTGCGTGCTGAAGAGAATCAGGTCATCGTGAGCGAGGGACTGAACCCAGGCGATACCGTAGTATTGACGCAGCTCAGTAATGCACTGCCGAGTATGAAAGTACGTTTACCCGGCGACCCCTTACCCGAGCAAATGGAAGGTTCAGGTGACTCCAATGAGTCGAACGCAGTGAACAGTGCGTCTTCTGATAGCTCAGCTGACGAGTAAGGACGAAAACCATGCCAATGCCAAATCAAGCTCCTGAGCCGAACAAAGAGACGGGTCTTATCGCCTGGTGGGCGAATAACCGTGTCGCCGCTAACCTGCTGATGTTGTTAATCATCATCACGGGTATTTTTATGGTGTCGCAAGTTCGCAAACAGATGTTTCCTGAAATCGAACTGAATAACATCAGTATTCAGGTTCCGTTCCCTGGCGCTGCGCCACAAGAAGTGGAGCAGGGTGTTCTGGTGCTCATTGAAGACGCACTCGAAGACGTCGATGGCGTTGAGCGTATTGTGTCAACAGCGCGGGAAGGCGGAGGCTCTGTTTCCGTTGAAGTAGAAAGTGGCTATGACCCGCAGGTGGTCATGGACGAAGTGAAAATGCTCGTGGACGCGATCCCGAACTTCCCACAGCAAATTGAGAACCCAAATATTTATCGGGTGCGCCCGCAACGTGAAGTCATTTGGATAAGTGTTTACGGTGATATGACTGAGCGCAGCCAGAAGGAACTGGCGAAGTCGATCCGAGACGACCTGAAATCGATAGGTGGGGTAACCAAAGTAGAGGTTGTCGGTGCCCGGGACTATCAGATCTCAATCGAGATCTCAGAGCAGGATCTGCAGCGCTATAACCTGACCTTCCAGCAGGTTGTAAATGCGGTTCGCGGGACCTCCATCGACGTTGCCGGCGGCTCTATCCGGACGCCTAACGGCGACATTTTGTTGCGTGCCAATAATCAGGCTTACTTTGGTGAGGAATACGAGAATATTGTTCTCATTAACCGACCCGATGGTACCCGCCTGACCCTTGGCGACATCGCTCAGGTGAAAGATGAATTTATTGAGCGTCGACGGTTTACGCGCTTTGATGGCAAGCCCGCGACCTTTGTTAAAGTGAATTCTGTGGGCGATCAGAATGACCTGGCCGTGGCTGAAGTGGTGCGTAATTATATCGATCGCAAACAGAAAGAATTGCCGCCGGAAATTAAAGTCGCCCATTGGGGAGACTCCTCATATTACCTGCAGGGCCGTCTGGATCTGATGACGGACAATATGATCTACGGTGGTTTGCTGGTATTTCTGATGCTGTCACTCTTTTTGCAGCTGCGCTTGGCATTTTGGGTCATGATCGGTATTCCTATCTGCTTCCTGGGAACCATTGCCCTGATGCCACTGCCGATGTTTGATATTTCCATCAACATGATCAGTCTGTTTGGCTTCATACTGGTACTCGGTATTGTGGTCGATGACGCCATCGTCATCGGGGAAAGTGCCTACTCTGAAATTGAGAAATACGGCAAAACCACTGATAACGTGGTGCGGGGCGCCAAAAAAGTTGCCATCCCAGCAACCTTCGGGGTACTGACCACTATGGTTGCGTTCATCCCCATGCTGATGGTGGATGGTGGTATGGGGGCAATTTGGGAGTCGATTGCGATAGTGGTTATTCTCTGTCTTGCCTTCTCACTGGTGGAGTCGAAATTAATTCTTCCAGCGCACATTGCGGCGATGAAATTCAGTAAATCCGGCAATGAAAAACAGAATGCTTTTCAACGTGTCCGGAATAAAATATCGGATAGTCTGCGGGTATTTGTTGAGCGTTACTATCGTCCTTTCCTGAAAAAGTGTCTGCACTATCGCTATACCACTTTGGCGTCGTTCATCGCCATGTTTATTTTGATGATCGGCTTAATCAGCGGCGGCGTTGTGCGCTGGGTATTTTTCCCCAATATCCCAAGCGACTTCATTCGTACCAGCATCGAAATGCAGCCAGGCTCGTCGGAAGAAGCGACCATCAATGCGCTGGAGACATTGACGGCCTCGTTGATGAAAGTAAATGAGGACGTTAAAGAGGAACAGGGTGAAGACGTCGTTCGTCATACCACGACATGGTTAAGTGGCACCACCAATGGCATGGTGATGAGCGAGTTAGCCAAAGGTGAGGAGCGCGACATTGATGGCTTTGCCATTATTAATCGTTGGCGCGAAGCCACACCTGAAATTGCCGGCGTGAAAGCTATTAACTTCCAGGGTAGCATCGGCGGTGGAGGCGGCTTTGATGTCGAGTTCCAGTTGGCCGGCGATGATCTTGGCCAACTTTCAGCAGCCGCGAAACAGATTAAGGAAGCCTTAGGCCAATTCGATGGTGTGTTCGATATTGAGGATACCTTTGGCGCAGGTAATGATGAGATCATCCTGGAGCTGAAGCCTCTGGCTACGGCCATGGGCATTACCTTAAGTGATCTTGCTAATCAGGTTCGCTACGCCTTCTACGGTGCTGAGGCACAGCGTATACAACGCGGTGATGAAGAAGTTCGGGTCATGGTGCGTTACCCGCTGGAAGAGCGTCAGTCCGTGGGTAACCTTGAAGATATGAAACTGCGCACGGCAAACGGCGATCTCATTCCCTTTACTGAATTGGCAGAGATTCGGTTCGCCAAAGGCTACAACACCATCACCCGTATTGACCGCGAGCGGTCAGTAAATGTGCGGGCGCGGGTGGATAAGGACCGGATTGAACCGTTTGAAGTCGTGCAGCAGGTTCGCGAGAACCACATTCAGCCGATATTGGACCAATACCCGTCAGTGAGTTTCCAGCTCGAGGGCGCGTCTCAGGATGAGGCGGAAGCGACCAGCTCATTGGCGATCGGTTTTATGCTGGCGTTGTTTGCGATTTATGCGCTAATGGCAATTCCATTGAAGTCTTACAGCCAACCGCTGATCATTATGTCGGTGATTCCGTTCGGAATGATAGGTGCAGTCGTCGGCCACTGGATATTGGGGATGCCAATTTCGATCCTGAGTTTGTTTGGTATCATCGCCCTGGCCGGTGTTGTGGTAAATGACTCTCTGGTCATGGTGGACTACGTCAACCAGGCACGCAAAGAAGGGGTCGCGTTACGGACCGCGGTACAGGATGCCGGGGCGGCGCGTTTCCGGGCGATTATCCTGACCAGCTTAACCACTTTCTTTGGCCTGTTACCGATCGTGTTAGAGAAGAGTCTGCAAGCGAAGATGGTTATACCGATGGCGATATCGCTGGCGTTTGGTATTTTATTTGCGACCGTCATCACCTTGTTGCTGATTCCATGTTTGTATCTCATCCTCGATGATACCAAGCGTGGCGTGAAAACCATGCTGTCCTGGTACGGTCTGGCTGAAAAGCCAGCACCAAAATCCGACTCGGACAATGCCGTCACATAATGGTAAACTAGAGACCTTACAATGATGAACGAAGTCGCAGCGTTGCTTTGCAGGCCGTTGCGACTTCCACTAATGCTGTCAGCGCAAGGTCAATAGCATGAGTTTAACGACACTCGATATTGTAACTCTGGCATTTTTTGTTTCAGTTTGGGTTTTCTACACCCAATTTGCCAGAATTCGTGCCCGCACCACCTATAGCTTGTCCCATATTTTACGCCAGTTACGAATTGACTGGATGATGACCTTGACGCGCAAAGAGCACCAGATCGCTGATGCGGCGCTTTTGGGTAATGTCGAGCGAGTGGTGACCTTTTTTGCCTCATCAACCGTGCTGGTGTTAGCGGGTGTGCTCACCTTATTAGCGTCAGCGGATAAGGTGGTCATTGTGCTGGAGTCTTTGCCCTTCACTGCAGCAACCTCTTCGGACAAAGTGCAATTTAAACTTGCGTGTCTGGCGCTTATCTTTGTTTTCGCATTTTTCAAATTCACCTGGGCGATACGCCAGTTTGGTTTTGTTTCGGTATTGCTAGGCGCTGCACCGCAGTATCGCAGCACCGATTTTTCTGACGAGCAGCGTGATACCTTTGCCCGGCAGGCGGCGAAGGTATTTGATCAGGCCGGACATGAATACAATAATGGTTTACGGGCCTATTACTTTGCGCTGGCATTTCTATGCTGGTTTCTGCATCCGGTGTTGTTTGTTGCTTCGACGGTGGTGGTCGTATCGGTACTGTATCGACGGGAATACCGCTCAAGAGTGCTGCGGGCACTGCTAGCGACCAAAGGGCTGGAACCAGGACGGATAAAACAACAGGAGTTGGAACGTGAAGTTGAATGATGTTGATGTACTCGAGTGGACGGTTTCAGGCTACGGCGGTGAGCAGTTGACCGATGACGTGCAGCTACTGAATCAAACCTTAGCCTATGACGGCGGCCAGATTATCTTTCAGGATTACGGCGTGGTGGTGATTGAACCGAGCGAACCTGGCAGCAAAGATGTGGTGTATTCCTGTGCTGTACACGGTGACGAAACCGCACCCATTGAGATCGTTCGCGATATGATCCATGGCATCATGCGTGGCTCGATTAAACCCGTGCAACGCACCCTGTTTTTGATTGCTAACCCAGCAGCCATTGCCATCAACAAACGCTTTGTTGATATGAACATGAACCGCTTATTTAGCGGTGCTCATGAAAAAGGGCACAGTCCTGAACATAAGCGCGCGGCGAACATTGAGCATTACGTCAGTGCGTTCTTTGACGATGCTCCAAGCGGCGAGCGGCGTCGCTACCATTACGATTTGCATACTGCCATTCGCGATTCTCAGTACGAGAAGTTTGGCGTCTACCCATTTACCCATGGCGGCCCTTATAAAAAAGACCAGCTTACCTTTTTGGCTGAATGTGGGGTCACTACCATCCTGTTAAATCAGGCACCGACGACAACCTTTAGTTATTACAGTGTCCGTACCCACCGGGCCGATGCCTTTACGGTTGAGCTGGGTAAAGTAAAACCCTTTGGCGAGAACGATCGTAGTAAGTTTGCAGCAGCCGAGAAAATGTTCACTAAGCTGATTTGTGAAGCTGAGCTGGACCTGCCCGAGTTTGATCCGCAACGCACCAAAGTTTTTGATGTATGCCGTACAATTAACCGTACAGTTGAGGATTTCAAATTATATTTCCCGGATGATGTGGCGAATTTCACGCCATTCAAGCAGGGGCAGTTGCTTGCCACTGATGGCAGCAAAGAGTATCGGGTCGAGCAGGCTGGCGAGCGTATTATTTTCCCCAACGCTAATGTAGCGCTGGGCCAGAGGGCACTGTTAACGGTCGTTGATATTCCGCTGGAACGGCTGCAACTGGTCTGATTTTATACTATGAGCACGCTCACCTATTTGCATGTCAGTTGACGTAAAGGTAAAGTGAGCGCAATTTTTCTGAGAACGAGAAAGTTATGGCAAAGGATAAACAACACCAGCTTGAAATCGTGACCGAACCGAAGTTTATCGACGGTTCAGCGTTAAAGATTCCAATGCTTCAAATCCTCAAAGAGGACGGCACTGTGCAAAAGGGTGCTCAGGTACCTGAGCTCGATAAAGAGCTGGCACTGAAGATGTTCGATACCATGCAGTTCATTCGTATCCTCGATGAGCGCATGATCGCTGCACAACGACAGGGCCGCATCAGTTTCTATTTGTCTTCGCTTGGTGAAGAGGCCGCAAGTATAGGTTCAGCGGCGGCGCTTGATGACGGTGACATGATCATGGGTCAATACCGTGAACAAGGCGCTTTAGCTTATCGCGGTTTTACTGTTGAGCAGTTCATGGACCAGTTGTTCTCAAACGAGCGCGACCTGGGCAAAGGTCGTCAGATGCCAGTGCACTACGGCTCCGCAGAACTTAACTTTATGACCATTGCCTCGCCATTGGCGACGCAAATCCCACAAGCTACCGGCTATGCCTTTGGCCAGAAAATGGACAAGTCGGGCACCTGTACGATTTGTTACTTTGGTGAAGGCGCAGCCTCGGAAGGTGACTTCCACGCGGCACTGAATATGGCTGCGGTCTACAAAGTACCGGCGATATTCTTCTGTCGTAACAATGGTTACGCTATCTCGACCCCGTCACAGGGTGAACAGTATGCCGGCGATGGTATTGCTCCGCGCGGTGTGGCTTATGGTATGAAGACCATTCGTGTTGACGGCAACGACATTCTCGCTGTCTACCAGGCGACGCAAATGGCGCGCAAGCTTGCTGTGGAAGACAACGAGCCGGTGCTGATTGAGGGCATGTCGTATCGTATGGCGGGTCATTCAACTTCGGATGATCCAACCGGGTACCGTACTCGTGACGAAGAAGATGCATGGCGTGCTAAAGACCCGCTGGCACGCTTCCAGACCTACTTGATTAAGAAGAAATGGCTCACGGAAAAAGACGCCGAAGAGATCTTTGCCGAAAAGAAAGCGGCAGTACTCGCGGCACTGAAAAAGGCCGAGAAAGTGCCTGCGCCACATATTGATGAGCTTATCAATGACGTTTATGACACCCCGCCTCAGCAGCTCAAAGAGCAGCTCGAGCAATTGAAAGCGCATATTCGTAAGTACCCTGAAGCGTACCCGAAAACAGCGTCACGCATTGATGGGGGAGAGAAGTAATGGCGAAGATGAATTTATTACAGGCCATCAATAGCGCACTTGATATCGCGATGGCAAAAAGTGAGAAAGTCTATAGTTTTGGTGAAGACACCGGCTCTTTTGGTGGCGTGTTCCGGGCAACCTCCGGACTGACAGAAAAATACGGGCGTCATCGTAACTTTAATACGCCACTGGTCGAGCAGGGTATTCTGGGTTTTGCTAACGGTCTGGCCTCACAAGGCAGTTATGCGATTGCTGAGATTCAGTTCGGTGATTACATTTTTCCTGCGTTTGACCAAATCGTAAACGAGTCCGCTAAATTCCGCTACCGTTCCGGTAACGAGTTTAATGTTGGCGGTCTGACGATTCGCACACCTTATGGCGGTGGCATCGCAGGCGGACATTATCATTCGCAGTCCCCGGAAGCTTATTTTGCGCATACCCCGGGTCTGAAAATTGTCATGCCGCGC
Source organism: Pseudidiomarina terrestris (assembly GCF_030466375.1). Classification (NCBI taxonomy): domain Bacteria; kingdom Pseudomonadati; phylum Pseudomonadota; class Gammaproteobacteria; order Alteromonadales; family Idiomarinaceae; genus Pseudidiomarina; species Pseudidiomarina terrestris. The sequence goes on from NZ_JAGGJE010000005.1 coordinate 179,902, forward strand.
AACCCGTATATGGCCAAAGGCCTGTTGCTGAGCGCAATCTTTGATCCAAACCCAGTATTATTTATGGAGCCTAAGCGCCTGTACCGTGCCTCTACCGGTGAGGTGCCTGAGGAAGAGTACAGTCTTGAGCTTGGTAAGGCAGACGTTGTGCGTGAAGGTAAGGATCTGACCATTGTTGCCTGGGGCGCGCAGGTCGAAATGGCCGAAAAAGCTGCCGATAAAGCGGCCGAAGACGGCATCGATTGCGAGATTATTGACCTCGTAAGCCTGCTGCCGTGGGATGCCGAAACCGTGGCAAAATCAGTGATGAAGACGGGCCGCCTCGTGGTGACCCAGGAAGCGCCTCTGACCAGCGGTTTCGCAAGCGAAGTAGCTGCTACAGTGCAGGACAAATGTTTCTTGTACCTGGAGTCGCCAATTGCCCGTGTATGTGGCCTGGATACACCTTATCCACTGTGTCACGAAAAAGAATATTTCGTCGATCACCTGAAAGTCTACGAAGCCATTAAAGCTTCGATGACCTATTAAGAGGGCCGGGACTTATGAGTAAAGATTTTATTTTACCGGATATCGGCGAAGGTATCGTTGAGTGTGAAATCGTCGAGTGGTTGGTCAAAGAAGGCGACACCATCAAAGAAGATCAGCCCGTTGTCGATGTTATGACAGACAAGGCGCTGGTACAGATCCCAGCCAAAGACGATGGGGTCGTGACCAAGCTTTATCACCAACAGGGTGACATCGCCAAAGTACATGAGCCGCTGTTTGCGGTCGAATCGGCAGATGACAGCGACGAAGAAGCCGCTGCACCTGCTGCTAAGGCCGAGGAACAGCCGGAATCCACTGCAACAGCCGAGTCATCGAGTGCCGGCTCTTCAGTGACTGATTTCATTCTGCCGGATATCGGTGAAGGCATTGTTGAATGTGAAATCGTCGAGTGGCAAGTCCAGGAAGGCGATACCATTGAAGAAGACCAGCCCGTTGTCGATGTCATGACGGACAAAGCTCTGGTGCAGATTCCAGCGAAAGAACATGGCGTGGTGGAAAAGCTTTATTACAAGCAGGGCGACATTGCCAAAGTGCACGAGCCTCTTTTTGCGGTGCGCGTTGCCGGCGATGGGTCGTCAGAGTCAGACTCTTCTGCTCAGCCAGCTGCCGCCGCGTCAACCGCAACCAGCACCGCTCAACAAGGACAGGCAGAAGCTCCGGTTGCTGCTCGTCAGGGTAAGGCTATTGCCAGCCCTGCGGTGCGTCGTCGCGCCCGTGAGCTTGATGTGGACATCAGTAAGGTTTCAGGTTCCGGTGCGAAAGGCCGCGTCATGAAAGAAGACGTGGAACAGCACGTCAGCGGTGCAGCCGCAGCGCAGAGCCAAGCCGCAGACGCTCAGGCCGCAACGACCTCTACCAGCAAGCCTGCAGGTGGTAAGCGAACTGAGGCAATTCGGGGCGTAAAAGCTGCGATGGCCAAAGCCATGACGGAATCGGTCAGCACCATTCCGCACTTTACCTATGCAGATGAATTTGATCTGACTGCGGTGATGGCGCTGCAGAAACAGCTGAAAGAGCGCTACAAAGATGAAGGTGTTCGCATCACCATGATGCCGTTCTTCATCAAGGCGCTGTCGCTGGCCCTGAAGGAATTCCCGATCATGAATGCGCAGGTCAACGATGACTGCACCGAGATCACTTATTTTGATGATCACAATATTGGCATGGCGGTTGATACTAAGATCGGGCTGCTGGTGCCAAATGTGAAGCAAGTGCAGAATAAGAGCCTGATCGACGTGGCCAATGAAGTCACACGTCTGACGCAATCTGCTCGCGAAGGCCGTGTTGCGCAGGAAGACATGAAAGGTGGCACCATTTCTATCTCGAACATTGGGGTAATTGGCGGCACAGTAGCGACCCCGATCATCAACAAACCTGAGGCTGCGATTGTCGCCTTAGGCAAAGTGCAGGAGCTGCCGCGGTTTGACGCTAATGGCAACGTGGTTGCACGCAAACTGATGACGGTGAGCTGGTCTGGAGATCATCGCATTATTGATGGCGGCACTATTGCCCGCTTCAACAAGCGCTGGCAGGAATTTCTTGAGGATCCAACCTCAATGCTGGTGCACATGGTCTAGTTTTCTGAGCTGCAAGAACTGACTAAAAAACCCGCATTCGTGCGGGTTTTTTTGATCCCGGACGAGTCTCGGGTTAGTATCCTTTAAACATAACAATAACAAGAGTATCAAGGTGTATGTCTGATAGCCGTTTAATCCCAGCCCATCGCAAAGTCTCTCGTCTTCGTCCTTTGCTTTCGGCAACACTTCTTGGCCTTGCAGTAATGAGTGCCTCGGTCAGTTCAGCAGTCCATGCTGCACCTGTAGTGCAGGAATCAGCTAAACAAAATTTTCAGGAAGTGTACCAAGCCTTCCAGCAGGCTGAGGCAGACCCAAACACTCCGAAAAGCGAGTTACAACAGTTAGCATTTGCGTCTTACATGCGTGGACGTGAGTATTTCGGCGCGGACCATATTAATACCGCCAATCTGGCGCTGAACCACTTATTGCTGTTGGATGCCGCACAACGGGTAGGTGAACAGCAACATGCGCTGGCAGCCTTGGTGGTAAGAGTTTTTGAGGATGAGTACGGGTCGTCGGCGATTGAGCTGTTAGATCCTTTATTGCTGGCATTGGAGACCATGCCAGAGGTGAACGAAGAAAGAATTTCTGACTATGAGCTGAAGTTTGCCGAAATTTTTAGTGCGCGTAAAACCGAGAATCCGACCTTTGTCCTGGCAGTGAAGACAGCCATGGCCGAGCAGTTATTAAGACTGAACCAAAGTCGACCGAACCTCTGGACGTCACTTTACCAGGACAGTAGAGAGCAACTTGGTGAAGATCACCCAAGTACCATTAAAACCGCCTTTTACGCCGCGATGGAAGACGCTGGCAATGATCGGCTTAAAGCAGCGATCGATAAGCTTGAACGAGTGGTTTCTGCTGATGCTGCAGGTAAGTCGGCAGTGATTCAGTTGCAGTTGGCGGCCTATTACCGTCTGGTAAGCTTCTACGGACGCTTGGATGAATACGAGAAAGTGACCGCAGCGCTGACCCGACTGGGTCAAATGAATAATGAACTCGGTGGCGGTTTGGTTGAGGAAGCTTTGTTTCGGGTCACCCCAGAGTTTCCTGCAGCAGAAGCGCAGGCGGGTCGTGAAGGCTCCGTTGAGCTGATTTACGATGTCGGCCGCAACGGGCGGCCGCAGAATATTCGCATCGTATCAGAAACCAGTGCCGCGTTCGGTCAGTCCGCCCGCGATGCTGTTGCTGGCTGGCTGTATGTGCCGGCATACGAAAATGGGAATCCGGTGGTACGCAAGAATGTTGAAGTGCAGCTCGATTTCGCCCTGCAAAAAGACTAACGCTTAGCTATCATCCGCCTTACCAGACCTGGAGCGAAGCGCTGTAAAAACGGCGCTAGCTTAGATAGGCCCGAGCCGACCACGACCTCAGCTTTTTGCGCGGCTATCGCTTGCAGTGAACGTCGCGCACATTGTTCCGCACTGATGCCTCCGGCATTATCCGGATCGGCTTCACCTAAAGCTGAGCCATCACCGGTCAGCGAGTTGTGCGCAACCTGAGTATTGATAAAACCGGGTAGGATAGAGGTGACACTAAGCCCATATTCGGCGGTTTCTGCCCGTAATGAATCCATAAAGCCAATGACACCGAATTTGGCGCCATTGTAGCCACTCCGCAATTTGGTACCTACCTTACCCGCCACCGAGGATACCGTCACAATATGGCCGCTGCGTCGTTCGACCATGCGTGGCAGTACCAGCTTGGTCAGCGCAACCACACCAAAGTAGTCGATTTCCATCAGTTGCCGGTACACCTGCATGTCGGTTTCGAGAATCAGTGAACGTTGCGAAATGCCGGCGTTATTGATCAAAACATTAATGACCTGGTCACCGAGTTGCTGCTGCGCTTCGCTGGCAGCAGCTTCAGGTTGACTCAAATCGAGTGCCAGCACCCGATGCCGATCAGGATGAGCGAGCGCTGTGCGCACCTGCTCCAGGACTTCAGCGCGGCGCGAGGTCAGGATAAGATGAGCTCCCGCCTCAGCCAGTTGTTGCGCCATGGCTAAACCGATGCCTGAAGAGGCACCGGTGAGCCAGACAGTTTTGCCCTGAAAGTAAGTCATGGCTTAACCCGCCGCTGGGTACATGTAATTCGCCTGAATACCAAGCGGAATACCGAGCATCCAGTAAACGATCAAAAATGCTGACCAAAGTACCAGCAGACTCACAGTAAAGGGCAGCATTAAGGCAACCAGAGAGCCGATACCGGTATCTTTCACATAACGCTGACAGTAGAGCACAACCAGCGGGAAGTAGGGCAGCAAAGGCGTAATGATGTTACTGGTGGAGTCACCGACACGGTAGGCCGCCTGAGTTAAGTCAGGTGAATAACCAAGTTGCATCAGCATCGGCACGAAAATCGGTGAAATCAACGCCCACTTGGCGGACGCTGAGCCGACAAACAAGTTAATAAAGGCGACCAGGAAAATAATACCGACCATGGTCACACCGCCGGAAAGTTCGAGCGAGCTAAGGAAGGTTGCACCTTTGATGGACAATAAAATACCCAGGTTAGAATCGCCAAAGGCTTTAATAAATAAGGCACAGAAGAACGCCATAACCATGTAATAGGCCATGCCTTCCATCGACTTCGTCATCGCACCGATGACATCCTGGGAGTTGCTGAAGTTTCCGGAGATATAGCCGTGTACGATACCGGGCAGAATGAACAGCAGGAAAATTAACGGCACAATCATCTGCATCAGCGGTGCTGCAAAGGAGGCCAGCTCACCTGTAGGATCGGCAAGCGGCGTATTTTCAGCGGTTGCAGCGAAGTACAGTGCAGCGAGGCCAACGACCATGGTCAGAACACCGGCATAAAACGCTTTACGATCGCGTGGTGTGACATCGTCAAGCGCTGGCATGTCTTCCTGATCACCATCAATCGGAGTCTTGCTCAGGCGCGGTTCAATCACACGGTCGGTCAGATACCAGCCGACGGCGACCACAATAATTGACGACATCGCGGTGAAGTAATAGTTGTTCAAGGGGTTTAACTGTATCGCTGGATCGAGAATTTTGGCAGCAGACTCGGTAAAACCTTGTAACAGCGGATCAACGGCCGAGGGTACAAAGTTAGCACTGAAACCACCCGAGACCCCGGCAAAGGCAGCGGCAATACCCGCCAGCGGGTGACGGCCTGCAGCATAGAAAATCACGCCGCCCAGCGGAATCACCAGAACATAGCCGGCATCGACCGCAGTATGGCTGACAATGGCAATTAGAATCAGCACGGGCGTCAGCAGTACCTTCGGCGTCACGTTAAGCATCAGCTTGATGGCAACATTGATAAAGCCGCTACGTTCGGCGACACCAACACCAAGCATAGCGACCAGCACCACGCCTAAGGGCGCAAAGCCCATAAAGGTGCCGACCATATTGGCAAGAAAGTCTGCCATCGCCGCTCCGCTTAATAGGTTTGTGACTTCAACGTTTTCACCTGTTAAGGGATGCACCGCATCAAATTGTACGCCGGAAAGCAGGAAGCTGAAGACCCAAACAATGATCAGCAAGCCAAAAAACATAACGGCTGGATCAGGAAGTTTGTTGCCGACCTTCTCGACTTTGTCGAGCATGCGGTTGAGCAACGAGGATGATTCAGACATGAGAAACCCCTTTAAGTATTGTTATTATTCGTCGGACGAAAGTATCATACCCCATCACCGAAGAAGCACAAGAGACACTATGATTTGCGGAACAGATGAAGCAGGGCGGGGACCTATCGCGGGCCCTGTAGTTGCAGCGGCCGTTATCCTTGACCCGAGACGCCCGATCCTGGGTATCAATGACTCGAAAAAGCTATCGGAAAAGAAACGCGAAGCATTGAGCCAGGAAATTAAAGAGAAGGCATTGTACTGGTCGATCGCGCAATGCGATGCCGATGAGATAGATGCCATTAATATTTTGCAAGCGTCGTTACTGGCGATGCAACGCGCCGTTGAAGGGCTGGGGGTGACACCGGAAAAGGTCTTGGTTGATGGCAATCGGTTGCCGAAGTTAATCGTGCCAGGTGCAGCTATCATCGGTGGTGATGGGCTGCATGAGTGTATCGGTGCAGCCTCCATTCTTGCCAAGGTGGAACGTGATCGACAGATGCTGCTTTGGCATGCACACTATCCTGATTACGACTTTGCCAAACACAAAGCCTATCCCACCCCCGGGCATCTGGAGCTACTGCAACGCTTCGGTGCATGCCCCATCCACCGGCGTAGCTTTAAGCCGGTGCGCCGCGTACTGGGCGAGATTGACTAAGCGGTGTTCTTAGCGCCATTCAGGCAGACGCGGCTGATAATGGTACGTAACTGCTGTTGTGCCGGAGCAATTTCATCAAGCCGGATAAACTCGTCAGGTTGATGTGCCTGAGCAATGGAACCGGGCCCCATGACTATGGTCTGGCAGCCCAGCTCCTGCACGAAAGGCGCTTCGGTACAGTAGTTGGCCGGTTCGGCGCAGTTACCGGTGATCTCTTGCACGAGTTGCACAATGGCAGAGTCCGGATCGCAGCGATAGCCAGGAATAGCTTCATGCAGATGCTCGAGGCAAATAGCCTGTGGGAACTGCTGTTGCAAAGGCTTCAGTTTGTCATCGATGAGGCCGTACAGTTCGTCCATCTGCATTCCCGGCAATGGGCGTAGATCAACGTGCATTTCACAGCAGGCGCAGATGCGATTCGCGGCGTCACCACCGTGGATATTGCCAAAGTTAAGGGTTGGATAAGGGACGGCGAAATGCTGGTCATGGTAGCGTTTTTGGAAGTCGCGCTGCAGTTCCCGCAAACCGGAAATAACATCGTGCATTACCTCAATAGCGTTGAGTCCCGCCCCCGGATTTGAACTGTGGCCACTTTTACCCGTTACCCGAATGCCTTCGGTCAGGTGACCTTTGTGCATGGTCACCGGGGTCATCGAAGTCGGTTCACCGATAATGGCGTAGTCCGGGCTTAGCTCGCCGAACGCGGCCAGCTCCCGGGCACCGGCCATGGTGGTTTCTTCGTCTGCGGTGGCTAGTACATAAACAGGTTTGGCGAGGTTGCCCAGATCTAATCCGCGCAGGGCTTCAAGCACAAAGGCAAAGAAGCCTTTCATATCGGCACTGCCAAGTCCGTAAAGCTTGCCATCGGCTTCGGTAAGTTGGAAGGGATCCCGAGTCCAGCGCCCTTCGTCCCAAGGCACGGTGTCGGTGTGGCCGGCCAGCAGCAGACCGCCGCGGCCATCACTGCCGGCCGGAACGAATTTGGCCAGCAGATTAAACTTGCCGCGCTGGCGCGTTAGCTCGTTGATACTGACAGAAAAACCTAAGCTCGATAACCAGCCGGCAAGCTTATCGATAACGGCTTTATTGCTGGTATCCCAATGTGGGTCCAGACAGGACACGCTAGGGGTCGCAACAAGTTCGCGGTAAAGCGTAAGAAAGGCAGGCAGCTGTGACATAAGAAGAACTCCGATAACGATAGCTTATGCAGCACAGCATACCTGATTTTGTTAGAAGTGATAACTTACATCGATGCGCAGACCATCGCCAAATTCGCTATCCTGATAGCGCGCTCCTACGGCAAACTCCGGGGTAAGATAAAAGCGGCTACCGAACTGGTACTGACTGTCACTGCCGGCATCCATGTAATCAACCCAGCCGAGGCCAGCGTAGAGTTCAAAACGGTCAATGCGGGTGCGCAGGTTACCTTCAACGCCCCAGTAAGCGCTGTCTTCCGGGCCAAAATCAACCTGTCCCAGACGACCTGAGAAATCAGCGACCAGATTATGGTTAAGCCACAAATAACGACCAAACTTCAACCCTTGCGCGTCGCGGCCGTCACCAAACGGACCCTCGTCACCGTCACGCAAGTAACCACTAACAAACCATGGTGCATTAAATTCATAACTGCCTTCCAGGATGATACTGTTATCGTCCGCGTCATGGTCAGCCACACCGAGACTGATAAAGTTAAACGCTTGTCGGGTTTGGGGAGCTTTGAAGGGACTGCTGTCCTGAGACTGGGCCAGCGTCGGCGCAGTCAGCATCGCGAATGCGCTGACAATGGCACTACAACCTACAAGTTTAGTTAAGGTTTTCATATTCAACACCTTCGTTAGGTGAATGTCTCTTTAAGTGTGGTCATAGGATGGCAGTTTAGAAAGGTCCCTTACACAAGATTTACCTCTAGGTTTTCGCCGGTTTTCATTGTCTTTGGCGGGTAAAAAAATTACTATAAACCGTTGTTTTTAACTGTTTCCAAAGGGTACCGATGAAATCTATTCCACACATTGATATGAGCCTCTACGACCAGAACTTTGAGGCCTTTGCGCAGCACGTTGGCGAAGGGTATGAAACTAATGGTTTTGTTGCCTTAACTAAGCATGGCGTTGACCAACAGTTGATTGAAGAGGCACTGGATGCCTGTCGCGATCTGTTTGCCTTACCTGAAGCTGTTAAAAAGCAATATCATATCCCTGGTGGTGGCGGTGCACGAGGTTACACACCCTTCGGTACTGAGATTGCAAAAGATGCGAAGCACGTGGATTTAAAAGAATTCTGGCATGTAGGTCGTGAGATCGAAGGTGAACCACCGTTCAAACAGTTAACTCCAAATGTCTGGCCTGCTGAACTCCCTGAGTTCAAAACCAAGCTGCTGCGTCTTTACAGTGCGCTCGATGCATTGGGCCTGCGTGTGTTAGAAGCGTTGGCGGTTTATCTGAAGCAACCGCGCGATTTCTTTAATGATAAAGTGAATCTGGGAAATTCAATTCTACGGCCGTTGCACTACCCGCCGATTGTGGATGAAGGAACCCCATCGGTGCGTGCCGGAGCTCATGAAGATATCAATGTACTCACCCTGCTGGTCGGCTCCCGTGAGCCAGGCTTGGAAGTATTGGCAAAAGATGGCAGCTGGATTCCGGTGACGATCATTGAAGGTGCTATTATCTGTAACGTTGGCGACATGCTGCAACGCATGACCAATGGTGTGCTGCCTTCCACGACTCACCGTGTGGTCAACCCGCCGGCACCCTATAGCCACAAATCGCGTTACTCAATTCCGTTCTTCCTGCACTTTAATCCGGATGTGGTGATTGATCCCCTGGCCAGTTGTATCAGCGATGAAAATCCAAAACGCTGGGAGGCAATTTCGTCAGATGATTATCTGATGGAACGTCTGCGTGAAATTGGTTTGGTGAAGTAATATGAATCAATGGCAACGGTGGGTCTTAGGTGGTGCACTGCTGACAACATCTCTGCTAGTGGCAGGTTGTGCGCAGTCGCCGGCAGCGCAAGCCCCCGAATTTGAACTCACTGTTGCTCATATTAACGACCATCATTCGAATTTATTACCGCACCAGAGCACGGCTCTGCAAGTTGAAGGCAAAGAGTACAGCATAGAAACCGGCGGTTTTGCGCGCGTGGTGACGCAAATCAATGCGATCCGCGCAGCACAGCCCAATGTGCTGGCGTTGCACGCTGGCGATGCCATCACCGGTACCTTGTTCTACACCGTCTATAACGGTGCCGCTGACGCGGCCTTGATGAACGAGGTATGTTTTGATGCCTTTGCCCTAGGTAATCATGAGTTTGATAACGGTGATGCGGGTTTCAAGTCGTTCCTGGATGCACTGGCAATGACGGCGAACTGCCGTACCGAAGTACTGGCTGCTAATGTTCAACCGCAAGTCGGTAAATCGCCGTTAACGCCCAAGACGCGTTGGGACAGCTTCAAGCCCTATGCGATTTTCCAGTTGGCCGGTGAAAAAGTCGGCATTATCGGTCTGGATATCGCCATAAAAACAAAAAACTCCTCGCAACCTGATGCCAGCACGCGCTTTGCCGATGAACTGGCCACCGCAAAGTTTTATATTGCCGAGCTGCAGCGGCAAGGCATTGAGAAGATCGGATTGTTGACTCACATTCAACTGCAAAACGATCTGCGTATTGCTCAGCAACTCCCCGGTGTTGATTTTATCGTTGGCGGCGATTCGCATACTTTAATGGGTGACTTTGCCGGCTATGGTCTGCCGACCGTGGGACCTTATCCCATGCAGGTCACAAATCTAGACGGTGATCCGGTTTGTGTCGCTCATGCCTGGCAATACAGCCAGGTAGTGGGCGAGCTACGGGTAGCATTTACCGGTGACCGCGTGGCAGCATGCGGCGGACAGGCGCATGTGCTGGTTGCAGAGAATGCACCGCAAGCGATTAAAACATTACCTCAGTTTACTGCAGTTGCTGAAAATCCGGCGGCAAAAGAGCTGCTGACAGGCTACCAGGCGAGCCTTGATGAGCTCACTGAGACGGTAGTTGCGGATGTCAAGGCGCGACTGTGTATGAAGCGAATGGGGCCGACAACTGTGCCCGGTTGCGGCACTGGCCGCCAATCGGACGCCCATGCGGTGGTCGCTAAAGCTTTTCTTGCCAGCTCTCCGCAAGCCGACTTTGCGCTGCAAAATGCCGGTGGTGTGCGGGCTGATATCAATGCAGGCCCCTTTACGATTGCCGACGCTTATCGGTTGTTGCCCTTTGCCAATACCCTGGTGGAAGTGCAGATCACGGGTGCTGAGTTGAAGCAGGTACTCGAGCAGGCCTTAAGTTACGCGCTGTCCGACACCGGCTCTGATGGCGGGTACCCCCATGGCGCGGGCATTCGCTTTGATGTCGATTTACAAGCCAAAGACGGGCAAAGAATCAGCCAGTTGCAGGTTCGTAGAGGGCAGGGCTGGCAAGCGCTGGATCCGGCTCAAACCTATACCATGATTACCAATAGCTTCTTAGCCGGTGGAGCCGATGGCTGGCGTTTACTGAGTAAGCTCAAAGCTGACGGGCGGGTACAGGATACTTACATCAACTATGCCCAGTCGTTCGTCGACTGGGCAAGCAAAACCAAGACGATCAAACGTCCGACTGAACACAGCACGCAAAGCTATCGGTCGTTGGACGAATGACGCAGCTGACGGTATCTGATAAAGCACGCTTTGATTTAACCGTTGTGGTGTTGGCCCTGCTCACGATGTTCGGGCCATTATCCATCGATATGTATTTGCCCGCCTTTGGCGATATCGCCGCAAGTTACAGCACTGAGTCCAACCGCGTTGAGCTATCGCTGACTTCATTTTTTCTGGGACTTTTCATTGGTCAGCTGTTGTACGGCACCGCATCTGACAAATGGGGGCGTAAACCGCCACTTTATTTTGGTCTGGTGATTTATATCGTTTCCTCACTGGCCTGTGCCTATGCGCCTAACCTCGAAAGTCTTATCGTATTGCGCTTCTTCCAGGCCATCGGTTCCTGTGCTGGCTTAGTGATTGCCCGGGCAATGGTGCGCGATCTCTATACGCCTCAGGCCTCGGCGCAAGTTTTCTCGTTTCTTATTCTGGTTATGGGCATCGCCCCGATCCTCGCGCCGCTGGCGGGCGCGTACGTGACTAAAGCCTTTGGTTGGCAAGCCATTTTCGTCATCGTCGCTGCGCTGGCCGTCGCCTGTATGGCGATTGTACATGTGCGTCTGCCGGAAACGCGCAGCTTTAACGGTGCGGTGCGGATGCGGCGCAGCCTGCCGATTTACTGGGACGTACTTAAAGATCGCGGTTTTTTGCGCTACTCCCTCGCCGGGGGCATCGCACAGTCAGGTCTGTTTGCTTATATCACCGGTTCACCGCTGGTGTTTATCGACCACTTTGGGCTGGATCCGACGCACTATAGCTGGCTGTTTGGCCTCAATGCTATCGGCATCATTGGTATGGCGCAGTTTAATGCCTGGCTGTTGCGGCGTCGCGACGCCCGCAAAATCCTCAATAAATCACTACCAGTGCTGGCGCTTATTTCGCTGCTGACCATTGTTTTTGCCAGCCTCAATGCCAACTTCTGGCTGGTCCTGATGATTGTATTTGCCTATGTCAGCACATTGGGAATGGTGTTTCCCAATGCCATGGCTGGTGCTTTAGCAGAACAGCAGGAAAGGGCCGGCTCCGCCTCAGCGGTCACCGGCAGTTTGCAGTTTCTTATCGCGGGTATTATTTCTGCGGTGGTGAATGTGGTGGGTCACATCACCCCGCTTGGTATGCTCTACGTGATCGGTGCCTGCGGTCTTACCGCAACCCTCTTGTATCGCGTCCTGCGCACCCCATCCTAAGACGGGGTGTAGAAGGTCGGTGTGGCAACGCCAACCGGCATGTCGAGGGCAAAAACCCAAATAAAGAACAAGATGGTCCAACCGACCAGGAAGAAAATACTGTACGGCAACATGGTGGCGATAAGCGTGCCGATCCCCACATCTTTTTTATAGCGCGCCGCGACCGCTAAAATCAGGCCAAAGTAGCTCATCATTGGGGTGATGATATTGGTCACTGAGTCGCCAATACGGTAGGCCGCCTGAATGACTTCCGGTGCATAGCCAATCAGCATCAACATGGGCACAAAAATAGGGGCGGTGATGGCCCACTGCGCGGACGCCGAGCCCAGCATCAGATTGACGAAAGCACACATCAAAATAAACAGGAGGAACACTGACGGGCCAGTGAGACCAACCTCCTGCAGGAATTGCGCGCCTTTGATGGCAAAAATGCTGCCGAAGTTAGTCCAGCCAAAAAACGCAACGAATTGCGCGGCAAAAAAGACCAATACGATATACATCCCCAGAGTGCTCATTGAGTCCGACATGGCATCGATGACATCGCGATCGCTGCGCATGACCTTGGTGATGCGACCATAAACGTAGCCGGGTATAGCAAAGGTAATGAAGATAAAGGCCACAATTCCCCGCAGGAAAGGTGAGCCTGCGACTGCGCCGGTTTCCGGATGGCGCAGGATGCCCCATTCGGGAACTATGGTCAGGGCCAGCAATATGCCAAGCAGTAAGAAGCTTAAGCCAGCGCCTTTCAGACCTTTTTTCTCGACCGGAGTCAGCGCTTCTACTTTCTGATCGCTTAGGTCAATACTGGCTTCATCTGGGTTGTATTTGCCAAGTTTGGGCTCAACTATTTTTTCTGTAACAAAGGTACCCATCGCGGCAATCAGAAACGTGGAGACGATCATAAACCACCAGTTCGCCTCGGGACCAACATAGTATTCAGGATCGATGAGGTTGGCTGCTTTCGTGGTGATACCAGCAAGCAAAGGGTCAACGGTACCAATCAGCAGGTTGGCGCTGTAACCGGCAGATACGCCCGAGAACGCTGCAGCAAGCCCCGCCAGAGGATGCCGACCCAGAGAGTGGAATATCATTGCCGCCAACGGCACCAGTACCACATAGCCAAGCTCAGAAGCTGTATTGGAGATGACGCCCGCAAACACCACAGCTAAAGTCACCACACGCGGATGCGCATTCATGACCAGGCCGCGCATGGCGGCGGAAAGTAACCCGGAGCGCTCAGCAATACCTACACCAAGCAGTGCAACCAGTACGGTTCCCAGTGGCGTGAAGCCGGTGAAGTTAGTGACCAGTCCGGTGACCACGCGTTGCAAGCCTTCGGCATTGAGCAAGCTCACGACTTCGATGACCTCACCACCTGGACGCGGATCCTGTGCACTTAAACCAAGATAACTGGCAAGCCCACTAAGGAAGATAATCGCGACTGCGAATAAAGCAAACAGGGTGATCGGGTGGGGAAGTAAGTTGCCGAGCCATTCAACCGTATCGAGAAATCGAGTGAATGCGCCACGTTTTGCGGTCGTGGAATTGGCCTGCGTCATGCCATGCTGCTCCTCTGGATGTTTTCTAAATTTTTTGAAGCGGTGATTGTACATGAAAACCGACGCAGGCTCATGCCTGAGTGTATCCCTTGAACAATGCCGGCAGATCTACTATTTTAGTAAAGTACGAAATAAAGGAGGTGGTATGAAAAATTGTGTTCGCAAGAGTGCCTCGACAGGTGTAGGTTCACCGAACGTGTGGGGGATTTATGAAGCTGATACAGGTTCCATCCAATACCTGGTGGCTGATCCGAGCAGTGGCGAAGCCGCAGTCATTGACGCTGTGCAGAATTTTGACCCGCGTGCCGCCCGCACCGACTTTAAAAGTGCTGATCAGATTTTAGCATTAGCCAAAGAGCATGATCTCAAGATCACCTGGGTGTTGGATACACATCCTCACGCCGATCATTTCATGGCCTCCTGGTACTTGAAAGAGCAGACGAACGCCCCGAATGCTATAGGTGAGAAGGTTACTGATATCGCCGAGCTGTGGCGTGACTACTACCATTTGCCGGAAGCTTTCAACCCAAAGGCTGATTTTGACTATTTATTTGCGGAAGGTGACACCTTCAAGCTAGGAGAGCTGGACGTTTCGGTATGGCTGTCGCCAGGCCATACGCTGGGCTCTATTACTTATATCGTAGGCGATGCTGCCTTTGTCCATGATACTCTGATGTACCCTGACAGCGGCACCTCACGCGCCGATTTCCCTGGCGGGTCGACGCAGGACTTATGGCAGTCGTTACAGCGTATTTTAAGTTTACCCGACACGACCAGACTCTTTGTTGGCCATGACTACGGTAAGGATGGCCGCGAACCGCAATGGGAAGCGACGGTCGCGGAGCACCGGCAAAACAATATTCATTTGGCTGGCGATGTCAGCGAAGCTGACTATTGCCAACTACGTGAGGAACGTGACGCCACTTTGGCTTTGCCGGATCGCATGTTGCACGCGTTGCAAGTGAACTTGCGCGCGGGGAAATTGCCTGAACCAGAAGCTGACGGTCATCGTTATTTTAAGATTCCGGCAAATAAGTTTTAAGGCATTGAAGTTCGCACACTTAAGTTCACATAGAAGAGGTAAAGATAATGGGATTACGAATTGGTGATATCGCACCGAATTTCGATATTGAAACCACCGATGGCAAGATTAACTTCCATGACTGGGCTAAGGGTTCCTGGGTATTTTTCTTCAGTCACCCGGCCGACTACACGCCAGTATGTACCACTGAAATGGGCCGTACGGCGCAGCTATCTGAAGAGTTTGCCAAGCGTGGTGTAAAGCCTTTAGGTTTGTCGACGGACACAGTGGAAGAGCACAAGGGCTGGATTAATGATGTGAATGAAACCCAGAACACGTCACTGACCTTCCCGATTGTGGCTGACAAAGACAAAAAGGTCGCAGAGTTATACGAGATGATTCATGCGGGGGAGAGTGAGACCGCGGCGGTACGCTCGGTCTTTATTATCGATCCGAATCAAAAAATCCGTTTAACCATGACCTACCCAATGAGTGTTGGTCGCAACTTTGCAGAGATCCTGCGGGTCATTGATGCGCTGCAAACGGGTGATAAACACGGCGTAGCGACTCCGGCTGATTGGGAGCTGGGCGGTGACGTTATTATTCCACCGAGTGTATCCATGGAAGAAGCGGAGAAGAAATTCCCGCAGGGCTTTAAAACCGTGAAGCCTTACTTACGCTATACCAGCGTGAAGTGATGGTCTAAAGGGCATAAAAAAACCGCAGCGGACTATCGCTGCGGTTTTTTATTAGCCTCAGTTACTGCTTAGATCAAGCAGCGTCCGAGTCTTTTTGCTGATTTTTCAAAGCCCATTCCCGGGCAGCTTTACCTGCCATCAGATCTTCATGGGCAAAGTCGTCAACGTTGATGACCCGCAGACGGCCTTCTTCAGCACGCTTCAGCAGGGCGACTTCGTCGTCGCTTAACACGCCCAGTTCTTTGCCTTTGGCAGCCACTGTGTCAAGGAAGATAAAGGGAATGCGCTCATCCGCAGCACGCTGAACACGATCGTGCAGTGCTTCTGCTTCGATAATGTCACGTAAGGTTTGCTCCAGATAACCGAACTGACCTTCCGGCGCCAGGAATTGGCCCTTGCCAAGACGTTCGCGGCTTGCATTAGGCTGCAACAGGATCCGTGCAACTTTGGTGTCTAAGCGGTCCGAAGGACGTTTCACAAAGCGGCCGAACGGATACATGATGACACGCATGGTTTTACCAATGAAACCAAAGTTATCCAGTAGTTCCAGCTGTGACTCCTGCAGCTTGTACAGGGTGTCTTGCATCGCCCAATGCAGCAACGGTAGATCATCGTGCTGACGGCCTTCATCAGCAAAGCGCTTCAAGGTCGCAGAGCCAATGTATAGGTAACTCAGCATATCGCCTAAACGGGCAGAAATACGCTGCTTGCGCTTCAGCGAGCCACCAAGAACGCCCATAGCAACGTCTGACAAGAGTGCCAGGTTGGCGCTAAAGCGGTTCATTTGTTTGTAGTACTGCTTGGTACTGTCGGTGTAAGGGGTGCTGCTCAGGTGATGACCACCCAGGCCTAATGCCAGTGAGCGCACGAAATTGCTCATAGCGAAACCGATGTGACCAAAGATAGCCTTATCGAAACGCTTCAGGCCTTCTGCGTTGTGTTCAGCAGACGCCAGCATCTCTTCCAGTACGTAAGGATGGCAGCGAATCGCGCCCTGACCGTAGATCATCAAGCTCCGGGTAAGAATATTGGCACCTTCCACGGTAATCGCTACAGGCACACCTTGGTAACCGCGGCCGAGGTAGTTGTTCGGCCCCAGACAGATGCCTTTACCGCCATGGATATCCATGGCATCGTCCATGCATGAACGAAGTTTTTCGGTCATATGGTACTTAGCAATGGCAGAAATAACCGATGGTTTCTCACCAAGGTCTATACCTTTGGTCGAGAGCGTGGTGACCGCGTCCATCAGGTACGCGTTACCACCGATCCGCGCCATAGCTTCCTGTACGCCTTCCATTTTACCCACCGGCAGTTTGAACTGACGACGGATGTAAGCATAGGCGCCAGTAGCCAGGGCAATAGACTTCACGCCACCTGCGCTGTTTGATGGCAGGGTGATCGCACGGCCAACCGATAGACATTCGACCAGCATACGCCAGCCTTTACCGGCCATTTCAGCACCACCGATGATGAAATCCAGCGGTACGAATACATCTTCACCACGAATCGGACCATTCTGGAATGGCACGTTTAATGGGAAGTGACGACGACCGATCTCCACACCTTTGGTATCACGCGGGATAAGTGCCGCGGTGATACCCAGCGATTCGCGGTCGCCTAACAGGTGATCCGGGTCATACATTTTAAAGGCCAGCCCCAATACTGTTGCTACTGGCGCAAGGGTAATGTAACGCTTGTTAAAGTTGAGTCGGATACCGACAACTTCTTTACCTTCCCATTCGCCTTTACAAACCACCCCTGTATCTGGGATCGAACCTGCATCAGAACCCGCCTCGGGGCTAGTCAACGCAAAGCAGGGGACTTCTTCGCCTGTGGCTAAGCGCGGTAGGTAATAATCTTTCTGCTCTTCAGTACCATAATGCTGCAATAGCTCACCTGGACCTAAAGAGTTAGGCACACCAACGGTACTAGCCAATACTGTGCTGACGCCAGAAAGTTTTTGCAGTACGCGGGACTGAGCATAGGCTGAGAACTCAAGACCGCCATATTGTTTCTTGATGATCATGGCGAAGAATTTGTTGTCTTTCAGATACTGCCAAACTTCTTCTGGCATATCTGCCAGCTCATGAGTCGCTTCCCAATCGTCGAGCATTTTACAGACTTCTTCAACGGGTCCGTCAAGGAAGGCTTGCTCTTCAGCAGTTAGCTCGGCCTTTTGAATGCTGTGCAGGTTTTTCCAGTTTGGAGCGCCACGGAAAAGCTCGCCTTCGAACCAGGTCGTTCCGGCGTCAATCGCGTCTTTTTCTGTCTCAGAAATCTCCGGCATCACTTTGCGGTACATTGTGAGCATGGTTTTACTCAAAACGCTGCGGCGGAACAGGGTAATATTCAGAGGCAACAATACGATAGCCAGCAGCACCCAAAGCACTGGGCCAACGATGTCAAACAGGCTGCCGATGGCAAACATGCCCACCAGGCCGAGGCTTGTCACCAGCAGCGAGGTGCGGTAATACAGTAGGCCACCGAACACTAGCAAGGTGGCGATAATCCATAAGGCGACACTCATAATGATACTCCGTCGTTGTGGTTAGAGGTCTGACCAGTAAGTTATCCCCCGAGATTAGACAATTTGTGGCAGACTTTCAAGGGATATTGCACTTTTTCAGTAGTATAAGGTCAGAGTGGTGAATGCGATCAGTTTTTCGCCCGGGATGATTCGTCAGGAGATACCATGAATGCAGTAGTAAAGTGGCTTGCAGCGCCTCTCGCTGGCTTGCTAATGACGCCGGTTTTTAGTGCCGAATTAGCGGTTTACGATGCTCGCTACGAGGTTGAGCGGGGTGGTTCCAACTACGGTGAAGCCACGCGTAAACTCTCTCAGCGTGACGATGGCACCTATGTGTTGCAGAACGAGACTGAAATTTCATTTTTGTTCCTGTCCGATGTGCGCCGTTATGACTCGACATTTACTTTCGTTGACGGTTGGATCGAGCCTCTTACCTTTAGGTTCAAACGCAGTGGCACAGGTAGCAATAAAAGCATGAATGTGCGTTTTGACAGCCAGAATGAGCAAGTGCTTGAAGCTGAATCCGGCACGCCGTTACCGGTCGACTGGCACGCGAACTTACTGGATGAAGCCAGCATGCTCGAGCAGCTGCGTTACGATTTGCAACAAAGTTCGAACACCGATTTTAGTTATCGTATCGTCGATGACAAAGGTGAGTATGACGAGCAGCGCTTCCGCCGCGGCGAGCTGGAAGTTTTGTCGCTACCCTTTGGCACGGTGGAAGCACTTAAAGTTTCGCGGGTGCGCAAGTCGAGCACACGGGAAACGCATTACTGGTTTGCGCCAGAACTTGGCTATGTGATGGTAAAAATGGAGCAACTCAAAGAAGGTGACGAAGTCGCCACCTTAGTCCTGGAAACGCTGAATTAATCGACTGCGTAACCTTGCGCGCCGAGCAGGGCGCCGTCGAGCATCGCGCCTTTTTCGGTCAGTTTTAAGCGTTCGGAACACAGCCATTGCACCACTAGCGGGTAAATACGGTGTTCCTGGCTATGCACCCGCTGTTGCAGGTCAAGCGCGGTGTCTTCCGGGAAAACTGGCACGACGGCCTGCAAGATCACGGGCCCACCATCAAGTTCTTCAGTCACGAAATGCACCGACACACCATGTTCTTTATCACCGTTATCCAGTGCTCGCTGATGAGTATTGATGCCGCGGTATTTAGGCAGTAATGATGGATGAATATTGAGCATGCGTCCCTGAAAGTGCTGCGCGAAGGCCGGTGTCAAAATGCGCATAAAACCGGCCAGCACCACTACGTCAGGGGCAAAACTATCGACAAGTTTGAGTAACTCCTCATCGTAGGCTTCGCGGCTGTCGAATTCACGATGTGACAAGACTGCCGTCGGAATACCTGCTTTCGCGGCCTTCTCGAGTCCGCCCACGTCTGCCTTGTTGCTGATGACAGCAACAACTTCGCCGTCAATACGATCGGCCTGGCAGGCATCAACGATGGCCTGCATGTTGGTGCCTGAACCGCTAATCAGTACGACAATTCGTTTCATTCTACGATTTCAACCTGTGCTTCATCACCTTCACGTGCGGCAACCTGACCGATAACCCAGGCGTCTTCGCCATGCTCGCGCAATAATTCAACTACAGCGTCGGCTTGTGATTGTGGCAGGGCCATAATCAAACCCACACCACAGTTAAAGGTACGGTACATTTCTTTGGTGGTCACATTGCCGTTGTGCTGCAACCAGTTAAACACCACTGGCCACTCCCAGCTGCTATCGTCGATAACGGCTTTGGCATCGTCCGGTAGTACCCGTGGAATATTCTCCCAGAAACCGCCGCCGGTGATGTGAGAGATAGCGTGCACACTATGGGATTCAAGCACTTTAAGAACTGACTTCACGTAAATGCGGGTAGGCGCCATCAGATGATCCGCGAGCAGCTTACCGTCGAGCTCTTCGCTGCGAACATCGGCTTCGCTGACTTCAATAATCTTACGGATCAACGAGTAACCATTTGAATGTGGACCGCTTGAGGCGAGGGCGATAAGAGCATCACCTGGCGCGACTTTGCTGCCATCGATAATCTCTTCTTTTTCAACCACACCGACACAGAAGCCAGCAATATCGTAATCGCCTTGCTCATACATTCCGGGCATTTCTGCGGTTTCACCACCAATCAGCGCACAACCGGCCTGCACACAGCCCTCACCAATTCCGGTGACAACGTCTGCAGCGACATCAACGTCTAGCTTGCCAGTGGCGTAATAATCGAGGAAGAACAGCGGTTCAGCACCCTGTACAATCAGGTCATTAACGCACATGGCGACCAGGTCGATGCCCACGGTGTCATGTTTGCCCAGGTCGATGGCCAGGCGCAGCTTGGTGCCTACACCGTCGGTACCGGAGACTAAAACGGGTTGTTTGTACTTGCCAGGCAACTCACAGAGCGCGCCAAAACCACCGATGGAGCCCATGACTTCAGGGCGTTTCGTACGTTTAGTGACACCTTTAATACGGTCCACAAGTGCATTACCTGCATCAATATCAACGCCGGCGTCTTTGTAACTCAAAGAAGGTTTTTGATCGCTCACGAGAAAGGTCCTCAGCTGGTGCTAAAAATTTGCGCGACAGTTTACCACTTTCAAGGCAATACTGCGATATAATAAGCGCGCAATTCGCCCACATCAGCGTTAGGACGCTACTGTCATGGTTACTTCTCAAGGCGCGGCACAAGGATTATCCCTGGTGCGGGCCAATCGGCATCATCTCGACGCACTCGAGCGTATCGAGCAGGCCAGCTTCACGACCGATCGCATTAGTCGCCGCAGTTTCAAACGTTTTATCGATCAGGCGATAGGTGACTTTCAGGTGGCGCTGTTCGATGGACAGGTGGTGGGCTATTACATTGTCCTTTACCGGCAAGCCACACAGCTGGCCCGTTTGTATTCGCTGGCAGTTTTGCCGGAGTTTCGCAACCGTGGCTTCGGTAAAGCATTACTCGCCGCTGCTGAAGATGACGCCGATGACCGCCATTGTCTGTTTATGCGCCTGGAAGTGAAGGTCGACAACCAGCCGGCGCTGGCGCTTTATCATGGTGTTGGCTATTACGACATGGAGATCCGTCCGGAATACTATGAAGACGATAGCGATGCCGTGGTTCTGCAAAAGCTGTTACCGCGTTTTGAGCCGTCCGCCGGACCTAACGGCGGCCAGCGGTTGGTGCCGTATCGTACGCAAACCACAGATTTTACCTGTGGCCCTGCCAGTTTACTGATGGCTATGGCATTTTATGATATTCCGTCAGCGGACCCACACCATGAAGAGCTTGAAATCTGGCGCGAAGCGACGACCATCTTCATGACCTCAGGACACGGTGGCTGCGGCCCTCACGGCCTGGCGCGCGCCGCGTTGCGGCGGGGCTTGCAGGTGGTGCTGCATGTGAGTCACAGCGGACCACTGCTGATGGACTCGGTGCGTAGCGCCGAGAAAAAGCAAATAATGGCGCGCATTCAGGAAACCGATATTGCCGCGCTGAAAGCGGCTCAGGTGCCGATTTTGGTGGGGGACTACAGCCTCACGCAACTGGCCGCGGATCTTGCCGCCGGGCACGTGGTGGTCGCACTCATCAGCACTTACGTATTTGATGAAAGTAAAGCGCCCCATTGGGTCGTCATTTGTGCAGCGGATGAAAATTACGTCTACATCAACGACCCTGATCAGGACGCTTTACCCTGGCAATCCGCAGCCGAGCGACAGTACCTGCCGATCCCGTTAGCAACCTTTAAGCGCGCCTTCGGTTTCGGTCGCCGCAAGCAAAAAGCAGCCTTGGTGTTGTCACGTGCGACTTGATCAAAAGCGCTAACTCCCTTAGCGTAAACCCGTAATTGTTAGAAAACACGCGTTGCGGTAGTCGTCATTCAAACCAGAAATAGTAGCTATTTCGATCTACAAGGACAGACCGCTCGTATCCCTGACATCATTTTTCCCTAATTTGAGGATGCTATGTTTGATTCAGAGTTTTCGAGTATAGAATTTGCTGGCATGAAGCTAGCCAATCGTTTTGCAGTGGCCCCGATGACGCGGGTCAGTGCACAATCCAATGGCCGCGCCAACGAGCTGATGCTGAAACACTATCGGCGCTACGCTGAGGGTGGTTTTGCGCTGATTATTACCGAGGGGATCTTTCCCGATCAGAATGCCAGCCAAGGCTATGAGAACCAGCCAGGTCTGGCCGATGCTCTGCAGGGCGAATCCTGGCGGCCGATTATCCGCGAAGTCCATGAGCAAGGCGCGAAAATCATTGCCCAGCTGATGCATGCTGGGGCACAGCAACAGTACAATAGTTTTGGTAAAGCTCCGCTTGGAATCACTGAACAAAAGCCGGTGGGGAAACCCCTTGGTCTGTATGGCGACCAAGATTCATGGCAGGACGTTAAGGCCATGGATGAGAGCGATTTTGAGCGTGTTCTGAATGGCTTTTTACACGGTCTCCGTAACGCTAAAGAAGCAGGCTTTGATGGTGCTGAGCTGCATGGTGCCAATGGTTATCTGCTGCATGAAATTCTCAGTACTCACTTCAATACCCGCGATGATAAGTGGGGCGGCGACATGCAACGTCGCGCGCAGTTCGTGCTGGAAGTGGTCAAAGCCGCCCGTGAGATGGCGGGGAAAGACTTTGTGCTGGGTATCCGCCTATCACAAATCACCATTACCGATCCGGACTACCAATGGCCCGAGGGCGAAGAGGGCTTTGCCTGGCTGGTACAGGCACTGGCTGACGCCGGTATTGATTACATTCATACCACTGACAATCACGCTAACCGGCCAGCTTTGAAAGATGGCACGCGTTCACTGGCAGAAGTGGTGCGCGACGCTGGCGTGCCACTGGTTGTGAATGGCGGTATCGATGACACCAACTACGCCAAAATGGCTGCCCATTACCCAGGTGCAGTACTTGCTCTTGGTAAAGCGGCGTTGGCCGACCCGCAGTTTGTTGAAAAAGTAAAAGATGGCGATAAGCCAGATGAACTGGATTTTGCCATGCTGCAACCGTTGGCCAACCTTGAAAATGAGTTCCGCTGGCGCGAAGAGCAGGACAGCTGATGCAAGCTGCGATTAGCTACATCACCCTGGGAGTTGACGATCTGGAGCGAGCGGTGGCGTTTTACCGTGATGTGCTGGGTCTGCCGACTGAGGGCATCGTCGGTGCTGAATTCGAACAGGGTGCTGTGGCGTTCTTTAAAATGGCCGGGGGGCTGACCTTTGCCCTCTGGGAGCGTGATAGTATTGCGCACGACTGCGGTGTCACCAAAGGCATTCCGGATCCGACAGCACTGATGCTGGCTCATAATGTTGCCAGTGCTGAAGAAGTCGATACTATCATGTCGGACTTACCTGCTGAAGCGGTGGTTAAGCCGCCGCGGAAGCTATTCTGGGGCGGTTATGGAGGCGTATTCTCAGACCCGGACGGTCACCTGTGGGAAGTGGTCTATAATCCTAAACACGGGGCTTGAAAATCGATCGTGGCGCCGCCATATCGTCAGGTAGCAAAGCAACAAAGGATAAGTCATGAAAAAAGTAGCAGTTTTACTTTCAGGTTCAGGTGTATTCGATGGTGCTGAGATTAATGAGGCCGTCCTGACCTTGCTGCACATCAGCAAACACGGAGCGGATTATCAGTGTTTCGCGCCTGACATGGAACAGATCCAGGTCGTGAACCATCTCAACGGCGAGCAAACCGGTGAGAAGCGCAACGTATTGGCAGAAGCGGCGCGGATCGCGCGCGGCGAAGTTAAGCCACTCAGCGAGCTGGATGCTGCAGAGTTTGACGCGCTGATTCTACCCGGCGGTTTTGGCGTCGCGAAAAACTTCTGTGATTTTGCTGAGAACGGCGCAGACATGCGAGTCAACGGCGAGGTTCTGGCGATTGGTAAAGCGTTTGCCGAGGCCAACAAACCGGCAGGCTATTTATGCATCGCGCCAGTACTACTGCCACATATTTACGGTGAGGGTGTGCGTGTCACCGTCGGCAATGATAAGGAAGTGGCTAACGCCATTGAGAAAATGGGCGGAATTCACGTAGAATGTCCGGTTGATGACATTGTCGCGGATGACTCACGTCGCTTGGTCACCACGCCAGCATACATGCTGGCCGAGAACTTAGTCGATGCCGAGCAGGGCATCAGCAAGTTAGTGGAGAAAGTGCTTTATATGGCCACCTGAGGCGCGCGAAATTTACTTGTTCAGGCAGGGAACTTCTAGCGCTTAAGCGGTGTCTGATGTATAGTAAGCACGATTTTGAAAGAAAACCCTGGGGCTGATCTGGATTCGACGGGATACACGAAACCCAAGGTGCATGCCGAGGTGAGGCTGGCCTCGTAAAAAGCCTCAAACTAATAGTTGCAAACGACGACAACTACGCACTAGCGGCTTAATAACCCGCTACGCCCGACCCCTAGCGCTTTGTCTGCGAGACTAGGATCAGTCGGTTCACCCCAAAGTAGACTCGCGTGGAGGCTTCGCCCGTAGCCAAAGCGTTAAAACCAATCGGGATCGTCACCTTAAGTAGCCTGTCTGTCGGCGACTTGGTGATTAACTAAATGACAGACTAAGCATGTAGTACCGAGGATGTAGGTATTGCGGACGCGGGTTCAACTCCCGCCAGCTCCACCAAATCCAAAACCATATCGTCTGATATGGTCTCTAAACCCAGCTAAATGCTGGGTTTTTTATTGTCTGTCGTTCCATATTGTCCTATTCTGTCTCTGGGGGTACTCCCTATTTTGGGGGTTCTTGTAGGGGTATATGACCACCTCTAATAGAAGATACCCCCATATATACCTAAGAAACCACGAGACACCACTATGAAACTCACAGCAAAGCAAGTAGACGCAGCTAAACCAAAGGACAAAGACTATAAGCTCTTTGACGGTCAGGGTCTTTATCTACTGGTTAAGAAAGCTAAGTACACAGATAAACCAATGAAGAAAGCTGATGAGCAGAAGTATTGGAGGCTTAAGTATCGTATAAATGGAAAAGAGAAGATGTTTGCTATTGGTGTCTATCCCCAAGTATCGCTATCTCAGGCTCGAGAAGCGACACGTATAGCTAAAGAGAAGATGGCTCAAGGGATTGATCCTTCTCAAGAAAAGAAACTCAATAAACTTCAGTCTGTTCTATCAAATGACAATACTTTCGGAAGTATTGCTGATGAGTATGTAGAGCAAAAGATGCAAGGGATGAGCAAAGTTCACCTTGATCGTACAACAAGAGCTATTGATAGAGACTTAAAGCCATATTTAGGCAAACGTCCTGTAGGTGACATCACTCCAGTAGAGCTACTCAGCGTCTTAAGAAAGGTTGAAGACCGTGGAGCTGTGGAAACGGCGCATAGAATCAAACAACTTGTAGGACAAATCTATCGTTACGCCATTGCAACTGGCAGAGCTGAGCGAGATATAGCAGCAGATCTAAAAGGAGCTTTACGTCCACCCGAGAAAAATCACCTTGCGGCAATAGTTGAGCCAAAAGAGGTAGGTAAACTGATGTTGGCGATCGATGAGTATAGGGGAACCCCTGTTGTAATGGCTGCATTGAAGCTTTCACCTTTGCTATTTTGTAGACCGGGAGAGTTAAGGCATCTTGAATGGAGTGAAGTCAACTTTGAAGCCAAGAGAATCGAGCTACCAGCTGAGAAAATGAAGATTAAAGAACCTTTGATTATCCCGTTGTCCAGCCAAGCTCTAGAGATACTTCAAGATCTAAAGCCATTAACCTCTAATAGTAAGTATGTTTTCCCGTCAGCTAGGGGAAGAACACGCCCAATGTCAGATAATGCAGTTAGAACAGCTTTGAGAAGTCTTGGTTACGATAACGATACGATGACCGCTCATGGTTTTCGTGCAATGGCTAGAACTCTCCTAGATGAAGAGCTCGATTATCGAATTGAGTATATCGAGCAGCAGTTAGGTCATGCGGTAAGAGACCATAATGGCCGAGCTTATAACAGAACTAAGCACTTGAATCAAAGAACTGAAATGATGCAAGCTTGGGCCGACTATCTTGAAAAATTAAGGGAGAATTCGTGTAATGGCGAATAGGAAACTCAGTTCGTTAAGAGATGTCATTGAACTGGAACTTAATCACGCTATAACAAGCCAAACTGTTTGGCTTATTCTTCGCTTACTTGATAAGGAAGGCTATGAGCTCTTTCTTGCTTCAGGCTTTTCCCTTGTACCCACAGATGAAAGGGATTATCTGCACCGAGACTATCAAAGGGAAATGTTTTGCTTGTTTAATGAACCTGAAGTCATTGGAGAGGGGGCTAAAATCAAGGGAGTTGAGAACATTAGCTCAGACGGCTCAATTCTCTTTTGTAGATTTGCCTCTTGGAAGAAGCGTAAATATCGCGGTTATGTTGACCATCATTATTGTCTTGAATCAAAACCTCTTCAGGTAGGCATTGATTATGCGCTTGTCGAAAAACGTGCGGTTGACTGGCTAAAATCCAATTTCCAACAAACTAAAGCTAAACCGTCCAATCTTCAGAGTTCGCCTAGTAAACAAAAGCAAAGAGAAGAAGCCCTGATATCCTACCTTAAGGCGAGAACATTTAACTTGGAACGTAAGACTCCGCTTCAGATTCGATACCAAGAAATAGGTGAACCACATAAAGATGAATTGTGGTCAGATTTGCAGTTTGTTTTCCCGCAGCTTTTTGCTGCTGGAGAGGACGATTTTTTTAAAGCCCCTTTTTTCAAACCTGACCATCCCGAGCATAAGCTTACCATGAAGCCAAAAGAACCAGGACGCCCGAAAAGGTCCTAAACTCAGAGTATTTGTTGGTTTTGGTTACTCATAAAAATATCCATATAAAACAGTAACTAAATCCTCTTTTTCAAAATGTCAGAGACTCTCTCCTAATTTTTTCGCCTCATTTGTTCTCCTAAGATTCACCTCGTTCACTTTTGAACTTTAATTAGGAATCTTATTTATGAACAAATACGCAACTAAGACCGCTTATGAAGAGCATCAACATAAACGCCTCTTAAGACTTAGAGATGTTATGGCGTTGGTGAAACTTTCTAAATCACAGATATACAAGCTTTCATCAGATGGGCGCTTTCCTAGAGCTATCAAGCTAGTAGAGGGAGGTACAACAGTAGCATGGTTGGAAGAGGAGGTATTAGCTTGGATTGACTCTCGTGTTGCCGCAAGAGGAGAAAAGTCATGATAAGTCAAAGAAGTCTCGAATTGCGGGGGATTATTAACCAAGAACTCGAATATCAAGGAGGAATTCTCTCCGGGGGAAGAAAAAGTAAAATACATAATAATCAACCGCAATGGTCAATTCCCGACGATGACGATCCTTTCGCTTGGACCGCGAGAGGTAAAATGACCCTTGAACACCGAGCAAAGCTGAAGTCACCCACTTGGTTTTATCCAAATTTCATAATGGCTTCAAATCTTATCGTGATTGCAGCTAAACCAAACTCAGGTAAAACTACGTTGGCCATCCACTTGGCTGCGGAAATGGTCAGGAAAGCAAAGCGTGTATTTTATATCAATGCTGATGTTGGTGCGTCAGGCATCGAATTTTACCAAGAGCATGCCGATACTTATGGATACCATCTGATCGCTCCCGACTTCGTAAACGGGTTAACGCCAACGAAAATACTTGTACACTTTGAGAGTGCTGTCAAAAGTAATCAAGATCTATTCGGCGAAGTGATCATTCTTGATACGTTAAAGAAATTTGCCGATATGATGAATAAGGCTGACCTCAAAGATAAATTAGATCGGTTTCGAAAACTTACAGCTCGAGGTGCGACAGTAATTTTACTCGCGCATACAAATAAAAACGATAATGAGAATGGAGAGCAAGTTTACGAGGGGACTGGAGATCTGAGATCTGAGGTGGATGAGCTTTTTTATCTCGAATCAAACAAGCGAGATGACGGTTCGTTAATCGTCACAACTCGGATCGATAAGTCTAGGTCTAAAGTGAAAGAGTTAAGCTTCCTGATCAATTCAGAGCGTGAGGTTACGCTCAGTGAAGACTCCCAAAAATTACAAGAGCAACTGCGAATAGCGAAAGAAATTGAAACGGATAAAGAAGCCATCGATTGTTTAACGTCTTTGTTGTCACAAGGAGACTCAAACCAAAAGGACTTGATTGACGGATGCTTTCATAATGGTATTCCAGTTCGCACGGCAAAAAGAGTATTGAATAAATACAACGACAACCAGAGAGAGTTACCTACCCTATGGAGCATCACCCAAGGGGATCGAAAAACTAAAATTTACCGATTGGTTTCATAAACATCATGGGGTTCTAGAGCGGGCTTGTACTTTATGTTTTTTTTGTGTTTTTTACCTGAACCCATAAAAAACAAAAAAAACAAAAAAGACAGACCTCTCGACTATGACCCGTTTTTAATGAAAGTCTCTGTAAGATAAATCCTAAACAATGCAGTGCTGCTAAACCAGACGATAGCATCAGAGGTAGATTCAGGTTCGATTGAAGTTTATCCAGTCGAACTTGGCTCTCGTTGGCCTTCCAATGGGAATGTCTGTAAATTCCTGTATGCATGAGTTATCCGCTTTTGACCGTTAACCCCTTCAAGTTGCCCCTAATCTTAATTTTTGTCAAAAGCCCTACAAAAATATTTTATATAACCTATTGTGGCATACCCAGTTTTGGTTAAAAAAGGTATGCTGTAACGACGAACGGTTACCTTGTTCTCTTCGTTTGTGACAGTTATAACTAGACGAAATACCAAAGAGGTAACGTGATGATGAAAAGGAGAAAATATGTCACGTCTTACTGACTTGATAGCGCAAGCTAAAGCCAGAGACCCTCAGATGGGCGCTGACTTAGAGAGCGAGTTCAAGGCTTTATCTTCTCGCCGTTCATTTGGTCTAAATTTTGAACGGCATCGACCGGAAACTGTTGAACTTGCAAGTCGTCCGGTAAGAAAGGGAGATAAGGTTCGTATTCTCCCAGCTAGAGGTGAAACTACAAAGGCTGATCAGCGCCTTTGGCAAGTGAAAAGCATTCACAAGAAAGCTGAACAATGGCTCGCTAAACTAGCCGAGCTATACGCTGACGTGCCAGAACTAAAAGAAGTTCTTATTGATGACCTTGTGGTTGTGGCTGAGTTTAAGGATAAAATTTACCCCGGTCTTGTCAGTACCGGAAAAGTAGAGCGGGGGGGAGATAAGCCGTTTCACTCTGTTATTAACGGTGAGAATTTTCATGCCTTGAAGGCGCTCACTTACACCCATCGAGGAAAAGTTGATGCGATATATATTGACCCTCCGTATAACACCGGAGCTAAAGATTGGAAGTATAATAATCATTATGTAGAAAGCGAAGATCTCTACCGCCACTCAAAATGGCTTGCTTTTATGGAGCGGAGACTAAGACTAGCCAAAGATTTGCTGAATCCTCAATCCTCGATGCTGATAGTAACTATAGATGAAAAAGAGTATTTAAGATTGGGGCTTTTACTGGAGCAATTGTTTCCTAGTTCCAAGATTCAGATGATTACGTCTGTGATAAACCCCAAAGGTGTCGCTCGAGGCCAAGAGTTTTATCGAGTCGAGGAATACTTATTCTTTGTTTTTATAGGTGATATGAAAATTGCAAAGAGCCAAGATCCAATGATATTAACTGGCACAAAGGCGCAAAAGCAAGAATCTGAAGGTGATATTGACGCGGGTTCAAGTAAAAGCAAGAAAGTTAGATGGGGGAATTTGTTAAGGAGTGGGACAGACGCTCGACGAGTAGACAGGAAAAATCAGTTCTATCCTATCTTTCTATTTAAAGATTCTGGAAAGTTACATAGTGTTGGCGAAAGCTTGCTACCGATTTCAAAAAGTAGAGACGAAATCCAACCCCCTGAAGGAACGATTGCAGTCTGGCCGATTCGTAAAGACGGGTCAGAGGGGAGATGGCAAGTTAGCCGAGAAAGGTTCATTGAGTTATTTAACTTAGGATATGCCACGATTGGGAAACTCAACAAAAAAGGAAGGGCATCCTTTAGTTATCTAACAGAAAAACTAATTAAGCAAATTGAAGACGGTGAAATTGAAATCATTGATAAAGATGAAGATGGAGGGGTGATAGTTGAGTTTTGCGATGAAGCAGATTTAACAGAAAACCCGAAGACAATGTGGAACAAGCCATCACATAGTGGTAGTGATTATGGTTCATCACTCATTAGAGAAATCCTGCCTGGTCGACATTTTCCATTTCCAAAGTCACTTTATGCGGTTGAAGATACACTTAGATTCGTTTTGAAAGAGAATAAACGGGCTACTGTCTTGGATTTCTTTTCTGGATCGGGAACAACTGCGCATGCCGTATTTAGATTAAATCGAGAGGATGGAGGTTCACGGCAAGCAATATGCATAACAAACAATGAAGTAGCTGCGAATGAGCAAACTTCTCTTAGGAAAATTGGACTCCGTCCAGGTGATGCTGAATGGGAAAAATATGGAATCTGCGACTTTATTACAAAGCCACGTCTTAAATCATCAATCACCGGATTGACACCTGAAGGGAAGAAAATAAAGGGTGATTATAGGTTTAATTGCGAGTTTCCAATTAGCGATGGTTTTAAGGAAAATGCCGAGTTTTTCACTCTAACGTATGAGTCACCATTGGCTGTCACTCATAATCTTGCCTTCGAACGAATTGCTCCGCTACTTTGGTTGAAAGCTGGAAGTGTTGGAAAAAGAATTGATACGGTTCCAGTTAATGGGTGGGAAGTTGTTGAAGCATACGGTGTTTTAGTTGATCTCGATAAATCCAGAGCATTTTCTCAGCAATTAACTGACACTCCGACATGTAAGTTGGCTTACATAGTGACAAACGATGACAGACGGTTTCAGGCTGTTGTTCGCATTTTACCTGAGGGAGTGGAACCAGTTCGTCTTTATGAATCCTATTTAAACAACTTTCAGTTTGCTAACGGAGACTAAAAAGTGAAATTTACATTAAAGGACTACCAAACTGAGGCTGTAGCAGACGTAATGAAAAATCTGCAAAAAGCCAGAAAACGTTGGCACGAAGATTCTGATAGCCACGCGTTTTCCTTAACGGCTACAACTGGAGCAGGTAAAACTGTTATGGCAGCGGCAGTGTTTGAGGCACTTTTTTATGGTGAGGATGACCTAGATTTCGACCCAGATCCGACAGCAACCGTTATATGGTTTAGTGATGATCCTTCTCTTAATGAGCAAACGCGTTTCAGGCTGTTAGAGGCATCAGATAAGCTCAATTACGGAAATCTAGTGGTTGTAGAAAACACGTTTAGTTTTGAAAAGTTCGAACCGGGTAAAATTTACTTTCTAAATACTCAAAAGTTAAGCAGGAACAGTCTGCTTGTTCGTGGATATGATCCAGATGCGGAAGAGTCAAAAAGTGGACAAGGAGATCTGTTGACTCAGGCAAGACCTGATTTTCGCTCTCATACGATCTGGGAAGTACTGAAGAATACTATCGATGATTCTCAGTTAACTCTTTACCTTGTGCTAGATGAAGCACACCGAGGAATGGGTTCAACGAATTCGGATATGAGTAAAAAGTCAACTATTGTTAAGCGATTAATAAACGGTGCTGGTTCTGTGCCAGCCATTCCAATTGTATGGGGGATTTCAGCAACAGTTGAACGTTTCAATCAGGCCATGAAAGTCGCTCAAGGAAGAGCGCTGCTTCCGAACGTAGAAGTTGACTCAAAACGTGTTCAAGACTCTGGCTTACTTAAAGACACTATTGTACTAGATATACCCAGTGATACGGGTCAGTTCGATACAGTACTCCTTCGACGAGGTGCAGATAAATTACGCGAGTCGACAGATGCTTGGAAAACGTACTGCGACGCGGAAGGATTAAAAGCGATTGTGCCTCTCATGGTTTTGCAGGTACCAAATAAGCCAAATTTAGATGACCTTGGTAAAGCACTGGATACGCTTTTCGAGCACTCGCCTGACCTAAAAAGTAAGAACATTGCTCATGTATTTGGTGAGCGAGCAAATTTAAAACTTGGTAATCACACCGTTTTTTATATAGAACCGCAGCGAGTTCAAGATGAGCAAGATATAAAGGTTCTTCTTGCAAAAGATGCGATTTCGACTGGTTGGGACTGTCCAAGAGCAGAGGTGATGGTTTCATTTCGACCGGCTAAGGATAAAACACATATCACACAATTGCTGGGAAGAATGGTTCGCACTCCACTAGCTAGGAGAATTCCTGGTAATGAGAGATTGAATGCCGTTGATTGCTTACTCCCTTTCTATGATAAAGATAATGTAAAGGCTGTCGCTGAAGCGCTAATGCATGGTGGTGGGTCGGAATCAGAGCCAGCAGTTGATGGTCGTCGAGTGTTGATTAATCCATTC
Organism: Pseudidiomarina terrestris; assembly: GCF_030466375.1. Taxonomy (NCBI): domain Bacteria; kingdom Pseudomonadati; phylum Pseudomonadota; class Gammaproteobacteria; order Alteromonadales; family Idiomarinaceae; genus Pseudidiomarina; species Pseudidiomarina terrestris. The sequence goes on from NZ_JAGGJE010000005.1 coordinate 212,309, forward strand.
AACTTTGAGCCAAATGTTTCAGTCAAAGATGATGTATGGACTTCTTTTACTAATTTACCATCGCAATTATTACCTCAAAGTTTTGCTAAACCGGTAAAGCGGTTAACATCCCTAGCGCACGAACTTGCTCAAGATAGTATTTTAACTGACGCGGGTAAAAAGGCGCATGCCGAAATGCATAAGGTACTTGATGCCGCTTCGATACGTTTTAAGGAAGAGATATCTTCTGCGCGCAAAGAAGTACTTACTGTTGGGGGGCTTAGTTTGCGAGCTAATCTAGGCAATAAAAAAATGTCCTTTGATCAATTCGTCGAAGAAGCAGATTTTGCGGTCATCGAGGATGCGTATAGAAGGGCTGCGAGATTACTAAGCCCTGATTTATCACGTACATATGCGGAACATCTTGCCGACCTCAATAACGAAGCTTATAACCGAGAAGAAGCGCTGTTAGAAGCTCATACTGACATTGCTGCATTAGGCCTTGTTCGTCAGGTCGTCGAGTACTTGGATAAAGAAGCTGATACTTTAACTTTAAAGTGGCTAAATGACTACCGAGTTGAGGTTAAAAACCTGAGTGACGAACGTCAGGATGTGTATCTACACATAAGAGAAATGAGTAAAGAGCCCCAAGATATTGAAATTCTGAAGCCTAGGACTTGGATACTTCCTACGATGGTGTTGGAGGTTGATGGTAGTGAAACGCCTTTACCTACCGTTTCAAATCATTTAATGAGTGACGATAAAGGTTTAATCCCCGTTGAATTAAATCAATGGGAACTGAAAGTACTTGAAACTGAAATGGGTCGTTCTGGATTTGAATGTTGGTATAGAAATCCTGATAGGGCAAGCCAAGACAGTTTAGCTGTTGCATATATTGAGGCAGAGGATTACAAGCTACTCCGTCCTGACTTTCTATTTTTTGCGCGCAAGTCAGACGGAAGCGTTGTCATAGATATTGTTGATCCACATGGTATTCATTTAAGCGACGCTTTGCCTAAATTGCGAGGATTAGCTGAATATGCGGAGAAACACAAAAATATTTATAGGCGTATTGAGTCTATTGCGGATCCGAGTAATAAAGGGCAATTTAGATTATTGGATTTAACTAACAAAAAAGTGCGAGAAGCTATATTTGTTGCAACTGACGCTAAAGGACTGTTCACTAGTAACTTAGCTGAGGACTATCAAACGGTATAATCGGGAACTTGGTATATACTCGGTCGGTGACAATGGGTGAGCGCTTTTGGAAACCATGGGCTAATTGATTGGGCAATACGTGTGGCTACAAGTTGCAAATTGCTCACCTCTTTGACATACAGTAAGATTAAAAACTATCACACTATTTTAACGACTATAGCTATGGCGATTTTTGATAAATTAAGAAAAGCGCGACTGTCTCATCGTAAAACCGATGAAGCGTTGTATTCTCTGGTGGCAGATGAAATGCAGAGAGGTTATACCCACGATGGTTTATGGTTGAAAGCTCTTGAGTTGGCGAAGGGTGACAAGAAAGAACAGCTTGCAAAGTACATCAAGCTTAGAGTCCGGTCTTTACAAGATGATTTGAGTGTAGCCACTGAGGGCTCTCAGTTAGATTTACCCCCAGAAATTGAGTTAACTATTGACGAATTTACGTCGGCTATAGCAGATGGAGAAGTATTTGAGGTAATCGAGTCATGCTTCTCGAATGCTACTCCGGAACAGGTTCGTCGTTTCATCAATCAGAGGGATGCTTGTGATGACTATCCTATTCATGTTGCTATCAAAGAGAACAATCTCGCTATGATCAAATGGTTGTTAGAAAATGGCGCTGATTTGACGGTTAAGAACTTTTGGGAGCGAATGCCTGTAGAGTTGGCTGAACAAACGCAAGCATACGAAGCACTAGAGCTTCTCAAGACTTACTCAACATAGCAATTCAGAGAAGCAAAGGAATGTAAATATCAACGATGACCCAGATATAAAGTTGTATCGTAGGTTAAATCGTCCACCCACGACACTGGCTGTTCGCTTCGCTCACTACTCAGAGATATCGTGGTTGGGCTTGAGTTCTTGATGTTAGCCTGGTTCACCAGTCGTACGCCGGAATTTCTTCGCTGCATAAGATATAGCCAATGAAAGAATGTAGGTAACTACGAATACAGATATAAGTTCCTCGCTATCCGAAGTCAGGTGGTACACGCTATGCTGATCTGGGTCGAACCACCATTGTTGGTATGCATAAAGCTCTTCCTTCATATATACGTATGCCAGTGTCAATGGGAAAACTAACCAAAATAGAACGTTGTAAAGCCTTGCAACATAAACGACCAACCTTGTAGCAATCAACAAAAGAGCCAATGCCAACACCGGGATGTTAGTTAGCTCAAAATCACCTATCGCTTTTACCAAATCACGTACTTTCATAATTTTTAACCTTATGACCTTATTAGTTAAGTTGAAAAAATTAGTGTTTTTGTTGTTGTTCAGTTACTGCTTCAGCTTTATTTACTCGGCCATGTAGTATCAACTTTACTCTGACCATAACAGTTATACTCATATGCAAACTGTCCATTTGATTTATCTCGGCAAGCCCAAACCAACTGGTAATGTTCGTTGTAAAACGCATCCCATGCATAACCATAGCTTGTCGTTTCGATAGGTCTATAAGGCGAATAATCGTATTGGTCCGCATCTCGATAAGCATCAGCTTGGCCTTCATAATATGCGGCAGAGGCAGCGGCAGCTGCACCTAAAATGATAAGGGCGGTTTTCCAGTTTTCGGTGTTTGCTTGAGAGACTAATGTTTCACAGGATAAAACATTCAGTTGTCTTTTGCTCATTTGGTTGGACAATGCGAAGAAGTATGCGCGCTCGTTTGGGGTAAGATCCTTTGATGCAAAGCCATTAAACTTTTCTTGATCTGCCAAGAAATTTCGACAAACGTCCAAGTTGCTTAAATCGTTTTGACTTTCCACGAACTGTTTAGGTGATGTCGTGCACCCGATTAAAACCAATGTACTTGTAAAAAATGTTACCCGGCGCTTTATTTTAGCCATTAGAAACTCACTGTTTCAACTAGTTACCCGTATTACATTAAAGTAACAATATCGATATTTATGTGAGCAGTAAAGTCCTAAGGACGTAAGACCTCAAAATCTCGCTTGTCTGATTGTTGAATAGCAATCAATATCTTCTCATGTAAGCTAGCAAGCTGTGTAATGAGGTGTTCAAGTTTATGGGTCTTAGCCATTCGCATTAAGTTCATAGTGTGTTTGTAAAATGGTTCTGTTGCTTGCATCAAAGGTTGTAAGAGTTCTTGAATATGCCTAAGGCTGCCACCACATTCGTGATACCTTATCAGATCGATACCAAACGAACGTATGCTTTTAAGATGCCTCTTAAGTTTCCCGTTATGGTCAAACTGTAACGCCTCTGAAAAACGTTTAGAATCACCCTTTGGATCGAATAGAGCATTGAATTGCTTCAGTACTTCGAAGCTTTCTCTCCCGTTAAAAGTTCCGGTAACAGGATCATACGACTCATCTGATATAGCGAACATTTCTGAGTTAAGTGAGCTAATATAATCCGAATTTGAAAGTAGGTTTTGTTGAAGTAAACGAAGCTCAAACAAGTCTTTTTCTTGTTTGACAAGACTCTCAGAGCTTTCAACCGTTTTCTGCAAACTTTCATTGCTCTTCCTAAGTTCCTCCATTTGTACTTTCAGCGTCATCCATAGTAACAGTACTGAAGAAAGAGCTATGATCGGAGTCAGTAAAGCGCCAATGAGTAAACCAAAGTTAAGGTAGGCATCAGGGTTTTCCGAAAAGTGCCAACCCAGTCTGGACGACTGAATGACAAATACTGATATGAAGCCGATAACGACAAAAAGACCAATCAGACTAACCCAGAAGATAAAATTCTTTACTGATTCGAGTTGTTGACCATTTAGTGACATTTGCTTAAACCTTAATGCTGAGGAGATTGAAGAGTAACCTTAACTTCCCCTAAACCAATAGGATTAATGTGAACTGTATATGATGCAAAAATTTGAGTTTACGTAACACTAAGAGGCTCTAAAAGCGCATGAAGCTACTCAGTCTAGCCTTGATCCTAACAAATACAAACTAACGTCGTAGAAGCTCTTTAAGCTCTTCCTTTTTAGCTTTGTAGCTTTTGCTGGTTTTATATGTTTTGGCGAAGCTTTCGTCATAAAGGTTAGGAAATACCTCATGAATCGGTCGATCTAAAATACGACTAATACAATCTGCGATAAGAAGCGAGGTCGCTGAGCCGTTCACCACCTTTGAAACCATGCTAGGGGACTTACCAAGCACATCGGCAATCATGGTTAAAGAAAAACCTTTTTTGATGATTTCCGCTTTTATTTCATCAGGAGTCATTGTCATTCCTTTGGTATTGGTTTCGCTTATGCAAAATCATCTCACATGAGTATGAGTGTCGTACTGTGCGCGTCAAAGACAAACTCGGATCCCCCCCCCGGTTGGCTAACCAAGTCATCTTTATTTGATGGGTCCCCGTGTTGTGGCCTTGACGTTTTCCTTCTCGGGTCTGCAATGTAAGAACGATATTGAGAACGAATTGTGTGTTCCATTAATTGACTTTCGCTTCGTCAACTATGGTGAGTCTTAGACCGGTTAACTATCTTTTTCGTTATCTCTGGTGCATCGTACCAATACTTACTTATAAATATGAATATACGAGAAAGAGATTCCTCAGAGTTTACAGCATCACATTTTTCGTCTATGCAGACTAAAACACCGACCTGGCGGCATAGGTTATCGATATAACTTATATATTTATCGTTATTAAATTCACCAGAAATGCTTTGTTGAGAGAACAGATTGACTTCGTCAACAAACCTATCAACTTTAGCCTTGAAGTCAGTGGAGTCTCTGTATAGTAACTTATCGCGCTTTGAGGTCGAGATGAACTCGAGTAGCCTTCGGTAAAAAATTATTGTTCGTAGTTCCGAAATATCCTCATGAGTTTGAGAATCAAGTTCAAAAAACTCTTGAAGAAGTCTAATTTCGTTTTGGAAAATACTTTGTCTATAAGCTTCTCTTTGCAACTGGAACTGATTTACTGCATTGATAACAGTAACCAAACTAAGGGACGCAAAAAGCCACTTTATTGGAAGTTCATACCATTCGTAAAAGAAAGAGAGGCCCTCTTGAGACATGTCAATAGCTAAGCCGTCAGAAGGGTAACTTATAAAGAATAGGGCTATAGTTACGGCTAAAACTAATGCCCACTGATACCTTTTAAAGACAAATAGCACAAGGTTACGGAGCAATTTCATTAAGTCTCTTCCTTAACCTCTGGGCTTCAGTAGGGTAACTTCTTCCCAATATTCCAAGTTCGTACATCAGCTTCTGATGTGATTTTACAAACCATGGTTCTGAGCGAAGTTCTGCGTCTTTACTTTCCAAGCTTCCGGTGCGAGAAACTATTGAGTTATAGAATACCTTGGATGGAAGAGGTTTGACTCTCTTTAGCTTTGCACGTAGCTTTTTATATGCTGGATGCTCAACACGCTTAAGAATACTTAGTAGTCCAGATGCTTTGTGGTAGTTTTTATAAAAAATATGAGTTTGTCTGAAGCTGTTCTGACTCGCATCATTAACGACGTTAAGAACAAACGCTTTTATCTCTCGATACCTTTTTTTGGTCAATTTAGGGCTTGTACCCGTGACAACCATCCCATGAACTGAAAGTCGACCTCCGGATACAGTCTCCGTTTTTGATTTCTCTTCGTTAACCGTGAACCCCTCATCCTTGATCATTCTTCTTACACGCTGCTCGATTTGGCTCGAGGTTCGAAATTTCTTAGGGGTAGATATTGTTATATCGTCAAGAAGCCGGGTATATCTGAAGCCTGATGATTGTGCAAATTGTGCGATGCGAAACTCATCCTTGTAAAACACCAGATTAGCAATAAAGCTGCTTGTCGGCGCTCCTTGGGGCACGGTTCCATTGTAAGTGCATATTTCAGTTAAAATATGAGAGACATCATCGGGGAAACTCATGAAGTCATTAAAGATCATATTGACTTTATCTGCCATGATCTCATCAAAAAAGTTCTTGATATCTATACTCGTGACCAGGACAGAAGGGCAATGGATACTGGCGCAACGAAGGTAGTCTCGCTTATTATCAGGGTCTGAGATTGAGCCCTGCAGGTAAAGTGGGAATATGAGTTGGCTAAATATCCTAGAGTTAATCAAGCTTTGGAGCTTTTTTAGCTTTCGGTCTACCGAATAAACGACTCGATGTCCTCTGCTATTTTTCTTTGGTACACGAAGTACTTTGTAAAGCTTGTCTTTACTTGCGATTAGGCCATTGACGTAATCTTCATCAACTCCTAGTAAATTGAATAGGCTATCTGCGTTAGAGATCCGTTCAGTGCTTTTATATTTTATATTTTCCATATAATTAAACTTTTGAGAAAGCCACCAGTACCCACACTCGGGATAAATCATTTCGCACTCCATCCAACAGTGCGTAAGTAAAAGTAAAATTTTCGAAATGATTTACTGGCGGCAATCATTGAAGCAAGTGTAGCGCTATTTCTTTGCTGCGCAGCTTGCCCCAAGAGGTCAAAAAGACCGATGCCCTAAGCACCAACCAGATACCGTTTAGCACTATTTTCAGAAGTCAGGGACTTAGCCCTTAACAGGAATGTATCATGATATTTGCTCCGTTCAAACTTTTGGTCGGTAAAATATACAAGCCTTATAAGGTTAAAGCTTTTAAGAATGGAAAAGTGCATGATCTAATTCCGGGGGTCTTTATGGGGGTTTATATTTTGGTTTTAAATTAAGATTTCAATCAATACAAATAGTTAATGGCGCATTTAAAGTGACGCCAGCTCCACCAATTCCATAAAAAGGGGATGTCTCACGACATCCCCTTTTTTCTTTATAAGCCACGTAAAATAAGGTTTTCATAGGCGTTTGCTTTCCCAGCTTATCCCAAGAAAACCAGCCCCAGCCTGAGTTTTTAGTATTCCAATTTGTATTCCAAGCGATTTTGGGTAAACTCTTTGGAATACATCGAAGGGAGATATGCTTATGGCGCGCTCTACTATTGGGCTCACGGATACAGCCGTCAGACAACTCAAACCTAAAGACAAGGACTACGTTAAGTCCGATGGGAAAGGCTTACAGCTGCGAGTGAGAGTGAATGGTTCTAAGCTTTGGAACTTCAATTACATTCACCCGACGACAAAGAAGCGCGTGAATATGGGGCTGGGTAGCTACCCCGATATGAGCCTTAAAAAAGCCCGTGAGCTCACAGAAGCTGCTAGAAGCCAAGTTGCTGAAGGGGTAGACCCTAAGCTTGCCAGAGAGGAAGAAAGAGCGGCACAACGCTACTCAGAGAACGCGACTTTGAGAAAAGTTGCTGAAGAATGGTTCGAGGTCAAAAAAAGTGAGGTGACTGCTGACTACGCTGATGATATTTGGCGATCGTTAGAGCTACATGTATTTAACCGTTTAGGTGAAACGCCGGTTAGCCAGATAAGTGCTCAAACGGTCATTGATGTATTACGACCGGTTGAGAAAACAGGGCGGTTGGAAACCGTTAAACGTGTAATTCAGCGGTTAAACGAGATAATGAATTACGCTGTCATTAAAAAATTAATTACTGGAAATCCAATCGCTGCCATCAAATCTGCTTTCAAGAAGCCCAAGAAGCAGCATTTACCGACAATTACCGCAAAAGAGCTCCCTGACTTCCTAAGAAAGCTCCATGAAACCAACGTTACGTATATTACTCGGCAGGTTATTAAATGGCAGTTACTAACAATGACCAGGCCATCTGAGGCTGCTGGCGCTAAATGGAGTGAGATCCAATGGCTTGATGACGGCCAAGCTAATTGGTTGATTCCGGCTGAACGGATGAAAAAGCGTCACCAGCACACAGTTCCACTGTGTGAACAGGCATTGAGGGTGCTGGAGGACATGAAGAGCGTAAGCGATCAATACGAACATATATTTATCTCACTGCGAAAGCCACAAACGTCCATTAACAGCCAAACAGCCAATATGGCGTTAAGACGTATGGGTTACCAGGATAAACTCGTTAGCCATGGTTTGAGGGCTTTAGCCAGCACCATTATGAACGAGGAGGGCAAAGATCCTGACCTGATCGAATCAGCGCTGGCGCATGGTGATCCTAACCAAGTGCGAAGTGCTTATAACCGTGCGGATTACCTTGAGCGTCGCCGTGAATTGATGCAGTGGTGGGGGGGGGTATTTGGATGAGGCTTTTAGAAAAGATGCCGGCAGCTTTTAACTTAGAAGGTGTCTGCTGTTTTTTAGCTGCCGGAGGCGGAATCGATAAGATCTAATAACTTATTGTTTTATAGTGGATAAAAAATATTAAGATTCAAGCGTGTTACTTACCTTGTTACTAAAACTTCAGCTTTAGTTTTTTGATTGAAAGCTTTTTCACAAATGAATCTTTTAACTTTTTGGCTATGCCCAATACTCGCTTAACATGTTGAACATAGCTATAGTGGTCTGCAACTTGTGAACGTGTAGTGGCAAATAAATTCGTGCTTCTGATCAGAGATGAAAAGCTATACTTGTTGCTTTGGTTAAAGTGAATTAGCTATTTATCAACATTTTTCCATGGGCCGAACGCTATAAAGTAAAGAAGAATGATATTTGCGATAGGGATAACAATCAGAAGACCCAATGGACCAGGGTAGCCAACTCGTTGGCAGATACGCCATGCGGGAACAATAAAAATAGCTCCCACGATCAGCATCCATAGGAACCCCATACCTGCGAACATTTCGTGATTCATCATTATCTGCTCCTTATTTGACATGCGTTTAAATGACGTTAAACTGAAATTTATTAAATTGCAAAAAAGCAGGGTGCTCGTGCAGATTCGAATTCTGTTAGTAATGGCAGTGATATTAGTGTCGATGTCGTTTTCGCAAACGGCAGACGCTCACGCTTGCCATGATGACGGGCAGATGCAGCACAGCATGATGCAAGAAGCGAGCGCAAGCGACTGCGAGCATGAGAAGCAAAAGCACAATTCGTGCTGCGCTGACATGACAATGCGGCATTGTTCCGGCAGTCCAGTTTTATTTGTCGGGCAGTCTTCTTCAGTTAATGCCGCTGTGATCAATTTTTCTTCTAAAGTCGATTCCCCGATTGACACTTCAATTCGCGCTAAACACGCGTCTAATCTATTTCGTCCTCCAATAATTATCGTTTAATAAGTTTCTAGAAATTTAGTACACGCCCGACGTGTCCCTTTAATACTTATTAGTCGGTGGATAATTATGTCTATCAAACGCAATAGCGCTATTTTAGCGATGCTTTTTTCTGTGTCTATGTCAGTTGCTGGCGCAGAAGAGCAACTGAGAGTTCTAAAAGACCCCAACTGTGGCTGCTGCGAAAAGTGGTTGAAAGCTTTACCCGAAAGCTTAAATGTTTCTGTTGAGCACCCAATAGACTTGACGCAGCAAAAGCGTCAAGCAGGTATCAGTGCTGACATCCAGTCCTGTCATACTGCCATCTCCGATAGCGGCTTTGTCTTCGAGGGGCATGTTCCCCCTGCACTCGTTTCCCGCTATTTGGAGGGAGACAAGTCAACTAACGGAATCGGTTTAACTGTTCCGGGAATGCCTGTCGGTTCTGTCGGTATGGAAATGGGAAGTCGATTCCAGCCCTATACCGTTTATGAAGTGAAAAAGGATGGTTCTATAGCACCTTATCAGCAGGTAGCAAGTATTAAGCAGCAAAAGAAACTATCAGGTGGAGGCGATTAATTATGGGCTTCGGTGGTATGAGTCTGGTTCAACTGGGAATTCTGTTAGCTATCGTCATTCTTCTTTTTGGCAGCCGAAAGTTAAGGACTTTCGGCTCTGATCTTGGAAGTGCGATTAAAGGGTTTAAATCGTCAATATCAGATGGTGGTGCTGAAAATAATTACGATAGTTGTGACGGACAAAAATCAACCTCAAAAGAGGAGAATGAAAATGAGCACCGAGTTTAATAAAGGGCGTCGAAAATTCATTAAATCTGCATTTACTGTGGCGTCCGCGTTGGCAATTGCCAAAGTAGCCCCAACATGGGCAACACCTCAAGGGCGTAAATTTAAAGATCAAGTTTTGACGAAAGATGAAATTGATTTAACCATCGCGAAGTCTCCTTTGTTAGTAGGGAATAAGGTTGGCACACCTATAACGATTAACGGTCAAATGCCTGGTCCTCTAATTCGTTTGAAAGAAGGTCAACGAGCCAAGCTAAATGTGACCAATAGACTATCTGAAGACACGTCAATCCACTGGCATGGGATTATTTTGCCTGAAAATATGGATGGCGTACCCGGGGTTTCATTTGAAGGTATAAAGCCGGGGCGAACTTATAAGTATCGCTACGACGTTGAGCAAAATGGCACTTATTGGTATCACAGCCACTCGGGTTTACAGGAGCAACTGGGGCACTTAGGTCCGCTGATTATCGACCCAAAAGACGGAGATATAGGCGCTGATCGTGAACACACAATTATTCTAAGTGACTGGACATTCGAAGATCCAAATGAGGTTTTTCGTAATTTGAAAGTAGCGGAAGGCTACTATAACTACCAAAAGCGTACGATATTTGAGACGTTCGAGGACGTGCGCCAGCATGGGTTAGAGAAAACCTGGAAGCAAAGAGAAATGTGGGGACAAATGCGGATGAGTCCTCGCGATATCGCTGATGTGACAGGGAGTACATACACCTACCTGATGAATGGTCGCGATTCAGCAATGAACTGGTCAGCATTATTTAAACCAGGTGAGAAAGTGCGACTTCGTATTATCAACGGCTCTGCGATGAGCTTTTTCGATGTACGTATTCCTGGTCTAGAGATGACTGTAGTGGCGGCAGATGGTCAACCGGTGAAGCCTGTGTCTATTGATGAGTTTCGTATCGGAGTGGCTGAAACCTATGATGTCATTGTTCAGCCAAAGCATAACAAGGCTTATACGATTTTTGCGGAGAGCTTTGACCGTAGTGGCTATGTCAGAGGCACATTAACACCAGAAATTGGCCTTGAAGCAGAAGTTCCTGAGTTACGCGCGGTGCCTGAACGTGGTATGGCCGCGATGGGAATGGGGGCCATGGCGATGTCAGGAAATAAGGAAGAGAAAGGTATGATGAATATGAGCGGCACAGACGGTCATATGAATCATGAAATGATGCATAAAAAAGAGCTTCCTGTGGAAAACATTAAAATTGAGCACAGTGAAGGTGGTCACGGAGCTGCTGCCGCCATGATAGCTATGAATCCGACCAGTCGTCTCCATGAACCGGGCATAGGTTTGGATAATGTTGACCATAGAGTCTTAGTGTATAGCGATCTTATTGGCGCCCAAGAATGGCCAGATAAGCGGGAACCAGAGCGCCAGATTGAACTGCATTTGACCGGTAATATGGAACGGTATATGTGGTCGTTTGACGGGAAGAAATACACCGAAGTTGACGGCCCTGTGCAGTTCCGTCACGGCGAGCGCTTAAGGTTGGTGATGGTTAATGACACCATGATGGATCATCCAATCCACTTACACGGTATGTGGATGGAACTTGAAAATGGACAGTATCCTCGTCCTCGTAAGCACACCATTAGTTTAAAACCAAGCGAGAAAGTATCACTACTGATATCCGCTGATGCACCGGGAAGCTGGGCATTTCATTGTCATCTGCTTTATCACATGAAAGCGGGCATGTTTCGTGTGGTAAATGTGGCATAAGGAGGAAGGCTATGTACGCTAAATCATTGTTGTTCACTACAGCACTTTTACCCGCAGTGGCAATGGCGGGACATGCAGAGGAAGGCTGGCCAGAGCCCGTTAAAGAATATTACACCGGGCAGGTATTATTTGACCGGCTGGAATTAACGCGAACAGACGAGGAAGAGAACGTTGCCGTTTGGGACATGATGGCTTGGTACGGTGGTGATTATCATCGGTTTGTCTTCAAAAGTGAGGGGGAAAATATTCAAGATGACGGAGAGCCCACTGACTTGGAAAGTGCTGAGTTGTTATACGGCTACCTGATGTCTCCGTTTTGGTCGTTTCAGGCCGGTGTCGGTACGCGAGGCTCCTTATCGTCCGATGCCTCTATGGAAAATTATGCCGTTGTTAGCTTCATGGGGCTGGCTCCGTATTGGTTTGAAATGGACAACTCGTTGATGGTGAACGAAGAAGGTGATGTCCAGTTTGTCAGCGAAACTGAATATGAGTGGCAGTTAACGCAAACATCGTACTTGCAGCCTCGTATTGAGTTTACAGCCAACCTGACAGATTCAGACAAATATGAACGGCAAAGTGGCTTGAGCAACTTGCGTGTGGGGTTGCGTTATCGTCACGAAATCAGTCGTGAGTTTGCACCCTACATTGGTGTTTATTGGAACGGCGCGTTAGGCAACACGGCAGATGAAATGAAACGAATGGGTGAGGACACCACAGAAACAGGCGTGGTCCTTGGGGCCAGAGTTTGGTTTTAATTGATAATAAACAAAGAGGAAACAACATGAAAAACATACTTAAGTTAGCCTTCGGTAGCACGTTATTTTTTAGTGCATGGGCCAGCGCTCACGTCGGCCTAACATCCAGTAGCCCGGAGGACGGTGCGACTTTTTCCGAGTCACCAACGGAAATTACGATGAATTTTTCCGGTGATGTTCGTCTGGCTAAAATTATGCTGCACTCAGATGACGGTAAAATGCATCCGCTGGACTTTTCGATGAGCATGACTCCCAAAGCAGCGTACGAAATTGCTGTTAAAAACAATTTGGCGTCAGGTGGTTATACGGTTTATTGGACGGCAATGGGTGGGGACAGTCATAAAATATCGGGTGATTTTAGCTTTGAGGTGAAATGATGACCCTTTGGAGTGTGGCCAGCGTTTTAACGTTGGCCTTTATATTCTGGCTTAACGCGGTGATGACCGCCTCGCCTTATATCGTTTATTTGTCCGGTTTAAAAAAGCAGTCTGAACGAAAGAATAGCCTTGTTGCGTTGCTTCTATTACTGGCAAGCCTTCTGTATTTTTTTCTGAAAGTCGGTAGTTTTGCTGCTGAAGGCTTTGCCGGCATGATTGACACGACCTACATGCAGTTTATATGGACCGGCCCTGTTGGGTTGTTCATCCAACTTCAGATAGCGGTTGCTATTGCTTGGATTGTTTACTCCGTTGTTAAGCTAAAACGTATAAAGTGGGTGCTATATGTTGTCGCCATTGGACTCATGGGATGGAGCTTTTTAAGTATTGGTCACGGCAGTGACGCCGTCTGGTGGGGAAAGCTAGCGCTTTTAACACACTTGTTAGTCGCTTGGGTTTGGTTCGGCAGTCTTAACTCATTGCGAAAGCTGGCAACGTCGGTACCGCTTGCTAAAGCGAAAGCCATTATGGAGCGTTTTGGTGTGCATATGTCTGCAGCGGTTCCAATACTCCTTATTGCGGGCTTGGTTATGTATCGTAGTGCAACAGGGCGATGGATGCCAGAGCTGCCGCTTACGTCGTATGACACGGTACTACTAGCGAAACTTGTGTTTGTGGCGCTGATTCTCCTTGTTGCCGCATTGCATAAATTAAAGTTCGTACCGCAATTAAATGATAACGCGGCCGCCAAGCGACTCAAAAACTCCATAACGGCGGAAATGGTATTGGCTGTCACTATTTTTACCCTGGCCTCTGCGCTAAGCAGCGCGTTTTCCCCTAGTTAATGTAAGGAATAATAAGAATGAAATTATTCATGAGTGTTTTTATGGTTTCGGTGCTGTTTATTTCAGCGCCTAGTAGTGCCGAGGAAGTATCTGAACCGACAGTTGTGCTTGATAGGTTTCGAACGGCTTTGACTGAAGGTGACACGGAAGTCGTTAAAGATGTGCTTTCCAATGATGTGTTTATCTTTGAAGGTGGTGGTGTTGAACGATCCTTGGCCGAGTACAGTGCTCATCACCTTAAGTCAGATATTAAGTTTAGCCAGGCGGTTCCTTCACAGTTGCTTGAAAGGACAGTACAAGAAGCCGATGGCCTTGCTGTGATCACTTCTCGGTATAGCGTTTCCGGGGAGTATAACGGGCGTGAGGTTGATTTAACGATGAATGAAACCGTAACCGTATCAAATACGACTGAGTCTGGCTGGAAAATTATCCGGATCCATTGGTCCAACTGAGTTCAATCACAGGAGCTGATTATGGCAGAACACGATCATGAACACGGACATCAGGATTATCAGAAAAGCAGCCTGAGTCTTTGGGGGGCGGTGTCGCTGGGGACTGGTGTGATGATTGGCGCTGGTATTTTTGCACTGACCGGACAAGTTGCTCAGCTGGCAAGAGAGTGGTTTGTCCTGGCGTTTGTGTGCGGCGGTATCATTGCCGGCTTTAGCGCTTACTCTTACGTTAAGTTGGCGAAAGCCTATCCGTCAGCGGGCGGTATTGCGATGTTCCTCAGTAAAGCTTATGGAAAAGGAAGTGTGACGGCGATATTCGCACTCTTGATGTACTTTTCTATGGTCATTAATGAAAGTCTAGTCGCTCGCACATTTGCGTCCTATACAAGCCAGTTAATTTCTTTTGAAGCGCAGTGGCTTATTCCGTTGTTGGCGGTTGGGTTGCTGCTCTTCGCATTTTCTATCAATATTTTGAGTAATCAGTTTATTCAAACGTTCTCGTTTTTTATGGCCTTTGTGAAGGCTTTAGGATTGGTGATTTTAGCCGCTGGTGGTTTGTGGGCTTCAGGCATTCAGTTTGAATCGATATCTGCTATTCCAGAAGAAGCTTCGGGTGGCGGTATTTTAGCGGGTATTGCTTTAAGCATACTTGCATACAAAGGGTTTACAACAATAACGAATAGTGGCGGTGAAATTGTTGAGCCTAAGAAGAACGTCGGGCGTGCCATTATTATTTCGCTGGTTATCTGCGCGCTAATATATGTGCTAGTCACCCTGGCCGTTGGTTCGAGCTTGTCGATTGATGAGATTGTGACAGCGAAAGACTATGCGCTTGCTGAAGCAGCCAGACCCGTCTACGGTGAAACTGGACTCTGGGTGACGGTTGCGTTTGCAATTGTAGCAACGGTATCAGGAGTGATTGCCAGCGCGTTTGCCGTTTCAAGAATGTTAGCCATGTTGACCAATATGAAGCTTGTTCCACACAGTCATTTTGGCATGCCAGGTTCCATTCAGAAGCATACGCTGGTTTACACCATTGTTATGGCTATGATCTTAGCGGCATTCTTCGATTTGAGTCGAATTGCGTCACTGGGCGCTATTTTTTATATCGTGATGGACATTGCGATCCACTGGGGCGTATTACGGCATCTAAGGCAAAAGGTGAATGCCAATATTTACATACTTGTCAGCGCAATCACGCTAGACGTCATCGTTTTAGTCGCTTTTATATGGGTGAAATGGACGAGCGATCCGCTGGTGATTTGGGCGTCTCTTATCGGTATGGCATTGATTGCCGCTGGTGAGATTTTGTTTTTACGTAAAAAGCGTTAAGAAAAAGAGCGCATAGCGCTCTTTTTCTAGTTCATTGTAAAAAACATCCAGACAGCCATAGCGACCATCATGAGGTTTTCAGTGAGCGAAATGAAGCCTAACGGCACATTACTGGAGCCACCGACACAGGCACATTTTAGCTCGCGTTTGTCGACATAAACGGCTTTAAACACCGATATAGAGCCTACGATGCCGATGAATAATGCGACGGGTATGGATATGACATGGGCGAATTCGGCTGCCATTAACAGACCCGCCAAGCCTTCGGCATAGGGATAAATACGGCCATAAGGCACCCATTTTTTGGCGAGAAGATCGTAATTGAGAAACATGGTAGAGAACTTCTCTACGTCCTGGAGTTTGAGCAAGGCCAGAACCACCATAGAGAAACTGATGAACCACTCGATGGTTTGTACGGTAAATACGCGACCAAAAGACAACCACGACGTGGCTACAGAGAGGAGTGCCGTCATAGTAAATAATGCAATAACGGGTCGGTAACTGGTTGCGTCAGGGTCAGGAAGAGGCTTTCCAAGAAAGGCTCGAACCTCCTCGTACCCACCGATACGTTTATCACCAATAAACACTTGTGGAGTGGTATCGACGTCGTGCTTTTCCTTGAATTTGTCGGTTTTTTGACGACTCTCTAACAGATTGTCGTCTACTTCGAAGCCATTGGCTTTAAGTAAGTGCCGGGTTTTTAGCCCAAAAGGGCACTGGTGATCAGGCGTTGACATTCTGTAAAGCGTAGCTTTTTGAGTTGACTGACTCATAGCCAAGTTCCTTACGTAAAAGTTATGTATTCATGTACGCATTATAGTCGGCAAAAGATTAAAAGCATCAATAATCAGAAGAGGGTAAAAATTCATTAAAAATGAAAAATTATTTTTATTTTGAAAAAAGTGGACAACTTTTTTTATTGCTTTTCTAGTGACCTTTCCCCTGAACTAACACCATCTTATCGATGAAATTTCAGTTTTATGACAGGCCCCCATTATTAGAACCACTCCCTGAATGAATTGAGCTGTTCAATTTTCAATGGATGCCACGAACTGCAAGGGTGGCAGGTTATTTAAAGCCCGATGAGGTCGACTCTTGTTATAGTCATCCCGCCAAGCTTCGATTTTTAATTTAGCATC
>NZ_JAGGJE010000006.1:0-144836 GCF_030466375.1 Pseudidiomarina terrestris
AGCGAAGTGGAACCACCTGATCCATTCCGAACTCAGTAGTGAAACGCTTCAGCGCCGATGGTAGTGTGGGGCTTCCCCATGTGAGAGTAGGACACCGCCAGGCTTTAATTATCGAAAAGCCCTCAGCTAACGCTGGGGGCTTTTTTTATGCCCGCCGGTTCGGACTTGGTCTTACTGAATATTCACCCGGCCGGAGCCGCTTTCAATAATTCTTAAACTCCCGACCGTGCCTACTTTTATATCGCCGGAGCCGTCGTCAATAGTGACTGCGCCGGCGATCCGGTCAATTTCCATACTGCCAGAACCGTCTTCGATGTCGAGATTACCGCTTAGATCGCGCACGGTAATACCACCTGAGCCGTCGTCAATCCGCACGTTGCGACCACCGACGATGGTCATGCTTCCGGATCCATCTTCGATCCGCATATCCGCTCTAACTCCCTGAATATCGATGCTGCCCGAACCATCATCAACGTTTAGATGAAAGGATTCAGGAACACGAACTGTGGCATCAATACGGGCATTATTATTGCCATAGGAGGATGAGTCAAAATCGGCCACGAAGACACCTTGCTCACCATTTCTATGCAACGTGAGACGAATGCTTTCGGCCTCGTGGTAATAGACTTCCGCCGTGACCGCGATCTCGGTACGCCCTGCTTCACCGATGATCTCCAAACTTCCTGCTCCCGTATCAACACTAAGTTCGGTAAGATCCGCGCCACTTAAGGTGAGGGTTCGCGTTTCATGGCTTAAGTCACGTTCGCCCCAGCCCACATCACCCCTGGCGCTATCAACATAGATCACGCAGCCACCTAAAAATGAGGCCATGGTGAGTACTAGCACGCTTCGTTTCATTGTTATCGCCTTATTCTCATTGATTGCGAACATAGTA
The DNA here is from genome assembly GCF_030466375.1 of Pseudidiomarina terrestris. Lineage (NCBI taxonomy): Bacteria > Pseudomonadati > Pseudomonadota > Gammaproteobacteria > Alteromonadales > Idiomarinaceae > Pseudidiomarina > Pseudidiomarina terrestris. The sequence continues at coordinate 896 of NZ_JAGGJE010000006.1, forward strand.
GCTCATCTTGCATGAATGTAACCATTCTATCAAATCGAACGTTCGCTGCGATTTTTAGCACTATTCATTTTATTAAATTGAATTAAACTGACCGCCTGTTAACTCAGGAAAGGCTTATGTTGAGAAATACTTCGTCAAGTTATGGCTGGTTAGCTATCGCCATCCATTGGCTTTCAGCCATCGCGGTTATTGGCTTGTTTGCTTTAGGTTATTGGATGCTAACCCTGAGCTATTACGATCCCTGGTACCGCTTAGGGCCATGGTGGCACAAGTCGATTGGCTTGAGCTTGTTGGCCCTGACACTGCTTCGCATGGGTTGGCGCTGGATGACCGTCCGGCCTGAACTGATAGGTAGCCGCTTCGAGAAGTTTGGGGCTCGGGTCGGGCACGCCCTGCTGTATGCGTTGTTGCTGGTGACTATGGTGAGTGGTTATCTGATTTCGACTGCGGATGGCAGCGCGATATCGGTGTTTGATTGGTTCGACGTACCTGCGGTGATCACGACCTTCCCTGAACAAGAGGAAATCGCTGGCGACATCCATTGGTATGCAGCATTAAGTTTAGTCATTTTGGCCGGCGTACATGCGCTGGCAGCGATACGACATCATTTCTGGAATAAGGATGCGACCTTAAAGCGCATGCTTAAACCGCAAAAGTAAAACCTTAAGGAGGTAAACATGAAAAAATTACTACTCGCAGCGGCCGTTAGCGCAGCATTAAGCGGTGCCTTAGGCCAGGCCCAGGCAGCGGACTACGCCATTGATATTGAAGGTCAGCACGCTTTTATACAGTTTAAGATCAGCCATTTAGGTTACAGCTACCTGTTGGGAGAGTTCACTGATTTTGATGGCAGCTTTAGCTACGATGAAAGCAACCCAGGCGCAGCTTCTGTGCAAGTGACTATCGACACCAGTAGCATCGATAGCAACCATGCAGAGCGCGATAAACACTTACGCAGCGACTACTTCCTGGCAGTGGACGAGTATCCGCAGGCACGCTTTGTGTCGACCAGTTATACGCCAAATGGCGACGGCACAGGGACACTGGCGGGTGACTTAACCTTGCGTGGCGTGACTCAGCCGATTGAAATTGCAGTGAACGAAATTGGCGCGGGCCCGGATCCATGGGGCGGTTTCCGTCGTGGTTTCGAAGGTAAAGTCACGCTGACGCCTGCGAACTTTGGCTTCGACTATGATCTTGGCCCTGCTGCCGAGACCCTGGATATGTACTTGTCCATCGAAGGGATACGTCAGTAACGGTATTGGCGAAACGGCGCTGCGGTTAATCCCGCAGCGCTTTTTCGTAGGCTTCAAGCGCCGCCTGCGAGTTACCTTGCGCCGCGTAAACATGGGCTAAATCAAGCCAGACGCGACGAGACGGTACCAACTCGGCGGAACGGCGTAACGCACGCTCGGCCAGGGACCACTCTTTGGTCAGTAATGCAATTTGCCCCATCGCCTGTAACAACAGGCCATCTTCCGGCTGTTTCTTTAACTGGCTTTGCAGGTAATCACGTAACTCGGGACCTGGCACCAGTAATTGCTTCTCTAACAAATGAGCAAGTTTGAGGTCGCCGCGTTTTAATCCGCGTGCGGCAACTTTGTCTGCTGCATCTAACTGTTGGTAAATCTTAAGTACCGCAAGGTAGGCCCGGCGGATAGGTGCGGTGCGTCGATTATCACGGGTCAGATTGCGCCAGTGCGTTGCCAGGCTTGCCTGACCCTCGCGACCCGCGGCGAGGAAGCGCTCGCGGTAGGCTTTTTCCAGCAGCTCGCTACGCTCGGTTTCGCTGAGCAACTGCAAGCGGTCAGCGTCATTCAGACAGGCGATGACATCATCCCAGCGGTGCAGGTTCTGATATGCATTTAATGCGAGACGAAGTAATTGCGGGTGACGCGGGTAATCGCGACGCAACTGCTGGATTTCACTCATGCGGTTAGCAGCCTGTTGCGGATCCTGCTGCAACGTGAAGAGTGTCTCAGCGAGAGCCAGCTCGCCTGGTCGGGGCGCATGCTGCAACCACTCCCGTGCCTGCGCAAAGTCCTCGTTACGCGCTGCTGCGTAGCTCGCAAACAGTGCGACTGTGCCGTCGTGGCGTAATTGCCAGCTGCGATTAAAAGCACTGGATGCAGTATGTAGATCGCCATTAACGAGAGCCTCAGCACCTTCAGTTAAGGCCGTCTTAGCTTTGCTGGTACGACGCTCACCGAACCACTTAAGGCCCCAACTGGTGCCACGGACCAGGCGCATGATAAAACCGACAAGCACGCGTAACAGGATGATGGCAACCGCCAGCATAATCACCGCGGCCACCAGACTGGTTTCTACGGTGTAGTTACCCAGTGCAATCAGCATGTAACCTGTATTGCCGTCCCACAAAGGGCCGATAAAGAGACCTGCGATCAACAGTAGTACAATAATCCAGGCATATTTCATTGAGAAACTCCCGCGGTGAGTGCACGTGCCAGGCGATTTAACACTGGCAGGCTGCGCAATTGTGCAGGTAAGTCGGGTTCTAAGCTTTGCGTGGCCAGCTCATCAAGTTCGGACTTCAGCGCGGTAAGGTCAAGGTCGCTTTGTGTCTGAACCTCGCTGATAAGGCGCTGTGCCTCGCTGACACTGGCCTGATAGAGCGCGCCCGACTGACTTAGAGCCGCCTGTTGGGCGAGCTGCAGTTGCAGTAACACACGTTGCTTACTGAGCTCAACGAAGGCCATGGACAGCTGTGGCTCAATCGGCTTTTCCCGGTGTTGCACCCGGATCAGCTGGTCAAACAAGGTTTTAGCACTTGCCTGTAAACGCTCGTACCAGGGTGCGTCGGCGCTGACCGCATTACCGGTCAGCGTGCGCGTAGGTGCGCTCAGCTGCCACTGCTGCTCAGCCAGCTGAGTGCGCAAACTACTCAATTCCATAGCCACCTGAACATGGGCATCAGTAGTGAGTGAACGCAGCACTACTTTGTCGTCATTAATTGCCTGCCGTGCGGCTTGATAGGCTGGATTGTTCAGCGCCGCCAGATGGGAATCAGCTAACTCCAGCAGTTGCAGCGCCAATTTAGGTTGTTGGTCGATATAAAGCTTATTACTCGCTTGCTCGACCAGATGACGCGCTTCTAAAACCCGCCATGCGGTCGCCTGCGACACGTCTAACGCAGCGAACTCTGCCTGCACGGATCGCACACTGCGCTGCAAGTCGCCAAGCTCCTGGGCTTGATCGCTGACATTCCGGCGCAAATTATCTGCGACCTGATCCAGTTGCTGGCTGACTTGTTGCGGAAGTTTTTGCTGCTGCTGACTAAGCTGCTGTAACTCGTTTTGCACTTGTTCGAGTTGCTTTTGCTGCTGACCGGCTTGGTGTTCCAACTGTTGATTGGTGCTCAGCAACTCCTGATAAACATAGCGGTAGCCAACCCAACCTGCAGCCGCGATAAGTAGCAACAGAATCAGCACCAGCACCCATGCGAAAGTCCCTTTCGTACGAGACTTTTCAGCGATCGCTTCGTCTGCGTCAGTTTGCTCTGAAGCATCGTTCGGTTGCTCGTTTTCGGGTTCCTGTTTCAAGTCATTCGACATGGTTTAAACTTCCTTCGTTAGTTGAATCGCCTGCTGCCATGCATCTACCATAGCAAAACTTGCGGCACTATCGGCAACTACCACACGCCGACTTAGCCCACTGGGCAGTAATTGCTGTAAGCGAGCGCTTGCTACCACCCAGATACACTCCGCTAGCCAGTCCTTAGAATCATTGGGGACCGCGGCGAGAAATGCGCCCAGCTGCTCGGCGCTGGTGACCATAATTGTATCAATCCCCTGCTGCCATTCACTAAGCTGCGAAGCGGTCGGCGGCTGTGACTGGCGCTGGTAAACTTCCAGATAGGTCACCTCTGCGCCGCGCGCGCGCAAGGTATCAGCGAACAGTTCGCGGCCACCGTGGCCGCGAATGATCAACCAGCGCTGTCCTTCGACCTGCTGCAATTCGGGTAACGCCAGTAACGCATCACTGTTGTGTTGGCGCCAGGGGCAACAGACCGGCCGCTGCACCACGTCCGAGATAGCTTTGGCACTGACCGGGCCTACCGCAAACCAGCGACAGCGCGGCATAGCGGCTTGCGGCGCCCATGCTCGCGCTTGTTTGGCAAAATAATGGGCCGCATTCACACTGACCATCATGGCACCATGCCACTGTTCGGCCAGTATGTTCGCTAAGCTGTAATTGGGGTCGTCGTACTCACTGATCCTCAACATGCTGGCACTTTGCGAGGTAACAGGCACCTGCAACTGCTCAGCACGCTGAGCAAGCAGCTGCTGTAACTCGGCCGCTTGCGCCTGGGGTCGGAGGATCAGGATGTTGTTCATGAGTGTAATTCGTTCTCCGCATACACATCGTTCAGTATGGTACCAGCGCCCCGGGCCAACAGGTACTCAGCGAGCTCGGTGCCAAGTGCTTCAGCATGGTCGCGGTGGCCTTTGATATCACCTTCTATAATCTCACTACCGTCGGGGCGACCGACTAAGCCACGCAGATGAAGTTGGTCACCATGCAGCTCCGCATAGGCGCCGATAGGCACTTGACAGCCCCCTTGTAAGCGGCGGTTCATGGCGCGTTCGGCCAATACACAGCTACTGGTGTCAGGGCACGTCAGTGGTGCCAACAAGGCCTTAGTGGCGGTGTCGTCGGTGCGGCATTCAATCCCCAGCACACCCTGGCCATTTGCCGGTAAACAGATATCCGCTGGCAGCCGCTGGCGAATCCGCTCGCCAAGGTCGAGGCGAATTAAGCCGGACGCCGCCAGAATAATAGCGTCAAACTGGCCATCATCGAGTTTGCCCAGACGCGTTTGCACGTTGCCGCGTAGATCACGGATTTGCACGTGCGGGTAGCGCGCCAGGATCTGGCATTTGCGACGTAAGCTACAGGTACCGACGATGGCGCCTTCCGGTAATTCATCCAAATTATGATACTGGTTGGAAACAAAGGCATCGCGCGGGTCTTCGCGCTCGCAGATGCCAAATAACTCGAGTCCGGGGGGAAACTCCACCGGTAGATCTTTCATTGAATGCACAGCCAAATCGGCACGTTCTTCCAACATCGCGACTTCGAGCTCTTTTACAAACAGGCCTTTACCGCCAATTTTCGCCAGCGGCGTGTCCAGAATGATGTCGCCCTTGGTGCTCATGGGCACCAGTTCGACAGTCACATGCTCATGTAAGGCCTCAAGACGAGCCTTAATATGCTCGGCTTGCCAAAGCGCCAGGAGACTTTTTCGTGTCGCGATGCGTAATGTGGTCGTCATGCTTACTCCGCTTTCAGCGTGATCGGTTGTCCAGCCTGTTTGCTGCCAGCTTCTGATAATAAGCTCCACAGCTCGGCACCGGTGCGGTTATCAATCCATTCACCATCCCGGTATTCAAAATGGTGACCATTAAACTTGGTCGCCACCCATAACTGCTGTAATGGTGGCTGTTTGTTAATCACCATCTTGGTGTCGTTGGGGAAGGTCAACTCAAGAATGTCGCCGCCTGACTCGCAATCAATATCGATTCCGGTCTTTTCGAAAGCTTCTTCTATTGCCAAAATGGTTGCTTCGGCTAGCTCATGATAATCGTGGTCTTGCATGTCGACTCCTGATAATGACATTTGCGCGCTGCAATGCGATGATAAGCGCACGGTTAATTTGCAATTCACAAGGGTACAGTTTACCGATGTTTAAGCTGAAAGTAATGCGTCCAATCATTGTAGCAGCAACCTTGGGCTTGGTCGCCTGTGGCCAGAAGGGACCACTGGAGATGCCACCGCCTGCGGAAAAGAATCAGCCATCGACAAGCGTAGCCTCTGCGCCAGTACAGGAAACTAAAAAAGTATTATGAGCTTTACATACCAAGGAAACGAATTTTTTGCTGAAGATTGCTCGGTCGCAGACCTCGCAGCAAAGCACGGGACGCCATTGTTCGTCTACTCTAAGGCGGCGATCACTGCCAACTGGCAGCAGTTTGCCCGGCACTGGCCGGCACCGCATAAACTTTGCTACGCGGTAAAAGCCAACTCCAATCTGGCGGTTCTTAACCTGTTAGCGCGGCTGGGTGCTGGCTTTGATATCGTCTCTGGCGGTGAGCTTGCACGGGTGCTGGCAGCAGGCGGTAAAGCACAGGACGTGGTGTTCTCTGGTGTTGGTAAAAGCCATGACGAAATTGCCTATGCGTTGGATCAGAATATCGGCTGCTTTAATGTGGAATCCGCTGCCGAGCTTGAACGGATCCAGCAAATTGCCAGTGACAAAGGTGTTATCGCACCGATTTCCCTGCGGGTGAACCCGGATGTTGATGCCCAGACCCACCCTTATATTGCTACGGGGCTGAAGGCGAATAAATTTGGTATTGCAATGAGCGAGGCGCTGGCAGTCTTCCGGCGTGGCGCAACGTTGTCGAATCTGGATATGCGCGGTATCGATTGCCATATTGGCTCGCAAATCCTCAGTCCACAGCCATTTCTTGATGCCTCTGAGCGGATGTTCAGTTTAATTGAAACGCTTCGCGCGGAAGGCATTCATATTACCCATCTGGATATGGGGGGCGGCTTCGGCATTCCTTACCAGCATGAAGAAAAGCTGGAAGTGAGTGGTTACTTACAAACCCTGCAGAGGAAAGCTGAAGCGATCGGAGATCTGACCTTAATGCTGGAGCCAGGTCGTGCCATTGTCGGCAACGCCGGCATCATGGTCACCAAAGTGGAGTACTACAAACCAGGCAGTGAAAAGAACTTCCTGCTGGTCGATGCTGGTATGAATGACCTGCTGCGACCATCACTTTACAATGCCTATCATGCCATCGTGCCGGTGAACCGCCACGAAGGGCTGGATGAGCAGTTAGTGGACGTTGTGGGTCCGGTTTGTGAGACTGGCGACTTTTTTGGCCATGCGCGTCACCTGGCAGCACAGGAAGGTGATTTATTGGCGGTAATGAACGCAGGGGCCTACGGTTTCACTATGGCGTCAAATTACAATACCCGTCCGCGGGCCGCAGAAGTGATGGTACATGGTGATAGTGCCACTTTAATTCGTGAGCGCGAACCGCTTGCCAGTTTGTGGCAGGGTGAACACTTGCTCGGAGATGACGCGTGAACTTCAGCAAGATGCACGGCCTGGGTAACGATTTCATGGTGATTGATAACGTGACCCAGACCATTTTTGTTAACCCGGAGCAAATCCGTCAGTGGGCGGATCGGCATCGGGGGATTGGCTTCGATCAGCTGTTGCTGGTCGAGCCACCGTATGACCCGGATCTCGATTTTCATTACCGTATTTTTAATGCAGATGGTAGCGAGGTCGCTCAGTGTGGTAATGGCGCGCGCTGTTTTGCCCTATTTGTAAAACAACGTGGGCTGAGTAACAAAAATCACCTGCGGGTGAGTACAAAAGCTGGCAATATGGTCTTGCATCATGAGCGTGATGGGCGTATCACAGTAGAGATGGGCGAGCCACGATTTGCGCCTGGCGCGGTGCCTTTTAAAGCAAATAAAGAAGAATTGACCTATGTTCTTAGAGTACAGGAACAGACCGTACTCTGTGGCGTCATGGGGTTGGGTAATCCGCACTGTGTCACCGAAGTAGACGCGATTGAGCAGGCTCCGCTCGCCACACTTGGACAGGCTTTGGCCACGCATGAGCGGTTTCCAGAAGGCGTGAATGCAGGCTTTATGCAAATCATTGATCGCAATCACATCAAGCTGCGCGTCTTCGAGCGCGGCGCTGGTGAAACCCAGGCTTGTGGCAGTGGCGCATGCGCCGCCGCTGTCATCGGTATGCGGTTAGGTAAACTAGATGACACCGTATTGGTTGACTTGCCAGGCGGACAATTAACGATTCGCTGGCAACCGGGGCAAACCGTGCGCATGACCGGGCCCGCACAACATGTTTATGACGGACACATGAAACTATGAGCACCGAAGCAAAAAAACAAGCTCAACAAACACGCGTCGATGACACTTTGATTGCCGCTTATCTTGAAGAAAACCCGGACTTTTTCGATCGGCACCCCGAGCTGTTGCAGCAACTCAGTGTGCGTCATCAGACCAAGGGCGCAGTATCGCTGGTCGAACGCCAGCAGCAGGTACTTCGTCAGCGAGTGCAGCACCTGGAAGAAGAAATTACCGAACTGATGGTGACGGCGCGCCGTAATGAGGAGCTGTTTCGTTACTTTAGCGAGCTTTACCTGAAGCTACTGCAAAGTCAGAGCATTGAGGAAGTCATGGACAGTCTGCAGCAGACGTTCTCAGAACAGTTGCAGATGCCGGCGTTAACTCTGAAGTTTTTTGATAGCCCGCTGGAGCTTGAAACTCAGTTCACGTTCGCCGCAGACACCCATAAACAGTTGTTGAGCAAACGCTTTCGCGACGACAGTATTTACCTGGGCCGCTTGACCACCGATGAACAAAAATTGCTGTTCCCGGATGAATCTATCGCCTCGGTGGTGCTGCTGTTACTCGGTGATAAAGGTGAGTTAGGAATGCTGGCCATTGGCAACCATGATGCCGGGCATTTTGAGCCAGCGATGGATACGCTGCTGGTCAAGCAACTGCAGGTGTTGTTAAGCCAGATCCTGCCACCCCTTTTAAAACACCATGAAGCTCGCTGAGGTCAGACAGAAATTCCTGAACCACCTGGCTGGCGAGCGCGGGCTTGCCGAGCATACCTTATCGAATTACGGCCGCGTATTACGGCATGATATCGACTTCTTTGACAGCGAGGGCATCGATGAGGTCAAAGGCATTGGCGTCAGTCAGTTTGAACGCCTGTTTATGCAATGGCGGCGCCAGGGCCTTGGTGATGCCTCGTTAGCCTTGCGACTGGCAGCGTGGCGGAGTTGTTTCGATTACTGTATACGGCAGGGCTGGCGCGACGATAATCCGGCCCGGCAGACCAAGGCCCCGAAAAGCGCCAAGCGCTTGCCTAAGAATCTCGATGTCGACAGCATCAGTCAATTATTAAAGCTCCCCGAAGATGATGAGCTGGCCATCCGCGACGCCGCTATCATGGAGTTACTTTATGGCAGCGGCCTGCGCTTGGCTGAACTGGTGGCCCTTGATATTGACGCCATTAATCCACGTCACCAGGAGTTACGCGTGCTGGGTAAAGGTGGCAAAACTCGCATCGTACCTTACGGCCGGTGTGCTGCAGAAGCCTTACGTAAATGGTTACCGGTGCGGAATAAATGGTTACACGGTCATTTGACCGAAGTCGCGTTGTTTATCAGTCAGCGGCAGCGGCGGATCAGTCCGCGAACGGTGCAGCAGCGGCTCAACCACTGGGGGCGTCAGCAAGGTCTGAATGGCAGTCTGCACCCACATAAACTGCGCCATTCCTTTGCCTCACATATGTTAGAATCCAGTGGTGATTTACGTGCGGTACAGGAGCTGCTGGGACATGCCAATTTAAGTACCACCCAGGTTTATACCCACCTGGATTTCCAGCACCTGTCAAAAGTCTACGATGCCGCGCACCCGCGCGCACGTAAGAAATAACAACCTCAAGTAAAAAGGACGCTATGCAGTTTTTTCGTCGCTTGCAACCTGTTCAGGCCCTCAGCTTTGACCTCGATGACACCTTGTACGATAACGTGCCGGTCATGCAAAAGGCCGAGGCGGAAAGTTATCGTGCGCTGTGTCAGCGGTATCCGGAAGCAGCTCGCTGGAGCGTGCAGCAATGGGCGCAGCGGCGTTGGCAGTTAATGCAAAATGAACCTGATCTGGCGAGCGATATGACCGCCTTGCGTCTGGCTACGCTCAGCCGCGGCCTGCAGGAACTCGGTGTGGCAGAGGCTGCCGCCCGGCAAGGTGCCGACGATATTTTCGCGACCTTTTTGCACTTTCGCAATCAGGTGCAAATTGCGCCAGATACGCATCAGTTGTTGCAAGCTCTCGCCGAGCGCTATCCGTTAGTGGCGCTCAGCAATGGCAACGTGGATACTGCGGCGATTGGTCTGCGTGATTACTTCAGCGCGGTGGTGCAGCCGGGCAGCGGCCTGCGGGGCAAACCGCATAGCGATATGTTTGCCAAAATCGGGCCACTGTTCCCGCAGATTGCACCCCAGGGCTGGTTGCATGTGGGCGACAGTCCTTATGCCGACATCCTCGGCGCACAGCGCATGGGCTGGCAGACCGCCTGGTACCGCAGCGGTATCTATGTTGCTGATCAGCTGCATGTTCTGCCAGTGTTCGCCTTCGACGAGCTGCGCCAGTTGCAGCAGCTACTGCTGAAATAAACTCAGACCCCGCCTACGGCGCAGTAACTGGTTGCATATACAGTAGTGCGCCTTTAAACTGACCACAGCTTTCAACGAATGGATTTTGCTATGACCTCGCATCCCTTGCTCGAGCAACTTAACGACAAGCAGCGCGCCGCTGTAGGTGCACCAGAACGACACATGCTGGTGCTGGCCGGCGCCGGTAGTGGTAAAACCCGAGTGCTGGTGCATCGGATTGCCTGGCTCATGCAGGAACTTCGGTTATCGCCCTACAGTATTATGGCGGTGACCTTTACCAACAAAGCAGCCGCGGAAATGCGCGGGCGCGTCGAAGAACTTATGGGCAGTTCAACTCGTGCAATGTGGATTGGCACCTTCCATGGGCTGGCGCATCGTTTGTTGCGCGCGCATTACATGGATGTGGACTTACCCCAGAATTTTCAGATCCTCGATAGTGATGATCAGCAGCGCATGCTCAAGCGCATCATGCGCAGCTTGAATCTGGACGAGAAGCGCTGGTCGCCAAAACAGGCGCAGTGGTTTATTAACGCCAAAAAAGACGAAGGTTTACGGCCGCATCATCTGGATGGGCTGGATTTTAACGAGCGCACCTACAAAGAGATCTACGACGCCTATCAGGTCGCCTGTGATCGCGCCGGTTTAGTTGATTTCGCTGAGTTACTGCTACGGGCGCATGAATTATTGCGCGATAACCGCATTGTCCGGGAGCATTATCAGCGCCGGTTTCGCCATATTCTGGTTGATGAGTTTCAGGATACCAACGCAATTCAGTATGCTTGGGTCAAGCTGCTCTCCGGTGCCGGTAGCGATAAAGAGCACGAGAACTTCGTGACCATCGTCGGCGATGATGATCAGTCTATTTATGGCTGGCGCGGTGCGAAAATTGAAAACATTCACCAGTTTACTTTGGATTTTCCTGCGGTTGAGACCATCCGTTTAGAACAGAACTATCGTTCCACAAATACCATTTTAAGCGCTGCCAACAGTGTTATCGCTAACAACAGCGACCGGCTGGGCAAAGAGCTCTGGACCGAGGGCGGCATGGGCGAGCCTATCGACTTGTACGCCGCCTACAACGAGCTGGACGAGGCGCGCTATATTTCCAGTCAGATAGAAGCCTGGCATGAGCAAGGCAATGCCTTACAGGATGTGGCACTGCTGTACCGCAGTAATGCGCAGTCGCGGGTACTCGAAGAAGCCTTGCTACATAGCCGCATCCCCTACCGCATCTACGGTGGCTTACGCTTCTTTGATCGACAAGAAGTCAAAGACGCGCTGGCTTATCTGCGCTTGCTTGCTAACCGTGACGATGACGCGGCATTGGAGCGTGTGATCAATACGCCGACCCGGGGTATCGGTGCGCGGACCCTGGATATCGTGCGCGAAGGCGCGCGCCAGCGCGGCACCTCTTTGTGGCAGGCCGCCAGGCAATTGGCCACGGAAAAAGTACTTACCGGGCGGGCCGCCAATGCGGTGCTGGCGTTTATCGATCTGATTGAACAGCTGGAAGACGAAACCGGTGAATACAGCCTTGGCCGGCAAGTCGACACCGTCATCAAAAGCAGCGGCTTGATGGCCATGTATCAGGCGGAAAAAGGTGAGAAAGCCGAAACCCGCGTGGAAAACTTAAAAGAGCTGGTAAACGCCTGCGATAACTTTGATCAGCTCGAACGGGTTGAGGAAGAAGAGCTGTCGCCGTTGAATGGATTTCTTGCTCATGCCGCACTGGAGTCGGGTGATGAGCAAGCCGATGAACATCAGGATGCGGTCCAGCTGATGACCTTGCACAGCGCAAAAGGTCTGGAGTTTCCACTGGTTTTCATGTGCGGCGTGGAAGAAGGATTGTTCCCTTCCCAGCAATCACTGGATGAGGCTGGCCGGCTCGCAGAAGAGCGGCGGCTGTGCTACGTCGGCATGACGCGGGCGATGCAGAAGCTGGTGATCAGCTATGCCGAGCAGCGCCGGGTGTATGGCCAGGAGAAGCTGCATACGCCGAGTCGCTTCATCGCTGAGATCCCCTCTGAAAATGTGCACCATGTGCGCATGCAAAGTCGTCGTAGCTTTTCCACGGAAACACCGAGTTACGGGCGTTTCCATACTGGCGCCAGTCATGAAGCTTTTGAGGAGAGCGGTTTTCAGCTGGGACAGCGGGTTCGTCATGTGAAATTTGGCGAGGGTACCGTCCTCAACTATGAGGGCTCTGGTCCGCAGAGCCGCATCCAAGTGAACTTTGATGACCTTGGCAGCAAATGGCTGGTGGTTGCTTACGCGCGTCTCGAACGCTGCTGATGCAACAAGGTATCAATGCTGTAAAGGGCTAATGCAGCCCAGATAATCGCAAACGTGACCAGCTTATCGGCCGCCAGTGGCTCGCCGTAAATCCAGACTGCAAGAATAAACATCAGGCTGGGCCCAATGTACTGAAAGAAACCTAAAGTGGCATAGCGAATGCGCTGTGCTGCCGCGGTGAAACAAAGCAGCGGTGCAGTCGTCACTATGCCGGCAGCCATCAGCAACAGATTAAGCTGCCAGGTATTCTGGGTCATGTCACTTGCCGCTGAGTCGGCAAAGAAGAACAGATAGATCAGCATCAAAGGTAACAGAATGGTGGTTTCCAGCCACAGACCCGTCATCGAATCCACCGGTAACCGCTTGCGAATTGCGCCATAAGTCGCAAAGCTGAAGGCCAGCGCCAACGCCACCCAGGGTACCGAGCCAAAGGAAATCACCTGAATTAAGACGCCGGTGACCGCCAGCGCAATGGCGATGAGCTGAAACCGTCGCATCCGCTCGGCAAAAAACACCATGCCAATGGCAACATTCAACAAAGGGTTGATGTAATAGCCCAGGCTGGCATCCAGAATATGATTGTTATTAATCGCCCAGATAAACAGAAACCAGTTTCCGCCGAGCAGGAAGGTTGCCAGAGTCAGCCGCAGCATGTGCGAGCGATTTTTTACCACCGGTTTGATGCGGTGCAGGCGGCGCAGGCCAATAATCAGCACCAATACCAGTACAAATGACCAAACAATACGATGACCCAGAATTTCAAGTGCAGGCACCTGTTGTAGAAACTTGAAGTAAATGGGCGCGATGCCCCACATAGTGTAAGCGGCAATAGCAAAAAGAACGCCGTGGCGACTGCGGGTTGCATCATCGGTCATGAGGTTAAGTTCCGGTGCTCTGGTTGAACTTCTGGCTCGGGTGCTGAAGTTGTACGAAAACTATGCAGTTACCACCAGGTTTCGTCCGAAATGATCGTTTGGCGGTGGTGATGCGTGCTTGGGATGCATACAATAGAGCCTATTGCCTATGAGCGTCAATCGGAGCTGTTGAAATGACTGCGCAACCGCTGTCAAAAGTCCTTGCCGAAGTTTTTGGTTACGCCGAATTCCGGCAGGGCCAGGAGCAAGTGATCGAGGCTGTTCAGCAAGGCCGTGACGCACTGGTGCTGATGCCCACAGGCGGCGGCAAGTCGCTCTGTTATCAGTTACCTGCGATCATGGGCGCAGGAGTGACGCTGGTCATTTCGCCATTGATTTCCCTTATGCAGGATCAGGTGGAAAGCCTGCAGGCGATGGGCGTAGCTGCCGGCGCCTTGCATAACGGGCTGGAGCAGAGCGAGCAGCAACAGCTGTTGCAACAAGCGGCCAGCGGTGAGCTGCGGCTGCTGTACGTCAGCCCTGAACGCGCCATGCAGGGCTATTTTATTCGTCAGCTGCAGCAATGGCAGGTGACCTTAATCGCCATCGATGAAGCGCACTGTATCTCACAATGGGGCCATGATTTCCGGCCTGAGTACGGCCAATTAGGGCAATTGCGTGAAGCTCTGCCCCAACTGCCCTTTATGGCGTTGACCGCCACCGCCGATGCTGCAACGGAAGCGGATATCGTGCAACGCCTGCACCTGCATCAGCCGGTCATCTACAAGAGCTCTTTTGATCGACCTAATATCCGCTACATCGTTGAAGAAAAATTCAAGCCACAGAAGCAATTGCGCGATTATGTCGTCAAGCAAAAAGGCGCGTCAGGCATCGTTTACTGCGGCAGCCGTAAACGTGTCGATGAACTGTCGGAACGGCTGCGGCAGGATGGTATCCGTGCGGCCGGCTATCATGCGGGCATGGACCATGACGAACGCAATCACGTGCTGCGCGGTTTTGTCCGCGATGATATTGACGTCGTAGTGGCGACCGTTGCTTTTGGCATGGGCATTAATAAGCCCAATGTGCGCTTCGTGGTGCATTTTGACATTCCCCGCAGTATCGAAGCTTATTATCAGGAAACCGGCCGGGCAGGCCGCGACGGGCTGCCGGCGGAAGCGGTGTTGCTTTATGACCCAAGCGATGCCGGCTGGATCCGCAGCACCATCAATGATCATCCGGATGAGCAACGGCGCCAGGTCGAGCTGCAAAAATTCAACTCCATGCAGGCCTTAGGTGAGGCGCAAACCTGCCGCCGCCTGGTGCTTTTGAACTACTTCAACGAGTTCCGGGATAAAGCCTGTGGCAACTGTGATATCTGTCTTGATCCGCCGCGTCAGTACGATGGTACGGTGGATGCGCAAAAGGTCTTAAGCTGTATTTATCGGGTGGGCCAACGTTTTGGCGCCAACCATGTCATCGATGTGCTACGCGGCAGCCAGTCGCAGCGTTTAACTGCGCTCGGTCACGAGCAGCTTTCAACCTTTGGCCTTGGCGCTGATAAAAGCCAAACGCACTGGCTGGGCGTGATCCGCCAGCTCATACATCGAGGCCTGGTGGTGCAGAACATTCAGCATTATGGCACCTTGCAGTTGACCGAAGCGGCGCGTCCGGTGTTACGCGGTGAAGTGGCCTTGTCGCTGGCTGAACCGCGGGTCAACCTGGCAGTAAGTAAGCCCAAAGTGACCGACCGCGGCGATTACGACAAGCTGTTATTCCGGCGCTTACGGGCATTGCGAAAAAGCATTGCTGATGCGGAAGAAAAACCACCTTTTGTGGTGTTTAACGACAGCACTCTGGTCGAGATGGCGGTGCACTATCCCATTGATGAGGCCAGTATGCTGCAGATTTCCGGAGTCGGCCAGACCAAGCTCGAGCGTTATGGCGCCGCTTTTATCGATGCCATCAGTGCCTATCTGGATGCCGATGACGAACCTTTATTGCAGCGTTAAGCGCTGGCGCTGAATCGCCTATAGCCATCCAATTTCGTTTCAGGTCTGTATACTAAGGTAAGTGTGCCTTGAGCATAGTCCTAGAAACAAGGAGTTGGAATGAAAATTCAGTTGCGCAAGTTACTCGTGCTCACCCTATTGCTGTTTTCACCCTTCACGCTGGCGCAGATCGCAGCGCCTGAACAGGCGGGTGTCACCACCGGAGAAATCACGGTTGCGGTACGTGTGAGTCCGCCGTTTGTCATGAAAGATGCGAACGGTGACTACCATGGCCTGACGATTGAGCTATGGGAGCATATTGCTGAAGTCAATAATTACAACTTTAGTTACCGGGAAACCGGCCTTGAGCAGTTGATTGACGGTGTCGCCAATGGCGACTTTGCCGTAGGTCTTGGCGCCATCTCGGTAACTGCCGAGCGCGAGCGACGCATTGATTTTACCTTACCCTTTTACAATGCCGGGCTGGGAATCGCCGTACCAGCGGCCGCTGAGCCGGGTTGGTGGACCGTAACCAAGCGCTTTTTCAGCTTTGAATTTTTAACGGTAATGGCGGCGCTAACCTTGATTTTACTGGGCGCCGGTGTGCTGGTGTGGCTGGCTGAGCGCCGCCATAACCCTGAGGAATTCAGTGACAGCAAGGTCAAAGGGCTCGGCGCGGGCTTCTGGTGGGCTGCGGTCACCATGACCACTGTCGGCTACGGTGATAAATCCCCCCGCACGTTGATGGGTCGTGGCGTTGCACTGATCTGGATGTTTACCAGCGTCATTATTATTTCAAGCTTTACCGCTTCAATCACTTCCGCCCTAACCGTGAATAAGCTCTCTACCCGGGTGCAAGGCAAAGACGATCTGGCCAATGTCCGCGTCGCCAGTGTGCCCGCGTCCTACAGTGCGTATTGGCTGGACCGTGAAAATATCGGCTACCAGCATTACAGTGATCTCACTACTGCATTAGAGAATGTGCAAGCTGGTAAAGCAGATGCGGTGGTGTACGATGCGCCGTTGCTTAAATATCAGTTACGCAAAGACTTTTCCGGGCTGACGGTGCTCAAGGATGTGTTCGCGCCGCAGGATTATGCATTAGTGTTGCCGCCGCAGGCGAGCGAACGTGAGGTGATCAACCGTACCTTGCTGCGCTACATTCGCAGTTCTGAGTGGCGGCAGTCGATCCAGCGTTATTTAGGTGATGATCTATAATCAGACAACACTTAATGGTTGGAGGTCTTATGTTAGGTCTTACTTTGGGTTTGTTGCTAAGTGCCGGTGCGGCACCCGCCACTGTCACTATCAATGAGTGGCAGGTTCCCTGGCCGGACTCGCGGCCGCGTGACCCCTATGTGCAGTCAGACGATAAGGTCTGGTTTGTCGGCCAACGTTCCGATTATGCGGCTATTTTAAACCCGCAAACGGGCGATTTTAAACGTATCGATTTGCCCGATGGTGCAGGGCCTCACAACATTATCGTTGATGAGCGCGGGGCCTGGTACGCAGGCAATAAGGCGGCGCATATTGGTAAGATTTCCCATGCTGACTATTCCATTACCCAATACCCCTTACCGGGCGATGGCCGCCGCGACGTGCACACGATGCAGTTTACCAGTGATGGTGATATCTGGTTTACCGCCCAGGGCGCGAATAAGTTTGGCTATTTTGATGTTGCTGAAAACAACATCGAACTCTACTCGATTGAAACCCCGCGGGCGCGGCCCTATGGCCTGATTGTCGTAAACGATCAGCCCTGGCTGACGCTATTTGGTTCGCATAAGTTAGTGACCTATGAAGACGGTCAGGTCCAGGAGATTGAACTGCCGCGACCCGATGCCAACCGACCGCGCCGGATCGCTTTAGGCAGTGATGGTGGCATTTGGTATGTAGACTATGCCGGTGGCTATCTGGGTCGCTACGATCGCGCCACCGAACAGGTCAACGAATGGGCTATGCCGGCAGGAGCAGGTTCATTGCCTTATGGCATGGCTGCCGACAACAAGGGTTATGTCTGGTTCGCGGAAACCGGGCCACAGCCTAACCGCATCGTCGGCTTTCATATTGCCTCGGAAACCTTTACCGACCCGGTTGCGGTGCCAAGCGGTGGCGGTACCATCCGCCATATGGTATTTGATGAAGCGCGGCAGAGCTTATGGTTCGGTACTGACGCCAACACCGTTGGCCAGGCGAAAATCAGTTACAGCGATTAGTTTAATAGCACCAGTAACCAGGTTACTGCAATCGTGATCAAGGAGAACATGACGGCGGTGGAAGCGATGTCCTTCGCTTTGCCGCTGAGTTCATGTAGATCGGGACTAATGCGATCGATGGTGGCCTCGATGGCGGAGTTCAGGAATTCCACAATCAGTAATATCAGCACCGGCAGAATCAGGAGCGCTCGCTCAACCCCGCTCTGACCCAGCCACAAGGCCAGCGGGATGAGCACCAATGCCAGTAAGCAATCCTGCCGCACGGCAGCTTCAGATTGCAGCGCGAAGCGAAAGCCGCGCAGTGAGTTGCGGGTGGCGCGAACAATGCGCATCAGTCCGTGCTGGGGTGGTTTCATTTGTTGCTCTTTTCGTTTCAGCCAGATGGTGTAGAGTGTAGTACAGGACACGATTTAAGGATGGCTTAACTGCATGGCCGAAAGCAATCATTGGCAACTGATTCCACTCGACACCTTTGAGCGCCCGTCGGCGCCCGCGACCACCGCGATTCAGCAGGCCTGGTCACAGCTTCGCAAGCTGTTTATTGCGGAAGAAGATGACGATGTGAACCCTGATGAACAGGACTTCCCGCACTATCGTGAATTCGACTTGGCGCCGGCAGTCGCGGCCATAGATACCTGTTGGGATGCCGACGAGCCTCCGTCCGTGCGGTTCGTGATTAGTGCGCCATTTAGCGGTAGCGGTGCTATTTTCCGTGAGTGGGCCAAACAAAACGGCTATCAACAGCTCGAGCCACCCAGCCTGGAGCAGCTAGGGCAGGCGGACACAGACGCTTGGTGGCAACAACAGGCAAGCGAACGTTGGCTTATTGACGAATTTTCATCCTTCTGGTTACGCACCACCGAACATATGCAGTTTATGCGAGCCCTGTTGCCACGGTTATTGCGCGGCGAACTGGGGAGCGGCGTGGTGGTGATCGATAGCTGGACCTTTGCTTTTTTGCACCGCGCCTGGCTATTGAGCTTACCCCACTGTTATTGCTTTGCCGCGGCTACGCCTGAGTTGCTGAAGGACAGCGGGGTCATCGCCAGTGATAAGCGCCTGCGTAACCTTGCCGCCAAAGCGCGCGGCAACTTAGGCGTTGCGCTGGCGCTGTGGGCGGTCGAGCAGGATGAGGAGCGCAGCTTGCCGCGCTTGCCCAGCGAAGCGGATGACTCCACAGCGTTCATTTTGTACAGCCTGCTCTTACATCACGGTCTTAAAGGCGAATATTTACAGATGGTACTGCCACTGATGGCGGCAAATCAGCTGGATGTGCAGCTGTTACGACTGCAGCAAAATGGCATTATTGATCTAGATGAAAATAAGGTTTGGCGGATCAACGTTTACGCTTACCCTGATGTACGCGAATTTTTGGCCGCGCGTGGCTTTTGGCTTGATGGATTTTAATGAGGACCGAAGGTGGATACGGAAAAGATACTAGGTTTATTTAAAGAGATCACCAGTGCGGTATTGATTGAAATCGGCGTGGTATTCGCTGTTGCGACCTTCATAGTGCTCGCCAGCCAGCGCGTGCTGCCGTGGCTGGCGGGCCATTTGCATGGCAAGCAGCGGTTGTTCGCACTGGCCCTGATCCCGACCATTCGTGTGCTGGTGTTCATTGTCGCCTTCGTCTGGGTTGTGCCGTTGGTGATTGAGCCAAGCATGCAGAACATGGTCGCCATTCTCGGTGCTGCAGGTCTGGCGATTGGGTTTGCCCTGAAAGACTACATCAGCAGTATGGCCGCGGGGATGGTCGCGGTTTATGAACTGCCTTACCGACCCGGGGACTGGATTGAGGTTGAGGGAACCTACGGCGAAGTGAAGCATATCGGCATGCGGGCGGTGGAGATGGTGACTCCTGATGACACCGTGGTGTTTATCCCGCACCTGAAGTTATGGACAAAACTCATTTTTAACGCCAACAATGGCGGGCCGAGTTTAATGTGTGTGGCCGATTTCTATCTGCATCCGGAGCATGATGCCAATGTGGTGAAACACCTATTGGAAGATGTCGGTTTGACCAGCCCTTATGTACAGCTGTCCAAGCCTATAGTGGTGGTTGCTAAAGAAGAGCCCTGGGGAACGCATTACCGGCTGAAAGCCTATCCGATTGACCCTCGTCAGCAATTTCAGTTCATGACCGATTTGACCGCGCGCGGCAAAAATTGCCTGCGCGCGTTACCCGTTAAGTTTGCCCAGTTGTCACCAGAGCACGCTGCTCAGGCAGGCCCATACTAAGCACGTAGGGATGCGCAGCTTTTTGCTGTGCAGTGAAGCTGGCTTTGTCGGTGAGTCCTTGCCAACCTATCGCGATCAATGCTTGTGCAACGGCCCCGCCGAGACCGCTACCAGGACCGAGCAGAATAATATGATCCGGTGCGTAGTCTTTCACCGCCACCTGTACGGCTTTGCTGAAATCGTAGGTTTCGGTGACTTGCTGGCCAAGGGTATAACGCTGCAGTGCGCGCATGTCCGCAGTGGGCGTAAGCCACTGAAAACCGCGACCATCGACCAGCGGAGTTTGTGGTGGGTGAAACGCAGCCACCGGCCAGGTCTCCAACGCCTCGGTTGCGGCATCGCTCATTATTCGGGTGTGGAACGCCGCATGGCCTGGCAGCAACATAGGAAAGCGTTCGTCGGCGGTGGGTAAGGCCTGGATTGCCGCGTTACAGGCAGCTTCGGTACCTGCCAGAACGGCGTAGCCCCCATAGTTAATGGAGTGCATCAATTCACCAGGATGCGCTGCAATTTGCGCTTCAACCAAAGCAATACGTTTCGCGTCCGGGCGCCACTCACTATCAATGATCGGATAAATAAACTGCGCTCCGGCGCCACCCGCGGTTAACTGCGCCATACTGGTGACCAGCTTAATGCTGGTGCTCAACGACCAGGCGTCAGCACAGGCCATTGCCGTATACCATCCCATCGAGTTACCGGTCAGTGCCACCACCTCATACTGCTCGCGGTCGATGCTGAGAAAGTCCAGATAGCCAGCAGCGTAGATAAGGGCAGCCGCATTTTCCGGGCGCTGGTGTAGGGAAGTTTTAAACAACTTCGCCTGATCCAGCTTCGTCACTGTTGGCAGGCCCAGCGCTTCGCGTTCGGCGTCAATGGCATCCAGTTTATCTTGCAAAGTTTCCCTTAACTTCGGCGAAGATGCTGCTATGTTCGCGTAGATCGAGCCAAGTTCTGGTTTATTATAGGTCCCCCGCCCGGGACAGATGACCAGTGCTGTTTTCTTCATGATTGACCTCCACGAAGCATCATCATAGCCTTTTCGGTAATGCCATCGCGCGATGGCAGGACCGTGTAAGCGGCTTTACCCAAAGGAATAAAACTATCCTCTGCGGTCAGTCGCTGAATGCTAAAGTGTCCGGGGTAGTCCTCGTGCAATGCCGTGATCAGCTCTTCACTTAATGAGCCGCGGCGACGGCATTCATCGACAATTAGCAGTTTCTTACTGTTACCCAGGGCGGCGACAATTTTGTCCACGTGCAGTGGCACCAGACAACGAATGTCCAGCACGCGCACCCGATGGCCGGCGTCAGCAAGTTGCTTTTCGGCCTGACGGCTCAGGTAATAGCCATTACCGTATGAAATAATCGCCAACTCTTCGCCATCGCCATACACTGCAGGTTCACCCAGCTCGGGTAACGGGGTCGTGACATCCGGGTAGTGACTCAGCCAGCCGGCATCGCCTTCCTGGTGCAGATCCCGTGCCATATAGAGTGCTATAGGTTCCAGCATAATCACCACTCGCTGTTCCGCCGCAGCCAGTTGTACTGCTTGGCGCATCAACAGAGCGCCGTCTGCGCCATTCGAGGGGCAGAGGACAATGACGCCAGGGATGTCTCGGAACACCGCGAATGAGTTGTCGTTGTGAAAGTGGCCCCCGAAGCCCCGCTGGTAGGCAAGCCCGGCAATGCGGATCACCATCGGGTTGGTGTACTGACCATCCGAAAAGAAAGATAGCGTGGCAGCTTCGCCACGGATCTGATCTTCGGCATTATGCACATACGCCAGGAACTGGATCTCTGGCATGGCAATAAACCCTTGTTGTGCCATTCCTATGGCAAGCCCAAGAATACTTTGTTCATCGAGTACAGTATTGAGTACCCGATTCGGACCAAAGGCCTCCATCAGATGTTGAGTGACGTGGTAAACCCCACCTTTTTTCGCAATATCTTCACCGCACATGACAATCGAGCCATACTGCGCCATCAGATCATGCAACGCCCAGTTCAGTAATTTTGCCAGATGCTGTGGCTTGCCAACATTGTGCTTGTCCCACTTAAAGAGACCTTCACGGCGCGTTGCATCAGGCACTGCCGGTAGTGTGGACGGGTCTTTTTTCGGTGGTACGATGGAACGCATAACATCCGTTGCCGAGGTCAGCTTAGGCTGCTGTGCGGCCTGATTTGCGATGCGTACCATGCGTTGCTGCTGCCGTCTGATGTGCGTCACCAGTGACTCAGAATCAAACAGGCCGCGGGCGATAACTGCTGCACAGCTATGCAATAGCGGGTCGCGCTCGGCATCAAGGGCAATTTCCTGTTTGCTCCGATACGCCACTTCAGCATCGGCGCCGGCGTGACCGAATAAGCGGATGGTGCGCAGATGCAGGATGGCAGGTTTACGTTTCTGGCGGACGTAGTCCGCTGCTTGCTGCGCAACCAGGTAGGTTTCAGCCAGGTTGCTGCCATCGGCAAAGAAGTACTTCAGTGCAGGGCGCTGACTGAGTTGCTGCTGAATCCAGCCTTGCGGCGTGTGCGTCGAAATTCCCAGGCCATTGTCCTCACAAACGAACAGCAAAGGCATCGGGATCTGTTGATAAGCGGCCCAGCTGGCGGAGTTAATCGCACCTAAGGCGGTGGAGTGATTGGCCGAGGCATCGCCAAAGCTGCACATGGCAATGGCATCGTGCGGCCAGGTGCCTTGGTGCTGCAAGCGCTTTGACAAACCAATGGCAAACGCGGTGCCCATAGCTTTTGGTACATGCGAGGCGATGGTACTGGTTTGCGGGGGGATATGTAGCTCAAGGCTACCAAGCACTTTATGACGGCCACCCGAGATGGGGTCGTCGCTCGAGGCAGCAAAGCTCAGCAACATATCGTAAAGCGGCGTGGTGCCGGGTTTCTGTTTCGCCCGCTGCAAAAAGAATGCGCCACTGCGGTAGTGCAGAAACGCAGGGTCGCTGACCCGCATGGCTTTGGCAACGGCGGCATTGGCCTCATGGCCGGAGCTACCTATGGTGTAAAAACTCTGCCCCGCGGCCTGCATCAGTCGTGATTGCAGGTCGAGCAGACGACTGGCCAACTGTGAGTCTAACAGTTCAACCAGGTCGGCGTCGCTAAGGACGCCGCCTGCGGCCTGCGCATGGGGCAGTTCTTGTCGTTCTATACGCTGGATAAATTCGCCCAGCCATGGGTGCATTGCTGCAGCCATAAACGCCTCCGTGGATTCGCGTTGCTGGAAAAATTAACAGCTAAAAGCCTGGATACCCGTTTGTGCACGGCCCAGAATCAACGCATGTACATCATGCGTGCCTTCGTATGTGTTCACCGCTTCCAGGTTCATGACATGACGGATGACATGGTATTCATCGGCAATACCGTTACCGCCATGCATGTCACGCGCCAGGCGGGCAATGTCCAACGCCTTGCCACACGAGTTACGTTTGATCAGTGAGATGGTCTCCGGAGGTAACTGATTGGCATCCATCAGGCGACCCGCCTGGAGACAGGCCAACAGACCAATGCTGATTTCTGTTTGCATATCGGCCAGTTTCTTTTGTACCAGCTGCGTCGCGGCCAGCGGGCGATCAAACTGTTTCCGATCCAGCGTGTACTGACGTGCCGCGTGCCAACAGAATTCTGCCGCGCCAAGTGCGCCCCAGCCGATGCCATAGCGGGCTTTATTCAAACAGCCAAACGGACCCTTAAGACCGCTGACATTAGGCAGTAAGGCGGATTCAGGAACCTCAACGTTATCCATCACGATTTCGCCGGTGATCGAAGCCCGCAACGAGAATTTACCGTCGATTTTCGGGGCCGACAGGCCGGCCATGCCTTTTTCCAGGATAAAACCGCGGATTTCGCCGTCGAGCTTACCCCAGACCACAAATACGTCCGCAATGGGGGAATTGGTGATCCACATTTTGGTGCCTTTGATGACATAGCCACCATCGACTTTTTTCGCTGTGGTGCGCATCGCCGCTGGATCCGAGCCGGCGTCTGGTTCGGTTAAGCCAAAGCAACCGACCCATTCGCCGCTGGCCAGTTTCGGCAGGTACTTTTGCCGTTGCTCTTCGCTGCCATAGGCATGAATCGGATGCATGACCAACGAGGATTGCACGCTCATGGCACTACGATAACCGCTGTCGACGCGTTCGACTTCGCGGGCAATGAGTCCGTAGCAGACATGGTTTACTTCGGCACAACCGTATTTTTCTGGTAGGGTTGCGCCAAGCAGGCCTAATTCACCCAGCTCGTTCATGATTTCACGATCAAAACGCTCTTCGCGGTTGGCGGTCAGTACCCGCGGCATCAGTTTCTCCTGACAGTACTGATGAGCGGTGTCGCGGATCATGCGCTCTTCTTCGGTAAGCATGTCGCTGAGTTGAAAAGGGTCTTGCCAGTCAAAGGGAACGCGTGCCATTTAAAACCTCATGATTCATTGTTTGTAACTTGCGTTGATCAAAGCACATGAATTGACCAGCGCACATGTTTTATTCCACTTTACGCTGAAATGACATAAAGTTAAATTATATAAAAATTAGAACAGGTATAGTTTTTAGCTATGGATTTACGCCAGCTTCAGTATTTTGTTGCCGTTTATGAGCAAGGCAGTATCAGTGGTGCGGCACGTGCCTGTGCAGTGGCGCAGCCAAGTCTCTCCAAAGCCCTGCAGCAACTCGAAGATGAGCTGCGGGTGCGATTATTCGTGCGCCAGTCAAGAGGGGTAACCCCAACGGAGGATGGCGAGCGTCTGTATGGCCACGCCGGACGAATGCTGAGTCAGATGCAGTCATTAAAAGCATCGTTCCGGCATAGCGTTACCCGGGTGCAGTTTCGCCTGGGTCTGATTCGGGCGCTGGGTGTGGAGCGCATGAGTCAGTTGCTACGGGATTTTACTGCGGGAGTCGACGGCCTGGAGTTACACCTGGTGGAGCCTGATGAAGAAGCGGACGCGCGCATTATCTCGCCACGCATGCTAAGAGCTGGCGAGCAGTTTTTACCCATCTGGCATGACCGCTTTGTGCTGGCGCTGCCAGCCGGACACCCGCTGGCATTGCAGAACGAGCTGGGATTATCGCAAATGCAGGGGCAGGCGCTGATTAAGCGCACCCCTTGTGAAGCCTGGTCGACGTTTTACCCTGAGCTCATCCGGCAAGGCATTCAGCCCGATATTCGGGCTGACATTCATACCATTGAGTATGCCCTGGGGCTGGTCTCAGCTGGCGTAGGCTGCGCCCTGGTGCCGGATTTAGAGTCGTTACGTGAACGTCAGGATGTGGTGTTACGTCCCCTTGCTGAGCTTACCCTGGAGCGGACCATCGGCATGGCTTATCCGCGCAGTCATAGCGAAGATACACCACTGCGCTGGCTGCAACAGGTGTGCCGCCAAACGGCTGCCCAAAGTGCGGGCTAGTTGCTGACGTCGGTGACCAGAGTCATGCAGTCGACCGGACACACCGGGATACAGGCCGGTTCGTCGTAGTACCCCTCACATTCGGTGCACTTGTCTGCATCCACCACATAGTGTGCTGAGCCCATCACAATAGCTTCATTAGGGCATTCCGGGACACACATATCACAATTAATACAATCACTATCAATGACCACTGGCATAGCTGACCTCCTTAATGGCAATGGCGGCCGGTGGCGGCGGCAATTCTTTTACCAGCAGGGCAACACTCTGCTCTGCGCGTGCCAGGCCACAGGGCAGCTGCAGGCTGACCTGATGACCGGAGCCAGGTGCACGCGCGACCTGCTCGCCGGCGCGGTTGAACAGCTGTCGGGCACGAAACCGGATATTTCCTGAGGGCTTCATCAGGATCAGGTTATCGTCGCTGGCGAAACTATTTTTGACATCGATGAGGGCGGTAGTGCCGTCGCTGTCCAGCACCGCCCCCACCAGCACTTGCTCACCCTGGCTGTGACTGGTTTGATAATTCTGCAATTCACTTGGTACATGGCGGCGCAGGAAGCCTTCGGTAAACCCACGATTGGCCATGCCATCAAGATCGGCTAGTAATTGTGGATCGAACGGCCGTCCGGCGCAGGCATCAGCAATGGCCTGACGGTAGACTTGCGCCGTACGCGCGACGTAATAGGGCGATTTGGTCCGGCCTTCAATTTTTAACGAGTGAATACCCAGCTCGGCTAAGGCCTGAACGTGCTGCACACCGCGCAGGTCTTTTGAGTTCATGATGTAGGTGCCGTGAATATCTTCGTCCATCAGCATCAACTCGCCCGGTCGTTGCGGCTCTTCCAGAAGTACCGGCCGGTCAATGGGCTGGAACTGGCCGACCGCATCTTCTGCGGCGTCATGTACCTGGTAAGGCCAGCGGCAGGCATTCGTGCAAGCGCCCTGATTCGGATCACGCTTGTTAATGTAACCCGACAACAGGCAGCGACCGGAGTAGGCCATACACAGCGCGCCATGCACGAAAACTTCCAGTTCCATATCCGGACACTGATGCCGGATTTCAGCGATTTCTTTCACCTCCAGCTCGCGAGACAGAATCACCCGACTGACTCCTTGCTGCTGCCAAAACTTGACCGCCGCCCAGTTCACGGTGTTCGCTTGTACCGACAGGTGCAAAGCTTGTTCGGGGTAGTGCTCACGCAACAGCATGACAATTCCCGGATCTGAGACAATCAGCGCATCTGGCTTAAGCGCAATCACCGGCGCCATGTCAGCGACAAAGGTTTTCAGCTTGGCGTTATGAGGCGCAATATTGACCACCACATAAAACTTTTTACCCTGGGCGTGGGCTTCGGCAATGCCAATCGCTAAGTTGGCAAGATCGAAACTGTTATTACGGACCCGCAGACTGTAGCGCGGCTGACCGGCATAAACGGCGTCTGCGCCATAGGCGAATGCCATACGCATGGCTTCCAGACTGCCAGCAGGAGAGAGTAATTCGGGGCTAAAAGTAGGTTTTGACATAGGGCTATTGGGTAAACTTGATCCAGCGCAATAAAGTCTGGAAAGTCTACCTGTATGGTCGATAAAAACCCTGATCCGGATCAATAAATGCGGCACGCCGGTTACCTTGAACTAACCCTTATGGGGTAGTTCCGCCCCCTCTTCATGGCAATTACATTGCGACCTTGCCACCACTACCATAGTCAGCACATTCACGCCGAGCGACTGGCTCTAAAGCATGCTTGCATGTCATGACCAGTGTGCCGTGGCTTCGGCCACCGGGTTGTTTTGGAAACGAGATAACCTCCCGACTTGGAAAGGTGTTGACCCATGTTAATGGACCGCTTTGCCCGCCGCTTTACCTATTTGCGGCTCTCCGTAACGGAAAACTGCAATTTCCGTTGCGACTACTGCTTACCCGACGGCCCGGACTGCACTTCGCGACAGGCCGAGCTGAGTGTGCCTGAGATTCGACGCCTGGTAACAGCGTTTGCCGAGCTGGGTACCCGTAAGGTCCGCATTACCGGCGGTGAACCTTGCCTACGCAAAGACTTACTCGAGATTATCAAAACCATTAAAGCAGTTCCTGGCATTGAAGAAGTCGCCATCACCACCAATGGCTATCGTTTGCAGCGCGATCTCCCTGCCTGGCGAGAGGCCGGCGTTGATGCCATTAACGTCAGTGTCGATAGTCTGGATCCCAGCACTTTCCACCTGGTTACCGGACAAAACCGCTTGCCCGCTATTCTTGCCGGCATCGATCAGGCCATCGCGCTGGGAATACCTAAGGTTAAGGTGAACACCGTTTTATTGCGCGGCTATAACGGCGGCGCCGTCGCCGATTTCCTGGAGTTTATACGCCATCGCCAACTGAGCCTGCGCTTTATCGAGCTAATGCGCACCAATGACAACGTGTCGTATTACCAGCGTCATCACGTGAGTGGGCAAAACATTAAAGAGCAGCTGTTAGGCGATGCCTGGAAACTCTGTTCCAAGAGCACCACTGCGGGCCCCGCGCAGGAATTTGAGCATCCCGATTATCAGGGCAAACTTGGCCTGATTATGCCCTACAGCCGTGATTTTTGTGACGACTGCAATCGCTTGCGGGTGTCCAGTCTCGGTCAGCTGTTTTTGTGCTTGTTCACCGAGCATCACCAGGACATTCGTGCTTATTTACAAAACGATGATTCTACTGACCTTAAACATGCTTTGCAGAGTTTTGTGCTGGACAAAAAAGCCAGTCACGCTCTGCACGAAAATCTGAGCGGTTCCACGCGTCATCTGGCGATGATTGGAGGTTAACAGCTATGGCTATTACTGCAGTGATCTTGGCCGGCGGCGCTTCCCGGCGGATGGGACAGGATAAAGCGTTGATGCAGGTTGCCGGACGCACACAACTGGACCGGATGAGCGCTTTAGCCCATGAGGCAGGCTGCGAGCAAGTTCTAATCAGCCGCAATGGCGAAGGTTTTATTGCCGATGAAATTGCCGATAGAGGGCCGCTGGGTGGTGTATTGAGTGCCTTACCTCACTGTTTGTATGAAACCCTGTTGCTGCTTCCGGTCGATATGCCGCTACTAAGTGCTGACGCATTGCAGCTGTTAGTGGAGCAAGCAGGTCCAGCGTACTTCATCAACAGTGCTATGCCTTGTGTGTTGAAAAACGAACCCGCGCTGAGAGTGTATCTGACCGAACAACTCTGCGATGACGCCGGCGATCGGTCGGTGCGGGGCGTCTTAAACTGGTCAGGTGCGGCGGCGATAGCCTGGCCTTACGACTATCAGTTACAAAATACCAATACCCCGCAGCAATGGCAGCGGGCACTTACGTTTTTAGGAGAGCAGTGATGAAGTCATCCAGTCATCAGGCCTTGCATATCGCACTTGCAACGGTTTCCGATCGGCATACCCCAACCAGCGACAGCACGGGTGACTGGCTCGCCGATGCTATAGTTAAAGCGGGCCATCACATGTATCAGCGGCAGATTATCGGCACCAACAAATACCTGCTGCGCGCCGTTGTCTCGCGCTGGATCGCTGAGCCGCAACTGAGCGTGGTGCTGCTCAACGGCAGCACCGGCTTTGCTGAGCATAACGCTGTACCTGAAGCCCTCGCCCCGTTGCTTGAGCAACAGGTTGAAGGGTTTGGTGAATTGTTTCGACAGTTGAGCTGGCAGCAGATCGGCAGCTCTGCAATGCAGTCCCGGGCCTTTGCGGGCCTGGCCAATAATACTTTGGTGATCGCCGTACCTGGCGCAGAGTCTGCCGCACAGCTGGCATGGGAACAATTGATCCAGCCACAACTGAACAGCGAGCAAGGTCCCTGTAACTTTGTCGGACGGTTGACGCGACACGGCTAATTTGAGGAGTGACTATGACTGACCAGAAGTTTACCCATTTAGATGCAGAGGGTTCGGCTCACATGGTGGATGTGGGCGGCAAATCTTCTTCGGCACGGCAAGCCATCGCTGTTGCGAGCGTACAGACCACACCTGAGGTCGTCGCCAAAATCAGTGCCCAGGCAGTCGCCAAAGGTGACGTGCTTGCGGTAGCGCGGGTGGCGGGGATTATGGCCGCCAAACGCACCAGTGATTTATTGCCATTATGCCACCCCTTAGCACTGACCAAGGTGAGTGTAGACTTTACCTTGCTGCCCGAGCAGGGCCAGATTGAAATTCGTGCGCTCTGCGCTGTGCAGGGGGTTACTGGAGTGGAAATGGAGGCCCTTACTGCGGTTAGTGTGGCGGCGCTGACGATTCATGACATGTGCAAGGCCATCGACCCCAGCCTACAAATTAATGGCATACAGCTGCAGGAAAAAACCGGTGGTAAACACGGGCATTGGCAAAGGAAACATGCAACTCATGGTTAAGGTTAAATTTTTCGCCGCGCTGCGTGAACGCCTGCAATGCGCTGAAATGCAGATTGCCTCGCAACCAGATGATTCAGTTGCTGCGGTGCGGGCACGCTTAATTGAACAGCATCCACATTGGCAACGGGAGCTATTGGACAACGATGTGCTGTGTGCCAAAAACTTCGCCTTCGTGGGGCATCAGGAACCGGTCCGCTCCGGTGACGAGTTAGCCTTCTTTCCACCGGTGACGGGAGGTTGAGATGAGCCAGCGCATTCGGGTTCAAACCGCGGACTTCGACGTCGCAGCTGAGTACCAGCGTCTGGCACAAACCAGCAGTTGCGGAGCCGTCGTTACTTTTTCCGGGTTGGTTCGTGAGCTGGTCGACGCCGAACTTGAGGCGTTGACGCTCGAGCACTATCCCGGCATGACTGAACGCGTACTCGAGCAGCTGGTTGAGCAGGCCTGCAAGCGCTGGCAGTTGGGCGAGGTGACTTTGATCCACCGGGTTGGGCGACTGGCGCTCAATGAACAAATTGTTTTTGTGGGCGTGGCTGCGGCGCACCGTAAAGCGGCTTTTGCTGCTGCGATGTTCATCATGGACTTTTTAAAAACTCAGGCACCGTTCTGGAAGCAGGAGCATAGCAGTACAGGTTCCTACTGGGTGGCGGCAAAAGCGACGGACAAGCAGGCCGCCGAGGCATGGCAGGAAAACTGATGATGCGTCTTGTCATGTTCACGCTGATGCTGTTGATGGGGTCGGCTGCGGCCAGAGAGACGATTCACGTCGCCGCTGCGTCATCGCTGCGCCCGCCTCTTGAAGTTATCGTTAAGGATTTCGAACACCACCATCCTCAGTATCAGGTGCATGTCAGTTATGCGGCTTCAGGAAAGTTAGTTGCGCAAGTCCAGCATGGTGCGCCTTATGCGTTGCTGCTAGTGGCAGAACCAGCCTACTTAACGGAGCTTTGGCAACGTCAGTTATTGCTTTCCGAGCCGCAGCACTTTAGCTATGGCCAACTGGTGTTATGGCATCCGCAGCAGCAAGGGACGACGGTAGATCTCATTCGTAATGCCGAACGCATTGCGCTTGCTCAGCCGCGACATGCTCCATACGGCAAGGCTGCGCAGACGTATCTGAATAATCAATTTCCGGCGACGGACTTTTCTGGCCAGCTGGTGTTTGGGGAGAATGTCGCTCAGGCCGCGCATCGAGTTTACGCTGGTGCTGTGCCCATTGGCTTTGTCGCGCTGAGTCAGCTGCTGCAACTGCAGGTGCCAGCGACAGACTATACCCTGTTGCCCGAGGTCGAACCGTTGCCCCAGGCGATGGCGTTAACCCTAAAGGCTGAAACACTAAGCGGTGCGCGTTTGCTGCAGTCATTCCTGCTGGCGCAACCCGCGCAGGCCGCCTTCAACCAATACGGGTACCTGAGCCATGCTGCAAGCGAGTGATTGGCAAGCCATCTGGGTAACCCTGCAGTTAGCCGCAGTGACGACTGGGGTACTGCTAGTGCTGGCGACCCCGCTGGCCTGGTGGCTGGCATTTAGCCGGTCGCGCTGGCGCGCGGTCGTTCAGGCACTGGTGGCGATGCCTCTAGTGCTACCGCCAACGGTGCTGGGGTTCTATTTACTGCTGATTTTGAGTAACAACTTCGCTTTTACGTTCACCGGAATCGTGATTGGCAGCGTGATTTACTCATTGCCTTTTGCGGTGCAGCCGCTGAGCGAAGCATTCCGTGCTATGGGCCGGCGACCTTTAGACATTGCCGCCAGTCTTGGGGCGGACCGCTGGGATCAGTTCAAAACCGTGGTGGTGCCGCTATGTCGCGGTGGCTTTGTGGTAGCTGCGACCTTGGTGTTTGCCCATACGCTTGGCGAGTTTGGTGTCATTCTCATGATAGGTGGCAGCATCCCCGGTGAGACCCAGGTGCTGTCCGTTCTCATCTACGACCATACCGAAGCCTTGAACTATCAGGCAGCCCATACCCTGTCTCTGGGCATGATTATTGTCTCACTGTTGGTACTGATTGTTATTTACGGACGCTGGTCAAAATCACCGCTCGCACGAGGCAGCAACCTATGACGTTACGCGTGCGCTGCACTCTCCCCCTGCGCCACTTTGCGCTTGCTGTTGATGTAACGATTCCCTCCCAGGGCATTACCGCAATTGTTGGCCCGTCAGGTAGTGGCAAAACCTCCTTGCTGCAGGTTATCGCTGGGGTGCAGTCCGGTGCTGCTGCCGCGGAAGTCAGCTTCAACGGCAGCCTATGGCAGGGGCAAAGATGCGAAGTGCCGTTACATCAACGACGACTGGGATTGGTGCTGCAGCATCCAAGTTTATTTCCGCAGCTAACGGTCGCCGAAAACCTACGCTACGGCTGGCAACGGGCACCAAAACAGCGGCCGCTGCAATGGCACGAAGTGGTGCAAGCTTGCGGCTTACACGACTTATTGCAGCAGTATCCGGCGCAGCTCTCGGGGGGCCAACAGCAACGCGTTGCATTTGCACGCGCGTTACTGGCACAGCCTCAGTTACTGATCCTCGACGAGCCATTCTCGGCATTGGACGACGAGGCGCGTCAGTACTTTGTCAATTACTTGCGGAGGGTCAGCGATCGTTATAATTTGCCGGTGGTCTGGGTCAGTCATCAGCTGACTGATGTGGCGCAAATAAGCGATACGCTGGTACAACTGCACGAGGGCCAGGTCATTGGTTGCGGTCCACTGGTGACTGAGTTACAGCGCGAACCGCTGCGGTCAAAGTTGGCGCTTTCGGTACTCGAAGTGCGTCGCAGCAGCTTGCCACAGCCTCAGGATCACAGTTGGCAATTGCAGTTGGGCGGGCAACAGCTGGTGGTACCCAGGCCGCAATGGCAACAAGAGGATGCTGACGCGACAGTGCGATTGCGGGTCTTTGCGCGTGATGTGAGTCTCACCCGGGAATTGGTCGCAGACTCGAGTGTCCAGAACCAACTTATGGCAGAAGTGATCACCAGTTATCCTGCGCAGCATCCAGCTGAACGGGTAGTTCAGCTGCGCGTCGGCGGGCAGCCACTGCTGGCGTTGATCACCACCTCATCCTGGCAACGTCTCGATCTGCGCGAGGGGACTGCGGTGGTCGTCCATCTGAAGGCGGTTGCGCTGCACGAAACCTTCCGCGAACGCTTGTAAACGAGCACTACGGCGCTGCTGTAAGCGAACCTCAATCACCTGCAAACTCCCAAGAGCAGCGCGTAGTTAGAAGTGTTGATCTAGGTCAGCAAGCAGTCAAAGGGTTGAATGGTAATGGATTCGCCAGCAGCAATCGGGCCCCGTTCTTGCTCAAGCACCAGGAAGCAGTTTGCCTGCGCTACCGAAGTGAGGACAGCGGAACTTTGACTTCCCACAGGTTCGGCCCATAACTCGCCATCACGCTGACTGAAACGACCGCGCTGAAAATCCATGCGACCTGGACGTTTTTTGATTGGCGAGGTGGCTCGCGCTTGCAATTGCACCGGTGGCGTCACGGACTCACCGGCGAGGTGCCGCAGCATTGGCTGAACGATTTGGTCCATGGTGACCAGGGCGGCGACAGGGTTGCCGGGAAGACCACAAAACCAGGCCTGTCCCAGCCGACCGAAGGCAAAAGGTTTGCCGGGTTTCATGGCAATTTTCCAAAAGCCAATCTGGCCGAGACTGGCCATAATATCTTTGGTGTAATCTGCTTCACCGACAGAGACGCCGGCGCTGCTGATAATGATATCGGCACTGCGCATGGCTTGTTGAAAGGCGTTTTCCAGTGCCTCCCGATCATCGGCGATTAAGCCGAGGTCGAGCACATCGACATTGAGTCGCTGCAGCATCGCATGCAAAGTAAAGCGATTGCTGTCGTAAATCTGGCTTGGCGAATGTAACGGTTCACCGGGCAGTACCAGCTCATCACCATTGGAAAATAGTGCCACGCGTAACCGCCGCAGAACCCGAACCTGGTCCATACCGAGCGAGGCGAGCAAACCGATATGGGTCGGCGTTAAGCGCTGTCCTTGCTGCAGGATCATGTCGTTTTGACGAATGTCGCAGCCCTTTAAGCGTACGTTATCGCCGGTGCCGACCGGTGCCTGACAGCGGATCAAGTCACCTTCGCGTTGCACCTGCTCCTGCATAATCACAGCATCACTGGCGACAGGCATTTGTGCACCTGTCATGATGCGAACACAGCTTTGTGCCGGCAACTCGCCATTAAAAGGGTGACCTGCAAGTGCAGTGCCTACGACCGTAAGAGGTTTATCGCTGTCAGCCTCCGCCGCGCGCAAGGCGTAGCCATCCATCGCCGAATTGTCGTAGCCAGGCACATCCATGTTGGCACACACAGGTTCGGCCAGAACGCGGTCGAGAGCGTCTTGCAGGTGAACCTCTTCAGTCTCCTGAACAGGTTGAATTTGGCCTTGCATCGTTGCCAGTGCATCAGCAACGGAGAGCCAGCTATCACTCATGCTTGCCTCCTTGCTGATTGACCATCCATACCGCGGCTTCGACACGCGAGCGCAAACCAAGTTTTTTGAGCAGGTGCTTAACATGCACTTTTACTGTGCCGTCGGAAATATCAAGTTCGCGAGCGATAACTTTGTTACTCATGCCTTTGGCAATATGTTTCAGGATCTCTCGTTCGCGATTGGTCAGGCTGTCGAGCTTTCCTGCTCCCTGAGGCGATGGACGCCGCAAGGCGGTGGCCAACACCTCGGTAATGACTTCGCTCAGTACCATCTTGCCTTCAATGGAGCGTTTAATCTGCTCAATCAGCTGTTCCGGCTCCATATCCTTCAGCAGATAACCGTCGGCACCATTAGTGATGGCAGCCACCACATCTTCATCGGCATCGGAGACCGTCAGCATGACGATACGCGAGGTCACGCCTTCGTCACGCATGCGCTTGAGTGTCTCCAGACCGTCCATGCCCTGCATATTCAAATCGAGAATGATGAGATCCGGATCGAGTTCTACCGCTTTGGGAATGGCGTCTTTGCCGTTATTAAATTCCGCCACGACCTCTAAATCATCCTCAAGCGAGATCAATTGCTTGAGGCCTTTACGCAGTAACGGGTGGTCATCGACCAGCATGATGCTCGAGTTCAGTTCAGACATTAGAAATCTCCTCATTCATTAGGCCTTTATTTTCGCATAATTCTTGCTGTGCCGCATGGCTTTGGGGCGGAACAGCTGTGCCTGATGATTGCTTAAACACAACGGCGAATGCCATTTTAAATACGTGAAAACAATAACATAAGAAACTCATCTACCTAAAAGGTGGTAGTCGGGGTATCTCTTAATAACCCCTGCTTAACTCTTTCGCAAACTTGCCGACAGGCAGTGGCCTAAACGATTCTATAGACAGTATAGTCACGACTCGGGTGTATTGTGTCCCATGTGTTAACTACAGAAACCGTCGATAAAATCACTGCACTACATGTGATCGCCAGCACCGCAATCTGGATGTGTTGGAGCGTGTTGGTGGTGTTACTGTACGCGCTCGATCTCGGCTTTACCATTGCTGAGTTGTTTGGGCTACTGGCATTGACGGGCTTTTCCGCCGCGGGATTTCAACTGCTTTGGTTTGGTCTCGGTGAGCGGGCACTGCAACCGCAATTTATTCGCGTTACCACCAGTTTCCTGCTGATACCGGCATTAGGTTTTATTTATTATTTTGCCCGGGGCGACTACCCATTTTTGTTATTGCAGCTGCTCGCCATAGGTTGCGGACTCGGCGGTGCGCAACTTTATGTCAGGCGCTACCAGCATAGTGCGGGCAATCAAACCATTGGTTGGGACCTGGCGGTCACCGCAAGTATTGGCGGCATTGGCATCGTTTTAGCCCAGATTGGCACGCCTTTGGTGGCGCTCTGGCAAGGCCCCTATGCGGATTCCCTGAATGTTACCGAGACCAGTATTAGTATCGGAACCTTGCTGGGCACCGTACGGCCTGAACATCAGCTGTGGCTGGGCAATCTGGGCTGGTTTACCATGTTCGTGGTGGTCAGTTTAATACTCATCGGCTGGCGGCGCCGGCCACAAAGGTTGTTATGGCATTCAGAGACCGCCACCCGGCGGCACCTGCTGCGCAACCCCCACACTTGGATTATGACGCTGCTTTACGTCATGGCCTTTGGCTCTTTTATCGGTTTTGCCTTGGCATTTCCCCTTATTCTGCAGTTTCTTTTTGGTTTCAGCCGGGAATGGCAGGGCGGAGAACTACTTCGGGTCATGAGTAATGATTATGCGCCCCAGGCGCTGACCTATGCCTGGCTGGGACCGCTTATTGGTGTTGTCGCCAGGCCTTTAGGTGGATGGCTTGCCGATCAATATGGTGGTGCCCGGGTGACTCTGGTTTGTGCGCTGGCGTTAGCTTTGACGAGTCTGGCGGCATCGGTGTTGACCGGGAAGGCGTATCATAGCGGCGCGCCCGAGCAGTACTTTTTACTCTTCTTGCTGACATTTTTTGTGCTGTTTGCGGTGTCTGCATTAGCCAGCAGCGCGATCTACCGCTCCGCCAGCGTTCTCTTTCCAGTGCATCAATTGCCGATTGCGCTACGTTGGCTGGCGGCTTGTGCGACCGCAGGTGCCGGCTATATTCCGTTGATGTGGGGAGTGCAAAGTTATACCGGAACGCCAGCATTGGCTTTAGTTGCCTTTGCGGTGTTCTATGCCCTCTGTGCCTTGGTGGTCGCGCTGGTTTACCTGCGCCGCCACAGTGTGTATTTCAATCCTTAAGCGTCGCTCGACGCCAGCGCCTGACGCTCTTTCAAATAGTCGGGCTGGAAAAAGAAGTACACACCCGTGCCGCCTTCTGGCCTGCGGGTGATGGTGATTTCACCGCCTAAATGCTTGCTCCGCTCCTGCATAATCGCTAACCCATAATGGTTCAGTTTTTCCGCCTGCTCAGGAATGCCCACACCGTCGTCTTCGATGGCGAGACTGATTCCCTGTTCCTTAGTCTCTTGCAAGCGGATGGTCACTTCTGATCCCTGGCTATGGTGAATCGCGTTCTGACAGGCTTCACGGATGATCTGTAATAAATGGATTTCCTCGTGTGGGGCCAGTGGTGCATTCGCTAACTGGTAATCCAGCCGGAACTGCAGCGAAGATTGCTGTTCAAATTGGGCTAAGGTGGTCTGCAAGGCATTCATCAGGCCAGCCCCATCGACTTTTAAACGGAAGGTTGTCAGCAATTCCCGTAACTGTCGGTAAGCTGAGCTCAAGCCCTCGCGGAGTTCATGTGAGACATCATCAATGATTTCTCTATTGTCTTTGGCAATCGCCTTGTCCAGGCGCGTGACCTGAATTTTCAAATACGACAATGCCTGTGCCAGCGAGTCATGCAGCTCCCGTGCGATTACCGTGCGCTCCTGAATCAACGCCAGACGGCGAACCTGCTCTTCTTCCTGTTTCAGACTCAGGGCAATAGCCAGTTGATCGGTGACGGACTGCAGTAATTGCTGTTGCCATTCATCGAGCTGATCGCCGCGGTCGCAACGCGCCACAAGTACCCCGTAGTAATGGCTTTCGCGTTCGAGTGGGAAGCGGTACACCCGCAGGTTGTCGATCACACTGACACCGCCACCCGCGGTCACACACTCGGCGCAATCGACCCCGGCGCAAGGGTCCTCTTCGGTATCCTCAGGCTGAACCTGAAGATAAGGTTTGTCACCTGCTGCGGTGATCAGGCACAGCTCAATATCATCGATTTGTGAGGCGTGCTTAAGGCCATCGATAATATCGGTAAAGTCTTTGTAGCCGGGAGAGCGTTCGATAATGCTACGCGCCATATCGTAAAGAAACTGAAGCTTGGCATTGCTGCGCTGAATGGCGTGGGTCTGCTCATCGACGCGCTTTTCGAGGTTGCCGTACATGTAGCCGATGGCGTCGTTCATTTTATTAAGCGTAGTGGCAAGTACGCCAAGTTCATCTGCCAACGGGTGCTGGACACGGGCCGTAAAATCGCCCTGACCGATACGCCGGGCCGTTTGTGTCAGTAGCTGTAAGGGCTGACGCACACGTGACCGCAGCCAGTACGCGATAAAGCCCGCCAGCGCAATGGTACTGAACAGTGATAAGACCTGGATCAGCCGGATGGCACGGATACGCGATTCAGCTTCGCCTTGCAGGGCACCAACCAGCCGGTCAAGTTCAGCAATTAATGGCGCCAGTTGCTGCTCCAGTTGCACGGCGTCAACCGCGCCGGATGTCAGCTCGTCGCGGACTTCCAACCAGCTTTGCTGGGCTGCCCGGAACTGTGTACCGAGTTTGGAATCACCATTATTCAGGCGGTTAAATACCGGATGCTGCCAAGTATCCTGCAGGGTCGCAGCTAACTCCCGGGTGGTGTCACTCTCCGGATTCACCAGATACTGCCAGGCAAAGCGGTAGCTTTGCATACGCAGGGAGCCTGCTTTGTTGATCGCCAGCGCATCCTGATCGGCGCGCTCCGACAACCAATAGGAGGCGAGCAAGGTACCAACCGTGAGGGCAACCATCAGACTTAGGGCGATCCCGATGCGGGTAACAATAGAAAACTGGCGCATAGCAACTCTACTTAAAAAATGTTCACCGCATAGTTTAACGGCAATTAGGTTTAATGGGCTACCTCCTTTGTGTTTTCGCTCAACGCTTAAAAATCACTCAAAAATTAAAACATATAAAAATCAATGCTTTAATATAAAAACCTGCTACCTAATTGGTGGTAAAAAAACCTATTACCCCCGGTTCTGGCGCGTTTCCGACCTATAGCAAACCCCTCGCGACTTCGCCACACTTAGCGCGTTCGACATCGACCAGGAGTTTTAGGATGAGTCACCTACTCGAAAAATTGCGTTTCTTCAAAACGCGCAAAGAACCCTTTGCAGATGGGCACGGGGTAACAACAGATCAGGATCGTAGCTGGGAAAAGGGTTACCGCCAGCGTTGGCAGCATGACAAAGTCGTGCGTTCGACCCATGGCGTCAATTGCACTGGCTCATGTAGCTGGAAAATTTATGTGAAAGACGGCTTAGTGACTTGGGAGACCCAACAAACGGATTACCCGCGTACCCGCCCGGATTTACCGAATCATGAACCACGTGGTTGTCCACGCGGAGCGAGCTACTCCTGGTATATCTACAGTGCCAACCGCCTGAAGTATCCCAAGATGCGCCAGCAGCTGATGAAACTCTGGCGTGAGGCCAAAGAGCAGCATACCGATCCGGTTGCCGCCTGGGAATCTATCGTCAGCGATCCGGTTAAAGCGAAAAGCTACAAAGAGCGCCGGGGTTTAGGTGGTTTTGTGCGCGCCAGCTGGGATGAAGTTAATGAGCTGATCGCTGCAAGTAACGTCTACACCGCGAAAACTTATGGTCCTGACCGTATCAACGGCTTTTCGCCTATCCCGGCGATGTCGATGGTTTCGTATGCCGCAGGCTCACGTTACCTGTCGCTTATCGGCGGTAACTGCCTGAGTTTCTACGATTGGTATTGTGACTTACCGCCAGCGTCACCGCAGGTCTGGGGAGAGCAAACTGACGTGCCGGAATCGGCCGACTGGTACAACTCAAATTACATTATCGTTTGGGGCTCTAACGTTCCGCAGACGCGTACGCCAGACGCTCACTTCCTCACAGAAGTACGCTACAAAGGCACTAAAACCTGTGTCATTACGTCGGATTATTCAGAAGCCTCGAAGTTTGGCGACACCTGGTTGTCCCCGCGTCAGGGTACCGATTCCGCGTTAGCGATGGCATTCGGTCACGTTATTCTGAAAGAATTCTACGTCAATACGCCAAGCAGCTACTTCAATGATTACGTGCGTCGCTACACCGACATGCCGATGTTAGTCATGCTTGAGCCTGGCGAGAAAGTACTGAATCAGGGCCGCTTCCTGCGTGCTGCGGATTTGGTAGACAATCTGGGCGAAGATAACAATCCGGACTGGAAAACCATTGCTTTCAATGAAGATGATCAGCGTTTAACCAGCCCGAACGGTGCTATTGGCTACCGTTGGGGCCAGAAAGGCAAGTGGAACCTTGAGCAAAAAGATGCAAAAGGTGACCTGAACCTGGCCTTAACCCTAAAAGACAGCCATGACGAAATCGTTGAAGTTGGCTTCCCATACTTTGGCTCGGCACCACACGAGTACGAGTATTTCCAGCACACTCATCACGACGAAGTGCAAATCCGCAAAATTCCGGCCAAGCGTATCGAGCTTGCCAATGGCGAAACGGCACTGGTGGCGACGGTATTCGATTTGATGTTGGCGCAGTATGGCGTCGACAACGGCATGAACGACGAAAACCGCGCGCAAAGCTACGAGGACGACGTGCCTTACACGCCAGCGTGGCAGGAGCAAATTACTGGTGTTAAGCCTGCGGACGTGATTCGTATCGCCACTGAATTTGGCCGCAATGCGGACAAAACCAAAGGTCGTTCGATGATTATCGTTGGGGCTGCGATTAACCATTGGTACCACATGGATATGAGCTACCGTGGCTTGATCAATATGCTGATGATGTGTGGCTGTATCGGCCAAAGCGGTGGCGGCTGGGCGCACTATGTGGGTCAGGAAAAACTGCGTCCACAAACGGGTTGGCAGCCGCTGGCATTTGGCCTGGACTGGCAGCGTCCACCACGGCAGATGAACGGTACCTCATTCTTCTACAACCATTCCAGCCAGTGGCGTTATGAAAAACTGGATATGAGCGAAGTGGTCTCGCCTCTGGCAGACAAGAACAAATGGCAAAGTTCAATTATTGACTACAACACCCGCGCTGAGCGTATGGGTTGGCTGCCGTCTGCGCCGCAGCTGGGCGTTAACCCGCTGACAGTTGCTGAAAAAGCGAAAGCAGCTGGTAAAGAAGTCAAAGATTACCTCGTTGAGCAGCTGAAAACTGGCGATATTCCTTTCGCCTGCACGCAGCCAGATGATCCAAAGAACTTCCCGCGTAACATGTTTATCTGGCGTTCCAACCTGCTTGGCTCATCAGGTAAAGGCCATGAGTACATGCTCAAGCACTTCCTCGGTACGACCCACAAAACCTTCGGTGAAAACCTTGGTGAAATGGGCGCCAAGAAACCAGAAGATGTCGAGTGGGTGGATGATGGCGCGGAAGGCAAAGTTGACCTGTGGGTCACGCTTGATTTCCGTATGTCGACCACCTGCCTTTACTCAGACATCGTGCTGCCAACTGCGACCTGGTATGAAAAAGACGACATGAATACGTCGGACATGCACCCGTTCATTCACCCGCTGACCGCGGCAGTGGATCCGGTCTGGGAAGCACGTAGTGACTGGGAAATCTTTAAGGGCATTGCGAAGGAATTCTCCAAGGTCTGTAAAGGTCACCTGGGTGTGGAGCAGGATGTGGTCACCACGCCAATCATGCATGACTCTGCCGGTGAGATGGCACAGCCTTATGGCGTCAAAGCCTGGTGGAAAGGTGAGTGTGAAGCCATTCCTGGCGTCACTATGCCGAACATCACCGTGGTGGAACGTGACTACCCGAATACTTATCACCGCTTCACCTCGCTTGGGCCAGCATTGGAGAAGTTAGGCAATGGTGGCAAGGGGATCAGTTGGGATACGAAGGAAGAAGTCGATTTCCTCGGCAAGCTGAACCGCGTGCACTACGAAGAAGGCGCGAACAAAGGTCGCCCGGTTATCGATAGTGCTATCGATGCCTGTGAAGTCATCTTGTCACTGGCACCGGAAACCAACGGTCATGTGGCGGTGAAAGCCTGGGCGGCATTAGGCGAGCAAACCGGACGTGATCACACGCACCTGGCGAAGCCCAAAGAAGAAGAGAAGATTCGCTTCCGCGATATCGTCGCGCAACCACGGAAAATTATCTCGTCGCCGACCTGGTCAGGTCTGGAAGATGAGCATGTTTCCTACAACGCGGGTTACACCAACGTCCATGAGCTGATCCCATGGCGGACCATTACCGGGCGCCAACAGTTCTATCAGGATCACGAATGGATGCGCGATTTCGGTGAAACTTTATGTGCCTATAAGCCACCGATTAATCTGAAGACCGTGCAGCCGGTGCTGAACAAAAACCAGAACGGCAACAAAGAGATCGTGTTGAACTGGATTACTCCGCACCAGAAATGGGGGATTCACAGCACCTACTCAGAAAACCTGCTGATGCTGACCTTGTCACGCGGTGGGCCAATTGTCTGGATGAGTGAAATCGACGCTAAGGCCGCCGGAATTGAAGATAACGACTGGATTGAAATCTTCAACGTTAACGGTTCGATCAGTGCGCGGGCCGTGGTTTCCCAGCGGGTCCCGGAAGGCATGAGCATGATGTATCACGCGCAGGAGCGCCTGGTAAATATTCCGGGCTCTGAACTGACCGGTACACGCGGTGGTATCCACAACTCAGTCACACGGGCGGTGATGAAACCGACCCATATGATTGGTGGTTATGCACAACAAGCCTATGGCTTTAACTATTACGGCACAGTTGGCTGCAACCGCGATGAATTCGTGGTTATCCGGAAGATGGATAAAGTCGACTGGCTGGATACTGAATAACGTTGGAGTGAGGACAATACGATGAAAGTAAGAGCTCAAATTGGCATGGTGCTGAATTTGGACAAGTGTATTGGTTGTCATACCTGCTCCATCACTTGTAAAAATGTCTGGACCTCACGCGAAGGCGTGGAGTACGCATGGTTCAACAACGTTGAAACCAAACCCGGTATCGGCTTCCCGAAAGAGTGGGAAAACCAGGACAAGTGGAACGGCGGCTGGGTACGCAATAAAAAGGGCAAACTGGAACTGAAAATTGGTGCGAAGCGCCGCGTGTTGGCGAATATCTTCGCCAACCCGGATTTGCCTGAAATCGACGACTATTACGAGCCGTTTGATTTTGATTACCAACATTTGCACACGGCGAAAGACACCAAGCATCAGCCGATTGCCCGTCCGCGCTCGCTGATCAGCGGTCAGCGCATGGAGAAAATCGAATGGGGTCCGAACTGGGAAGAAATTCTCGGCACGGAATTCGCTAAGCGGAAGAAAGACAAGAACTTCGACGAAGTGGTGCAAAAAGACATCTACGGTCAGTTTGAAAAGACCTTCATGATGTATTTGCCGCGCTTGTGCGAGCACTGTCTGAACCCTGCATGTGTGGCTGCCTGCCCATCAGGCGCAATCTATAAGCGTGAAGAAGACGGTATCGTGCTGATCGATCAGGACAAGTGTCGTGGCTGGCGCATGTGTGTTTCTGGCTGTCCGTACAAGAAAATTTACTACAACTGGAAAACCGGTAAATCAGAAAAATGTACCTTCTGTTACCCGCGTATTGAAGCTGGGCAACCGACCACGTGTTCTGAGACCTGTGTTGGCCGTATTCGTTACCTGGGTGTGCTGCTTTATGATGCCGACCGTATCGAAGAAGCAGCCAATACCCCGCACGAGCAGGATCTTTACCAGGCTCAGCTTGATATCTTCCTGGATCCGCATGATCCGGAAGTGCAGGCGGCAGCGCGCGAAGAAGGTATTGCCGAGAACTGGATTCAGGCCGCCCAACGTTCACCGGTGTACATGATGGCAATGCAATGGAAAGTTGCGCTGCCGCTGCACCCGGAATACCGCACTCTGCCTATGGTTTGGTACGTGCCACCACTGTCGCCAATTCAAAGCGCAGTTGAGGCAGGTCATGTGGGTATGAACGGTGAGATTCCAGATCTGAAATCATTACGCATTCCTTTGCGCTATCTGGCAAACATGCTTACCGCCGGCGACGAGTTCCCGATTGTACGGGCGCTGGAACGCATGATTGCCATGCGTGCTTACAAACGCAGTCAGCACGTCGATGGTGTGGAAGATCTTGACGTACTCAAGCAGGTCGGTTTGACCCAGCAGCAAGTTGAAGAAATGTACCGTTATATGGCGTTGGCCAATTACGAAGATCGCTTCGTGATTCCAACCAGCCACCGTGCTTATGCCGAAAATGCTTACGACATGAAAGGGAGCTGCGGCTTTACCTTTGGCAATGGCTGTAGCGATGGCAACAATGACGTGAACCTGTTTGGTGCGAAGAAACAAAGCGTGCGCCAGGTCATTCCGGTCACGGTGAAGGAGTAATCTGATGCAAGTTTTACAAGTAATTTCGTTACTACTCGACTACCCGAAAGTAGAGCTGCTCGAAGTCGTGCCCGAGTTACGAGCCACGGTGCGTAACTCGGCACTGAGCAGCACCCAACAGCAAGCGCTGGAGGATTTTATTGTGCGTCGCACCAGCGGCGACGTCATGGACTGGCAGTCAGAATACGACAGCTTGTTTGAGCGTGGTCGTGCCTTGTCCTTGTTGTTGTTCGAACACGTTCACGGCGAGTCCCGTGATCGTGGCCAGGCAATGGTCGATTTAATGCAGCAATATCAGCAGGCGGGCTTAGATATCGGCGTCAAGGAACTACCTGACTACATTCCGTTGTATCTGGAGTTTCTGGCGACCCAGGGCGATGACAATGCCCGTGAAGGTTTGGCTGAAGTCGGTCACATCCTTGCGGTGCTGGCAGTGCGCCTGGAGCAAAGGGAAAGTGATTACGCCGAGTTGTTCCGAAGCTTGCTGGAGTTGTCGCAAGTCCAGGTCGATCTGGAAGATGTCCGCGCTCAGGTTGAAAAAGAAAAGCGCGATGACACCCCGAAAGAGCTGGATAAAGTTTGGGAAGAAGAAATGGTGACCTTCACCGGAAATGACGCAACCAGTACTTGTCCGACGGCCCAAAGCCGGCCGGGCGAAGGTCAGCGGCGCGATCAGTATATTCCGTTGAATCTTGACCAGTTAAGTAACGTGAAAAACGCTGCGGATGCCTAAGGAGCATGACCATGAATTATTTAAATACGTTTTTCTTTGGTATCTACCCTTACATCGCGCTGGCGGTAATGGTGATCGGTACCTGGATCCGCTATGACCGGGAGCAATTTACCTGGAAAACCAGTTCCAGTCAGATGCTTGAAAAAAAGCAGCTACGTCGCGGTAGTATCGCTTTCCATATCGGTATTTTGGCGATTTTTGTAGGCCACTTCGTGGGTTTATTGACCCCGTCGGAAGTCTGGTATGTATTGGGCATTAGTACCTCTGCCAAGCAAAT
Organism: Pseudidiomarina terrestris; assembly: GCF_030466375.1. Classification (NCBI taxonomy): domain Bacteria; kingdom Pseudomonadati; phylum Pseudomonadota; class Gammaproteobacteria; order Alteromonadales; family Idiomarinaceae; genus Pseudidiomarina; species Pseudidiomarina terrestris. The sequence goes on from NZ_JAGGJE010000006.1 coordinate 45,617, forward strand.
TATTGCCATCGTGGCAGGTGGTATAGCAGGTGTGATTTGTTTTTACGGTCTGACGATCTTAATCGTGCGCCGTTTGAAGAATCCCCGTATTCGCGCCAACAGCAGCACTATGGATATCGCGATTCTGTTGTTGCTATACGCGCAACTGATCCTGGGTTTACTGTCGATTTTTGTTTCCCTCGACCACCTCGATGGTTCAACCATGGTGTTGTTGATGAGCTGGGCACAGAATACGCTGACTTTTGATGCTGCAACTGCAGCAGCAGCCATGACCAATGTGCACTGGATCTTTAAGCTCCACGTTACCCTTGGCTTGACGATTTTCCTGGTGTTCCCGTTCACCCGCCTGGTGCATATGCTCAGCGTACCTATGCAGTATCTGCGCCGTCAGCACCAGGTTGTGCGTCAGAAAGCGCCCCGCTAAGGAGTAGAGCATGATTCACGTAAATGAAATTGCCATCGACGAAAAAGCGATTCTCGCGGAAATGCAGTATCATCCTGCGGATAGTCAGCAAGGAGCGATGCTAAAAGCCGCCGAGTCGTTAGTGATCGGCGAGTTATTTCGCCAGCGTGCAGCCGAACTTGGGCTGCACGTTAAGGACGAAATGAATGACGCCAGTGACGATGACTTTCTGGCCGCGCTGATCGACCGCGAAGTTGCGATTCCTGAAGCGGACGAAGCAGCTTGTGCGACATACTACCAACAGAACCCGGAGCGTTTTACCACCTCGCCGTTGTTGGAAGTACGGCACATTTTGCTCGCTGCCGCGCCTGAAGACGAATTGGATCGGGTCAATGGCAAGATGATGGCTGAGCAGATTATAAAGCAGTTGCATGAAGGCGATGACTTTGGCCGTCTGGCACAAAAGCATTCAGCATGCCCTTCAAACGCAACGGCAGGTAGTCTTGGCCAGATTAGCCGTGGCCAAACTGTGGCAGAATTTGAACGTCAGGTATTTACCGCCGAGGTTGGCTTAATGCCGCATCCGGTAGAGACGCGTTATGGTTTGCATGTAGTTTGGGTCGATCGCAAAACCGAAGGCAAACAATTGCCGTTTGCAGCAGTGAAAGACAAAATTGCTGCCTACCTGAACGAAAAAGTAGAACGCAAAGCTGTCGCACAGTACATCCATACCTTGATTCAGGATGCCGAGATCAAAGGCTTTGACTTCGCGGTATCGGATTCACCGTTGTTGCAGTAACGCTGGAATAACGCTTTACTGGCTCATGCCTGTACCCTTCGCTCCTGAAGAACACCGATCAGTGCAATAACTGGTCGGTGGTTTGGTGGTAAATCGTTTAAGCTGAGGTCATGAGTCTCATCAGGCGAGGGTTTACAAATAGCTTCTCCTTGCCTGAAGTTACTTCTTCTAATATGCCAATTTCAACGAGCTGTTTAAGGTAAACAGAAGCGGTTTGACGCTTGGCAATATCGCGTTCCACCAGGTTACTAATTCGACAGTACGGTTGCTCAAAGATGACTTGGACAAGCTCATAACTGTATATTTTCGGTAATTGTTCGCGAATAGTGTGAGCAGTCTGCTCCATTAACGATCGAACAGCGGAGATTTTCTCACATGTCCAAAGAGAAGTTTGCTCAACACCGCGCAACATGAATACAAGCCAGTCTTGCCAGTTTTGCTGCTGAGTCACTTGGTTCAGTAATCGATAGTAATCTTGCTTGTGCGCAACAATGTAGCGGCTAAGGTACAATATCGGCAGTGTTAAAAGCTTTTGCTCAATCAAGTAGAGGACATTTAGGATTCTGCCCGTACGCCCGTTGCCATCATAGAAGGGGTGAATTGCTTCAAACTGGTAGTGGCTCACCGCCATTTTTATGAGCGGATCGATAGAATCGTTATCATGGAGAAACTGCTCCCAGTTACTTAGTAAATCGCGAATGACCTGTTCGCCTACCGGTGGTGTATAAATCACCTCGTTCGTTGTTTGATTACCAATAATGGTGCCTGGTAATTTCCGCAATTCCATCGCATTATTCTTCAATGTGCTACACACTTCGATGGCCGTTGTGGTACATAGAGGTTTGTGCTCTAGTTGCATGAAGCCTTGATAGAGCGCTGTTCGATAACGAAGTGCTTCTTTGGTTGCTTGATCAGCGCCACTGTCTTGTTGTGCATATCGAAAGAGCTGATCCGTTGTGGTGACAATATTTTCAATTTTCGAACTGTCTTTGGCTTCCAGAAGAGGAAGCAAATTGATGAGCATACTTTGATTAGGGAGCAGCGCTCCAGCTTGCTTCAATTCGGCAAGCGCAGCGCGAGCGGAGATGCATGCTTTCAATACATCGTGCGTTTCGATGAGCTCCAATTTTGGTGGTAACTCAGGCAAATTGTTATAGGGTTGGTTAGCTTGCCAAGTCATGTTTAAATACTCCAAAAATTTCGACACGTTGTGATATTGGTTGTAGTGTATGTCGATTCTATCGACACGACAAGTTTATATGTCGATTAAATGGCTTTTTATCGACATGGAGGGTACTGCAGTCGTACCTAGTTACGGAGGTTTTTTATGGACCACAACTTCTGGCATCAACGCTGGCAACAGCAGCAAATTGGCTTTCACCGCGACGCTTTTCACGAATTGTTAACGGCTTACTTTCCCAAAGCATTAGCAAGCGGACGGGTTTTAGTTCCCTTATGCGGTAAGTCGAACGACATGCTCTGGTTGCTTGATGAGGGCTATCAAGTTTTTGGTATTGAGCTAAGCGAGCTCGCTGTACAGGCTTTCTTCCAGGAGAACCAGCTGCAGCCAGTAGTGCAACAGCGTGGCAAATTTACCGAATACGCGATAGATGAACTGGTGATTTGGGTCGGTGATGTCTTCGATCTCTCGGTGGAAGACCTTGCCGATGTCGATGGTTGGTACGATCGCGCTGCGCTGGTGGCACTGCCTGAGAGTTTACGGTCGGATTATGTGGAGTTACTAAAACATAAGCTGCCGCGCGGCAGTAAAGGGCTGCTGATAACGGTGGAGTACCCGCAGGGGTTTCGCCAGGGGCCACCCTTTTCGATACCAGAAGATGAGGTCGTTGCTGGCTTTGAGAGCCGTTTCAGGATCAAACCTCTGGCGCGGGTACCGGGCATGGTCAATAATGAAACGCCAGCTGATAATCCGGTCACCGAGCAGGCCTATCTACTCTATGACTAGTCATCTTTAATCAGGTCATTGCGTTTCAAAACCTTGAGGGTGCGGCGCGCGAGCTTTTCCAGAAAGGCTAAATCGGAAAGGGTTGGCACTGCGGTTTCGTTATCGAGATCGACTTGCCATTGGCTGACTTCAGTGTCGAGCATCTCCATCATTTTCTTGGAGCAGCCACGGCAGATACCCTGACACATATCAGCTTCTTTCAGACCGAAAGGAATGTTGCTGCGGATGGTATCGAGGAGTGTCTGCATTGCGACAAGAGTGTTGGGCTTGCATTGACCGCGAATGACTTCAGACATAGTTACCTCCATAAAAAAGGGAGGGCACCTGGAGAACGTGCACCTCCCTACAACGAGAAATCTTAGTTTTGTTCGGCAACAACCCCTTCTGGTTGTCCCTGTTTACCCCATAGGCCAGCGACAACTTGCCAGCTGATGGACAGCGCCCCCACGATGAAGACCACGTCGCCGACCGTACGCACCCAGCGCAGTCCTTCTAGCAGTGGCTGCTGCATAAAGGCTTCACTGCGGGCATACCAGAGTCCTTCTGATGCTGCAGCATGAAACTGAATGAAGCCGATGGGGAGCAAGCTGGTAAAGAGCATGAGACCCAGGCCGATGTTCATCCACCAAAAGGCTGTACTCATCAGTTTGTCGTTGAGTACCAGATGAGGGCGAATGTAGCGCAAGATTAGCATGACGAAACCGAGCGCAAGGAAGCCATAGACGCCAAACAGTGCTGCATGAGCGTGCGTTGGTGTGGTATTCAGACCTTGCACGTAGTAGAGCGAGATGGGCGGGTTGATCATAAAGCCAAGTACACCAGCGCCTAACATATTCCAAAAGGCGACCGCGACAAAACACATCAGGGGCCACTTCAGGCGTTGCATCCAAACCGCTTTCTTCTGCAGGCTCCAGTTTTCCCAGGCTTCATAACCAAGCACGATAAGTGGAACCACTTCCAACGCACTGAAGGTTGCGCCGACGGCCATGACCGGCGTGGTGGTGCCTGAAAAATACAAGTGGTGGAAAGTACCCGGAACACCACCGAGCATAAACAATGATGCTGAGGCGAGTGCGGCAGCCGTGGCCATGCGCCGGGACACCAGCCCCATGCTATGGAAAATAAATGCTAGTGCGGCGGTGGCAAAGACCTCAAAGAAACCTTCAACCCAAAGGTGGACAATCCACCAGCGCCAGTATTCCATGATGGAGATGTGGGTGCGCTCACCGTACGCGAAGCCGGCCCCATAAAACAAACCAATGGCGACCACAGAGGCAGTAAATAACGCCAGTAAGTTCTTATCACCTTCTTGTTTAAAGGCGCCTGCGACACAACGCATCATCAGGACCAGCCAGAATACGATGCCAACAAACTTACCAATCTGCCAGAGACGACCAAGGTCGACGTATTCGTACCCCTGATGGCCGAGCCAGAAATTTAGATGCTCGGGCATGATTTGGGCGATGGCAAGGAAGCTACCAACGAAGGTACCCGCAACCACTACAACCAGGGCCCAAAACAGAATATCGACGCCAAGTTTCTGATATTTTGGATCTTTACCACCGTTGATAATGGGCGCCAGAAACAGGCCGGCGGCCAGGAAGCCTGTGGCAATCCAGAACAGCGATGCCTGAATATGCCAGGTACGCACCAAGCTGTAAGGGAACCACTTGGAGATTTCGATACCGTAAAATTCTTGTCCCTCAACCGTATAATGTGCAGTGACACCACCGAGCAGGACTTGCACGGTGAACAGCGCCACCACGATAAATAGGTACTTGCCGAGCGATTTCTGTGACGGGGTAAGTTTTACCCGGCTGATCGGATCCTGTTGTGGCACTTCGATGTCTTCCTCATCATGTTGACGAAGGAAGGCCCAGGCCCAAATCAGACCACCGACGCCGGCAATCAGCAGGATCACGCTGACAATGGACCAGATAATATTTTCTGGGCTTGGAGTATTGTCAATCAATGGCTCGTGCGGCCAGTTGTTGGTATAGGTGATGTCAGCTCCGGGACGTTCAGTCGAGGCTGCCCACGCGGTCCAAAAGAAAAACTCGGCCATGCGCTCGCGCCGCTCAAGCTTGGGCAGAGTATTCTCTTTCATGGCATAACTTTCGCGGGTACTTCGCAGTTCCGCATCATCGCTGAATAAACGTATGTAATAATCGGCGGTCTGTTGAATCGCTTGCACACGACGGGGATCCAACACTGCTTCATCCAGCAGCGCATCGTAGGTATTGGTACGATAAGCCTGTTTCAGCTCGAATTGCAGCTGATTCTGCTGCGCGGGAGTTAAGTCGGCATAATCAGCCGCAAATACTTCAGCTGCAGCGATATTTAGCCACGCGACAAGTTCACGGTGCAACCAATCTGCAGTCCAGTCTGGTGCCTGATAAGCACCATGCCCCCAAATTGAGCCTAACTGCATACCACCCACAGATTGCCAGGCCGTTTGCCCATCAAGAATAGAGTCCTCCGTCATTAAGGTCTGTCCGTTCGTGGTAACGAACTTCCCTGGAATGGGCGGAGCCTCTCGATACACTTCGTTGCCGAAGTACCCCAAAATACCGAACGTAATGGCAAGCACTGCAATCAGCGTCCACCATAGTTTTTTGTAACCGGCCATACATCACCTATTTGTTATTGAGTCATCACAGGTCATATTGCAATTCCCTTGCCAACTTATTAAGGCACTGTTTTTGCAGGAATATAGTTGCTGGATGGGTGAAAAAGACCCAGCCTATTTCCGGGTGAATCGGCCCTCCGGGGTCGTAACTACCCAGCCCGCCATTTTATTGATCCTGATCAACGCAAATCCAGTGTCTTGCTCTAGGCTAAAACACAATATCTAGTGCCTTACATTCGTTCATAACACCATATAGGCGATACGATGCGATTCAGTGCGAAAGACATTGTGTTTCAGGAGGTTCCCGGCGAAGTCGCGCTGGCCTATACCATCACCGGTTGTACCGTGGGTTGTAAGGGCTGTCATAGCGTCGATAGCTGGCCTGCGGAGCGGGGACAGCAGTTAACACTGCAAAGCTTTACGAATGAACTCGATCGCTACGCTGGACTTATCACTGCGGTGTTGTTCTTAGGCGGTGAATGGCATCAGGACGCCTTAATAGAACTGTTAGATGAGGCAATTAGCAGGGGCCTGCGCACCTGTCTCTACACTGGATTAGAAACGGTACCGGCGCTGGTGCAACGGCGCCTTACTTATTTGAAAACCGGCCCATGGCGGGCTGAATGTGGCGGTTTAACAAGTGCCACAACGAATCAGAGGTTTTACGACCTGCGCTCGGGGAAAGTTCTTAACGCTCTATTCTGCCCCGACTTTATTGACTGCGAATTAGTGAACTAAAACAGAAGGACAACAACAATGCTGCGCTTACAACCTGAACAAATCGATCACAAAATGAACTTCATCCAGGAGTATCTGCACGCACAGAATGCCGCGGATGGATCGAAAATGGATGCCAATGCCAATGTCACGCAAAAGAACATTGCGACTCTGGAAGCGGAATTGATGAAAGACTTTTTCGTGCAAGTGAATCGCAAGCAAGTCAGTAGCAAGATCGCTGAGTTGTTTGATGAGCAACTCGCGCAAGAATACGTTCGGCAAATTGAAGACCATGAGATTTACGTGCATGACGAAACCAGTTTGAAGCCCTACTGTGTGTCGGTCACCATGTACCCGTTTCTGCGTGACGGTCTTACCAAGTTGGGCGGCGAATCGCTGGCGCCAAAGCACCTTGAGAGCTTCTGTGGCTGTTTCGTGAACTTTGTCTTTGCTGTCAGTTCGCAGTTTGCCGGCGCTGTGGCGACCGTAGAGTTTTTAACCTATTTCGATTACTTTGCGCGAAAAGATTACGGTGATGACTACTTGAACACCCATCGTCATCAAATCCAAAACCATCTGCAACACGTCGTTTATGCGTTAAATCAACCGGCTGCTGCGCGTGGTTATCAGAGCGTGTTCTGGAACATTTCAGTGTACGATAAATTCTATTTCGATAGCATGTTTGGTGAGTTTGTCTTCCCTGACTTCAGTAAACCCGAATGGGGCTCGGTCAGTGCTTTGCAGAACTTCTTCATGCACTGGTTCAATGAAGAGCGGAAAAAGACCATTCTTACCTTCCCGGTCGTCACTGTGGCCATGCTCACCGAGGACGGTAAGTGTAAAGATCAGGAATTTGCCGAATCCATGGCAAGTGAACTTGCTGATGGCAACTCCTTTTTTGTGTATTTATCCGATAATGCCGACTCATTAGCTTCATGTTGCCGACTACGCAGCGAAATTAGCGACAATACCTTCTCTTATACTCTGGGGGCGGGAGGCGTTGCAACCGGCTCAATTAATGTTATTACCATCAATATGAATCGGTTGGTACAGGATGGCCGCGACCTGGCGACGGAAATCGAAAAAATCCAGAAATATCAGGTTGCATACCGGCGGTTAATGGAAGAGTACAAGGCAGCTGGTTTGTTGACCGTGTATGACGCCGGCTTTATCTCCTTGGATAAACAGTTTCTGACCATCGGCATCAATGGCATGGTTGAGGCGGCGGAGTCCCAAGGCATTGAAGCCAGCAATAACCCTGACTACATTGCCTTTGTCCGCGACCGCCTGAAAGTGATTTATGATGCGAATAAAGCCGCAAAAGCGGAGTACGGCTACATGTTCAATACGGAGTTTGTGCCGGCGGAAAACCTCGGCGTAAAAAATGCCAAATGGGACCGGGCAGACGGCTACTTTGTGCCACGGGATTGCTACAACTCCTACTTTTACGTGGTCGAAGACCAGCAATCTAATGCGCTGGATAAGTTCGTGTTACACGGTGATGAATTAATTCAATACCTCGATGGTGGTTCGGCACTGCATTTGAACCTTGATGAGAAGCTCAACCCATCCGGTTATCTGGCGTTGCTCAATACTGCGGCCCAGACCGGCTGCAACTACTTCTGCATCAATGTCAAAATCACCATTTGCAATGCCTGTGAGCATATCGACAAGCGCACCCTCAGCGCATGTTCGTCGTGTGGCTCTGCAGATATCGATTACGGGACCCGGGTGATCGGTTACCTGAAACGGGTTTCGGCCTTTAGTTCGGGGCGTCAACAAGAACATAACCGGCGTTATTACGAACGTGCTGAATCTGAACATGTTGAGGCGTCAGCGCAGCGCGCCTGGCGCCAGGCCAGTTAAGCAAAAACTACTCCAAAAGAGGGAGCTCAGCTCCCTTTTTTGTTGTATGGGTAATACTGACCAGACACGTTATGATCTCAGGTCGAATCACCCCAACGAGATTGACGCTATGGTAATTGAAAGTTATTCCGACCTTATTCAGGCTGCACAGCAGCAAGACGAGCCGCAACGGTTACTGTTTGTGCTGGCAAAGGCTGAACTCCCCGACGATGCGACGGAAAGTCAGAAATCCCGCTATGCTGAGCAGCAAGGCGGCGCCCTCGACCCGGTTTTATGTGTCGACAAATTACCACAGGACGTTGCTGAGTTTTCCACCTTGTTAGCTGAATCGGAGCGAACCGGAGTGGATTGGGATATCGCGTTTATTGCGAGCATGTCGGGTCGCGCCGGGCAGGCGCCTTCCAGTGATGAAGCTGATCAGCCGTTAACTTTGATGGTCAATAAAGTCAAAGCCGGCAGCATTGCCGACTTTGTCACAGTAAATAAACAAGGCGAACTTATTCAGCTATTCGCCTGAGCAGTTTAGACCACTTTAGAGTAGCGAGGCGCAGTTGCCTCGCTATCCAGGTAGGCATCAAAGCAGGCACAGATACTGCGGACCCAGAGACGACCGCGCTCGGTTACCTGAATCAAACCCTCACTGATCACCACTAAACCATCCTCAATGAAAGGTTGTAACTTGGCTAATGCTGCCGCGAAATAGTGCCAAAAGTCGTCGATCTGCCAGGTCTCGCTGAAGGTTTTGGTATCCAGTTCAAAATGGCAGATCAGCTGCGCAATGAGGGCTGCACGTAAGCTATCATCTGCATTCAGACTGAAGCCTTTCACGACCGGAAGCTCATCGCCTTCCAAGGCACGATAGTAGTCCGGAAGATCTTTACTGTTCTGCCAGAGGACGCCATTGATTTGGCTGATCGATGAGGCGCCAAGACCCAGCATGCAATCCTGCCCGGCGGTGGTATAGCCCTGAAAATTGCGCTGTAAACGGCCCTGTTGCTGGGCAATGGCCAGCTCATCATCCGCCTTGGCAAAGTGATCCATACCGATAAACTGATAGCCTGCAGCGCTAAAGCGAGTAATCCCCAGTTGCAGAAGTTCGAGTTTTATCGGCGCAGATGGCAGCGAACTATCCGGAATTTTGCGCTGTCCGGCAAACCGCTGTGGCAAATGCGCGTAGCTAAACAATGAGACGCGATCGGGCGCCAGTTCAATGACTTGATCAATGGATGCCGCGAAACTGGTCGGTTGTTGATAGGGCAAGCCGTAAATCAAATCCAGATTGATAGAGCTAAAACCTAACTCCCGACTGAGTTGCACCTGATGTTTAATCAGGTCGGTGTCCTGCACCCGATTAATGGCGATTTGTACTTTTTCGTCGAAATCCTGGACACCGTAACTGACACGATTAAAGCCCAGTGCGCGCAAATGCCGCAGTTTGTCATCGCTGCAGCTGCGCGGGTCAATCTCAATACTGAGTTCCGCACTTTCAGCGATCAGGAAATAACGGTTAAGCAAGGTATACAAACGCGTCAGCTGTACCTCAGTAAGAAAGGTCGGCGTGCCGCCACCAAGATGAATTTGAGTGATAACACGGTCACCAAGATGCTCAGCATACATGGCCATTTCCTGGGCCAGCATATCCAGATAGCGGTCGGCTTTGTGCTGATGACGGGTGATGACCTTGTTACAGCCGCAGTAGTAACACAGCTTATGACAAAACGGCAGATGCAGATAGAGACTGAGCTCTTGCGGCGCAGAAGCCAGGGTCTCAAAAACCTTCTGGTGTGGAAAGTTTGGCTGCAACGCCAATGCGGTCGGGTAGGACGTATAACGCGGCCCATTAATATTGTATTTGTCGATCAATTGCTGATCCCAGGTTACCGCTGTCATTTTTCTACTCCAAGCCAGACTGCATGTGATGACCTGAATTTTACGTGATTTAGATCAGAAAATTGATACTCCTGAAGGGTTACTTCTTTGATCTAGGTCAAAGATTTCACGGTCGCTGTTCGTTCCGCCAGGTTAGCCAGAAGGCGATAACATGGACCTGGCAGGCGTTGTCGTAATTCAATGGTATCCAGCAGGTTCTTAACCTGCAGTCCGAGCTCAGTGTCGCCGGTGAGCAAAAGCTTGCGGCGGAAAAACAGCGTGTCGGGATCCACTTGCTGAGTACTTAGCTGCAGAAGTGCTGACCAGTCCACACGCATAAAAACATCCGGGTGCGCGGTGCTGGATACCACCTTAAAGTGGGCACCTTGCGGCAGTTGCTGAACTGAAATAGCGAACTTCAGACTAATATCCCGCACCTCAATACGTACCCAGCGGTTGCTCAGAAAGTCGAACGCTCCGGCCGCCAGATCGGCTTTGAAAATCTGCTGGAACAGACGCTCAATGAGCGCATTGGTGATGGGCGCCGGCGCCCTTGCTAACATTGCTTTCAGAGCCCCTGGAGCAAGCTCTACTACTTTGGTGATAACCATTCATTGCCTCTTTTTTGCGCGCTATCAAAGATGCCAGCCATTATAATACTCATTATCAATGTATGTTTACGGCAAGGATCAACAAAATGGAACTTCTCTGTCCGGCTGGCAGTATGCCCGCTCTTAAAGCTGCCCTGGAAAACGGTGCGGATGCGGTTTATGTGGGATTCAAAGGTGAAACCAACGCGCGTCACTTCGCCGGTTTGAATCTCGATGCGGACGGCTTACGTGAGGCTGTCCGTTTGGTGCATAGCTACGGTAAAAAGATTCATGTCGCGATTAATACCTTTGCCCATGTGCGAACCTGGGATCACTGGCGACAAGCCGTCGATGACGCCGCTGCTGCTGGTGTTGATGTGCTCATCGTCGCAGATATTGCGGTGCTGGCGTATGCCGCTGAGCGCTATCCACGACTGGAACTTCACCTCAGTGTGCAAGCCTCGGCAACTAACGCTGCGGCGATTGATTTCTACAAGCAATTTCGGGTTAAACGCGTGGTATTGCCACGGGTTTTATCTATGCAGCAGGTACGGGCGTTAGCGCGGACCACAGACATTGAGCTGGAGGTCTTCGCATTTGGCAGTCTCTGCATCATGGCCGAAGGCCGTTGCTACCTTAGTTCATACATGACGGGGCAGTCGCCGAACACCGCTGGCGCCTGCTCACCGGCACAGTTTGTACGCTGGGATGAGACCGACGATGGCGGTCTCGAATCACGCCTGAACGGCATTATGATTGATCGCTTTGCGCCTGACGAAACGGCCGGCTATCCAACACTTTGTAAAGGCCGGTTTCAGGTCGGCGATGACACCTACCATGCGCTTGAGGAGCCGACCAGCCTGAACACCCTGGACCTGTTGCCAGAGTTATACCGTGAAGGGATAGCCAGCTTAAAAATCGAAGGTCGGCAGCGCAGCCCCGCGTATGTTGCACAAATTACGCGGGTGTGGCGCCAGGCCATTGATCGGGTCATGGCAGATCCCGAGCAGTTTACCGTGCAAGGTGAGTGGAACACTGTCCTGGCGGGCCTTTCAGAAGGCAGCCAAACCACCCTTGGTGCTTATCATCGGAAATGGAAATGACTATGCAATTTTCTTTTGGACCTATTCTTTATTTCTGGCCGCGTACTGAGGTCGAAGCCTTCTACCGAAAGGTTGCCGATTCCAGGGTGGATTGTGTCTACCTGGGAGAAACCGTTTGCAGTAAGCGGCGTGAGTTAAAATTCGAGGATTATTTCCGCATCGCACAAGAGTTGCGCGAAGCAGGCAAACAAGTTTGTCTGTCGACCATGACTCTGCTCGAAGCGCCTTCCGAACTTCGTGAGCTCCGTAAATATTGTGACAACGGCGATTTCCTGGTCGAAGCCAATGATGTGGGTGCGATTAGCTTGTTACAGGAAAAGAAACTGCCCTTCGTGGGCGGTGCGGCCCTACAGATCTATAATCAACACAGTCTGCGCCGCTTCATCGGTATGGGAATGAAGCGCTGGGTTGTGCCCGTTGAGCTGTCCCGCGACTGGCTCGCCGAACTGCTGGCGGAGCCGATGATCGACAGTGTCCGCGACTGCTTTGAAACAGAGTTGCTGAGCTTCGGTCACCTGCCTTTGGCCTGGTCCGGGCGTTGCTTTACAGCGCGGTCTGAAAATCGTGCGAAAGACCAGTGTGAGCTGTGCTGTATCAAGTATCCGCAAGGGCGAACGGTGACCAGTCAGGATGGCACCGAAGTCTTTGTCCTGAACGGTATCCAGACGCAGTCTGGCGCGCGCTATAATCTGATCAACCAACTCAAGGGCATGCATGGTCTGGTGGATATGGTACGCTTAAGTCCCGAGCCGGAAGACAGTTTTACCTGGCTGCAACGGTTCCGTATGAACCAGGACGGCCAACGACCCTATGGTTTGGCAAAGAACGAAAGCAACGGCTATTGGTTGAAGCTTGCAGGAATGACCCAGATGAACGAAGGGATGAATGATGACGGATGAGATGACCGCCCGGATCGGTATTGTCACTGTGAGCGACCGTGCCAGTGCCGGTGTATACGAAGATATTTCTGGTAAAGCCATTGAGAGCACACTGAATGAGTATCTGAGTTCAGCATGGCAGTCGGTGTATCGGCTGATTCCCGATGAGCCGGATCAGATCGAGGCCGCCTTGATTGAGTTGGTCGATAAAGAACAATGTTGCCTGGTGGTGACGACTGGCGGTACCGGACCAGCGAAACGAGATGTTACTCCTGAGGCCACAGAAGCCGTGTGCGACCGCATGATGCCGGGGTTCGGCGAATTGATGCGCATGGAATCACTGAAGTATGTGCCGACGGCAATCTTATCGCGGCAAACCGCTGGTCTGCGCGGTAGCAGCTTGATTATCAACTTACCCGGCAAACCTAAGGCTATTCGACAATGTCTGGACGCGGTTTTCCCTGCGGTACCTTATTGTATTGACCTCATGGAAGGCCCCTTCCTTGAGTGCGACGAAACCGTCATCAAACCTTTCCGACCCAAAAAATAAGCCCGCGCCAATTGGCGCGGGCCATCTTACTCTATCCTTATTCTATTCTTTAGCAGGGGTTTGCTGCGCCCCGGCGTGAGTAGAACCACCAGGTCATTAGCGTACAGACCGCGTAGAATCCGATAAAGGCATACAACGCACCTGAGACACTCCCGGTAAGTGCGATTGACGTGCCGTAGGACTTCGGAATGAAGAAGCCACCATAGGCTGCAAAGGCTGAGATGAAGCCAATTACCGCAGCAGACTCTTTATTACCTTCTTTGACAGCTTTTTCAGTATCGCCGTGCACGCGTTTGCGCTGGTTCAGGAAGATAACTGGAACCATACGGAAGGTGGAGCCGTTGCCAATACCTGTTGCAATAAACAGGATTAAGAACGAGACAAAGAAGCCGACAAAACTTCCGGCGCTCTCACCTAATGGCAGGAAGTAGATGACGCCCATGACGCCAGCGATCATCAGTAAGAAGTTCCAGAAGGTCACTCGGGCGCCACCCAGTTTATCCGCCAGAATGCCACCGAAGGGACGCGATAGCGCACCGACCAGTGGCCCAAGGAAGGCGTACTTGGTTGGGTCAACGTCGGGGAACAGCATTCCTGAAAGTAGCGGAAAGCCTGCGGCGAAGCCGATAAAGCTGCCGAAAGTTCCCAGATACAAAATACTCATGATCCAGTTGTGCGAGCGCTTAAAAATGACCGCCTGATCGCTAAAGGATGCTTTGGCAGACGAAATATCATTCATGCCAAACCATGCAGCAATCGCTGCGATAACGATGAAAGGTACCCAGATGAACGCGGCATTTTGTAACCAAAGCTCAGTGCCTGCCTGGGCGCCTTGCTGCACCACCAACGGGTCGCCACCAAGGGGACCAAACACGCTGGCGGCAATGACCAGAGGGGCTAGCAGTTGCATGCCAGATACACCCAGATTACCCAGCCCCGCATTCATACCCAGAGCTGCACCTTTTTCTTTCTGTGGGTAGAAGAAACTGATGTTGGCCATGGAACTCGAGAAGTTACCGCCACCGAAGCCACACAACAGTGCCAGTATCAGCATGATGATGTAGGGAGTGTCCGGACTTTGCACGGCAAAGCCAATCCAGACACAAGGTATCAGCAGTGACGCGGTAGACAACGCCGTCCAGCGCCGGCCGCCAAAGATCGGCACCATGAAACTGTAGAAGATCCTCAGCGTGGCGCCTGATAGCGCCGGTAGTGCCGCCAGCCAAAAGAGTTGATTGGATGAATAGGTAAAGCCAAGTTGCGGCATTTTTACCACCAAAATACTCCAGATGGTCCAGACAGCGAAGGCCAGGAATAAATTAGGAATCGAAATCCACAAATTACGGCTGGCGATTTTCTTGCCTTTGCTTTCCCAGAAGTCTTTATCTTCGGGACGCCAGTCATCAAGGGTGTAGTAGTCGGGCGTTGAAAATTCAGGCAAGTCGGTCTGTTCCACATCGCCACGGAATTCGATACGTTCTGCACGGCGTATAGAAAAGTGCATCCACAGTAGCGAAATAATGGTGATGCCAAACAGCAACATAAACACACTTTGCCAAACGCCAATTACGTCGTTGAGCATACCGAAGGTCAGCGGCAGCAAGAAACCACCCAGGCCGCCGATCATACCGACAACACCGCCTACCGCACCGACGCTTTTCGGGTAATAAACCGGAATGTGTTTAAACACCGCGGCTTTACCCAGTGACATAAAAAAGCCCAGCACAAAGGTGAGGAGTACAAAGGCAACCAATGTGACTTCAAACTGGAAGCGGATGGGGCCGTGAACACCTTCGACAATGTACTCGGTTGGCGGATAGCTCAGCATAAAGGTACAAATTGCCGAGGCGATAAAGGTCCAGTACATCACCCGGCGAGCGCCGTATTTGTCCGACATCCAACCGCCAAGTACACGGAAGAGCGAGGCTGGTATGGTGTAGAGGGCAGCGATCAGGCCGGCTTCTGTGATGCTGAGATCGTAGACTTCCATCAAATAATGGGGCAGCCAAAGAGCCAATGCCACGAAAGCACCAAAAACAAAGAAGTAGTACAGACTAAAGCGCCAGACCCGCAACTCGGCTAGCGGCGCCATTTGCTCCAGGAAGGTTTTCGGCGCCTGCGCGCGACGTTGCTGAGTCAGCGGATCCTCTTTGGCGAGTACGATAAAGGCGATGCCCATAATACCGATAACGGTGGCATAGACTTGCGCCGCACCCTGCCAACCCAAGGCTACCAGCAAAAAAGGCGCGCCAAAGTTGGTTACGGCTGAGCCAACGTTACCCGCGCCAAAAATTCCCAGTGCGGTACCTTGCTGCTTGCTGTCAAACCAGGCAGAGGTATAGGTGACACCAACGATAAAGGCACCACCGGCCAGGCCGACACCCAGAGCACCCACCAGCAGCATGGCGTAACTGTTGGCAAAGGTCAGCAAGTAAACACAGAGAGCGGTGGTGAGCATGAGCACACCAAAAACCCAGCGACCGCCGAGTCGATCGGTCCAGATGCCGAGGAACAGGCGACTAATGGAACCGGTCAGGATGGGCGTTGCCATCAACAGGCCCAGCTGTGTATCCGTAAGAGCAAAATCCTCTTTTATCTGAATACCGATAATGGAAAAAATGGTCCACACTGCAAAGCACAGGGTGAACGCAAAGGTTGAGAGTCCGAGCGCGCGGTAGCGGTCGAACTTACTCACTTGCGATTGTGGTGTAGGCATAATCATGCTCCTTTGGCACGAGATTCATGTTCTGCCTCAAGTCTACTGAAATAATCGGTCACTGATAGCGGTCAAACTGGCTTTGAATCAGTCGCTTAACTGCCCTCTACCGCTTTGTGGTTAGGTCTTCGCCCGGGCGCAGGGGCGGCAAAATCAAGGCCATTTACCACCAATGCAGTAGTGGCTTTGCCAGCAGTAAAGTACAGATGTTTTAAAGAGGTATCTCCAGGAAATCCTACTGGAATTTAGTGGTTCCTGTGGTATAAACATAGATACAAAATGTATGTTTAATGGTGAGCTCATGCTGCAAATTACCGACCTGCAAGTAGAAGAAAAAATGTGGCCGCTGCTGCGGCAAGCCTTCCGTCCGATGTTCTTACTCGGCGCCACCTTTAGTGCTTTGGCGATGATGCTATGGCTATGGGTACTCAGTGGCTCAATTCAGTTGCCGGTATTTGGTGATGTCATGTTCTGGCACAGTCATGAAATGATATTCGGCTTTGTTGCCGCCATCATTGTCGGCTTTTTACTGACCGCCGTACAGAATTGGACGGGGTTGCGTGCCACCCATGGAAAAGCCCTTGGGATACTGACACTGGTCTGGTTATTAGGGCGACTGGGTCTGTTATTTGGGGCGTTCTTGCCGCCTATTGTGCCGATCGTCATCGATCTCGCGTTTTTACCCCTGGCTGCAGTGCTGCTGGCGATGCCGTTAATCTCGGTGAAGCAACAACGGAATTTGTTCTTTGTTCCGGTGTTACTGCTGCTCGCGCTTTGTAACGCGCTCATGTACTACGGGCACATGACCGGGCGCTTCGACTTGCAACAGGTGGGCAGCCAAAATGCGGTTATTCTGATCACCCTCCTGATGGCAATCGTTGGTGGCCGGGTGTTACCTATGTTCACTGCAAACGGCACCATGACCGAAAAAGTACAGCCCATAGTCTGGCTTGACCGACTGAGCTTAGGCAGCCTGTGGCTTATCTTCGCTCTGCAAATTACCCAAATAAGCAGTTTGCTCAGTGGTACGGTGATGGCAGCCTTGTATGCTGTAGCAGCGGTATTGCTGGCAATCCGCTGTGCGCGCTGGAAGATCTGGATCACCTGGCGAGTGCCCCTGTTGTGGTCGTTTCATCTGGCCTACTGGTTCCTGCCGGTTGGTCTGGGGTTATTTGCTCTGCATCATGCGACCGGCGAGGTTAGTGTAAGCACTGCCATCCACGCGCTGACCGTGGGTGCCATGGGCAATATGATTCTGAGTATGCTGGCGCGCGTATCGCTTGGGCACAGTGGGCGTCCTCTGCAGCCGAAGAAGATCATGTCAGTGGCGTTTTTGCTGGTCTTTGTGGCAGCACTGTTGCGGGTCTTTGCTGCCTGGCTGTGGCCGCAGGACACCTATCATTGGTACCTCTACGCTGGCGGAGCCTGGGTGCTCGCCTACCTGATTTATGTCGTGGTCTACCTACCGATTCTTACCCTGCCGCGCGCCGATGGCCGCCCTGGCTAACAGCTGCACACCGGGCAATCCGGATGGCGACTGAGCTGGAAGCTTTGCCAGTCGCCATGCAGCCCATCGTACAGTAACACGCGTCCGGCAATAGGTTCGCCGACGCCAGCCAACAGCTTCAGTGTTTCCACACTTTGCATGGCACCGATGACCCCTACGACGGGCGCCAGAATACCAGACTCCATACAGCTGAGCTGCTGCTCACCAAAGAGTAAGCTTAAACAGCGGTAGCAAGGCCCCTTACCTTGGTTTAGAAACACGCTGAGCTGGCCTTCGTAACGAATAGCTGCGCCAGACACCAGCGGTACCTGAGCCTCGACACAGACGGCGTTTATGGCGTTCCGGGTGGCCAGGTTGTCGCAGCAATCCACCACGCAATCGTAATTGCCGATAAGCTCCGTTAAGCTTGCCTGGTCAAGGCGTTGCTCCAGAACTTCAATGCTGGTATCGGGGTTGAGTGACTGCAGACGCTGGCGCGCGGCAATCACTTTGCTCTGGCCAATGTCGTCCTGTTGGTAGAGCAGTTGTCGCGGCAGGTTATGGTGGTCGACACTGTCGTTATCGACCAGGGTGAGCTGGCCGACACCGCTGCCCACCAGATAGGGCGACAGCGCGCAGCCGAGACCGCCCATACCAACGACCAGTACGCGGCTGGCCAGCAGACGTTCCTGACCGGCCATATCGAAACTAGGCAGCATGACATGACGGCTGTAGCGAAGTAACTGTTCACGGGTAAGCTCAGGGAGTGTCATCGTCAGAAACCTTCTCGGCTGGGATCGGCTGTGCCGGCGTATGTTCGGGGCGCAAACTGAGCCACACGGCAACGATCAGCATAATACCAATGACAGTAAGCTTGACGGCCAGATGCGCGGGACTAAAGCTCAACATGATGGCGCTACCTGTCATCATCACAATGGCAATGACCTTGGCTTGTCGTTTCACCACGCCATAGCGACGCCAGGCAATAATTTGCGGCCCGTACTTGGGGTGCGCCAACAGTTTCGCTTCTAAAACAGGCCAGCCTTTGCCGCCAGCCCAAGCCGCCACGAGTAGAAAAGGCACCGTCGGCATAATGGGCAATAACAGGCCAATAACACCTAACAACAGACTTAAAACGGCTAGTGTTCGCCACAGCAAAATTTGCAGTATGACCGTCATTCCTCTCCCTACCTGAACTATTTCAAACCCAGTCGCTGTGCGAGTTTATGTAAATTACTTGGATCGACCTCTAGTATACGTGCGGCCTGCGTCCATTTATAGTCCGCTTGTTTTAACGCGCGCTCTATCAGCTGCGTCTGCAACTGTTGTACAGCATCGCGCAGGTTTAAGCTGGTGGTGGTTAGGGTTTCACTATCGACTTGATAGCTGGCGGTGGGTGCGTTCGGCAAATCCAGAAGCTCCGGAGCGATACTGACAATATCAGTCCGCTCTGCCCCCTGGCTTAAGGCCTTGATGGCCGCGCGACTGACCGTGTGCTCGAGCTCCCGTACGTTGCCCGGCCATTGGTACTGGACCAGGGCATGTTCCGCCGCAGAACTTAAGCGCAACGCCCGCAACCCAAGTCGCGCCCGGTTGAGCTCAAGAAAGTGACCCACCAGCAGCGGAATATCCTCGCGCCGCTCACGCAACGGCGGGATGGGCAGTGGGTATACGCTCAAACGATGGTACAGATCCGCGCGGAAGTCGCCGCTTTTTACCTGTTGCTGTAAATCCCTGTTGGTTGCTGCAACGATGCGAACATCGACTTTATGCGCGGTATCGCTGCCAAGGCGCTGGATCTCGCCATTCTGCAAAGCCCTTAGCAACTTCGCCTGGATCGCCGCAGGTAACTCACCGACTTCGTCCAGAAATAAGGTTCCGCCGTCAGCGCTATCGAACTTACCAGCGCGCTCGGTGGCCGCTCCGGAAAAGGCGCCGCGGGTATGCCCAAACAATTCACTTTCGGCCAGCGATTCAGGTAACGCCGCACAATTGACGTAGACCAGAGGTTGTTTACTGCGGCTGGACCAGCGGTGCAGTTGCCGTGCAAACAACTCTTTACCAACGCCGGTTTCACCCAGCAGCAAAACCGGTAGATCAGCACTCGCCACCACTTTCAGCTCTTGTAAAACTTGCTGCAATGCCGTGCTGTGGCCGATGATCTCCGAGCCCGTACTGGCTTCATTCTGCAACGCAGTTTCGCCATCGCGCCGGCTACTGCGCAGGGCGCGGATACTTTGTTCAATCTGGCCCATGCGAATGGCAGCTTCGACCAGCAAACTGGCACGTTGCAGCTCGCGCATGGCGTCGGCATCAAAGGTTCCCGGTTGCAGGGCATCCAGTGTCAGCGCGCCCCAGCACTTCCCTTCCACGTACAAGGCAATGCCCATGCAATCGTGCACGGCAAGATGGCCATCAGGACTGTCCTCAATCAGACCGTCATAAGGGTCAGAAAGCTGACTGTCGGGCTCAAAGCGGACGGTATCCCGGGCTGCCAGGATAGCGGTCAGCCGTGGATGTTGCTCGGTAATAAATCTACGGCCCAAAGCTTCGCGCACCAGCCCGATGCTGGCGATAGGACGCAAAACCTGCTGATCTTGTTGCAACAGGACTACGGCACCGCAATGAAAATGACGACGCAGCGTGGTAACGAGCTTTTGCAGACGTACCACGGCGGGTAATTCAGTGACCAGGTCGGCGACTAAGGTCTCAAGTAACGACGTTTCATGCATGGTGAAATCAACCCAATTAGGCGGGAAAGACCCGCTCAAGAATGGGTTTAATTTACCATCGCTGATTAAAAGTCTATATAAATCAGAGTGGGTAGATCTGGCATTTAAATTGCACTCATTAAGTGAAATACCATTATTCATTTGCATGAGGAAGCCACTATGCACCAGCAACTTATCGACCAATGGCGTTCAGCGCCAACCCAGGAATTGATTCAACACATACTTGCGAATTTCCATGAAAAACACCGGCGGCAGCTTCCTGAGCTGATCCAGTTGGCGCGTAAGATTGAAGATGTCCACAACGACCACCCGCAGTGCCCAACGGGGTTGGCGGACTTACTCACTGAGATGAGTAATGAACTGGAAAGCCACATGATGAAAGAAGAGCAAATCCTGTTTCCCATGTTAGCTGGCGGGATTTATCCCAGCGGACCTATTGCCGTCATGGAAGAAGAACACGGTGAGCACGATGTCATGCTCGGTAAGCTGTCACAACTGACTAACCTGGGCATGACACCACGGGGCGCTTGCGGCAGCTGGATCATGCTGTATGAGGGAACTCAGGAGTTGATTGCCGATCTGCAGCAACACATTGCGTTGGAAAACGAAGTGCTGTTTCGCGAACCTCAGGCAGCGCCGCAGCATGGCACAGATTTTTGCTGCGGCTCTTGCCAGTAACCGGGTTCGTTAAGACGCCAGGGCGCGAAGGCGCTCTGGTTCGGTGATGGCCACCAGTTTGTTTTGCACTGCGACCACACCGTCATTTTGCAGTTGGGTCAGAATTCGACTGATGGTCTCTACGGACAAGCCTAAATAATTACCAATATCAGCCCGGGTCATGCTCAGACGGAATTCACGACTGGAGAGTCCGCGTTGCTGAAAGCGAGATGACAATGTCACAAGAAAATTCGCCAGACGCTGCTGCGCAGTGTGGTGGTTTAAGGTTCCTAGCAAGGTCTTGCTGGCGTGCAGTTCGCCGCTCATTACCCGCAGCAGCTGTTTACGTAGCCCCGGCAGCTCCGCCGACAGCTGATCCAGCGATTGAATCGGAATCTCACACAGCATGGTGGTTTCCAGAGCTTGAGTGTAACTGCGGTGTTGACCGTCGATAAGACCGTCAAAGCCGATCAGGTCACCGGGCAAATGGAAATCAATGATTTGTTCACTGCCCTGACTGTCCAGGGTGTAGGACTTTAATGAACCGGAGCGGACCGCGTACAGGAACTTTAACGGTTCACCGCTGTTGATCAGGATGTTCCGTTTCTGCAGCGGGCGGTGCCGTTGAATCACCGTATCCAGCTTTTCTGTTTGCTCGGGACTGAGTTGATACGGCAAACAAAGTGTCGCCATACTGCAATTTTGACAATGAATGTGAGAGGTCATCGTTTCCACCACCAGGACTTGATTTGCGTCAACGACGCGTGAGGTTTCACAGTATACGTCAGTTAGTTAAAAATTGAACGCATCACTAGGGAGTAGGGGTATATTTCCTCTTTAGGGGTAGCTCAGTGCTTGCTAAGAAAAAGGGCGCGCAAAGCAGAACTTTGGCGCCCTTCGACAAATTACCTTCGGTAACAGAACTAGCTGTCTGATTTTTTCGGTTGCAGGTTCGTCACCACCTCAGAAGCATCGTAGCTGTAATTGGTATCCGGTTGCTCGCCGTTACCCATTTTAATATCGAGCGTTACGACGATGTCGCTGTCGGTTCGGCCACCGACATGAATCCCGGCTGTGTAGGCCGTGCGTGGATAGTAGCGAGTCTCACAGCGAATCGCATTACAGTACGTGACCATGTCGCCTGACATAGGATATGCGAAATCTGCGTTATGCACGGTCTCTTTATCGACTTCGGTCTCACGATGGGTAATAACAAACCAGTCGTAATCGTTCTGCAAGGTGACTTCTGCTGCGCGCAGCAATGCATAGTTGTTTGCCGCACCTTTATCGGTGCCTCGCGCTTTAAACTTCACCTTGTACTGAGTGTCGGTGAGTTGGGTTTCCGTGTACCCGTAGCCACCATCTTCAGCAGCCCGGTAGTCAGGCTGGCTTGAGCAGGCAGCGAGCGAGGCGACTGTACTTATCAATAGCAATTGCTTCAAAGTCATAAACAGATCCTTTTGTTGCCATTCGAAGTTTATTCACAATAAGCTTAGTAAAAGCATTCGGATTTTTCATATTTCAAAACGAAAAGTTTGCGTAAGTGCGTATCGGTTAGTTAAAATGGCGGCCGTCTTAGGGGAGTAGTCGACTTTTACCTGCAGCACTGCAGGTAAACAGTGAGTGCGTCAACATAATTGAGCCCGCATTGGCTCATGGTGTATTCGTTCCGGGCCACCGGAACTGGCAAGACCTAAGGTAAAGAGCAACCGCTAACATGGCGGGGGTTGCTGTTTGCCTTAGTGAAATTGGCCCGCCGGAGTACATCATGGAAGCTTTCCTTACCTCGACACTAACGGTGGCACTGGCAGAGATTGGTGATAAAACCCAATTACTAAGTTTAGTCCTGGTCGCCCGCTACCGACAAAAATGGCCGATTATCATCGGCATCATCGCTGCTACCCTTATTAATCACTTCGTTTCTGCATGGTTTGGCCAGTGGTCCGTATCCTGGTTGCCCGCTGATTATGCTGGCATCGTTATTGCTATCAGCTTCATCGCTATTGGCTTGTGGGTGTTAGTGCCCGACAAACTGGCAGACGAAGAAACCCGTTGCTCCTGTTACGGTGCGCTATGCGCCACCTTTGTGCTTTTCTTTCTGGCTGAGATTGGGGATAAAACCCAGATCGCCACTGTAGTTCTGGGCGCCCAGTATGCTAGCGTGGTCTGGGTGACTCTGGGCACCACCTTAGGTATGCTGATCGCAAATGTCCCTGTGGTGTTGCTCGGCGGTAAACTTATGCGCAGAGTGCCGCTAGATACGATGCGTTATGTTGCCGCGGCAGTTTTTGTTCTGTTGGGTCTGGCGACCCTTTGGTGGAATCTTTGATAAGGACCAGGTAATTGATGCCTAGTAAATTACAAAGCTACGACTGGCTATTGTTTGATGCCGATGAGACCTTGTTCTCGTTCGACGCCCACGCGGGGCTGCAACAACTTTTCCAGGGGTACGGGGTCGAATTTACCAGCGAGCATTACCGTGATTATCAGGCGGTAAATAAGCCGTTATGGCAGCAGTATCAGGACGGGGAAATTGACGCTGCAACACTGCAGCGGCGCCGGTTTGAGCGCTGGGCGGCAGAGCTCGAGGTTGACGCGGACGAGCTCAACTCAGGGTTCTTAGACGCCATGGCGATGATTTGCCAGCCGCTTGAAGGGGCCAGAGAGTTGCTTAAAAAGGTGCGGCAGTCGGCTAAAATTGGCATCGTCACCAACGGTTTTACCGCACTGCAAGAAGCGCGACTAGCGCAGACGGGGCTGCGTGATCTGGTCGATTTGGTGGTGATCTCGGAACAGGTGGGCACGGCGAAGCCTGATCCCAACATCTTCAGTCATGCGCTCGATTTGATGGGGCAACGTGACCGGGAACGGGTGCTAATGACTGGCGATAATCCGCACTCTGACGTGCTCGGTGCCCAGCAAAGCGGTTTGCATTCGTGCTGGCTGAATACCCACGGCGTAGCTTATCCCTTAGCAACTCCGCCGCATTACACGGTACGCTCCTTGCCTGAGCTCGATGAGTTGTTAACCGCGCCCGCGTAGTTCTTTCGCTTTGTTCACCAGCCAGCGGAACAGACGCAACTGACTGGGCACATAAAATAAGTATTCAGGATGCCACTGTACGCCAACGATGGGATGATGACCGGTGCTCTCGATGGCTTGTGGGATCTCGTCAAGGTCATGAGCGACGATACGCAGGTCGTTACCCACATCATGAACCGCCTGATGGTGCAGACTGTTGACCCGCAGCTTACGCTTTTTGACTATGCTGGCCAAATCGCTATCGCCGCGAACAAAGGCTTGCTTGGTGGGCAATAGGCCCGGGCGGTTATAAGTATGTTTGCGACGGTCGCGAATGTCATCGAACAAGTTCCCCTTATGGACGACGTTGATCAGTTGGGCACCGCGGCAAATCCCGAGCATGGGAATATCATCGCGCAGTGCTTTTTTGATCCATCGTATTTCCAGGTCATCGCGATCAGGGTCATGCTTTACCTTACCGCTGAGGGTTCCGCCGTAGTGTTCCGGTGAAATATCACTGCCACCGCCGATGACGATGCCATGTAACGGCAACCCCGAAGGACGGTGGCGGACACTGATGCGCTCGACTTCTGCCCCGCAGAGCCAGAGCGCGAAACGAGTTGTCCACCACGAGGGGGACCATTTTTTTCCGGCACCGGTTACTCCGATGCGAGGTTTTCTGTCAGCCATTGGTCTACGTGTTTAATCCAGGGTTGGCGGGCGACGCCGAGCATAGGTCGATCAGCATCCAGAAAATCCGCGGCGAGTTCAGCGAGCGCCTGCGGGCGATTAGCCAGCCGTTCTACGTTGCACCAGAGATTCCACTCTCGAGCTAAAGTCCAGTCGGCATCATCGATGCGGCAATTAGGTAAGCGGTAGTGCAGCGTCGGGCGGGCGTTTATTTTGTCATCCTCGATTTGCGCTCTGACCCGTTCGTCGTCGAGGTGGCTGAACAGCGGCAACATATCGAGGGCGCGGTTACGCGTCGGGTTGGCGTCAATATAATGATCGATAAGATGATTGATGGTGACCGACTCGTAATTCAGCAATTCACGCACATAGGCCTCAGGGTAAAGATCGATAAACGGGCTCAACTTGCGCGTGGTATTCACATGGTGTTGTTCGACCAACCACCACTGTAACAGGGCATAAGCCTGCATGTAACGGCAGATGGTTTCGCTGTCCGTGTCCGGTAGTTCAGGATTAATGTGCGTACCATAGGCCGCTATCATCGATTCGTCTGTGCCTTTGGCTCCTCTTTTGCGCAACGCCACAATCAGCTCGTCAAGTTGATCGAGTTGGTCGCAAGCAATGGGTGGGCAGACAACTTCTACTGGCACCACCAACCCTGCGGCCTGACTTAGGGAGTCGAGAAGGGCGTCGGTATTGGCCTCTGTTCCTTTCTCCGCGGCCAGCCGGTGCAGAAAATTCCAGTCGATCTCGATTTTGAAATCTCCCAAAGGCCCCTCAACCTGCCATTGTGCTGAGCTTTTGGCATAGGGAGAGCCGCCAAGCGCATGAGCGACGGCTTCGGCACTGGTCGCAACATCGATACCAGAAAATTCAAGTTCAAAGCCCACACGCCGAATGTCACCCTGCGAGGTCTTCAGCTTGGGTGGCTGAACAAACTTAACCATAATGCGTTTTCCTGCTTGCAAGCATAGGTAACAGTACGATTCAGAGTAACAATCTGGAAAATTATTACAACTTTATCCAGAAGTCTTACGGACTATCGCGGCAGACTTCGTCGGGGTGTTCGAGTTCAATAGTGGTATGACTGAGCTCATATTTCAGTAATGCTTCGTCGATCTGCTGCTTGAGCTCACCGCTCTCTTCGGCGCTGAGATTGCGCGCTAAGACCAGGTGTGCGGTCAGTACATGTGACTCACCATCGAGAGACCAGAAATGCAGGTGATGGACATCGGCGACTTCCGGCAGCGCCTGCAGTGTTTCGGCGACGTTGCGGTAGGTTTCCTGATCCGGCGTCGCCTGCACGAATAGACGCAGCGTGGCCCACAAATTACGGGCGACATTGATCAGAATAAACAAAGTGAAAGCGATGGATAGCAGCGGGTCGAGAATCGGCCAGTCGACAAATAACAATGCCACACCAACGATCAGTACGGCCACCCAACCTAAGACATCTTCGAGCAAATGCCAGTTAATGACCCGCTCGTTAAGGGTTTTGCCCTTGGAGAGCTTATAGGCGGCAAAGCCGTTTACCGCAATGCCCAGTACTGCAAGTGCAATCATACCGTCTGCCATAGGCATCTGTGGGTCCCACAAACGCGGGACGGCAGTGACCAACACCCAGGCCGAACCAGCAATGAGCACCATCGCATTAATCAGCGCACCGACCAGATTCAGACGCTGGTAGCCATAGGTAAACTGATGGGTGGGTTGCTTATTTCCGAATTTGTTCAGCAGCCAGGCCAGGCCCAGAGACAGAGTATCGCCCAGATCATGTACTGCATCCGCGAGGATCGCGGTACTGTTGGTCAGAACGCCACCAATAAATTCGATAATGGTGAAGCCAAAATTGAGGAAAAAGGCCCAGCCTAGCCGCGATGAGGGCATGTCCTTTGCGTGGTCATGATCGTGATGATGTCCCATCCATACTCCTCTTATTGCGGTGTGAGTGCCTCGGCACAGGCGTAGGCGCTGGCCCAGGCCCACTGAAAATTATAGCCGCCTAACCAACCCGTGACATCAACAACTTCGCCGATAAAAAACAAACCGGGCTGCTGCTTACTGGCCATGGTTTTTGAGCTGAGCTGATCGGTATCAACACCACCTAAGGTGACCTCGGCGGTACGATAGCCCTCTGTGCCGTTGGGTTTAACCGGCCAGGCATGGAGGGTGTTTGCCACCGACTCAAGCATCGCGTTACTGCAGTCCGCCAGGTTTTTATCCGGCCACTGATGTTGCTCGGCGACGGTCTGCGCGAAGCGTTTTGGAAACCATTGTTGCAGGACACTGCGAAGGCCGAGTTTAGGGCGCTCGCTGCGAAGTCGCTGCAGCTCAGCAAGACTATCAAGCTGGGGCAGCAAATCGACGCTAAAGCTTTCGCCAGGCCACCAGTACGACGAGATCTGCAGCATTGCCGGACCGCTCAGACCACGATGAGTGAACAGCATCGCCTCTTTAAAGCTAGCGCGCGCATTTTCCGCGGTAACATCCAGAGCTAAACCGGACAGCTCGCTGTAGGCGTCTTTATCGCGTTCGTGCAGGGTAAATGGTACCAGTCCGGCGCGTACGGGAAGTATGCGATGACCAAACTGCTCGGCCAGCTGATAGCCAAATGGCGTCGCGCCAAGTTTAGGCATCGACAGGCCACCGCAGGCCACCACGAGTTGCGGGGCCAGATAGTTGCCCTGCGAGGTGCTCACCAGGTAAAGCTCATCCTGATAATCGACCGAAGTGATCTCAGTGCGCAGTTGTACTCTGGCACCGTGATTATCACATTCGTCCAGCAACATGCGGACAATGGCTTTTGCCGAGTCATCACAAAACAGCTGGCCGAGCGTTTTTTCGTGATAGGCGATACCATGTTTTTCCACTAGACCGATAAAGTCCCACTGGGTGTAACGACTCAGCGCGGACTTACAAAAGTGCGGGTTTTCCGACAGGTAATTCTCCGGACTTGCATACAAGTTGGTGAAGTTACAACGACCGCCACCGGAGATCAGGATTTTTTTACCGGCTTGCTTGGCGTGATCGAGCAGTAACACGCGCAAGCCCCGGGCGGCCGCCTGCCAGGCACAGTGCAAACCAGCTGCGCCGGCGCCAATGATGATCGCATCATACTTCTGAGTCATGATGAGGTACCAGCGGCCAACGCATCGTTCGGTGGCGTTGGATTCAAATAAACATCAAAGCGGTGTTTTTTACTCACCACCTGCAGGTCTGGTTTTGTCTGGGCCAGAAAAGCTGCGTGCTGGGGACGTTTGACCACCACTCTGCGGCGCGCCACGCGGCGGGCGGGCGCCAGTAACTGATCGGCATCGCTGTCGCTACCCACCAGCTGTTGAAACATTTGCATGTCCTTTTTGACTGCCGCTTTTTGTTTACGGTCGCCCTTTGGATACATGGGATCCAGGTAAACCACATCTGCACTGCCGGTCGCAGCTTCATTCAGTGACGCGTAGTCGGCCAGGAAAAAGCGCTCGCGATACTCGGGCTGCTGTGCATAGAGGCGCGCAAGAGCGTCCTGTAACAGTGCGTAAACCTCTGGCTGGCGCTCGAGCATGGTTACGGTGGCGCCAAGATTCACCAGCACCCAGGCATCGCGACCCAAGCCGGCGGTCGCATCTATGATACTGCTGTGCGGATGCTTAACAAGGCCACAGGCACGACCAATGGCTTCGTCTCTGGTGGTCGCCTGCTGTGCGCGATGTGCCTGTCTGCCGGCCAGGAAGTCTATCACCAGCGGTTTCATTTGCTCTTGCTCGTGCCAGACCAGTCCTAGTCCTGCTGGCGTGCTGCGCAGAGAAAAGGTCTCGCCTGCGCTCATGGTGCGCGTTCCATATCAACGTGAGGAATGCCATCTTCCAGGTAATCGTCGCCGATTTCACGAAATTTAAAACTCTGATAAAACGCTCGCAGATAGACCTGCGCGCCAAGCCGGATCGGTGCCTGCGGATGCTGCTGACGGCACCACTCAATCGCGCGGCGCATCAGTTCCCGGCCCAGCCCCTGACGACGCACGTTGCCGGCGCTGATGACCCGGCCAATACGTGTGTAGGGGACCGAGTCACTAGCTGCAAATAAGCGCGCGTAGGCAACCATCTCACCTTCTGCGTCGAGGGCATAAAGATGGGTGGCCTGGTCATCCAGGCCATCGGCATCCAGGTAAGGGCAGGTTTGCTCCACCACAAACACCTCCTGACGCAGTTGCAGCAACTGATAGAGTTCCCGGGTGCTAAGTTCGGCGAAGGATTTTGTTATCCAGGTTAGCTGTTGGCTCATGGTGCTACCTTGCGTTTTGCTTGTGTCAGCGGAATAACGTTAGCCGCTCGCGGTTTAGAACTGTAGAGCGCCAGCAATTCGGCGACTTTAGTGCGGCCATCGGCTTTTGGACTGATAAAGCGCGCTACCTGCAGGCTTTTTAAGTCGGCATCGGCATAGAGTAAACGGGTGAGCTCGGTATCATGATTGCTGATCAGCACGGGTATTCCCCTTTTGTGCGCCGCATTAGCTGCACGTCGCGCCAGCTCATGCTGCTGGTCCAAACTAAATCCGGCCGTTGCATAGGCGGTAAAGTTGGCGGTCGCGGTGAGCGGTGCGTAAGGTGGATCGCAATAAATGACATCGCCTTTGCGGGCGCGGCGAAACACCTTTTCAAAGCTCATGCAGGTGAATACCGCGCGCTGTGCTTTACTGGCAAAGAACTCGATTTCGGGCTCGGGGAAGTACGGCTTACGATAGCTGCCGAACGGCACATTGAACTGCCCGGAGCGATTGTAGCGGCAGAGGCCGTTGTAGCCATGCCGGTTCAGATAGAGAAACAGCAACGAACGGCGGTACGGGTCTGTGGTGGCGTTAAATTCACGCCGCAGGGCGTAATACGCCTCATCATTATTGGTGTTGGCGTGAAACAGCTTGCGGGCATCATGGATGAAAGTCTGCGGCCGGCGTTTGATGGTTTTAAACAGCGCGATTAAATCCGGATTGACGTCATTGAGCACATAATTTGGATAGTCGGTATTCAGAAATACCGATCCAGCACCCACAAACGGCTCGACCAACTTGTTCCCGTCCGGCAATAAAGCGGTAATAGGCTCAATCAGATTGTATTTACCGCCCGCCCATTTGAGAAAGGCTCGATTTTTCTTATTCACGACTGTTGGTCCAAGCTTAACGAGTTTCGGTGACGGCGCTAATCGCCTGCCAAACGCCCGACCAATCGGTGACAGTGCGCAGCTCGGCGCGGCCAATGGCGGTCGGCAGAATAAAACGTAACCGTCCTGCCTGTACTTTTTTATCACGTTGCATACGTTGTTGCCACTGCAACTCGCTTAGGTGTGGGGCGCGCACGGGCAGGTGAAATGCCTGCAATAAAGCTTCGATGCGTTGGTAATCAACAGCGGCCAGCTCGCCCTGCTGCAGCATGTAGTGGGCGGCGATAACGGTACCTGCGGCAACCGCTTCACCATGGTGCCAGCTGTTGTAATATTCAGCTTCAATAGCATGGCCAAAGGTATGTCCCAGATTAAGCAGCGCCCGCAAGCCTTGTTCGCGCTCGTCTGCGGCGACGATCTCAGCCTTAATTTCACAGG
Organism: Pseudidiomarina terrestris; assembly: GCF_030466375.1. Classification (NCBI taxonomy): domain Bacteria; kingdom Pseudomonadati; phylum Pseudomonadota; class Gammaproteobacteria; order Alteromonadales; family Idiomarinaceae; genus Pseudidiomarina; species Pseudidiomarina terrestris. The sequence continues at coordinate 75,877 of NZ_JAGGJE010000006.1, forward strand.
AGCGCCGAATGGCATGGGCCAGCGCTTCCGGCTCCCGTGCATTGAGGCCGGCTACATTGTCCTCGAGCCAGGCAAAGAAGTCAGCATCGTAGATGATCCCGTATTTGACAACCTCAGCAAGCCCACAGGCATAGTCCCGTTCGCTCAGGGTGTTGAGGCAGTCGGTGCTGATCACAACGGCCTGGGGCTGATAGAAGGCACCTACGAGGTTTTTGCCGCCCGGGTGGTTGATCGCGGTTTTACCACCCACGGAAGAATCGACCTGAGCCAGTAATGTCGTAGGCAACTGGTAGAAATGGACACCACGTTGATAAGTGGCGGCGACAAAGCCAGCGAGATCGCCTACGACACCGCCGCCAAGTGCCAGAATGGCGCAATCACGGTTGAAACTGGCGGCAATAAGGGTATCCATGACGTCACCGTAGCTGCTGAGACTTTTTGCATGCTCACCGTCCGCAATCTCGTGCACCAGCACCGTCGCGTCATCAGGCAGTGCGGCTCGCAACGCTGGCAGATAATGCGCGGCAATCGTGGGATTGGTAATAATACAAAGTTGCGTTGGAAGCGATGTCAGGAGCGTCGGCAACTCTGAGAAAAGTTGCCGACCGATATGAATAGGGTAGCTGCGTTCAGCAAGTCCGACGTCGATACGATGAATCAAGGCCTGAGAGTCGACTTGCATGCGTTGCTCCGTTGCTGGGGCTATAACCCCACTTGTTCAATAATTTTATCAACGACAAATTTAGCGCTTTGTTCGTCAGTACGCACCACTACATCAGCGATTTCTTCGTACAGAGGGTCGCGCTCGGAAGCCAGTCCTTCGAGCACCGCTCGCGGGTCTTCCGCCTCAGCGATCAGAGGACGGCGCTTGTCGCGCTGGGTGCGAGCGAGCTGCTTTTCGATCGGCGTTTGCAAGTACACAACAATACCGCGTGCGGAAAGTCGATTACGGCTTTCTTTACTAAGGATCGAGCCGCCGCCGGTGGCTAAGACAATACCGGTTGCTTCAGTTAACTCTTCGATAACCTTCTCTTCGCGCGCGCGAAAACCTTCCTCACCTTCCAGTTCGAAGACCCACGCGATATCGGCACCAGTGCGGCGCTCGATTTCAGAATCAGAGTCGAAGAATTCAAGGTGAAGTTGCCGAGCGAGTTGCCGGCCAATCGTGCTTTTACCAGCCCCCATGGGGCCTACCAAGAAAATGTTACGTTTTTCAGCCATATCTTTGCTTTACATCACTCGTTTAATAGCTGTGACTCACGGAATCCGGAGTGTCTGTCTGACCTTCCTTTACCCAATCCAAAAGAGGCGGGATTATCGCAAGTCACAGCCATTTAAGCAAGGATTACGGCTTCGTCATTACAATTCTTGGCGTGACAAAGATAAGCAGTTCACGTTTTTCGTGGATCTGGCTATCGTTGCGGAATAACACGCCTACGTACGGAATATCGCCCAGTATCGGTACCTTGGTAATGTCGTTCAGGATTTGTTGCTGGTAGATACCACCGAGCACAATGGTTTCGCCATTTTCAACCAGCACCTGAGTACCGATTTCCTGGGTATCAATGGAAACCGCCGGACCCGTAGGGGTGGAAACTGTTTCACCACGAGTATTCTGGGTGATGACCAGATCCATGATGACGCGGTTATCCGGGGTGATTTGTGGTGTCACCTCAAGACCTAACACCGCTTTCTTAAACTGTACCGAAGTCGCGCCCGATGATGCACTTTCGACATAGGGGATTTCTGTACCCTGTTCGATATAGGCTTTCTTCTGGTTGGCGGTGGTAATGCGTGGACTGGCGATAACTTCACCTTTGTTCTCACGTTCCAGTGCCGACAGCTCAAGGTCTAACAAGCGACCATCCGCAAGTTTGGCGACCTGGAAGCCGATAGTAGCAGCAGGATTCGACACCGGCAGATTGACGTTAAAGTCACCGCTGTTTTCTGTACCGGAACCGAAGAAGTCAGGGCCACCCATGCTAGGGTTGGTGATACCCCAGTTTATACCCAGCTCATCGCTGATATTATCGCGCACCGTGACCATGCGTGCTTCGATAACGACCTGCTTCACCGCGACATCAAGCACTTCGACCATGTCTTCAACTTCTTCGATCTGGCGTGGTGTATCACGAACGAGCAAGGTATTGGTACGCTCATCAACAGTGACGGCACCGCGCTCAGACAATAAGTCAGAACTTTCGGTACGCAGAATTGCTGCGATGTCGGCCGCTTTAGCGTAGTTAATCTGGATGTAGGTGCTTTCCAGCGGAGCCAGTTGCGACAGACGCTGACGCGCTTCTAATTCTTGCGCTTCACGCTCGGCAAGCTCATCCGCCGGTGCAACGATAAGGATATTGCTGTCCATGCGACTGGATAGGCCTTTCACCCGCAAAATGGTATTCAAGGCGCGCTGCCAGGGCACATTTTCCAGCCGTAAGGTGATATTACCGGTCACCGACTCGCTGGCCACCAGGTTAAGATCATTCTCGTTGGCAAGTATTTGCAGTAACTGGCGCACCGGAACATTCTGGAAATTCAGTGATATTGGACGTTGCGAACCATCATTCTCAACCACCTCAATAGGTTTGCTGAATTTCAGATTCAGTGAGTCGTCGATCTGTTCCAGCTGATGGCGGAAATCGTCTTTACCGGTGATGGTAATCACGGCATCGTCGCCCTCACGGAAGGTTTCGATATGCGCGATTGGAGTCGCGAACTGGCTGACGTCGAGCACATAAAGTAAATCATCGCTGATTTCTGTGTCATACAGGGTTAGCTCGAGACGGTTACCCCGCACACGCGCCTCATGTTCAATGCTCTGGTCAGTCAGTTGCAAACGCAATAGGGCAACATCGTCAGGTAACCGGGTAAAGTTGATATCAGTGACGCTGGGTTCATCCAGATTCGGAGCTGCCGCGGAGGTAACAACCTTGGCTGGCTCTTGCGGCGCGGCTCGACGTTCGGGCGCCGGCTCGGTGGCAGCAACGGGCTCAGGTTCGGCAGCCATCTGCTCGGGCTCTGTGGTGGTGACCGCGGCAGTCTGTCCGGCATCTCCCGGCTCGTCAGACTCGACAAACACGAGCACCATCACGCTTTCGTAACGGCTCAACAAATGGTCGAGCGGCTCGGTCGTGGTAACTCGTAACAAAGTATCTTCGCGCAGCTGTTCCAACTGCACATTTTCAAGTAGTGGGTGGTCTGCTAAATTCTGAATGCCGGAGGACAGCTCATTGGCTGTGCCGAGCAAAAGAAATTCGTGTACCAACGGGTTCTCACTGCGTCGAACAACAGGTGCCTTAACCGCATCAGCGAAGTGCACTTCAAGATTGAAGCGGTCATTCGCTAATGGAATTTGTTCGATACGTACTAGCTCGTTGGCGCCAACCGCAGCTGGCAGCAGCATGATGAGCATCATGAAACGGATAACGTACGTCATAGATCAGAACTCCCTTGTGAACCCGGTAAGCGCAGTGCGGTGTCGCGTCGTTGCCAACAACCATCACCGGCTGGAACCCATTCAGCTATCATTATGTAGTCCGAGGTGATTTCAGTAATCTGCCCCAGATTAAGACCCATATAATCGCCCATCGCAACACGATAGAGGCGTCCCTGGTTGGTACTCACAAGCGCGACCTGACCTTCACTGTTGGTGCGCATGGTGCCAACTAAAGTAAACTGGTCAAGTCCCAGTGACTCGAGCTCCTCTCGCTCACGTTCAAGGTTCGGTTGTGGACAACCCTTCGTATTTTCGCCTACCGAAGGAGCATTAAGAGGTGCTGGCTCAAACGGATTGCGAAACGTACGGCCGTTATAATCAATACGTTGTAACTCGGGCATCTCGGGTAAAGGCTCGGCATTTGGCACAGAGCTGCTGCGGACTTGTTCAGTATAGGCGACAAGATCCTGATGGCCACCCTGACTGCAGGCAGTAAGAAGCAACGCTGAGGTAAGGACAAAGCTGAAGCGCTTGATCATGGTTGCGCCCTCAAGGTTTGTTGCCGATAGGTTTCAGCAGTGACATTCAGCTGTAAATCGTCAGTTAAGTCTGAGCGTTGCAGGGTAAAGTCTTTGACGCTGATAATACGATGCAATCCAGCAATCTGGCCGACGAACTCGCCGATCTGATGGTACTCACCCTGCAAGTCAATACGCATTGGCAGTGCGGTATAGAATTCACGCGGTTGGGCATCAAGCCACTCGATGCGGTCGAAGTCGAGACCGCTACGGGTGCCCACCAGGGTAATATCATCGAGTAAACGCGCAGTTTCATCATCGTTAGGCAGCATGTCGAGTAAAACTTCTAAATCTTCATTGAGCTGCGCCAGTTGACTGCGATATACGGGCAGGTTCACGGCAGTCCGGTACTTCACTTGATAATCTTGTTTAAGCTGAGTTTCACGTGCTTGCTCTTGCTTGTAGCGATTCCACTCGTCAGATAGCAGGAAATGGTAGGCGAGACCTAAACAGATAATAATCAGCAGGACCAGGGCGCCAAAGCGGAAGGGCGCGGGCCAAAAAGGCATTTCATTTATGTCGAGTTCACGTAAATTCATGATCCACCCTCCGTTGTGCCAGGCGCTATAGTCTGGGGTCTGGCAACAGTCACGCTCAGCGAGAAAGCGCTGTAACGCGTCGGACCTTCAGTCTCTTCGACGTCAGAGGAAATTTCGCGAAGCTCAGGATTGTTGAAGACGCTCGATTCGGTAATGGCTCTGAGGAACTCTGATACGCGGTTATTGGAAACACTCCGACCGCGCAGGCTCATGCGATCGCCGCGTTTCTCGACACTGACGATGTGAACGCCATCAGGAGTACGCTTGGAAAGCTCGTTGAGCATATGAATGGCGGTGTTGCGATCCTGATGCAGGGACTGAATCAACTCCATGCGATTGACGATCTGGTCTTTCTTTTTGTTAATTTCCTGAATTTCAGCGATCTGAGCATCTAAGATCGTGATCTGCGACGTGAGAAACTGATTGCGCTCAATTTGTTGCTGCTGAAAATCCTGAATAACTTTGTAGGCAATAAAGACCAGCGCTGCCGCGATCAATAGCGCAATAAAGGCATGGATACCGAATCTTTGTTTTGCGCGTTGGCGCGCAATCTCGCGCCAGGGGAGCAGGTTTACGTGTGCCATGGTGTAAAGCTCCGTAACGCCAGTCCTAGCGCTTCAACGAAACGTGGACCGTGGGATTGTAAGTGTTGGTATTTATCGGGCAGTGTGAAATGCTCAAACGGGTTGAGACTCACCACAGGGTACTTGACCTGATCACGAATGTGATCGACGACCAAAGGTACCATTGCGCCACGGTTAATTAACAACACACCAGCGAAGTCTTTTTTTGTCGCGTTACTGCGATAGATTTGCATGCCACGACTGATTTGCGCCCAAAGATTACCAAGGAAGTCCTGTAGAATAAGGGGCGAAATGTCTTCTGTTTCTTCTGCTCTGAGCTTGGCAAAGATTTCCCCGTGGTCAGCGTTGTCTTCTGTTTCTAACGCTTTAAACAACTGGTTCAGACCGCCACTTTGATAACGGGTAAACATCACTTCGCCATGGCCAATGACAATGGTTTGCACAGCGGCACTGCTGATATCGAGAACCAACAGGGGTAACTTGTTGTCATAAAGGTCTGGATGCATATGCGGCATGACATGGTCGCAAGCACGTAATATCGCCTGGTTGTCGACATCCATGATGCGAACTTTGAAGCCGGCTTCTTCCATGGCTTGCACGCGGGTATCGACACTGACGGTACGGGTGGCGGTAACGATGACCCGCTGCTGTCCGGGCATGGTTGGATGCTCGCCAAGGCTTTCAAAATCATAGCGGACTTCAGCTAAGGGGAAGGGAATTAACGCTTCAGCTTCAGTTTCGATTTTCTCTGCGATCGCTTCGTCATCAAGATCAAGGGACATGGCTAGCTGCTTTGAGATGGCCTGGCTGCCAGAGACGGCGCCGACCACGTCAATCGCGCGAGCACTCAAGCTTTTTTTCGTTTGCTTCAGCGCTTTGGAAAGTTTTTCGATGTCAGTAATTTCATCGTCGGTGATGAGGTTCTTAGCTAATTGCGTCTCGGCAACACGGACGATCTCGTACGTGTCTCCTTGTGATACAATTTCTATAGCTTTGATCGCATCTGTTCCGATATCGATGCCTAGACCAGGCTTTTTACCTAGACCAAACAGCCCCATAATGTTCTCCCGATGGGATATGTAAATGGCTTATAATTCGTTTTATATAGTAATTGCCATTCGCTGCGCACGACAGAAATGTAAGATTTCCGCAAAGAGCATAGCAGTTTTTCGAGCTTGCATAGGAATCTTTCCTTATCTTTCTATAATATGCAGCGAGAGATAGCAACTAAGCAACTGTTTCTTTACAAAGATAGCACCAGATCCAAAAAAGGATAAATTTTGTGAAAGTTTTAAAATGGATACTGTACAGCGCACTGCTTGCTTTTGTTGTAGGTGGTCTTAGCGTTGGTGGTATGTACTTATACTACAAGGACGAACTGCCAAGTGTTGCAGAATTGCGAGAAGTTCGCTTACAGACTCCTATGCAGGTTTATTCTTCTGATGGTGAGATGATCGCTCAGTTTGGTGAGATACGGCGTATCCCCGTTGCCTTGGAAGACGTTCCACAAAGCCTTATTGACGGCTTTTTAGCCACTGAAGATCAGCGCTTTTATGAGCACGTCGGGATTGATCCTATTGGTGTTGCCCGGGCCTTTTTTCAGCTTATTGCTACCGGCGAAATCCAAAGTGGGGGTAGTACAATTACCCAGCAGTTGGCGCGAAATTTCTACTTAAGCTTTGAGCAAACCTGGACACGGAAGATCAAAGAAGCCTTTATCGCACTGCACATTGAGAGTCAGCTGGAAAAAAATGAGATTCTCGAGCTCTACCTGAACAAAATTACCTTTGGGCATCGTGCCCATGGCATCGGCGCAGCAGCGCAGGTTTACTACGGTAAAGAGTTAAGCGAGTTGACGTTGGCAGAAATGGCGATGATTGCCGGCTTGCCCAAAGCTCCTTCAACTATGAATCCGATTTCGAATCCCGAGCGCGCCCGCGAACGCCGCGCCGTGGTGCTTGGCCGTATGTTAGCTGAAGACAAAATCACTGAGCAGCAATACCAGACGGCCTTAGCTGAGCCAATCAGGACCCGCGTGCACAGCGCTGAAGTCACCATGAATGCGCCCTATTTAGCGGAAATGGTGCGCGCCGAAATGGTTGCGCGCTATGGCGAGGACTTTGCCTACAACAGTGGCCTGAAAGTTTACACGACCGCAAGCGCCAAGCAGCAGCGTGCGGCACAACGTGCTGTGCAAGCGAACTTGCATGGCTACGACGAGCGGCACGGTTACCGGGGCGTCGAGGCACAATTATGGCGCCCGGCAAAAGAGCAAAACCCCCTACCTGAAGCTGAAGTGCTGGCGCGCCTGCAAGATTTTAAGGCGGTGGGGCTGACGCGTGCGGCCGCAGTGCTGGCCGTTGATTCAGAAGCGCAGCAAGCAACGCTGCTCTTTGCTGACGGCGAGCAGGGTCAGCTCGACTGGTCGCAGGTGGCTTGGGCGCGGCCCTTGATTAACCGTGAACGCCAGGGCCAGGCACCGGAGTCCATTGTCGATGTGTTTACCGCGGGCGCTGTTATTCGGGTTCGCGCAACCGATAACGGCTGGCGTCTTGCGCAAGTGCCAGAGCCGAGTGCGGCGATGGTCGCTTTGCGCCCCAATGATGGCGGTATCGCGGCAGCGGTGGGCGGCTACAGCTTTACACTGAGCCAGTACAATCGAGCGGTACAGGCAGAGCGCCAGGTCGGTTCTAACATCAAGCCCTTTATCTATTCAGCGGCGCTGGACAATGGTTTCACCTTGGCCACCTTAGTGAATGACGCGCCCATCAACCAGTGGAACCCGGGCAGTGGTATCGCCTGGCGGCCGCGCAACTCACCTGATGTGTACGAAGGCCCCATCCGGGTAAGACAAGCGCTGGCAAAGTCAAAAAACGTGGTGTCCGTGCGCCTGTTAAGAGCCATGGGCGTCAATACAGTGGTTGACTACCTGACGCGGTTTGGCTTTGATTACGATGAGCTGCCCCGCAACGAATCTTTATCGCTTGGTTCGGCGTCAATGACACCACTTGAAGTGGCTCGCGGCTATGCTGTGTTCGCCAATGGCGGTTACTTGATTGAGCCGTACTTTATCGAGCGTATCGTCGATAATCAGCAACAGGTGATTTTCCAGGCGCGGCCCAAAGTTGCCTGTGTTGCCTGCGAGCCGGCTGACCGCGAGGTGCTGGAAGCGCCGCAGGTGATTACCGAACAGAATGCGTTCCTGGTTACTCAGGCGATGCAATCGGCGGTTTGGGGCGGCGGCAGCTGGGCCCACAAAACCGGTTGGAACGGCACGGCCTGGCGGATTCAACGCTCGGACCCTATCACCAACCATGTCGGGCGTAATATCGCCGGTAAAACGGGTACCACCAACGATGTCAAAGATACTTGGTTCTCAGGCTTTGTCAGTGGACTGGTTGCGACCGGCTGGGTGGGTTTCGATAACCTCGAAAATGCTCTGGGTAGCACCACGATGAACAGTAACCTTGATAGTAGTGAACAGCCTATTTCGGGTACGGAAGCAGGGGCCAAGACTGCGCTGCCTATGTGGATCGACTTTATGGAAACCGCAGTTGAAGATGTTGAGTCGAAGCCCTTTGATGTACCGCCTGGCCTGGTTTCTGCCCGAATCGACCTGGCCACCGGAAAGCTCAGTCGCGCCAGTGATTACACGACGCGTTTTGAGTACTTTATCCCGGGTACGGCACCCACTGAGTATGTGGATAAGTCATCGTCACCGACAGTCTTTGGTGACGACGACTCGATCTTCTAAGCGGGTCAGACTTTTTTGCTGAGGCGGCTGAGCAATTGATTCAGATCCGATTGCACACCGCCCGCAGTCACTTCTTTTCCGGCTCCGGGGCCACTTATGACCAGCGGCATTTCGTGGTACCAGTCGGTATAAATCACGAAGATATTCTCACCCGGAATCAGGTTGGCGAGCATATCGCCTTCAGGAATATACTCAATCCCGACTCGCGCGATCACGCGGTCGTCATCGCGCACGGCAAAGCTTGCCAAAAGACGTGGAACTTTCCCGGTTTGCTGCGCGTCTTGATACAGATCCTGCATACCATCATCAAGCTCAGGTAAGCGCTGCATGAACTCGTCCAGCGGAATATCAGCCAGATGTTCCGGCAGTAAGCTATCAACATCGATATCTTTCCAGTCCAGTCGTAAGCCAATCTCGCGTGCCAGGATCAGCAGTTTGCGAATAATATCCTGACAGGATAAATCCTCGCGTGGATCAGGTTCACTGAGCCCGCGCTCTTTTGCTTCGCGCACTAAGTCGCTGAATTTCACATCGGCATTAAAATTCTCAAACAGCCACGACATGGTGCCCGAGAAGATCCCTGAAATACTCTGAATGCTATCGCCGGAATTACGTAAGTCGTTCAGCGCGTAATTGAGCGGCAGGCCGGCGCCAACGGTCGTGTTGTAATACCACTCCCGCTGATATTCCTGCTGGATGGTGCGGATTTCGCTGTACTGGCTCTCGGTCGAGGCGCCAGCGCGTTTATTGGCACTGATAATATGCAAACCGTTGGCGAAAAAGCTTGGATACAGCTGCGCGACAGCGGTGGCATCGGTTAAATCGAGCATCACCAGTTCGTCGTAGGGTGCGTTGGGTAACTCCGGGATCAGCTGACTCATTTCATAGGGGCGGGCCAGGCGTTCGAAATTATCCTGCCAGTCGGTTAAGTCCAGACCATTGTAATCCAGCCACATGCGGGTGGAGTTCAACACGCCAATGATACGCACGTCCATCTGCTCGTTAATGCGCTCGCGCAAACGGCGGTAAAGACTTAACCAGGCACTACCGATGTTACCGCGACCGACCACCAGTACACCAAGACTGCGGCGGTGGTTGAAGAGCTGACTGTGGATCCGGTTCAATAGGCGGTTATCCAGTTTTTGCTCAAGAATAGCGACCACCGCATTATTATCGGGTGTCAGCGCCAGCCGACGCAGCGCCTGCTCACTGGTTTCTTGCTTGAATACAGAATACTGTTCGGTCTCCTGAATACGATTGCCGACCAGCGCCAGCATCGCGTAGCCGGTGAGCTTGCTGGCGTTATGCTTGGTGTCGATCTCAGCTAACCATTGCTCCATGTAATCCAGGTGGTTCTGATGGTAAGCATAATAGGCCTGATGTTGCGCAACTTCGTTCCAGCTAATCAAAGGGGTCAGTTCCAGCTCTTCGAACGCCTCAATCAGTTTGGCGTCGCGTAAGTCGACCCGGAACAGCACCACTTCCGAAAGTGCGGTCAGCACTTTACCGGAAGCTTCGGCGTCTTCGTACAAGCCAATTCGGGTTTGCTGATTCTCTACTTTCAGACTCGAGCGTACGGCAATGACCATGCGCTCACGATTGACCGGCTGGAAGGTGCGCGGATGCAACACCGGGCTACCTAAGCGAGCCAGTTCTTCAGCTTCACGCCAATCGAGAATAGGCAGACTCACGACCCGTTCGACTTTGCGCGGATCAGCGGAGTAGACCCCGGCGACATCTTTCCAGATGGTGACCTGCTTGGAGTCAATCAGACTGCCGACCAGGGTGGCCGAGTAGTCACTGCCGTTGCGACCAAGAATCAACGAGCGACCTTCAGGGTCGGCGCAGATGAAACCGGTGACAATAAAGCGGGTACCGGCATAAGGGGCAATCCGGTTCAGCAGCCCCGCGCGCGAGACGTCAACGCGGATGAGAGGCTCTGGCGCATCGTCTGCAACCAGAAAGCTACGGGCATCGATGTGGTCCGCCTGGGTACCTTGTTGCTGTAGCAAGGTGGACAGCAAGCGTGCTGACCAAAGTTCGCCATAGGACAGCAGTTCTGGGCGGTTTTCGATGATTTCTGCGCCGCTGAGCCAGTCCCACCAGCGGGCAAAGTCAATTTCTGAGGCTCTTAACAGGCGCTGCTGATGTTCACCGCTTAACAATTCAGTGATTAAGCCCTGTTGGTACTTCTCTAACTGTTTGAGTAGCACTTCAGCCATGCCGTAATCGCCATCGGCATCGGCATCGGCTTCGTGTTTGGCATCAATAATGGCAAGGATGCGGTTGGTCGTGTCACCTGCTGCAGAAACCACCACCAGGTCACTGGCACCGGCGTACTCTGTGACGATGCGGGCTACCCGTCGGTAACAATAGGCATCGGCAAGACTGCTACCGCCGAATTTGTGAACCTGAACTTGATCTGCAACGGTTTGAATTTGTGCTTCGGAAACCTCAACCTTCATGATGCGTATGCGCTCTCCAGAATAAAGATTAAACAGCGATTATACGGTGCCACTGCCAGGCAATAAAGCACCTTAATTTTAAGTCTGTGCAAAAAGACGTATAGACCGCTAAGCGTATAAAGTTGACTGTACCGCAGACCATTGTACAATTCACCCCATTATGTAAGGTTATTCAGTGGAAGGTGCAGTATGGAGTGGGACGGCGAGTATATTTACCCGTATGTAGAACATGGTAAGAAAAGTGAGCAGGTGAAGAAAATCACCGTGTCCATCCCTACCCGGGTGCTGAAAGTGCTTACCGACGAGCGTACCCGTCGGCAAGTTAAAAATCTGCGTCACGCCACCAACAGTGAATTACTTTGCGAGGCGTTTTTACACGCCTTCACAGGGCAGCCCTTGCCTGAAGATGACGATTTACGCAAAGACAACCCACACAAGATCCCAGCTGAGGTGCGTGCCGAGCTGGAGCGTCGCGGCCTGCCTATCCCGGCCGACGAAGAGCTGGACGCCGACGAACTGGAGTAAGCTCTACAGCAGGTACTCCAGTGCCGTTTCGTCGCAGTCATGTTTGCGCGGACAGATATCGCAGTCTTTCATCACTTTTTCTGGCAGCTTGTCTTTGACTGTCAGACGAAAGTTAAGCTTGCCAAAAAATTCCGGTACCCGCGTCAGTACGATGGTGCGGGAAATACCAAGCTCGCGCGCTTTCCATAATAAAAACGCGACCAGCTCAGCCCCCAGACCTTTGCCCTGCGCCTGCGGAAACAGACCCAGGCTGCGGATCTCTGCCAGGCCTGTGCTGTACACATAAAGCGCCGCACAGCCCACCACTTCATCGTCGATTTCCGCTACAGCAAAGCTCTGAATCGCTTGTAATACATCAGCTTTGTCCCGCGGCAGGTTCTCACCTTGATCAGCCCAGTAAGCGATCAGATCACAGATTTTATTGGCATCGCTCAGGCGCGCCTGACGTACGTGTTTGCTGGCGGCTTCCGCAGCATGCAACCAGTCGTTGGCGTGTTTGATCGCGACCCGTACCGCACTGGGAGCCGTGCCACCTAAGGCGCTGCGCTGCTGCACTCCATAATTCAGCTCAAGAACCTGGTAGACATCGTCGCCGATAGTGTCCGAAAATTCGTGAAATTCGGCTAAAGTTAGCGCCTCCAAGGGCTGCCCTTGCTGCTGGGCATAAAGCACCGCGGCACCGGTGATATGGTGGGCGTCACGGAACGGGATGCCTTTACTGACCAGGTAGTCGGCAAGTTCGGTAGCATTGCTGTAGCCCAGCGCAGCTTGCTGCGCCGCATGGGCTTCGTTTACGCTCAACTCGGGTACCGCGAAGGTCAACATCTGCAGACACTGCAGGTAGGTATGCAGGGCATCGAATAAGCCTTCTTTGTCTTCCTGCATGTCTTTGTTGTAGGCCAGCGGCAAACCTTTCAAGGTGGTTTGCAGCGCATGTTGATGGCCAAACACCCGTCCCGTTTTGCCGCGCAGCAACTCAAACAGATCCGGGTTTTTCTTCTGTGGCATTAATGAAGAGCCGCTGCTGATCTTGTCAGTCATGGCAAAACAACCGGACTCGCCGGAGCAATAGAAGATCACATCTTCCGCTAAGCGTGATAAATGCAGCATACCGGTGCTGGCGCTATGCAGTAAATCCAACGCAAAATCGCGGTCGGACACGCCATCCAGACTGTTTTCACAGGCGTAGCGAAAGCCCAGACTGTGCGCCAGCGCTTCCCGATCCAGCGGAGCTGTGGTACCCGCCAACGCGCCGCTGCCCAGTGGGCATACGTCCAGTCGCTTCTGGGTTTCCTTCAACCGGCTGACATCGCGCTGCAGCATTTGTACGTAGGCCAATGCCCAATGTCCTGCCATGATCGGCTGCGCCCGCTGTAAATGGGTGTAGCCCGGCAACGCCGCAGCCTGATAGCGCTCGGCGAATTTGATCAGCGCCTGCACAGCGGCCAGATTTGCCGTGATCAGCTCGGCACAGACGGCTTTGCAAAACAACCGCAGGTCCGTGGCCACCAGATCGTTACGGCTACGTCCGGTATGCAGTTTCTTCGCTGTCGCACCGATTTTTTCGATCAGCTGTGCTTCGACCCAACTGTGGATATCTTCTTCGTCGCTTTGCAACGGCAACTGCGGGTCGGCTGCGACGCCCTGTTGCAGCTCCTGTAGTGCCTGCTGTAACTGGGCATTTTCGTCCGCCGTCAGTAGCTGCGCCTGCGCTAAGGCATCCGCCCAGGCCCGGGAGGCCTGTAAATCGTAGGTCGCCAGCTGGTAGTCGAACCGCAACGAATCGTTAAACTGTTTGAATTCAGCGGCGCTGGGCTCGCTGAACCGTCCTCCCCATAAACTCATGACGCTGCCTCATCTCCATCGATTGCCGCCGGAGTCTGGTGCAGGGCGCGGATGCGTGATGCCAGACTGTAAAGGCGGATAAAGCCTTCAGCATGCTGTTGATTATAGACGTCGTCTTCGTCAAAGGTAGCGAAGGCATTCGAGTACAAGCTGTTGGGTGAGCGCTTCTGAGTGACGTTGACCTGGCCTTTGTAGAGTTTAACGACGATATCGCCAGTTAAAGGCTCAGCCAGTTTGTTTGCGGCTGCGAGCATGACGTCGCGCAGCGGAGTAAACCAGCGCCCATCGTAAAGTAACTGAGCAAATTCGTTGCCCATGCGAATCCGATAATCCTGTGTGGTGCGATCCAGCACCAGACTCTCAAGTCCTTGCAACGCAGCGTAAAGCACAGCACCAGCAGGGGTTTCGTAGCAGCCACGGGATTTCATGCCGACCAGACGGTTTTCCACCATATCGAGGCGACCCACGCCATGGGCACCCGCCACATGATTCAGCTGAGTAATGGCGCTGACCGGATCGATAGCTTCGCCGTTGAGGGTAACCCACTCGCCGTGCAAAAACGACAAGGTCAGGTATTCCGGCACGTCAGGCGCTTGCAGGGGCTCAGTGGTCCAGCTCCAGACTTGTGCGGTCGGTGCATTCCAGGGATCTTCGAGCTCACCACCTTCGGTCGAAATGTGCCAAAGGTTGGCGTCGCGACTGTAGATTTTAGTTGCTGATGCACTGCAGGGAATATTGCGCTCAGCAAGGTACGCCAGTAGTTGCGGACGGCTGCGCATGTCCCACTCACGCCAGGGAGCAATCACTTGTAAATCAGGCGCCAGCGCGGCAAACGCAGACTCGAAGCGGACCTGATCGTTGCCTTTACCGGTGCAGCCATGCGCGAGGGCATCCGCACCGACTTTACGCGCAATTTCGACCTGTGCGGCAGCAATAATTGGCCGTGCCAACGCGGTACCAAGCAGGTACTGGCCTTCATAAATGGCACCGGTTTTCAGGGTCGGGAAAATCACCTCATTGACCAGCTGCTGTTTGAGGTCGACCACATGGCAACTGCTGGCGCCGGAGGCGATAGCTTTTTCTTCCACGCCGGCAAGCTCTTCATCACCCTGACCTACGTCAGCGACAAAGGCGACCACTTCGCAGTCATAGTTTTCCTTGAGCCAAGGCACGATCGCGGACGTATCCAGACCACCTGAATAGGCTAACACCACTTTATCGATCGACTTTTTCATGCCTGAGCTCCTGCAAATAACTGAACTAAAATTGCGTTTTGTGCGTGTAAACGATTTTCGGCCTGATGTAAGACCAGCGACTGCGGGCCATCAATTACCTCGGCAGTAACCTCGCGGCCGCGGTACGCAGGAAGGCAATGCATAAAATAGCTGGCGCCGAGCTGCTGCATCAGATCGTTATTGACCTGAAAAGGGGCAAAGTCATGCATCACCTGATTACTGTCCCGCTCCTGCCCCATTGAGAACCAGGTGTCGGTATAAATCGCATCGGTTTGTTGTAGATTGCTGAAGTCGTGGTGCAGGGAAATACTCCCGCCATTTTCCTGCGCCGTTTGCTGTGCCAAAGCAAGGGCATCAGCATTGGGCTCATACCCTTCCGGCGTCACGATTTGTAAGTCCATTCCAACCAGCGCTGCACCTGACATCAGCGCCTGGCAAACATTGTTACCATCGCCAATATAGGTCAGCGTGACCTTACTCAAATCGCCCAGCTGTTCAGTCAGGGTGAGCAAGTCAGCCATTGCCTGACACGGATGACAGACATCACTCAGTGCATTGATGACGGGTTTGTCTGAGGCTTGTGCAAGTTCCTCCAGGGTCGCCTGCGAGAACACCCGCGCGACAATGGCGTCGTGCCATAGCGCCAGATTCGCACCAACATCGGTCGCGGGCTCGCGACTGCCCATCAGATTCGCAGCATCAAGGTAAATACTGTGGCCGCCCAAGCGGTGGATACCTGCCGCAAAACTCGCGCGGGTGCGCAGCGAGGGCTTCTCAAATACCAGCGCGATGCTTTTGCCCTGCAGATGGTTTTGCCAGGTCGTGGGGCGTTGTTTGATGGTCTGGGCCAGGTCCAGTAATTGTGCCACTTGCGCGCTTGATAAGTCCCGCAGTGCTAGTAAATCTTGCATGATGATTCCAACTTAATAACTGATTCTAAAAAATGAATAGGGTAATAGCTGCTTAGAAACGAATGCGGGTTCCGGCCGCCTCACCCTTTGCCAGTCGGGTCAGTGCGTTGGCGTCTTGCCAGCCGGCCACCGCGATACTTCGTCGCGAATGTTGTGCGGCTTGTAAAGCGGCGTTTAATTTCACCACCATGCCATCGCGCACGATCCCGTCGCTGATAAGCTGCAGAACCTGCGTGGCATCAATGGAGTCAATGAGGAGGCCATCGCGGTCGAGAATGCCGGCCACGTCGGTTAGTAAAATAAGGTCTGCATGCAGCACTTGCGCGACCGCGCCTGCGGCAAGATCAGCGTTAATATTGAGTCGCTGGCCATCGGCACTTAGGCCAATGGAGCTGAGGATGGGTAAGTAGTTGGCGTCCAATAACAGCTCAAGTAACTTACTGCTGTGCGGTTGCGGAATGCCCACCGCACCCCGTGTGGTATCAACCTCACACCGCACGGTGGACCCTGCCTGCAAGGTCAGCCCCACGCTGGCTAAGCCATGTTGCTGCGCTATAGCGCAAAGCTGTGAATTGAGATCGCCAGCAAGTACGCCGGCGACAATCGGCATCTGTGCAGCAGGGGTGACCCGCTGACCGTCGGTTTTTGTCGAGACTTCGCCCAACCGCTGTAACAGCGCCTGCACCTGATCGCCACCGCCGTGCACCAGCACCAGTGGCCGCAAGGCAGCGAGCTTCTGTACGGTGCTGAAAAGTTGACTTAACGCGGTGGGGTCGGTGAGCACCCGACCGCCTATTTTGATGACCAGTGGCGTCGTCATACCACGGCTCCAAGGTTCAATAAGCCCGCGCTAGCTGGCAGCCGGAAATACTGATTCGCCAGCTGCACCGCTTGTGCTGCTGCGCCTTTGAGTAAGTTATCAATGGCAACACTGAAAATAAGCTGTTGCTCGTGCAACTTAAAGTAAATGTCACAGTAAGGGGTCGCAACAACCTGCGCTAGCTTGGGCGGGGTATCGACGAGCCGTATCAGCGGTTGATCGGCGTAGCATGCTGCCAGACTGTCTTCGATCGTTGCCGCCGAGATACCAGCTTGCACCTGGGCATAAATGGTCGCCAGAATGCCACGCTTAAAATGACCCAGATGCGGCACAAACAGCACCTCACGACCAATGCTCTGAGCCATTTCTGGCTGATGCCGGTGCGACGCAATCCCATAGGCCTGCAAGCTGACTTCCGCGCAACTGGTGTGCAGCTGGGCTTTGCGACCGGCACCGGTGACACCGCTGACCGCGTTGACAATTGGCACAGAGTACTGGGCCAACAAATGACTTATGGGGCGAAGTGCCAGTGCGGCTGCGGTCGGGTAACAGCCGGGCACGGCGATCAAGGGCTCGTCGCCCCGCAACTGCGAGAATTCGGCCAAACCATAAGGCACAGCAGCCTCAAGCTTAGGTTGCTTAAAGCCATACGCCTGCAGGTGTTGATGCGCGTCGCGCAGCCGAAAAGCACCGGACAGATCAAAGACGACCAGGCCAGCGGCAATCAGCTGTGGCGCGAGTTCAGCACTGGTTTCATGGGGAAGCGCTAAAAAAACCACCCGAACCTGTTGCGCCAATTGCGGCAACAGATCCGAGTGCCAAGGTTGCAGAATCTGCTCGCACCGACCACTCAATTGCGGATACAACGCGGAGATGGGCTCTGCTTTCTCACGTGCGCTCGAGGAAAATGCATGAGTCAAGGTAAACTCTGGATGATTATGCAGTAACCAGACGAGCTCAGCGCCACTGTAGCCGCTCGCTCCAAAAACAGCGCATTGTATGGTTTCTTGCTTAGACATTCACAGTAAACTTATGACCCAAAGATGGCGTAAGTATAGTGAATATAAATTCACAAAACAAGCATAAGTATTGATCTTTTGCGGAGGCTTCCGTCGCGCGGCGCGGTTACGTTCTTTCAGATAGTGAGCGGAGCGAATTGCAGGTTGGAAAATAAAAAAGGGCCATCGCCTGCGACGATAGCCCCTGCGGAAAAATCAGGTGTTGGGTTAAGTTTTAAGTTCACCAGTTGCTGACTCAAGATGAGCACGCACGAACCACTGGTATTGCTCAAGCTCAGCCAGTTGGCCCGTTAACATGTCCTCTGAGACTGGGTCCAGGTCGGCGAGTTTTTCCAGCGCGGCTCTGTGATCAGAGTTCACGCCATCGTAAACCTTATCGAGGGCGACCAGATGGTCTTTAACCAAGCCCCGGCCAAGGGAGTAATCTTCCCAGCGACGGCGGTCGACCAAATACTTTGGCGTGCCGTTCGGAACGCCACCGAGGGTCGCGATGCGTTCAGCTATGGTATCTGTCATTTCGCGCACGGAATCGACCTGCGGGTCGAGCATCTCATGCACGCCGATAAAGTTGGGGCCGACGACATTCCAGTGAATGTGCTTCAGTGTCAGCTGCAAATCGATGAGCGCCACCAATCTGTCGTCAAGCAACTTAATGGTTTCGTGAGCGGCCTTATCTTTCAGGCCTGGTGCGGTAAACTCTGCTGTTTTCTTAGTTTGGTCCGTATGAGACATTAATAACCTCCCTAACGTTTGCGTCGTATTTCATTACGCCTCGTCAGCAAGTATAGATCAGTTAAGGTCTTGTCAATCCAGAACGAAAAAGGCGGAGTACTCACTCCGCCATATAATTCTTCGGTAGGTCGATGCGGGCGGCGCCGGAGGCGACGGCTGCTTCAGCGACGGCACGCGAAACGCGGGTTTTCAAACGCGGATCGATGGGTTTGGGAATGATGTAATCCACACCAAACTCAAGTTTATCAACGCCAGCTGCTTTTAAGACGCTTTCCGGAACAGGCTCTTTGGCCAGACTACGGATGGCCTCAACCGCGGCAATCTTCATTTCGTCATTAATCGCCCGGGCGCGGACATCAAGAGCGCCGCGGAACATAAACGGAAAGCAAAGTACGTTATTGACCTGATTCGGATAATCCGAGCGGCCGGTGGCCATGATCAAGTCGTCGCGGACTTTATGGGCCAGTTCCGGCTTAATTTCCGGATCAGGATTGGAGCAAGCAAACACAATAGGCTTTTCGGCCATAAGTTTCAGTGCGTCGGGGCTCAGCAGATCCGGGCCGGACACACCAACAAAGACGTCAGCTTCGCTAATCACTTCTTCTAATGTACGTTTATCCGTGTTGTTGGCGAACAAGGCTTTGTACTGATTCAGGTCTTCGCGACGGGTATGAATGACCCCTTTGGAGTCCAGCATATAGATGTGCTCACGCTGGGCGCCACACTTGATCAGCAGTTCCATGCAGGCAATAGCGGCCGCGCCGGCGCCCAAACAGACAATTTGTGCCTTGCGCAGTTCTTTGCCCTGAATTTCCAATGCATTTAACAGGCCGGCGGCGGTCACAATGGCGGTACCGTGTTGGTCGTCATGAAAAATCGGCACATCACAGCGCTCAATCAGTGCTTCTTCAATTTCAAAACACTCCGGCGCCTTAATATCTTCAAGGTTCACCCCACCGAAACTGTCGGCGATATTCGCAACGGTATTGATAAAGTCCTGCGTGGTGCGATGGGTGACCTCAATGTCGATCGAATCAAGCCCAGCGAAGCGTTTAAACAAGAGTGCCTTACCTTCCATGACCGGCTTCGATGCCATTGGACCTAAATTGCCCAGACCCAGAATCGCAGTACCGTTGGAGATCACCGCGACCATGTTGCCTTTGGCGGTGTACCGGTAAACATCGTCAGGGTTCGCGGCAATAGCGCGCACCGGCTCGGCGACACCCGGACTGTAGGCGAGCGCCAGATCTTTACTGGTCTCCGCCGGTTTGGTCAGCTCAATACTGATTTTGCCGGGAGTCGGTAATGCATGGTAATCGAGCGCTTGTTTGCGAAAGTCAGACATTGAATAGCGTACCTTTTGGTTCCGAAACGATGGCATGCATCGCCATCAGGTGACTGAATAAAGGACATTGTAGAGGCTTACCAGCGAATAACAAATCTTACCTGATGCCAAAGACCGTTGCGCAAGGCCACTTCGGACCACTAAATTGCAAAGGTGCTTAAAAACACACCATGCTAATTTTCAGCCCTTATGCGGGCTGACAGTGAGACGGGCATAAAAAAAGGCGCCTTTTGGCGCCTTTTTCTGAATTCTGTCCAGAAGCTTGTCTTTTACGACGACTTCTTGCCACCCAACACGCTGAAACGCTTGTTGAATTTGTCGATACGACCACCAGTATCCATAATACGCTGCTTACCAGTGTAGAACGGGTGGCACTCTGAACAAACGTCAAGGTGCAATTCGCCACCTTTAGTTGAGCGGGTTACGAAAGTGTTGCCGCATGAGCAAGATACTTTCATGTCTTCATAGTTAGGATGAATACCTGATTTCATAGGGGTTACCTCAATTGGGCCGCATCGCCATCCGATCTGTTGCCGGACACCATACGTGGTTAATGTCGATTAATAGGGCGCGAATTCTACCTCAAGGTCAAGTAATGATCAAGCATCAGGATCGCGCTTGCGCCAATGTGCGCAGCACCGCACAATAGCGGTTATGAACGCCACTTCTGTAAATTCAAATGCAAACACCAGCACCGTCATTCAGGTGGCTGTGCCCGTGCCTCTGGCGCGGGTGTTTGACTACGATTGTGACCAGGCTCCTGCCGTCGGGACACGGGTGCAGGTGCCCTTTGGCGCACGGCAAGTGGTCGGCTTTTGCATGGGTGCGGTGCCAACACCGGCCGCGAGTGAGTTTAAACGCAAAGCGGTGAGCAAGGTGCTCGACGAGCAGCCCGTGCTGAGCGAGCCGGTTTGGGAATTATTGCAGTGGGCGGCGGACTATTACCAGCATCCAGTGGGTGAAGTACTGGCACATGGGTTGCCGGTACTGTTGCGGCAGGGCGAAGCGGCCAGCTATCAGACCACGCAGGCCTATCAGGCGACCCCTGCCGGACAGCAACTGGAACTCAATGAATTGCGTAACGCCCGCCAACAGCAACGCTTGCTGGCCGCGCTGCGCTCTGGCTCGCTGTTGCGACGCGATATCGTCGCGCAGGAGTATTCTTTATCGGCGTTGAAAGCTTTGCAGGAAAAAAAACTGATCGAGGCGTATCAGCACCAACCCAGCGCGGAGCGTGACTGGACCTTTGCCATCGGCAGCGAACCGTTGCAGCTCAACCCTGAGCAGGCGCTGGCGGTGGCGGCGATTGGCGCCGCCCAGCAGCCGCAGCCCTATTTACTTGAGGGGGTGACCGGCAGCGGCAAGACCGAAGTCTACCTGCAGGCGATGGCTGAAGTGTTGCGTAAAGGCAAACAGGTGCTGGTGATTGTGCCAGAGATCGGCTTAACCCCGCAGACGCTGCGACGCTTCCAGAAACGCTTTGCCGTGCCTATCGTGATGTTGCACTCGGCACTTAGTGACCGGGAGCGGCTGGATGCTTGGCTGGATGCGAAGAATGGCGCAGCAGCCATAGTGATCGGCACACGTTCGGCGATTTTCACCCCATTTTCGCAACTCGGCATGATTGTTGTCGATGAGGAGCACGACAGCTCGCTGAAGCAACAGGAAGGTTTCCGTTATCATGCCCGGGATCTGGCTGTGGTGCGCGGACACAAAGAACGGGTACCGGTGATTTTAGGCTCAGCCACGCCGTCGCTGGAGAGTATTAATAACGTCAGCCAAAAACGTTATGCACATCTGCAATTGACCCAGCGCGCAGGACAGGCACGTCCCACCCGCCATATGGTGGTGGACATCAAGCAAATGCCGCTCAAAGCGGGTTTGTCAGTACCCTTGATTGAACGCATGCGCGAAGAGCTTGAGCGTGGCCAACAGGTGCTGGTGTTCATCAACCGGCGCGGTTTCGCGCCGGCACTGCTGTGCCATGAATGCGGCTGGCTGGCGCAGTGCCGGCGTTGCGATGCCTATTACACGGTTCACCAACGCCAGCAGCAGCTGCAGTGTCACCACTGTGGCGATCAGTTGCGCATACCGGCGCAATGCCATGATTGTGGCTCGACCCAGTTAGTCGGACGCGGGGTGGGCACCGAGCAACTGGAACAAACACTGACCGAATTATTCCCGGATTATCCGGTATTACGCATCGATCGCGACAGCACCCGTCGCAAAGGGAGTCTGCAAAAGCACCTGGCCGATGCCACCGAGAATAAGTTTCCGTTGCTGGTCGGCACCCAGATGATTGCCAAGGGGCACCATTTTCCTCATGTGACGCTGGTGGCGATGCTGGACATTGATGGCGCTTTATACAGCTCAGACTTTCGCGCTGCGGAGCGGCTCGGACAACTGATCACGCAGGTGGCTGGGCGGGCCGGACGAGCCAGTGCACCGGGCACTGTGGTACTGCAGACCCACCATCCGGAACATGATCTGCTGCAGGATCTGATCCACAACGGTTACGCAGCCTTTGCCCGCTCTTTGCTGCGCGAACGGGAACTCACCCAGTTGCCGCCCTTTGGTCAGCTGGCGCTGTTTCGTGCCGAGGCGCACGAAGCGCAACATGCGCAGGCAGCCCTGCAGGCTATCGCCGATCAGCTGCCGCGGCATCCGCAATTGATGGTGCTCGGACCCATGCCGGCGGTGATGGAGCGACGTGCCGGGCGCTATCGTTACCAGTTGCTGCTACAATGCCAGCAACGTGGGCTTCGCCAGCAAATACTGCAGCACAGTCTGCCCCAATTGCAGCAGCTTCCCGAGCTGCGGCGTGTGCGCTGGTCACTGGATGTCGATCCGCAAGATTTTAGCTAGGTAGCAAAGGTTTTTTTTCTGCGGCGAAGCAAGTAAAATGCCGCTTCCCGAAATTCATAAGGTTGGATGCAATGAAAGAGCAGTTGGAGCAGTTATTAGCGGCCGCGGTGGCCACCCTGAAAGAGCAAGGTACCCTACCGGCTGACCTAAGCCCGCGCATCCAGCTGGACCGTCCTCGCGATAAGAGCCATGGCGACTTTGCAACGAACCTGGCATTGATGCTGGCCAAACCCGCAGGTATGAATCCGCGCGCGCTGGCGGAAGCGTTACTCGCGGCCCTGCCGGAAAACGATTTAATCGCCGATGCCAACCTTGCCGGCCCGGGTTTTATTAACTTTGTGGTGAGTCAGGACCAGCTGATCCAACAGTTGCAGCAGGCCTATCAGGATCCACGTGTTGGAGTGCAACCGGCAGCGCAAGCCAAACGTATCGTGATCGATTACTCGTCACCCAACCTCGCCAAAGAGATGCATGTGGGCCATTTACGTTCGGCCATTATCGGTGATGCGGTCGCGCGCACCGAAGAATTCCTTGGCCATACCGTGGTCCGGCAAAATCACGTCGGCGACTGGGGCACCCAATTTGGCATGCTGCTGGCGCATATGGAAGAGCTTGAAGGTGCTGAGCTGGCGATGGAGCTGAGCAACCTGGAAACCTTCTACAAAGCTGCGAAGCAGCGCTTTGATGAAAGTCCGGAATTTGCTGACCGTGCCCGTGAACTGGTCGTTGCGCTACAGTCCGGTGATGAAAAGTGTCGCGGTTTGTGGCAACAGTTCATCGACGTGTCCCTTAGTCACTGCCAGGAAGTTTATGACCGCCTGGGCGTACAACTAACCCGCGCCGATGTTATGGCCGAAAGTGCCTACAATGACGATCTTGCCAACGTCGTTGAGGATCTGCGCGAGCAAGGTTTGCTGGTCGAAGATCAAGGCGCGCAATGTGTATTCCTGGAAGAATTTAAGAATAAAGAGGGTGAGTCGTTACCGGTGATCGTGCAGAAATCCGGCGGTGGCTACCTGTATGCAACCACGGATTTAGCTGCTGTACGCTATCGCCAGAATGTACTTAAAGGCGATCATCTGATGTACTTTGTGGATCAGCGTCAGGGCCTGCACTTCCAGCAAATTTTCACCCTGGCGAAAAAAGCTGGTTTTGCCCGTGAAGACCTGGAAATGGACCACTATGGTTTCGGCACGGTTATGGGCAAAGATGGCCGTCCGTACAAGAGTCGTGATGGCGGCGTGACCAAGCTGGCCGACTTGCTGGACCAGGCAGAAGCGCGAGCGCTGGCTTTGTTACAGGAGAAAAACTCAGAACTGAGTACTGCGGAACAAGCTCAAGTCGCCAAGGTGGTCGGTATCAGCTCAGTGAAATATGCCGACTTGTCGAAAAACCGCACCAGTGATTACATTTTCGACTGGGACACCATGCTTAGTTTTGAAGGTAATACTGCACCTTATCTGCTTTATGCCTATACCCGGGTGATGAGCGTATTCGCCAAAGCCGGCGTCGAGCCGACCGGGCTCAGTGGTGAATTCATGCTGCAGGATGAGCGTGAACAAGCGCTGGCCAATACACTGGTACGCTTTAATGAAGTGGTGCACTCGGTGGCCAATAAAGCCATGCCGCACTTCCTGTGTGGCTACCTGTTTGATTTGGCGGGCGCCTTCTCCAGTTTTTACGAAGCTTGTCCGATCCTGCAAGCCGAGGACCCGGCGGTCAAACAAAGTCGTCTTAAACTTGCTGCGCTGACGGCTAAGACTCTGGAGCAAGGCTTAGAACTGCTCGGTATCGAAACTCTGGATAGAATGTAAGTATGGATTACGCTAACCGTAAACAGCCGCCCAAACGCAAGCCAGGACAAACCCGGCGTGGCGGCAAAGCTGCAGCTGCGCAACGCAAAGTGCCATGGGCGATCGTGCTGTTGGCGGTGTTGCTGGTGGCGGCGCTTGTGGGCGGTTTACGCTTCATCGCCGGCGGTAAGGATGCCGGGGACGCCAACAACAGCGAGGTGACGCAGCAGCCGGTAACAGAAACACCCGCCAGTAGTACAGGGCCGGTGGCGGCACCCATGCCGAAAAAGCCCGAAGAACGCTGGCAGTATATTGAAGAGTTAGAGAACCTTGAGGTCGAGGTGGACGTGCCTGAACGTGAGCTGGGGCCACCGAAACTGATGCAGTGTGGCTCTTTCCGTAAGCGTGCAGACGCAGAGCGGCTGCGAGCCGCGATTGCACTGCAGGGGCTGGAAAGTGAAATTTATCCTTCCAACAACAACACCTGGTATCGAGTGGTGTTAGGTCCTTACGAAACCAAACGCGATGCTGAAGCGGAGCGGCACAAGCTGCAGCGCGCCAGTATTCATGGTTGCCAGATCTGGAACTGGAACCTTTAACCGCCAAATGCGGCGACAACCAATTGTCGCCGCACCATTGAAATCAGCGAATTCGCCCTCATAACTGCTGCATAGCGCAACAAAGAGGACGTATTTGTGACCACAATAGTTTCTGTCCGCCGCGGTGATAAAGTTGTCATCGGCGGCGATGGCCAGGTTTCCCTTGGTAACACCGTAATGAAAGGCAACGCCCGTAAGGTGCGTCGTCTCTACAATGATCAGGTACTGGCTGGCTTTGCTGGCGGTACTGCTGATGCTTTTACTTTATTTGAACGTTTTGAAGCCAAACTTGAGCAACATCAGGGTAACCTGATGCGTGCGGCGGTGGAGCTGGCAAAAGACTGGCGCACTGACCGCGCCCTGCGCCGCCTGGAAGCCTTACTGGCGGTCGCCGATAAACACACTTCGCTAATTATTACCGGCAACGGCGATGTGGTGCAGCCTGAGCGTGACCTGATTGCGATTGGCTCTGGTGGCCCTTATGCCCAGGCGGCGGCCACAGCTATGCTCGACACCACTGACTTAGATGCCCGTGAGATCGTTGAGCGCGCGCTCACCATTGCCGGTGACATCTGTGTTTATACCAATACTTTCCAAACCATCGAAGAACAGGAGTCTGTGGCCAATGTCTGATATGACCCCACGTGAAATTGTCGATGAACTGAACCGTCACATCATTGGCCAGGATAACGCGAAGAAAGCGGTTGCCGTCGCCCTGCGTAATCGCTGGCGCCGTATGCAGCTGGACGATGAGCTGCGCCAGGAAGTGACGCCGAAAAATATTCTGATGATCGGTCCCACCGGTGTGGGTAAGACCGAGATCGCCCGGCGTCTGGCGAAACTGGCCAACGCACCTTTTATCAAAGTGGAAGCCACTAAGTTCACCGAAGTTGGCTATGTTGGTAAGGAAATTGAGTCGATCGTTCGCGATTTGACCGATACTGCCGTCAAGCAAACGCGTGAGCAGATGATGAAGAAAGTGCGTTACCGCGCGGAAGAAGCCGCTGAAGATCGGATTCTGGATGCGTTGCTCCCTCCGGCCAAAGGTTGGGCTGACGAAGAAAAGACCGAGCGTGAACAAAGTAATACCCGCCAGGTCTTTCGCAAAAAGCTGCGCGAAGGCCAGCTGGACGATAAGGAAATCGAAATTGATATTTCTATGCCGCAAATGGGCGTAGAAATCATGGCTCCGCCAGGCATGGAAGAAATGACCTCGCAGTTGCAGAATATGTTCCAGAACCTGGGCAACGACAAAAGCAAACCGCGCAAGCTGAAGATCAAAGATGCTTTTAAGCAGCTGGTCGAAGAAGAAGCTGCGAAAATGCTGAATCCGGAAGAGGTGAAAGAGCAAGCGCTGCATTCTGTTGAGCAAAACGGCATCGTCTTTTTGGATGAAATCGACAAAATTTGTAAGCGCTCTGACAGCAGCGGTCCGGATGTGTCGCGTGAAGGTGTGCAACGGGATCTGTTGCCGTTGGTGGAAGGCACTACAGTGTCGACCAAGCATGGCATGGTGAAAACTGACCACATCCTGTTTATTGCCTCCGGCGCGTTTCAAATGACCAAACCGTCGGATCTGATTCCCGAGCTGCAAGGCCGGTTGCCGATCCGGGTTGAGTTAGATGCACTGACCAGTGGCGATTTTGTGCGCATTCTGACGGAGCCGAATGCGTCGTTGACGACCCAATACAAGGCACTGATGAGCACTGAAGAAGTCACCGTGGAATTTACCGAAGACGGCATTCAGCGCATTGCTGAAACGGCCTTCCATGTGAACGAGACGACCGAGAATATCGGTGCCCGGCGCCTGCACACAGTGCTGGAGCGACTGATGGAAGAAGTTTCCTTTGGTGCCAGTGACTTGCACGGACAAACCATTCGCATCGATGCTGACTATGTTGACCAGCATATTGGACAACTTGCACAAGACGAAGATCTCAGTCGCTTCATTCTGTAGTGCTTGCCGGTAGGCCGCGGTTTGTTCCCTGCTAAGTCCTTTTGCATGGGGCAATAAGCGGCTATACTGTGCTGACACAATTCTTGTCGTATTAATGACGTAATCAGCAGGGGAACGGCAATGGAATACAATACTTCGGAACTTTGCGATCTTTACCCCGACATGGTCGATGTGGTCGAGCCTATGTTTGTCCATTTTGGTGGCCGGGTGTCCTTTGGTGGTCAGCTTGTGACCGTGAAGTGTTTTGAAGACAAAGGCGTCATCGAAGAAGTGGTGCAGCAGCCGGGAGTCGGCAAAGTGTTGCTGGTCGATGGTGGCGGTTCCAGTCGTCGCGCTCTGATCGATATCGCGGTCGCCGAAATGGCGCTGGATAACGATTGGGAAGGGATTATCTGTTACGGTGCCGTGCGTGATGTGGATGCTCTTGATGAGCTCGACATGGGCATTATGGCCGTTGCTTCGATCCCGGTAGGCGCTTCTGCCGAAGGGGTAGGTGAGGTTGATGTGCCCGTGAATTTCGGTGGTGTGACCTTCTTGCCGGAAGATCATATTTACGCTGATAATACTGGTGTCATTTTGTCACCTGAGCCGCTCGATATCGAATAAGCCTATGTACCTTTCGAGTTGCGATCCAAGTGCGTGGTGTACACCACGCCAAGGCGAAGTGCGGCTGGGGCAAACTCTGCATGCCCTGCCCGACGTTGCCGACGCTCACGCCTACCGTGAAGCGCTTGCCTCCGCTTATGAACAGGGTGCGCGCATTGCCATTATTGGCGTGCCCGAAAGCATAGGTCCGCGTGGGAATCTTGGCCGCGGTGGTGCTGAATCGGCATGGCCCGCGGCATTAAAAGGCCTGTGCAATTTGCAGGCGACTCCCTTTATTGCCTGCCAGGAACTGCTCATGGTCGGACAGGTGGTCTGCGACGACTTGCAGGAGCAGGCAGCGGCTTTACGTACCAATGATCCAACGCAACTGAACCAGCTGCGTGATCTGTGCGCCCAGCTTGATCAACGTGTCATGCAGGCGTTACTCCCCTTGTTTGAAGCTGACTATGAAGTGATTCTGATCGGCGGTGGCCATAATAATGCCTATCCGTTGTTACGTAGCCTGAGTGAAGCGACGTCGACGGAAGTTGCAGCCATGAACCTTGATCCCCATGCGGATTTTCGCTCCCGCGAGGGCCGGCATAGTGGTAACGGTTTTAGTTACGCCTGCACCGATGGCTTCCTTGGCAACTATCATGTGGTGGGTCTGCACGAGGGCAAGAACAACGCCGAGAGTCTGCGCCAACTTGCCAATGCCGGCTTTACCTACACCAGCGTGCATCAGCTTTATCAAGCGAATTGGACCGAAGAACTGGCGGCCTTGCGTGCTCAGGCTGAGGCCTGGTGCCGTCCGCTGGGTATCGAAGTTGATGTGGATGCGCTGCAGGGAGTGCCAGCCAGTGCCATTAACTTTAACGGCTTAACTGTGGCGCAGGGTTACAGCTTTGTTGCAGAGCTGGCGGCGGTCAAGCAGACCCGCTATCTGCACCTGGCCGAGGCCGCGCCGAGTTTACACCCGGCGGGTCGCGAAGCGGGCGATACAGCTATCGCCCAGTTACTAAGTGAGTTAGTACTTGCTTATCTGCACGGGCATCAGCGACGGACGCCCTGATGCCAACATGCTGCCAGCCGTTGGGTGCCAAATTGATAGGTCAGCTCAGCGGGATCCTGGCAGTCCCACAAACACAGGTCTGCCCGTAAGCCCTCCCGGACCCGACCGCGATCGGTTAATCCCAGCGCTGTTGCAGCATTGCAGGTAACCCCCCTTAAACATTCTTCCGGGGTCATGCGGAACAAGGTGGCGCCCATTTGCAGCATAAGCTGCAAACTGAGGATGGGTGAGGTGCCGGGGTTAGCATCGGTCGCCAACGCCATCGGTACCTGATATTCACGCAGCAGCGCAAGGGGTGGCAGTTTCGTATCCCTTAGAAAATAGAACGCACCGGGCAGGAGTACGGCCACGGTACCGCTGTTCGCCATCGCTTGCACACCCGCTTCATCAAGATGCTCTAAATGATCGCAGGATAATGCCTGATAACGCGCAGCCAAAGCGCTGCCGTTCTGATTACTCAGCTGCTCTGCATGCAGTTTTACCGGCAGGCCTAACTCTTGCGCTTTGGCAAATACCCGTTCGGTTTGTGCCGGACTAAAGCCGACCGATTCACAGAATGCATCCACCGCATCTGCCAGACCTTCGCCCGCTAAAGTTGGCAGGATTTCATCGACCACCAGATCGATATAAGCATCGGCGTTGTCTTTAAATTCAGGAGGTAACGCATGGGCAGCTAATAAAGTGGTCTGCACGCTCACCGGATGCGCGCTCGCCAGTTGCCGGGCGGCGCGTAACTGTTTGCGCTCATCCGCCAGTGACAAGCCATAACCGGACTTAATCTCAACGGTAGTGACACCTTCGGCCATGAGTGCGGCTAAACGCGGCGTGGCAAGCTCAACCAGTTCGGCTTCACTAGCGGCGCGGGTGGCGCGCACGGTCGCGGCAATACCACCGCCCTGGGCGGCAATCTCGGCATAACTGACCCCATGCAGGCGCCGCGCAAATTCGTCTGCGCGTGAGCCGGCCCAGACCAGATGGGTATGGCAATCGATAAGGCCCGGGGTCAGCAACTTGCCCTGACCGTCAATGACATCGCACTCAGCAGGTGCGGTAGGTGCGTTGCTGGCATTGCCAACGTAACTAATGCTGCCGTCCTCAATACAGACCACCGCATCATGCAGTAAGCCGTAGCCTTCACCTTCTAAAGTAGCAACTGTCACATTTTTTATGCGCTGATGTGCCAGAGTCATACAACTTTCTCCCTCAATATGCTTGTATATACAAATGCAGTTGCCTACACTCTAGCACATCCTAATCGAATCCACATAAAGGTAAGCGATCTGATGGCTAAATTTTCATCAATCAAGCAGCATATCTACAGCAAAATCGCCTCAGGCGAGTGGCCAGAGCATCACCCGGTCAGTTCTGAGAATGCGCTGGCGCAGCAGTTCAAAGTCAGCCGCATGACCGCGCGCCGTGCTTTGCAGGAGCTCGCGGATGAAGGCTTAGTGGTGCGTACCAAAGGCTCAGGAACCTTTGTTGCGCCGATAAAATCGCAAACCTCCTTTATGGCGATTCGTAACATTGCCGATGAAATACGCGCCCGCCAACACGACTACCACGCAAAGGTGCATGTGTTGCGCAAAGAAGCTGCCTCAGATCTTATCGCGGAAATGTTGAATCTGAGTCCGGGTAGCACCGTCTTTCACTCAGTAATCAGCCATTACGAAGATGAGCTGCCAGTGCAGGTGGAAGAGCGTTATGTGAACCCCGCATTGGCAAGCGCTTATCTGCAACAGGATTACCATCAGCTGACACCGCATGAATATTTATGTGAGGTGTCGCCGTTAACCGAAGCAAGTCATGAAATTGAGGCCGTGTCGCCGAGCCCACAGATATGCCAGTGGCTGAAATTGGCGCGCCCCGAACCCTGTTTACGTATCCATCGCCGCACCTGGAGTGCGGAGGGTGTGGTGACGTATGCCATTCTGACCCATCCAGGCTCGCGTTTTAGTCTTGGTGGACACCTTCAGTTTGGTGCTGCACCGGCCGCATCTTAAGACTCAGAATAAAAAAGAGGAACTTTTTATGAGCTTTACCCGACTCGATCAGAGCCGTACGATTCGTGCGCCACGCGGTGGCGAACTGACAACCTGCAATTGGCAGGTGGAAGCTGCAAAACGGATGTTAATGAACAATCTGGACGCTGAGGTCGCGGAGCATCCGCATGCGTTGGTTGTGTATGGTGGCATCGGCCGCGCGGCGCGCAGCTGGGAAAGTTACGACAAGATCGTAGAAGTCCTGGATCGTCTGCAACCGACAGAAACCCTGCTCATCCAGTCTGGCAAACCGGTAGGTGTGTTCCCGACCCATGAAGATGCGCCGCGAGTGTTGATTGCTAACTCTAACCTGGTGCCGGAGTGGGCGACCTGGGAGCATTTCAACGAGCTCGATAAAAAAGGTCTGATGATGTACGGCCAGATGACGGCCGGATCTTGGATCTACATTGGTTCCCAGGGCATTGTGCAGGGCACCTATGAAACGTTCGTATCGGTGGCCAAGCAGCACTTTGACGGCAACACCAAAGGCCGCTGGATTATCACCGGTGGTCTGGGTGGCATGGGTGGCGCACAACCACTGGCGGCGACCATGGCAGGCTACAGCATGCTTGCGGTTGAAGTGGACGAGTCACGTATTGATTTCCGCTTGCGTACCCGCTATCTGGATCACAAAGCAACGTCACTGGATGAAGCGTTGCAGTTACTGGAAGAGGCGAAGCAAGAGGGACGGGCGATTTCTGTAGGCTTGCTGGCAAATGCGGCCGACGTTTATGCCGAGCTGGTGGAGCGCAACATCACTCCTGATGTCGTAACCGATCAGACCTCTGCCCATGATCCTCTGCATGGCTACCTGCCGCAGGATTGGACCCTGGAAGACTACAAAGCCAAACAGGAAGCCGAGCCGGAAGCAACCGTCGAAGCGGCCAAACAGTCGATGGCAGTGCAGGTGAAAGCGATGCTGACATTGCAGGAACGCGGTGCAGCAACACTCGACTATGGTAACAACATCCGTCAGATGGCGAAGGATGTTGGCGTCGAGCACGCGTTCGACTTCCCGGGTTTTGTCCCTGCTTACATTCGACCGCTATTTTGTGAAGGGATTGGTCCATTCCGCTGGGTGGCGCTGTCGGGCGATCCGGAAGATATTTACAAGACAGATGCTAAAGTAAAAGAGCTGATCCCGGATGACCCACACTTGCACAACTGGCTGGATATGGCCCGCGAGCGCATCAGTTTCCAGGGTTTGCCCGCACGGATTTGCTGGATTGGTCTGAAGGATCGGGCGCGGATCGCCAAAGCCTTTAATGAGATGGTTGCCAGTGGTGAGCTCAAAGCACCTGTTGTTATTGGTCGTGATCACCTGGATTCCGGCTCAGTGGCAAGTCCGAATCGCGAAACCGAAAGCATGCAGGACGGCTCTGATGCAGTATCTGACTGGCCGCTGCTGAATGCTCTGCTAAATACCGCAGGCGGCGCTACCTGGGTAAGTCTGCACCATGGCGGTGGAGTTGGTATGGGCTACTCGCAGCACGCTGGGGTGGTGATCGTGGCTGACGGTACTCCGGCGGCGGGCGAACGCATTGGCCGCGTGCTCTGGAATGACCCGGGTACAGGCGTGATGCGCCATGCGGATGCAGGCTATGACATTGCAATCAATTGCGCTCGTGAACAAGGTTTGGATTTACCGATGGTGGAGGACAAGTAATGGCAGTATTTACCTTACAACCCGGCACGTTAACACGCAGCCAGTTGCGCCAGTGGTGGCAAGCGCCACAACAGCTGGCGCTGCATGACGACGCTCTGGTCGCCATTAAGCGCTCGTCAGAAACGGTCTCAGAAGTGCTGGCCAAAGGCAAAGTGGTGTACGGCATTAACACCGGCTTTGGCCTGTTAGCCAATACCCGTATTCCGCCCGAAAAGCTGGAAGATCTGCAACGCCGCATCGTGCTCTCCCACGCCGCCGGAACCGGTGAGTTGATGGATGATACTGTAGTACGGCTGATGCTGTTACTGAAAATCAATTCCCTGAGCTGTGGTTTCTCTGGCATTCGTCAGGTCGTCATTGACGCACTGATGAAGCTGCTGAACGAGCAACTCTATCCATGTGTACCCAGTAAAGGCTCAGTAGGTGCTTCAGGCGACTTAGCGCCACTGGCACATATGGTACTGCCTCTGATCGGTGAAGGTCATGTGCGTTATAAAGGCAAGATTTACCCGGCGAAGGAAGGCCTGGCAAAAGTAGGTATGGAGCCACTGGCATTGGCACCCAAAGAAGGTCTGGCGCTGCTGAATGGCACCCAGGCATCGACCGCACTGGCGCTACATGGACTGTTCCAGATCGAACGGGTGTTCCAAAGTGCCATCGTAGCCGGCGCGATGTCGGTCGAAGCGGCGATGGGTTCACGCGCACCTTTTGATGCGCGTATTCATAAAGTACGTAACCAGCCCGGGCAAATTGCGGTCGCCGAGAGCTTCCGTCAATTACTCACCGACAGTTCGGAAATCGCCCGCCACCATGAAGAGTGCGAAAAAGTTCAGGACCCCTATTCCTTGCGCTGTCAGCCGCAGGTGATGGGTGCTGTCTACGACCAGTTGCAACATGCCAGTGCGATTCTGACCCGCGAAGCCAATGGCGTCACCGACAATCCGCTGGTGTTCCACGATAATGGCGACATTATTTCTGGTGGTAACTTCCATGCCGAACCGGTGGCCATGGCGGCAGACATTCTGGCCATCGCGGCAAGTGAAATTGGTGCATTATCCGAGCGTCGCAGTGCGTTGTTAATTGATCATCACCTGAGCAATTTACCGCCGTTTCTGGTCAACGACGGCGGCGTTAATTCAGGCTTTATGCTGGCGCAGGTCACTGCCGCAGCTTTGGCTTCGGAGAATAAGACGTTGGCACATCCGGCCTCGGTCGATAGTCTGCCGACCTCAGCCAATCAGGAGGACCATGTCTCCATGGCAACCTTTGCTGCACGCCGGCTGACCGATATTGCGCAAAACATTCGTGATATTGTCGCAATTGAGCTACTTGAAGCGGCGCAGGGCATCGATTTCCGTCGCCCACTGCATGGTTCAGAGTTGATTGAACAAGCCTATGGTCGGGTGCGTGAAAAAGTGGCCTATTACGATCAGGATCGCTTCTTTGCGCCGGACATTGAAGCCGCGGCGACCTTGATTTATAGCGGTAAGTTGGGTGAGTTGATTACAACTGGAGCAGTGCTGGAGGACGTTTAAACGTCCTCGTCTTCATCCTGTAAAGCCTGGCAGTCGACACACAGAGCGACGTCAGGCTTTGCTGCTAAACGGGCGGCGGAAATCTCGTCCCCACATTCCACACAATAACCATACTCACCACTGCGAAGACGCTGTAAGGCCGCCTGGGCTGCGTCCACGGCGGGACCTTCGGACTGCCCGTTTACCACGGTCTCAAGTTTACTGCGGATGCGTAACAACTGCTGGGCGGATAAGGATTCACTCATGTTCACGTCCTTCTAACTTTTCTTGGCAAGTACCACAAACTGCCCGGTAAACTCGGCCACGGGTCGTTCCCCGTCAAAGACCTGGGATTTGAGATTCACACGCGCATTGTGCCCACTCTCCAGACTGGACAGGTCGCCGTTCATCTCGATTAAGCGCGCCACCGCTCTGGGTTCGCGGGTGATGGGTTTGTGGTAGTGGATGTTACCATCAGCCAGCACCACCGCTCCTTGCAGTTGGCGTTCGCGCAATTGTAAATGCAGTAACCCCCAGCACGTCAAGGTGGCAAGCGAATAAATACTGCCTGCAAACATGGTGCCATGCACATTAATATTGCGCGATAGCAGGGCGTGGGTCTCAAATTCGCGGCCGGTATACTGGCTGATGCGAATGCCCATGGTCTCGGAGATGGGGATGTCCTCATGCCAGGTGGCCTGCAGTTCCTGGCACCAGTCCGGGCGGTAAATGATACGGTTGTGTTCGGTCAAGGTCTTACGCAGCTGATGTTCAGCGACCGGGTTGGCGACGGTGTCGGCTTCTTCTATCAGCTGATAGCCACATTTCTGATAAAACCCCAGTGTGTTGTCACGGGAATTGATGACAATATGCTTAGCGCCCTCATTGCGGGCCAGCTGCTCCAGCGCGTGGACGATGGCCACACCATGTCCTTCGCCGCGATGCTCAGGCGCTGAGGCCATAAAGCGGATCTGGCCTTCGTCAGGGTTGTTAAAGTGCACACGACCCACAGCAACGGCAGTGCCGGCGTCATTGACGACCATGCGATGGTAGCCGACCTGGTCATACTCATCCTGTTCCGAGCCACGCGGGCGCTGGAAAGGTTCACGCAAAACGCGATAACGCAGATCAAAATAGGTTTGCCAGTCGTGCTCGCTGGTCGGCGTGATCACCTTATACATAGGCTAGCTTTTCTCCGTATCAAGTAAAAAGGTGACGGGACCGTCGTTGGTCAGCGACACTTGCATGTCGGCCCCAAACTCACCGGTGGCCACGCTAATCCCTAAGGCTTTAAGCTCCTCCACGAATGCCAGATAAAGCGGTTCTGCCTGGGCCGGCGGAGCAGCACTTGAGAAGCTGGGGCGACGACCGCTATTGGTGTCCGCCGCCAGGGTAAACTGTGACACCACTAAGGCTTCGCCATTATCATCGCTGAGGCTGAGGTTCATTTTATCGTCGGCATCGCTGAACATGCGATATCCGGCGACCCGGGCGGCCAGCTTGCGGGCCACCTGCTCGCTATCAGTCGGGCTGATGCCAAGCAGAATAAGCAATCCGTGTTGAATGCTGCCGACGGTATTTCCATTTATTTCAACTTGTGCTTTCGTCACCCGTTGCAGTAGCGCTTTCATCGCTGTCCTCAAAAAACTCTTCAATACTGGCGGTCAGTTCCGCTCCGATTAAAACAATGGTCCAAGATAAGAAAATCCACAGTAACAGAATCGGTATCGCCGCCAAAGCGCCATAAATTGCCTGATACGAGGGGAAAGCTGCAATGTAGGCGGCAAACCCTGCTTTACTGACTTCGAACAAGATTGCCGCAAGCAAGGCGCCCCAGAAGGCATGGCGGACTTTAACGACGCGATTCGGAAGCATGACATACATCAGCATGAACGCAATCACTGAGGTCACAACGGGAATAAAGCCAAGTAAGGTGGTACGAAATCCGGACACATAAGTATCGGCGAAAGTGGCCAGAGAAATCAGATAAGAGCTCACCGCCATGCCGGAACCGATGAGGAGTGGGCCTAAGGTCAGAATCATCCAGTACACGGCCAGCGCCACTGCCACCCGGCGGCGCTTGGTATTACGCCAGATACGGTTCATGGTGGCATCAATGGTGGAGATCAGGTTAACCGCCACCACGAACACAAACACCACACCAATGGCAGTCATGTCCGAGACGTTACTGACGAACTCGTTCAGGTAACCGGTGATCTCATCGCCGGAGGTCGGTAGCAAGTTGGCAAACAGATAGTCTTCAAGTTCCTGACGCAGAGTATCGAACATCGGAAAGGCCGAAAATACTGAGAACATGACCACCAGCAAGGGTACTAGCGCGAGCATGCTGACAAAGGTCAGATGGCCCGCGATGATGGTGACTTTGTCATCCAGACAGCGTTTTACAAAGTACTTGGCAAACTCGAACGCACAGCCAAGGCGCTTGCGCCAGCGTGGCGGTTTTACAGCAGGTTCCTGACTCATCGGTGTCCCTAATTTGCTTTCATTTGATACTACTATAATCCCAAACCGCTGCTCTTGCGTAAAGCTAGACAAGGTATTTATGTTTTCGCCGCAATGATTTAAGGAGAAAAAATGACCACAGACGAACAGTCGCATGTGCTTATCATTGGCGCTTCCGGAGGTGTGGGAAAGGCACTGGTCGAGCATTACCTCAATCAGGATTGGCGCGTCACCGCCTGGAGCCGCAACCCCATTGAGGTCACACATGATGCGCTGAGCTGCGTGCAAGTACCAGGTTATCAGCCCGCACAGATTAGCGACGCCCTGGCAGAGCTTGACGATGTGCAGGGCGTGATCAGTACCCTGGGGGTGCTGCACAATGACGACTTCATGCCGGAAAAACAACTCGATGCAGTGAATGCTGAGCAGCTTCAGGCCTCGTTTCAGGTGAATGCGATATTACCTATCCTGTTGCTGCAACAGCTGCTGCCGAAGTTGCCGCGCAAACAGCCCGGCTTTTGGGTGCAGCTGAGCGCCAAAGTGGGCAGCATTACCGATAACTACCTGGGCGGCTGGTACAGTTACCGGGCCAGCAAAGCGGCGTTGAATATGTTGCTGAAAACGGCGTCCGTTGAATTGGGCCGGAGTCACAAAAAGCTGGTGATTGCCGCCATCCATCCCGGCACGACGGATACGCAATTATCCAAGCCGTTCCAGGAGCGGCTGCCGCAAGATAAGCTCTATAGCCCGGCCAAGTCCGCGAGTCGCATCGCTGCGGTGATTGCAGATTTAACTACGGACGATAGTGGCAAACTGCTACACTGGGACGGAACCGAATTACCCTATTAGGAGGATCCGCCATGCGATGGTTAGCAGTAGCAGCGATGGTATTGACTGTGGCCGGTTGCCAGAGTGCGTATTACGGCGCAATGGAAAAAGTAGGTGTACACAAACGCGATATCTTAGTCGACCGCGTGGACGATGCGCGTGATGCCCAGGCGGATGCGCAGGAAGAATTCAAATCGGCATTGCAACGGCTGGATGAAATGCTGCAGCTTGATGGTGGCGAAATCGAAGCCCAGTACAACAAGCTTAACGACGATTATGAAGCCAGTAAGGCAGCCGCGGAACGGGTTTATGACCGCATTGAGGCCATTGACAGTGTCGCTCAGGATCTCTTTGATGAGTGGGCTGATGAGCTAGACGAATACAGTAATGAAAGCTTGCGCAGGCAGAGTGAACGCTCACTGCGCGAGACGCAACGGCGCTACGCGAGCTTATTGCAAAGCATGGAACGTGCCGCTGCCACCATGGATCCAGTATTGGACAAACTACAAGATAATGTGTTGTATTTGAAACATAATCTGAACGCTGCAGCAGTGGATGCGATTCGCGGTGAGTACCGCAGCTTGCAAACCGATGTCGCCGAACTGATCGAAGAAATGGAAGTCGCCATCGCAGAATCTGATGCCTTTATTCAAGCTATGCAGGAGGGACGAGAATGAGTTTATTGATTATTGCTGGAAGCAGCCGTAAGGCTTCAATCAATCGCCGTTTACAAGAACGTTTAGCTGAAGTTGCTGAAAGTAATGGTGTGCAATGCTACATGTATCCACCAGCAGAACTCGACGCACCCATTTATAACGGTGATTACGAAGACGAGAACGGCGTGCCGAGCAATATACAGAAGCTGGCAACGGCGGTGAAAGAGGCGAGTAAAATCATCGTGGTCACCCCGGAGTATAATTCTTCAATCCCGCCGCTTCTGAAAAACGCGATCGACTGGAGCTCGCGTCTGGATACCAATCCATGGGCCGGCAAAACCGTACTGTTAGCTGGCGCTTCGCCGGGTCAGTTCGGTGCGATTCGCTCGATGAACGATTTGCGCGGCGTGTTCTGTAATCTGGATGCCTGGGTTGCCCCTGCGGTCGCCAGTATTGCGAAAACCGATGCCGATAAAATTGCCGAACTGGATACTGATTTTCTCAGTAAGTTTATGCGTCAGGGAGACTGAAAATGACCATGGATTGGGCTGCATTGCTGAACATCACGCCTTACAGCTGGGATGCCATCGGGACTGCGCTGTTTTGCGGGACCCTGGTTGGGCTTGAGCGGCAAATGCGCGGCAAGCCCGTGGGCATCCGCACCTCTTCTTTGATCACCTTAGGTACCTATTTATTCATTGTGGGTGCCGGTTCCATCATGACTGACGCCACTGATCCATCGCGTATTATCGGCCAGGTTATCACTGGTATCGGCTTCCTCGGCGCTGGTGTCATGCTGGCCCGCGACGGCATCGTGGTTGGCGTCACCTCGGCGGCAACCATTTGGGTGTTGGCTTCCGTTGGCGTGGCTATTGGCTTAGGTCATTTGGCAGTGGCGATGAAGCTGTCGGTGGTGGTGGTTGGCGTGTTATTCGGCGTCGACATACTGGAAGACTATTTTCAATCGCTCACCAGGGGTGTGCATCATAAGTACAAAGGTTGGAAAAAAAGCATTCGCAAGGACAAGCAGGGCTAAGCACCCTGCTTGCTAATCCCGCGCAGATAATTGTCGAGTCCACTGCGCGCAGCCGTCATCAAATCAAAGTACTGGGTATCCAGTAGCCAGTTATAAAACAAACCATCAATCAGTCCGAACATGCTGATCACCGTCAGACGCGGGTCAAGATCAGCAGCGACCGAACCCTGCGCTTGCGCCTGCTCGACCAGCTTCACGCACTCATCAATACACTCATTGCGACCACTCAGATGGCGCAAGTGAATAGGTAGTGTATCTTCAACGTATTCGCACTTATGGCAGAGAATATTAACCAATGCCTGCATGTGCGGATCGTTTTGCACCTGATGCACGATATGTAGACAACGCTCACGAAGCTGGTGCAACGGAGCGTTTTCGTGCTCCTTGCGCAATTCATCGCGCATCTCATCCACGGGTAAACTGACCCGCTCCATCAAGGCATGGATCAGGTCCAGTTTGTTCTCAAAATGATGGTAGATCGCCCCACGCGTAACCCCCGCGGCTTCTGCGACTTGCATCATCGAGGTATTGGAAACCCCGCGCTCACTGAATAAACGCTCAGCCGCATCAAGCAACTCGTTACGAGTCGTTAGCGCATCCGCTTTTGTACGTCGAACCACATTCCACCTCAACTTAGACAACTCGCCCACATTATACCCGATCACAATCAAACATTCATGTATGTATGTATAAGAAAGGGCAGCCCTTAAAATAGGAAGGGCTGCCCTTTCTTTGGGTGGGGATTGCGGTTGTAATTGGCGGGCAAAGGCCGCACATTATGGGTATACTGAAAAAAAACCGAGGAGTACGCTCATGAAAAACGAAATCGATCAAAGATTAGTTCTCGACGCTTATGAGAAAATCCACGAGCACGGCAAGGCCGAGCAGGGTAAGCACTCGCTGGAAGGTATCACTGCCTATACAGATCACGACGGCTACACGGTCTTCCTCGAGGGGCATAACGTGCAAATGCGTCTGGAGTTCCATAACAAATACCATTTAGATTACAGCACAACCCGTGATTACGATTTATTCATGCGCAAGCTGGAACAGATCAGCCGGGATTATCATAAGCCTGGGCGCGCTGATCCAGAGGAAGAGCATCATTGAGTACTAAGCCAGTTAGTCGCAAAAAAGCCTACAGTATTGCCGAAGAGGTCGCGCACGCCATCACCCACGGTGTTGGCGCCGTGGCCAGTATCGTCGGTCTGGTCGTGATGATCTTATGGTCAGCGGCTTACGGGGACACCTGGCACATCGTCAGTGTCAGCATCTACGGTGCTAGCCTGATTTTGCTGTACACCGCATCAACCCTTTATCACGCCTTTCCGTGGCCACGAATTAAGTCGTTCTTCCAACACATCGATCATGCCGCAATTTATTTTCTAATTGCCGGAACCTACACGCCTTTTGCGCTCATTAATTTGCGTGGGCCCTGGGGTTGGACCCTGCTTGGGGTGGTCTGGGGCATCGCGATTGTTGGTGTTATTCTCGAACTGTCGTTAAGCGAGCGCAAAAAGTGGCTCTCATTAAGCCTGTATCTCGGCTTAGGCTGGATGGCAGTCGTCGCCATTAAACCTATGATTACCCATGTCGAAGTGGGCGGTTTAATGCTGCTTCTGGCGGGCGGACTGGCCTATAGTCTGGGCGTCATTTTCTACGTCTGGAAATCCTTGAAATACCACCACGCTATCTGGCATATGTTTGTACTCGCCGGCAGCGTGCTGCATTTCTTTTCCATCTTCTATTATGTGTTGCCCCATCCGGATCTTATCTAGTCATGCTGGTCCCGGTTAATCTGAAACTGCGCTGGTTTGCGATTTACGCGGGATTTGGCTTGCTGCTATCGTTGATCATTACCGCGGTTTTTACTCAGGTCGCGACCCGACAGATTGAGGAACAGGTAGGTACCAGTCTGGCCCACGTCGCCGAACAAATGGCGCACCAACTGGAAGAGGGAATGTTCGAGCGCCTGCGGGACTTGCAAACAGCCGCCAAACTCATCGAAGTACCGGAAACGGGCGCGCAGCAAGAGCGGCTGGAACAACTGATTCAGGCGCTCTATTCCAGTTATGAGAATTACGCATGGTTGGGTATTACCTCAGCCGACGGCGAGGTCTTGATTAGCTCAAACAACGTTCTGGAAGGCGCTGATGTTAGTGCCCGCCCCTGGTTTCAGGGCGCCATGCAGAATCCGTACTTTATTGGCGACGTCCACGGTGCGTTGCTACTGGAGAGCATTCTTAACCCTGATGGCGCGGAGCCATTGCGTTTCGTTGATGTTGCGGTGCCACTGAAACGTCCTGATGGCAGTATCTGGGGTGTCTTGGGTAGCCATTTGAATTGGGCTTGGGTACAGGAACTCGAACGTGTGGCCAAGCGTGGCTTATTCGATTTGCCAGAAGCCGAGATTATTATTGTGAGCTCTGAAGGTCAGGTGCTGCTTGGCCCAAAAGTTAACGATGACGGCCGGTTGCAACTGCGGCTCAGTGAGGCGGTAGCACGGCAGGGTCACGGCCTGCAGCAATGGCCAGACGGTGCAGAATATGTGGTCGGTTTAGCTGTTACCCGGGAGCGGCAGGCTTATAAAGGGCCAGAGTGGCAAGTCTGGGTACGCGAGCCAGCAACTGAGGCGTTTAAACCCGTGCGCGAGTTGCGTTGGCAAGCGGTTTGGATTGGCTTAGCGGTTGCGCTTTGTTTTGCTGGTATTGGTTGGCTCAGCGCCGGACGTATCGCACGACCTTACGCCGATATCAGCTCAAAGTTGGAGCACGAAGTCGCCAGTCGCACCGAGGAATTACGACGCACCAATGAGAAACTCGAACGGCTGGCAACCACCGATAGCTTAACGGGTTTGTTAAATCGACGGGCGTTGATTAAGCAAGCAAAACAGCTGCGAAAGCGCGCTGATCGGCACGGGCAAAATATTGCCGTAGTGATGATAGATCTGGATAACTTTAAGAAAGTGAATGACAGTTATGGCCACAGTGTTGGCGATAAGGTTTTAAAAAAACTGGCGAAGCTGGCAGGGAAACTGGTTCGCGAGGTGGATATCGTCGCACGATCTGGCGGGGAAGAATTTACCCTGGTGCTCGACGGCAGCGATGAGAAAAATGCCAAAGCGGTGACGCAACGGCTCGCAAAACAGTTACGGGAAGCTGAATTCAGCGCTGATGGAGAAACATTTACCGTCACCCTGAGTGCGGGCGTGGCCAGTTGGTCCTCAGACCAGGAGTTCGAAATCGTCATGGATAAGGCGGACGAGCTGCTTTACGAAGCGAAAGAAAAAGGCCGCGACTGTGTGGTCGCGGCCTTTGAATCTGAGTTGAACACCGAGGAAGCAGATTAAGCTTCTTTGCTGCGCCCAGCACGCTTACGATCGTTCTCAGTCAGCAAACGCTTACGGATACGAATCGATTTTGGCGTGATTTCGACCAGCTCATCGTCATCGATAAACTCAAGCGCTTGCTCAAGGGTCAGACGAATCGGTGGTGACAAGGTCAAGGCATCATCGGTACCTGAAGCACGTACGTTGGTCAGCTGCTTACCTTT
Source organism: Pseudidiomarina terrestris (assembly GCF_030466375.1). NCBI lineage: Bacteria > Pseudomonadati > Pseudomonadota > Gammaproteobacteria > Alteromonadales > Idiomarinaceae > Pseudidiomarina > Pseudidiomarina terrestris. The sequence continues at coordinate 118,293 of NZ_JAGGJE010000006.1, forward strand.
CAAACAGTTCACCGTCAAATCGTTGCCACGGTTGTGGACACCAATGATTTGGCCTTCGTAAACTTCATCGCCGTGTGAGGCCATCAGTTTGCCGCGCTCTTGCAGGTTAAACAAAGCATAGGTCAGTGCTTTACCGGTTGCGTTGGAGATCAACACACCATTCATACGCTGGCCAATCTTGCCACCTTTATGCGGACCATAGTGGTCAAAGGTTTTGTACATCAGGCCTGAGCCTGAAGTCAGTGTCATGAACTCTGTCTGGAAGCCAATCAAACCACGGCTTGGAACCATAAAGTCGATGCGCACGCGGCCTTTACCATCTGGCGTCATGTTGGACATTTCAGCCTTACGGATACCCAGTTTTTCCATCACCGAACCCTGATGAATTTCTTCAATATCAACAGTCAGGTTTTCGAAAGGTTCAAGGGTAACGCCGTCTTCTTCTTTGATGATAACTTCCGGACGTGAAACGGCCAGTTCAAAACCTTCACGACGCATGTTCTCAATCAAAATACCTAAGTGTAATTCACCACGGCCCGAGACGCGGAAGCGATCCGGGTTGTCGGTTTCTTCAACACGCAAGGCAACGTTGTGCATAAGCTCGTGTTGCAGGCGCTCAAGGATTTGACGCGAGGTAACGAATTTACCTTCTTTACCAGCAAACGGCGAGGTATTGACCTGGAAGGTCATGGTCACGGTTGGCTCGTCAACAGTCAGCGGAGGCAGAGCTTCCGCACTACCGGTCGCACAAATGGTGTCTGAAATTTTCAGTTCGCCTAGGCCAGTAAAGGCAACGATGTCGCCAGCGCTGGCGCCTTCAGTTTCGATACGGTCCAAACCAAGGTAACCGAAAACTTTACCTACTTTGCCGCTACGCTGTGAGCCATCAGCACCAATAATGGTAACTTGTTGGTTCACTTTCAACGTGCCGCGCTTGATACGACCGATACCGATAATGCCCAGGTAGCTGGAGTAATCGAGCTGCGAAACCTGCATCTGCAGTGGACCGTCACGGTTCGCTTCAGGCGCTGCAACACGTTCGATAATCGTTTCGAACAATGGTGTCATGTCTGAGCTGGCATCCGCTGGATCAAGCGTTGCAAAGCCATTTAATGCTGACGCATAAACAATTGGGAAATCCAATTGCTCGTCGCTGGCGCCAAGGTTATCAAACAGGTCGAAAACCTGATCCACGGCCCAGTCAGGACGTGCACCCGGACGGTCAATTTTGTTGATAACAACAATGGGTTTCAAACCGTGCGAGAACGCTTTTTGCGTTACGAAACGCGTTTGCGGCATAGGACCGTCAACGGCGTCGACCAACAGCAATACTGAGTCGGCCATCGACAGTACGCGCTCAACCTCACCACCAAAGTCAGCGTGCCCTGGGGTATCAAGAATATTGATGCGGTAATCTTTGTAATCGATTGCGGTGTTCTTCGCCAGGATGGTGATGCCACGTTCTTTTTCCAGATCGTTGCTGTCCATTACGCGCTCTTCAGCGCCACCACGGCTTTCTAAAGTACCTGATTGCTGCAACAGCTTATCGACCAAAGTGGTTTTACCATGGTCAACGTGCGCGATGATCGCGATGTTGCGTAACTTACTGATTTCTGTGCTATTTAAAAACTTACTCATGAAGTAGATCTCAATGACAGGCCAAGCCTGTTGATTGGGGGGTGAAAAATGGGGTGGATTATACAGGTTTTTTGTACAAATAGCAGACGAAATATAATTCCGGCTAATTATTTAAAAGTTTGAGCAGGTCAGGCAGTGGCATTGGCCGGGCAAAGTAGAATCCCTGCAGCCGTTGCACGCCCATGCCGGCAAATATTTGCAACTGAGCTTCAGTCTCAATACCTTCTACAACAACCTTCTTACCCAGATAGGCGCAGAGATCAATAATCCCTTTGACCACGGCCTGAAGTTCAGTGTCTTGCGTCAGGCCTGCGGTAAAGGCACGATCAATTTTAATGACGTCGGCAGGCAGCCGGTTGAGGTACGACAGGCTTGAAAAGCCCGTACCGAAATCATCAATGGCGACACAACAGCCTAAGTCCCGTAAAGCCTGCAGTGATGCGATGGTGGTCTTGCCTTCACCGACAAAAATTCCTTCAGTAAGCTCAAGCGCCAGATTATCCGGTGCAATCTGATGATGGGTTAAGCGGCTTTGCAGGAGCTTAGCAAAGTTATAGCGCTGCAGCTGCGGCGCGGAAACATTGACCGAAACCTGTAAGTCGCGTAGTTGTGGGTGCTCATGAATATCGCGCAGCACCAATTCCAGTACCTGCTCACCCAATGGGATGATTTGCCCGGTATTTTCCGCAATCGGAATGAATTCGGCGGGGGAGATAAAGTTGCCATCATCCTCACGCCAACGCACCAGACTCTCCACCGCAACGATGGCACGGGTCTGGGTGTCGTAAATGGGTTGGTAATGAACTTCCAGGCCGTTGCGATCAAGGGTAAGCTGCAATGCATTTCGCAATTGCACCTGGCGTTGGTAGTCCTGTGCCATTTGTTCGACAAAGTGGCAGGATAAATTGCCGCCGAGTTGCTTGGCCTCATTCATGGCGATTTCCGCATGCTGCATCATGTTGGCCGCGTGGCGATCCTCGCCGTTACTGCGGACGGCTCCAACGCTGGCAGTCAGGTGCACCTCAATATTATTAATATGATACGGCTTGCGCACCACCTCGATGAGTTGCTCGGCAATGACGTCGGCTTGCGGACTGGCCGAGCTTTCCAGATAAATCACAAATTCATCACCGCTAAAACGTGCTAACTGAGCGTTGCCTGGCGCAACTGTGCGGATACGGGCAGCGGTTTCCGCCAGAACCCGGTCACCCAGTCGGTGGCCGAGACTATCGTTAATGGGTTTAAAACCATCGAGGTTTAGAAAGAATATCGCGCGGTGCAAGGCTGTGCTATCACGATCCCGCTGCTGCAGGTAGGCATTAAAGACATCGCGACGGAGTAAGCCGGTAATGTCATCGTGGCGTGCCAGATGACGCAGTTCATCTTGTTTTTCGCTCAGGCGCTGCGCGCTGTCTTCGGCCAGCGCATAGATAAGCACAAAGGCAAAGGTCAACCACAGCATTAACTGGTTCAACTGAGAACCGGTCTGAATCTGGGAATAATCACTTAACACACTGTAAAACCGAGCTTCGCCGGCACCGGCAATCATCACGGTGTCGACAACATGATGGGGAAAGCGTTGTATCAGCTGTTCTTCAGTTAGTACTTCATTTTTGTCATGCCCCATGGGTACCAGCAGGTCAGGCGCCAGTTGTAAATAGGTGCGCATGTCTGAGAAAGGATTCAGATACTCGGTATGAATGACGCGATTGGCGTCGAGTAACATCACCACCCGAACAAGTTCGCCGTCAGGATGACGCACAGGAACGCCCTGCATAAAAATCGGATTGTCAGTGGTCAGCGAGGCTCCGCTGATGATGAGGTTGATGGAAAGGTCAATGGACTGTAACCACGCGTTAAAATCCGCCGATGACAGGAAGCCCCCGGCAAGGAAAGCGCTGCCGTAACCAACGGTTTCAATGGGCTGCAACTGCTCATTGTAAATGACAAAGCCACGAATAATGGCGAAGTCTTGCTGATAGGCTTCGGTGTCTTTGCGCAATACCTTCTGAAAGGTTTCGTCGTCCTCAACCTGAAGCAAGCGTTCACGCATGCGCTCTGCCAATTTACGTTGCTCGCTAAGCGTGGACTCGATCATGCTGCCGGTCATGGTAATTCGCGACCGAGCCGCATCACTGGCGGTGGCTAAGTCACTCAAGGTCAGTGCATACCAGACGCCGAAACCGGTTGCGGTCATCATAGCCAAGGTCACTATGGTGCGCTTGGACGTGCAATTACGATGCGTTGGGCCGTCACCGCGCCAATAGAGAATCGCCAGGGTCAGCGCGCCGAACAAAATCAAAATTGCGACCAGAGTTAAGGTCGGAAAACTCGCTTGCAGTGGGTCGAAGTTCGGCAGCAAGGGCAGCCCCCACAAACGTGCCTGTAAAAACACAAAAATAAGCAGGTCAAAAGCGACTACTGCGGGCCACAGGAAACGGGCGACCCGGCTGCCTGGGGGGAACAGGAACAGCGAGGCGGTGCTTGCCAGAGTTGCCAGAACCAATTCAATAGGAAGCGCCACCAGGCGTGCAGCAACAACGTAGTCGGCTATCCATAGTAAGCCCGCCAGCAGCACTAGCAACGCAGCACCAAAAATTCGTGCCATCAGCACGTTGCGGTACAGAACGGCTACCAAACCACAGCCAATTAAGGTGCTTGCCACAGACATAGCACCAGGGATCAAGGCCATTAAAAGCTGGTCTTGATAGGCTAGAAATTCGACGATACCGACGAGGCCAATAATGATGAAAAAGCTAGCGACGGCAATAGCGAATTTAGTGGCTGCTGAACGACTAAATAAGGTATACATGAGCTTTTCTTATAGGGTTGTTAAGGCAAAACTAGCACAGGATTCAGGGCTTGGGAATCGTTAGCAGCAAACAAACCTCACGCCGAGCTGGATCTTTAATTTAGAACATCCTAAAATAAGGCCATATGAAATTGGGTTGAGGATAACTAAATGAATAACTTAGCGCGCACGGGCCTGCTGGCCATCATCGCGGTCGCCGTTGGTTTGGCAGCGATAGCCCCGGTACAGGCTGAACCGGCACTGACCAAGGGATCAGCAACGGCCAGCGAGCAACGACTTGCTGACTATCTGCAGTTGCAAGGGGTGGTCGAGGCCACGAACGCGGCCACCGTCTCGGCGCAGGTGTCCGGACGGGTTGAACGGGTGTTGGTTGAGGTGGGTGATGAAGTTCCCGCTGGCGCGACTATTGTGACGATCACCTCCGTTGAACAGTACCAGCTGCTCAATCAGGCTCAGTCGCAGCTCGCTGCCGCCAAAGCGAATCTTCTGGCTGCTCAGCAAGAGTATGACCGCGTGGAACGCTTGGTTACGCAAAACCTGCTGCCCAAGGCTGAAGAGGATCGGGTGCAAGCCGCACTGGATACCGCTAAAGCGCAGCAAAAGAGCGCCGCCGCGGCGGTTGCCCGCGCCCAGGAGCAACTGTCCTATACGGAAGTCAAAGCGCCTTACGGGGGGCTGGTCAGTGAACGTCTGGTCGAGCCGGGTGAACTGGTGCAGCCGGGTACGCCGCTGCTGAGCGGTTTCGACCCTGAACAACTGCGTATTCATGTGGATATCCCCGCTACCTATGCGAGTGCTGCGGCAGAGTATCAGTGGGCACGCGTGGCCGGCGTCGAACCTGTGGATTTTCAGGTGTTCCCAACGGCACATCAACAATCGGGCACCCAGCGTATTCGCCTGAACCTGCCCGCCAATACCGGGTTTTTGCCGGGCCAATGGCAGAGCGTGCAGGTGCAGGTGGCCGAACATCAGGGCATTGTTGTGCCGGCCAAAGCGCTGTACCGGCAGGGTGAGATGACCTTAGTCAAACTTGCTGATGGCAGTTGGCGTGCGGTACGCACGGGCGATACCTACGGTGATCAACTTGAAATTGTCGCTGGTTTAGCAGCCGGTGAGGTGGTCCAGTATGGCAACTAAGATGGGCATCGCCGGACGCCTCGCGGCCTGGGGGGAGCGCTCTCAAATCACGCCGTTGTTGGCGCTATTTGGCCTGCTGCTGGGCCTGATGGCAGCCATGATCACGCCCCGGGAAGAAGAGCCACAAATTGACGTCACCATGGCGGATGTCATGGTGGCCTTTCCTGGCGCGCGCGCCGAACAAGTTGAGCAACAGCTGACTACACCACTGGAGCAACATTTTTCCCGGATGCAGGGCATTGAGCATATCTATTCAATGTCACAAGCCGGACAAGCACTGGTCACGGTGCAGTTTGCCGTGGGGATTCCCCGCGATCAGGCACTGGTGGAGTTATTTGATACCCTGGCCGCCTGGCAACGCCAGCATCCGCAGACCAGCCAGCCCCTGGTGAAAGCCCGTGGTATTGATGATGTGCCTATTCTGGGGCTGACCCTGACCTCAACGGAGCTGGATTTAAAAGCCGTTGCCGATACCTTACGCGCGCCACTGCAAAACGTTGCCGGTGTGCGTGATATCGAGGTCATTGGCGCCGAGCCCGAGCAGCTAAGTGTCACCCTGGATAATGCCGCGCTGGCGAAAGTCGGACTCGATATTTCCCGGGTCGCGCAAGCGCTGGCCAGTCAGAATGTCAGTGCGCAGGCGGGCTACCGACTGGCGCAAAATCGTCAGGTGGCAGTGCAGGCCGGTGGTTTTATTGCCAGCGCGCAAGAATTACGCGAGCTGATTGTCGCTGTGGTTGATGGTCGCCCGGTGCGCTTACAGCAGGTGGCTGAAGTCAGCAGCGGCGCCAACCGGCCCTCACGTTACGTCTGGTCCCGTGCCAAAAACGGCGAGGCGCAACCCGCAGTCACCATGACGGTGACCAAAAAAGCTGGCGAGAATGCCGTCGATGTGGCGGCGCGGGTGCTGGATCGTTTAGCGACGCTCGAGCAGCAATGGCTGCCGCCAGCGCTGCAGGTTGAGGTGACCCGTAATTACGGCCAAACCGCAGACGACAAAGCCAGCAAGCTGATCCAAAAGCTGATCTTTGCCACCATTTCAGTGGTTGCGCTGGTGCTTTTCACGCTGGGTAAACGCGAAGCTGTGGTAGTAGGGAGCGCTGTGGTGCTGACGCTGGCGACGACGTTGTTCGCGTCCTGGGCATGGGGCTTCACCCTGAACCGGGTATCGTTGTTCGCGTTGATTTTTTCTATTGGTATTCTGGTCGATGATGCCATTGTGGTGGTCGAAAATATCCATCGTCATCTGGCGCTGGGCAAGTCCCTCAAAGAGGCCATTCCCCCGGCCGTCGACGAGGTAGGCGGACCAACCATACTGGCAACCTTTACGGTCATCGCAGCGTTGCTGCCGATGGCTTTTGTCAGCGGCCTGATGGGACCGTACATGAGCCCGATCCCGATCAACGCCTCGATGGGAATGCTGCTATCGCTGCTTATCGCATTGACGGTCACGCCCTGGCTGGCGCGGCATGTGTTGCGCGATTCCGCTGCTCCTGGGCCGAGCGCTCATGGCCAGCCAGAGTCTGACCACCAGTCGCCGGCAGACAGCCGCTTACAACGGCTGTTCACAGCGGTGATGCAGCCGTTGCTGGAGAGCCGTAAGCGCCGTTACTTGATGGGCTTTGCTCTGATCGCACTGATTATTGCCGTGCTAGGCCTGGCCGTGGTGCAGGCAGTGGTGATGAAAATGCTGCCCTTTGATGACAAGAGTGAAATCAAGCTGGTGCTGGACATGCCAGAAGATACCAGCCTGGAGCGGACGAATGCAGTACTGCTGCAGCTTGCGCAAAAGCTCGACCAAGTCCCCGAAGTCACGGCGACGCAGATCTACGCCGGGACCGCCTCGCCGATTGGCTTTAACGGCCTGGTGCGGCAGTACTATTTACGCAGCGCCGCTTATCAGGGCGATATTCAGGTGACACTGGCGGCGAAAGGTGAGCGTGAACGGGCCAGCCATGAGGTAGCCCGGTCACTGCGGCCACTGCTGACACCTATTGTGACTGCCGCCGGCGGCCAGCTGAAAGTGGTGGAAGTGCCCCCCGGGCCACCGGTGCTGGCACCTATTGTTGCTGAGGTGTATGGCCCCTCGGCCGCCGAACGAGAGGCCGCGGCCCGGCACGTGCAGCAGCAGTTGCAACAAACTGACGGTGTGGTGGATGTCGATACCACTTTGGTGGCTGCAGGTACCGAAGAGATCTGGCAAATCAATTATGCCCGCGCTACCCAGCTAGGTGTCCGGCCGCAGCAGGCCACGCAGGCCTTGCAAACGGCTTTGCATGGCTTGCCGGTGACCTATGTGGCAGTGCCGGATCAATTGCAACCGGTGCCGGTACAGCTGTACCTGCCAGCTGCCTGGCAAGGGCAACTGGCCCAGCTTGAGAGCCTCACCGTGACCAGCGCACAGGGCGCTAGTGTGCCGCTGACCGCCTTCATTGAGCGGGTTGAAGTGCCACTGCAGCAGCCTCGCTTGCACAAAGACTTGCGCCCGGTGGTCTATGTGACCGCGGACATGGCCGGTGAACTCGATTCGCCTTTGTATGGCTTATTCGCTGCCGCAGGGACCATTGATCTGCCGCAGAGCTACATCACTCAGCCCAATGAGTGGGATCAGGCCGCGGTCAAATGGGATGGCGAATGGCAAATCACCTATGAAACCTTCCGTGATATGGGGCTTGCCTACGCGGTCGGGCTGTTGCTGATCTACCTGCTGGTGGTCGGCCACTTTGGCAGCTACGGTACACCGCTGGTGATCATGGCGCCGATTCCGCTGACCCTGATTGGCATCATGCCGGGGCATGCGCTGCTCGGCGCGCAGTTTACCGCGACCTCGATGATCGGCATGATTGCGCTGGCCGGTATTATTGTTCGCAACTCAATCCTGCTGGTCGATTTTGTCCGCGAAGCAGTGGCCGCCGGCAAGCCGTTGAACGAGGCGGTCATTACCGCCGCGGCCGTGCGCACCCAGCCGATTGTACTGACTGCTATTGCCGCCATGATGGGCGCCTTCTTTATTCTCGATGATCCCATCTTCAATGGCCTCGCGGTGAGCTTGATTTTCGGTATCGCGGTGTCGACGGTACTGACGCTGATCGTGATCCCACTGCTGTATGCATCGCTGCTGAAACGGCGTCTGGCAAAACAAAGCTAGACCCACCCCCGGTTTCAGCACTAAATCAACAGCTGCACTGTTCTAGTGCAGCTTTTTGCACTACAATGGTGCAAAAGTTAATGAAAGACCCGTCTGAGCCGCTACGCTAACCGGCACCATTCACGGACTTAGATTTAAGTGTCTGAATTAACGGGATAATTTAGAATTGGCATGGCGATTGCAATCTTTTTGGCCAGACGAACTATACTTTTTTGTTAACTGACATTCGCGATTCCGGAGGAACACATGTCGACACCACAAGACGTAATGAAGTTTATTGAAGAAAACGAAGTCAAATTCGTAGATATGCGCTTTACCGATACTAAAGGTAAAGAGCAGCACGTCACCATCCCGGTGTCGCAGATCGACGAAGACTTTTTCCAGGACGGTAAAATGTTCGATGGTTCTTCAATCAGCGGTTGGAAAGGTATCAACGAATCCGACATGGTGTTGATGCCAGACTGCGGCTCAGTGGTGCTGGACCCGTTCACTGACGAAATGACCATGAACGTGGTCTGTGACATCCTTGAGCCAGACACGATGCAAGGTTACGACCGTGACCCGCGCTCGATCGCACGCCGCGCTGAAGCTTATCTGCAAAGCGCAGGTATTGCGGATACTGCATTCTTTGGCCCGGAGCCAGAATTCTTCCTGTTCAACGACGTACGTTTCCACACGGACATGAGCGGCTCGTTTTACAAAATTGAAGCCGACGAAGCCAAGTGGAGCTCAGGTAAAGAGTACTCTGAAGGCAACATGGCACACCGTCCAAGCGTGAAAGGCGGTTACTTCCCGGTACCACCAGTGGATTCTGCACACGACATCCGCAGCACCATGAGCACGGTGATGGAAGACATGGGCTTAGTGGTTGAAGCGCACCACCACGAAGTAGCAACCGCTGGTCAGAACGAAGTCGCCACCCGCTTCAACACCTTGACCAAAAAAGCGGATGAAATCCAGGTTTATAAGTATGTGGTGCACAACGTAGCGCATTCTTATGGTATGACCGCAACCTTTATGCCGAAGCCACTGGTGGGCGATAACGGTTCTGGTATGCACGTACACATGTCACTGGCAAAAGACGGTAAGAACCTGTTTGCCGGCGACAAGTACGGCGGCCTGAGCGAAACTGCACTGTACTACATTGGCGGTATCATCAAGCATGCCCGTGCTATCAACGCGTTCGCAAACCCGGCCACCAACTCGTACAAGCGCCTGGTACCTGGTTTTGAAGCACCCGTGATGCTGGCTTACTCAGCGCGTAACCGCTCAGCTTCGATTCGTATTCCACTGGTTTCAAATGCCAAGGGCCGTCGTATTGAAGTACGTTTCCCTGACCCGGCAGCGAACCCGTACCTGTGTTTTAGCGCACTGCTGATGGCGGGCCTTGACGGTATCAAGAACAAGATCCACCCTGGCGACGCCATGGACAAAGACTTGTACGACCTGCCAGCGGAAGAAGCGAAAGAAATTCCGACGGTATGTCATTCATTGGAAATGGCATTGGAAGCACTGGATAAAGACCGTGACTTCCTGAAACAGGGCGGCGTCATGAGCGACGAAATGATTGATGCGTACATTGCGCTCAAGCAAAAAGAAGTCATGACCCTGAAGATGACCACACATCCAATTGAATTTGATCTGTACTACAGTGTCTAATTCACAGGTTGTGATGACCCACTAAATCTCTCTAAGGAGGCGAAGCGATGCAACCGTTCTTACGCACTTTACTAGCCGTACTAACGTTCGTGAGCCTCCTGTTGGTGGGCGCAGTCAGCGAAGCTCAGGTTTATCGTAAAGTATTAGAAGACGGCACCGTGATCTACACCGATCAGAAGCAAGAAGGTGCCGAACGTATCAACATCAATACCGTCACCAGCGATTTTGCGCCAGTGACGCGTACCCAAACTGAAACCTCTGACGACGAAGCCAGCGATGCTGAGCAACAGGTCGAGGCCAGTGTCGAAATTGTCAGCCCCGAACATGAAGCCACCGTCCGCGACAATCGTGGCCGGATGAATGTGGCATGGGCGGAAAGCGTACGTAATGTCCGTGGTCGCGTCAGCTTCAAGCTCTTCGTCGACAACCAGGTAGCCTACGAAGGACCTGCCTCCGGGGTTAGTCTGGAAGGATTAAACCGTGGCGAGCATCGCCTGCAGGTACGTATGTACAGTGAGCAGGGCGCAGAGCTAGCACGCTCTGACACCACAGTGATCTATATGCATCAGGCAAGTATTTACAATCCAGCCCTGAATAACAACGCGGGTGGCACGAGTGGCCAAAACTGATTGCACCAATGTGGTGCAACCAGATTGGGATCAGCTGCTCACTGGCATTGTGCAGCTCGATGAGCAGCTGCATATTCGCTACATGAACGCTGCGGCCGAGACCATGCTCGATGGTAGTCGCAAACGCTTACTTGGTACCCCTTTATTCAGTCTGTTCAGTTACAGCTCACTGGAACCCGAAGTGTTACGTCAGGCGTTACGTGATCAGCAAAGCGTTTCCGATAGCGACGTTACCTGGATTTTCCATGATGGCCAGCGCGTCACCGTCGAGTTTGTGGCCCAACCTCTGACCCGGAAAAGTGATACGGGACAGGTACTGGTCGAACTGCGTCAGGTGGACCAAATCCGCCGCATCAACCAGGAAAACTCGCAGCAGCAACAGTTACAAGCCGCCCATAGTATTGTCCGCGGGCTGGCGCACGAGATTAAAAATCCCCTTGGCGGGCTGCGCGGCGCTGCGCAACTGCTGGCGGGCGAACTCGAAGATAAACAGCTGCACGATTACACCGATTTAATTATCAGTCAGGCCGATCGGCTCCGCAATCTGGTTGATCGCATGCTCGGCTCGCACGAATTGCCCGAGCGCACAGCGACCAATGTGCATGAAGTTATCGAGCGGGTGATTGCCGTGGCGCAACTGAGTGCCCCTTCGAACATTAGCTTCCGGCGTGATTACGATCCCAGTTTACCGGAACTGACCATGGCGGCTGACGGCATTGAACAGGCGCTACTGAATGTCGTAATGAACGCCAGTGAAGCCATTGCCGATGACGCTGCCCAGACTGGTGGAGAGGTCATCGTGCGCACTCGAGTGCTGCATCAGCAGACGCTGTACGGGCAGCGCTACCGGCGCTGTGCCGTGATTGAGGTACAGGACAATGGTCCGGGCGTGCCAGCGCAACTGAAAGACACGTTATTTTACCCCATGGTCAGTGGTCGTGCCGGCGGCACCGGGCTTGGTCTGGCCATCACCCAGAACGTGGTGCACCAGCATGCCGGCAAAATAGAAGTTTTATCCGAGCCGCACTGTACGCGGTTCCTGTTGTATTTACCTTACATTGAGACGCGTTACAGTAACGGAGCAACCCATGTCACAAAGTGAGCAGCCGGTCTGGGTACTTGATGATGACAGCTCGATCCGCTGGGTGCTGGAGCGGGCGTTGCAACGAGCCGACATTGACAGTCGCAGCTTCGCCGATGCCGCGAGTTTGTATAAAGCGCTGGAGCAGAACCAGCCGCAGGTGCTGTTAACAGATATTCGGATGCCCGGCGATGATGGCCTGGCGGTGCTGCAGTACGTGCAGGATAAGTTTCCGCAATTGCGGGTGGTGGTGATGACCGCGCACTCCGATTTAGACTCGGCCGTCAGTGCCTTTCAGGGCGGCGCCTTCGAATACTTAGCCAAGCCTTTTGATCTCGATGAAGTGTTGCGGACCTTGCGTCGCGCCATGCAGGCTCCGCAGCAAAAGTCATCCACAGAAGGGGCAGCCCCTGCCGGATTAGTCGGCGCGGCCCCCGCCATGCAGGATGTGTTTCGTGCCATCGGGCGGTTGTCGCAATCCAGCGCCACGGTGTTGCTGACCGGAGCCTCGGGAACAGGTAAAGAACTGGTCGCCCGTGCCCTGCACGAACACAGTCCACGTAAAGGTAAGCCCTTTATTGCATTGAACATGGCGGCGATCCCCGGTGATTTGATTGAGTCTGAGTTATTTGGCCATGAAAAAGGTGCCTTTACCGGCGCCACCCAGCGCCGCCGCGGGCGTTTTGAACAGGCAGACGGCGGCACGCTGTTTTTAGATGAAATCGGTGATATGCCCCTGGCCGTGCAAACCCGTCTGTTGCGGGTACTGGCGGAAGGGCAGTTTTACCCAGTGGGCAGCTATGAGCCGGTACGCGTCAATGTACGCACCATCGCCGCGACCCATCAGCAGCTGGAACAGCGCGTCGAAGAGCGCAGCTTCCGTGAAGATTTGTTTCACCGCCTGAACGTGATCCGCCTGCAATTACCCACTCTGGCCGAGCGCCGCAGCGATATTCCGCAACTGGCCCAGCACTTTTTGCAAAAAGCCGCTGAGGAGCTCAATGCCGAGCCCAAGCAACTGACCGCCGCCGCTGAGGCTCGCTTGCAAGACGCCGACTGGCCGGGCAATGTCCGCCAGCTCGAAAATACCTGCCGCTGGCTGACGGTGATGGCACCCGGGCGCTGGGTCGATGTTGCTGATTTACCCGCAGGCATCAGTTCAGTACCGGCAGTGAATGCAGCCGGGGCGACCGCCGACGACTGGGAAGCTGCCGTACGCAGCTATTTGCAACAGCGCCTGGACAATGATGAAAACGACATTCTGACGCAGCTGACCGAGACTATCGAACGGATGGCGATCGATCTCGCGCTTAGCAGCACCAATGGCCATAAACAACGGGCTGCAGAAAAATTAGGCTGGGGCCGAAACACCCTTACGCGAAAGCTCAAAGAGTTGGTAAAAGAAACGTAAATACACTATCTATTTAAGTACGTCTTTACATAATGCTTAGTCTGTAAAGCTAACAATAACAACACAGGGACACTTATGAGCAAATTGCTACTTGTTGATGACGATGCTGAACTGAGCAGTATGTTGGAGCAGATCCTCACCAAGGAAGGTTTTCAATTAACGCTCGCAGCAGACGGGGAAACCGGTCTGGAACGCGCGTTAAGCGGGTCTTACGACCTGATATTGCTCGATGTTATGTTGCCCGGAATCGATGGTTTTCAGTTGCTGCAACGACTGCGCCAACAAGCGCGCAACACCCCGGTACTGATGCTGACCGCGCGTGGTGACGACGATGATCGGGTGGCGGGACTGGAGCTAGGGGCAGACGATTACCTGCCCAAGCCGTTTTATCCGCGTGAGCTGGTGGCCCGAATTAAAGCCTTGCTGCGCCGCACTCCGGCAACCAGTGTACGACAGGAAGCCACAGAATTTGCTGGTTTCTATGTCGATCCGACCCATAATAAAGTCACCTGCGATGGCACCGAGCTGGAGCTGACCCCAACGGAATTTGATATCCTGCGCACGCTAGTCCGTGGCGCCGGTGAAGTGATCAGCAAAGACCAGCTATCTGTGGCAGCGCTGGGTCGCTCGCTGGCCCCTTTTGATCGCAGCCTGGATGTTCATATCAGTAATATCCGCAAGAAACTTCCAAGCGAGCCGGAGCGTATTCAGACCGTACGTGGCCGTGGTTATCGCATTCTGCATAAGTCTTAACTCAGGGCACTTTTTAAATGCGTTGGTACCACTCGCTCTCACTGCGACTATTGTTGCTGTTTTGGGTGCTACTGTTCGCAGTGGCCAGCAGTGGTTACCTGCTGGCCTTGTGGTTTAGCAAACCCATTGAGCCGGAACCGGTGCCGACCGCAGTGCAGGAGTCACTGGCACCACTGTTGTCAGAGGTGGCGACTTTTCGGTCGCTGACGCCGGGTCGTCTGCTGGCCGGCGACTATCGGGTGGCGGCAAGCCTGGCCCCCTCAGGCAAGGAGCGGCTGCAACTGGATCGCACTCTGGGCATGAATTACCGCGGCACCCTGATGCGTCAACTCGAGGCCGAGCAACCGCAACAACTGCCATTGGGCAATCTGATGTTGCTCGGTCCCTTCCAGCTGGAAGACTATCGGATTCTCATCACCCGTCCCATTACCCCCGATGAACGTCAGGAGCAAGTGCTGACTGAACGCGAGACCCAGCGAGTGCAAACCCTGGCGCTGCTGGTCGGAAGTTTGGCAATCTCAATTCTACTTGGTGCCTGGCTGGTGATGCCGTTGCGGCGTCTGACCCAGGCCACCCGCGAAATTGCTAAAGGCAGCGAGAAACCAGATTTACGACGGTTACCCAAACGTAATGATGAGCTGGGCGAGCTGGCGCGGGCACTGGCGACCACCGCCTATGATCTGGCCGTATCCCGCGATGCTCAGCGGCGCTTATTGTCGGACGTCTCCCATGAGCTGCGCTCGCCGCTGGCGCGGATGCAAGTGGCATTGATGCTTAGTCAGGAGCAGGATTCGCCGGAGCAACAAGCCAATCACATCGACCAGCTGGGGCGTGATCTGGAGCGACTCAGCACGATTATTGAGCGCATTCTGTCGTTGTCACGGCTGGAAAACGGCTTGGTGCAGCTGCAAACCGAGCAGGTGGACATCCGTCGTCTGGCGACGCAGCTGATCAAAGACTTACGTTACGTGAACGCCAGTCAGGGTCAGCGCGTACAATTTCAGGGCGATGGCGTATGGCCGGTCAGCGAAAGCGATCCCGAGTTACTGCGGCTGGTGATCGAGAATCTGGTGCGCAACGCTTTGCAGTACAGCGATGACGATGTCGAAATCAGTTGTCAGACAACCAGCAATGACTACACTATTATCATTCGCGATCACGGACCAGGCGTTCCGGATGATCAACTCAGTCAGTTGTTTACGCCCTTCTACCGTGCCGATCTCTCCCGCAACCATAAAGCCGGTGTGGGCCTGGGAATGGCGCTCAGTTTGCGCGCCGCAGCAGTATTAGGTGGCACCATCAGCGCACGCAATCACCCTGAAGGGGGCCTGGAAGTGGCAGTCAATTTGCCGCTATCAGAGCCGGGAAATGGTACTGATCAGAACGGTAAAAGCTAGGCAAGTCACCGCTCAGGAGCACAGCAGTGCACGACGATAATAAAACAGCGTGGCAGTCGTTCTATGACGATACGGTCATGCCGTACTGGTATAAATATGCCGAACAGCGCTATCTAAAGCGTCCGCATGAGATCAACTTATGCTATTACCTGGTCTGCCCACCTGATGCAAAAGCGTTGGTGCTGATCAGCCCGGGCCGCATTGAAGGTGCCATTAAATACCCGGAGCTGGTGTGGGAGCTCGGCCAGCAAGGCTACGCCGTGGCCATTCTTGATCACCGCGGACAGGGCTTTTCCGATCGTTTGACTCCCAACCCACACAACGGCCATGTGCATCACTTCGATGATTTTGTCGATGACTTCGCCGGCTTTGTGCGGGCGACGGAACAACAGCTGCTGGAGCATTACGGCACGCACTTGCCGCTGTATCTGATCGCCCACTCGATGGGCGGCGCCATCGCGGCACTGTATCTGGCGCGTTACCCGCATGAAGTGCAAGCGGCGGTGCTGTCATCGCCCATGTTCGGAATTCAGACCGGTTGGATCCCGCACTGGCTGGCCGTGGCCATCACCCGCACCGGAGCCGCGTTGAACCAGCTTATCGCTCCGCAAACACCCTGGTATTTTCCCGGAACTGGCGACTATGTGGAAACACCCTTTGCCAAAAATGAGCTGTCGCATAGCGAAGCACGCTACCAGACCTTTCGCGCACATTACCGTGAGCATCCGGAAGTGCAGTTAGGTGGACCAAGCTTTCGCTGGATCGCTGAAGCGCTCAGTGCGGCGCGACGCGCCATTGGCGAGGCCGGGGATATTCATATTCCGGTGCTGGTGGTGCAGGCCGGCGGTGATACGGTCGTGGACGCCGCGGCGCAGCGCGAATTTGTCTGCGCACTCTCCCATCCGCAGAGCCAGGTGATGGTGGTCGCTGACGCCAAGCACGAGATCTTTATTGAAAGTGACGCCTACCGCGAGCCTGTGGTCAATCGCTTGTTGAGCTGGTTTGCCGGCGAGCGGGCACCACAGAAAGTGGATCCATGTGAATAATCACATCGGTCTCGGGAAACAGCTCGTGTAACTCGCGTTCGGCGCCATCGGCAATATCGTGAGCTTCGCGCAATGATAAATCATCGTCTAACTCCACATGGCACTGGATAAAGCGCATTGGCCCGGAAGCGCGGGTGCGCAGATCGTGCCAACCATGAATGCCCTTGGTCGACTTCAGCACCGCCACGATTTTGTCTTTGTCCGGCTCCGGTAACTCCCGATCCATCAGCCCCTGAAAGGCTTCCCAGCCAATGCGAATGGCGCCATAGGCCAGATAAATCGCAATTAAAATGGCAAACAAACTGTCCGCCCAGTACCAGCCATAAGCGCTTAATCCCAAAGCGACAATAACCGCACTATTGAGTAATAAGTCCGATTGAAAATGCAGGTGATCGGCGGCGATAGCCTTGGAATCGGTATGCTTGACGGCGACCCGCTGCAACACCACTAACGCCAGGGTCAGGGCAATGGCGAAAATCGACACATAGATACCCAGGGTGGGTTTGCTCACACTTTCGCCTTGCCACCACTGCTGTGCGCTGTGCACTAGTAGTAGTAAGGCAGAGCCGGTGATAAGTGCCGACTGCACCAGCGCCGCCAGCGATTCGGCTTTGCCGTGGCCAAAGCGATGCTCGTGGTCGGCGGGTTGCAGGGCATAACGAACCGAGAAAAAGGTAAACAGCGACGCCAGCGTATCGAGCATGGAGTCGGTGGCCGAGGCCAGCATGCTTGAGGCATCGGTGCTGATCCAGGCCCAGAGCTTCACAATCACCAGGGTCAGAGCGACGCTGACCGACGCGCGGGTGGCAATCTTGACCCAGAAACCATAATCGCGGGGTTTACCCATCGGCGGCTGGGTCTGCTTTGGCTCTATCACCTAATCACCTCCGGCGAAATCATGTTGGCGCCAGGCCTCGTAGCTGATGATGGCCACCGCATTGGCTAAGTTCAGTGAACGGTTGTTGGGCATCATCGGAATACGAATGCGGTGCTCACTATCAAACTGCGCCATCACGTCATCGGGCAGGCCACTGGTTTCCGAACCAAACAACAGAACCGACTCGTCCGCATAACTGGCATCGGTATAGCTGCGACTGCCTTTGGTGGTACAGGCAAACATCGGGCGTGCGCCCATCGCTGCTTTGAACGCGGCAAAGTCAGGATAACGCTTCACATTACTTAAATCATGGTAATCGAGGCCAGCGCGGCGCAGCTTCTTCTCTTCAAAGTCAAAACCCAGCGGTTCAATCAGGTGCAGCTGGCAGCCATTATTGGCGCTCAGACGAATGATATTGCCGGTATTGGCCGGCATCACCGGCGTGTGTAAAGCAATGTGAAACATGCAACAGCGTCCTTGTAAGGGTTCTTCAGCAGCCGCTCGGTTATCTGGCGGCGCGCACCGGGTTGGGTTCAGGTGGCAGATTAAGATGCAGATAGCCCCGCCGAATCATTTCCTCGGTATAGATGTCGCGAATGGCACCCGAGGTGACCAGTTCGCGAAATTGCGCATCAAACCAGTCACGCAAACGAAAGCCGCGCGGCGTCTTCTGAAATGCCACGTGTACGGGCAGCGCGTCGCGTAATTTTACCATGCTATAGGGAGAATTGGTCCAGTCCGGCACATTCTCGAGGTAACCTACCACTGCCCCCATACGGCCCATATCCAGCATGGCGAAGCAATCCAGGTGGCTGTCAGCAGAGTAGTAGCTTAAATCCGGCGACAGCATTTGCTCATATTCGTAGCCGGCGACATGACACACGGGGCGCTGCAACGTACCCGCCTCGACCGCTTGCATGTCTTCGGCAGTGGCGGTGAACACGTACAGCGGGTTGTCAAAATCCAGATGATTGCGCGAGACAATGGTATTTTCAGGTGTCTGCTGACCTAAGGCCCCGACCAGTGCATCGAACTTGTTGTCGTCCAGCCCACGGTAGGCGCGACTAAAGGTATTGGCATGCAGGTCAAGCTCGGAGGCCACGGGGGCGAAAACCTGCTCCATCACCTGCCAGTAGGCGCCTGAACCATCGGCTTCGGTGTATTCTGGCCACAGACCTGCGGACAAACGCACAGGACCGAGCTCCGGGCTTTCGTCAAAGCCGAGAGTGGTGCGAATTTGCGCGTTATTTTCCTGTAGGATCTCCAGTATCCGGCCACTGGCGAGCATGTTCTCTAAAATCGCCTCTAGTTGCGGCACCAAAAAGGCGTACTGCTGATGCAGGAAATGATAGCCAGTATTGCGCTTATAGGGCACGAAGATGGTGTAGTCGTTGATGGAAGCGAGCTGCTCGGCTTCAAAGTCATTCAGCAAAATGGCATCGACGCGGTCGTTGTCATACAGCAGTTCAAGCTGGGCGATATCCACGGCCTGGATACTGGGCATGTCGATGGCGCGGTCTTGCAGGACCTCTTCTACGGACTGCGTGCCCGCGATGTACGCGAAACTGTCGATGTTGTTGAAGCCACACAGACCGCACTCGCGACGATCGGCGACCATCACCACTTCGGAATCAAACAGTGGAAAGTCGACCCGGACCAGGTTGGTGTACTCATCATGCAAGCGTGGGATCCGCCCCAGTTCGCCGGCAATACGGCCTTTGTTGGCCTCTGTTAAGCTACGATTGCGAGGCATGGCCTCAAAGCGCAGCTTAATGCCCAGGCGAGCGTAGGCTTCAGTGAACAGTTGCACCACAAAATTTGCAGTCGGCGAGGGATCCGCAGCACGAAAGATAAGCTCATCAGGTATCTTGTGTGGGTCATCTTGCGCCGTGAGCTGGGGGCTGCAGAACGCGCAGGTGGCGGCCAGAAAAATAACGATGGCAAAGCGAGAATAGTGCAACTTTACGGCCTCTACAGGGGTCTATTAAGTACGATCGTACGTGCAACGATGCAGAGCACGGCTTACGGCAAAGAGTATAGCAGCTCGGTTGCTGATGAAAAGGTGTTACAATGCCGCGCACAACGCAAGTCAGTTAGGAGTAAGTACATGCGGACATCTATTTTAACCACTTGTCTGGCGCTGGTTGCCGGGGTAAGTGCAAGTCTTTCTTCGGGCACAACAAGTGCTCAGGAACAAAGCGACAGTGATTTTTTCCCGTTCATCGCCATCGGTGAGCCGCTCGAGGTGTGCTCGAGCATGGCCTGGCAGCGTTGTAACGAGACCGACTGGATCGATACCGACGCCATGCGCTCGGATCGCTATGTCAATCTGAGCTCGGCCTACGTCGAGCGCTTACTGGATGATAAAAACTGGACGCCGATGCGTCGGGATGTGCGCGATGACTTGCGCGAAGCCCTGGATCTGCTGCATCAGCGCATGAAGCAGGACGTGATCTCTGAACGCGTGTTTCTGGAAGAGTTTACCCGCCGGGCCACACGCTACATGTACGATCAGCTGTCCGAGCGCGAATGGAACATGATCATTGATTATCTCGAAATGCGCGTGCCGGATGATGTCAGCTATGACGTGAATCTGGCGGCCACCAAGGACGACGTGCAACCGGAGTTACTGCGTCACGTAGTGTCGCAAGCACGCAAAGTGACCGCTGGCGAGACGCCCCACGTGCTGGTACTGACCGCAGGCCAGCGTGACAGTCTGGATAAGGTCAATTATTACCTGCAGAGCTTTGCCGCAGCCGGTGCGGATGCCTCGTGGCTGCCGCTTGATGCTGCCGTATTAGCGGCGCGTGGCGCAGACGCTTGTGAAGAGTTAGATGCTTACCGGGAAACGGTGATGGATAGTTACCGCCGGGATATCGTGCATGCCGATCTGCATCTGCGTCAGCTGGCTTTCTGTGAGGCGGGTGATGCCGTAGACGCGGTGCGTAATGCGGATGCTATCTATATTGCCGATGGCTCGCCGGATCTGTTGCGGCCGTTGTTTGTCACGCAACTGAATGAGCCCAACAGCTTCGCCATTGGCATCGCAGAACGTGTTGCCGAAGAGCAGCTGGTGGTCGCCGCGGCCGGTGCAGCGGTGAACGTGATGACCAGTAAAGCCATGATTTCAGCAGGCACCAGCCGCGAAGCCTTAAAAGATGGCGCCCACTCGGCGCGGATGCCGGGCTACGGTTGTGGTAAAGACGATACCTGTCCGCGCGGCTTAAATGAAAACAGCACCACCTATCATCCACTCGGTGGCGCCGGCTTATTCCGCTGGGCGACACTGGATAACCAGGTGGGTGAGGAAGGCCGCCATGGACGTTTGTTGCGCGTGGCCGCGACGAATCGAGTGCCGATGGCCGTGGGAATTGACGCCTCGACGGCGCTGTTGGTGAACCTGAAATCCGGCGACTTTAAAGTGGTCGGTGAGCGTGGTGTGTTTTTTGCCCTGGGTGCGCAACAGAACGAACGCGCGGTCGCGGCCAGCTTTCATTATCTGATGGCAGGCGCAACGGGTACCCTGAGTGGCAACGAGCTGACCAACGTCGAGCTGGCCGATAGCGCCAAAGTAGTGCAAGAAGACCCAACCACCAACTTCCTCGATGGCCGCGGCATGTACGATGCCTTGCGCTTATTGTGTAACGAGCGTGAGAGCATTGAAGTGAAGCAGGAGCAGTTCGTGCTGACCTTACTCGGTGGCGAGAGTGTGACCACGCAAAAAGCCGGTGCTGAGTGTCAGGTCATGAACGCGCGCATTGGCATGCAATACGCGCCGTCCAAATCGTTCTAAGATGCGTGCTTAACGTACACCGTATTTAGCGCGATACGCCGTAACAGCCTCGAGATGCTCAGCCAGCTCGGGGCTTTTTTCTAGGTAGCTGATGACATCGTTTAGCTTAACGATACTGATCACCTTGGTATTAAAATCCTGCTCAACTTCCTGAATGGCACTGAGTTCGCCCTGGCCTTTTTCCTGGCGATCCAGCGCAATCAACACGCCGGCGAGTTCGGCATTGTTTGCGCTGACGATGTCCATGGATTCACGGATGGCGGTGCCAGCGGTGATCACATCATCCACCAACATGACTTTGCCGGACAGTGGCGAGCCCACCAGATTACCGCCTTCGCCGTGGTCTTTCTTTTCTTTACGGTTGAAGCAGTAAGGCACATCTTTCTGGTAGCCATCGTACAGGGCAATGGCCGCCGCGGTGGCAATGGGAATGCCTTTGTAAGCCGGGCCGAAGAGCACATCATAGTCGACTGTGCTGTCCTGCAACGCGGCAGCATAAAAGCGGCCGAGCTTGGCGAGGTCTGAGCCATGATTGAACAGGCCCGCATTAAAGAAATAGGGGCTGGTGCGCCCGGATTTCAGGGTGAATTCACCGAATTTCAGCACGCCACGGGAAATGGCGAACTCAATAAAGTCTTTTTGGTAATCTTTCATTCGTGCCTCTTATGCCTCTCTTATGCCTCTTATACAAGTTATGCCAGCGCTTGCTTTTGCAGGTCCATAAGTTCGCGGATGGCGTGACGCGCCAGTTCCAGCATTTCATTCATTTCGTCGAACGAGAAAGGTTCGCCTTCGGCAGTGCCCTGGACTTCGATCAGTTTACCGGCTTCGGTCATGACTACGTTCATGTCGGTCTCAGCTTTGGAGTCTTCCGGGTAGTCCAGATCGGCAACGGGGTGGCCGTTGTACATGCCAACGGAAATTGCTGCGACCAGACCTTTCAGCGGGTTGGTTTTGACCATGCCCTGCTTACGCATCCAGTTCAATGCATCGACCAGCGCCACGCAGGCACCGGTGATAGATGCCGTGCGGGTACCACCATCGGCCTGCAACACGTCACAGTCGATGGTAATGCTGTTCTCACCCAGTGCCGCCAGATCAACGCAGGAGCGCAGTGAGCGACCGATGAGACGCTGGATCTCGACCGTACGACCGCCTTGTTTGCCTCGTGCGGCCTCGCGATCCATCCGCGTGTGCGTGGAACGTGGCAGCATGCCGTACTCTGCAGTGACCCAGCCTTGACCTTTGCCTTTAAGGAACCGTGGCACACCTTTCACCACGCTGGCGGTGCACAATACCTTAGTGTCACCGAATTCAATCAGCACTGAACCTTCGGCGTGACAGGTGTAGTTGCGGGTAATGGTCACCGGACGAATTTGCTGGGCAGTACGACCACTTGGACGCATAGGCTGGCTCCTTTAACTGGGAATAAGCTGTAAGTAATTTGGGCGGCGATTATAGCAGAGTTGACGGTGAAATTCCGCGTGTCGGAAAACAATGTTAAACTGTCGCTAACTTTAGCTAAGAGATACTCACTATGATTCAAAGCATGACCGGATACGCGCGCCACGAACTGAAAGCCGAATGGGGAACAGCGACGTGGGAACTGCGATCAGTGAATCAACGTTTTTTAGAAACCTACTTCCGTTTGCCTGAGCAGTTCCGTTCGATGGAGAACATGCTACGTGAGAAGCTGCGCAAGCAATTGCAGCGCGGCAAAGTTGAGTGCAACCTGCGCCTCAATATCGAGCAGAAAGTTGAGGGCGGCTTGCAGCTGAACGAAGAGCTGGCGAAAAGCGTGATCTCCAGTGCCAACTGGGTGTCCAACCAAAGCTCATCGTCGTATCTGAACCCACTCGACGTACTGCGCTGGCCAGGTGTGGTTGCGCAAAGCGAAGACGACGTGGATGCGATTCAGGCGGACGTCATGGCCGCCTTTGATACAGCCGTTGCTGAGTTTATCGATAATCGCGCCAGCGAAGGTAAGGCGCTGGAGCGTCTGATAGAAGAGCGTCTGGAAGGCGTCTCTGAGCAATCGGCTTTCGTGCGTAAGCGCATGCCAGAAGTGCTCGAGTGGCAACGTGAGCGCTTACTCACTCGTTTAGAAGATGCCAAGGTTGAGCTTGACCCGCAGCGTCTGGAAAGCGAAATGGTGATGCTGGCGCAAAAAACCGATGTCGCTGAAGAGCTCGACCGCCTCGACACCCACGTCGTCGAAACCCGCAAAATCCTGCGCAAAGGCGGAGCCTGCGGCCGTCGCCTCGACTTCATGATGCAAGAGTTCAACCGCGAAGCCAACACCCTCGGCTCCAAGTCCATCAACACCGACATCACCACCGCCGCCGTCGAACTGAAAGTGCTGATTGAGCAGATGCGGGAGCAGATCCAGAACATCGAGTAATTTTCTCTACCGTATCCGATATTTTCCTGATGCTTGCAAAGCCCTTTTAAATAAAGGGCTTTGTTGTTTCTGAAGCTTCCCGGTTTTTCCGATGCTCGCGGTGAAGCTGGATTTGACGCTAAATAACCCGGCCGCTGCCTTTGGTACAAATGATGCTGGGGGGTGTGGAGAAATCACGCGACAGGGCATTATCGCTTGATGAAGTTAAAAGTGCGACTACGATTTTCCGAAAGTATATGGACCGCTTCGGTAAGGATAATTCCCTTTCTGTTTGCTTATACTTGGTTCTTGGAGTGCGTAAAGGAGAGCTTGCTGAATCCCCATGGTCTGAATTTGATCTCGTGAAGGGCGAATGGGAAATTCCAGACCATCGTGTGAAAAAAGGTAAAGGCATTATTATACCGCTGTCAACTCAGGCCGTTGAGTGGTTACACATGCTCAAAGCCCGCTCTTTCGGTTCAGAGTATGTACTGCCTGCACGAAGAGGTTCAACAAAGCCATATATCGGTTCCGATACAAGAAATCGTGCGATCAATAAAATGTTTGGCATTGAACAGGGGCGCAAGAAACCCGGGCCGAATTACATGGGTGATATCGCGCATTTTACTGTGCACGATCTGCGGCGAACGTTTCGAAGCCAGGTCTCTGCTTTAGGCTTCAGTGGCGTTGTTGACGAACGAGCTATAAACCACAGCCTAAAGGGCTTAGAAGGTATTTACGACCGGTATGACTACTACGAGGAACGGCGGCAGGCGCATCAGAAGGTAGCGGATGCGATTGAGCTGCTGGTTTGGTACGACTTGATGTAACTAAAAATTGCAAATCAACAAGGAAATATTTATTCGTAAGTTAAAAATCTACTTTGTAAGTCCAATATCCTAGTTGTAAGTGTGGCTGTTGATTTGTAATTAAAATATCTAAAATGCAATGATTTTTCTGGTAAACTAACTATCATATACGTATACATAAACGTTGACTAACGATAAGACCTTTTTGGCGAGAAGTAAAGGACTGCTATGAAACCAGTTGGATATGCTTACCTTAATCTGCATTACGATCTACGTCTACCAAAGCTCGGAGTGGAGGTTTATCAGGACCCAAATGCCGAAAAAGAACAGTTGATCCAGTATGGTGGGAGCAAGCGCAAGGTAATTCCTGGCCATCTTAAATACGATGATAACCCCTACTCGCAGATGCATGCGGCAATAAAAAACCAAGGCATCAGACTACATTTCTTTGCAGCAATTTTAAAAAAAATTAATGTGACTGAATTTACTGCGTTTATTTTAGATAAACCGACAAGTCAATATAATCGAGTGCTCTGGTTTCTGTACGAATGGCTAACTGGGCAGAAGCTCGACATCCCGGACTTAAAATCGTCAAATTATATAAAGTTATTTGAGGATGAGTTCTACTACACCTTGGAAAATGGGCAGAAAGATAAAAGAACACGCGTTATTAACAACGCGCTAGGCACACCTGATTTTTGTCCTACGATTCGAAAAACAACTGAGATAAATCAGCTTGACGAGGCTGATGTATATAAAACCGCATTTGCGAAAATGCAACGTATCGGAGAGCAGCTATCAGTTGATGTGATTGGACGATCAGTTAATTACCTTTATACAAAAGAAACAAAGTCATCGACGGAGATAGAGAGAGAGAAGCCAAACCGACAGCGAATGCAAAGATTCCTAAATGCGATAAAAAATGTTGGCTTATATGAGTTGAATAAGTGTTCGCTTATCAACGTTCAGAATCAAATTGTGGATGATAAGTTTAAAGCGGCCGATTACCGTAAATCGGAAATTTATGTAGGTACAACGATTCAACGGTTTGGGAATCGAGATGAAGACGTTCATTACGTTGGAGCGAAACAAGAACACGTAGCAAGTATGATGAATGGGTTATTTAAGTTACACGAAAACTTGATGATCGATGGCTCAGTTCCCCCGTTATTCCATGCAACTTTGATATCATTTGGTGAAGTTTATATCCACCCATTTGACGATGGAAATGGTCGCATCCATCGTTATCTTATTCATGACGTAATGAAGCATCGAGAGCCAGAGCACAAGTTTATTATTCCGATATCTTCTGCGATCCTAAAAAACCAACAAAAATACGATCAGGTTCTTGAAACCATCTCAGTACCGATAATGGCGATGTTAGATTATGAATTCGACAATTCCAATAAAATCGTAATCCATAATGATATTGATTACATGTATCGCTTTCCGGACTACACCGAGCATGTCAAGTTTGTATATGAGATGATGGATACAGCCATCTCCGATGACCTACTAAAAGAAGTATGCTTACTTACCGTGTTCGACTGTTTGAAAAAATTTATCAATGAAAATGCGGACTTGCCGAACAATAAAATCGATATGGTCTTGTCGATTATTATTCAAAATGGTGGTGAAGTTTCGAAACGCAAACGTAAGCAATTAGAAGCTCTAGTCGATGGGCAGATTCTTAAGAAATTAGAAGAGCTGGCGATCAACCTAGTCGAAGAGATTAAAAATAAATTTGAAATTGACGTTGTTGCGGTGATGAATGAAGAGATTTAAGCGCTAGGAAGTGACGTCTCTCCCATTATTAGAACCACTCGAGGAATGAATTGAGCTGTCGTTGACAGGCCCCCATTATTAGAACCACTCCCTGAATGAATTGAGCTGTTCAATTTTCAATGGATGCCACGAACTGCAAGGGTGGCAGGTTATTTAAAGCCCGATGAGGTCGACTCTTGTTATAGTCAT
>NZ_JAGGJE010000007.1:0-51107 GCF_030466375.1 Pseudidiomarina terrestris
AGATCCTTTCGGATCTTTTTTTTGCAAGCGCTTCGCGCTGCTGGCTCGTGTCACTGCGGCTTATGCCTCGGTGACAACGGCGGCGAATTATAAGGATCATCGCCGCCCGTGCAAGATCTTTTTTCAATTTATTGTTCAATTGCTTTTTTTTTAATCAGATTGAACATTCTTTAACTATCTATTGTCTATAAACATTGCTAATGTTCTAACGCTAGCCGTTTGCAAGAACAACTATAAACATCGGCAATTAGCTAAAATAAATAATTGAAAAGGTGCGCAACAGATGAGAACCACTACAGCGTTTATTCTCGCTACCAGCTTTATGCTCCCATTTAGCGCTTCAGCTTTGGACTTCGGTGATGGTATTACCCCAACTGAACCTGTTGGATATACGATGACAGAAGACAATAAGCGATTGGTAAATACTTATCTACGAATGTTTCGTTATTACACGAAACGCAACTTCTCGGTCACTCGTACTGTTCGGGTCCTGATGAGTAATTACCCCCAGCATGTTGAACCTATCTTGCACGCCGCCTTTGAACGCTACCCGAAGAAATACGAACACATTATAAAAGCAGCTATTAATGCGGAACCCGGTTTTACCCAGGATATCCTGTCAGTAGCCATGCATTTGAAAATCGCCCCACCAACGGAGCTGGTCCGCATCGCCGTCGAAGCAGAACCTGCTTACGCCGATGAGATCGTTGCTGAAGCAAGCCGTGTCGATCCTACTAATGTAGAAGAACTCGTACGCGTCGCCGTACGGGTTGAACCAGAGATGGCCGATAGCATTATGCAATCAGCCAGTGCGTCGCAACCCGAGCAGGTTGAAGGCATCGTCCATGCAACCCTGAGTGTGCTCCCCGCTTTAGGGGATTATCTGTTGACATCGTTAGACGATCTTATCTCACTGATGCGCGATTCAGATCCTGAAGTCACACCGGTAAAGACCAAGGGTGAAGCAATGTCTGTTATCAAAGGCGCTTACCGCGCCGGCATGAATTATGAAGAGCTGCAAACGCTAGCAGCGACTCACGGTATCAATGATGATGAGTTTGCCGCAGCAATTAAAAAAGCCCCACAAAACTAGATCAGCTATCGAACTTAAAATCGAGACAAAAAAAAGCCGCTCAATTGAGCGGCTTTTTTGATCTCACTAGGAGAACTTACTCTTCTACTGCAACTTCTTCAGCTTCAGTAGCTTCAACTTCTGGACGGTCAACTAGCTCAACATAAGCCATTGGCGCGTTGTCACCGGCGCGGAAGCCACACTTCATGATGCGAGTGTAACCACCTGCGCGTTCTTGATAACGCGGGCCCAATTCATTGAACAATTTACCAACCACATCTTTATCACGAGTGCGCGCGAACGCCAAACGACGGTTCGAAACGCTGTCTTGTTTCGCTAAAGTGATTAGTGGTTCAATCACACGACGAAGTTCTTTTGCTTTCGGAAGTGTCGTTTTGATCACTTCGTGACGGACAAGTGAGCTTGCCATGTTGCTGAACATCGCTTTGCGATGACTGCTGTTGCGGTTGAGTTGACGACCACTCTTACGATGGCGCATACCTATACCCTTCTCAGTAAATCTCTGTAAAAGATGTCTTAGTCGCGATCAGCAAGACTTGCTGGTGGCCAGTTTTCCAGGCGCATGCCCAGAGACAACCCACGTGATGCAAGTACGTCTTTGATCTCGGTCAGCGATTTCTTACCAAGGTTTGGAGTCTTCAATAACTCAACCTCGGTGCGCTGTACTAAGTCACCAATGTACTGAATAGCTTCTGCTTTCAAACAGTTCGCAGAACGCACAGTTAATTCCAAATCGTCTACCGGACGTAATAAAATCGGATCGAATTCCGGTTTCTCTTCTTTCTCTTCCGGTTCGCTCATGTCACGCAATTCAACAAAGGCTTCTAACTGCTCTGCCATAATTGTAGCTGCGCGGCGAATAGCTTCCTCTGGATCCAGAGTACCATTCGTTTCCATGTCGATAACCAGTTTGTCCAGGTCGGTACGTTGCTCAACACGAGCTGAGTCAACGTTGTACGCAATGCGCTCAACCGGACTGAAAGAAGCGTCAACAAGTAGAAGACCGATCGGACGCTCTTCATCGTCAGCAGACTGACGTGCCGAAGCTGGAACATAACCACGACCACGCTCTACTTTGATTGACATCTCAATCTCAGTGTCACCTGTTAAAGTACAGATGAGGTGATCAGAGTTAATGATTTCGATATCCCCATCATGGGTAATATCGCCAGCCTTGACAGGGCCCGCTCCAGATTTTTTCAAGGTCAGAATCGCTTCATCTTTACCTTCCATGGTAACTGCCAGACCTTTGAGGTTCAGCAGGATTTCGATGACATCTTCCTGAACACCCTCTTTGCTGCTGTACTCGTGCTGCACACCTTCGATTTTAACTTCCGTCACTGCCACTCCTGGCATAGAAGAAAGCAAAATACGGCGCAGCGCGTTGCCCAGCGTGTGACCAAAGCCACGCTCAAGAGGCTCCAACGTCACTTTTGCGTGAGTCGGGCTGATTTGTTCAATGTCGACTAGCCTTGGCTTAAGGAATTCGGTAACAGAACCCTGCATTGTGTCCTCTCTTTATGCTTAAGCTTTACTTAGAGTAAAGCTCTACGATCAACTGTTCGTTAATTTCAGCAGACAAGTCTGAACGCTCTGGAAGACGTTTAAATTGTCCTTCCAGTTTGTTCCCGTCTACTTCTACCCACACTGGCTTCTCACGCTGATCTGCGAGATCCAATGCAGCAGCGATGCGCGCCTGCTTTTTCGCTTTTTCGCGAACGGACACAACATCTTCCGGACGAACTTTGAACGACGGAATGTTGACTACCTGGCCATTCACTACCACTGCTTTGTGGCTGACCAACTGACGGGCTTCAGCTCGCGTTGACGCGAATCCCATGCGGTAAACAACGTTATCTAGACGTTGCTCGAGCAATTGCAGCAGGTTCTCACCAGTGTTGCCCTTAATACGGGCAGCTTCTTTGTAATAGTTACGGAATTGCTTTTCTAATACACCGTACATACGACGTACTTTTTGCTTTTCACGTAACTGTAAACCGTAATCAGACAAGCGGCCACGACGTGCACCGTGCTGACCCGGAGCGCTCTCGAGTTTACATTTCGTATCGATCGCGCGTACGCCGCTTTTCAGGAACAAATCAGTTCCTTCGCGACGACTCAGTTTGAGTTTTGGACCCAAATATCTAGCCATGATCTTTCTCCAACTATCGTTTGGCGCCTATTAAACGCGACGTTTCTTAGGCGGACGACAACCGTTGTGAGGAATAGGTGTCACATCAGTAATGTTAGTGATGCGATAACCTACAGCGTTCAATGCACGAATCGATGATTCGCGACCAGGACCGGGGCCCTTAACGAACACTTCTAGGTTTTTCAACCCATATTCCTTCGCCATTTCTCCTGCGCGTTCAGCAGCAACCTGTGCAGCAAACGGAGTTGATTTACGTGAACCACGGAAACCAGAACCACCTGCGGTTGCCCATGCTAACGCATTACCTTGACGGTCAGTAATGGTCACAATGGTGTTATTGAAAGATGCATGGATGTGAGCCATGCCATCTGCGACTTGTTTTTTAACGCGCTTACGAGTACGAGTTGGTTGTTTAGCCATTTCTCAACTCCCTACTTCTTAATTGGTTTACGCGGACCTTTACGGGTGCGCGCATTGGTTTTAGTGCGCTGTCCACGTAGAGGCAAGCCACGACGATGACGAAGGCCACGGAAACATCCGAGATCCATCAAGCGTTTAATATTCATCGATACTTCACGACGAAGGTCGCCTTCAACAGCGAACTTCCCTACTGCTTCGCGAAGTAGATCCAGTTTTTCTTCTGACAAAGAGCCGATTGTAGTATTTTCTTCGATACCAACCGCAGCAAGAATATGCTGTGAACGGGTACGACCAATACCATAGATCGCAGTCAAGGCAATGACTGCATGCTTATTGTCAGGAACGTTAATGCCAGCGATACGGGCCACTAACACGTCTCCTTTAGTTTATGGGTGACCGGATTTGAAAAGCCCGTTAGGATACTCAACCGGTCGCCAGATTGCAAATATATCAAAGCCGCAGCCGAGAATAATTCTTCCAGGCCGCGGACTTCTTCATCGAATTAACCTTGCCGTTGCTTGTGCTTAGGGTCACTGCAAATTACACGCACAACACCGTTGCGCTTAATAACTTTGCAGTTACGGCAGATTTTCTTCACGGAAGCACGAACTTTCATTGCTACACTCCGTAATTATCCAACCTTAACGGCCGAAGCCTTTAAGGTTAGCTTTTTTCAGGACCGAATCATACTGATGAGACATCAGATGGGTCTGGACCTGCGCCATAAAATCCATGATAACAACAACGATAATCAATAGTGATGTACCGCCAAAGTAGAACTGAACGTTCCATGCAATCATCATGAACTCAGGAACCAAACAGACAAAGGTAATGTATAACGCGCCTGCAAGAGTCAAACGGGTCATTACCTTATCGATGTAACGCGAGGTTTGCTCACCTGGACGAATTCCAGGGATAAACGCTCCCGACTTCTTCAAGTTATCAGCTGTCTCGCGTGGGTTAAATACCAACGCAGTATAGAAGAAACAGAAGAAGATAATTGCCGCAGCATAAAGCATTACGTACAAGGGTTGTCCCGGTGACAGCGTCAACGAAACCTCTTGTAAGAAGTTTGCTACCATACCTTCGCCCTGGCCAAACCAGGTTGCAATGGTGCTTGGGAACAAAATAATACTCGATGCAAAAATCGGTGGAATAACACCGGCCATATTAACTTTCAATGGCAAGTGAGTACTCTGCGCTGCAAAAACCTTACGGCCTTGCTGACGTTTTGCGTAGTTTACCACAATGCGGCGTTGGCCGCGCTCGACAAATACAACAAAATACGTCACTGCGAATACGATGACACCGATTAGCAATAACAACAATAAGTGCAAATCACCCTGACGTGCTTGCTCTGCCGTCTGACCAATAGCCGACGGGAGGCCCGCAACAATACCGGTGAAGATAAGAATAGAGATACCGTTACCAATCCCACGCTCAGTGATTTGTTCACCTAGCCACATCAGGAACATGGTTCCTGTGACCAAACTCACAACCGCTGTAAAGTAGAATCCAAAGCTTGGATCGATAACCAATCCAGGCATCAGACTTGGTAAGCCAGTAGCTATACCAATCGATTGGAACGTCGCAAGTACCAAAGTACCCCAACGCGTGTATTGGCTAATCTTACGACGACCAGCTTCACCCTCTTTCTTAAGCTCGGCCAAACGTGGATGAACCACGGAAGCCAGCTGCATAATAATCGAGGCGGTGATGTACGGCATGATACCCAAAGCGAATACCGATGCGCGTTCAAGAGCACCACCGCTGAACATGTTAAACATGGCAACGATGGTATCTTTTTGCTGATCAAACAACTGAGCCAATACAGCGGCATCAATACCAGGAATAGGCACGAAGGAGCCCGCACGGAACACGATTAACGCGCCGAGTACAAAAAGCAAGCGTCGTTTAAGTTCCGAGGTGCCGCCTTGAGCTCTGTTAGATTCCAATCCTGGTTTAGCCATTTGCTCTATCCTTCGATTTTGCCGCCAGCAGCTTCAATAGCTTCGCGGGCGCCTTTGGTGACCTTAATGCCTTGTACTGAAACGGCACGACTGATTTCGCCTGATTTGATCACTTTAACATGCAAGATGTCATTGCGAATCAAGCCAGCTTCTTTCAGGCTCGCCATGTTTACAGTATCGCCAGCAACTTTCGCTATCTCAGCCAGGTTCACTTCTGCAGTCACGAATGACTTACGTGAAGTAAAACCGAACTTCGGCAAGCGACGCTGAATTGGCATTTGACCGCCTTCGAAACCTGGTTTCACTGAGCCGCCTGAACGCGACTTCTGGCCTTTATGACCACGTCCACCAGTTTTTCCTAAGCCTGAGCCAATACCACGTCCAACACGTTTTTTGCTGGTTTTAGCACCAGGTGCAGGGGAGATTGAGTTCAAGAACATCGTATTAGTCCTCCACCTTTACCATGTAAGTGACTTGGTTCACCATGCCGCGGACGGCTGGAGTATCTTCCAGCTCGACCGTGTGACCAATGCGGCGTAGACCAAGACCACGTAGAGTAGCTTTATGCTTCGGTAAACGACCGATTGAGCTACGCGTCTGTGTTACTTTGATTGTCTTATTCGCCATTGTTCACTACCCCAGAATTTCTTCAACGCGCAATCCACGCTTAGCCGCGACTTGCTCAGGCGACTTCATGTCGTGAAGTGCCTTGATTGTGGCACGTACAACGTTGATTGGGTTGGTTGAACCATATGCTTTTGACAGCACGTTGTGCACGCCTGCTACTTCTAGTACTGCACGCATCGCACCACCGGCGATGATACCTGTACCTTCAGAGGCTGGCTGCATGAATACCTGTGAACCTGAGTGACGGCCTTTAACAGGGTGCTGTAAGGTATCGCCTTTCAGCTGCACGGTTACCATGTTGCGACGTGCTTTTTCCATTGCCTTTTGAATAGCAGCTGGAACTTCACGTGCTTTACCATAACCGAAACCCACTTTACCCTGACCATCACCAACCACAGTCAGTGCAGTGAAGCTAAAGATGCGACCACCTTTAACAACCTTCGCTACACGATTTACTGTGATCAGCTTTTCTTGCAGGTCACTTTGTTGAGCTTCTACATTTGCATTTGCCATGTTCGTCTCCTAGAACTGAAGTCCAGCTTCACGAGCTGCATCGGCCAAAGCGGCGACACGTCCGTGATAACGGAAACCACTGCGATCGAAAGCGACGGTTTTCACGCCTTTTTCAATCGCTCGTTCAGCGATCAGCTTACCAACTGTTTTTGCTGCATCGACGTTGCCGGTTGCTTTAACCGCATCGCGAACAGATTTTTCAACAGTTGATGCTGTTGCCAGTACTTCAGAACCGTTCGGTGCAATGAGCTGTGCGTAAATATGCCGTGGTGTACGGTGAACGACCAGGCGGTTTGCACCCAACTCAAGCATTTTCTTACGTGCGCGAGTAGCGCGGCGTAAGCGAGCTGTTTTCTTGTCCATCGTCTTACCTTACTTTTTCTTGGCTTCTTTACGGCGTACTTGCTCATCGGCGTAACGTACACCCTTACCTTTGTAAGGTTCAGGCTTACGGTACGCGCGAATGTTAGCGGCAACTTGACCCACTAACTGCTTGTCTACACCCTTAACGACTACTTCAGTTTGTGCTGGGACTTCGATCGTAATTCCTTCCGGAATATCGAAGACAACAGGATGAGAGAAGCCCAGTGTTAAGTTGAGTTTAGAACCGGCAGTATTTGCACGGTAACCAACACCAACCAACTGCAGCTTGCGCTCATAACCTTGCGCAACACCAACCACCATGTTTTGTAGTAACGCACGTGCGGTACCGGCTTGGGCGTTGGAATTTGCAACACCTTCGCGAGCGACTGTACGTAAAACGCCGTCTTCTTGAACTAATTCAACAGCGTCGTTAACTACACGGCTCAATGAGCCTTTCGCACCTTTAATTGTCACTTCCTGGCCATTTAGCGTAACTTCAACGCCAGCAGGAATGGCAATCGGTGCTTTAGCAACTCGTGACATTTCCTAACTCCTCGTTACGCTACGTAACCGATAACTTCCCCGCCAAGACCCGCATTGCGAGCGGCACGGTCGGTCATCAGGCCTTTAGAAGTTGAGACGACAGCCACACCTAAACCACCCATTACTTTAGGTAGTTCGTTGCGTTTCTTATAGATACGCAGACCAGGGCGACTTACGCGCTCAATTGATTCGATAACAGGCTTGCCTTCAAAGTATTTCAACGTTACTTCAAGCTCAGCTTTCACTTCGCCAGATACGCCGAAATCCGTGATATAACCTTCTTCTTTAAGAACTTGGGCAATCGCCACTTTCTGTTTAGAAGCAGGCATGCGCACGGCAACTTTGTTAGCACCCTGAGCGTTGCGGATGCGAGTGAACATATCCGCAATTGGATCTTGCATGCTCATATTTGCTTTCTCCCGTGACTCGTGGCTTACCAGCTAGCTTTTTTCAAGCCAGGAATTTCACCGCGCATAGCTTTCTCACGTACTTTAATACGGCTCATGCCGAATTTACGTAAGAAACCGTGTGGGCGGCCCGTAACGCGGCAGCGGTTACGCTGACGGCTTGGGCTCGAATCACGAGGAAGACTTTGCAATTTCAGCACGGCTTCCCAACGCTCTTCGTCCGAAGTACTCGGATCGCTGATCACATTTTTAAGTGCGATGCGTTTCTCTGCGTATTTAGCTGCAAGCTTTTGACGCTTGAGCTCACGCATTTTCATTGCTTCTTTAGCCATAACTCTACACCTTACTTCTTGAACGGGAAGCTAAAGGCAGACAGCAAAGCGTGAGCTTCGTCGTCGGTGCCAGCAGTTGTAGTGATAGTGATATCTAAACCACGTACCCGATCGACTTTGTCATAGTCAATTTCAGGGAAAATGATTTGCTCACGCACACCCATACTATAGTTTCCACGTCCGTCGAATGATTTCGGGTTCAAACCACGGAAGTCACGAACACGCGGGATAGCAATCGTAATTAAACGTTGCAAAAAGTCCCACATACGCTCGCCACGCAGAGTCACTTTACAGCCAATTGGGTAGCCTTCACGGATTTTGAAGCCAGCGACAGATTTACGAGCTACAGTTTTAATCGGACGTTGACCAGAAATTGCTTCCAGGTCTGCCGCTGCGTTGTCGAGAATCTTTTTGTCAGCCAGAGCTTCACCAACACCCATGTTAAGGGTGATTTTTTCAATCCGAGGGACTTGCATGACGCTGTTGTAGCCGAACTGTTTAACCAGTTCAGGAACTACTGATTCTTTGTAAAAATCATGCAGTTTCGCCATCGTAAAACTCCAAATTAAAAATTAAATGATTGCGTTGTTTGATTTGAAGAAACGAACTTTTTTGCCGTCTTCAAATTTGAAACCAACACGATCTGCTTTACCAGTCTCTGGGTTATAAACCGCTACGTTAGAAACGTCGATTGAAGCTTCTTGCTCAATCACACCACCAGCAACGCCTAAAGCCGGATTTGGCTTCTGGTGTTTCTTAACGATGTTTACGCCTTCAACGAAAACACGACTTTTAGCGGTGTCGACTTTCAGCACTTTACCACGCTTGCCTTTGTCTTTACCTGCCAGGACTACTACTTCGTCATCACGTTTTATTTTTGCCGCCATAACTGACTCCTTACAGTACTTCTGGTGCCAGAGAAACAATCTTCATAAATTGCTCAGAGCGCAATTCACGAGTCACTGGTCCAAAGATACGAGTGCCAATAGGCTGTTGGTTGTTATTCAACAATACAGCCGCGTTGCGGTCAAAACGGATGACTGACCCGTCTTGACGACGGACGCCTTTTCTGGTGCGAACGACCACCGCGTTAACAACATCACCTTTCTTCACTTTACCGCGAGGAATTGCTTCTTTAACAGAAACTTTAATGATGTCGCCGATATTCGCGTAACGGCGGTGCGAGCCACCCAGAACCTTAATACATTGTACGCTGCGAGCGCCCGAGTTATCGGCCACGTCCAGTGTAGTTTGCATTTGGATCATTGCAGTGCTCCGCTTGATTAATTAAACAGACCCTCTCGGGTCGTTGTCCGTCCTTTTATTCGCGACAATTTGCCGAACAAATCATAGAGAATAAAAGATTTTCCCTTATAAAAAGGGCGGCGAATTGTAACAGATAAAAAATGCAGATGATAGTACTAAGTAGGATTTTCTTGTGGGATGTTTCGGGGCCAAAATTTATTGTGGATCAGTCCTGTCCCGAGACGTTGCTACTCTATCAAATAAAGGCATGCACAGCTATTAAATTTTTATCGATTCGCCCTACTTATTTATGAGTTCGAAAAACGCGACCGGCGGGTTGGAAGTACCGTAGGCTGCGACCGATTCAGTTGGCAAGCAGCTGATCGAAGTGGTAAATTCAATCTTATCTGAACGGTCTCAGTGGTAACGATAACCCCCATTTAGAAGGTAACGAGGTGAAATGAATCTAGCAGCGATCGTTTTCTTGCCATTTATTGGTGCAGTTATTCCACTGCTTTTGGCGGGGCGTGCTCGACTCCATATCACACTGGCTACCGCCGCCGTAACCGCGCTTAGTCTGGCGTTACTGGTGGTAGAGGCGCCGGTGGCCCTGGCTGGCGATACCACACTCTATTTTGCCGAGTGGCTACCAACCCTTGGACTGCATATAGCTTTTCGACTGGACGGGCTGGCGTTATTGTTTGCGGGTTTGATTCTCATTATCGGTCTACTCGTCATTATCTATGCGCATTACTATTTAAGCCAAAAAGACAGCGCACCACGATTTTTCTCGTGTTTACTGTTATTTATGGGCTCTATGCTTGGCATAGTTACCGCCGATAACCTCATCCTGATGTGGTTCTTCTGGGAATTAACCAGCGTCTCGTCATTTTTATTGATCGGCTACTGGTTCCATCAAAGCACAGCGCGCCGCGGTGCTCGCATGGCATTAGCAATCACCGGCGCCGGCGGTCTCGCACTTTTGGCAGGGATCCTGTTAATTGGCAGTATCGTGGGCAGTTACCAGCTTGATGCTGTGTTTGCCGCCGCCGACACCATCCGTGAGCATGAGCTTTACTTACCTATATTGATTCTCGTGTTACTCGGTGCATTTACCAAGTCGGCACAGTTTCCGTTTCAATTCTGGCTGCCCCATGCGATGGCGGCACCTACGCCGGTAAGTGCGTACTTACACTCCGCGACCATGGTCAAGGCCGGCATCTTCTTAATGGCTCGCCTGTTACCGGTGCTTGGCGGTACTCCTGAGTGGTTTACTATTGTCACCTTAACCGGTCTGGCTACCCTGCTTTTCGGCGCTTATTTCGCCCTGCTGAAGACCGACTTAAAAGGCTTATTGGCGTTCTCGACCATTAGTCACCTTGGCCTGATCACCATGTTACTTGGTCTGGGCAGCGCCGGCGCAGTCGTCGCTGCGTTATTCCATATTATCAACCACGCGACCTTCAAAGCAGGTCTGTTTATGATTGCCGGTATCATTGACCATGAAACCGGTAGTCGTGATATGCGCAAATTAAGTGGCCTCAGAAAAGCGATGCCGTTCACTATGGTTCTGGCCGTCATTACCTCGGCTGCCATGGCAGGAATTCCATTCTTTAACGGCTTCCTCTCTAAAGAAATGTTTTTTGCCGAAGCCTATCAGCAAGATCTGTTTGGCGCTTTATCCTGGTTCGTCCCGGTGCTCGCGACGCTGGGCGCCATGCTCTCCGTTGCCTACTCGGTTCGCTTTGTGCACGACGTATTTTTCCAGGAGCCGCCACATGATTTACCGAAGAAGCCGCATGAGCCACCACTGATGATGCGCTTCCCCGTCATCGTCTTTGCCGTGCTTTGTATCGGCGTAGGTGTTGCACCAATGCTGCTTGCCGCTGATATCCTCACGCCAGCAGTAAGTGCTGTGACGCTGTCTGAAACCACGCTCGATATCGCAATCTGGCATGGCTTTAATATGCCTCTGTTAATGAGTGCGCTGGCCCTGATTGGCGGTATAGTTATCTATGTCGGACGCTCAGAGTTGCTGACCTTTAGTCGGCAGTTTGACCCGCACGACGCAAAAGAGATTTTTGCCAAAATTCTCAGCGCTACCACGCGGTTTTGTGATGACATGATGCAGCGCATCGAAAATGGCTCTTTGCAACGCTACATTGCCCTGTTACTCGTCTTTACGCTGGTGCTGGTGGTGCCTGAACTTGCCGCTGTACGCCAGCTGACAGGCGACCGGCCACAGCTCCCCATAGACGCCATTAGCCTGGTCGGTGCTGTTATATTAATGCTCGCGGCTCTGGCTACGGCAATGCTACACAGGCAACGGCTGACCTCCCTCATGATGCTATCGGTGGTGGGGCTGGTCGTTTCGCTGAGCTTTATTCACTTTTCCGCACCGGATTTAGCCATGACCCAGTTAGTGGTCGAGGTGGTCAGTATTATTCTGATGATTCTGGCGCTTTTCTTCATGCCACAGCGAATCCCCCGCGCTTCAAGTGGCCGCCGGGTCGCTCGCGACGTACTTCTGGCAGGTTCCATTGGCGGTATCGTGGGCACCCTCAACTACGCACTCATAACCCGGCCGTTTGAGAGTATCTCCGACTTCTTTTTGGCAAACTCAGTGCCAGGCGGTGGCGGTACCAATGTGGTAAACGTCATTCTTGTCGACTTCCGTGGCTTTGATACCCTGGGCGAGATCACTGTGTTAGCGATCGCTGCAGCGGGTATCCACAAGCTACTCAATAATCTGCGGCCCTTTATGCCATCAAGCGATGTTGATGGTCGACCCTGGCATCGTGTCAAGCACCCGCTGATGGTGCAAACCGTTGCCCAGGCGATTTTGCCGTTGGCGCTGATGGTCTCGGTGTACATCTTCCTGCGGGGTCACAACTTACCAGGCGGTGGTTTCATTGCCGGCCTGGTGACGGCAGCCGCAATGATCCTGCAATACATCGCCAACGGCGTCGACTGGGTGAAATCACGCTTTGATTATAACTATCAGACGCTGACCTCAGTGGGGGTAATGATTGCACTCTTTACTGGCGTGGGAAGCTGGTTCTTTGACCATAACTTCCTAACTTCAAGTTTCACCTACGTGCATTGGCCACTGGTTGGGAAGTTTGAACTTGCAACTGCGATTTTATTTGACCTGGGCGTGTACCTTACCGTTATTGGTGCGACCCTAATGATACTGGCCAACTTCGGACAGATGACCACGCGCCATCGTCCGCGTCAGGAGGGCTATTAATGGAAACTTTGTATGCAATTACTGTCGGCACTTTGACTGCGTGTAGTGTGTTTTTGATCTTGCGCGGCCGCTCGTTTCCAATTGTCATCGGGATAACGATGCTGTCCTACGCAGTCAATTTATTTTTGTTTTCCACCGGACGTCTGACCGTAAATGAATTACCTCTTGTGGGCTTAAGCGAGAGTAGCAGCGACCCGCTTCCGCAGGCACTGGTGCTAACAGCGATTGTTATCGGCTTTGCGATGACCGCTTACTCGATTATTTTGGCCGTCCGCGTACGTGGCGAAATAGGTTCAGACGAAGTGAATGACTCTAATTATGCTGAGCAAGAAGGACAGCGTTAATGCTTGCAAACCATCTGGTAATTTTACCTATTCTTATACCTTTGTTTGCTGCGCTATTGCAGTTATTGCCGTGGGGCGATAATCCACAACGGTATCGGCGAATCATCGGCATCACAGCTTCTTCGCTGACGCTGATTACCGCCATCTGGCTGGTAGGCAGTGTTCAGGATGAAGTTTTGGTTTATGCGTTAGGTAGCTGGCAAGCACCTTTTGGTATCGTTCTGGTGGCCGATAAACTAGCCGCATTAATGGTAGCTCTTACCGCTGTTCTTGCGCTGCCTGTACTGATTTTTGCCTGCCATGGAGAGGATAATCTCGGCTCGCATTTTCAGGCCTTATACCAGTTTCAGATCCTGGGTATTATGGGTGCCTTTTTAACCGGCGACCTTTTCAACCTCTTCGTCTTTTTTGAAATTCTGCTCATTTCCAGCTACGCCTTGTTGATGCACGGTGGAGGCAAGCTAAAGTTACGCGCAACATTGCATTATGTGGTGCTTAACCTGACGGGTTCAGCATTATTCCTCATCAGCCTTGGTGTCCTTTACGGGATTACCGGAACGCTAAATATGGCCGATATGGCGGGTAAAGTCGCAGTACTAGAAGGCGACGACGCCGCGCTGGCTCGCGCCGGTGGCATGCTACTCTTTGTTGTATTTGGCTTAAAAGCAGCACTGTTGCCACTCTACTTTTGGCTACCGCAGGCTTACGCAAATACCACAGGGACCGTTGCCGCGCTTTTCGCCATCATGACCAAAGTGGGTATTTACGCCATTATTCGAGTCTTCACGATGATTTTTGGTGCCGACGCTGGCGAGTCTTCAAATCTGGCGCAGGACTGGTTATGGTGGCTGGGCTTATTTACCATCTTCATCGGTGCTTTGGGTGTGCTTGGCAGCCGCGATCTCAGGCTCGTTGTTGCCTATCTGGTGCTGGTCTCTGTTGGTACCATGTTGACCACACTAAGTCTGGGGCACACCGATGCCATCGGTGCACTGCTTTTCTATCTCGTGCATTCCACGTTGGTCACAGCTGCCTTATTCCTGCTGGCTGACTTAATTGCCGAACAAAGAGGCAAAACAGCATCCCGGATTGTCAAAGGCCGTAAGATGGCACAGCACAATCTGCTGGGGGGCCTGTTCTTCCTGGCCGCCATAACCGTTATTGGCATGCCCCCTCTTTCTGGCTTCGTCAGTAAATTATTTATTCTGGAAGCAGCGCGCACAGGCGCTCAGGTAGTATTCCTTTGGCCGCTTATTCTCGGTGCGACTTTCCTGATGATGATCGCTCTCTCTCGCGCTGGCAGTCGCATGTTCTGGCATACCTTTGAAGGTAAGCCCAATGAAACCACACATCCTAAATGGCAACACGCATCGGTAGTTATGCTTTTGCTTAGCGCTGTCGCGTTAACCGTGTTTGCTCAACCTATCTCAAAATACACCGATGCTATTGCGATTCAGTTGACCACGCCGTTTGAATACATTTCTTCGGTTTTACCAACTGGAGGTCCTGATGAGTAAGCTAATTCCTGCTCCATGGTGGAGCCTCTTTTTATTACTGTTCTGGCTGTTGCTGCAGAATACCGTTTCGTTTGGCGTGACCTTGCTGGGGTTAATCCTGGCAGTAATTATTCCTCTGTATACGATGCGAGCGCGTGAGTACCCTACCACCTTGCATCGACCTTTACTGGCGGTGCAATATTTTCTGATTCTGCTGGTCGATATAATTCTGTCAAACTTTAATATCGCAGCTATCATTCTGATGCCAAAGAAACGTATTCAACCTGCGCTTATCGAGTTTCCTCTTGATGTGACAGGCTCTGTACCAATTACGATCTTAGCCAGTACCATCAGTCTGACACCTGGAACAATTTCTGCCGAACTTGCCCGCGATGGCCGTAGCTTGCTTATCCACGCACTAAATGTGCAGGACGCAGATGCTACTGTGCAACAAATTAAACAGCGCTATGAACGCCGGCTGAAGGAGATCTTCCAATGTTAGTCTACGCTCTGCAGTTTGCCTTCGGACTTTTTGGGCTATCACTGTTAATGAACTTCATACGCCTTATTCGCGGGCCAAACCTTCCCGACCGTATTCTGGCCCTCGACACGATTTATATTAATTCGTTGGCATTACTTATATTGTTGGGGGTCTGGCACAATACCGCCTTCTATTTTGAGGCAGCACTTTTGATCGCAATGCTGGGCTTTATCGGCACCGTTGCAGCGGCAAAATTTCTTTTACGTGGCGATATCATCGAGTAAGGAAGGAGCTAACATGACAGACTTACCACAATGGGCTGATTTACTCATATCCTTCTTTTTGGTGCTGGGGTCCAGCTTTGCCTTTATTGGTTCGCTAGGGCTGCTTCGGCTACCTGACTTTATGGCTCGTCTGCACGCGCCTACCAAAAACACCACGCTTGGTGTTGGCAGTGTGATTATTGCGTCGATGCTGTATTTCTCTGTAACTGATTCACTCAGCCTGCACGAACTGCTCATCGCAATCTTTCTCTTTTTGACAGCTCCCATTAGTGCACATTTGCTGGCCAAGGCCGGTCTTCATCTGGAGTTGGAGATGACTGAAAATACGCGCGACCTACGAAAAAAACCAGAGCAGTACAGCGATAAAGACCACTAATTCAAGCAGCCCCCAGTTGGAGCCAGGCAGGATCGCATGGCCTGCTCCAATTGCTCGAATTGCATCAGGGCGCTACCAAAGTCATGGCCAGCCACAAGTGCGCCGCTGGTCTGAATATCCTGAATCAAGACTGTCTCGGCTGTGAGCTCGTTGATAGAGCTTAAGTGCGTCAGGCTCAGCTGTCCAAGTACGCTGTCACCGTTAAGCCTAAAGGCCCGGGTTATCCCCTGCTGGTCTAACTCAAGGTCGCTGGCAAATCTGTCTGCATAAACCCTGGCGACCCGGGGCAGTAATCGTTCAGAAAAAAGCCAATCGTCGATGTACAGGACAGGTATATTTAACCGATCGATGGCATCGACACTCACATAAGGTGAATACTCTTCATTGAGTTTCGCCAGCAGTTCGGCAGGCAAGTTGTGTATTCTCAAATTAAAGCTACCGCTTAGTAATCCGAGTCCGTCCACACTAAAATCCCGATCGCCGCCGCTTTCAGTACTTACCGGCAACTCCAGATCATAGGTATTGGCTAAAATAAAAGCGCTAAGAGGAACCCGATCATATTCGAACGAATAGGCCAGTACTGCTTTTTGCCAAAACAGAATCTCATCCTGATAGCGCTGCATTAACCGCTGATCATCCGTTAGTGGATCTACAGGGGTCGAAGTATGGGCCCAGATCAACGCCATGAAAGTGAGCAGTAGTACGATAATTGGCAGCACAAAGCCGTTGGGCCTATTCATAAAACACTGGCCTCCGCAGTTGCGATGCGCTGCAAGCGCAACAGCGCTTGCAGCAGCTCATTATAATTACGCTCAAGCCCAGCAGGTTTGCCACTGGCATCGAGCCGGGCATAACTCTTCCCGGTCAGTAAGAGCTCTGAGGCTAAGCGTAAATGGATTGCCGCGGAATTAAACCAAATTTCAAGTTGTTCCGGTTGCTGCTCCCGACAGCTCTCAAAGCTGTTCAACGCCGCATGATACTCGTGTTGGCGAAAGTAAATAGCCCCGAGAAAGCAAGGTGCCTGAGGGTCAGCAACGGGATGGGCAGCCAACTTTTGCAGTAACCCCTGGGCAAGATGATAATCCCCCTGACGATAAGCCTGCATCGCAACCTGGCGCTGCTGTTCTAAGTTAGAGTCGAATTGCTGCGCCGCCTTGGGAGTACTCTGGCAGCCAGCCAGCAACAGGACAATCGTTAGCCAAAGCTTACTCCACGGCATAGTCCACCTCATGCTCTTCAAAATGCAGCTGGCGTCCACACCATTGCTCCAGAGGATAAGGAAAACCTGATTCACATTCGATAATCGAGCGCGTTCCTCGTAAACGAATCATCACGCCAGGCTGAACGTTGCGGCGTACCGCAACAATTCGTTGCTGAGCATCAAGTCCGACAATGTCCATGGCAAACTGCATGCCCCAACTATGCACAGCAGTGCAACTCGGAAACCAATAGGCTTGGCCCCGGGGCAGTCCACCTTGCATCAGCATACCGACTAAGCGCTGCGGGAAACTGTTC
Organism: Pseudidiomarina terrestris; assembly: GCF_030466375.1. Classification (NCBI taxonomy): domain Bacteria; kingdom Pseudomonadati; phylum Pseudomonadota; class Gammaproteobacteria; order Alteromonadales; family Idiomarinaceae; genus Pseudidiomarina; species Pseudidiomarina terrestris. The sequence goes on from NZ_JAGGJE010000007.1 coordinate 17,412, forward strand.
ATCACTTTCACTTCTTGCCACACGCAGAAGCGTTCCGGCTCTAATATAAAACGTCCTTGTTTCATGTTTTATCCTTACTGAGGTTGTAAAAAACCAATAAAAATAGGGCCTAAAATAAGTAAAAAAGTGACCGGAAAAAAGCACGTCACCAGGGGCAACAATAGTTTTACGCCAACCTCCTGTGCCAACCGCTCTGCTTCCAACTGCTGCTCTTTGCGCAACTGCTCCGCCTGCGCAATCAAAGTGTCCGCCAGTGCTCCACCGGTAAACCGTGACTGCAGTACCGCAGCGACAAAAGTGTTGCATGCAGGGTGAGGGATGCGCAGCTTAAATTCCACCAGCGCTTCATCCAGACTAACGCCAGCAAGCAACTGCTGATGGAGTACACGCAGTTGCACCAAAGCCGGTGAACCCCCACTTAATCCCGCAAGTGCATGCAGCGCTGCACGAAACGATAAGCCGGCCTGCAGCAGCATCGCCAACATATCCAGACAGGCAGGCCATTGCCGGCTGAAACGTCCGATTCGGGCGCGGTTCCGGGCGCGAGCTTGCAGATATACGCAAATCGCGCCCAGCAAAATCATCAAGCGAATCTGTTGTGGCAGAGGAAGCAGCAAACAAAAAACCACAACCAGCATTTCCAGCAACTGTCGCAACAAAACCTCTGCGGGCTCATTTAAAGGATCCTGTGACTTGGCATAAGCGGTCAGCCTGCGCTGCCAGGTCGGCGAACATCGGTTTAATAGTCGCTGCAACAGAACAGGCCCCTGACTCCAACAAAGGCGATAAAGTGCCAGGATGCTCACTCCGGCAATAAGCGCGATGAGCCCTAATGCGCTGGCAAAAAGCCAGTCAGGCGTCGTCATTGAAACGCCCCATAATTCTGCGCGTCAAAGCTATACCAATAAGCATCAGGCAGCCGCATAGCAGCAGTAAAACTCGCCCCTCCTGTGTCGTCAGCAGCAGCGCTTTGGACTGCTCTTGCACCTCTCCTATCGCAAAGAATAAGGCGAACGGTAAAACGAACATAACCTTGCCTTGCAATCTCGCCTGAGCTGAAAGACTTAACATCCGCTCCCTGGCATACTGTTGTTGCTGAATGGCGCAAGCCATGCGTGACAGCATCTGCGCTTGCTGCCCGCCATAACGGTGCCCCGTATCAATAGCGAAGGTAAAAAAGCGGACCATCGTCGAAGGCGAACGCCGGTAAAAGTCTTCCAGCGCCAGCATCAAGCTGTCTCCCGTCCGTTGCCGCTGCACCAGTAACCGAAATTCCATTTGCAAAGGTCGTGGCAACTGTTTCGCTACCAGTTCTATCGCCGGCGTAAGACTCAGACCCGCCTGCAGACTACTCGCAAGCAGCTGCAGAGCATTCGGCAGCTGCTTTTCAATTTTCTGCCGGCGGCGCTTAAGTAACGTCGTCCTTAACCATGGGAGCCCGGCGAAACAAAGCAGACATGCAAGAACTGACCAGACACCATTCGCCACCATCAGGCTCATAAAGATGACGACCGGCAGCACTAACACACTTAAGATCAACCAGAATAAACGCGCTGGAATGAAAATTAAGAATGCCGCTAATGAGAGCTCCGCATCACGCTCGAGACGTTGTTTTATTTCCCGTAATGGCTGTTGCGCCAGCAACAGTATTAAGCCAATGGCAGCTAGCACTGCCAGGCTGCCAAGCAGCGCCACCTGCCATAGCTCAATGACCATTATGCTGCCCCCATTCAGAGCCCATGCCAGTGCAACAAAGTTGACTATCGCGCCATTCGAACAGCGGCGTAATCTGGTAAGCGATGGATTCCAGTCCTACGACTTCACTGATCGCCGTAATGACACGGCGGCCATCGCTCAAGCGAGCAATTTGCACGATAACCTGAATAGCGCTGGCGATCTGTTGGCGTACGGCTGTCAGGGGCAGCTCAAAGCCCGCGAGCATCACCATCACCTCCAGCCGTTGTAGTGCTTCTCTGGGGCTATTCGCATGCAAGGTGCTCAGAGAACCTTCATGACCGGTGTTCATAGCTTGCAACATATCCAGAGCTTCAGCACCGCGACACTCTCCAACAACGATGCGATCTGGACGCATCCGCAGGGCATTGATTAATAGTTCTCTGATCGTTACCTGACCCCTTCCCTCAGCATTTGCCGGTCTGGCCTCTAAGGCAATCAGATTGACATGGCGCAACTTCAGTTCCGCAGCGTCTTCGATAGTAATGATGCGCTGATTTTCTGGCACCTCGCTGGCCAGTAAATTCAACAGCGTTGTTTTCCCGGTGCCTGTACCACCGACAATGAGGATATTTTTCCTTATTCGAACCATCTCCTGCAAATACGCTTTGGCGCTGTCAGTAATGGCGTTTAACCGAGTTAAGTCATCAAAATCTATGGTTTTCCTGGCAAATTTGCGGATGGTCAGGCAGGCCCCACGCAAAGCTAAAGGAGCGATGACGGCATTGACCCGAGAGCCGTCAGGCAAACGCGCATCCACCATTGGTTGGGCACTATCAATGCGTCGCCCGAGTGGCAGAACAATGCGTTCGATAACCTGCAACAGCTCTTCTTCACTGCGAAAGCGTATGTCCGTAGGCAATAGCTTACCCTGGCGTTCGATAAAAATAGAGTTGTAGTGATTCACCATGATCTCACTTATGCCCTCATCAGCGATGAGCGCACTGAGCGGCCCCAGCCCCATGCAGCTTTCGACCACTTCATCAATCAACTGCAGCTGCACTGCTGTTACAGCTGTCCCCTGATGCTGGAACAAATGAGCCTTGAGCAGGTCTTCCGCGAACTTGCGCAAATTAGCGGAACTGCCAAGATCGCGGTGCAAGGTGGCGCGTTGAATTTGCGACTTCAACACCTGGGTTAACTCCTCACGCTCAGTCATAACTTGTCCCCCCGAAAATAAAAGGTTCAAGTAAGCCCGTACAGCCTGCCGCCCGACGAAAATCTTTAATTTGCTGATTTGCAACTGCGCCACGCGATTGGCGTTCGACACTTGCACTGGCAAGCTTTGGCGTGACCATAATGACCAGATCGGTTTCTGCTGTGCGAAACTGCTTGGAGCCGAACAGGGCACCGAGAATGGGAAGCTTATGTAACGCGGGAAAACGATCTGCTTGCTCAGATTGCTCGTGCTGCAGTAATCCCGAGAGAATCATTGTTTCGCCCGCAGGGATGACAAGAGTGGAGGCGACCTTTCGAGTCAGCAAGCCGGGAATACCATTGACCGCTGTCGCCGGATCGATAGAACTCATTTCAGCAACCAGCTGAGTCTGGACTTTGCCGCTTTCGAGCAATTGTGGAGCAATAGTCAACTGGATCCCATAAGGGCGAAAGCTGACATCCTGTAGTCCTTGCACCAGCACCTGCGGCACCGGAAACTCACCGCCCACCAGAAACTCAGCAGTCCCGCCGCTGACAGCCGTCAATGTGGGTGTTGCCAAAAGTCTTGCCTGGCCCTGTCGCTCCATGACATCAATGGTCGACTGCGCGCTGATGGGTAAATGCAGCCATTGTCCCGCATTCTCGACCAAGGGGCCGTTGATGTGCGCTGGCCAGCGTACGCCAAGGTGGCGCGCGAAAGAGCGCTTCACTTCGGCAATCCTGACTTCGATAACTAGCATCGGGGTGCTATCCTGCTGCACAAATTCGACTTGCGACACCAGCTTGCTATGCCGTTCAACGAGTCTTTCTATAGTCTTCTGATCGCCGAGATCCAATTGCCCGGAAATACTTATGAGCTCGTCATGATGATGGACCTGTAGCTGCGGGAACTGCCGCTGTAAAGCAAGCAGCTCAAGTTTGAGCCGTTGATCCAGTGCCGCTTTGACCTCAACAACATGGCGGGCTGACAATTGCGTGTCGGTGAACATAAGCAGCTCCGTCGTACCCGCCTGCTTACCGGTGACGACCAGCACACCACTGTCGAGATGTTGGAAATTCACCACCTGATCGTTGGTGATGACGACTTCATCGACCCCCTCTAACGGGATAATGATCGACTCATCGGCTCTGACTTCAAAAACTTTGGGTTGCGCTTGTACGCTCAGACAGAACAACAACCCAATCACCGCATGTAGATGCTTTGTCATTCGCCAAAACCTCCGTTGTTCATGGTGTATATCTTTATCACCGGCTCAGCTTTTAAGGGTGCATAGTCTGGCTCAGGGTTTTGCAACCAGATCGCATAACCACTTCTGCGAATTTGTTCAAAAGCCGCGGCCTGGGCAGCTGTAAAGCGGAAGGTAAGAGTGCTCGCCAGGCCCTGCTGCCAGTCCGCCTCTGTGACATTATCGATAGCCAGGATTTCAACATTTGCGATACTCATGAGCGTGTTCTCAGAAGCTTCCCCGAAGCTGTCACGCTGCGCCACCAGACTGACTCTGTTGCCGATTGCTAAAAGACCATGATGAACCTGTTCGATGCTGATGGTCGCGGTCACCGCGTACTCATTGTGCGCAAGCACATCGCTGAACGAGGCGCGCCGCGCTTGCTGCAGAACAGCCAGCATCACAGGCTCGCCACGACTGACAAAGTGCTGCGTCAAGTTGCCAACAATGGCCATCGCATCCTGTGGTCGCAACCAGTCTTCGCTGATGTAGCCTGGTGGGTACTTGCGCTGCTGCAAATCATCAAGAGTCACCATATGGCCTTCCTCTAAGTCCCTTTTGAACACCAACACCCACTCCATGGCTGCATTACGCTGTTGTTCGATCGCTTGTGATTGTTGTTCTACATAGGTTCTCATCAGCTGATAACTGGCAATGACGAGCGCCAGTACGAGCAACACCAACAAGGTCAGTTTCCATTTCAAATTGACCTGCATCAGCTAGCTCGCCCATGGATGCAATAAAAACTGCTGCCACAGGGCGCTATACATCATCATCCAACTCATCACCACGAACTCGAGCCAGACCAATAGTGTCTGTTCGTTCACCGTCACCGGGACAATCACGATAAGTAATAGCGCCAGACTAACGATGATGACTTCAAAACTTGCCTGCCCCGACTGTCCCCGCGGAGACCACCAGGGTTTGTGAGCCCTGCTGGTATAAAAACAGGTCTTCTGTCGGCAATTGCAATGATAAATAAAACCTTCCATGGCTTAACTCCAAAAGCCGTGGTTTACGGCTCTGATAGCGAAACTGTGCAAACTGGAACAACTGCTGTGGATGCTGCTTGCTTAAATGAATCGTAATCTGCTGACCTTCACTGGCCAGCTCTTGCAAAGGCAGTCCTCGCCAGTCCGATGGCGAGGGCTGCGTCTTCGCACGAACTAAACGGGTGAGCCAGTACTGTCCCTGATGCTGTTGTAGCAACCACATCGCCCCCCGGTGCTCACACCAAAAACCCAGGTTGGTGAGCTCAGTCACCTGGCAACCGATAAGGTGCAACTGCGGCGTGTCCGGAGATATTATCCGCCAGGTCTGATGACTGCTTTGCTCGACCAGTAACTCACCCTGCCAATCCAGCGGCAAATCCATCAGCGGCATTCCCGTTTTTGCGCGCACTCCAGCTCCAACGGCGTGGCGTCCGGGTTAACATAGCCCCAGCGCAGCTGACCAGGGGCGAACTCCTCGGTGAAATGCAGCCAACTAAGTAAGCGCTGGATTTGCGGCAGACCCAACTCATTTAAACGCGCCGCGGGCGTTAACAGCGCAGGCGTTGCACTTAGCGCCCCCGGCTCACCGGCTTGCCAGGCATCCAGAATACGAGCCATGGCCACCTGCTCTTCGTTTTTTGTTAGCAAGCGCAGATTATCGCTTGCTAACTTCAGGCCGGTAAGTTGCGCAACAGGCCCTAGTACCTTTTGAGTCTGTCGGGCAAAAGCATAATCCCCAGTTTCGCTGGCCTGAGCTGGTAAACCGAACCGCCAGATTTCGGCACGACTCCTGTCAATGCGCTGCTGCTGTTGAATATTCTGGGGTTGTATCACGTCTTTGATAAGCGTCAGCAGCAGCGCCAACAGCAGGAGTATCCAAACACTCTCAATGATCGCCTGTCCGCTTTCAGTTTTCATTTTCTTGGCCTCCCGAGTACAAGCTCGCCAGCAATCCTTTCTCAGCGAGGGTGAGCGATAGCAACTGCGGCTGCCACAAGGAGTTAAATAAGTTTGCCTGCTCACTCGCGGCGTCTATACGGGGAAACAAGCTTTGCGGTCGGGAAAAAAATACACCTGCCTTAGCGGTCACATCGTTGAGTACAACAATGACCTGGGGCCAGTCATCGGGCTCTAGATCCCTGCGGTTAAAGTAGTTAAACCGCCTTGCCGTATCTGTCAGGCTGTGTTGCATGGCTTGCGCCCAGGCAGAAGTTCGCGGGTTGATAGTGGGTGAATTGCCAAAGTCATTCGGGCCATATTGACTGACTTTGTGCCCGAGATAACTTAATCCGTCGCCCCAAGGGATTTCCTCGGAATCAAGCAGCCCCGTAATGTGGATCGCGACGGTATCCATGGATTGCCAGCTCCAGTGTCCGCGAGTGTCACTCTGTAAACGCGCTGCGCCGGCTTTTTTGACGCTCACCTGAAGTGCACTGAACCATTTGTAGCTGCGCTCTCTGGTAAAACCATCCATGCTCGCCAGCATAAGTCGGTGGGCCAGTCCGCTATCATTTCCTGAGTGCTGGGCAGGAACATAACTCCACCACAACCACGGCAACTGAATCAGCCCGGGGGCGTGGAGAACCTGCCAGCTAGGCTGCTCAACATCATGGTGCGCCAGCACCTCAGCCAGAGTTCTTGGAATTTCCAAGCTAAACGTTAAACGTGCAAACCACTGCGTCGCGCGTAGCGCCGTGGTTATTAAATGTTGGAAATAGAGAGTACTTCGAATAATGGCGGTCAGGGGTCGCTCAGCGTGACCAACAGCTACGGCAATCTGCCGCGTTACGGAATTGAGATAGGGGATCCAAGTTGACACAGCGGCATTGCGATCGACGACGTCACGCATCATCTGAAACCAGCTATAAAGCCCCGCCAGCTGCGCCAGCGTAAGCTCATTAGCCAGCAACGCACGATTGATTAGCGACAGCAGATTCAACTCTCTTGCCAATAAAGTCGCAGCAGAGCTTGCCATATTGTCAGCGACATTCTGTTGATACCAGACGCTGCGAATGTTCTGACTGCCCCGCATCACAGCAAGAGTCAGTACCAACAGGGCAGCCAGAATCGGTAACAGCCAGATGCTGGTGAAACCACGGCTGCGCATTAGTTTTCACCCGACTCGGTCGCTTCGTCATAGTTGCCGAGATTGACATCCTGTCGTGCCACAGTGCCTGACCGGCGCGCAGCGGAACGGGCTTGGTTGAGTTGCTGCGAAGAGTTCTGACCACTTACTTCGTGCGCAATACCCGAAACCTGGTTGCGCACGGTTTTGCCGAGCAGTGAGTAAACCCCAATTGCAGCTACGGCAATGAGGGCAACAATGATGATGTACTCGGTCATTCCTTGACCGCGGCTTTTGAAAAGAAAACTTCCCTGTTGCATAACGCCTCCATGCGAAAAAGTAGTAGCAAGCTGATGACTCAGCTCTGAAACTATAACGCAGGGACGCTTAGTGCTTTGGCAGCGAGGAGATGACTTACTCGATATTCAGATACTTGTGCAACTGCACCGACAGACGCCAGTTACGCTTAATACAGGTTGTTATTGCCAGTTGTGTCGCACGGGGACGCTGGGAAATTGGCTGCAACGCGATAATTGCATCGGAGCGCGGTGGACAGCGCTGTAGGAGATTATCCAGCGCATCAATATGCTTTTGCATAGCGACGGGATGTTTGATTTCGTTCGCTCTTTGCATACAGTCCGGCCGTACCAGATAGCCTCCGGGCATATCCAGCTTTGGCGAAACCGTCACCCAGGTGTCCGCAGTCACCTGCAGGGCGAAAGTGCCACTGGTTTCAATTTGCAACTGATAGCCGGCCTTTTCTAAGGTCTCACCCAACTCCTGCAAATCAAACATTGCTGGCTCGCCACCGGTAATGACCACATGCCTGGCACTAAAACCTTGCTCGGTAAAAAGAGCTAACAGCTGAAGTGCAGTTAGCTCTGCCCACTCAGCTGTTGCTGACGTCTTGGTGAGCATCGTTTGCGCGTCAACTTGCTTGTCCGCTGATTTTTCCCACGTGTGCTGGGTATCGCACCAGGGACAGCCTACCGGGCAACCTTGCAGGCGCAGAAAAATGGCCGGCGTGCCAGTGAATACGCCTTCACCCTGAATGGTTTCAAATAATTCATTGACTGGATAAAGAGTAGTAATGGGTTTCATCCTGTTTTACGTTAAACTATAGCCACTATTGTACCGTAAGTCGGTCGTTAAAAAAGCAGTAATCATGGAGCTCGGGTATGGCAAAGGTTGTAGTAATTTATTCTGGCGGAATGGACTCGTTCACGGTGCTCAATCGCGCCATTCGTGACGGTCATGAGGTTTACGCTCTGTCATTTAATTACGGTCAGCGCCATGTCAAAGAACTGGAGGTGGCAGCACAAGCTGCTGCAAAACTGGGGGTGCCGCATAAAGTTGTTGATATCACCGCCGTTAATTCACTGTTAGGTGGCAGCTCACTCACCTCTGCCGATGACGCCATACCTGAAGGCCACTATGCCGAAGATTCAATGAAATCAACAGTGGTCCCCAACCGCAATATGATCTTATTATCGCTGGCTATTGGCTATGCCGTATCGCTGGATGCCAGTGCGGTCTATTACGGAGCGCACTCAGGGGATCATGCAATTTATCCGGACTGCCGCCCGGAGTTTGTGAAGCGCATGAATGATGTCAGTTTGATTGCTAACTACGAGCCGATAAGTATTGAAGTTCCCTACCTTGATAACAATAAAGCCGAGATCCTTGCCGATGGCTTAGCTATGGGGCTCGACTATGCCGACACCTGGACCTGTTACAACGGTCGCGAGCTGGCCTGTGGGAAATGCGGAGCTTGTGTCGAGCGGCTCGAAGCTTTTGCTGAAAACAAGGTCACGGATCCGCTTAGTTACGAAAGTTAAGACCCGTCGGCAAAACGCTCCAGCAGCAGCTGAGCCTGATGCCAGCGCGGATGGTTACGTAGCGTCTGCCAGCCCAGGCCAGCGCATTTAGCAAGGTGTTCGTAACAACGATTGGCGCCTTTATGCGCTTCAGTAAAGCGTGGCTCAAGCGCTTCAAGCACTGCTTTGGCTCCAGCTCGATCATTACAGGCCAACACCATATCGCAACCTGCGTCTAATGCGGCTATTGCACGTTCCGGCATAGTTCCAGCGGCAGTGGCCGCCGCCATGGCAAGATCATCACTAAAAATCACGCCCTTAAAACCTAGTTGCGCGCGCAAGACGTGCTGTAACCAACGCGCAGAGAAGCCAGCTGGTTTGTCATCCACTGCCGGATAAATAACATGCGCAGGCATTACCGCATCCATACAGTTGGCCAGTTCGATAAAAGGCGGCAAGTCAGTCCGCAGGATCTCCTCCCAGGACCGCTCATCGACAGGCATCGCAATATGGGAATCAGCCTTCACCGACCCATGCCCGGGAAAATGTTTACCGGTCGCTTTCATGCCGGCCTGATGCATGCCTTTAATGAAGCTGCGTGCTAGCAAAGTTACGTGCTCAGCATCCTTGGCAAAAGCGCGCTCGCCGATGACTTCACTCACACCGTTCATGTCCATAACTGGCGCGAAACTAATATCGATATCCATCGCCAGCACTTCACTGGCCATTAGCCAGCCCAACTCCTGTGCACAATGCTGGGCATCTTCGCGGCTGTTCGCATGCGTAAGGATTGCGGCCATCGCCGGAATTTTCGAAAAACCTTCGCGAAAACGCTGAACCCGACCGCCCTCATGGTCAACCGCCAGGATCAGTGGATTTCTGGCCGCTGCACGTGTTTGACGCACCAATTCATGTAACTGATCAATATCGGTAAAATTACGGGAAAAGTAGATGACTCCCCCCACCGCTGGATGCGCTAATAACTCGCGCTCTTCGCTGGTGATTTCAGTTCCCTGCAAATCGATCATTACTGCCGTCATAAATGCTACTCACGCTACCTGGCTAAAACAAAGATCGCAGTTTGCCAAAAATAACCGGGCGCGTCACTAAGCAATTTTGCCGAACTGGACATCTCTCAAGCGAGCGAATATAACAGTATTTCAGGTCCTATTATTGAGGTTGAAGTATGCGCTCCAGGTCCATAATCCCAGGTTACAGGAATCTATGCTTAGTGTTGTCGACAACATTGTTACTCAGCTGCGGTGGTGGCGGTAGCAGTTCTCCTGCAACCGGTGGTAGTGACGACGGCAGTTTAAGCTGCACTGTTGCGGGACAAAACCGCTACTTCCTCGATTACATGCGCGAAAATTATTTTTGGTACGAAGATATACCGACAACGGTCGACCCTGCAGAATATGCGTCCGTATACGACTTATTAGACGCAATTCGCAGTGATAACGACCGGTTCAGTTACATACTGACAGAACAGGAATATCAGGACCGCTTTGTCAACGCTGAATACATTGGCTTTGGTTTCTCCACACGGTTCAACGGTGACCGGGTGTTTATCAACTATGTTTTCGATGAGTCTCCCGCAGCTCAGGCTGGTCTTCGCCGTGCTGATGAAATCCTGGCAATTGACGGTGTCCCTGTTGGTGATCTTATCGCCAGCGGTGGCTACAACGAAGCCCTTGGTCCGCGTGAGGTCGGCGTAACTGTAACCCTCGACTGGCAGCGTCCTGACGGCACTCTCTTTAATGACATCCTGACCAAAGAACAAGTCGAAACCAATACAGTGCTCGCCACCAAGCGTCAACAGCTTGGCGGCCGCGAAGTTGGCTACTATGTCCTGAATAGCTTTATCGACCGCACCGGTGCAGACTTGAATGAGGCGTATAATGCGCTGGTTGGCGTGGATGATCTGGTCATCGATTTGCGCTACAACGGCGGGGGGCTGATCCGTTATGCAAACCAGGCCGCAACCCAGGCGGCGGGTAACAACGTCATTGGTAATACCTTTGTTTCCCTGCGTTTTAATGACAAAAACAGCGACAACAATGCTACCTCGCTGTTTGAGTTAATTGAGGGCGTTCAGCAACTGGATTTAAACCGGGTATTTGTGCTGACAACCGCCTCAAGCTGTTCCTCATCAGAGCTTATCATCAATGGCTTACAACCGTTTATTGATGTGGTGGTGATTGGCCAGCGCACCTGCGGTAAACCCGTCGGCCAGTCGCCGGACCCCTTCTGTGACAAACGCAGCTTTGTGATTAACTTTGAAACGGTCAATGCCAACGGTGACGGGCGCTATTTTGATGGGATTCCCGTGCACTGCTCAGCCGACGACCGACTGGTAGGTGACTGGGGTACCAGTGGTGATCCTCTTTTAGATGAGGCCAAACACTATATCGTTAACGGCAGTTGCAGTAGCTCAGGGACCGCTAGTTTAGCCACCGCCGCACAGCTTACAGCGGATGAGCATCCGCTTTTGCAACAATGGCGCAATGAGTTTTAATACCTAAAGTTAGCAGCGTCGATACAGCCGGCCCACCTAAGATAATAAACTGGGTAGCAGCGTCACGCCCTCGTCCGTACATAGCCAGCGCGCTTTAATCTTATAGGCTTGCGCCAGGTTTGCGTCGGTCAAGACCGCGGCCGGTGCTCCCTCAGCTAGAAGGCGCCCCTTATCAATTAACACCAACCGGTCACAATACCGAGCCGCAAGACCTAGATCATGGAGAGCCAATGTCACCAATTTGCCACGGTCGGCTTGCGCACGCAGTACCGCCATAACTTGGAGTTGATAATAGAGATCCAGACTGGTCGTAGGTTCATCACAAAGCAGCCAGTTATGATCACCTAATAAAGCCCGCGCAATATGCACCCGACGCTGCTCTCCGCCCGAGAGTTTATCCAGGGTGCGCTCCAGCAATGCATGAATCTGCAAAGTCTCAACGACACGATTCAGCTCTTTGCCAGGACAGCTTAAATGCAAATTCACCAGACCGGCCTGCAGGAAGTGGTCCACTCGTATTCCACCCTCAGCAACCGGTGTCTGGGGTAAATAGCCAAGTAGTTGGCGGCGCTCATAAGCACTGATTTGGGTGAGATCACGTTGCTGGTACGTCAGTTGTCCTGCGTCTGGCTCAAGCACACCGCAAAGTAACTGCAACAAGGTGCTTTTTCCGGCGCCATTGGCGCCCAGGATACCGACAAGCTCACCCGGCTGCGCAGCAAAGCTTACCTCCTGCAGCCGGGTTGAATGGCCTAGACGTTCCACTTTCAAAGTCATGCGCGCGCCTGCCTCATCAACAGATACACTAGCCAGGGAGCGCCAATAAAGGCGGCAACAACACCTAACTGTAACTCTACGGTGGTGGGAACCAGCTTCACCACAGCGTCAATAAGAAGTAATAGAGCACCGCCGCCCAGCCCACTCAACACCATGAGCTGCGGCGGCCTGTTCTCACCGAGCAGGCGAGCAAGATGTGGTGCCAGTAACCCGACAAAGCTGATCACCCCCGCAGTAACAACGGAAGCAGAAATTAATAAGGTTACGCTGGCTAACACCCACCAGGCCGACCAGTTTTGTCGGAAGCCCAGGCTCGCCAACGTCTGCTGGTCGAAGATGTGGGCATTAATAAAGTTGCGTTGCCAGTACAACAACCCAAAAGCAAGCACCATACTTGGTACCAGCAAATATATTTGCTCCCAGCCACGATTTGCAACTGAGCCCAGCAACCACAGGCTCCACTCCAGATAGGCGAAAGGATTGGGGGCAAGATTCAATACCAGCGCCAGCAGCGCTCCACAAAATGATGCTACCGCTACCCCGGCCAGAATTAAGCGCAAACCGCTGGTATGGCCGCCAGCGATCAGCCACAAGGCGATCAAGCTGAGCAAGCCGCCCAGCATGCCAACCACCGGCAGTAATCCGCTCAGCGGCAAGGTCAAGCCCGAGTACAATACCACGACAATGGCCAGTGCACTGCCACCTGCGATCCCGGTAATACCGGGTTCCGCCAGAGGATTTCGAAACATGACCTGAAGCACCGCGCCTGCGGTGCCTAAGGCGATTCCGTTGAGCAGCGCCAGTAGCGCGCGCGGTAAGCGGATATCGAATAAGATTGTCGACGCTGCAGCACCGAGGTAATCGTAGCCCCAGCCACTGCTCCCCATCATCATATGCAGCCCTAACAAGGCAACACAGACCATCGCCAATAACAGGCTAACGCGCAGCATCTGGTAGTCCCTCTGCAGGAGCTGGGTTCGCGTCCTGTTGCCGGCTTAACTGTTGCAAATAATCGAGCGCCCGGGTGGCTGCACAACTTGCAACCTGGCCGTCGACCTCAATGACCCGACGCTGAATCAGCCAGTCTTGTAGCCCGTCGTGCCAGAGCCAATCCTGAGCGCGGGCATACTCCGTTGAAAAGCCCTCGAGAATCACAGTGTCAGGCTCACTTTGCAGCACCTGTTCAAGGTTTAAACGCACTAAATCACCGGAGCCTGAAAGCGGCGATAATTGCAGCTGGTGCTGCTGCAGCAGCTGATAAATCCAGCTTTGTCCGCCCCAGGTAAAACCATTGGGCATCAGGATCAACGTGTTTCCCAAACTACGTAAGTCATAGCTTGCCAATGCTGCTTCCTGGCGTGCAAGCCACTGCTCGGCCTGATACTTCTGCTCCAGCTCTAACCCCAGCTGCAGCACTGCCTCACGCCAGGCGGACCAGTCGGCGACGTAGGGCACGGTCGTCAGCTGCACCCGCTCCTGTAACGCCAGCCGCAGTTGCCGTCCGACAAAGCTGCCGGCAACAACATAATCGGGTTTCAGCGCCACGATCTGCTCCAGCCGGTTGCCATGTTCCGTCGATGGGACCACCTGCCATGCCGGCGCCAGCCACTGCGGCAACCAGTCATCAAAGCATGGGTTAATACTCACCACGCGTTGCCCGGCGTGCGCCGAGCCGAACCACATGACTGTAACCGCAAATGTTGCCAGCAAAGTTCGCATTAGATGGCTTCTAATGCTTGCTGTAAGTTTTTAACTGCAGTCACCTGCATGCCCGCAATCGCCTCTTTGGGTTTGTTACCAATAGGCACGATGGCACGGGTAAACCCATGCTTGGCGGCTTCGTTGAGTCGCGCCTGGCCATTTTGCACCGGCCGTATTTCTCCAGCCAGCCCCACTTCACCAAAGACAATCAGTTCCCGCGGCAAAGGCTGCTCGCGAAAGCTGGAGACAATAGCAAGAAGCAGCGCTAAATCAGCGCCCGTTTCTGTGACCCGCACGCCACCAACGACGTTGACGAAGACGTCCTGATCGGACATGTGCAGGCCACCATGGCGATGCAGTACCGCCAGCAACATCGCTAACCGGGTGGCTTCAGTACCTACCGCAACGCGCCGTGGATTCGCCAGCTGGCTGGCATCAACAAGAGCTTGCAGCTCAACCAGTAGCGGTCGTGTTCCTTCCCAAATCACCATCACCACGGAGCCGTTGCCATGCTCCTCACCGCGTTGCAAAAAGATCGCGGACGGGTTGCTAACCTCTTTTAGCCCCTGACCCGTCATGGCAAAGACGCCCAGTTCATTGGCCGGACCAAAGCGATTTTTATTGCCGCGTAGGGTTCGAAAGCGTGAGTCGGCAGTTCCTTCAAGTAGAATCGAGGCATCGATACAGTGCTCAAGCACTTTAGGACCGGCCAGAGAGCCGTCTTTGGTCACATGTCCCACCATAATGATGGCAACACCTTTTTGTTTGGCATACCGCGTCAGGTAGGCAGCCGATTCCCGCACCTGTGCGACGCTGCCAGGAGCTGACTGAATATCGGCAAGATGCATCACCTGAATAGAGTCGATGACCATGACTCTGGGCTGTTCCTTGTCAGCCAGATCACAAATGGTCTCCACCGAAGTTTCTGCAAGCATTCGCAAGCGATCGGTCGGCAACCCTAAGCGCTGAGCCCGCAATGCGACTTGCTGCAATGATTCCTCACCGGTGACGTACAGAGTTTGCATCTGCGCCGCCAGCTGGCACATCGTCTGCAACAACAGCGTACTCTTACCGGCACCAGGCGAGCCGCCAATTAAGATCGCCGAACCTGGCACAATACCACCGCCCAGAACCCGGTCAAATTCTTTGTAGGTGCTGCTAAAGCGTGGTAAATCCTGTAAATCGACTTCACCTAAGGTTTGCACTTGCGCCTGCGTTGAACCGGCAAAGCCACGACGCTCGACGCTCACCGTCTTAGCACTGGCTAAGCGAACTTCAGTCAGTGAATTCCATGCTTTACATTCTGTGCATTGGCCCAGCCAACGCACGAAATCCGCGCCACATTCATTGCATACGTATGCTGTTTTTGCCTTTGCCATTCTAATGGGTCTCGCTCGTACGTGATTTCATTGTTTCCAGATAGTTCGCCAGCTGCATCAGGTCAGGCTCCTGGATGCACCAGTCGGCCACCTCTTGCAAGGCTGGCTTTGCGCAATAAGCTATGCCGAGGCCAGCAGCCTGCAACATGGCTTTATCGTTCGCACCGTCGCCAACAGCAATGGTATTACTCATAGGCAGCTGCCAGCGTTGCGCCAGCGTATGCAAATAATCGGCTTTACTCTGACCATCGACAATCGGCTCAGCCACAGTACCAGTCAGACAGTGTTGCTGCCATTGCAGCTGATTCGCTTTATGAGCATCAAGCTTGAGCGCTTCAGCCACTTGTCCGCTGAACCAGGTGAAGCCGCCAGAAACCAGTGCAGTGCGCCAGCCTCGCTGCTGGAACCAGGCAATTAAAGCTTGCGCGCCGACGGAAAACGGAATCGGCTCAAGTAATTGCTGTAACTGCCGCTCATGCACCCCTGCCAGTAACTTCACCCGGGCCCGCAAGCTTTCGGCAAAATCAAGCTCACCCCGCATCGCAGCTTCAGTCACTGCACTGACCTGCTGTTTTTTTCCCACTAATGCGGCAAGTTCATCGATACACTCAATCGTGATGAGTGTAGAATCCATATCAAATAAAACGATGCCGGGGGCGTCAATGTCGACCATTTTTGTTGCTCTTCCAGGGTTGCTCAGCGTATAGTTTTGTTATGACAACAGCACAACATGTTATCAATATCATCAAGCTTGTCTATCGTCGCGGCCGCCGCCTGCTTGCCGCAGTGCTGCTCATTGTCTTGATCGAGAACCTCTGGGGGACGATGCAAGAAACGAGTTTGGCGGAGTTGCAGTCACATAGCCAGCAACTTATCGAGCTTACTGCAACTCAAGCTGCAAATGAGGCGCGTTACTGGCTCATCGAAAATGATCAGACCAAGCTACAAAATCTGGTCGACAACCTGACCCGGCATCCGTTGATTGATTACAGCGCTGTTTATGATAGCTATGGCCGGCCTATGGTGCGGGCAGAAGCAAGCAGTGTCCCGCAACCCGAGTCGACACACAATGCCTTTGTGCTGGTTGAAGAAGTCCGCGAAGAAAAGCTTGTTCATGGCTATCTGCACATTGGCATCAATCAACCGATGCTGCTCGCTGAACCGCTGTCGGTTCATCAATACCTCAGCTATTACGGTCAGTTCCTGCTGCTGTTTGCGGTCCTGGCCGGTGTACTTATCACACTCACCTTCAACAAGTGGCGTTATCGTCGTCTGCGTCTAAAGGAATAAGCTCACAGCTTGTTTGCCAAAGCTGTCGCGCAATAACATCTTTATCCTCATCGCGCAGCTCAGCCAGTGACGCTATCACGTCAGCAACATGGCAGGGCTCGTTGCGCTCCCCCTGATAACCGCAGACAGGCATATCCGGAGCGTCGGTTTCAAGCACCAGCGCATCCAGCGGACTGTCTTTTAACGCGGCTCGGGTTTTCTTCGCTCGCGAGTAGGTGATGGTGCCGCCAACACCTAATTTAAAGCCTTTACTAATCCAATCCTGGGCTTGCTCAGGGCTGCCGCTGAACGCGTGCAAAATACCTTTTTGATCCGGTAAGTCATCCAGATAGGGCTTTAAATAGTGCAGTAAATCACTTTGTGACTTACGGTGGTGGAGGATCACGGGGCGCTGGTACTTAACGGCCAGCTCGACCTGCTGCACGAACAGGTCGCACTGCTGGTCCCAGTCGGGACAGGTTCGATCCAGACCAATTTCACCGACCCAATACCCAGCGTGTTCCTGCAACTGCTGCTCGACCCAGTCGAGATCTTCGTTGTTGTGGTCAGCGATAAAGTAGGGATGTAAACCGACGGCATAGAAGAGCTGGACACCGGCCATCGTCTGCGGTCGAACGCGTGGCGTGTCGCGGCAAGTGCCGGGGATAAATATTGAGCGTACGCCCTGCTCATAGGCGCGTTTGACAACCTCTTCGCGGTCTTCGTCAAAGACCTCAAAATCTAAATGACAGTGCGTGTCGAAGAGGTTGTACGCCATAATGTCCTTCGCTGGTTAATGTTCCCGCGTATGGTGGAAGTCGATATCCGGGTAACGTTCCGTTGCCAAGTTTAAATTTACCATGGTCGGTGCGATGTAGGTCAGATTATCCCCGCCATCCAGCGCCAGATTAGCCTCAGCCTTACGCCGGAATTCGTCGAGTTTGCGTTCGCTGTCAGACGTTACCCAGCGTGCCGTTGCCACATTAATATTTTCATACACTGCATCAACGTTGTATTCAGATCTGAGGCGGTGCACAACCACATCGAACTGCAGTACACCTACAGCACCGACGATCAAATCGTTGTTCGACAAAGGTCGGAAAACCTGCACCGCGCCTTCTTCAGAAAGCTGCACTAAGCCTTTCAGGAGCTGTTTCTGTTTCAGCGGATCTTTTAAGCGGATGCGGCGGAACAGTTCCGGCGCAAAGTTTGGAATTCCGCTGAACTTAAATTTCTCGCCGCCGGTAAAGGTGTCGCCGATTTGAATCGTACCGTGGTTATGTAAGCCAATGATATCCCCCGGATAAGCCTCTTCAACATGCTCCCGATCTCCGGCAAGAAAGGTTAGAGCATCAGCAATGCGCACATCTTTGCCAAGTCGTACCTGATGCATTTTCATGCCCTTCTCGTACTTGCCTGAGACGATCCGCATAAAGGCCACACGGTCACGGTGACGTGGGTCCATGTTCGCCTGGATCTTAAAGACAAAACCGGAAAACTCCGGACGTGCCGCAGGAACAGCCTCGCCGGTATCGGTTTCCCGCGCCAGCGGCTTCGGCGCCCACTGCACCAGGCCATCAAGCATGTGATCGACACCAAAATTACCTAAGGCTGTACCAAAATAGACAGGCGTCAACTCACCGGCTAAAAACATTTCCAGATCAAAATCATTTGAAGCGCCCTGTACCAGCTCAATTTGCTCACGCAACTCGGCAGCGTATTCGCCGAGGCGTTTATCCAATTCCGGGTTATCCAGACCTTTTATGACTTCTCGTTCCTGGATGCGGTGTCCCTGCCCGGTTTTGTACAAAATGACTTCGTCATCGAGTAAGTGATAGACACCCTTGAAGCCTTTGCCTGAGCCAATCGGCCAGGTGATCGGCGCGCACATGATATTCAGTACGCTTTCAACTTCATCGAGCAGCTCAAGGGGATCGCGAATATCGCGGTCCAGTTTATTCATAAAGGTAATGATGGGCGTATCGCGCAAACGGGTGACTTCCATCAGCTTAATGGTGCGATCCTCGACACCTTTGGCGCCATCAATCACCATCAGACACGAATCCACCGCCGTTAGAGTACGGTAGGTATCCTCGGAAAAGTCTTCGTGACCTGGGGTATCCAGCAGGTTCACCAACGCCTCACGGTAAGGAAACTGCATGACAGAGGTCGTCACGGAGATTCCCCGCTCTTTTTCCATTTCCATCCAATCCGATTTGGCGTGCTGGCCTGATTTCTTGCCCTTTACGGTACCTGCCTTCTGCAGGCGTTGTCCGTGTAGTAAGACTTTTTCGGTAATGGTAGTTTTACCCGCATCCGGATGCGAGATAATGGCAAAGGTTCGGCGTTTAGCCACTTCTTTTGCGATTGCAGATTGCGACATCAATTCTATCCTTCTGAGCTAACCCGCGCATTGTCGCTGATCCAACCCTAAAACTCCAGTCACCACCTTCGTTAACACTTAAAAATGGGGGGATTACCCCTATATTCTTATGCCACTCGAGCATGCCAGTCTGAAGGAGCAAATTTAATCAACCACTACAGGACTATAACCATGCTAAATAAAACTAAACTTTCTAGTCTTACTCTGGCGCTTGCCGTGTCGCTATCGACCAGCGCTGGCATCGCAAAAACCTTCGATCCTGATTTGCGCACTATCATTAATCAGGCGGATGACGCCACTTTACACGCGGTCATTGTTACCTTTGAACAATCCGAAGCCCCCTCAGCAAGTCAGGTTGCGTTTCTCGAGCAACTTGGTCTGAACGGTGTGGTACTCAAAGAGTTACCCATGGCAGGCGTGTTAGCCACTCGTGCGCAAATTGAGACCATCTACCAACGTGAAGATGTTCGTTCGGTCTGGCACAACGACCCGCTTTCACTTGAAAACGGCGATGCAACAGCTATCACCGGCGTGCAGAATCTTCGTGCCGACACAAGTTTACGCAACAACGGCATTCCATTTTCTGGGCGCGGCATTGGTGTCGTCATTAACGATTCTGGCGTAGACGGTACGCACGGTGATTTGATGTACCCACAGCACGTTGTTCAGAATGTCCTTGCGCAGGTTAACCTGAACAGCTTAAGCGGAATGCTACCCATCACCTATCAGGAAAACGTCGCCAATACCGACATCCTTGGCGGTCATGGAACTCATGTCGCCGGCACCGTTGGCGGCAGTGGTAGTATGAGCAACGGCGAGCATACCGGTGTTGCGCCAGGCGCTTCACTGATTGGCTACGGCTCTGGTGCAGGACTATTCATTCTAGATACCCTTGGTGGCTTTGACTACGCCCTGCATAATCAGTTTACCTACAATATCCGCGTGATTTCGAACTCCTTTGGCAACACGGGCGATGTCGGCACTGACTTTAATCCTGACGATCCAACCAATGTCGCCACCAAGAAGCTCGCCGATAATGGTGTCATCACCGTATTTTCTGCTGGTAACTCCGGTCCTGGTGAGTCAACCATCACTGGTAACTTCAAAAAAGCACCTTGGGTCATTACCGTCGCTGCCGGCGACAAAAGCGGTAAACTTGCGGACTTTAGTTCGCGCGGTGTCGATGGCAAATCCGGACAAGTGGAAGTAGATGGGGAAACCTATACCTGGGAAGACCGTCCTACCATTACTGCACCTGGCGTTGATATCATCTCCGCGCGCGCATCACTGTCGAGCTTAGGCGGCTTAAGTGCGCAGCAAGACGCTGAAGAGATTCCACCAGAGCAGTTGGCGTACTATACCATTTCAAGTGGTACCTCCATGGCTGCACCTCATGTTTCTGGTGTTGTTGCATTAATACTCGAAGCGAATCCGAACCTGCAATGGCAGCAGGTGAAAAGTATTATTCAGGATACCGCCACAGTCATGCCAGGCCGCGATTCGTGGGAAGCTGGAGCAGGTTATATCAATGCTCATGCCGCGGTAAAAGCAGCAGTCGCCGGATCTGAAAGTTTCGGTGATACCGTCAAACAAAATCGTTCGTTCAATGCCAATACTGAACTCTCCGAAGGCGATAGTTTCACGCGTACTGTCGAGTACTTTCCAGTCGGTACCACCGCTTCAGAAACCTTCGTTGTCGATGAAAAAGCTACGCTGGTACTTGCCAGTGCGCAAATTGAATCGGGCACCGCCTTTGTGCTTGAAGACCCGCAAGGTAATCAATACGGTTCAGGCATCGGACTTCCTGTGCTTGGTTCCTCAGTAGGTGTATCGGCACCAGCTATGGCGGGTACCTGGAAGGTTTACGCGCGCGGTATTGGTTCAGTCAGCGGTTTATCACTCGATCCATTAGGCGTGACCAACGGTATTGGTCTGCCGGTACCCACCGAAGTTTCCATCCGCACCGTTGAATCAGCAGGTATTGAAGGTATCGATGACACATTTAATCATCCTGCCCGCGCGTTTATCGAATTGGCGATCAATGAGCGTCTGATGGACGCTCGTTCAGGCGGTTTCTCTCCTGATGCGCCGCTGAGCAAGCTTGAGTTTGCTGATGCGTTGTCGCTAAGCGGTCTGCTGCGACAGTCGCAGCAAGGCGCAACGCAACACTATGTTGACACCTTCGGCACCAGTGCAGCCTTTGCCAACGCCGCCAGTGCAACCAATGCAGCTTTACTCGGCGGAGCAGATTCCACAGCAGCACTGGTTGAGGCCAACTCAGCACAATGGTTTGGTGCCGGAGACAACGTCTCACGCGTCGAGGTGGCTTTCGCGCTGGTACAAGCATTAGGCCTGGAAGAACTTGCTGCAAGCTTTGATCCGGAGCAACCGATTCAGGTCACTCGCTTCGACCAAATTATCGAGCTTGAAGATAGCTTCACAATCCCTGCCGACAAGCGCGGACATGTTCAACTTGCACTCAATTTAGGCCTCGCCCAAGTCGAGTTAGATGTCGAACAAGGCGCCTTTGATCTGACGCCACAACTAAGCGCGTCGTTTGGTCCACAACAGGTGGTTACGCGTGCGGAGCTGGCTCGTGATTTAAGTCAGTTGTTACAACGTATCGGTAACTAAGACGATGCAGCGCTGGTGGGTCAGCCCACCAGCGCATTTAAAGTAATTTCAATCATTGTCGAGAAACCAGCCTCACGTTCTTGTGGCGTGAGCTGGGTCTGATGGATGAGGTTATCCGAGACAGTCAGTACGGTTAACGCCTGAGCCCGATGACGAGCTGCCGCAGCATATAATCCCGCTGACTCCATCTCAACAGCAAGAATTCCCATCTGCTGCAGCGTCTTTAGTTGCTCAGGTGCAGAGCCATAAAAATGGTCCGTCGAAAAAACTGAGCCTACCGCAACAGGTAATGCCTGAGTATCGACATAGTTAAGGAGCTTTTGCAGTAACCTTGGTGACGCTGCCGAGCTGTAGTCCATTCCGGCAAACTGCCTGCGATTCATGTTTGAGTCGGTACTGGCACTATGGGCGACAATGACATCATTCAGTTTCAACGACTCATGAATCGCGCCACAACTACCGACCCGAACCAGCCGCTTCACCCCGAAAGACTCCATCAACTCAGTACTGTATAGCACACAAGATGGCATCCCCATGCCGGTACCCATAACTGAAATGGGCTGTCCCTTATAGTGTCCGGTAAACCCTAACATATTCCTGACGCTGGTAACGCAGGTGACGTCTTCAAGAAAGGTTTCGGCGATGAACTTGGCCCGTAAAGGATCGCCAGGTAATAGACAGGTCGCAGCAAAAGCATCGCTCGGGGCACTGATATGAGGGGTTGTCAAAATGTTCGTCCTTGCCTCAGAATTTATGGGGAAGCATAGAAGTACCATAATCCATAGCGTCAAGCTCGAGCAGCTCAGCAATACTTTGACCTATGTCAGCAAAGGTTTCTCGTTTGCCTAAATTAACAGCAGGTAAGTTCTTACCGTAGATGAGCACCGGAACAAACTCACGGGTATGCTCGGTTCCGTGCCAGGTTGGGTCACAACCATGGTCCGCAGTCAGGATCAGCACATCATCTTCGTCCAGTGCCGCCAGAATCTTCGGCAACAGTGCATCAAAGGTCTCCAGGGCCCGGGCGTAGCCAGCGACATCACGGCGATGGCCATAAAGGGTGTCAAAGTCGACCAGGTTAGTGAAAATAAGGCTACGTTGCGGCGCGCTGCCGAGTACTTCAATGGTCTTGGCAACCAGCGCTTCTAAACCATCAGCTTTGTGTGCTTCAGTGATGCCCTGCTGCGCGAAAATATCCGCTATTTTGCCAATACTGATCACCTGTCCGCCCGCATCTTTTAGCTTGTCGAGAACCGTCGGTGCAGGCGGCGGAACGGCATAATCACGGCGATTCGCTGTGCGGAAGAAGCCTTGCTCAGCATTACCGGCAAAGGGGCGAGCGATGACCCGGCCAATGTTATAGGGTTCGAGTAACTCGCGCACACACTCACACAAGCGGTACAGTCGCTCTAAGCCAAAGGTCTCTTCATGACAGGCGATCTGAAATACGGAGTCCGCTGAGGTATAGACGATAGGTTTGCCAGAAACGCAATGTTCAGCACCCAACTCTTTAATAATTTCCGTTCCTGAGGCATGACAGTTACCAAGATAACCGGGTAACTCCATGTTGCTGACCATACGCTGAAGCAGATCTTGCGGGAATGAGTCCTGTTTTTCGACAAAGTAGCCCCAGTCAAACAGCACTGGAACGCCGGCCATCTCCCAATGCCCTGATGGTGTATCTTTGCCAGACGAGAGCTCCTGTGCCCAGCCGTGGCGGCCCAGGCAATTAGCATCGGGCTCGATGCCATCCGGGTAGCGCCCGGTTGCTCCGTGACTAACTTCGGCCAGTCCCAGGCGAACTAAATTGGGAACGTGGAGAGGCCCACTGCGTCCTTCTTCAGCAGCACCTGCTGCACAAAGCTCAGCGATGTGACCAAAGGTGTCGGCACCTTCATCGTTAAATTTCTCTGCATCATCTGCCGCGCCGACACCAAACGAATCAAGAACCATCACCACTGCACGCGTCATCTCACGAGTCTCCTATGCGTTCATATACTGCTGGCGGCAACTGCTTAACTTTATCTGCAAAAGTGAAGGCCTCACGGACGGTCTCTGCAGCCTCTTCCCAGCTATTCTGGTCAGCTGCGTAAATTCTTGCCAACGGGGTCTGCTCATCGATCTCTGTCCCGAGTCCAATAACCTCATCCAGGCCCACACTATAATCGAGCTCATCTTCGCTGCGACGGCGTCCACCACCGAGTGCGACGACCGCCATACCGACCTGACGAGTATCAATATGGCTGACAATATTGCCCGCAGCACGTTGTTCAGGGGTCGCATAGACCGGCGCTGATACTGCCGCTAAAGGCAAATGCGTCTGGTAATTTTCAAGCATGTCATGCGGCCCGCCCAATGCAGACACCATTTGCGCAAATTTCTCTGCGGCAGCGCCATTGGCGAGTACCGTCTCGACTTTTTTTTCTGCAGCCACTGTGGTTTGTGCAAGGCCACCTAATAGAAGCATTTCAGCGGCAAGAGCAACCGTCACCTGGTGCAGCTGGGGCGCACGTAGATCGCCTGTTAAGTAGCGAATGGCTTCCCGTACTTCAACAGCATTACCTGCTGAGTGAGACAGTACCTGATTCATATCGGTGATCAGGGCACTGGTGGCCAGGCCCGCGCCCTGCGACACTTGCACCAAACTGTTTGCCAGCTCCTGCGCCGCACTTACGGTGGGCATAATTGCACCGTTGCCAGCTTTGACATCGAGCACCAGTCCATCAAGCCCGGCGGCAAGTTTTTTCGACAAAATAGAGGCCGTGATCAAAGGTATCGACTCTACAGTGGCTGTGACATCACGGGTCGCATAAAAGCGCTTATCCGCTGGAGCCAGGCTACCGGTCTGGCCAATGATCGCCACGCCCACCTCTTGCACCACCTCCCGGAATTTTTGATCACTTGGCAATGCCTGGTAATTTGGGATCGCACTCATTTTATCCAAAGTACCGCCAGTGTGCCCCAGGCCGCGACCTGAGATCATTGGCACATAACCACCGCATGCGGCGATAATAGGTCCCAGCATCAAACTGACGACATCGCCGACACCGCCAGTAGAATGCTTGTCCAGTACCGGTCCGTTAAGGCCTGCGTCCTGCCATTGCAGAACCTGACCGGAGTCGCGCATCGCGGTGGTTAAGAACACCCGCTCTGCCATGCTCATGCCCTGAAAAAAAACCGCCATGGCAAACGCCGAGATTTGGCTTTCGGAAATCGACAGGTCGGTTAAGCCACGTACGAAAAACTCAATTTCCGCCTGACTAAGGGCAATGCCATCGCGCTTCTTGCGAATAATTTCTTGCGGTAAAAACATTAATAACTCGTCCCTGATTGATTGCTCGACGTCGTACCATCAAGCATAGACTGCAGGTTCACCAGTAGTCCACTGGCACCAAATCTGAAGGTGGCAGGCGCGAGGAAATCACGCCCGACAATGTCCTCTGCGAGCTGCAAATAACTTTGCGCGTCGGCCGCGGTGCGCACCCCTCCTGCGGCTTTAAATCCGCAATGCCCACCGGTGTCGGCGATGGCCGTTAACATTTCACGCGCAGCTTCCAGAGTGGCGTTGACGACAACTTTGCCAGTGGACGTTTTTATAAAATCAGCGCCGGCTTCGATGGCCAGCAGACTGGCCGAGCGAATGACACTGGGTTGCTGCAACACACCGGTTTCAAGGATCACCTTTAAAGTAGCCCGCTGGCCACAGCGCGCTTTACAGCTCTGGATTAACTCGCGGGCAAGCTTTTCGTTACCCGCAAGATACTGCTGATAAGGAAACACCACATCGACTTCGTCAGCACCGGCAAACACAGCTCGCTCGGTCTCATCCGCGGCTCGTTCGGCTGCATCATACCCCCCGGGGAAATTGGTCACTGTAGCAATTTTTACGGTCTTTAAGCCTAGCTGCTGACACTGATACCTGGCCCAGACCACGTGTTCTGGATAAACGCAAAGTGCGGCCGGACTTCCATAAGGCGTCTTTGCGCTTTCGCAAAGCTTACGAATATCCTCAGGGGTGTCCTGAAGATTTAAAGAGGTTAAATCCATGAGTTGGATTGCCATTTTGGCTGCTGTTGTTAAATCAATCATCAAACTTTGTTCCGATAAGCACCACTGTCAAATTCAAACGCCTCTGGCAGCAGATCAGCAACGCGCCACTGCCGGAATTGCCGTTCACTTGTCGAGGAGACCTGCGTGTCGCCACTCAGGAACTCTGCTAGCACCTGGCGACAGGCTCCACAAGGCGCATAAGCTTTCTCGCCAGGAGTGTAGATCACCACAGTTTCCATGTCGGAGGCTTGATAACCCTGAGCAAGGGCACTGAAGATCGCTGTACGCTCAGCACAGTTGGATAAACCATAGGAGACGTTCTCTACATTACAGCCGCGGATGACATCACCATTACGCATCATAATAGCAGCGCCCACGGGAAAGTTACTGTAAGGAGCGTAAGCCTTTTCACTGGCTTGCTTTGCATGTTGTCGAAGTACTTCGACCTGTTCCGTTTGCTTAGTCATACTGTTGCATTCTTGTTCTATGGCAGGATAGCTTACTCTTTTGCCCCCTTTAAGCCAAGTCGAGACGCCACCAGCAGAGGAGTGTAATCTGCCATAGCGCACAGAAAAGTGGACAAATCGTAGCGGCCGATATATATTTTAGATAACTCTAAATTAGATTGCTCTTAAAAGGATTCCCTATGAGCGTTGAACGTGCATTAACAGCTTTCGCCGGCTTTATGATACTCTTATCGGTCGCTTTAACTGTATGGGTTCACCCAAATTTTGTTTGGTTGACCGTATTTATCGGCGCTAACCTGTTTCAACAATCATTTACAGGTTTTTGCCCTGCAAGTATTGCTTTACGTAAGCTTTTTGATTTAAAAACTGAGCGAGAGCTAGCGAAATAGGAAACAGGACGCATTAATGACAACGCAAACCATTGAAGAAATGCAACAAGATGAAGCGCAAAATGCCGCTACCTTTTTACGTTCCATTGCCAATGAACACCGACTTCAAATTCTTTGCCACCTTGCCAGTGGCGAGCAAAGTGTTGGTGAGCTCAACCGTCATTTCCCGTTAAGTGCGTCGGCGTTTTCCCAACACCTGGCTGTGTTGCGTCAGCAAGAACTGGTTAAGTTTCGTAAAGAGGCGCAAACCATTTATTACTCTATAAAAGACCAGGACACATTGAAATTCATGCAATTACTTAAGACCAAGTTCTGTCCGGATTACTAACGGCGGTCACGCTCCAGATTGCCAGTTCATAAGAATGGCATCCTCGCGACCACCGTTAAGTGGGTAGTAATTTTTTCGCCTTCCTGCAATGGTGAATCCGCTTCGTGCATACAACCCCAGCGCGGTTTGATTCGACGCACGAACCTCTAACCAGAGTATTGCCTGTCTATTGGATGCTAGCGTCTGCAGATGCTGAATCAGCCGGCCACCAATGCCCTGTCCCTGAGCATCAGGATGCACCGCGATGTCCATCAAGGTGATTTCGTCATGAACCCTCTGCAGAATATAAAAGCCTCTTAAGCATTCTTCCCCATCGAACCACCCATAAACCTCATAATTTTCAGTGAAGCTATCGCGCAGCATAGACTCTGTCCAGGGATGCACGTGACTTAGCTGCTCGATTGTGAAGAGTTCAGGTTGATAGCAAGTGAGCGGTTTAATCATGAAGGGCCGAAATACGGGTCCATAAGTCACGCTTTTGGGTGGCGCTTAATTCCGCATTCAGGGTCTCTGGAAGATTCAGCTGCAACAGATCCGCACTATGCTCGACTGTCGATGCCGAGACTTCTGTTGGGCGTTGTTCAACAGTGGGTGCGAGCGTCCGGAAAACGTCCTGCAGCCAAGTAGGAAGCTGCACGGGAAGAGGCTCGGTTGATATCAGTAACCAGTTTTTGAGCTTATAGAAATAGGAAGAACTGTTCTTATCTGCAACAGCCGGTGCTGCTTTGGGCTGCCAAACAGGAATATTTAATGCCGCCAGAGCTTCACACTGAGCTTTTGTCCAGAGTGGAAAATCTGCTTCTGATGATGATGTGGATGCTTCGTTCATGAAGACCAGCTTAATCAATTTCGGACAAACTTGGAAGTGGCAGGGGTGGAGGGATTCGAACCCCCAACCGTCGGTTTTGGAGACCGCTGTTCTACCAATTGGAACTACACCCCTGCAATACAGACCCCGAATTATACTGTCCACTTGCAGGCTGGCAAGTCTTTTATCTAACTTTACTAACCGCTTGCGGTTTTTTTCACCGATTTATCTGGATTGCTTTGATATACTCGAACTAATATTAGTTTTAAACATGGATTAAGGTGGGAAAGGATGACGATAGGCCGATTGGGCTGGCTGCTGGTTGTATTGGCCAGTTGCTGGGTCTGGCAACCTTTAGCCGCTCAGCAGTCACAACGAGACTCAACGACTTTAAAGGTGACCTTTGAAGGCGTTGAGGGAGAGCTTGCGAACAACGTTCGCAGCTATCTCGAGTTGCTTCAGTTTAACGGTAAGCAAACACCGGCATCATTCCGGTTGCGTTACCTTGCCCGCCGCGGCGATACCTCTATCCGTCAAGCTTTAGAGCCCTTCGGTTATTATCACTCTGAGGTCAACCACGACATCACCACCGGGCCAGAACAAACTTATGTACGTTATTCTATTGTACTAGGGCCCCCCACGGTGATCGGTGAGATTGATTTCGAGCTCAGCGGCGCCGCAGCGCAAGACCCCGCTTTTCGACGTGTTCGCAATGAGCTCCCGATTACCGAAGGTGAGGTGTTGCAGCACAGCCAGTACGAGCGCAGTAAAAGTTTATTACGCAGCGCCGCCGCCGAACGTGGTTATTATGACGCACGCTTTACCGAGCAAACCCTAAAGGTCGAGCTTAACGAGAAAAGCGCAATCATCACCTTACATTTTGACAGCGGCCCACGTTATCGTTTTGGCGATGTGTCCATTTGCTGTAACCATCTCAACAGCGATTTCTTAATGCGCTACTTTCAGTTTTCCGAAGGCGATAGCTTCCATACTCGTGATTTACTGGATCTGCAGGTTGCTCTGGCCGGCTCTGATTATTTTGAGAATGTTGAAGTCGCCCCGCTCTGGAACGAAGCTACCGACGAGCAGGTCCCGATTTCGGTCAGGGTTACCCCGAATAAGCGTGATCAATATCAAATAGGGCCCGGTTACGGTACCGACACGGGCGCGCGGCTCACACTTGGCTTCAACCGACGTTGGGTGAATGACCGGGGCCACCGCTTGAATAGCATTGTTCGACTCTCGGAAGTACAGAATACCGGCTTCGTGGATTACATTATTCCCGGTGAGAATCCGGCCCGCGATCAGTACAGTATTACCGGTGAGATTCTTGATAGAAGGTACGAAGATATCGACTCCACACTTTACCGCGCGAGTGTCCGTGATAACCGTCACTACGACAATTGGCAACGTACCTTCGAGCTTGGCTATCAACGGGAAGATTTCCGCTTTGGTACTGGTGAACGGCAAACTTCAAACTTTTTAGTTCCCAGCGCTGAGTTCAGCCTGGTTTCCTCTGAAACCGATGCCGAAAATCGCAATCTGGTGGATCAAGGCTATCGCGTCAGCGCTCGGCTCCAGGGAGCCAGTAACGCTGTACTTTCAGATGCAACCTTCCTCTCCCTGACACTTAGTGGAAAAGCGGTGTACTCCTTTAATGAGAAATGGCGATTTTTAGCTCGCGGAGAAGTTGGGGCCATTGCAACATCGGACTTCGAGCGACTGTCACCCTCATTACGGTTCTTTGCCGGCGGCGATCATAGCGTCCGTGGCTACGCCTATCAGCAATTAGGGCCGGCCAATGCTGAGGGCGTTATCACCGGGGGCCAGTATCTTGGCGTGGCCAGCGCAGAAGTGGACTACCTGGTTGCACCTAAGTGGAGAATCGCACTGTTTTCCGACTTTGGTAATACGGGCATGGAATGGTCGATGCCCTGGCGTCAGACCATCGGCATTGGCGGCCGCTGGCTATCACCTATTGGTCCGGTTCGCCTGGATATCGCACAAGCGATAGACGAACCGGGGCGCCCCTGGCGTTTGCATTTAACCATAGGACCTGATTTATGAAGTGGCTGAAAGGTCTGGCAATTACCATTGTTGCACTGTTTGTTATTGTGCCGGCTGGCGTGCTTATTCTTGTAGGCACCACACCCGGCTCGCAGTGGACCACCAAACTAGCTCTTAATTACGTGTTTGGAGAAACCACTACCGAGGTAAGCTACGAACAATTTGAAGGTCGCCTGCTTGATAATTTAACGCTCCGGGGCGTCCGTCTTGAGAACGACGGCATGCTTCTGGAAGTAGAATCCATCGGTGTAAGCTGGACGCCACTGTCCTTGCTTGATCAACAGCTTATCATCGATGAGTTGCAGCTAGGTGAACTCCGCATCAGCCAAAAGCCCTCGGCAGCAACAGCTACTTCTGCACCGCTTGTATTACCCGATTTACGCTTCCCTATTAGCGTCAAAGTCAACCGGTTAGCTCTGGATAAAGCCTGGCTAATTGCTGCCAACGCCAACGCGCCGCAACTGTTAGTCAGCCAAATCAACGCCCAAGTGCGCTGGTTGAGCGGCGAGCTGACTATCCGAGAGCTAGAGATTGCCCGGGGCGAATCTTTTGTGCGTGGCTCAGCCGCATTAACTACCGCAGAGGATTATCCCCTTTCTATCGATGCCGGGTACCAGTGGAAGTTTAAGCAGGATACTTTTGCCGGCGAGAAGCTTGCTATCGACAGTATTTCCGGCTCGCTAAACGTCAAGGGTGCACTTGACGGTGAACCGCTACAAATTGTGAGTCAGTTTCAGGCTGAAAACACCCCAACTCAGCATCTCAGTGCGACAGTATCTGAGCCTCTTACGGATTTGAATTGGTCCGCCCAGCTGCGCCTGAATAAGCTTCCCATACGAGTAGTCGGTGGCCTGATCGAGGATGCTTCGCCCCAGCTGCATCAGTTTATTAATCCGGGTAGCCAACTGTCGAGTAAGCTTGACATCAGCACTAGCACCATCGAGGTGGATAACCTTAGACTTACGGATATAGGCCCTGATAGCGGCGAGTTAACTCTAAACGGCCAATGGCAACACAATAACTTTTCCCGCGATTATATAAAGAGTGTGTTTAACGTGGACCTGAGCTATCAGGCCCTTTCTTTACAACCACTGCTTAGTAATCTCGAGCAAAATGTACTCACCATTACCAATGGGAATTTGAGCGTCAAGGGCTCTCCGGTTGATTATGAATTTTCTGCCACCAACCAGCTTCTCTATCGTATTCAGGAAGCAGAGCAGCCTGTGCGCCAATTCAGTAGCGAGTTAACGACCATTGGCTCAGGTAGTCTTGAGCATCTCGCGATAGAAACCATGAAGGTATCCGGCGATGATCTTAACCTGACTGCCGCAGCAGAAGTCCGGTGGAAACCTGAGTTAGCCGTTCGCGTTGACATCGCTGAGGGAGTTGCAACGCTAAGGAACGAAGCACAATCTACTGCCATCGACCTGTCAGGCGGATTGCGGCTAACCAACGATGTGATAAGCGCTGAGCAACTGGTACTGCAACTTGGTGAGTCGCGATTGCAGCTCAACGGTACGACTGCCGGCCCCAATCAAGTGTCAGGTGAGCTGAGTCTAAATTCTTTACAGCAGCTTCCTGGCATGCCAGCGGCAAGCCAGGAATTAAGAGGGCTTGAACTGGAGTTTGCACTGGCTGCTAACGACCAGCTAAATGAATTCGACCTCTTGGTTAAGCAACTATCCGTCGATACCGAAAGCACCAGTAGCTGGTCAACCAATGCGTCATCCAGCTTTCAGCTTAGCCAACAAGACGGGCTTTGGATGTTAGAGTCAGAATCGCTTTGCCTTCAGCATGATAAGGGGGATTTAGGGACTATCTGCAGCGAATTAGGCTCAGCACCGGACAGCTTTTCCGTTCAGGTTACTGGCGATCAGCTATCCTTACGGCTTATTAATCGGCTTCGTGATCAGGACGTCGCACAAAGGGTTGCGGGGCATGTTGCCCTTAACGCACAAGCTGAATTAGCGCGTGAGAACTTTAAGCTGATCAGTATCAATGCTTCACTGATAAGCAAAGACACGGTGTTCTTCGCATTAGATCAGGAAACAAGTACTGCACTCGAGAGTTGGGAGATTGATGCCGGCGGTGATGCTGACGCTATCGAGGCAAACCTGACAGGTACCTTGAGTGATGAGCAAGGCGGCTTAATCGGCGACTTCATGATTTCTGATCTTTATAATGAACAGAACGTGGAAGGCTCTTTATTATTCCAGTTAGATGACTTGGCCATGCTTGACTGGGTTATTCCTGGCCTACGCTATGAGGGAGGCAAGGCCACGGCATCCTTATCGCTTGGCGGCACACTGACAAGGCCACAGCTTCAGGGAGACATGGAGGTCTACGCGGAAACTGTTGGTTTTGCGCAGACCAATCTGGTCTTCAATCAGGTACGCCTCGCTTTAATCGATAATCCAGAGACTCAGGGTGAACTTGAAATATTAGGTCAGGCGAAGTCGGGTTCTGAAGGCTGGATCTTGCTGGAAGGTGTTGCCATTCCACTGGAGCAAGAGGCTTATTTAGCCATTGAGGGGCGAAACTTTAGAGCCCTGCAATTGCCGACAGCAACTGTCGATATCAGCCCTGATCTTAGAATCCATTTTAAAGACCAGTTGATTGATATCACTGGTACGGTGGATGTGCCCTATGCGCAAATTACCGCGCCCGAATTTGATAACGCGGTAGGCCGCTCTGCTGATGTAGTCGTCACCCGAAGTGGTGAACGCGTTTCTACTGCAGCGAGTAATAACGGTGGAATTCGAGTGCAAGCTGCGGTGCGAGTAAACCTTAGCGACAAGGTCAGCGTTAATGCCTATGGTTTCGAAGGCAAACTTGCGGGCAGCCTGGAACTCATGGAGCAACCGCAGCGTCCAATTACTGCGGTGGGCAGTATCAACGTGACCGAGGGTATTTATACTTTATATGGTCAG
Source organism: Pseudidiomarina terrestris (assembly GCF_030466375.1). Lineage (NCBI taxonomy): Bacteria > Pseudomonadati > Pseudomonadota > Gammaproteobacteria > Alteromonadales > Idiomarinaceae > Pseudidiomarina > Pseudidiomarina terrestris. Next base: position 50,101 of record NZ_JAGGJE010000007.1, read on the forward strand.
GAGCTCGTCATCGATCGAGGTTCCTTCATCTATAATGGTGGGGATATCAGCAATCCCGGTCTGAACCTCCGGGTGAAACGGGATATTAATAGTGGTGCGACAGCACGAAACGTAAGCGTCGGAGCGCAGGTCGGAGGCACGCTGGTGCAGCCTGATTTCCGTTTATTTTCAACTCCGGCAATGCCTGACACCGAGATCCTATCCTACCTCCTGGTCGGGAGAAGTATGCAGTCGGCGACAGCCAGAACAAGCTCAAGCGATTTGGAACTTCAGGCGTTGCTGATGTTGGGAGCCAAAGGTACCGAGGCGCTAGGCAAGTCCGTGCAGGAAACCTTTGGTTTTGATGAGTTCGGCCTGGACTCTGATTCAGCGACACGCGAAACTTCTTTCTATATCGGCAAATACCTTTCGCCTAAATTGTACGTAAAATATGGCATCGGTTTACTGGATACTACCAATACCTTTCTTATCCGCTACCAGCTTACAGAACGGCTGCTCATCGAGAGCATGACCAGTGCCAGCGCCCAAGGTGGTGACATCTTTTACACCCTTGAGAAATAACCACTAAGTCGTCGAGATGAGATCAAACTCTTGTCTGATACGAGGGCATGATTAGCATTATTAGCTACCAAATGACAGGCATAAAAAAAGCCCCCAGCGTTAGCTGAGGGCTTTCTTCTTAATTAAAGCCTGGCGGTGTCCTACTCTCACATGGGGAAGCCCCACACTACCATCGGCGCTGAAGCGTTTCACTACTGAGTTCGGAATGGATCAGGTGGCTCCACTTCGCTATTGCCGCCAGGCATAAACTGTTAAACAACATGAACTTGGCTGATTGTACTAGAGCTTTGCTGCCACTCTGCTTATCGCACGTTGCACCTGGCAACGTGTCACTATTTCGGTAAAGGTTTTCGAACTTATGCAGTTCAAGACAACCCTAAACACCTTCGGTGTTGTATGGTTAAGCCTCACGGGCAATTAGTACGGGTTAGCTCAACGCATTACTA
>NZ_JAGGJE010000008.1:0-2971 GCF_030466375.1 Pseudidiomarina terrestris
TAAACATCTTCGGGTTGTATGGTTAAGTGACGAAGCGTAGACGGTGGATGCCTAGGCAGTTGGAGGCGATGAAGGACGTACTAACTTGCGATAAGCCATGATGAGGCAGTAAGAGCCGCATGAGTCATGGATTTCCGAATGGGGAAACCCAGTGTGCTTGCACACTATCCTTAACTGAATTCATAGGTTAAGGAAGCGAACCCGGAGAACTGAAACATCTAAGTACCCGGAGGAAAAGAAATCAACCGAGATTTCCCTAGTAGCGGCGAGCGAACGGGAATTAGCCCTTAAGCAATCATGGTGTTAGTGGAATGAGCTGGAAAGCTCGACGATACAGGGTGATAGTCCCGTACACGACGATGCCATGGATGTGAAAACGAGTAGGTCGGGACACGTGTTATCTTGACTGAATATGGGGGGACCATCCTCCAAGGCTAAATACTCCCAACTGACCGATAGTGAACCAGTACCGTGAGGGAAAGGCGAAAAGAACCCCGGCGAGGGGAGTGAAATAGAACCTGAAACCGTCTACGTACAAGCAGTAGGAGCACCTTCGTGGTGTGACTGCGTACCTTTTGTATAATGGGTCAGCGACTTATATTTTGTAGCAAGGTTAACCGCATAGGGGAGCCGTAGGGAAACCGAGTCTTAACTGGGCGCTTAGTTGCAAGGTATAGACCCGAAACCGGGCGATCTAGCCATGGGCAGGTTGAAGATTGAGTAACATCAATTGGAGGACCGAACTCACTAATGTTGAAAAATTAGGAGATGACCTGTGGCTCGGAGTGAAAGGCTAATCAAGCCCGGAGATAGCTGGTTCTCCCCGAAAGCTATTTAGGTAGCGCCTCGGACGAATACCACTGGGGGTAGAGCACTGTTTGGGCTAGGGGGTCATCCCGACTTACCAACCCCATGCAAACTCCGAATACCAGTGAGTACTATCCGGGAGACACACGGCGGGTGCTAACGTCCGTCGTGAAGAGGGAAACAACCCAGACCGCCAGCTAAGGTCCCGAAGTCATGGCTAAGTGGGAAACGATGTGGGAAGGCTCAGACAGCTAGGAGGTTGGCTTAGAAGCAGCCACCCTTTAAAGAAAGCGTAATAGCTCACTAGTCGAGTCGGCCTGCGCGGAAGATGTAACGGGGCTAAGCCATGCACCGAAGCTGCGGCTACATACTATGTATGTGGGGTAGGGGAGCGTTCTGTAAGCCGTTGAAGGTGGATTGAGAAGTCTGCTGGAGGTATCAGAAGTGCGAATGCTGACATGAGTAACGATAATGGGAGTGAAAAACTCCCACGCCGGAAGACCAAGGTTTCCTATCCCATGCTAATCAGGGTAGGGTAAGTCGGCCCCTAAGGCGAGGCCGAGAGGCGTAGTCGATGGGAATCAGGTTAATATTCCTGAACCGATATATACTGCGATGGGGGGACGGAGAAGGCTAGGCAAGCCGGGTGTTGGTAATCCCGGTGAAAGTATGTAGGTTGGCGGCTTAGGTAAATCCGGGCTGCTAAGACTGAGATACGAGACGAGTACCTACGGGTGCGAAGTTGTTGATGCCATGCTTCCAGGAAAAGCCTCTAAGCTTCAGGTATATATTGACCGTACCCGAAACCGACACAGGTGGTCAGGTAGAGAATACTAAGGCGCTTGAGAGAACTCGGGTGAAGGAACTAGGCAAAATAGTACCGTAACTTCGGGAGAAGGTACGCCAGAGCTAGTGAACCCCTTGCGGGGGGAGCTGGAGCTGGCCGCAGTGACCAGGTGGCTGGGACTGTTTATTAAAAACACAGCACTCTGCAAACACGAAAGTGGACGTATAGGGTGTGACACCTGCCCGGTGCCGGAAGGTTAATTGATGGGGTTAGCGTAAGCGAAGCTCTTGATCGAAGCCCCGGTAAACGGCGGCCGTAACTATAACGGTCCTAAGGTAGCGAAATTCCTTGTCGGGTAAGTTCCGACCTGCACGAATGGTGTAACCATGGCCACGCTGTCTCCACCCGAGACTCAGTGAAATTGAAATCGCCGTGAAGATGCGGTGTACCCGCGGCTAGACGGAAAGACCCCGTGAACCTTTACTACAGCTTGGCACTGAACATTGAACCTCCATGTGTAGGATAGGTGGGAGGCTTAGAAGCACTGGCGCTAGTTGGTGTGGAGCCATCCTTGAAATACCACCCTTGTATGTTTGATGTTCTAACTTAGCCCCCTTATCGGGGGTGAGGACAGTGCCTGGTGGGTAGTTTGACTGGGGCGGTCTCCTCCCAAAGAGTAACGGAGGAGCACGAAGGTTGGCTAAGTACGGTCGGACATCGTACGGTTAGTGTAATGGCACAAGCCAGCTTAACTGCGAGACAGACACGTCGAGCAGGTACGAAAGTAGGTCATAGTGATCCGGTGGTTCTGAATGGAAGGGCCATCGCTCAACGGATAAAAGGTACTCCGGGGATAACAGGCTGATACCGCCCAAGAGTTCATATCGACGGCGGTGTTTGGCACCTCGATGTCGGCTCATCACATCCTGGGGCTGTAGTCGGTCCCAAGGGTATGGCTGTTCGCCATTTAAAGTGGTACGCGAGCTGGGTTTAGAACGTCGTGAGACAGTTCGGTCCCTATCTGCCGTGGGCGTTTGAGAGTTGAGAGGGGTTGCTCCTAGTACGAGAGGACCGGAGTGAACGAACCTCTGGTGTTCGGGTTGTCATGCCAATGGCACTGCCCGGTAGCTATGTTCGGAATCGATAACCGCTGAAAGCATCTAAGCGGGAAGCGAGCCTCAAGATAAGCTCTCACTAGCACGTAAGTGCTCTGAAGGGTTGTTGAAGACGACGACGTTGATAGGCGGGATGTGGAAGCGTAGTAATGCGTTGAGCTAACCCGTACTAATTGCCCGTGAGGCTTAACCATACAACACCGAAGGTGTTTAGGGTTGTCTTGAACTGCATAAGTTCGAAAACCTTTACCGAAATAGTGAC